>JBBRYF010000006.1:0-142733 GCA_038237925.1 Gaiellales bacterium | reverse complement strand
TCGCGGCGTCGGCCTTCTCGCCCTCGGTCGCGTAGATGAGGATGTTGCCGTCCTCCTCGATGTCGATCTGGACCTCGTGGTCGGCCTCGAGCGAGAGGATCGTCTCGCCGCCCTTGCCAATCACCATCCCGATCTTCTCGGGATCGATCTTCACCGACGAGATGCGCGGTGCGTGCGAGGCGAGTTGCTCGCGGCTCTCCGGCAGCACCTCGGCCATCTTGTCGAGGATGAACGTGCGGGCCTGCTTCGCCTGCTCCAAAGCGTTGCTCATGATCTCCTGCGTGACGCCGGTGATCTTGATGTCCATCTGGAGCGCGGTGATGCCGTCCCGTGTCCCGGCGACCTTGAAGTCCATGTCACCGAGGTGGTCCTCGGCGCCCTGGATGTCGGTCAGGATCACGTAGTCGTCGCCCTCCTTGACGAGACCCATGGCGATACCACCGACGGGCGCCTTGATGGGCACGCCCGCGTCCTGGAGCGAGAGGGTCGAGCCGCAGACCGAGCCCATCGACGACGAGCCGTTCGACTCGAGCGTCTCCGAGACGATCCGGATCGTGTACGGGAACTCTTCCGCCGGCGGGATCATCGGCTCGAGCGCCCGCTGCGCGAGCGCACCGTGGCCGATGTCACGCCGCTTCGGGCCGCGCATGAAGCCCGTCTCCCCGACCGAGTACGGCGGGAAGTTGTAGTGGTGCATGTAGCGGCGGTCCTTCTCCAGCGAGAGGTCGTCGATTCGCTGGCCCTCCTTGGCGGTGCCGAGGGTCAGCAGCGACATGATCTGCGTTTGGCCGCGGGTGAAGAGCGCCGACCCGTGCGTGCGCGGTGAGACGCCGACCTCACACGTGATCGGGCGGATCTCCTCCGGGTCGCGTCCGTCGGGGCGGCGCTTGTCGACCGCGATCTTGCGGCGAACGAGCTCCTTGTAGATCGCCTCGGCCGCGCGCTTCACGAACTGGCGCGTGACGGAGTCCTTCGCGACAGGCAGGTCCTCGTCAGAGGCGGGCAAACCGGCCGGGAACGGAAGTTGAAGCTCCTCTTCGATGCGGCCGAAGAGCAGGCTGCGCTTCGCCGACTTGAGCTCCTTCGAGTCCTGCTCGGCCTCGGTCAGCGCCTTCAGCTCGTCTTCGAACTGCTCCCTCACCGCGTCGACGACGGCCTCGAGCCGCTGGCGCTCGAGAATCATCGCGAGGCTTGAGCGCACCTGGATCTGGCGCCGGATGTCGTCTTCGGTCGAATCCATCGAGAGCTGCGGCGAAAGCTCGGCCACGAGCTCCTCGACCACGGTGCCAGCCTCGCGCAGGCCGTCGGCGGAAATGCGCTCCTGGATCCGTGAGCCGTGCTCCCGCTCGAGCTCCTCGCTCAGCTCCGGGTCGAGCCACTTCTCCTTGCCGACCTGGCGGCGCAGGTCCTCTTGCGCCTCGCAGATCTTCACGATCTCGCGATGCGCGAGCTCGAAGGCCTCGAGCATCGTCGCCTCCGGGACCTCGTCGGCGCCGGCCTCGATCATCGTCAGCGCGTCCTTGCTGCCAACGACGATCAGATCGAGCTTGCTCTCATCGCTTTCCACCACCGGCAGCGGCGGGTTGACGACGAACTCGCCGTCGACCTGGCCGATCCGGACGGCTCCGACCGGGCCCATGAAGGGCAGCGGCGAGACCATCAGCGCCGCGGAGGCGCCGTTGATGCAGAGGATGTCGTGCGCAGTGATGAGGTCGGCCGACAGCGTCGTGCAGACCACGTGCACCTCGTTCTTGTAGCCCTTCGGCCAGAGCGGCCGGATCGGGCGGTCGATCATCCGCGCGGTCAGGGTCGCTCGCTCGCTCGCCCTGCCCTCGCGCTTGAAGAAGCCGCCGGGGATCTTCCCGGCCGCGTACATCCGCTCCTCGACGTCCACCGTGAGCGGGAAGAAGTCTGCGCCCTCGCGGGCCTCCATCCTCCCCGTCGCGGCTGCGAGCACCATCGTGTCGCCGGCGCGAACGACGACTGCGCCGTCGGCCTGTTTCGCGATCTTGCCCGATTCGAACGTCAGCTCCTGGTCGCCGACGGTGACAGACACCGTTGCGACGCGGGGCTCAGTAGTTGTTGCCATGTGGGTTCCTCCACGTTCCGTGGAGAGTGGAGGTTTGAGCCAGGCCTACGGCCTCTCGAGTCCCGAGACCTCGCTCAAACTTCCACCCTCCGGCTTGGGTTGGGTTCGTTGGTTCGGCCTACCTCCTCAGGCCGAGCTCCTGGATGAGGGCGCGGTAGCCCTCGAGATTGCGCTTCTGCAGGTACTGCAGCAGCCGGCGACGCCGGCCGACGAGCTTGAGCAGGCCACGCCGCGAATAGTGGTCCTTGGGGTGCGAGCGCAGGTGCTCGGTGAGCTCGTTGATGCGGGCCGTGAGCAAGGCGATCTGCACTTCCGCGGAGCCCGTGTCCTCCTGGCTCTGGCCGTGCTTGCCGACGATCTCCTGCTTCGCTTCCTTGGTGAGAGTCACGCGTTCCTCCTTCTGATGCGACTCCGCCGTCCAAGCCCGCCGCGAGGAAGCACACGCGAACGGCCGAGACTGCGGTCTGGCGGGAAGGGTAGCAACGAGTCAGTTCCCGCGCCCGCTGCGGGATCCCGCGCCTGTCGGGCCTGGAGGCCACCAACCTCCTCCCCGCTGCGAGCGTATCGAGGCCCGGCGCATGCATGGTGACGAAAGCGGGACGAAACCGTCACGATCCATCCCCAGTGAACGCGGCGGTGGCAGCCGGGCATCCGGCGACGGTCGAGGCAGGTGCGGAGATCCTCGCGGAGGGCGGCTCGGCGGCGGATGCGGCAGTGGCCGCCTCGCTTGCCTCCTGCGTCGCAGAGACCGTGATGACCGGGCTCCTGGGCGGCGGCCACGCGATCCATTACGAGTCGTCGACCGGACTGGCGCGGAACCTCGACTGCTTCGTCGCGGTGCCCGGCCTCGGCGCCGGGGAGCGATCGAAGGTCGAGCTGCTCGAGCTCGACGTCCCGTTCGGCGCCGAGCTCGTCCACTACGCAGTCGGCGTCGCGTCCTGCGGGGTTCCGGGCTTGCTTGCCGGGCTGGGCGCGCTGCACCGCGAGCACGGGCGGCTCCCCTGGGCTCGCCTCGCCGAGCCGGCGCTGCGCCTCGCGCGTGACGGTGTCGAGTTCCCGCTTGCGCATGCCTCCTGCCTCGCGATGCTCGCGCCCGTGATGACGATGAACGAGGGTGCCCGCATCTACGCACCGGGCGGCGAGTTGCTGCACGCGGGCGACTCGCTACGGCAGCCGGGGCTCGTGGATGCGCTCGAGGCACTCGTCGAGGAGGGTCCTGAGAGCCTGTACACGGGCAGCCTGGCCGAGGCACTCCTCGCGCTGATCGACGAGCGAGGCGGGCTGGTGACGCGGGACGACCTCCGCACTTACGAGCCGCAGTGGACTGAGCCTGTCGAGGTCGAGTACCTTGGCAACCGGGTGTTGACCCGCGCCGGCCTCCGGCGCTTGGACACGGCACTCGCGGCGCTACCGCGGCTACGCGGGCTCGCGCCGGGAGAGCGCGCGGTCACGCTCGCGCGGTCACTGGAGCGGCCCGACGCCTCCGGCGAGACGACGAACGTCGCGGTCGTCGATGCGGAGGGCAACGCCTGCGTCCTCACCTCGAGCCTCGGCCTCGGCTCCGGAGACTTCCTCCCGGGCCTCGACCTGCACCTGAACAGCATGCTCGGCGAGGCCGACCTCGTCCGCGGGCCGCTGGAGCCGGGCGAGCGGATGGCGAGCATGATGTCGCCGACGCTCGCGCTCGATCGTGCAGGTCTCTCTTTCGTCGGCGGAGCTGCTGGGGGAACGCGGCTCCGAAGCGCGCTCGTGCAGGTGGTCGCGGGGATCTTCGACGAAGGGCTGGAGCCGGCAGAGGCCGTCGAGCGGCCGCGCCTGCACCCCGTTCCGGGGCTGGTTCACCTCGAGCCGGGGTTCGAGGCCGACGTCGCGCCCAGCTTGGAGGCCGCGGGCTACGCGGTGCGTGCCTGGCCCGGGCGCCACCACTACTTCGGCGGCGTCAGCGTCGTCACGCGAGCGGGCGCGGCCGGCGATCCTCGCCGGAGTGGCAGTGCGGTCGTCCTTCCCGCATCGTGAACGGGAGCCAGCCGAGGTAGCTGCACACCGGGCAGCCCGGGTTGGCGGCGGCGGTTCCGCGCCCGTTCGGCTTTGCGTAGGCATTGCCGCAGCTGAGGCAGCGCACCGGCTCGAATGCCTTCACGACGCTCGCTCCGTGACCCCGATCCGGCTCCACGCCCAAAAGAGTCCAGAACGTCTCGAAACTTGCGCTTAGCTGTTGCTTTCGCCCTGGGCTCGGCGCGTCGCGGCGATCGCGACCCAGCCGACGCCGCCGCACTCGGGGCAGGCGTCCGCCTCCTGCTGCCCGATCGGCAGGGGATAGACGGTCTCGCAGTCCAGACAGCGCACGAGCTGGCGGTCGTCCTGTTCCTGTGCCGGTTGCTTCACGAAGAGATGGATGCGTATCGGCGCCGGAACCTGCGGTTCAGGCAGGCGGCTCGGCTTGCCGCGTCGCCTCGACGTCGCGGCCGATCTGGGCGACGAGGTCGTCCTCGCTCTCGAAGGCACGCTCGTCACGCAACCGCTCCCAGAGCTGAAGCGTGAGCCTGCGTCCGTAGAGGTCACCGCGAAAGTCGAGGAGAAATGCCTCGATGCGGCGCTCGCCGCCACCGTAGTGCGGGTTGGTGCCGATCGAGATCGCGGCGCGATGACCGTCGGCCTCGCCTGCATAGATGCCGTAGGCGGGAACCAGCAGCTCCGGGTCCGGCCGGAGGTTCGCGGTCGGGAACCCGAGCGTGCCACCACGCGCGTCGCCTGCGACCACGGTGCCTTCGAGCTCGGGAGGCCGACCGAGCAGCCGTGCGGCGCGATCGACTTCACCGCCGCGCAGCAGGTCGCGAATGCGCGTCGACGAAACCTTCTCGACCAGCGGCACAGCGCGGACTTCGATCCCGAGCCGTTCGAGGAGCTCGAGGTCGCCCGTCCGTCCCCGGCCGAAGCGGAAGTTCGCGCCGGCGACCACGGTCTGCGTCCCGATCGGTTCCAGGACGCGGCGCACGAACTCCTCGGCTTCGAGCTGGGCGAGCTCGAGGTCGAAGTCGACGACAAGCGTCTCGCGAATGCCGCCCTCGGCGATCAGCTCGAGCCGGCGCTCGAGCGTTGCCAGCAGTTCCACGCCGTAGCCCAGGGCAACGCGCGGATGCGGATCGAACGTCACGACGGTCGGGAGCTCGCCGGCGACGACCGCGGCGTCGAGCACTCGCCGGTGGCCGAGATGGACGCCGTCGAAGGTCCCGAGCGCCACGGCCCGAGGCTGCACCTCGAGCTCGCCCAGCTCGCGTGCGACCTTCACGCCGGGCCAAGTCGTGCGAGCGCCTCGTCACCGGGGATCAACCGCTCCGGGTCGGCCTCGTCGACGCCGAACGGCCCGACCTCGGTGCGTCGCAGCGTCGAGCAGTGGCCGCCGAGCGCGGTCGCGATCGCGCGCACGTAGGTGCCCGAGCTGACGAGCAAGTCGAGCCTCGCGACCCCGTCCTCATACGAAATGAGATCGAGCGCATCGACTCGTGAGCGGCGCAACGGCATCTCGACCGCCACGCCCCGGCGGTGCAGCCGGTAGGCGCGCTCGCCGTCGATCTTGACCGCGGACGCGGCCGGGACCGGGAGCTCGATGTCGCCGCGGAGGCCATTCAGCTGCTCCGCGAGCCCCTCCGCGCTCGGCGGCTCGCTCGACTCGACGACCTCGCCCTCGCGGTCGCCCGTGTCGGTGACGGCGGTCAGGTCGACATCGGTCACGTACCGCTTGTCGAGCCCGACGAAGCGTGAGACGAGCTTGGTCGCGGCTCCGGAGAACACCAGCAGCAACCCGGTCGCGAACGGGTCGAGGGTTCCGGCGTGACCGGTGCGCGCTCCGGTCCGGCGCCGCACCTCCGCGACCACCGCGAACGAGGAAGGCCCCTCCGGCTTGTCGATCAGGAAGAGCCCGCTCGGATCAAGCGCCCGCGGCGGCACGGAACTCGCGGTGGATGAAGTCGGTGATCTCCTCCACGGAAGCGTCGCTCGAGAATCCCGCCGCCTGACGGTGGCCGCCGCCGTTCGACTTGCGCGCGATCGCCGAGACGTCGAGCTCGTCGTTCGAGGCGCGAAGGCTCACTCGGCGCGGCGGCCCTTCTCGCCGCGGCGGCTCGCGGATCAACGCCGCCATATCGGCCCCTTCGACCGCGCGAAGGTAGTCGATGATCCCCTCGGAATAGGCTTCGGCGACGCTCAGCTCGGTGAAGTCGCTCCGCAGCAAGTACGAGACGACGAGCCGGCCGCCTTCGTAGATCTGCGCCCGCTCGAGGGCCCGTGCGAGCAGCTTCAGCTTGGCGAACTCGACCGACTCGTAGACGCCCTGGAAAACGCGGTGGACATCGGCACCGGCGTCGACGAGCTCGGCCGCGAGGCGGAGCGCCTTCGAGGTCGTGTTCGTGTACTGGAAGCGGCCTGTGTCGGTGACGACGGCGATGTAGAGCGCCTCGGCGATCTCGGGCGTCAGCTCGACGTCGAGCTCGGCGAAGAGATCGCGCAGGACCTCTCCCGTCGACGACGCGTCGCCGACCACGAGGTTCAGCCCGCCGAAGCGCGAGTTGTCGTGGTGGTGGTCGATGTCGAGCGTCAGCGGCGCGTGCTCGAGCAGCGTCAGGTCCGGCCCGATGCGTTGCTCGTTCGCGCAGTCGAGAGCGACGAGCACGCGCTCCCCCGCGTCCTCGGGCGGTTCGCGCCTGATCCCCTCGAGTGGCATGAACCCGTACTCGCGCGGCAGCGGCGCGTCGCCGTAGAGGTACATCTCGCTGTCCTTGCCGAGCGAGTCGAGCGCGAGCTTCGTCGCGAGCAGCGAGCCGAGCGCGTCCCCGTCGGGGTTCTCGTGGGTCACCAGCAGAAAGCGGTCGTGGGAACGCAGCGCGTCCGCGACGGCCTGCAGGTCACTCGTCTGCTGAGTCTGGGGCGAGCTCATCGATGAGTTGGGTCATGCGGACCCCGCGCTCGACCGTCGGATCGTATTCGAAGGCCAGCTGGGGAGTCCGCTTCATCCGCAGCTCGCGCGCGACCCGCGCCTGGAGGACGCCGTGAGCCGCCGCGAGCCCCGCCAGCGTCTTTGTGCGCTTGGCGTCCGAGCCGAGCACGCTGACGAACACGCGGGCGTGGCGCAGATCGGGCGAGGTCTCGACGCCGGTGACGGTGACGAAGCCGATCCGCGGGTCCTTCAGCTCGCCCACGGCGACGGAGACCACCTCGCGGACCGCTTCGTTCACCCGTCGCATGCGCTCGCTCATTCGCGGTATTCAACCCGCTCCGCCAACTACGGCGCCCCGCCGCCGTCGTAGGAGACAGTGGCTCAGCGGCTGTTCCTCGCGGTGTGCTTCTGCGTCTTCGCGACGGGAGCGGTGACCGACGCGGGCGCGCGTCGCGCCGACTCGTTCCGTGTCCTCGCACACGTCAACCCAGGCGGGGGCTACAGCGCCGATGTCGTCGGCGAGCGCCACTACGCGTACCTCTCGAGCCGCAAGGGAGCCGCCGACTGCCCTGCACAGGGCGTCCGGGTCTACGACCTCTCGAACCCGCGGCGGCCGCGACGAATCTCGACCCTCGCGCGGATCCCGGGCACGTGGACCGAGAAGACGATCGTACGACGACTCCGCACGAGTGACTTCAAAGGCGTGCTGGCAGCCGTCAGCGTCCAGGCCTGCACCGCCGGGTTCGGCGGGTTCGCGGTCGTCGACGTGACGCAACCGAAGCACCCGAGAGAGCTCGCGCGGGTCCGCACCGAGCCTCGGGGGTCTCATGAGATCTGGCTTGCAGCCGCACGAGATCATGCCTGGATCTACACCGCTGAGGCGGCGACCGAGACATCGCTCGCTCCGGAGGCTGCAGGCTTCCACATCTACGACGTCACGACTCCCGGCGATCCCGTCGAGGTCGGAAGCTGGAGCGCGTGCCGCGATCTGCATCTGTGCTCGGAGATCGGGAAGACCAACTACCTGGTCCACTCGGTGCGCACCAACGCCACCGCGACGCGTGCGTACCTTTCCTACTGGGACCTCGGCACCGTGATCCTCGACATCTCGCATCCGGCTCACCCGCGCTACCTCGGGCGCACCGCGCCAGGTCAGGGAAGGGCGCACTCGAGCTGGCCCCTGCAGCAGGGTCGATTGCTGCTCGAGACGCATGAGCTCCCGCACGGTCGCCCGGTGATCTGGGACGTGGCGGACGCTGCGCACCCCGTGAAGCTCGCGACCATTCGCCTGCCGGCTGGGCTGCAGCCCGGCGGTGCGGTCGTGAGCACGCTCGCCGACAGCGTCCACGACCCAAAGACGGCGGGCCGCTACGGGTACTTCTCCTGGTATGGACAGGGCGTGGCCATCTTCGACCTGAAACGTCCGCGACATCCGCGTTTCCTGGCGCGGTTCCGGCCCGCTCCGGTTCCCGACCACCACGGCCTCCTCTGCCCGGGGTCGAGCTGCACAGCCGTCTGGGGCGTCTTCGTGATGCCGTGCTACGTGCTCGCATCGGACATGAGCTCCGGCCTCTGGGTCCTCAGTCGTCCAAGGTGATGACCTCCCGCTCCACCTGGCCGAGCTCGAACGCCTGGCCCGCGAGGTAGCGCACCGCACCGTCGAGCAGCTCCTCGACCTCCCGGTGCCCGCGGGCGACACACGAGAGCGTCAGCCGCGCGCGCTGCCAGAGCTCGTGGTGGTCGACCTCTGCGACCGAGGCGCCGAAGCGCCGCTGCAGCTGAGCCTTGACCGAGAGCAGCTCCTTGCGCTTCCCCTTCAGCGAGCGGTTCTCGGGGAAGTGGAGCTCCGCGGAGAGAATGCCGACGTAGCCGGCGCCCAAGCTAGCCGGGCGGCGTGTCGAGGTCGGTGCGCTCGACCTCGCGCGTCTCGTAGATCTCGAGCACGTCGCCTTCCTTGAGGTCGTTGAAGCCCTCGAGCAGGATGCCGCACTCGAAGCCCTCCTCGACCTCGCGCACGTCGTCCTTGAAGCGCTTGAGCTGCGAGATCTTCGTCTCGTAGATGACGGTGCCGTCGCGCAGGACGCGAACGCTCGCGTTTCGCCGAACGACGCCGTTCGTGACGTACGAGCCCGCGATCGTGCCTAGGCGCGAGACGCGGAAGAGCGTACGCACCTCGACCTCCCCGATCGTCGCCTCGGTGCGCACCGGCTTGAGCATCCCGACGAGGGCCTGCTCGATGTCCTCGGTGAGCTGGTAGATCACGCGGTAGGTACGGATCTCGACGCCCTCGCGGGCGGCCAGCGCGCGCGCCTCGGCGTTCGGGCGCACGTTGAAGCCGACGACCATCGCGTTCGAGGCGGAGGCGAGCATGATGTCGTTCTCGGTGATCCCGCCGACGCCCTGGTGGATCACGTTCACGCGCACCTCGGAGTGCTGGATCTTGCCGAGCTCCGAGATCGCTGCCTCGACCGAGCCGACGACGTCGCCCTTGAGCACGAGGTTCAGGTCCTGGACGGCTCCCGCCTGCAGCTGCGAGTAGAGCGTCTCGAGCGTGACCCCGACGGTGGGACGAATCGCGAACTGCTCGCGGCGCAGCCGCTCGCCTCGCACCTGCGCGAAGCCGCGCGCCGCGCGCTCGTTCTCGACCACGCGGCCCTGCTCGCCGGCGGGCGGCGGGTGGTCGAAGCCGAGGATCTCGACCGGATCGCCCGGCGTCGCTTCTTTGACCTTCTCGCCGCGGAAGTTGTAGAGCGCGCGGACCTTGCCCCAGGCGTCACCGGCGACGATGGCGTCGCCGACGCGCAGCGTGCCGCGGTGGACGAGCATCGTCGCGGCCGGGCCGCGGCCGACGTCCAGGCGCGACTCGACGATCGGGCCGGAGGCGTCGGCCTTCGGATTCGCGGTCAGCACGAGCTCGGCGTCGGCGACGAGCAGCACCTTCTCGAGCAGCTCGTCGAGCCCCTCGCTCTGCTTGGCCGAGACGAGCGCGAACTGCGTCGTGCCGCCCCACTCCTCGGGCTGGAGATCCTCGGCGGCGAGCTCGTTGCGCACGCGGTCGGGATTCGCGTCCAGGAGATCGGTCTTGTTCACCGCGACGACGATCGGCACCTCGGCGGCGCGCGCGTGCGAGATCGACTCTTTCGTCTGCGGCATGACGCCGTCGTCGGCGGCCACGACCAGTACCGCGATGTCGGTGACCTTGGCGCCGCGGGCACGCATGGCGGTGAACGCCTCGTGGCCGGGGGTGTCGAGGAAGGTGATCTTACGGTCGCCGTGTACGACCTGGTAGGCGCCGATGTGCTGCGTGATCCCGCCGGCTTCCGTCTCGACGACCGCCGTCTTGCGGATCGCGTCGAGCAGCGTCGTCTTGCCGTGGTCG
This sequence comes from Gaiellales bacterium, assembly GCA_038237925.1. GTDB lineage: Bacteria > Actinomycetota > Thermoleophilia > Gaiellales > Gaiellaceae > AC-32. The sequence continues at coordinate 132,332 of JBBRYF010000006.1, read as the reverse complement.
ACGTGGCCCATGATCGTCACGACCGGCGGGCGCGCCTCGAGGTCGGCCTCGTCGTCCTCGTAGACCTCGGGCTCGAGCTCCTCCTCGGCCGCGTGCTTGATCCGCACCTCGCGGCCGACCTCGGTCGCGATCAACTCGACCTCCTCGTCGGCGAGCGACTGGGTGACCGTCTTCGGCGCACCGAGCGCCATCAGGATCGTGATCAGCTTCGGGACCGGGACGCCGAGCGCCTGCGAGAGATCCTTGACCGTGACTCCCGACTCGACGGTGACCGGACCGGTCAGCGGTGCGACCGGCGTCTTCTCCTTCGGCGGCGCTGCCTGCTCGCGGCCGCGGGCCTGACGGCCGTCCTGGCGCGGCCGCGCGGCACCGGTGTCGATCACGACACGGCGCTTGCGGCGTCCGGCCGGCGCTCCCTGGCGGGGGCGAATCGGACGGTTGGGCCTGTTCGGTCGGTCAGCCACTCGCGCTCAAGTGTAGAGCCGTGCCAGCTCCGGATCGACTCGCACGTTCCGCCGCAGAGTGCGGCTGAACGCCCGACGCTCCGCCGCGCGCTCGAAGCACGCGAGGCGGCGGCACGTGTAGACCCCACGCCCGGTGCCGTGCGGCGAGTGCGCGAGCGCGCCGTCGTGCGCCACGAAGCGCAGCAGCTCGGCCTGCGGAGCCTTGCGGCCGCAGCCGGCGCACGTCCTGACGGGCTCGCTCACGCAGCGCCGTCGATCTCCTCTGGCGCCGCCGGGGCTTCCTCTACCTCAGCGAGCGGCTCGACCGGAATGCCCCCGGGGAGCTTCTCGGGAGGCGCGACCTGTGGGTGCGCGATGTCGAGGTCGACCTCACCCTCGGCCTCGGCGATTGCCTCGGCACTCGGGCCGTGGGTCGCCGCCGCGTCGGCAGGCGCTTCGCTCTCGAGCTCCTCCTCGGGAGTGACCGGCTCGACGCTGTCGGGACCGATGCTCTCCGCCACTGGCGGGGCGAGCTCGGCCTCCGCCTCGAGCTCCGGCTCGGGCTCCTGGACGATCGGCTCCTCGTCGTCCTGGACCTCGGGCCGAAGCGCCAGCTCCTGGTGAGCGGGAACGCCGCAGTAGCGCGAGCCCGGGAGCGCTGCGTTCGGGCAGCGCTTGCCGGTCGAGAGCACCGCCGCGCAGCGTCCGGTGAACTCGGTGTCCGCGTCGCCGTCGCCCGCGAAGGCCGCCTCGGCCTCTTCGGTCGCGAACTCGGTGTCGGACTTGATGTCGACCTTCCAGCCGGTCAGGCGCGCGGCGAGGCGGGCGTTCATGCCCTCCTTGCCGATCGCGAGCGCGAGCTGGTCGTCGGGTACGACCACCGTCGCCTCCTTCGCCTCGTCGTCGAGGTAGACCTCGCGCACACGCGCCGGCGAGAGTGCCTTCGCAACGAAGCGGGCGGGCTCAGGGTTCCACGGGATGATGTCGATCTTCTCGCCGCGGAGCTCCGAGACGACCATGCGCACGCGAGAGCCTCGCGGGCCGACGCACGCGCCGACCGGGTCGACCCCCTGGGTGTGCGACTCGACGGCGATCTTCGAGCGGTATCCCGGCTCGCGCGCCACCGCGCGGATCTCGACGAGACCGTCGGCGATCTCCGGGACCTCGAGCTCGAAGAGCGTTCGGATCAGCTCTGAGTCGCGGCGCGAGAGGATTACCTGCGGCCCCTTGGTGCCGCTGCGGACCTCGGTGATGACGGCCTTGATGCGGGAGCCCTGCTCGTAGCGCTCGCCGTCGACCTGCTCGGAACGCGGGAGCAGCGCCTCGACCTTGCCGAGGTCGACCAGCACGTTGTTGCGGTCGCCCGCCTGCTGGACGATCCCGGTCACGACTTCGGTCACGCGGTCGACGTACTCGTCGTACATGATCTGGCGCTCGGCCTCGCGGATGCGCTGCGTGATCACTTGCTTCGCGGTCTGCGCGGCGATGCGGCCGAAGTTGTCGGGAGTGACGTCCGCGCGCTTGACCTGCTCGTCGGGGACGTCGGACCAGTCGATGTCGAGATCCTCGTCGGTGACGAGCACGTGCGAGCGCTCGCCGTTCTCGACCTCGGCGGCCTCGAGCTCGGTGAGCACGCGCTCGCGCGCCTCCTCGAGCAGCCGCTCCTCGATGTCGGACGGCAGCTCGATCGAAAATACGCGGAAGTCGCCCTCCGTGCGGTTGAGCTCGACGACGGCGTGGCGGGTCGAGCCTGGGGTCTTCTTGTACGCCGCCAGCAGCGCGTCTTCCAGCGCCGTGATCAGCGTGTCGCCTTCGATCCCTCTGTCGCGCTCGAGCTCGTGGACGAGCTCGATGATCTCCCTGCTCATCGGCCTTCCTTCTCCTCGATCAGGTTGCCCCGGACGATCTCGTCGTACGGGATGTCGATCTCGCTGCCGTCGGCGACGACGGTCACCGCCTGGTCGTCCGCGCGCGTGACCTCGCCGCGAAGCTTACGGCGGTCCGTCTTCAGCTTGACGCTCTTGCCGACCGCGCGCTGGAAGTGCTCGGGCCTGCGCAGCGGCCGCTCCGGTCCTGGTGAGGAGACGTCGACGCCGTACTCACGGAGGTAGTCCGAGAGCACGCGCGTGACCTGCTGGCAGAGCGCGAGGTCGACGGCTTCTGCCTCGCGGTCCACGTAGACGGTCAGCCGCTCGGGCCCCGTCAGCTCGACCGCGAGCACCTCGACGCCCGGCAGGGCCTCTTCGACCTTGCCGCGGATCTCATGCTCCAGCGTTCGCTCCTTCTCGTGGACGCTCGGCATCTCGCTCCTTCCAAAAAAAACGGGCGCAACGCGCCCATTTCGCCGACCGGGTGAAATGTGGTGGAAAGGAGGATAGCAACTCGAAAAGGGGCGGATGGCCCCGCCGAGGCGGGGCCCTGAAGCCCTATTGGGAGGTTTGACGAAACACCGCGATGCTCCCGGGCCGCGCTGCCCGCGCCGAGCCCGCGTCCTCAGTCGCGCCGATAGCGCTGCTATCGGCACTCCCTACGTTCTTGCCTCGGAACGGCCATCGCACCCCGAGAGCGAGCGACGTTCCGCCAAACCCTCCTAGACCGTGGAGGTCTCGCCCTGCGAATCCGACTTCAAGTGCCGGATCACGTCGGCGACGTCCGCGATCTCCTGCTCGAGGTCGCGCTGGTGCTCCTCGAGGCGCCTGAGCCACTCCTCGCGGCTCGGGAATCTGCGGTGGCCGCGGCCGAAGCCGTGGCGCTGGTGTCTGTGCCCGTGCATGTTCACCTCCTCTCCTCGTAGCGATCGAGAAAGGTTGCGATCGTCCCCTGCGCCCGGCGCAGCGCCTCCGCCCAGCGATCGAGCAGCCGGCGGCCCTCGGCGGTGAGCTCGTAGGTCCGCTTGGCCGGGCCTGGAAGGTCGGCGCTCCACTCGGAACGGACGAGACCCTCGTCCTCGAGCGCGCGCAGGAGCCGGTAGAGGTTGCCGATGTCGACGCGTCCCTCGACCCCGAGCTCCGGGATCCGCTCGAGCAGCTCGTAGCCGTGGAGCGGCCGCTCGCGCAGGAGGAGCAGCAGCGAGGGCTCGACGAAGCGCTCGACCCGCGCGCTCACGTGCCAGCGCCCCGGTCCGACGAGGCGGCGGCTGCGAGAGCGTGGATGGTGTGTGCGCGTCAACTTCACGACAGTATAGGTAAAACGCATATGTAGAACGCAGGGCACTACGATTCTCGCCGTGGCGCACCCCGACCTCCCCGCCGAGCAGGCCTACCTCGACGAGGCCTACGACTGCCTCGACCGCATGCGCGAGGCGCTCCTGCGCGCGTCCGGTGCCGGCGCCACGGAGGTCGCGGCGCAGGCGATCGAGGACTGGGCGACCGGTCGCCTCAGGACCTTCGAGGACGCCGAGCGCGGGCTCTGCTTCGGCCGGATCGACGCCGAGAGCTCTGCCGACGCCCTCTACATCGGCCGCCGCTGGGTGCACGACGACGCCCGCCGCGCGCTGATCGTGAACTGGCAGGCGCCGGCGGCACGGCCCTTCTACACGGCCACTCCGGTCGCACCGCACGGCGTCACGCTGCGCCGCCGCTTCCGGACCCGCGACCGCACCCTCCTGGACATCAGCGACGAAGCTCTCGGCGGATCGCTCGCCGACGCCGCTGCCGTCGACGACTTCCTGCTCGAGGAGCTCGACCGGACCCGCGACGCACGGATGCGCGACATCGTGGCGACGATCCAGGCCGACCAATACCGGCTGATCGCGCGCGACCCCGAGCCTCCGCTCGTGATCCAGGGCGGCCCGGGGACCGGCAAGACGGCGGTCGGCCTCCACCGGGCGTCGTTCCTGCTCTACGAGCACCGGGCCGCCCTGCGGCGCATCCTCGTCGTCGGCCCGAACCCGGCCTTCATGGAGTACGTCTCGCACGTCCTCCCCGCGCTCGGCGAGGACAGCGTCGACCAGCGCGCGATCGCAGAGCTCGTCGACGGCGTCGAGGTAACCCAGGTCGATTCGCTCGAGACGCGTCGCCTGAAGGCGGACGTGCGGATGGGAGAAGTCGTGCGCCGCGCAGCCGAGCTCGCCTCCGAGGGCGAGCCGCAGGAGCTCGTGGTTCGACTCGAAGGAAGGTTCGTCGGAGTCGAGGCGGACGAGGTCGGCGAGCTGCTCGCCGAGGCGCGCGCCGAGCTCGGCCTCTCGGCGGCGGCCCGGGAGCGGTTCCGGATGAACGTGCTGCGGCGCTTCTACGAGGACTACGGCGCGCGACTCGGCGGCCAGGCTTTTCGTTCTTTCGAGGAGGTCGAGCAGGCGCTGCGCCGCGACGGTCGGCTGAACCGGTTCCTCGACGCGAGCTGGCCGGCGCCGAAGCCGGAGCAGCTCGTCCGGCGGCTGCTCTCCTCGCGCGAGAGCCTGGCCGCGTCGGCCGGCGATCTACTCGACGCCGACGAGCAGGCGCTCCTCCGCCGCTCCCGGAGCGGTTGGAGCGACGGCGACCTGCCTTTACTCGACGAGGCTCGCGGCGTCCTGCTCGGCGTACCGGCTCGCTACGGGCACGTGATCGTCGACGAGGCGCAGGACCTGACGCCGATGCAACTGCGGATGGTCGCCCGCCGCGCCGCGGGAGCGTTCACGCTGCTCGGCGACATCGCCCAAGCGACCGGGCCGATCGCCTACGACCGCTGGGACCAGCTCCTGCTCCACCTACCGAGCGGGGACGCCGTGGAGGTCGAGGAGCTCCGCCACGCCTACCGCGTGCCGCGCGAGATTATGGCCGTCGCCCTACCGCTGCTCGAGCGCATCGCGCCGGGCGTCGAGCCGCCGGTCGCATACCGCACGGGCGCCGAGCCTCCGCGTGTCGTCCAGGTGGACGAGCCGCTCTCGGCCGCGTACGAAGAGGCCGCACGGCTCGCCGGCGAGGAGGGCCTGCTCGCTGTGATCGCCCCGGCTTCCCTGCGCGGCGACGGCGAGGCCGCGCTCTTCGACGAGACGCGCATTGCCGTCCTGACCCCCCGCGAGGCCAAGGGCATGGAGTTCGACCACGTGATCGTGGTCGAGCCCGCGGCGATCGTCGAGGAGGCCGCCGAGGGCCAGGGTCTGCGCGAGCTGTACGTCGCCCTCACGCGCCCGACCGCGACGCTCGTGCTCGTCCACTCGCGGCCGCTGCCGCCGGAACTGCGTCTCTAGAGCACGATCGTGACCGGGCCGTCGTTCACGAGCTCGACGGCCATGCGCGCGCCGAAGACGCCGGTCTCGACGCGGATGCCGAGCGCGCGAAGCGCCTCGCAGAACGCCTCGTAGAGCGGCTCCGCGTCCTCGGGCGAGGCCGCCTCGGTGAAGCTCGGGCGGGTTCCCTTGGACACATTCTCTTGCTGTCCACTAGCAACCGCATACTCCCGAAGGGAACACGATGCGATTCGACGGCTACATCAGGGTCAGCGCCACGAAGGGCCGAAGCGGCGGCAGCTTCATCAGCCCCGACGTGCAGCGCGACACGATCAGGCGCTTGGCCGCGGCTAAGGGGCTCGAGCTCGGCGAGGTCGTCCAGGAGCTCGACGTCTCCGGGGCGAAGCGCATCGAAGAACGCGAGCTCCATCGGCTGGTCGAGCGCGTCGAGCGTGGCGAATCGGCCGGCGTGATCGTCTGGAAGCTGTCGCGCTTCTCGCGCTCGTTGCTGGACGCCGTCGAAGTCTCGTCCCGCATCACCGCGGCTGGCGGTCGTCTGATCGCTGACGACTTCGATTCCGCTGCGCCGATGGGCAAGGCAATGCTCGGTCTGCTGGCGGGGCTTGCCGAAGAAGAACTGGACTCGCGGCGCACCGGCTGGAACAAGGCTCGCGCTCGCGCGGTCGAGCGTGGCGTGCCGAACGGCCGCGCCCCCTTCGGTTACTACAAGATCCCGCAGGACGGTCGACTTGCGATCGAGCCGCGGAAGGCGAAGATCGTGCACAAGGTCTTTGCGCAGCGCGCCGAGGGAGAGTCGTTCTCGCAGATCGCCCGCGAGCAGGGTTGGTCGGATTCGACGGCGCGGCAGATTCTCTCGAACCCCTGCTACCTCGGTGTCGCGCGCAGCGGCGAGTACGTGAACGAGAAGGCGCACCCGGCGATCATCAGCCGCAAGCTCTGGGACGCGGCCCAGGCGGGACGCAGGCGACAGGGACCGCCGCCGAGCGATACGAACAACGACCGGCTCTTGCTCGGGATCGCCCGCTGCGGCGGTTGCGGCAAGACACTGAAGGTCGTTCGCCGCAAGCGCGCTGACGGAACTTCCGCGGTTGCCTACTTCTGCAAGAACGCGGCCTCGGTCGCCTGCCCCGATCGCGCCTTCGTGCGCGTCGAGGCTCTGGACGACTTCGTGGGCGAATGGTTCGCGGGAGCGCTCGAGACAGCGCCGAGGCTGGTCGACGTCGTTAGCGCCGGTCGCGAGCTCGATCGGGCGCAGGCAGAGCAGGCCGAGGCCGAGGAACAGCTGACCGCCTACGTCGAGAACGCCGACACGCTCGACAAGCTGCTGTTTCAGCGCGGGCTCTCTGCGCGGCAGGCGCGCGTCGAGCACGCACGGGAGCAGGTAGGGCAACTAGCGGCCCGCCTGACGCAAATTCCCGCGGGAGGGACGCTTCCGGGGCTTTGGGCAGCGTTCGAGCCAGTCGAGCGCCGCGAAGTCTTGAGCGGGTTCCTGGATCGGGTCGAGGTTCGCCGCGGGGCTTCCAACGACCTGCCCCGCCACGTCCGCATCGTTTGGACTGACGGAACGGTCGCGAAGCACGAAAGCCGCGTCCGGGTAGCGGCGGCGTAGAACAGTCACGAACGCGCGCTCGCCACGCTCGAGGGCTGCGGCGGGGATCATCGCTGCGATTCCCTCGGCTCAAGCGCGACGACCTGCCCGAGCGCGAGCAGGTGACAGCATCGGCCTCGCGCCTTGCACGAGCAGAACCACCGGCGATCGTTGTATCCGAGTGAGTGGATCGCCCCGTCTCCACGGGCATCTGCCTCGAGAACCCCGCCGTCTTCGTCCAGGTGGCGAATGGTTAACCGCCCTTCGACGAGGTAGCGTAGCGCTTTCTCCCGCGCGTTTTCCCTCATGCTTCCGCCTTGCGATTCCGGTAGGCCAGCTGGCGGCAGGCATTCGAGCAGTAGCGTCGATCCGAACGCGGCAGGCGCCGCTGCGTTCTCCAGTCTCCCGCCCGCACCCCTCTCGAGCAACCCGGCGCGTTACAGGTATTCCCCCATTGGCTACTAGACGTAACGCTCACGCGGCGGACCGCCCTTCACGGACGTCCCGATGCCTCGACCAAAGCCGGTAGGCGGTGGCGAGCTCCGCGCGCGTGACGCGCTGCAAGCGGCGCCCGTCAACGGGGTCGTGCCAGTAGCCAACGAACAATCCCGGTGAACGCCGGCGCGTACTCACTGCTGTGCCTTCCGCAACGGCGGAGGCAGCTCAAACTTGTAGACCTTGCCACGCCGCGCCCGGTCGCACTTATGCGTAGCGGAGGCGATCTGCCGGTCGTGCTTGTGCTTGACGTCGCGGCTGAGCTTCTGTTGCGAGAACGAGCTCATGCCCCACCCCGCAAAGGGAGTGAGGCGATTAGCGGTTCAGGGTCGTCGTCTCCGGGTTCTGAGGGATCTCCACGCGAGCCAACACTGCGGCTCGTTCGGCGCTCACGGCGCTCGCGTGGGCGCTGAGCTACGGTCGGGACCCGCGAGAGCAGAGCCGCGTCGAGCATCTTCGCCGGAGGCACGAAGCGAGGGGTACGGACAAAGCGAACGTCGAGAAGGTCTGGCCCGCTGAACTCGAGCGTGTCGTAGCCGAGGACCTCGCGCGCCGACGGAATCCATGCGGGCGCTTCGGTCTTAGCGGGGTCGCCACCGAGCTCCGCAGCTTGGATAGCAGCCTTGGCGCGCACGCGCTCGAGTAGCTCCGTCGCGGCTTCGGTGCCGCTGAGGCATCCGACTACGGGGCGTCGGCCCACGTCGCCTGCTTCTCAGTCGAGGGTGCGAGCCCCCATGCGTAGGTCATGACGACGTCATCGTTCCAGACGCGGACGACGACATAGCTGGGGCCACAAACGACGAACGGCCCCGAAGGGCCGCACGTCGCGCATTTCGACTGAGCGCAGGCAATCGCTCAGAGGCAAGGGTAACACGCCCAGGCGGACGGTGTTGTCTAGGCAGGCGACGCTTCCGTCGGAAGGACTCCGACTCGAGCCGGGGGCGCACGGCGACCCTCCCAACTCGCCTGACCCGCCTCCGCGCGTTGACACCGCCGCCGAGGCGGTCGCATACTCCCGAAGGTGATGCGACTGCGGGAAGGAGTCCTCGTCGTGCTCGTGCTCTCGCTGCTCGCCCCGCTCGGGGGGGCGGCGGAGGCGATGCCCGCGGCGCAGGCGCAGGTCGGCGAGACGGGGTCGCTGGCGCTGCGCGCGGCGCTCCGGATCACCGGCAACCACGACCCCACCTGTCCGCCCGGAACCGCCGCGAGCGTCGCGTGCCACCAGCACATGGGCAGCGGCCTGGTGCCCGGGCTCGGTACCGTCACGACCTCGTACAGCTTCCGGGTCGACGTCGGGCAGACCGACTGCGTCCGCGTCCTCGGCTATCCCGCCACGCTGACGGTCGCGGGCAAGGGCTCGATCGACCTCGTGCTCGCTCCGATCGCCGCCTGCCTCTCCCCAGACGGGGTGCTCTCCGCGGCGCAGACGTTCACCGTTGTCGGCGGGTCCGGCCTCTACGCCGGGGCGCACGGCGACGGCACGCTGTCGCGCAGGCTCTACAACCTTCCTGCGGCCGTCATCGGGACGGAAACCTTCACGGGGACCCTCGTCGTCGCTGGCCTGGACTTCGACACCACCAAGCCGACGCTTTCCGGCGCGGCGCCGCGCACGGTGCGCGCGCCGCGCGGCGCAACGCGCGTTCGCGTCCGCTACCACCGCGTCACGGCCGTGGACGACCGCGACGGAGCGGTGCCGGTTGCGTGCCGGCCACGGTCGGGGGCGCGCTTCCGCGTCGGTCGGACGGCGGTGGTCTGCTCGGCGGTCGACATGAGCGGCAACCGGTCGATGACGCGCTTCGTCGTCACCGTCCGCCGCGGTTGAGGCTGCGAGCCACTCCGCCGCCAGCTCACGAGCGATGACGCTCGAGAATCAGCGCAGCCTCGGCCTCGAGGTCGCGCATCGGCGCAGTGGGGCCGCCATTAGCGGCCATGTAATGCTCGAAGCTCTCATACGTGCGCATGTAGTGCGGCCCGTCGACCAGGGGCTCGAGCGCAGGGGCCGAAACGTCGCGAGAAGTGCGCAGCGCGGGCCGAAACGTCTTCTTTGGGGGCTCAGTTGTCCCCGAAACGGGGCCGAAACGGTGCCGCAACCTCGCCTTTAGGCGCGCACTGCGCTTCTTGCAGCCGGAAGAGCAGTAGACACGCCTGCGGCCTGTTTGTGGCTGCTCAAGCGGGGTTCCGCAGCTTTTACAGACCATTCATGCCCTACCGATTCCGCCGAATTCGCGGAGAGCCTGAATTTCGCGGAGAGCGATGGCGAGGGTCATTTCTTTCCGCACGAGTCTGGACACCCCCCACCCTGGACCCGGACGCAGCACAAGGAGGCAAGGCACACGGAGCTCGACGTGCGCCTTGCCTCCTTGCGTCGGTGTCGAGCGACGAGAGGGGAAGGCTGAAAAACATTTAGAACCCCGAAGGCGCTGTTCCTCCGGTGACTCGGGCGACGGCCTTCGCGTTGAGCACGGCCAGCGCTGCGTCGGTGTGCGCCGAGAACCTGACGGTCAGGCTCGAGGAGCCCACCTCCTCGAACACGCGGATCGTGGGTGAGCCGCCGATCAGCTGCACGGCGGAGCGCTCGATGACGAGGCTCCAGTCCTCATTCGTCCCAACGCCTAGAGTCGTCGGGGCATTCGGCACGAGCACGACCCGGCCGGGGAGAAGCTGCTCGACCGGGAAGGCGAACCCTGCCTGTAGCCAGGCCCAGCGCCGCGGATGGAGCGCGACGATCACTTCGGCGCGGTCAGCGCTGCCGTAGCCGCTTGTACCTGCCACCGCCGAGAACGCCTGCAACAGGCTCTGCAGGTAGGTCGCCTGGGTGGTGACAACGCCTGCCACGCTGAGAATGCCGGAGACGTTCAGGAACCCGCGCATGCTGCCGGCGGTTCCGGGGCCGTTCAGCAACTGCGCGTCGAGTGATTCAGCAAGGCGGGCGGAGAGGTCGTCGGTGAGGACGTCGTCGATGCTCGGCTGGCTGAAGTCCACCAGCTGCCGTGAGGTATCGACCTGGCCGGCGATCGAGCCGAGCGGCGAGGCGATCCCGGTCGAGGTCGGGTCGGTCTCCTGGACGGCTGCGTTCTCAGTCTGGGTCGCAACGCCTGCACCACCGGTGAGGGCCGGGATGCGGACCACCATCTGCGAGCCGGTGTTGTCGACCATCCCGCGTTCAAGTGGGATCCGTGGAAGCACATCGACCAGGCCACTGACCCGGCGAGCAGCACGGCCCCAGATTTCGAGCAGGCGTCCCGGCATACTCGGCCGCAGCAGGTCGGGGACGGAGCCTGTCGAGGAGGTGACGTCGCGCAGCTCCTCGAGCGAGCGGGCGATCCGCCGCAGCGCGTCCTTCTCACTCTGGAACCCACCAGGGACTAGATCTCCGGGTTCGGGCCCTGGGTCGCCTAGGCCGAAGCGGGGCTCATCAAAGGTGCCCTGCCGGCGCACCGTTCCCCGGTGAATGGTCGCCAAGTCGCGGAAGAACGAGAACGGCGAGCCGGGCGCGTAGGGGTCGGAGCGGGTGAGCGCGAGCGCGTCGAGATAGTCGCGCTCGCCGGTCCGACTCATTAGCGCGACGTCGGGCGGCTCTCGGTCAGGCTTTACCGGCGGGTTGACTGTGACGATCGGCGGTTCGTACCTGGGACTCACGTGCCACCGCTCCCAAGACGCGAGCGCAGTCGCGCCCAGCGCGAGCGCGGTTCGGGCTCAGGCTCGGCGCAGTGCTCGCAGCCGATCCCGCCGCAGACGCCGCAGAGCACTTCCATCGGCCAATAGCGAATGTGCCCGCTGGCGAACGCCTGCGCCGTGGCCGGGGTGACCTCTCGCAGCTCGCCGCCGATCTCCCGGAAGTAGACGCTCACGCCGCTGGTCTCGGTTCGAAGAGCCAGGCCTCGAGCTCGTCCACGTCGATCCGAACGCTGCTGCCGGGGGCGCCCAACTGCACCGCCGGCAGCTCGCCGCGAACAATCATGCGCCGGACACTTTTTTCGGAGACGCTCAGGCGCTCGGCCGCTTGGCTTACCGTGAGCAGGCGACGATCTGTGACTTCGCTGGACATTCGCACCTATGAGTTCGGCTACGGAATCGCGAAAAATGCTCGAGTCGGGCGAAATTGCCTGATTCGGGGAGAGGAATCCTGATTCCTGGGCGGTCAGGTCATACGCGCGCCTTTGGACACCCCCTCCTCGCATGCCATGTAGAAGACCCCCTGCGGAGCGCCGCTCGACACCGGTGAGCGGTACCACCATCGCGTGGAAAGGGCACGCGGAATCGTCATGAGGTGATCGTCGTCGGCGAAGAAGAGGACGGCCTCCGCGCTCGTACACAACAGGGACCTGCGGCACGAGGAAGGCGGCCGCCCTCGCTAACACTTGTACGACATGCTGGGAGCGATTTCAAGGACCGGCTGCTGCCGCGGAGACTCGGCCAGAGGCAATCGACGCGGAGCTGGAGCAACTGGTAGAGGGGCCGGCTCACACCGGCCCCTCTACCGCCTAACTGCGGTTGCGCTGCGAAGCTAGCGCTTCGTCGTTCCGCCGGGGCCCGTGCTCGTTCGCCGCGGAGCAGTAGCAGGAGCCGACTGGATAGTCGATGACTGCTGCGTGACGGCCGTGGCGGGGCCGCCGATCACCACCACGGGCGCCGACACGGGGGTGTTCGCGGCGGCGACCACCAGCGAAAGGCAGTCCCCGCCGAGCCCTGTCGTCAGCTGGAGGGTGTTCGACCCAGACCCAAGGTCGCTTGTGATGTCGAAGGACTTGATGTCCCACAGGTAACCGTTGTTGTAGGAGGCCCCGTGAGGCGTTGAATCGCCCTGGAAGATGTTGCCAGACGGAACGAGGTAGCGGCTGCCGTTCCCGCCGCTCAGGACGAGCGCATCGTCGGAGAACGTCTGACCATCGGAAACCACCAAGTCAAGAGACGCGGCGCCGGCGCCAGGGTACTGCACCCCGGTCAGTGTCTCGTCCCAGCCCTGTGGATCAGGAGCCTGAGCGAAGTTCGAGTCATTGCCGCTCCAGAGAACGACGTTGCGGTCATTCGAAACGCTTCCGTCGTTGTAGAAGACCACCAACGCGACGCCGTTGATGTCGGCGGTGGGCTTGGTGAAGTTCGCGAGGCTGTAGCTCCCGTCGCCGGTCACCAGGGACGTGACGTCGGCGCGGTACGAATGGCTGTTCGTGAACGGCCCCTGGTTGCCCCCCCAGCAGTTGCTGCTCGCGATGCCGATGTTTATGCCCGTCAGAGGCGCTCCGCCGAACCTCACCGCGGCATTGGCGTACGGGTCGCTGGACATCGTCGGGCCGTTCCAATAGAGGAGGGCCTTAAGCACTGTGCCGGTCACGCCGCTGACGCTGATCGAGCCCGTCCCGTCGCCTCTCATCCCGCCGTATCCGGATTCCACGACGTCGACGTTCGCCGCCGTGAGCTGGCTTCCGACCTCAGTGAAGGTGGGGCAGCTCGCGCTGCTGCACGACGTGTCGATCGTCCAGGTGTATGAGGCAGGGGCGCTCTCGTTCCCATTCGTGTCGTTCGCCTTGACCGAGAACGTGTGCGAGCCGTCAGCGAGGCCCGTGTAGGTCTTCGGCGAGCTGCAGCTGGAGTAGGACAGCTCCGCGTCGAGCTTGCAGAGGAACGTCGCTGTCGGATCCGAGTCTGTGAACGTGAATGTCGCGCTCGACGAGTTGCTCGAGTTCGGAGGGCTCGAGGTGATCGTCGGCGTCGGCGGCACGGTCGGTGTGCAAGTCGATCCGGTGCAGTTCGTGCTCGTGTTGACGCTCGAGCCGGACTGCACGTTCGTCGACGACTGCCCGTCCACGTTCGTGGTCTGCGTCGCGGTGCAGTTGCCGGTGGTGGTGCAGTCGGCCTGCACCGTGTTCGTCTGGCCGGTGCCGCCCTTGTCGTTGTCCTGAGTTGAGCTCTGGTGGATGTCGAAGGTGTCCATCGGGATCCCGCCCTCGTTGCCCGTCTGGGTCGAGGGACCAGCGCCCTTCCGTACCGGCCCGATCTGGGTCTGGGTCACGGAGTAGGGAAGCGAATCGACGCCGCTGGGATGAGTGCAGGTCGAGAAGGCCGTGGTGTGCGCGTCCTCGCACTGCGTCTCCACCTGCGTTGCGTCGGCCGTCGAGACCTGGCGGCTGTCCTGGTTGACCGTCGCCAGGAGCCCGCCGTTGGTGGAGCTCTGGGTCTGGCTGACAGGGCCAGCAGGAGTGTTCGCGATCGCCTGGAGCGAGTTCGTCTGGCTGAAGGTCGCGTTGTTCGGCCCATGGGCAGTGCCGTAGAAGCCGGCGCTCTGGTTCTGCTTGATGTCGAGCGTGACGTTCGCTCCGCTGTCCACCGAGTTCAGGTTCTGAGTGATCGGCCCGGAGCCCGTGGCGGTCGAGCTGAGCGTCTGCGCTTGCGTGAGCGCAGCACCAGTGCATGCGCCGAGGGAGGTTGCTGACTCCTGCGCCGAGTTACCACCGTTCGCCGAGTCCTGAGTGATGGTGGCGGACTGGTGTGCAGCGAGGTTGACGCTGATCGGCGTGCCCTTCCCGGTCGACCCGTCGATGGTGACCGCCTGGTAGACGCAGGCTCGGTTCTTGTTCGTCGCGCCGGTTGCTTTCTGGGTGATCGAGGCCGCGTAGCTCGCGGTCTGCGTCAGCCCGGTCAACTTGGAGGAGCTCTGGTAGACGATCGCGACGTTGTCAGCTGTGGAGCTCGTCTGGCTGATCGTGCACGACGACGACAAGCCCGTCGTCTTGATGCACTTCGCCGTATTGGGCGCAGCCAGTGCCGCGGCCACCTGCACGACGGTGCAGCTCGACGTCGAGCACGCGAAGGTGTTCTTGCCGCCGCGCGCCGCGACCTGGACGACTACATGCCGTGTCGACGTGCAGCTCCAGCCCTTGCCGGGGCAGCGCGCGCCGGCGTAGTTGTGCGCGCCGCGCTGGATCACAGCCCCTCGCGGGTTGACGTGGATCGAGCGCAGATAGTGGACGACCGCCGTCCTCGACGAGACGTCGATTCGCGTCACCTTCCGAGCATGTGTCGTGCCGGCCGATGAACCCGAAACGAGTGCCACCGCAGCAAAAATTGCTGCACACAAAGTGAATATCCCCTTGACGCCCAAGAGAGCCCTCTCTTCCCGCAACGGCGCGACCCTCGGCGCCGCGACCATAGGTTGCGTAGGAGACTAGGACATTGAGCGAGGTTTTTCTAGGGTCGACCGTAGCTAGAGGCGGTGTCCGAAGGCGCACTCCCCCTTGCAGGGGAAGCAGTTTGCGCCTTCTGACGTTCTGCCGTTTGCTGTCGGCGTTCGTCGTCGGCCCCGAGCTCGAGTGCGCCCAGGTCGTGCATTTAGGCAGCTGGCTCGATGATTTGCGCACTACTGGCGGTCGCGGCGAAGTGTGTGCGAGCGGAACACTGTTCAAGCCACGACACGCTCTCCCCTGTTAGGAGCCCTGTGGATTTGAACCTATCGCCCTGCACGTCCACGTCGCCGTTCACCTTCCCCTTCGGATCTGGCAGTCCGGGCCCCAGCGCTCGCGTCGTGCGTTCCTGCCGAAGCGGTGTACGTCGACTGTCGGAGCGCCCTCGAGATGCCCTGGCCGGTGGCCGGCTCCTATCGCTCGAGCCTCTCCCGGCTGCCGTCCCGACGCGTGGCCGCGTGCGGGTTGTCAGCGTCAGCGCTCGATAAACGCCTCCGCGGATCTGGAACATCTACTAGATCTCGAGCACGATCGTGACCGGCCCGTCGTTGACGATCTCGACGGCCATACGCGCGCCGAAGCGGCCCGTCTCGACGTGAACGCCGAGGGCGCGCATCTCCTCGCAGAACGCTTCGTAGAGTGGTTCGGCCTGCTCCTTCGGGGCGGCCTGCGAGAAGTCCGGTCTAGTTCCCTTTCCGCTATTGGTATTGCCGAGCAGCGTGAACTGGCTGACGACGAGCGCGTCACCGCACGTGTCGAGCAGCGAGCGGTCGAAACGGCCGCTGTCGTCCTCGAAAACCCGCATTCGCGCCACCTTTTCGGCGAGTCGCGAGGCCTCCGAAGGCCCGTCGCCGCGGGCGACTCCGAGGAGCACACACAGGCCAGGCCCGATCTCCCCCGCGACCTCCTCTTCCACCCGCACCGCTGCGCGCGTGACCCGTTGCAGAACAGCCTTCATGTTCGGCTCGAAAACGACGATACAACCCTCGTGGAAGCGGCCCACCTACCCTGGCAGCACCTCGGCTCCCTGCTGATCAATCGCGGGCTCTTGACCGTGGATCAGGTCAAGCAGGCCTTCGAGGAGCAGACGCTGACCGGCAAGCGGCTCGGCGAGATCGTCGTCGGTCACCGGTGGGTTACCCCACAGGACCTCGCGAAAGCGCTCGCAGACCAGAACGGGCTCGAGTATGTCGACCTCAGCGCGACCGACCTCGACCTCCAGGCCGCGATGCTCCTACCGAAGGAGCTCGCGTTCCGCTACCAGGCCGTGCCCGTGCGCTTCCTCGCCGAGGACCTCCTGCTCGTCGCCGTCGCCGACCCCACCGACGTAGGCCGCGCCGACGACCTGCGGCTCGCGCTCGGCCACAACGTGCGAATCGCGGTTTCCGAGCCGGATGACCTCGAGCGCACGATCAAGAGGCTCTATCGAACGCAGATCGAGGTCGCCGACGCCGGCGCCGACGCCGTGCTCTTCGACGCCATCGCCGAACGTGAGGACATCGCGGAGGCAACCGACGACACGCCTGCCGTGAAGCTCGTCCACGCGACGCTTGCGCAGGCGATCGAAGACGGCGCCTCCGACATCCACTTCGAGCCGCAGGAGCAGGACATGATCGTGCGCGCCCGCATCGACGGGGTCACGCGGCCGGTCGCCGAGATCCCGAAGCAGATGCAGCTCGGCGTGATCAGCCGACTGAAGATCATGGCCAACCTCGACATCGCCGAGCGCCGCGCCCCCCAGGACGGCCGCGTCTCGATCCGCTTCAACGGCAACCCGCTCGATCTCCGCATGGCGATCATGCCGACGACGCACGGCGAGCAGGTCGTGCTCAGGATCATGCACCGCGCCGTGAGCAAGCCGGACCTCGGCGAGCTCGGGATGACGGCGATCGTGCGGGAGCCCTTCGAGCGCGCGATCCGCCAGCCTTACGGTGCAGTCGTCGTCTGCGGGCCGACCGGCAGCGGCAAGACCACCACGCTCTACACAGCGCTGCACCTGCTGAACGACCCCGGGCGCGTGATCATGACCATCGAGGACCCGGTCGAGTACCAGATCCGCGGGATCAACCAGATCGAGATCTCTCCGAAGAGCGGGCTCACCTTCTCTCGCGGTCTCCGCACGATCCTGCGCTCGGACCCCGACGTCCTGCTCGTCGGCGAGATCCGGGACGAAGAGACCGCTCGCATCGCCATGCAGGCGGGCATGACGGGCCACCTCGTGCTGACGACTGTCCATGCCCACAACGCCGCCAGCGCGGTCGAGCGCCTGAAGGACATGGGTATCGAGCCCGGCCTGCTCGCAAGCGCCATCAACTGCATCGTCGCGCAGCGGCTCGCGCGGCGCCTCTGCGCCGACTGCCGCGAGTCGTACTGGCCAGACGACGAGGAGCTCGAGGCGATCGGGATGCTGGAGCAGAAGGGCAAGGTGTACCTCCACCGAGCGAAGGGCTGCGGGCGCTGCGGCGGCACCGGCTACAGCGGCCGCGTCGCGCTCTACGAGGTGCTGCCCGTGACGGCTGCGATCCGGCGGCTGGTCAGTGCCTCGACCGACGAGATTCTCGACGCCGCGGTACAGGACGGCATGACGACCCTGCGCCAGGACGGGCTGCGGCTCTGCCTCGAAGGTGTCTCGTCGCTCGACGAGATCCGCCGCGTCACCGGCGACAGAAGCTAACTACTCGCCGAGGTCGCGGATCCGCGACTCGTACGCAGGCTCGCCGGGTCGCAGCGAGCTCGCGAGCTTGTAGTGCCCGTTCGCCTCCTGGTCGCGGCCCTGCTTCTCCAGGCACCGGCCGAGCGCGTAGTGCGCATAGTCGTCGGCGGGCGCGAGCTCGAGCAGCTTGCGGAATTCCGAGGCCGCCTCGTCGTAGCGCTGAATGCGGAAGTACGCGATCCCGAGCGCCTCGCGGATCGACGCCTTCTCCGGCTCGCGCCGCTTCGCCTTCTCGAGCGCAACGGTTGCCTGCGCCGCACGGCCGCTCTTCAGGTGGCTGCGCCCCTGCTGGAATAGGTCGAAGGTCTCGCTCATCGGATACCCCGACTAAGTGAAGCGGGTCCGTCAAATCCCGCGCTAAGAGCCGAGACCGAGCGAGCGTAGCGAGACCAGCCCTCGGACGCGGTCGAGCCCGGTCAGCTCCCGGCGGATCCCTCGTCTGACCCTCCGCAGCTCGCGGCGCATCGCCCGCGCCGCCTCACGCGAACCTTCGCGAGGTCCGAACCGCGCGGCGGTCGCGTAAAGACCGAACCCGGCCGACGTGACCTGGTACTCGCTCTCGACAAGCCCCGCCAGCTCGCGCAACGTCACGCTGGCCGGGACGTCCAGCCCCTGGTCGAGCAAGTAGCCTCGCAAGTCCCTGCGGCCGGCTGCGGCGAGACGCCGAGGATCGCGATTCAGGAAACGCAGGCTCCGCACCGCGAGCTTGAGGGCGGCCACGAAGAGCACCGCCCCGGCGAGCGCGAAGGCGATCACCTGGAGGAAGCCCCATGAACGCCGGTGACCGGCCCGACCGCCTCTTGCCAACGGCGGCGTATCCAGGCGGGGAACGTCGGACGTGACCCGGGACCGCCCGTTGAGCCCAAGCACTCCCGCCAACCCCTGACCGAACTTGTCGAGGCCGTTCTTCCCGGCGAGCACCGCCGCGATCGCGCCGGCGTCGAAGGTCGGAGAGGAGGAGGAGTACTGGCCCGCAAGGCCGCCGAGTCCCGGCGTCGGGTCGAACGGAAGCCAGCCCCAGCCGCGGAACCAGACCTCCACCCACATGTGCGCATCGCGGTCTGAGACGACCCACTCTCCGTGCTTCTGGTCATAGCGCCCGCTGGCGAAGCCGACTGCGACGCGCGACGGGATCCCCAAGAATCGCAACATCAGCGCCATCGAACCGGCGAACTGCTGGCAGTAGCCCCGCCTGCTCCGCGTCACGAAGTCCTCGAGCGCTGGAATCCCGGCCGGAGGGGCAGGCGGGTGCTGATCGTAGGTGAAGCCTCCGGACGAGCGGAACCAACGCTCGAGCGCGACCGCCGCCGCATAGGGGCTCCTCGCGCCTCCCGCCACCCGCTCAGCGATCCCGTACAGACCTGCGTAGGGACGGACCTGGCTCGCGAGTGGGTTCTGCGTCAGCAGGTAGCGCACGTAGGCGTTGCGGCCAGATTGGCCGAACAGTCGCGGAAAGACTCCAGGCTGCACCTCGAGATACGACGAGGCCCCGCTCGGATACACCGGCTTCGAGCGGGCAAGCTGAGCGGGCCTCGGCGAGGGTGAGTAGGCCCACACGTCGTACGTGTCGCCTCGCGACAGGTGGCTCGTGGCGTAGGCGACGCCACTCGGGTCGTACCCCACCCGTCCGATCTGGCTACTCGGGGCGAAGCGGACCGGAACGCTTCCGCCGGGCAGGCGCAGGTCGTGCAGAGCCTCGATCGTGACGTGCTCCTGCTCCCAGTTGGCCACGATCCGCTCTCGTGCAGGAACGAAGCCGGGCTCCCCGAGAACGGTCGAGTCCCCGTACGCGGGCGAAAGCTCCTCCAGCCAACGGCCGTCCTTGACACCACTCAGCACCGAGATCCGCCAGTAGTGCGACTGCGGGCTGGCCTTGACGCGCAGAACGGTCGTCGGCTTCCCGTGGAAGGTCAGGCCGCGGTAACTCGAGTTCCAGACATACGAGACGTTCACGGGCTTCTCGGGCTTGGTGTACAGGTCCCAGTGCTGCCAGTCGAAGATCGCGCGCTTGGCGAAGGCCGGCGAGCTCGCCGCAAAGAGCGCCGCCGCGATCACCACGGCCCCCGCCGCCAGCGCGGTTCCGACCCCGCGGACCGGGACGCGCCGCAGGAGCAGCGTCGTCGCGAGGATCGTCGCCAGTAGGAGCCCGCCCCGCAGCAGGTCGTGTCCGGGCAGCAGCGTTCCCGGCCAGCCGACGCCGACGACCAGGGCCGAAACGACCACAGCCGGTCGACACGCGGCCGCACCGAGCGCGACGACGAGCGTGAAGGCGAAAACCGCCATCAGCAGCACGCCGTGCATGCGCGGGTGGGCCGAGGAATCGACGGGCACCTGGAAGTCGTAGAACTCCAGGAACCCGCTCCCGAACCGAGTCGCGACGCGGCCGGGCAGCGCCAACGCGGGTCCGAGGTCGAAGGCGACAGCACCGACGACGAGCAACGCGACCACGACGGCGACCGCACGAAGCCGTCGGCCCGGCACGAGCACCGGCAGAAGCGCCAGGACGACAGCGAGAGCCGCTTGGCCCGCGTCGCTGCCGCTCTCGAGCCGCAACCAGCTCCAGGCGATCAGCGGTGCGGCTACTGCGAGGACCGGCAGCACCCTACGCATGCGCCGCCTCCGCGCCGTGCGCCTCGCCGAGGCGCACGGCGAGGTCGTCCCCGTCGCGCACGACCGCGACCGTCACGCCCGCGGCCTGGAGACGAAGCAGGTCTGGCCAGGGCTTCGGCTCGGCCCCGGCAAAGCTCGACGGTTCGACCAGTACGAGCGAGACATGTCCGCTCCCGAGCGAGCGGTCGACGAGCCGTTCGACCAGGCGCGGCGGCAACGAGGCGGTCACGACCGCGAGCTCGAGCGCACGGCCCACGGCGCTGCCGTCCTCCGCAAGCAGCGCCGCGAGCGGCGGCCCCGGCTCCGGCTCGGCGGCGGCGAGCAGGTCGAGTGCCTGGTGCCAGTCGCCCTCGGGCGAGCGCACCCCCTGCTGCACCCGCTGCGTCCCGTTGATCACGAGCAGCGTGCGGCGACCACGGCGCACGTGCGCGAGCAGCAGCGACCCTGCCGCGCGCACCTGGACGTCGAAGCTCTCTCCGACGACCGCCTGCGGATCGGCGTCCAAGACAACCGCCACCTCGTCCCGCGGAGAGTCCTCGAGCTCCTTGACCATCAGCTGCGCGCGCCGCGCCGTCGAGCGCCAGTGCACCTTGCGGAGCGAGTCGCCGTGCTCGTACTCGCGCACGCTGTGCAGGTCGAACCCCGAAGGCCGCCGCAAGAGCAGGCGCCGCCCGTCGTGCGAGCGGGCGCCCGAGTCGGAGAAGAGCCGCGCGAGGTCGACCAGGCGCGGGTAGACGAGCAGCGCGCCCGGGGCCTGGAGCCGCTGCTCGACCCGCTCGAGCCCGAACGGGTCTTCGATCACGGCGATGGTCTCCTCGAATTCGTAGCGTCCGCGCGGAAGGCCTTTCAGCACGTATCGGGCGCGCCCGTTCAAGCCGACCGCGGTTCCGAGCTCACCGAGCTTGCCCACGCGCTCACGTAGCGTCCAGCGCGCCGGCACGAGCCGCTGCTCGGAGCTGAGCTCGACCACGATCTCGAGGTCGTCGCCCTCGAGCCGCTCCCCGGCCGGAAGGATCCGCCGGAGCTCCAGCGGCCGGTTGGCCACAGCCGTCCAGAGCCACGCGAGCAGCACGGCGAGCGGCAGGCCGAGCGCGACCGGGTAGAGGATCTTCGAGCCGAACGCCCAGGCGGCGAGGTAGGTCACGCCGCCGAAGACGAGCGCGAGCTGGCCTCTTCGGGTCATACGGGAACCGGCGTGTGCTCGAGCGCCTCCTGCACGAGGTCGGCTCCGGAGAGGCCGGCCGCCCGTGCCTCGGGCGCGACGATCAACCGGTGCGAGAGGACCGGCAGCGCGGCGGCCTTGACGTCGTCCGGCGCCACGAACCCGCGGCCGTCGGCGAGGGCGCGCGCCTTGGCCACACGCAAGAGCGCGATCCCGGCGCGGGGGCTCGCGCCGAGGTACACGCGCCCGTCACCGCGCGTGTGCCGCAGGAGCGCGACGACGTACCGGTTGACGCTCTCCTCGACGAAGACCTCGATCGCCGCCGCGACCAGGGAGCGCACGTCGGCGGCGGTCGCGACCGGTTGCAGCGAGTCGAGCGGCGGATCGCTCGTCTGCTCGGTCAGCATCCGCGCCTCGTCCGGCAGCGGCGGGTAGCCGATCTCGATCCGCAGCGTGAAGCGGTCGAGCTGCGCCTCGGGCAGCGGGTAGGTCCCCTCGTACTCGATCGGGTTCTGCGTCGCGACGACCATGAACGGCGCGGCCAGCTCGTAGCTGACCCCGTCGACGGTGACCTGGTCTTCCTGCATCGACTCGAGCAGCGCCGCCTGCGTCTTGGGCGAGGCGCGGTTGATCTCGTCGACCAGGAGCAGGTTCGCGAACACAGGCCCGGGCCGGAACTCGAACTCGTTCGTCCGCTGGTTGAAGACGTTCACCCCGGTCACGTCCGAGGGCAGCAGGTCGGGCGTGAACTGGAGGCGCGAGAAGGAGCAGTCGATCGAGCGCGCGAGCGCCTTGGCGAGCATCGTCTTCCCGACGCCGGGGAAGTCCTCGATGATCAGGTGCCCCTCGGCGACGAGGCAGAGCACCACGAGCCGGAGGGTGTCCTCCGGCGCATGCAGGACCCGCGCCAGGTTGTCGACGATCTTCTGGACGGCCTCGGCCGCTCCGGTGTCGACTTCTCTACCGACCGGCTCGTCCATTCGTCCCTTCCAGGCGCAGCACGACCTCGTCGAGGATCGCCGACGCGATCTGCTCCTTCGGCGCCTTGTCGATGCGTCGCTCGCCCTCGGCAGAGATGAGGACGACCTCGTTGTCGGCCGCGTCGAAGCCGATGTCGTCGCGGCTCACGTCGTTGAAGACGATCAGGTCGGCGCGCTTGTTGCCGAGCTTCTCGCGTGCCCGCTCGAGGCCGCGCTCGCCGTGGTCAGCCGCGAAGCCGACGAGCACGCTACGCGTTCTGGAATCACGTCGCGAGCCGAGTTCGCGCAGCACGTCGAGGGTCGGCTCCAGCGTCACCGACCACGGCTCGTCGTCCTTCGGACGCTTGCCTGCCTCGGCCTCCGCCGGCCGGTAGTCGGCGACCGCGGCGGCCATCACGACCGCGTCCGCGTCTGCGCGCGCGAGGGTCTCGCGGGCCACGTCCTCGGCGGTCGGCGCGTCCACCACGTCCACTCCTACGGGCGCGGGCGCCGTCAGGTTCGCAGCGACGAGCGTGACCGCGGCGCCGCGCCGCCGCGCCTCGGCGGCAAGAGCCGAGCCCATCCGGCCAGACGAGCGGTTGCCGAGGAACCGGACCGCGTCGAGCGGCTCGCGCGTCCCGCCGGCGGTCACGACGACGTGCCGGCCGCGGAGCTGGTCGCGCTTCTCGAGCAGGGAGACGACCCGCTCGAAGATCGCCTCGGGCTCGCTCATCCGCCCCACGCCGACCTCGCCCTCGGCGGTGTCGCCCTCCTCAGGCCCCACCAGCTCGACCCCCCGCGCGCGCAGCGTTTCGACATTTGCCTGTGTCGCGCGGTTGCGCCACATGCGCGGGTTCATCGCCGGCGCCGCCAGCACGGTCCCGTCGAAGGCGAGGGCGGTCTGGGTGAGCACGTTGTCGGCCAGGCCCTGCGCGAGCTTCGCCAGCGTGTTCGCCGAGAGCGGTGCGACGACGAGCAGGTCGGCCTCGACGAGGTGCGGGTAGAGCTCCCGCGGCGCCTCGCGCCGGGCGAGTGCCTCGAAGGTCTTGGCCGAGACGAACGTCTCCGCGTCGGGCGTCAGCAGCGGCGTCACCTCGTGGCCCGCGCGCACGAGCAGGCGCGCGAGCTCGCACGCTTTGTACGCGGCGATTCCGCCGGTAACCCCAAGGAGCACTCGCGCCATGCGCGCATTGTGCCCTCAGCGGCGAAATCCGCGAGTGCGCCCGGGCCGTAGTGAGGGGATCAACGAAGGGAGCCGCATGACGAGAAAGCCACTGATCGCGCTCGGAGTCCTGGCCGCGATCGCCCTGACCGCCGCCGGAGCGGCGTTCAGCCGCACCACGTCGACGCCGATCCTGAAAGGCGTCGTCGGCCCCGGCTACACCATCTCGCTCAAGAAGGGCGGCAAGCCGGTGAAGAAGCTCAAGGCCGGCAAGTACAAGTTCGTCGTCAGCGACAGGTCGACGTTCCACAACTACACCGTGGAGCGAGAGAAGCCGTCGAAGCCGAAGCTCGAGTCGCACGTAACCTCGACCGCTTTCACGGGCAAGAAGACGATGGTCATCACCTTGAAGCCCGGCAGCTGGAGGATCTACTGCTCCGTGCACGAGGCGCAGATGCACCACGACTTCAAGGTCACGAGGTAATCACCCACGAGGGGGGCCGCCGCGAGGCGGCTCTCCGCTACTTCTGGTACGTGTACTTGATCTTGCCCTCGCTGATCTCCTCGAGGGCCATCGTCAAGTAGTTCTTCGACCGCGACTCCACGAGCGGCGGCAGGAACTGGTCGAACGTCCCTTCGCCCAGCTGATGGTGGTAGTTGTTGATCTGCCGCGCACGCTTCGCCGCGACGATCACCAGCGCATAGCGGGAATCGACGTTCTCGAGCAGTTCGTCAACGCGAGGATGGATCATCGGGCGGGAATGGTACCTGCGCCGTCGAGGGCCCGGCGGACAATGCCCTCGAGCTCGTCGAGCGCGCGAACGAGATCGTCGTTCACGATCGCGTGCTGGAACTCCGTCTCGAGTGCAAGCTGCCGCTCGGCGACATCGAGCCGCTCGTCGATCTCGCCCTCGCTCTCGGTCGCGCGCGAGCGGAGCCGCCGCTCGAGCTCCTCGCGGCTCGGGGCGGTGACGAAGATGGTCACAGCCGCCGGCACGCGGTCGCGCACGGCGAGCGCCCCGCCGGTCTCGATCTCGAGCAGCGGCGGGTGACCTTCCGCGGCGATGCGATCGAGCTCCGACCAGAGCGTGCCCGACCGGTAGCCCTCGCCCCAGGGCAGCTCGACCCACTCGAGGAACTCGCCCGCTTCAAGCCGGCGGTCGAACTCATCGGCGCTCAGGAACCAGTAGTCGCGCCCATCCTTCTCGCCGGGCCGCTGCGGCCGTGTCGTCGCGGAAACCGCAAGCTCGAGCTCGGGGACGCGCTCCACCAGCGCCTTGGCCAGCGTGCTCTTGCCCTCGCCGGAGGTGCCGGTTATGACGAAGACCGGCTTAGCGGTTGAAGAGGCCAATCAACTCCGCCCGCTGCCGGTCCGAGAGCCCGCCGACGGTCTTCGACTGGCTGATCCTGCACTGGTTGAGGAAGCGGGCGGCCTTGACCCGGCCGAACTTCGGTACCGCCATCAGCATGTCGAAGACCTTGGCGGTCTCTACGTACTCGGGCGGATTCCTCAGGATCTTCTCGATGTTCGCGGCCCCGGACTTGAGGTCTTTCTTCAGCTGCGCCCGTCGCACGCGGATGTCGTTCGCCCGCTTGAGCGCCTCCATCCGTTGGTCGAGGGAGCGGAGCGGCGCCTGGGCCTGAGTCTTGAGGGCGGGCACGGCGGGAGATACTAACAAGCTCGCCGCGTCGGTCAACCCGTCATGTTTGCCCTAATATGCAGGGATTTTTTGGGCATGACTCTCGACCCTTGGTCGAGGGTCGCGTCTTCCGCCACATGTGCCGCACCGATCGCGTTGTCAGGACTGACGAACCCGAACACCGCCAGCTCGGCCTCCAGCTCGGCACGGATCCGCGCCGCCGCGCCTGGATCGGAGAAGAGCGCGGTGCCGACCGCAACGTCGCTTGCGCCCGCGGCGAGGAGCTCGAGTGCATCCCTTCCGGTCGAGACGCCGCCCATGCCGACGAGCGGCAGTCGCGTCTCCCGGAAGCAGGTGTGAACCGCCGCCAGTGCGACGGGTCGCAGGGCTGGGCCCGAGAGACCGCCGGCTCCGCGGGCGAGGACCGGCCTGAGCGTCCGCTCGTCGAGGGCGAGTCCTCGAACCGTGTTTACGAGGCTGAGCCCGTCGGCCCCGGCGGACTCTGCCGCGCGGGCTGTCGCTCCGAGGTCGGCCACGGCGGCGGAGAGCTTTGCGTAGAGCGACTTGGTCGTAACCGCGCGCACCGCGGCGACGACCTCCCCCACGTTCTCGGGCACCTCGTCTACATTCGGGCACGAGAGGTTCAGCTCGAGCGCTTCGATCGCTTCGTCGTCGAGCCGCTTCGCCACGTGCACGAAGTCCTCCGCGGAGAAGCCGCCGACGGATATCCAGAGCGGCACCCCAAGCGCAGCTAGCTGCGGTAGGTGCTCTGTCACGAACCCATCGATCCCGGGGTTCGCGAGCCCGATCGCGTTCAGCATCCCGACCTCGGTCTCGGCGATCCGGACGGGCGCGTTCCCCTCGCGGGGGAGCGGCGTGACGGTCTTCGTCACGTAGGCGTCGAGCGTGCACGCCGCCTCGGGGGCGGTGAGCGCGTCGAGGCAGCCGCTCGCGTTAAGCAGCCGCAAGAACCGGTCCCTCCACGCACAGACGCTTGAGCTCGCCCTCGATCTCGACGACGCAGCCGTAACAGGCGCCGTAGCCGCACGCCATCGGCGCTTCCCACGCGAGCTGCGCGTGCGGCGTCAGCCGGCGGACGGCCTCGAGCATCGGCTCTGGGCCGCAGGCGAGGACGTCATGACCGGCGGGCATCACATCGGTCACGTAGGTCGGCTCGAGCACGACCTCCGCGTTCGGGACGAGCGCCGCGGCCTCGGCGTGCAGGCTCGAGCGGAAGCCGAGCACGGCCGGCGGCGAGCCGAGCCGCTCCGAGAGGTACGGGAACGGCGCGACGCCGATCCCGCCGCCGACGAGCAGCGGCCGCTCGACGTCGAGGCCGAAGCCGTTGCCGAGCGGACCGAGGATCCCGAGCTCGTCGCCTGCCGAGAGCTCGCAGAGCGCGCGCGTGCCGGGGCCGACCGGGTCGATCAGGAACCCGAGCTCCCCCGGGGGCGCGAGGCAAACGCTCATCGGCCGTGGCAGCAGCCGTCCCGACGCCTCGAGCATGAAGAACTGGCCCGGCACGCCGGGGTCGATTCCGCCACGTGCTACCCGCAGCAGCGTGTAGGGGCCGACCGGCTCGCTGCCGACGACGCTACGCGCTTCGCGCTTCGGCATCGATCCGTTCCTGCAGGCTCAGGGCCACCTCGTCGCGGGCGTGCGCGATCGCCTCGACAGCGGCGGCCGCGCCCGAGACCGTCGTGATGCACGGGACGCGTGCGACGAGCGCCGCCTCGCGGATGCGGTACCCGTCGGTGCGAGCGCCTGAGCCCTGCGGCGTGTTGACCACGAGGTCGCAGCGACCGCGGCGGACGAGGTCGACCACCGTCGGGCCCTCGCCCTCCTCGGTCACCTTGCGCACGTACTCGACCGCGAGGCCCGCGGCCGCGAGCGTGTGGGCCGTGCCCGCGGTCGCGAGCAGCCTGAACCCGAGACCGGCCAGCGCCTGGGCGACCGGGACGACCACGCCCTTGTCCTCGTCGCGGACGGAGAGGAACGCCGTCCCGCTGGAGGGCAGCCGCCGCCCGGCGGCGCGCTCCGCCTTTGCGAAGGCCGTCGGCAGGTCGGACGCGCTGGCCATCACCTCGCCGGTCGAGCGCATCTCGGGACCGAGCACCGGGTCGGCTCCGGGGAAGCGCGCGAACGGGAGGACGGCCGCCTTCACGGACACCTGACCCTCGTTCGGCGACGCGGCTAGGTCGAGCTCGGCGAGGGTCCCCCCGGCTGAGAGGCGACAGGCTGCGTCCACCAGGTTCAGACCGATCGCCTTGCTCGCGAACGGCACCGTCCGCGAGGCGCGCGGATTCGCTTCAAGCACGTACAGCTCTCCGTCGGCGAGCGCGAGCTGGACGTTCAGCAGCCCGATCGCGCCGAGCGCCGGGCCGAGTCGCCGAACCGCGTGCGCGACCTGCCGCCGCTCGGAACGCGTCAGCGACGGCGGTGGCAGCACGCAGCTCGAGTCGCCCGAGTGCACCCCGGCCTCCTCGACGTGTTGCATCACCGCCGCGACGAGCGTCTCGTGCCCGTCGCAGAGCGCGTCGACGTCGATCTCGATCGCGTTCTCCAGGAAGCGGTCGACGAGCAGTGATCCTGGAACGCGTAGCGTGGCTTCGCGCACGGCGCCGGCGTCGTAACAGACCCGCATGCTGCGCCCGCCGAGGACGTAGCTCGGCCGCACTAGCACCGGGTAGCCAATGCGCTCGGCGGCCTCGACCGCCTCCTCGGCGCCCGACGCCATCCCCCACGGGGGCACCGCGATCCCGAGCTCGTCGCAGAGCGCGGCGAAGCGCTCGCGGTCCTCCGCCAGGTCGACCGCCTCGAACGGCGTGCCGAGGACGCGGAAGCCCGCGGCCTCGATCGCGCGGGCCAGCTTCAGCGGGGTCTGGCCGCCGAACTGAATCACAACGCCCGCGGGCTGCTCGCGCTCGCAGATCGCGAGCACCTCCTCGACCCCGAGCGGCTCGAAGTACAACCGGTCGGAGGTGTCGTAGTCGGTCGAGACGGTCTCCGGGTTGCAGTTGACCATCACAGCCTCGTAGCCGAGCGCGCGGAAGCTCTGCGCCGCGTGGACGCAGCAGTAGTCGAACTCGATCCCCTGGCCGATGCGGTTCGGCCCGGAGCCGAGGATCACGACGGATCCGCCGGGCGGCACGCACTCTTCGGCCTCGCCCCAGGTTGAGTAGAAGTAGTTCGAAGCCGCCTCGACCTCGGCACCGCACGAGTCGACGCGGCGGTAGCTCGGCCGCACCCCCCACGCCTTCCGGCTCGCTCGCGCGGCTTCCTCGGTGACGCCGCACGCCTCGCCGATCGCGGCGTCCGAGTGCCCGAGCCGCTTCAGCCGCAGCCAGTCGTCCGCGACGAGGTCGTCGAGGTGTAGCGGGCCGAGCCGAAGCCGCTCGATCTCGGCCAGGAACCAGGGGTGCACGCCCTCCGGGAGCTCGTCGAGCGAGGGCCACGGCGACACCGCGCCGCCGTCGAGCTCGCGCGAGCGGAGGGCCTTCGCGAGCGCCTCGGTGAACGTGCGGCCGATCCCCATCGCCTCGCCGACCGACTTCATCTGCGTGCCGAGCGTGGTGTCGGCGCCGGGGAACTTCTCGAACGCGAACCGCGGCGCCTTCACGACGACGTAGTCGAGCGTCGGCTCGAAGCTCGCGGGCGTCGTCCCCGTCAGGTCGTTCGGGATCTCGTCGAGCGTGTAGCCGACCGCGAGCTTCGCGGCGACCTTCGCGATCGGGTAGCCGGTCGCCTTCGAGGCGAGCGCGGACGACCGCGAGACGCGTGGGTTCATCTCGATCACACGCACGTCGCCGCCGTCGCGGTTCCGCGCGAACTGGATGTTGGAGCCGCCGCACTCGACGCCGACCGCGCGGATCACCGTGGCTGCCGCGTCGCGCAGCTCCTGGTAGGCCTCGTCGGAGAGCGTCATCTGCGGAGCGACCGTCACCGAGTCGCCCGTGTGGACGCCCATCGGATCGAGGTTCTCGATCGAGCAGACGACGACAACGTTGTCGTTGCGGTCCCGGACCAGCTCGAGCTCGAACTCGTCCCAGCCGAGCAGCGACTCCTCGACGAGCACCTGGCCGACCGGGCTTTCCGAAAGCGCACGGTCGAGCAGCGGCTTGAGCTCGGCCCACGAGCGCGCCGTGCCGCCGCCGTGGCCGCCGAGCGTGAAGGCCGGTCGCAGGATCACCGGGAAGCTCAGGGCGCGTGGCACCTCGGAGCGGTCGATGACAACGAGCGACTCCGGCACCTTCAGACCGGCCTCGCTCACGGTCTCGCGGAAGAGCTCGCGGTCCTCCGCGCGGCGGATGACCTCGGGCGGCGCGCCGATCAGCTCGACGCCGAGCGCGTCGAGTACGCCCCCCTCGGCGAGCTCGAGCGCGAGGTTCAGCGCCGTCTGGCCGCCCATTGTCGGCAACAGCGCATCGGGCCGCTCGCGCCCGAGCACGTCCGCGACCGCCTCCGCGTCCAGCGGCTCCAGGTAGGTGCGGTCGGCGAACCCAGGGTCGGTCATGATCGTCGCGGGGTTCGAGTTGACGACGATCGTGCGGAAGCCGTCCTCGCGCAGCACCTTCAGCGCCTGGCAGCCCGCGTAGTCGAACTCGCAGGCCTGGCCGATCACGATCGGCCCGGAGCCGATCAGGCAGATCGACCGGAGGTCACGCCGCTTCGGCAAGTGCCACCCCCTCGACCCAGCGGGAGAGCAGCGGCCACGCGTCATGCGGGCCGGGCCGCGCTTCGGGGTGGAACTGCACCGAGCGCGCCCGGAGCTCCGGGAACTCGAGCCCCTCGACGGTGCCGTCGTAGAGCGAGACGTGCGTCACCTCGGGCGCATCGGAGCGCGCGACGGCGAAGCCATGGTTCTGGCTCGTCACGAGCACGCGGTTCGACCGCTTCTCGAGCACCGGGTGGTTCGCGCCGCGGTGACCGAACGGCAGCTTGAAGGTCTCGTGGGCGGTCGCGAGCGCGAGTAGCTGGTGCCCGAGGCAGATGCCGAGGATCGGCACCTTGCCGAGCAGCGCGCGCACCGTCTCGACCTCTGCGGCCAGCGGCTCGGGATCGCCCGGTCCGTTCGAGAGCAGGACGCCGTCGAAGCCCCTGAGCTCGGCGGGGTCGGCGTCGTGCGGATAGACGCTGACCGCCGCGCCGGCCCAGGCGAGCCGGTCGAGGATCGAGCGCTTGCAGCCGTAGTCGACGACCGCGATGCGCGCCGTGCCCGCGTCCGAATAGACGTAGGGCTCGCGTGTGGAGACCTCAGCGGCAAGCGCGCGGCCGCTCATCGGCAGTTGCTTCTTCACCGCGGCGAGCGCTTCCTCGACCGAGGCGTCGCCCGCGACCGCGATCGCCCGCATCGCGCCGGCCTCGCGCAGGTGTACGACGAGCGAGCGCGTGTCGATCCCGGACAGGGCGACGAGCCCGTGCTCGTGCAGCCAGTCCGTCCAGGCCGGGCCGCGCGCCTCGCGCATCACGACAGCCCGCGCGTGCGGGCGCCGCGACTCGCAGCGGTCGGCCTCGACGCCGTAGTTGCCGATCATCGGCGCCGTGAAGCAGACGATCTGCTCCGAGTAGCTCGGGTCCGTGACGACCTCCTGGTAGCCGGTCATCGCCGTCGTGAAGACGGCTTCGCCGAACGCGAAGCCTTCGGCGCCCACCGCTGCGCCGCGGAAGACGGTCCCGTCCTCGAGTGCCAGGAACCCATTCATCGGCCTGCCTCCTCCTTCGTGATCCAGTCGCCGTGCTCGAGGTAGTGGCGAGCGCGGACTGCGTTGACGCGCGCGAACTCGTCTCCGGCCGGCTGCCGGGCCGACCACTCGAGCGACTCCTCTGCCGCCCGCCGTGTCTCGGCCTCCGAGACCGGCTCGAGCAGCTCGTGCCAGGGCCGGTCGGTGAACGGTGCGGCGCGCTCCTGCGCGATCGCCGCGTCGAGCACGAACCAGTGCGGCGGCTCGCCTTCGCCGTCCGGGTAGTTCAGCTCGTGCACGGGAGGCTTGGCACCGGCCGCGTAGACGACGAGCTCGAGCTTCCGAAACGGCGACGGGAGCTCGTCGAGCGCTTCCACCAGAGCGGCGCGCTCAGCGCCTGCGAGAGGACGCTCGACGACCACCACGACGTCGGCGTCGCTCGAGCCCGGGTCGAAGCCGCCGAGGAGTCCAGAGCCGAGCACGTACGCGCCGACGACAGGCGCTACGCCCTCGATCGTCTCGACCACCTCGGCGACGTATGCCCCGAGCTGTACCTCGGCCACGGTCATGCGGCGAACGCCACTCTCCCCGCGGCGATCGTCAGGCGCACCTGGCCCCGCAGCGTCTGGCCGAGCAGCCACGAGTTCGCCGAACGGGAGCGGAAGCCGTCCTCCTCGACCCGCCAGGGCGCCTCGGTGTCGAGCAGGACGAGGTTCGCCTGCGCCCCCGTCGCGATCCGCGGCGGCTCGAGGCCGTAGGCCCGAGCAGGCCCGGCGGACATCCGCTCGAGCAGCGTCTCGAGCGGCAGCACCCCGGACTCGACCAGGTGCGTGTAGAGCGCGCCGAACGCGGTCTCGAGGCCGGTGACGCCGAAGGGCGCCGCCTCGAACGGGACCTCCTTCTCGTGCCGCGCGTGCGGTGCGTGGTCGGTCGCGACCGCGGAGATCGTCCCGTCGCGAAGACCCTCGATCAGCGCGGCGCGGTCGTCGGCCGAGCGCAGCGGCGGGTTCATCTTCACGTTCGAGTCCAGCGACCTGACGGCGTCGTCGGTGAGGCAGAGGTGGTGCGGCGTGACCTCCGCGGTCGCCGCGACGCCCTTCGCCTGCGCGGCGCGCAGCGCGTCGACCGACTCGCGCGCCGAGAGGTGGAGCAGGTGCAGCGGCGCCTCCTCGTAGGCCGCGAGCGAGAGGTCACGCTCGACCATCAGGCTCTCTGCGACCGACGGGTAGCCGGTGAAGCCGAGCTCGGCCGACACGGCGCCTTCGTGCATCTGGCCGCCCTTCGACAGCGTCGGCTCCTCACAGTGGAGCGCGAGCCGGCGGCCGGTGATCCCGTGGTACTGAAGCGCGCGCCGCATCAGCCCCGGTGCGACCACCGGGCGGCCGTCGTCGGTGAAGCCGACCGCGCCGTGCTCGGCGAGCTCGACCATCTCGGTCAGCTCCGAGCCGTCCTGGCCGCGGGTGATCCCGGCCAGGAAGCCGACCGGGATCGCGGCCTCGGCCTTCGCGTCTTCGATCAGGGAGCCGAGCACCGAGGCCGAGTCGACGACCGGGTCGGTGTTCGGCATCGCGAGGATCGTGCAGTAGCCGCCCGCGGCCGCTGCGGCCGTCCCGGTTGCGATCGTCTCCTCGTCCTCCCCGCCCGGCACCCGCAGGTGCACGTGTGGGTCGACGAAGGCCGGCGCGAGCACGAGGCCGTCGCCCTCGATCGCGCGGTGGCCATTCGCGTCGAGGTCGGCCCCGATCTGGGCGATCATGCCCTTGTCGACGCGGACGTCGCAGACCTGGTCGACCCCCTCGGCCGCGTCGAGCACTCGCGCGCCGCGAATGACCACATCATCTTTGCGTCCGTTGCGCCCGTAGAGCATCAGGCCACCTCCAGCGGCTCGGCGGCCTCGACGGGGACCGGGCCGGTCGTGAGCAGGTCGTAGAGGACGGCCATCCGGACGACCAGGCCGGCCCGAACCTGCGTCTCGATCAGCGCGTCGGCCGCGTCCGCGACGCGCGGGTCGATCTCGACGCCGCGGTTCATCGGCCCCGGGTGCATGACCTTCTGCCCCGGCCGCACCCGCTCCGGCGTGACTCCCCAGCGCGCTGTGTACTCGCGCAGCGAGGGCACGTAGTTCGCGCCCTCGGCCATGCGCTCGCGCTGCATGCGCAGGACGTAGATCACGTCCGCGTCGCCGATCGCGTCGATCTCGTGCGAGACCTCGCAGCCGAGCGCCTCGATCCCGCGCGGAATCAGCGGCGGCGGGCCGACGAGCGTCACCTTCGCGCCCATCAGCGTGAGCGCCTGGATGTTCGAGCGCGCTACCCGCGAGTGGAGCACGTCGCCCACGATCGCCACATGGACACCCTCGATGCGGCCGAGCTCGCCTTGGATCGTGTAGAGGTCGAGCAGCGCCTGCGTCGGGTGCTGGTGCTTGCCGTCGCCGGCGTTCACGATGTGCGCGTCGGTGTAGCGCGCGATCAGCTGCGGCGCTCCGATCTGCGGATGGCGGAGCACGATCACGTCAGGGTCGTAGGCGCCGAGCGTGAGTGCCGTGTCCTTCAGCGACTCGCCCTTGTCGACCGACGAGCCGGCAGCCTTGATCGACATCGTGTCGGCCGAGAGCCGCTTCGCCGCCAGCTCGAAGCTCGACGAGGTGCGCGTCGAGGACTCGTAGAAGACGTTCACGACCGTCCGGCCGCGCAGCGTGGGCAGCTTCTTCACCTCGCGCTCGAGCGAGCGCGAGAAGGTCTGCGCCGTCGCGAGCAACCGATCGACGTCCTCGCGCTCGAGGTCGCCGATCGAGATCAAGTGCCGCCGTGGCGGCTGCTTCGGCGGGAGGAAGCCCTCCCGCATGACGTGGATCTCACCCATGGGACTCCTCTTGTGACGGGACGAGCAGGACGCGGTCGATCTCGTCCACCTCGACGAGCTCGACCTGGATGCGCTCGTCACGGGCGGTGGGCAGGTTCTTGCCGACGTAATCCGGGCGGATCGGGAGCTCGCGGTGGCCGCGGTCGGCGAGCACGGCGAGCTGGACGCGCTCGGGCCGCCCGTAGCCGAAGAGCGCCTCGATCGCCGCGCGGATCGTGCGGCCCGTG
This sequence comes from Gaiellales bacterium, assembly GCA_038237925.1. Lineage (GTDB taxonomy): Bacteria > Actinomycetota > Thermoleophilia > Gaiellales > Gaiellaceae > AC-32. The sequence continues at coordinate 98,442 of JBBRYF010000006.1, read as the reverse complement.
TAGAGGACGTCGTCGACGAGCACGCAGGTCATCCCTTCGAGCGGAAAGTCGAGCGTCGTGGAGCGGACGAGCGGCTGCGGGTGCCTCGGCGCCTCGCCGCCGCGCACGTGCACGTCGTCGCGGTGGAAGGTGATGTCGAGCTGGCCGAAGGCGACCTCGGAGCCGGAGAGCTCGGCGATTCGCCGGCGCAGGCGCTGCGCGAGCGGGACGCCGCGCGTGTGGATGCCGATCAGGGCGACCTGTGAGAGGTCCGAGTTCGCTTCGACGATCTCGTGCGCGATCCGCGTGACGGCCTTCGCGATCGCATCAGCGTCGAGGACGGTCGTGCCGACAGAGGTCTGTGCGCTCAGAGCGCGCTCAGGGCGTACGTCACCTTTGACTCCTTTCCGGCCTCACGGGACCGGGTTAAAGGGGTGCTTACCGGTGCGAAAGGCTACAGAGGCGGCCGGACGGCGGTGGCGACAAGCCACTCGACGCGGTAGTCGACCCGCTCCGCGAGCTCCCGCTCGGCCCGCGCGAGGCCGGCTTCGTACTCCTCGTCGGAGATCAGGTCGAAGGTCGAGATGTGCTTGCCGCGCAGCCGCTCGAGGGCCTCCTCGCGCGGGAGCCCGCCCTGCTGCGAGAGTCGGCTCAGCGCGACCTCGCCGAAGCCTGCCCCGCGCAGCTCGCGCTCGAGCTCATCACCGGTCGAGAAGCGGGCGCGGTCGACCGCCTCCATCGAGGGGAAGAGCTCGTTCAGCCAAAAGCTGTCGAAGTAGCTCGGGTCGAAGGTGACGACAGCGAGGCGGCCCTTGGGCGCGAGCACGCGCAGCGCCTCCGCGAAAGCCCGCGGCCGGTCGTCGAGCAGGTGTGACGAGAGCCACATCACGACGCGCTCGAACCAGCCGTCCTTGAACGGCAGCTCTTCGGCCCTGCCCGGCTTGAACGTCGCCCCTGGTGCGTTCTCGCGCGCGACCTCGAGCATCTTCGCCTCGGCGTCGATCCCCCAGACCCGAGCCCGGTCGGCCAACGCGACCTCGAGCCGGCCGGTGCCGCAGCCGACGTCGAGCACTCTGTGACCCTCGAGGCCCACCTCCGCCTCGACGAAGCGGAGGACCTCCCACCAGTTCTCGTCGACCGGGCGGATGCGGTCGTAGGACGCCGCGAGGCGCCCGAAGTCAGGCGGTCGGGTCGTCAGGCTCGGTCAGCGACTCGATCGCGTCCCGCGCCGCCTCGAGATCGGATTCCTCGACGAGCACCTTCTGCGGCGCGTCGTCGATCTCGCGCGGGTGGTGATCGACCGCGCTCTCGAGCTCGGCCTCGATCCCCGCCGTCCGCAGGATCTCCTGGAGCTCCTCCGCCTCGGCAACGGTTTCCGCGAGGGCTACCTGCACCCGACTGCTCATGAGACCGCCTCCGGGGCCGGCTCGGGCTCGAGCACGTCTTGGCGGTGGACGACTCCGCCCTTCACCAAGCGAGGCGAACCTCGCTCGGGAAACGGTACGTCGATCACGTCGAAGTCCTTCGGCACCACCGTCTCAGGGAAGATCGTACGCGCCTCGCGGGCGGCGTCCGGCCCGAAGTAGCGGTTCGAGAGGTGCGTCAGCGCGAGCAGTCCCACCTCGGCCTCGCGTGCGATCTCCGCCGCGTCGAGCGCGGTCGCGTGGCCGGTCTCCTGCGCGCGCTCGCGCTCCTCCTCGAGGAACGTCGCCTCGTGGACGAGCACCACCGCGCCGCGCGCCGCCTCGAGCACGGTCGGCGATGGCGCCGTGTCACCGCTCAGTACGACTTTGCGCCCCGGCCGCGCCGGTCCGAGCACCTCGTCCGGCGTGACGACCGTGCCATCGTCCAGCGTGACCGATTCGCCCGCTTGCAGCAGGCCCCGCTCGGGCCCGGAGGGAACGCCGAGGGCGTCAGAAGCGTCGATGTCGAAGCGGCCGGGCCGCGGGTGCTCGACGAGCGCGAACCCGAGCGACTGCACGGCGTGCGCAACCGGGAAGGTGACGAGGTTGTACTCCACGCGCTCGAGCACGTCGCCGGGCCGCAGCTCCACGAGCTCGAGCTCGTAGGTGAGCTTCCCGAAGATGCGCCGCAGCGCACCGAAGAGCTCGTTCAGTCCCGGCGGGCCATAGATCGTCAGCGGCAGCTCGCGACCCCTCAGAGCGAACGTCTTCAGCATCCCGGGAAGCCCGAGGTAGTGGTCGGCGTGGAAGTGCGAGACGAAGACCTCCTGGAGCTCGATCAGGCCGACCGCGGAGCGCAGGAGCTGGCGCTGCGTGCCCTCACCGCAGTCGAACAGCAGCCGCTCGCCGCCGCGGCGCAGGAGCAGCGCGGAAGGCGCCCGCTGGGCAGTCGGAGCTGAGCCCGAGGTGCCGAGGAAGACGAGGTCGAGATCCACGCGACGGAGTCTAGTGTCGGCCCGCTCAAGCCTTCTCGGTCCAGCTCCGGGACCGATCGCAGGACCGTGCGACTGCTGGCTGGAACCGGTTCGAACCTGCGGGCGGCGACCGAGCGCTCGCTCACGCTGCTGCGCGTCTTTCTCGTCCTGAGCGCCGTGATCATCGCCGTCGGCGGAGTCGTGCTCAGCTCGCTCCTGACGCGGACGCTCTCGGACCAGGCGCTCGCGGACAGTCGCTCGAGCGTGTCGCAGTACGTCGACGGCGTGCGGCGGACGACGCTCGTCCGCGGCGGCCGGGTGCAGGTGGACCCCAACACGACCGCCCGGCTCGACGACGAACTGCGCCGCAACCAGGCTCTCGTCACCGTCAAGGTCCGGCGCTCCGACGGCGTGCTCGCGTGGACGAACCGCGGCCGGAACCGAATCGGCAGGCGCTACGAGCTGGACGGCGACCTCGCGAAGTCCATCGCCACCCGTCAGGCGGCCGGTCACATCGGCCAGCTCACGGCTGCCGAGGACCGCGTCGAGCAGAGCCTCGGCTTCAACCATCTGCTCGAGGTCTACACGCCGATCTTCTCCGACAACGGGCGCCGGGTCCTCGGTGCCTACGAGATCTACGCCGACCCGCAGAACCTCGAGCACACGCTCGCTTCGCGGCGGCACCTGATCTGGGCGACCGTTGCAGGCGTCCTGCTCGCACTCTGGGCGGCGCTGGCGCTGCTCGTCCGCGGCGCGTCGAGCACGCTTCGCCGCCAGACACGCCAGCTCGGCGAGCGCTCCCGGGCGCTGATGACCGCCTACGAGCGGCTCGAGGAGAGCTCGCTCGAAGCGATCGAGAGCCTCAACGCCACAGTCGAGGCCAAGGACCCCGACACCGCCGGCCACTCGCTGCGGGTGCAGCGGGTCGCGCTCGCGATGGGCGCGGAGCTCGGGCTGACCGCGCCGCAGCTCGACGCGCTCCGGTTCGGCTCGCTCTTCCACGACATCGGCAAGATTGCTGTGCCCGACGGGATCCTCGTCAAGCCGGCGAAGCTGGACTGCTGGGAGTACGCCCAGATGAAGACGCACTCGGCGGAGGGCGCGCGGATCGTCGGCAAATTCGGCCGGCTGCGCGAGGCCGTCCCGATCATCAGGCACCACCACGAGCGCTGGGACGGCGCGGGCTACCCGGACGGGCTCGCCGGGGAGGCGATCCCGCTCGAGGCAGCGATCGTCGGGCTCGCGGACTCGTGGGACGCGATGACGACCGACCGGCCGTACCACCGTGCGCTCACGGCCGACGAAGCGCTCGCGGAAGTCCACGGCGGCAAGGGCACGCAGTTTTCGCCCGAGGTGGTGGACGCGTTTCTCGCGGTGGCCATGCGCGGCCCCGACGAGCTCGGGCTCGACGAGCGCTACCTGCGCGCGGTCTGAGTCTGAGTAGAGTCGCGCCGGTGGGCGACGACGTCCTCGACCTGATCCGCCGCGACCCCTCCCCCGAGGAGCACGATGCGATTCGCGAGCTCTGGAAGCGTCACTCGAAGGCCGAGGACGCGCGCGACGTGCCCGGTCTGCTCTCGACGCTGACCGACGACTGCGTCTACGAGCTCGTCCAGACGGGTCACCGCTGGGAGGGACACGAGGGAGCCGCGCAGTTCTACCTGGGGCTCCTGGGCGGCTTCCCCGACATCGACTTTCGCCTGACCGACATCGTGATCGGCCCGCAGGGCGTCTGCGAGGAAGCCAACGTGACCGGCACGCACGAGGCCGAGTGGCTCGGCATCGCCCCGACGCGCGAGCGCCTGGCCTGGAAGGTCACGATCTTCTTCCCATGGGACCGCGAGCGTCGCCTCTTCCGAGGCGAGCGGGTCTACACGGCCGGCCTGCCGCTACCGGGCTGACGGCAGCACGAGCCGCTCGCCCGGGACGATCACGCCGGTGCCGAGGTGGTTCCGGCGGTCGATGCGGTAGATCGCATCGCGTGGGTCACCCGCGTAGTGGCTCGTCGCGATCGTCCAGAGCGTGTCGCCCGGCTTGACGGTATAGCGCTGCTCAGGCCCGGCACCGTGCGAGGCCCGCGCAAGCGCGGCCCACGCGATCAGCGCCAACACCGAGATCAGGAGGATCTTTCCGAACATATGTTCGCCATGGTAACGCGAACATCTGTTCGTGTCAAGAAGCGGGGAGTATCGGTTCTCTGTAGAAACGCGCCCGCTCAACGTCCGACCCGATCCCTAGTATTTGGCTTAGATAAAGCGAACGCGCCACCGGTGGCAACCAGTGACGCGTTCTTGCCAACAAGGAGCGACACGTGCCCCCAGTTGACCGCCTTCACCCTATCCGCGCCGCTTCCTCGGACTCCACCTACTCGGTGATGGAGTTCATGAAGAAGTTCCCCGACGACGAGGCTTGCCTTGAGCACCTGTGGCGTACTCGTCACTCGCCCGACGGCGAGACGGCTCACTGCCCGAAGTGCGAACAGGAGCGGCGCTTCAAGCGCTACAAGACGACGCAGCGCCGCCAGTCGTGGACGTGTACCGCTTGCGGCCACCACGTCCACCCGACGGCAGGGACGATCTTTGCGAAGTCCTCGACCTCGCTCCACCTGTGGTTCTACGCCATGTACCTCATGGCGAGCACAAAATGCGGAATCTCGGCCAAGCACCACGGCCGGGAGCTTGGCGTCCACTACGAGACCGCCTGGCGAATGTTCAACAAGATTCGGAACGAGGCCATGACCCAGAACGAGACGCAGTTGTCCGGCGAGGTCGAGGCCGACGAGACCTTCGTGGGCGGGAAGCCTCGCGCCTACCCGAAGCTGCCGAAGAACGCCCACTGGGATCGCAAGGCGTTGGTCTTCGCCGCCGTCGAGCGCAAGGGCCGCATTCGGGCCGAGGTTGTCCCCAATAGTCGAGGGCCGCTGGTAGTGCGGAAGGTGCGCGAGTACGTCGTCCCCGACTCGATCCTCTACACGGACGACTACCACGGGTACAAGAAGCTCGGCAAAACGGGCTACACGCACCGACGGATCAATCACTCGGCGCGGATCTACGTGGACGGGAACGTCCACACGCAGACCATCGAGGGCTTCTTCGGGAACATGAAGTCCGGGATCCGAGGCAACTACCACGCTGTCTCGCACAAGTGGCTGCAGGGCTACTTGAACGAGTACGTGTGGCGCTACAACCACCGGGACGACCGGCGGGCTATGTTCCTTGACCTGGTAGAGGCTGCGGCGCTTTAGAAGAAGTTGGCGGCCTGAGTTGGCGCTCAGGCCGCCGTCAGTAGGTGTCACCCAGCGCCGAGCGGGAGTCAGGCGCAAGGGGGAGCTTAGGGACCGGACCTGACGTCCGATTCCCCGCCTACCGTTTTCCCCAGCCCTCCGCTGAATGGAGCCGTTGGCGCGGCAGGCGGGGGAATCGAGCGGGAGGTAAGGGCTATGCGCCCCTACTTCACAATCCGACGCGACGTGGATGGCTTCCGCGCGCGCTTCTGGTCGGGTGGGAACTTGGTCTGGTGGACCGAGGGCTACACCCGCAAGGCAGGCGCAGAGAATGCCATCGCGACCATCAAGCGTCACGCGGCTTCGGCTCCGGTCGTTGACCGGACTAACCGGGCCGCTTAGCAGGAGACGGAAGGCGCGGGGCCATGCTTCGCGCCTTACCGTTCCGCCGAAGTCGTCTAGCGCTTCTTGGGCTTCGTGACCTTGCGGAAGAAGTCCATGACCTCGGAGCGCTTCGGCAGCGGAATCTCTAATCCCTTCGGCGTAGTCTGCTTCGGCTCTTGAGACTTGTCGGCCATGTCTGGACAGCGTACTGGCGGTTACGGAGATCATTCCTCCGCCTCCATCGCAGGCTGCGACCCATGACTCCGAAGTCTCGACTGGACGACGCTTGGGCGAAGCTGGAAAGAGCTGAAGGCCACGTCGATTCGCTCCGTATAGCGGTCGGACGGTTTGCTGACGGTCAGGAACATCCGATCGAAACCCGGCGGCACTTTGATCCGGAACGGAGCGTCATGTCCTACACGGCCTGGCCAGGCCTCCCGGATGACGCTGGGCTCATCGTCGGTAACGCGGTAAGCGACTTTCGTTCGGCGTTGAACTACGCGGCATGGCAACTGGCGATTGATCACCTCGGGCGGGAGCCGGACGAGACCCAGGCCCCGAGCATCCAGTTCCCCATGATCGATAAGGCCAAGGGTCATTCCTGGCCCTCTCATCCTCACCGCAAGTTCATGTCCGACACCGCAGCCGACGTCGTGAAGAAGTTCCAGCCATTTCAACTTGAGGCTGGTTTGCCGGACACTCTCTCTAGCCCGCTCACGGTCTTGAGGGAGTTGTCGAACCACGACAAGCATCGAGCTATCCAAGTCGCGGCTTTTGGGGCCTTCGTCGTTCGTGGGACGATTCCGCATGAGTCGACCCTCCGCGATTGTCGATACGCACCCGGCGAGCAGAACGTCCTTGAATTGCCCGATCCTGAACCCCTCCGAGACGGCAGCGAAGTAGCGAACCTCTTCGTTATTCCGACCGGATCGCACCCAGACGTGGACTTGCAGGCGCAGGTCGTCGGCAAGGCCGTCTTCGGAAAGCCGAATTGGGACCTGATGCCCTCGCTGGATGCGATCGGCGCGACCTGTACGGAAATCCTCAGCGAGCTTGAACCACTCCTGAAGCCGAGGTCGTAGCGCAGCATTCACCACGCCTCACGGCGCAGCCACGCCTCATCCCGGCTTCTACAGAGAACCGATACTCCCCCAAGAAGCGTTCAAGAGGCCCGGTTCCAAGCGGGATCCGGCCGCATCGAGGACCAGAAGCGAACGGTGCGCCGCGCGCCGGCGCTCAGTCGGGCTGCCGGGGTTGAGGATCCACACGCCGCGGTGCTGCTCGACCTGCGGTAGATGCGTGTGACCGTAAACGACTGCGTCGCAGCCCGGGAACCAGCCGATCAGCCGCTCCTCCCGCCCCACGCGCGCGCCCGGGATGTGGACCATGCCGATCCGGATGCCGTCGACCTCGACCACCCGCCGCTCCGGCAGCTCTTCCTGCAGCGCCGGCTCGTCCATGTTCCCGTACACCGCCTCGACCAAAGCGAGCGCCTCGAGCTCGCGCAGCACGGACGCAGCCGTGAAGTCCCCCGCGTGGAGGATCAGGTCGGCGCGCTCGAGCTCGCGCACGCACTCGTCCGGCAGGCGCCGCGACCCGCGCGGCAGGTGCGTGTCGGCGATGACGACGACGCGCGTCAGAGCGAGAGGAAGCGCCCGTCCCGGTAGACGAGCTCTCCGTCGGCGTAGACCTCGCTGCCCGAACGGAGGTCGCAGATCATGTCCCAGTGCAGCGCTGAGCGATTTTCGCCGCCGCACTCCGGATACGCGCTGCCGAGGGCGAGGTGGACGGTGCCGCCGATCTTCTCGTCGAAAAGGATGTTGTGCGTGAAGAGCGTGACCGCCTCGTTCAGGCCGAAGGCGAGCTCGCCCACCCGTCGCGCGCCCTCGTCGACCGCGATCATCTCCTCGAGGAAGTCCTGCGCGCGGGCCGCGGTCGCCTCGACGACCTCGCCCTCGCGGAAGCGCAGTCGCACGTCGTCCACCTGCCGGCCGCGGAAGACCGCCGGATACGTGAAGCGGATCGTGCCCTCCACCCCGGTCTCGTGCGGGGCGGTGAAGACCTCGCCGTCCGGGAAGTTCTCGTGACCGTCGGCCGCGAGCCACGTGCGGCCCCCGAACGTCAGGGTCAGGTCGGTGTCCTCCGCGACGATGCGGAGCTCCTCCTTGCCGTTCATGAACTCGGCCGCGCGCTTCAGCTCCTCGGAGAACGCGCGCCAGCGGGCGACCGGGTCGCCGTCGTCGAGCAGCGCGGCTGCGTAGAGGAAGTCCTCGTACTCGGCTAACGACATCTCCGCGTCCTGAGCGGCCGCGCTCGTCGGGTAGCCGGTCAGCACCCAGCGCAGCTCGCCGTGCAGCGCGCGCTCGAGGTAGCGCTCGCGGAGCTCTTTCCTCGAGCGCTGGACCAGCGCCTGGCGCTCGGGGTCGATCATGGTCAGCGCCTTCGTGTTGCTCGGCGCCTCGATCACGATCCAGACGTCTGCGCGTTCGACGTCCTCGAGCTCGGCTGGGCTCAGCCACGCGGCCTGCGCGTCGGTTCCCTCCGAGAGCAGCAGCTCCGTGAGCTCCGGGTAGACCCGCGTCGCCGGTCGGCCGTCGGCGCGTAGCACCGCGCCGTAGAGCTCGTTCAGCAGCGGCTCGACGTTGGTCGTTCCTTCGATCACGACGAGGTCGCCGGGCTTCACGCCGGCCGAGTAGCCGACGAGCACCTCGGCGAACCGGCGCAGCCGCTCAGACACGCTCGACCGCCGGCTCGGGCTGCTCGAGGAAGCGGCCGGCCCGCCAGATCAGCTCGCCGTCGGCGTACACCTCGCCCTCGGCGCGCAGGTCGCAGACGAGGTCCCAGTGCAGCGCCGACTCGTTCTGGCCGCCGAGGTCGTCGAACGCGGAGCCGAGCGCGACGTGCATCGTGCCGCCGATCTTCTCGTCGAAGAGCGTGTTCTGGGTGAAGCGGTCGATCTCGTAGTTGAGGCCGAACGCGACCTCGCCAAGCCGGCGCGCGCCGTCGTCGAGCTCGAGGAGCGCGTCTAGGTACTCGCCTCCGCGAGCCGCCTCCGCCGCGACCACCGTCCCGCCCTCGAAGCGCAGCTTGATCTCCGTCACCTCGCGCCCATGAAAGAGAGCCGGGAACGTAAAGCTGATCTCTCCTTCGGTGACGGTCTCGAGCGGGCTCGTGTAGATCTCGCCGTCTGGCATGTTGTAGCGCCCGTCGGCGGCCTGCCAGCGCCTGCCCTCGACGCCGAGCTTGAGGTCGGTCCCGGGACCGACGATCCGCAGCTCCCGCACCTCTGCGAGGCCCTGCGCGCGGGCGCCCAGCTCGTCTCGAACGCGGCGCCAGTGCGCGACTGCGTCACCCGGCTCCTCGACATGGCAGGCGCGGAAGACGAACCGCTCGTACGCGGCGAGCGACATCTCGGCGTCCTGTGCGTGGCCCTCGGTCGGGAAGAGGACGCCGCACCACCCGAGCTCGTCGGCGGCCATGCGCGCCCAGCGGCGCTTCGCGAGCTGCTGGGTCGAGGCGATCCACCGCTGGTGCCGGTCCGGGTCGGCGCGGCTCAGCGCACGTGTGTTCGACTCCGACCAGACGGTCACGATCGCGTCCACCTGTTCGATCTCCGCCAGTGCGATCGGCGAGACGAAGTCGAGCTGCTCCTCGCTCGCCTCCGCGAGCAGGAGCTCGGGAGCGCGCTCGAGCGCGACGTCCACGTACGGGTGCGCGCCGGCGGAGAGCGCGGCGCGATAGACCTCGACCGCGAGCGGCTCGGCGACAAGCGGGGCATCGATCCGCACCACCTTGCCCGGCTCGAGGCCGAGCGAGTAGGAGACGATCAGCTCGCCGAGCCGGGCGGCTCGCGGATCCCTCATCGACGAGGGCCGACGCGGAACGAGCGGCTGACGAGAACGCTCGCGCGCTGGGGATTCATGGTCGCGCTCATGCGGATCGCAAAGACGTACCTACCTGCCTTGAGCTTGCGTATCGGAAAGTACACCAAGCGCCGCTTCGCCTTGATCGTGCCCTTCGCGAACAGCGCCGGCTTGGGCTTGCCCTTCGCGAGCCGCTTCCCGAGTGCGGCCTTGCGCGGGCCGGCCTTGAAGATCCCGGCGCGGAAAGTGGCTTCCTCGGCAGCGCCGGCGGAGAAGCTCCAGCGGGAGCGCTTGAGCGGGAACGGCTTGCGGAGCTTGCCCCACGCGGCGACCGGCAGGATCACGCCGCTCGCGTGCCTCCAGCTCGTCGGCGCCACCGGGCAGTCGCCATGTGTCTGGGCGATCGTCTGCTTGACCCGGTCGTACGAGGGCCGGTGCGAGCCGTCGGCGCGCTCGAGCCCGCTCTGCCAGCGGCCGAGGTCGAGCTCGTCGGTCAGGTGGAAGAAGCTCAGCATCCGCACCGTCGGGTCGCATTCGGCCGACCTGATCACGTCGTCGTAGTAGTTGGCCTGCGTCTCCTCGGGCACGGGCGCGAGGCCGGGGGTCTCGGCGCCGAAGTAGAGCGCGGCGAGCGCGGGCAGGATCTCGACCTGCCAGCCGACCTCGTCGAGGTCGAGCCGCAGCGGCTGCGCGAAGGTGCCGCCGGTCTCCGCGAACGTCGGCTGGGCAGTGCCATGGAAGGCGTCCCAGACTCCTTGCTTGATCCGGTCCAGGTTCGGCAGCCCCGCGTTCGGCCAGCCGTAGCCGACCTCCGGGGTGTCGACGTTGCGGGCCGGATACGGGTGGAAAGCGAGCTCGTCCATCAGCGGCTTCGTCCGCCCGGTCGCGCGGTAGGCGACGCCGAGGTCGTGGAGGAAGCGGACCGGCGAGCGGGAGATGTTGCTCTTCGCGAACGGCTGGTCATTGCCGCGCGGCGAGAGGCCGACGCCGATCACGTTGATCGTCGGGTTTCGGGTCTTGAGCACGTCGTAGGAGCCGGCGAGGATCGGGAGATACTGCGCGGCGGCGAGCGGCCGTCCGGTCGGCGAGAACTGCGGCAGCCAGAACCGTGGCTGGTTCGGCTCGTTACCGATCACGTAGTCGTTGACCGACGGGAAGGTCTGCGCGAGCTTCTGGACGAAGGCGACGAACTTCGCCGTCGCTCCGGGTGTCGCGGTCAGGTCGTGCGCGTCGTGCGGCGCGACCGCGAAGATGATCCTGATGCCGCTGACCTGCGCCTGCGGTAGCCACTTCGCGATCTCGGCCTGAGCCGGGATCGTCATCGGGGCGGCGGGATCCCAGTTGATCGAGACGCGGTTCACCTTCAGGCCGACGTCTTTGAGCGTTGCGAAGAACGCCACGCCGTTGCCGGTCTTGCCGGCGTCCTCGGTGACGCCGACGTCCAGACCTGCGTGCGCGACTCCGGCGGCAGTCACGCAGGCGAGCGCGAGGCACGCGCACAGCAACCCCTTGATGCTCTTCAACTTGGCGGCTCCTCCTGTTTCGACCCGGACTCTAGGTTCCCATGTTCTTCGGCTAACGGGAAGGAGCTCCTTAGTCCGGCAGCCCTGCGATGACCGTATCGAGCAGCGGTCCGGCGCCGAACCGCACCGGGTCGTCGGCCGGGAGCTGGGTCTCGGCGGCGGCCTCGGCGATCGCGGTCCGTGCCGCGTCCTCGTCGAGCTCAGCCGTATTGAGCGCGATGCAGAGAACGCGGGCCGGCCGCAGCGTGAGGGCGATGCGCTCGTGCAGGTCGACCAGGTCGCGGAGGCTCGGCAGCGGGTATCCGGGGTACCCCTCGACCTCGGTCGAGTGCGCCCGGTGGCAGAGGACGAAGACGTGCGGGGCCGAGCCGTGGATCAGGCCGAGCGTCACGCCCGAGTAGGCGGGGTGCGCGAGCGAGCCCTGGCCCTCGACGAAGAGCAGCTCGCCTCCGCGGCGGTGGCCTTCGACGACCAGGCGCTCGGCCGCGCCGGCTAGGAAGTCGGAGACGACGGCGTCGACGGCGATTCCCCAGCCCGCGATCGCCATCCCGGTCTGGCCGGTCGGGACGAACACCGAGCGCAGGCCGCGGCGGCGAGCCTCGAGGTCGAGCTCGAGCGCGACGGTCTTCTTGCCGATCGCGCAGTCCGAGCCGACGGTCAGCGCGATCTTCGCCGGCAGCTCGAGGTTCTCGCCGGTCGGCACGTTGAGATCGGAAGGCGGCTTGCGCAGGTCGCGCAGCTCGACGCCGTGCTCGCGCGCGAGCGCCGCGAGCTCCTCATCCTCGCTGACGAACTCGTGCAGGCCGTTCTCGATGTCGAGGCCGCCCGCGATGCACTGCTTCAGCAGCTCACGCCAGGCGGGCGGGAAGCGTCCGCCCTGGGTCGCGACACCCACGACCGCGGTCGTGGGCTCGAAGGCGAGTGCCTCCTCGACGGTCGCGACGATCGGGACGCCCGCGAGCATCTCCCCTACGCGATCCGAGTCGAGCACAGCCACGCTCGGGTCGGGCGCGTAGCGCAGGATCCCGCGCGCCGTCTTGCCGTGGTGCGGGTCGCCCGAGCGACCCTCAGCCAGGAGCAGGTACCGCTTGCCTGACACCGAGCCCCGGTTCGTTCGAGGGAAGCTGCACGCCGTCGACGAGCTGGACCCCCGGCCACGGGTCCTCCACGAGGAGCAGGTTCCCGTCGAGGTCGACGTGGTCGAAGAGGCTCGCGCACGCCGCCCCCGCCGCGACGGCCAGGCCCGACTCGTTCATGCAGCCGAGCATCATCCCGAGGCCGAGCGCGCGGCCCGCATGCACCATCCGCACGGCCTCGCGGACCCCGCCCGACTTCGCGAGCTTCACGTTCAGCCCGTGCGCGCGCTCGGCGCAGGCGGCGACGTCGCCGAGCGTGTGACAATCCTCGTCGACGTAGATCGGAAGCGGCGAGCGTCGCTTCAGCTCCGGGCCGTCGGGATCGCCCGCGGGCAGCGGCTGCTCGCAGTACTCGATACCGAGCTCCGCGAGCTGAGGCAGCGCCTCGAGCGCTTCCTCCAGCGACCACGCCTCGTTCACGTCTACCTGCAGCGGAACATCGGAGACCGCGTGCACGGCCTGCACCCTCTCGACATCGCGCCCGTCGCCCGCTCCGAGCTTCAGCTTCAGCCGCTTGAACCGGCCGCGCACCTTCTCTGCGCGCCGGGCCATGTCGTCGGGATCTCCGAGCCAGATCGTCCAGGAGGTCGGCGGTCCCTCGCGCTCGAGGCCGAGCAGCTGCCACACGGGCAGCCCGACGAGCTTGCCGCACAGATCGTGCAGCGCCGCGTCAATCGCAGCCTTCGCCGCCTGCTCGCCGGGCCGCTCGCGCAGCCGCGCCTCGATCGCCTCGAAGGCGAACGGGTCGTCGCCGAGCAGCCCCGCGGCGTCCTGCGCGAAGGCCAGAGCCGACGCCGGTGACTCGTCGTAGCGCTCGATCGGAGCCGCCTCGCCGAAGCCGCTGACGCCGTCGTGCCGGATCTCGACGACCACGGTCTCGGCTTCGTCGGCTGAGCCGCGCGAGATCACGAACGTCTCGGCCATGCGCACCGTCGCGGTCCTGGCCTCGAGCTCCACGGTGGATACCTTAAGGCGATCTCGACTCGAGCTCCCAAACACACGATTCCGCCGCGGTGCGTCGAGCGGCCACGCGAGCAAGGCTCGCGCGGCCTCGATGGTCGGCGCCGCAAGACGGCGCCTTAGAAGCTCCGGATGCGACCGCTGGCCGCGTACCTCCGCGGGCTCGACCCGCACCTCCCTCGCACCGTCTGGCTCGTCCAGGCGGGCGGCGTCGTGAACTCGCTCGGCAACGGCGTCGTGATCCCGTTCGTCGTCATCTACCTGCACAACGTGCGCGGGATCTCGTTCTCGCTGGCGGGCCTCGCGCTCGCGTTCGGCGGGGTGACCGCGCTGCTCGCCGGTCTGCTCGCCGGGACGACCGTCGACCGGATCGGCGGCCGCAACACGCTGCTGATCGGGCTTGCGCTCCAGGCTGCCTCCTTCGCGCTCTTCCCGCTGATCCACCATCCGTGGCATGCGTTCGCCCTGCTTGGGCTCGACGGCGTCGGCACCGCCTGCTTCTGGCCCGGGCAATCGACGCTGCTCTCGCGGTTGACACCGGCCGAGGACCGCCACTCCGCCTACGCGCTGCAGCGGATCAGCATGAACCTCGGGATGGGCCTCGGCAGCCTTGCCGGCGGCTTGATCGCGACCACCGCCGACCCCGGAAGCTTCACCCGGCTGTTCCTCGCCGACGCGGCCACGTTCGTCGTCTTCATCGTCGTGCTCTCGGCGGTCTCCGAGCCGCCGGAGGTCGCAGCCGAGAGGACGGACGACCGCGGCAACGGCTACCGCGCGGTGCTGCGCGACCGCAACTTCGTCGGCCTGCTCGGACTGAACGTCCTCTTCGTCGCGGTCGGGTATGAGGTCTTCGCGCTCCTGCCGCCGTTCGCGAAGAACTACGCGGGTGTGAACGAGCGCTGGGTCGGCTTCATCTGGCTCGCGAACACGCTCCTGATCGTCCTGATCCAGCTGCCGGTCTCGAAGGCGCTCGAAGGCAGGCGCCGCATGGTCGCGCTCGCGCTGATGAACGTGCTCTGGGCGGTCGCGGCGCTCGTCGTGCTCGCCGCCGGCGCGCTACTGACCGCGACCTCGGCCGCGCTCGTCCTGATCCTCGCGACGATGATCTTCGGCGTCGGCGAGACCCTGCAAGGGCCGACGCAGGCGCCGCTCGTCGCCGACCTCGCCCCCGAACGCCTGCGCGGCCGCTACTTCGCGCTCGGCTCGATGTCGTGGAGCGCCGGCTCGATCCTCGGACCGGCGGTCGGCGGCGTGCTGCTCGACTGGCACCCGCTGGCGGTCTGGCCGCTGGCGGCCGCGGTCTGCCTCGTAGCCGCGGTCGGCTGCCTGGCGCTCGAGCGGAGCCTACCGCCAGGAGTGCGCCGAACGCCGAAGTCGGAGGCCGTCACGGTGACCCCGCTCACCCCGCCGCTAGACTTGGCCCCCGAGCGCCTGTAGCTCAGGGGATAGAGCAGCGCGCTTCCCGAGAAAAGTCTCGCGCTTCGCGCATACAACTTTTCTCGGATTCTGGCTTCCGAGAATGGACTGAGAGGAGGCCGGCAAAGCCCCCTCCTCGGCGTCGCTAGACTCGCGTACTCGAGCGCCTGTAGCTCAGGGGATAGAGCGCGCGCCTCCGGAGCGCGAGGTCGCAGGTTCGATTCCTGCCAGGCGCACTCTCCCGTCGAAAGTCCGGCCGCTTCGCGGCCATGACGACTTTCGCCGGATCGACTTCTTCGCAGGGCGACTACGAGCCGCGGCCGCCATGTCGGCCGCGGCGCGCGAAGTAGGTCGAGATCCAATAGAGCGGCGTGAACGCGAACACGAACAGGAGCCAGCCGATGAGTAGCCAACGTCCGCGCACCCCTGCGGTATCGACTGGTTGCGGAGTGTGCTTGACTGGCCTGCGGTTCGCTTCCGCTCCAACTCTTACGAGGTCTTCAGCCTTTTCACACGCCCGTCTCAGCTTCGGCTGCGAGGTTCCTCCTGCGTCCGGTAACCCGACAAGCAGGAGGCGCGTAATGGACAGACAGAAACGGTGGTCGATCGAGCGAGTGGTCGTCCTCGGAGCGGTCGCGGCCGGTTTGGCCGCCGGCACCTACGGCGTCGCGGGTGCGGCGACCGGCTCGGGCTCGAGCGGGTCGCCCAGTGCCGTCGCGGCGAGCACACCGGCCGCGGCACCGAGTGCCCGCCAACCCTGGGGCCGCCAGCGCAGCGACGAGACGCCGGTGACCGGTGACGCCCTGGCGAAGGTGAGGCAACTCGCCCTCGCCAAGGTCCCCGGCGGGACGGTCATCCGCGTGGAGACCGACGCCGACGGCAATGCGGCCTACGAGGTCGTCTACGTGAGCAAGCAGTACCAGGTGGTCGGCGTGGACTCCGGGATGCCCGGGCCCCGTCAGGCGCCGCCGAGCTCGAACGGCGCGAGCGCCTAACCCCGCAGGGGAATGGCAACGCCGCGCGCCGCGGATTCGAGGCGCGCGGCGTTCGCGAGAGCTACTTGCAGCCGGGGAACTTGAAGGACACGACGCGCGTCCTCCAGGTTCCGAGCACGACCGTGTCCTGGCCGAGGTACTCCTGCGTGTACCAGAACGTGCAGTCGTTGCTCGGATCGACGGTCAGGTCGCTGTAGTCGCCCCAGCGGCCCTCGGCCTCCGTCTGCGGGCCGGTGCCCGTCTAGGCGACCTGCTCCGCCTGCGTCATCTGACCGAGGGAGTCGCCGGCGGCACGGCCAGTGTAGCGCACGGAGGGGAAGTTGTTCGGGCCCGAGGCGCTGTAGCCGGCAGCGATGTCGCCCTTCTTGTCCTGCGCGACGCTGCCCATCCAGCGCCAGAGCGGGTTCGTCAGGCCGTCGCTCGGGGCGTAGGTGCCCTGCTGGTAGATCGAGGCCGCGCCGCCCTTCGGGATCCGCACCTCGTACCAGCGGATGCCGGTGCGGCCGTCCGCGGTCACGGTGTGGTTGAGGAGCAGCGAGCCGTGGCTGCCGAAGTTCCGGTACGAGAGCCGGAACATCAGCCGGTCGGCGAGGACGTCGAGCCCCTGCGGGCCGCCCTTCTGCGGGACGCAGTCGCCGTAGCCGTAGACGCACTGTGGCCGGACGAAGGGCGCGACAGGAAGCGTGTAGCTGGGCTGGCCGTTGTTCCCGAACGTCGAGTCCGACGGGTTGGCCCAGTCAACGTGGAACTTCCAGAGCCGCATCGCGAACCCGTCGCTGCCATCGGTCGGCGGAATCGACGATGGGTCGTCGACCTCGGCGAACAGGTTCGGCGAGCCTGCCGGTGGCAGGGTCGAGCCGTCGAGGTCGCCCGGGAGCTGACCGATGTACTGGCCGCCGGGCGGGTTGTTCGCCGTTTGGTCGAAGTAGATGACGCGGGCCGGCTGGCCGGCGAGCATCTTCGCGCGCTCGAAGGCCATGGCGCCCGCGCCGCTCGAAGTCTGCGTGCCGTCCGGGAACTCGTTCGACGACATGTAGTACGCGTCAGGCCAGACGCCGAGCTTCTCGTAGTCGTGGAACGTCCGGCCGAAGTGGAACTCGTAGAGGTAATACGAGCCGGTCGCATCGCCGGTCGTCGAAACGGCGATGCACTGCCCGTACTCCTCGTTGGCGGTCGGCGTCGCGATGAACTGCGAGAGCATCCAGCGGTTCGCGAGCTGGTCGTACAACACCACCGGGTCGCCGTTGTCGTACTCCGCGCACTCACCCCCCGCGTTCGCCCAGAGCTGGTTGATCGGGGTCGCGGTGCGCAGGACCGTGCCGGTCTTCGAGAAGACCGCGAAATCGGTGTTCGCCATCTGCACGTACTGCGTCGCGCCGACCTCGCCGTTCGTGTCGGGCGGGAGACAGCTACAGCTGCTCGGCAGGCTGCACGGCTCGCCGAACGGCAGGCAGATGCCGTCGAAGTTCTGGATCGGCCCGGAGATCGGGCCGGTGCCCTTCGTCTTCTGGACGACCGGGTCCTTGGCGCTCGACGCAGCCGTGGACGGCTGGAGAGACTCGATCCCGCGCGCCTTCAGCGGCGCCTGCGGGACCGGCAGCACCGCCAGCGAGCTGACCTCCGG
This sequence comes from Gaiellales bacterium, assembly GCA_038237925.1. Taxonomy (GTDB): domain Bacteria; phylum Actinomycetota; class Thermoleophilia; order Gaiellales; family Gaiellaceae; genus AC-32. The sequence goes on along the minus strand of JBBRYF010000006.1, from coordinate 80,962 downwards.
CGAGACGCCCTGGAAGTCGCCGTTGATCACGTGCGGCCCTGCCGGCGTGCCGGCCGCGGTGGTCGCGGCTGCGAACGACGTCCTCCCGCCGCCCGTCGCGCTCGCCCGCGCGATCCCGACCGAATGCGTGGCGCCCCTCGCGGTCGTGCCGGTGCCGGATCCTCCGGCGACAGCCACCGCAACGGCGGCCAGCACCACCGGGAGCGAAGCCACGACGAACACCCTCCGCCGCCGCCTGATCCCAGCGACGGCCTGGGGAACGAGCTTCCGCACCATCCTGTCACCCCCATGAGTCCTGTGTGTGTGCGCGACGACGCGGATTGCGCCGTTACAACGCGTCGTCTACCGCGTATTGCGACAACGAAAACCTGTACGGACAATTCGCTCGCGCATTTCGCGTTTGATTGACGAATCAATCAGCGCGCTCTAGGCACGCGGCTCGTTCCCGAGTACTCTCGGGCGGCGCTGAAAGCCGTCGCCGAGTACCTCCAAAGCCTGAAGCCGCAGCTCCCGCGACCCGTGTGGTTGCTCGAGACCGGCGGCGTCGCAAACTCGCTGGGCAACGGGATCGTGATCCCGTTCCTCGTCATCTACCTGCACGACGTGCGGCACCTCGGTCTCGGCACCTCGGGAGCGGTCGTCGCCGTCCTGCTCGGGATCGGCGTCGTCGGCAGCCCGCTGGCCGGGCGCCTCGTCGACCGGATCGGATCCCGTACGACGCTGATGGCGTCACTGGTGCTACTCGCGGCCGGCTACGGCGGCTTTCCGTTCGTGCGCAGCGCCTGGCAGGCGTTTGGCCTGGCGGCAATCGCGGGCGCGGGCAACGCCGGCTTCGCGCCGAGCCACTCGAGCCTGCTCGCGGCGCTGACCTCCGGCGAGCAGCGCACGACCGCCTACGCGCTCACGCGCGTCACGGACAATCTCGGCTTCGGGATCGGCGGGCTGATCGGCGGCCTGATCGCGACGACTCGGGTGCCGGCGAGCTACGACCTGCTCTTCGCGGTCGACGCCGGAACGTTCGTCGCGTTCGCCGGCCTGCTGCTCTTCGTCCCGCAGCCCCCGCGAGTGGGCGCCGCCGCCGCTCGCGCCGCCGGCGGCTACCGCGAGGTGGCGCTCAACCGCACCTTCGTCTGGCTGCTCGCCCTGACCGCGGTGCTCGTCGCCGCCGCATACGCCCAGATCGCGACGATGCTGCCGCCGTACGTGAAGGAACACGCCTCCGTGGGCGAGGCCGGGATCGGCGCGATCTTCTTCGTGAACACGCTCGTGCTCGTCGTCGCGCAGCTGCCGTTCGCGAAGGCCCTCGGGGGACGCAACCGCCTGCGGGCACTGGCGGCCGCCGGCGCGATCTTCAGCGCGACCTGCCTCGGAGTCGTCGCCGCAGGGACGTGGCTGGACGGAACGCGTGCCGTCATCGTCCTGTGCGCGGTGATCGTCGCCTTCAGCATCGCCGAGTGCGTGCACGGCGCCGTCAACAACCCGCTCGTGGCCGACCTCGCGCCGCCGGCGCTGATCGGCCGCTACATGGCGCTGCGTACCTCCGCCTGGCAGGTCGGCTTCCTCGCCGGCCCGGCGATCGGAAGCCTGTTGCTGACCAGCTCGCCGACGGCGCTCTGGTGCGGAGCCGCCGTTGCCTGCGCGCTCTCCGCCGCGGGCTTCCTGCTCCTGGAGCGGCGAATCCCCCGGGAACTGGCCCTCTCGCCCGGTCCGGAGCGGGTTCGGCGCAAGGCTTTCCGGGTACCATGGCGAACACTTCCGATGAGAATCGACGACCCTCCCAGTCCCGGTGCCGAGCCTTCCCCGCATCAAGCGCACGAGACCTCGCACGCAAGCGAGGGACGTCGAAGCACGGTCTGAGCCGCGGCTCGCAGAGCTCCGCGCGCACGGCCTGACCTGGGTCCACCTCGACTCCCCGCAACTCGCGGAGGCATCGCTCCTCGCCGAGCGCTACGGCTGGCATCCGCTCGACCTCGAGGACGTCCTCTCGCGGCGCCAGCGCCCGAAGGTCGACGAATACCCGGACTACCTCTTCGGCGTCCTGCACTTTCCCGTGTACGACAAGGCGATTCAGCGGCTGAACGCGGCCGAGCTCGACGTGTTCGTCGGTAACGGCTACCTCGTGACGCTACCGAACGTCGAACTGCTTCCCGTGACCCGGCTCTTCGGCCGCTGTGAGGAGGACGAGGAGCTCCGCGACCAGCTCTTCGGGAAAGGCTCGGGCTACCTGCTCTACCACATCCTCGACGACCTCTTCGACTACTGCTTCCCGATTCTCGACAAGATCGGCCACAAGCTCGACTCGGTCGAGGACGACCTGTTCGAGAAGCGCGCCGAGGAGGTCGTGCGCGACCTGTCGAACGTGAAGCAGGAGATCATCTCCTACCGCAAGATCATCAAGCCCGAGCGCTCGACGCTGCGGCTGCTCGAGCGGAAGATCGAGCGCTTCCTGCCCGAGGACCTCGAGCTCTACTTCGACGACATCGTCGACGCCTCCGAGCGGATCTGGGACCTCCTCGACAACTACAAGGAGGTCGTCGAGGCGCTCGAGGACACGAACGAGTCGGTCATCTCGCACCGGCAGAACGACGTCCTGCGCGTGCTGACCGTGGTGACGGTGATCCTGCTGCCGCTGACGCTGATCACGGGGATCTTCGGGATGAACGTGCACTTCCCGGGGTTCGGGACGGCGGCCGCCTTCTGGGCGATCGTCGGCTTCATGCTCGGGCTCGGCTTGGGGCTGACGCTCTTCTTCCGTTTCAAGCGCTGGCTCTAGCTGGCGCAGGTTCTCGCCCCCCTTCGCCGCGGCAGCCGGTGGGGGACCGGCGCTGCTGTCGAAGACCGGTCCTCCGGCTCTTGCTCGCGCAGCCGCGCTCGTCCGTAGTTTCCACCCGCTGAAGCACGGGTCTTCGCGGATGCCGTCCCGCTGCGCGCGGTGTCTGATGAGTACACGGATACACGTACTGGAGGCAGATACATGCGCACGCTCATCCTTTCGGCAATTGCAGCCCTGGCACTGGCGGCTCCCGCCGCAGCCGGGAAGGCTCCGCTCGTCATCGCGATGCACGAGCCTGGCTGTCACTCGTTCCTAGTCGGCGGCAAGTACGTGACCTCCGTCGTCCGGCACGGGCCGGTCGCGCTGCTCAACCGCGACGAGACGACGCTACGGATCAAGGGACCCCGTGGCACGAGGCTCGAGCGCGTCGGTACGAAGGCGACCCTCCGCGTGAGGGGCAAGTACCACATCACGATGGTGCGCCAGGCCACCGACGACAACCACCTGACCCTGACGGTCAAGTAGCACACCGACGCCTGTCGCGAAAGGAGGCCCGCTACGGCGGGCCTTCGCCTATGCGTTGACGATGAAGACCGGCGTCCCGATGCGGACGTGGCCGAAGAGCCACTCCGCATCGGGGATCCTCATGCGGATGCAGCCGTGCGAGGCCGAATAGCCGATCGACGCGGCATCCGGGGTCCCGTGCATGCCGACGCCGGCAGCGTCCAGCCCCATCCAGCGCGTCCCGAGCGGGTTGCCCGGCCCGGGCGGGATCGGCTTCAGGCCCTTCGCCCACGGCGAGTCCGGCGGCCGCCACCACGGGTTCCGCTGCATGTCGACCACGTGCCAGGAACCGGTCGGCGTCGGGTAGATCGACTGGCCGGTCGCGACCTGGAAAGTCCGCCAGGGCCGTGTCCCGTTGTAGAGGTGAAGCACGTTCGAGCCGCGGTAGATCACAACCACGGCGCCGAAGCCGTTCGTGGTCAGTGACGGCGCGACGGTGCGCGCGGCCGGGTGCAGCAGCGGTCGGCGAGCGACCGCGAGCGCGGCCTCGATCCGCTGCGTGGTCTTGAGGCGGTTCAGCGCGAGCCCCGGCTTGCCGGGCTCGATCACCGGCTGGAGACCCTTCAGCGTCGCCGTCGCATCCTGCGCGTCGACCGAGAGCCGGCCGTCGAGAGCGCGCACGTAGCGCTGGATCTGCCCGGGGTCGACCTTCAAGCGCAGCGAGAGATGATCTGTCCGCCGCGCGTTCAGCACCTGCTGGACGGCGTTGTCGGTGTCGACGCTCGCGCCGAGTGCGGCCGGCCGAGCCGTCCAGTGCTTGCCGTAGAAGACGAACCGGAGCGGGCGGTTGTACCACCACAAGATCGCGTTCCTGGCCTGCTCCGAGGTGAGGCCGCCCACGCGCAGCCCGCCGATCGCAACTCCGGGGCGCACGGACACCGTGCGCTGGGCGCTCGGGGCGGCGGCTCCGGAAGCGACGGCCGCCAATGCGATGAACAGCACGAACCGCTTCACGAGCAGAAGTTTAGGGGCTCCGTAGGCTGAACGGTAGGCTCGGCGCCGTGACGAAGCAGCTCTGGGCCCCCTGGCGGCTCGAGTACATCAAGCAAGCGGACGAGCAGCCGGGCTGTGTCTTCTGCGACGCGACCGCCGGCGACGATGAGGAACGGCTGGTCGTGCACCGCGGCGAGCACGCCTTCGTGCTGCTGAACAAGTTCCCCTATTCGTCCGGGCATTTGATGGTCGCTGCGTACCGCCACGTGGGCGAGCTCGCGGGTCTGACCGACGAGGAGGTGCTCGAGATCCACCGGCTCGCCGCGCAGGGCATCGAAGCGCTCGCGCAGGTCTATGCGCCCGAGGGACACAACCTCGGCTGGAACCTGGGCCGAATCGCCGGCGCGGGGGTTGTCGACCACATCCATCTGCACGTCGTCCCCCGCTGGGCAGGTGACACGAACTTCATGCCCGTCCTCGCAGATGTGAAGGTGCTCCCGGAGCACCTGGCCGAAACCCGCCGACGGCTCGCAGAGGCGTGGCGGGCGGACGTCAGCGAACCCTGAACGTGCCCTGACCGAGCAACTGCCCGTAGTGCGCCTGTGCCCTCGACCCGAAGCCCGGCCAGACATACCAGACATAGAAGCCTCGACGGAGCGAGCGCGAGTGTCCGCCGTATCGCCACTGCCGGGACAGGAACTGCCGCGCCTTCCTGGGCCAGGTGGTGAGCAGCTTCTCGCCGTGCGAGTAGAGCTGGATGTTGTAGTAGGTCGCGCGCGGGACGGCCGCCCAACGGAAGACGGGAACACTCTTGACAACGGTCGCATCCCGCGGCGAGGTCAGGAGCGCGCTCGGCCGCACGAGCGCCGGAGTACCACCCGAGGCGTTCTTCACGTGGTCGTAGCTGACCACGAGATAGCGGTAGTACTGCCCGTTCTTGAAGCGTCGGTCGGTGTACGACTGGCTCCTGCCTGAGTAGACGAGCTTCCGGGGAGGCGTCCTCGGGCTCGTGGAGGCGTATACGCCGACATGGTCGAAATCCTTGTCCGGGGGCTTCCGCCAGCGAAGCTGCATACGGCCGTAACCGACGTTCCGGCGCAGCTTCTTGACGTTGGCTGGGGGCTGGAAGTCGACGGTCGGCGGGCCGACGCCGGAGATCGTCCACGAGTACGCGGCGGCGGTCGGATCGGCATTGCCCGCGGCGTCGAGCGCCTCGACGCGGAAGGTGTACGTCCCGTCGCCGAGGCCGCTGTACGTCTGCGGTGAAGAGCACGGCGTGAACCCGGACGATTTGATGCTGCAGACGAAGGTGGAGCCGGACTCGCTGCTCGTAAAGCTGAAGGTCGCCGAGCGGCTGGTGCTCGCGGCCGGCGGCGCCGAGCCGATCGCCGTCTGGGGCGGGACCGTGTCGACGGTCCAGGCGTAGGCCGTGGCCAGGCCCGGGGTTCCTCCGGTCGAGATCGAACGGACGGAGAACGTGTGGGAACCGTCGCCCAGTCCGCCGTAGTGCTGCGGGCTCGTGCACGAAGCGAATGCGGCGCCGTCGAGGCGACACTGGTATCCAGCCGCTCCCGCGTCCGAGGAGAAACTGAAGTCCGCGCTGGTCTGGTTCGTATCGAGCGGCGGCTTGTCGGTGATGGTGACGAGCGGGTGAACGGTGTCGATCGTCCAGGTGTATGTAGCCGGATCGCTCGTGTGGCCGAGCTCGTCGAGCGCCACGACCTGGAATGTGTGCGAGCCGTCGGAGAGGCTGTATGCCACTCCCGAGGAGCACGATGCAAAGCCTCCGCCGTCGAGCTGGCAGCGATACGACGCCACTTCGTCGCCGTCGGTGAAGGTGAAGGTCGCCTCGGGCGCGCCGCTGGGATTCGTCGGCGCACCCTGAATCGTCGGCTGCGCAGGAGGCGTCGTGTCGACCGTCCAGCTGAAGGTCTGCGGCGCGCTCGTGTTGCCGGCCGAATCGGTCGCCGTCACGCTGAAGCTGTGCTGGCCGTCGGCCAGGCCCGAGTAGCTCGCCGAGCCGCTGCTGCAGTCGGTGGGGCCCGAGCCGTCGAGGCTGCACGAGTACCCGGCAACCGAGTCCGAGTCGGTGAAGGTAAAGGTGGCGCTCTGCGCCGCGGTGGGATCGTTCGGATGCGAGGCGATCGTCGGCGTCGCGGGTGGCGTCGTGTCGACCGTCCAGGTGAAGGTCTGCGGCGCGCTCGTGTTGCCGGCCGAATCGGTCGCCGTCACGCTGAAGCTGTGCTGGCCGTCGGCCCGGCCCGAGTAGCTCGCCGAGCCGCTGCTGCAGTCGGTGGGGCCCGAGCCGTCGAGGCTGCACGAGTACCCGGCAACCGAGTCCGAGTCGGTGAAGGTAAAGGTGGCGTTCTGCGCCGCGGTGGGATCGTTCGGATGCGAGGCGATCGTCGGCGTCGGGGCATCGGCCGCTGCACTCCCGGTCAGCGTGACGCCGACCACGAAGGCGATCGCCGCGAGGAAAAAGATGCGTCCTCTCACGAGCCGAACAGCGCGATCGCGAGGCCGAGGGCGATGCTGACGGCGAGGGCGGTTCCGCCGGCGATGACAGTCTCACGGTGTTCGTACGCGAGCACGTTGATGTGCCTCGGAAGCACCCTCGGGGGGACGCTGGCGATGGCGACGGCCAGGAGCGCAACCAGGAGCGCGGCGCCGAGCAGAAGCGAGGGCAGGGTCGACGAGGTGCTCGTGGCTCCAACGGCAGCCGCGACGGGCGTGGCGAGCGCCCTCGGGCCGCGGGCGTCAGGCGGTCTCTGTGTCCAATCGGACCTCGTCGGAACGGCTGCCACCTTCACCTTCTTTACCTTCCTCTTCTGAACCGGCTTCGGCCGATGGCGCTTCGGCCTTGGCGGCGCGTGCACCGGTGGTGGTGGCGGCGCGACATACGTCGGCGGAGGCGGAGGCGGAGGCGGAGGTGGCGGTGGCGGTGGCGGCGGAGGTGGCGGAGGTGGCGGAACGGGCGGAGGAGGAGGCTGCGGCGGCGGGTCCGGATTCGGCACCGTCGTAATCGCGCCCGTTGCAGCGGTGCCGCCCACCGCGTAGGCGCCGGCGAATCCGGCCAGCGCCACGAGCGCAAGCAGGAGGACGCAGGTGCGGGCACCGGACGGCGACCACGCGGCCACAATCGAGCGATGGATTCGATTGGTTCTGATCTTCATGTCCGCCCCCACCCCCTTTGCGAACATGTCGAGAGTAGCACCGATTTTTCGTCTTGGACACCGGCGTCAAGCGCGCGCCGAGGGTCAGCCGACGAACTCTGCGACCGCGGCGAGCGTGCGGTCGATCTCCTGGTCGCCATGCGCTGTCGAGAGGAACATCGCCTCGTTCTGCGACGGCGCGAGGTAGATGCCGCGCCCGAGCAGGTGGCGGAAGAGCGCCGGGTAGTCGTCGACGAACAGCGTCCCCATCGCGCCGACGCGTTCGAAGCGGCCGTACTTGCCCAGGGCGTCGAGGCGCTGTCCCTTCCGCTCCAGATCGTCGTAGACGTTGGGCGTCAGCCGCCGAAGAACGGAGATCCCCGCAGCAGTCGCGAGCGGATTGCCCGACAGCGTGCCGGCCTGATACACGTCGCCGGCCGGCGCTAACCGCTCCATCAGCTCGGCAGAGCCGCCGAAAGCGGCCAGCGGCAGGCCGCCGCCGACGATCTTGCCGAGCACCGTCAGGTCGGGCAGCACGCCGAAGCGCTCCTGAGCGCCCCCGCGCGCGACGCGGAAGCCGGTGATCACCTCGTCGAAGACGAGCAGCGCGCCGCTCTCGTCGCAGAGTCGCCGCAGGCCTTCGAGAAAACCGTCGGCCGGCGGGACGACGCCCATGTTGCCGGCGACCGGCTCGACGAAGACGCAGGCAGCGCCCTCGATCTCGCGTTCGACAGCGTCAAGGTCGTTGTAGTCGACCACTCGCCCCTCGCCCTGCGCGTCGATCCCGAGCGTCCGAACGCCTGAGCCCGCCTCGGAGAGGAAGGGATCCGCGTGCCCGTGGTAGCAGCCACGGAATCGGACGAACGGCTCCCGCCCGGTCGCGGCGCGGGCAAGTCGCAAAGCGGTCATCGCGGCCTCCGTCCCCGACGAGACGAGTCGCACCATCTCCACCGAGGGCACCGCGTCGACGATCTCGGCGGCGAGCTCGACCTCACGCTCGGTGGCGGTGCCGAAGGTCGTTCCGTCGCGCGCTGCTGCGACGACGGCGTCGACGGTTTCAGGGTCGGCGTGCCCGAAGATCAGCGGGCCCCACGAGAGGACCCAGTCGAGCAGGCGGCGGCCTTCGGCGTCCTCGAGGTACGCCCCCTCCCCACGTGCGGCGAAGATCGGCTCGTCGAGGCCGACCGCCTTCATGGCACGCACCGGCGAATTGACGCCGCCGGGAATCAGCTTCAGCGCGCGTGCATAGAGCTCGCCCGCCTTCACTCGCCGTCGTCGCGCAGGGCGAAGAGGTCTCGCAGAGGCTCCGAGCCGGCCTCCTTGGCGCGGATCGTGGGCGCGTGCAGCAGCTTGTTCACGATCTGCGAGGTCAGCGTCTCGACGGTCTCGCGCTCGCGCGGCGAGAGGTCGCTCAGCCGCGAGCCGGCGCGGGCCAGCTCCTCGGAGCGGATCTCCTCCGCATGACGGCGCAGGTCGCGGATCGCCTCGGCCGCGTCGCGGGAGCGGCGCCACTCGGCAAACCGGGCGGCCTCCTGGGCGACGATCGCCTCTGCCTCACGGATGTCCTCCTCGCGGCCGACGAACCCGTCGCCGAGCGCGTCGATGTCGAAGAGCGTGCAGCCCTCGAGCTCACCGATCGCGGGATCGAGGTCGCGCGGGACGGCCACGTCGATCAGCACGAGCGGCTTGTCGCGCTTGCTCACGGCCTCGGCGTGCAGGATCGGATACGGACAGCGGGTCGCGGAAATGACGAGGTCTGCGGCCGGGAGCTCGACGGCGACGGCGTCGAACGCGGAGGCGATGCCTCCCACGCGCTCAGCGAGGTCCTGGGCGCTCTCGAGCGTGCGGCTCGCGACGACCACCTCGGCGCCGCGGCGCCTCAGGTCGCGCGCGGCCAGCTCGCTCATCTTCCCAGCGCCGAAGAGCAGCGCCCGCTTGCCCGCAAGCTCGCCCAGCTCGCGCGCCGCCAGCTCGACCGCAGACGTGGCGACCGACTCGGGGAGCTCGTGCAGCTTCGCCTCGGTGCGGACGCGCTTGCCTGCGCGGAGGGCCTCTTCGAAGAGCCGGTTCAGCAGCGCGCCGGTCGCACCTGCGCTGCGCGCCCCGTCGTACGCGAGCCGGACCTGGCCGAGGATTTGCGACTCGCCGGGCACGAGCGAGTCGAGGCCGGCGGCAACGCGGAAGAGGTGCGAGACGGCCTCGCCGTCGTCCCAGCGCGCGAGCACGCTCTCGAGCTCGAGCCCGGAGCGGCCCTCGAGCTCTTCGCGCGCCCGCTCGGGCTCGCCGCCGTAGAGATAGATCTCGGTGCGGTTGCAGGTGGAGAGCACGACCGCCTCGGCGCCATCGCCCGCGAGCAGAGAGGCGAGCCCGACCGCGTAGCCGTCGGCGAGGTAGAGGCGCTCGCGCACCTCCAGCGGCGCGTGATGGTGCGACACGCCGAGGGCGAGCAGGCGGTCGTTGTCGTGCTGAGAAACCGTTCGCACCAAATCCGCGGCCGATCCTACCTACGGCGGGATGCGGGGAACCGCTACCGGTGAGGCAGGTCGATCGGACGAATCCGCGCGACGGCGATGCTGTGATGCAGGCGGGCGCCCGTCGGGCGGGTGGCCACGCCGACTGCGGACCACGCGACCTTGCCGACGTACGCCGTGGTGGTGTAGTCACCGATGAACGCCTGGCCGGCCGGCGCCTGGGCGAGCCAGAGGTAGGGAATCGGCGCCCAGAGCCGGAGCGGCTTCGTCCACGCCCGGCCCCCGTTCGTCGACGAGGTGAAGTACGGAGTCAGCCTGCAGTTCACGGGACGACACGTGTCCTTCGTGATGACATAGAACGAGAGCCCAAGACGTACGGCTCTCCCGGGCTTGGAAGGCGCGATTCCCAGGCCGGGGACGACGTGGTCACCGTTACCTAGCCGGAGTCGCCTCGGCGTCGACCACCTGCTCCCGTCCGCCGAGGTCGAGAGCGCTAGGTCGTTCCCGGAACACGTCTTGCGGAAGCGGCAGGTCTCCCAGACGGCGTAGAGCCGACCTTTCGCGTCGGCCACAACCGATGTGATCGCCGACGCGACCGCCCGGGTGTGCGGCGGAAAGTACGGCAGCCCCAGCGCTACCTTCGTCCGGCTCCCAAACGTCCGCCCGCCATCCAGCGAAGAGGTCGCCGTGAAGGTCCACGGCGAGAGCGCTTTGGCCGAGTACGCCCCCGGCACCCCCGCGCCCTCGCGAAAAAGCAGCACCAGCCGCCCGTTCGGGCGGACGACTGGGAACGATCCCGCCGGGCGCCCAAGAGTCGATGTGATGGGTGTCTCGGAGGACCAGGAGGAGCCTCCGTCGACCGAGTAACGCACGCCGAGGCGCTCCTGATCCTCGCGGGTGAAGCTGATGTAGCAGCGACCTCTGAAACCGCTGCGCGCGCCCTTGTCGCACGTCAGCCAGTCCTTGTCGACCACGCCTTTCGCGACCTCGATCGGAGCCGACCAGTGGTAGCCGTCCTTGGAGCGATTCACCTCGAGCGTCCGCGATCCGTGCGCGAAGTCGGCGATCGATGCAGCGACCCAGACCTTGTGAACGGCGTCGTAGGTAGCGACCGCGTCCGTGACCCCGAGTGCCGCCTGCGGCGTTACGCCCGAGCGTGTGATGGGCTCGAGGTATCCATGCCGCCAGTGCCGGCCGCCGTCGCGCGAGGTGGCCCAGCCGATCCTCGCCGAGCCGTGCAAGACCGTTCGGCCGACCTGGTACACGGTCACCAGCAGCCCGCGCGGCCCGGCCGCGATCGACGGCTCGACCTCGGTCTCGTGCTGAAACTCCGGCGCGCCGCTCGTCGTGTCGCGCGACACGCGCACGACGAGAGGACCGCGCTTTCGCGCCTCGGCGCCGAGCGAGATGGCGACGATGACTAGCGTAAAAGCGCCGACGGCCGCCACGACGAGACGCTGCAGCAGTCGGTTGTGCCCGCGCATCAGCCCACCTGTTCTCACCGTCCATGTGCTGTAAACGTCTCCACAGCCGTCACAAGGCCAGCGTTGAATTGGCGGCCGGTGGCGCGCTCCGAGCGGTCGGCGCGTTCTGCTGGCATGGTCGCTAGTCTGCGGTCCATAGGCCTAGTCATATGACCCTTCCTAACGCACTCATAATCGGCGCTCCACGCTGCGGTACGACGTCTGTGCATGCGCACCTGGCGCTGCACCCCGACGCTTTCGCAAGCGCGACGAAAGAGCCCCAATTCTTCTCGTCGGAAGCACATGAGCTTCGGCTTGAAGGGCCGAACGACCGACAGGTCCTCTCCCATCTGGTGACCCGACTTGAGGATTACGAACGTCTCTTCGAGGGAGCGTCTGGGCAGCGGGTCGTCACGGAAGCCTCGACAACGTACATCTACTTCCAAGGCACCGCACGAGCGATACGGGGGCGGATCCCGCACTGCAGGATCGTTGCCATCTTGCGCGACCCAGTCGCGAGAGCGTACTCAGACTTCCTGCGGCAACGTCGGAATGGTGACGAACCACTCGCAGACTTCGGAGAGGCTCTGCGTCAGGAAGCTCATCGGATAGCGTCAGGCTGGGCGTATCGCTGGCACTATCGAACTCGGAGCCTGTACTACGACCGCCTCAACGAATACTTCGAGGAGTTCCCGAAGGACGCCATCAAGGTATTCCTGTTCGAAGAGCTGAACGACCCTGCTCAGTTCATCACCGAATTGAGCGGCTTCCTCGGGATAGAGCCTCGGGTAGACATCGGGCTCCCGCGGCTGAATCGGGGCGGAGAACTTCGCTCCCGATCTCTGCACCGTACCGCGCACGGAATGAACTTCATTGGCAAGGCGCTTCGTCGCCTCGTCCCGGGTAGCATCCACCGCCGCGGGCGGGAACTGGTGTTCAGGGCGAACCTCCGAGTACCGGAACTCGATCCGGATCTCGCGGCGAGCCTCCGGTCGAGCTTCAGACCGGACATCGAGCGGGTCCAAGAGCTGATCGATCGCGATCTTCAGCACTGGATCTGAGTGCACCGACCGCGACCGCTACGCCGGCGCTCGCCGCCGCCGTTGCAGTTGCAGACTTGGCATGGACGTTGATGTTCTGAGGTCGTCGCATGACGAGGCAGCGAGTCTAGGAATGCGCGCCAGTCGTGCGCCAGCGAGCGCCGTTCCGGGCGGTTCTTAACGGTTCAGAGCGGTAAAGCGGAAGAAGCGCCAGAGACGCCGAAACCCTCCTGGTGGAGCGGGGTTCGGCTTGTACAGTGGAGAGCGGACGACGGGGATCGAACCCGCGACCCTCAGCTTGGGAAGCGGAACGAAGGGGTCAGCCGGTGCCGCCTCGTGCCGCGTTAGCGCACGTGGCTAGGTCGTTTTGAGCGCTCCGGACGCGGCCAAGCGGAACGCGGTAGCGGTCTCTTGGACCGGCGATGCTGGCAAAACGCTGGCAGGATCGCCGAAGAGCGCTGCCTCAAGACGCGCGCTTGCGTCGCGTTAGGACTGGTTCCACGCTCAGGCCATCAGCGTCCGCTTGATCCTCGGCGCTCGTCATGACGCGGAACGGCCCCTCGACTTCGATCAGCAGCGCAAGGGTCGGGTCGCGAGGGGCGCATTGGAGGGAGAAATCGGCTCAGCGAGCACGGCTACCAGCTACCGCTGCTAAGAGGGATCAGAACGCGGCGGCAGGAACGGCTCCCGGCCGGCGGGCTGCCCCGCCTCGATCTGCCTCCCGCGTTCGACCTCGGCATTGAGCTCGGCGCCGAGCAGGACGGCGACGTTCGAGAGCCACAGCCAGACGAGGAAGATGATGATCGCCCCCAGCGAGCCGTAGGTCTTGTTGTAGGAGCTGAAGGCCGCGAGGTAGAGGGCGAAGGCCCCCGAAGCGACGATCCAGACGACAACCGCGAGCATGCCGCCAGCCGTCAACCAGCGAAATCCCGGATGGCGCACGTTCGGAGAGGCGTAGTAGAGGATCGAGAACATCACGCTGACGACGAGGATCAACACCGGCCACTTTGCGATGTCCCAGGCGGTAACCGCGGCGCCCCCAATTCCGATCAACTTGCCGACGCGGTTCGCGAGAGGGCCCGTTACGACAACTGCGATTGCGCTCAGCGCGAGCAGAAAGAGCATGACGATCGTGACCGCCAGGCGGAGCGGAACGGTCTTCCAGATCGGGCGTCCTTCTTCGACGTCCCAGATCCGGTTCGAGGCGCGCATGAAGGCCCCGACGTAGCTCGACGCAGACCAGAGGGCACCCAAGAGGCCGATGACGAAGAGAAGGCCCGCGCTGCCGCGGCTTTGCGTCAATCCATGCAGGGCGTTCGCGAGGATTTGGTGCGCCGGCCCCGGTGCGAAGCTGCCGAGGTTCGTCAGGAGCGGCTTTGTTGCCGAATGCCCGATCAAGCCGAGGATCGAGACGAGTGCGATCAAGGCTGGAAAGATCGAAAGGATCCCGTAGTAGGTGAGCGCTGCCGCCCAATCGGTCAGGTTGTCCTCGCCGAACTCTCGCAAGGTCCGCTTCAAGACGCCGCCCCAGGCGCCTCGCGGCAGGCTTGTCGGCTTGTCAGCTACTCCGTGTGCCCCTGCGGTTCGCTGGCTCATCCGCTTCTGGTCCTGTGTCCGCCGCATCAGAGAAGAAAACGCAAGCCCATCGGTAGCTGGAAGATGTCCAGCGCCTCGCGGACGACAGCGGCCGTCAGACCCGCGCGATCAAGCGCGAGCCAACCCTGCCGAACACACTGCCGAGGAGCGCACCAGCGAGGACGTCGGTCCGGTGATGAACGCCGGCCCGTATGCGCGCACCGCCGATCGCCGCTGCGAGGCCGAGAAGGGGCAGCTTTGCCTTGGGCGCAACGGCGCCCAGAACAATCGCGCCCGCGACCGAACTCGCGGCCTGGTCCGACGGCATCGCTGGACCTTCTGGACAGGGAATAAGAGCAAGCTTGCGACCTGCCGCACAGGGTCTCGCCCGACCGATCATCCGCGCCAGCAGCATCGAGCTGAGATGAGCCGCTGTGACCGTAACAGCGACCCCAACCGAGACGCGTCGAACATCGCGGCCGCGCGAGCTCGCGAGGAGTGGTCCCAGGCCGATCCAGACCACTCCTCCCTTTCCCAGCTGGCTGAACATAACGGCCAGGCTTTCGACGGGGTCGAGCTGCCTTGAGCACGAAGTCGACGGCGCGACGCTACGACTCTTCCGGGTATGGATCCTCAGCGCTGTCTCCTCCGGTGATCGTCTTCCACGAGTATGGGCCTTCGCATTTCGGGCAGGGCGGCAACGACTGCACCGATTGGGCGCTCAGCTCGAAGCCACAGTTCGTGCACTGGTAGGTACCAGCGGAAACGTCACTGCCGACGGGCGTGGGGTCTGCCATCTCGGTCTCCTTTTCCTCGGCCGCTTACTTGGCGAATTTCGTCAGAAGCTCCTGTGGATCAACGCCAAACCGCTGCAGGAGATCCTGATGCTGTTCGTGATCGACCTTGTCCGGCAGCTCTTGCTCGGCCTCAGTCGCCTTGGCGTGATCGCCCCTTTGGCGGAGCAGATCAACAATCTGTTGCTTGTCGACTTGCATCGTGCCTCCTTAGCTGTCGGGTTCCGATCATTCGGCCCGTTCGCTTTCGAGCTCGACCCGCTCGCGGCGAAGCTCGGTCTCGACGCGCTCCCGTTCGGTGACAGTCTCCTTGCGAATCACGATCCGTTCGCGGACGACCGTTCGCTTCGTGACCACGAGCTCTTCTTCCAGGATCGGGATCGAAACCGAGCCATCGGGCAGCATCTCAACCTCGCCGCTGTCGTTTTCGTCCGCAGAGATGCGCTCAACCTCGGCGTGCTCGACGTGGCGCGGGAAGTCTCGCGTCACCTTCTCGACCTCCACCCGCTTCTTTGCGTGCACCGAACCAACGGTCGCGGTCCGTGTCCCGAGACGAAGCTCTTCCTCATGGCGAGTTAGCTCGGTTCGTTCTCGGTCTGACATGTCGCCTCTTTACCTGGCCGCTCGGACTGGGGCGCGGCAGGCGTTCGGCCGCGACACGTTTCTGTCTTTTGCGCGGTCAACTATGGCCATTTCCTTCCTCCCTCCAGCATCGAATGACGCGCCGCGGGCGAGAGCTGGACCCCGTCAGCCCTCGCCCGGGGGCGCGGTTCGCTAGGAGCCCTGATCTCCTTCCACGTCCACACGCTCCTTGCGCACCTCGTCCGAGACCGTCTGCCGGTCGGTCTCGACGTCTTTCTCCAGCCCGACCCGCTCCTTGGCGACCGTCTGCTTCGCGACGACGGGCTCTTCTGCGCGCAGCGGGACCTTGACCTCGTCCTCGCCGATCTCAGCATCGGAGACGGGCTCGTCGATCTGTTCGCGGGTGACGTGTGCGGTCTCGCGCTTTAGCTCGACGTCGACGTCGACCGGCTCGGTCTCGACCCACTTACGCAGGCGCGCCTCGCCGGTCTGGACTGGCCGCTTGCCCACCTGGAGCTCCTCCTCATGCCGGGTGACGCTGCCCTCGCGTGCGGTCGGCGCATCAGTATCGCCGCCCGCGTAGTAGGCGTAGAGCTCCCGCTCGGTCTCGGAGCTGATCTCCTCCCCGTCGATGTCGGGCGAGCCTTTGACGACATCCTTGGAATAGGGGACGGAGACGCCGTCGCCTTCGATCGACGCGTCGCGGACCGGGACGAGCACCCGCTTCTTACCGAAGAACCCGGTGCCGAGCCCGATCCACTCCGGCTCGTTGCTCTGGTAGTCGTAGAAGATCTCCTCCACCTCGCCGATCTTGTCGCCGGCTGAGTCGTAGACGGGGGCACCGCGCAGCTGCGCGAGCCGATCCATGCTCATCGTCTGAGCCATCATCCCTCCTCCGTTCCCATCTTGAGGACATTGGACGGCGCGCTAGGACGGGGCGACTCGCGCGCCAGGTTGCGTGGCCGTATCGGCGGCCATCTCTTCCTTCTTGCGGGCCGCCTCTTCCTTTGCTCGCGCGACGCCCTTGTCGAAATCGCGCTTGTACTGCTCCTTGTTCGCCTGGCCCTTTACGTACGCGCCCTCGAGCATCCGGGCGGCGACGTCGCGTCCGCCGAGGCCGAAGGCAAGCGCCGAGCCGAGCGCGATTGCACCCCAGATCGCCGCGTAGGTGATCGTCACGATCTGAGTCGCGATCTTGAGCTGGGCGAGGATCATGAAGACCGCGATCGACATGACGATGATCGGCACCCCAGTGGCGACGATCTTGCCGAGCGGGGTCTCGCCCATCACTCGGCCGACAAGCGCAGCGACTGCGGCTGAAATCGCTCCGGCCACCAGGAAGATCACGAATGCGGCGATGACGTTTGGGATGTAGGCCCAAATCGCGGCGACGAAGCCGGTCAGAGCGGCGATCCCAAGCACCGAGGCCGCGAGTGAGATGGCGCCGAGGAAGATGGCCCAGAAGGCAATCTGTCCGATCAGATAGGAGGGGCTCTTGGCGACCTTCTGGACGAAGTTTCCGCCTTGCCCCGAGTGCAGGGTTCGGTCAAGTCCGGCGCCCTGCAGCGCGCGCCAGATCAGCTTGGCGATGATTTTGGCCACGAGGTAGCCAAGCACCAGCACGATCAGCGCCCCGGCGAGGCGCGGCAACCAGGCGAAGAAGACCGTGAAGGCGTTGTCGATGCTGCCGCGGATGCTAAAGAGGATCATCAGATCGCTCCTTTCCGGGTGCGCCCACAGAGAGGACGCACGGGGGAATGGTTCGTGCAGGTCGGGGACATATGGGACATGCTGTCTCCCTTACCGCGCGATCAAAACGTGAAAAAGCAAGCAGCCAAGGAAAACAGGAACAAAATTCCCGCTAAATGGGGCAAAAGCAAGTTCCGGGGTCGGGCCGGTACGGTGAACGCAGCGTGAGCGAGCCCGAAAGTAGGCCCCACCAGGATGCAATCGCGCACGAACAGGCGCGAATGCGCACCGATGCCCTAGTCAGCCGGGAACGAATCTTGGATGCCGCAGCGGCCCTCGCAGGCGACCGCCGCACGACCATGATCGAGGTCGCAGCCGCCGCCGGGGTCGGCCGCTCCACCCTCTACCGCCATTTTTCGAGCCGCCAGGCACTCGAGCGCGCGCTCCAAGAGCGCACGGGTATCTCGCAGGCAGTGCCGAGCGGAGGTGTGGCGACGATCCCGTTCCGCGCGCCCGGCCAACTCGGTCGTGACCGCCCGCTTGGGCTTGAGGTGACGCACATCCTCGACGAGGTACCACCGCATCTCGTTCCCGACCAGCTGGTCGCCGAAGCACGCCGTGCGGGTGGCGTCCCGGTAGCGCTCTACGTGATCGACATCGACGGGTCGCAGCTGATCCGGCTCGCAGGCTCAGAGGACTTCCCCGCCGAGCTCGAAGCGCCGCCGGCACTCGGGCCGGAGATCGTCCCGGAGGGTCTGCCGGCTTTCCAGCTTCGGCTCCGTGAGCAGCTGCCGGGCTGCGTCGCCGAGCCGCTGTGGCTCCGGGGGCGCGTGCTCGGACTCCTACTTTGCATCGGGACGCCGAGCGCGTCGCTCGAGGACATCGCCAAACAGGGTGCCGCGGCGCTCGAGCTCGCAAACGACTACACGGACCAGATCGAGTCGGCGCGACGTCGGAAGCCGACGACACCAGCCGCTGAGATCCAGCAGAACCTCTTTCCGCCGCGAATCGCGCGGATCACGGGTGCGCAGCTGGCCGGCGGGCTGCTACCGACCTACGAGGTCGGCGGCGACTGGTTCGACTTCGTCGAGAACCGCGACGGCGCCTGGCTTGCGATCGCCGATGCGGCCGGCAATGGCCCGACGGCCGCCGGTCTGGGCGCCTCGGCACTCGGGGCACTCCGGGCCGCGCGCCGAAGTGGCGACGATCTGTGTGAGGCGCTATCCGCGATGCACGAGACGGTACGCCGGCTCGGCAATCCCGACTTCCACGTCACCGCACTCATCGCTCGCTGGCGTGGCGCAACCAGCACCTTCACCTGGGTGAACTGCGGGCACCCGCACGCCTTCCTGGTCGCGGTCGACGGCGACGTCTCGGAGCTTGAGGGCCCGGACCACCCTGCGCTTGGTGTCGGCGAAGACGATCGGAGCTTCACCCCAACCGAGCGTCAGCTCCAATCAGACGAGCGACTCGTGCTCGTGACGGACGGGATCACAGAGCGAAAGACCGAGGGAGGCGGAAAGTTCGGGATCGAGGGGATCCGGCGCGCCGTGGACGCGGTTGCCGAGAATCCGACTGCGGCCGCCACCGCGATGGCGATCCTGCAAGGCGTGACCGACTGCTGGCGCGAGCCGCTCGAAGATGACGGCACGGTCGTCGTCCTCTGCGTCGCTTAACTCCTGGGCGAATGGGACGTTTCCGGTTAGGCCGGGCGGGCACGATCGGCGGCATGCCAAGAACGACTGTACTGATGCTCGTCGTACTGCTCGCGGCTGTCGGCTGCGGCGGTGCGAAAGTGACCACAACGACGAACTCCCAAGGGAAGGCGTCGATCGTCTGCTCTGGCCGCGTTCACTTCGCAAAGACGAAATTCGTCCTCCACGCGGGCCTTGCCTTTGGGGCTTTCCATCGCTACATCCTGAAGCCCTATCAGGCGGGGACGTTCAAGAAGGGCGCCGCCGGGCGAACGAAGGCGCTCGTAAAGGCAGGCGCCTCGGCCCTCTTCGCCTATCACGAGCTAAAGGTTGCGCGTAAGGACGCTGTTTGCGACGGGCCGGCATTGCGGCGGCTCGCCGTCTCGGCCTCCACTGCGGTTGCGGCCCTCAATTCCTTGGGCGGACTCAAAGCCGGAACCGGGATAGGCGCGATAGGCGTTGCCGAGCGAGCGCTGAGCCGTCTCAGTGGTCAGGCCGCTAGCCGCGGCGCGCCGGTGAAGGACATCAACCAGTAACGGCCACCGCGGCGGAATCCGGCTCCCGGAGTTCAATGGGTTGCGTCGCCATTGGCGAGCGCCTAGTCGTTGAGCCGCTGCCGCGAGGAGCCGTCTGACCTGAGCCGCGGGGCTCAGCGTCGCGGAGGACGCCTGTAGCCCGGGCTAGCCTCGGCTCGTGTTCGGCTCTTTCACGGCGGCGCTTAGCTCTCAGCGCGCGATCGCGCGCACCGCCCGCAGCGCCGCATCGACCTCTACGGGTGAGTTGAAGATCGCGGCGGCAAGCCGGACGTACGACGGTGAATACGGCGTGACCGTCGCGACGATGCCCCGCGCGCGCAGCCGGCCGACGACCTCCGGCGGCGACAGGCCCGCTACCTCGAAGCAGACGATGCCGGCCGAGAGGGAGTCGGGCCGCGGCGTCACGAGTCGCACGCGCGAGATCGCCGCGAGTCCGCCCCGCAGTTGGCGGTTGAGAGCGTGCGTGCGCTTCGCGATCCGGGCCTTGCCGAGGCCGAGGTGGAACCGGAACGCTTCCGCGAGCGCCCAGCGGTGCTCGAACGAGTGGAAGCCGCCCGGCGTCATCTCGCTGCCGGCGCTGCCGTCGTCCGTGAACGACGGGATCGTCGGCCCGACGGCATCCCACGCTTGCGGCCGCCCCCACACGAAGCCCGTACCGCGTGGCCCGAACAGCCACTTGTGACAGCCCGAGACGAAGAAGTGGCACCCTAGTCCCGGCATCGTCGTGTTCTCGACCCCGAAGCCGTGAACGCCGTCGACGCACAGGAGCGCACGATCGGCCGGGCCGCGATTGCGGTTGACCTCGCCGAGCGCGGCGGCGATCGCGGCGATCGGAAGCCTGAGGCCAGTGCTGGAATGCACCCACGTGATCGCGACGACCCGCGTCCGCGGACGCACCGCCCGCACGAGCGTATCGACGATCTCAGCCGCCGAAACCGTCTCGAGGCTTCGGTAGAGCCGGATCACGCGTAGCCCGGCACCCGTTCGGGATGCCTTCAGGCGCAGCGCCGTGTGCGTGGCGAAGAAATCGTGCTCGGTCGTCAGCATCTCCTGGTCGGAGCGGACCTTGATCCCGTTGTAGAGCAGCCCGAGGCCCATCGTGGTGGAGTCCGTGAGCGCGATGTCCTGCGGCCTCGCGCCGAGGTAACGGGCGGCCTGCCGCAGGACCGCGAGCTCGAGCGGGATCTGGTGCTCGTGCAGGTAGTGGACCGGATTCAGGTCGAGCCGCCGCCGATGCGCCTCGATCGCGCGCCGAACCGGCGGCGGGTGCGAAGCGAGCAGGAAGCCGCCGAGGTGCACCCAGTCGTGCGAGAGCGAAAATTGTGCCCGGACCGAGCGCCAGCTTCGGAACTCCTCGGCTCCGACGGCGACAGGGGGGTCGCTCGCCACATCTCGCCCGCGAAGCCCCCCGCCGCGAGCGCGAGCCCCGTTCGGACGAGAAGCTGGCGTCGGTCGATGCACCGAGCATAGCCGTGTTTGCCTCGCGCTCTCTCTGGGTCACCTTTGACGACGAGAGTGCGGCCAAGGGGAGGGTGCGGCCAAGGGGAGGGTGAGGCATCACGAGATCCCGGATCTCGTTCATCATGCCGATCAGAGAGAGGTGACCTTGGATGAGTGAGGAGCAGAGGTCTCCCTCCCGCGTTTCGCGGCGCGCTAGCCTCGTGCGGCCGTGCTCAGTCGATGTTGTTCGCCTGCCGCAGCCTCTCTCTCACACCGGGCCAACCGCGATTCGAGGCGACCGAAGGAGCGCCGGAACTCTCCAGTGTGCCAGCGTGCGGGAATGTGCCTAGACGGGACAGCACATCAGCCTGGGCTTGTGTTTGGGAATGTCCCTTGAGGGGTTCGGGTTCGTCCAGGGGATGGCGACTTCGGCGAGCTACTGCGCCGGGCGCGGCCTGTGCAAGGCAGTGGCTTCGGCGGCGCTGAGGACTTCCGCGATGACGGCCTCGATGTCGGCATCGGTCGTCAGGTGGTTGACGATGCAGGCGCGGAGGCCGAAGCTGCCGCGGATGTTCGCGTTGGACAACGCGACCTTGCCGCGCGCGGTGACGTGCCGAAGAATCTCGGCATTGCGCTCGTTGAGGGTGTCCACTGTCGCATTCGTCCAGCGGAAGCAGACCGCGCTCAGTTCAACAGGAGCAAGTAGCTCGAGCGAGGGCTCTTCGGTGATCAGCTGAGCAAGAAGTGCTGCTTGTCGGAGGTTGTTGCTGATTGCAGCCCGGAACGCGGTCATTCCGTGGTAGCGCAGCGAAAGCCATAGCTTCAGCGCGCGAAACCGGCGCGTGAGCTCGACGGATTCTTCGAAGAACGCGAAGCCCTCAAGGGGGTCGTGGCTCAGCGTCCTGGCGTAGTCGCCGGTGCACGCAAAGGTACGACGCGCGAGCCCCGCGTCTCGGTACAACAGGAGGCTGCAATCGATTGGCTCTTTAGGGAGAACGCGCGTCGGGACTGACGGAGCTAAGGTATGGCGTCGGTTCGCGGCAATAGGGGAGACGAAGGAGGAAAAGATGCGCGTTCTACGACTCTTCGCAGTCGTCTGCGGGATAGCGCTGCTCTGCGTAGGTGCGGTCGCGGGAGTTGCCCGCGCCTCGACCACGTCATGGACGACGGTGGTCTCGGGGCTCGACAATCCGCGCGACCTCGACTGGGGTGCAAACGGGAGCCTGTACGTCGCCGAGGCGGGGCACGGTGCCTCACCGATCGGCAACGCGGGCGACTGCGTCGGCTCCGGGCCCCAAGGCACGACCTGCTTCGGCCTGACGAGCGGCGTCGCCGTGATCCAGGGAAGCAGCTTCCACCGCGTGATCTCGGGGTTCCCGTCCCTGGCCGACGAGACGGGGTTCGGGGCGACCGGCATCGACGGCATCTCGTTCAAGGGGAACAACGGCTACGCGATCGAGACCGGAGCGAGCGACTTCCTCCCCGGTCTCACGCTGCAGTCCGACATCATCGGCCGGCTGCGCAGCCGGATCGGGCGGCTCATCAAGTTCACGCCCGGCGGCAGCTGGCACACGGTGGCGGACGTCGGCCACCGCGACTTCCGCTGGTCGCTCGAGCACCAGAGCCTCGTGCCCGACCAGTTCCCGGACGCGAACCCGTACGGCGTCTTGGCAGTGGAGGGAACTCGCTGGGTGGTCGACGCGGCCGCGAACACGATCGATCGGGTCTGGCCGAACGGCACGATCGCGATTGCCGCGTTCATTCCGAACCCGCCGACCTCCGATGCGGTACCGACGTGCATCGACCGCGGCCCGGATGGCGCGTTGTACGTCGGCCAGCTCACGGGCGGCGGCAACCCGCCGGGGTCGGCTGCGATCTGGCGGTTCGCGCCGGGTACCGAGCACCCGCTGACGAAGTGGGCGACGGGCCTGACCGCGGTCACGGGCTGTGGGTTCGGCCCCGGCGGCAACTTCTACGCGACGGAGTTCTCGACCCTCGGGCTCGGCGCCGCCAGCCCGGGCACGGGAGCAGTCGTCCGCGTGGCGCCGCACAGCAGCTCGCCCGTGCCGGTCGCGACGGGGTTGTCGTTCCCCGGCGGCTTCGCATCAGGTCGTGACGAGATCTACGTCTCCAACTGGAGCATCGCTCCGGCCGTGACGGGTCTCGGCGCCGTCGTCAAGATCGACACCGACTAGCGCTCGTGCCGATGGAGCGGCCGGCGCTCGTCCGGCCGCTCCATCGAGCGTCTCTCGATTGGGCGGTGCCGGGTTCGGCTGATCGGCGGCGTGCCTCCCTGCACACGTCAGCCTGTCGTGTCCCTGGGCGTCGTACTCCGGGTACGCGTCTTACGTAGCGCAGACGCTCGGCTTGCCATCGCGCGATTGTCGAAGCGTCTCGCTAGGCCTTGAGTCGCAAGCTACCGACTAGCCTCGCCGCCAATCGTACGGACGTGCAAGAGGTAACCCTCTTGTGCCTCCTCGGGGATGTACGACAGCGACACCTCGACGATCTCCTGAACAAGTGCGTTGACCTCGGCACCGTCGAAGGTGTCGAAGCCGGCACGCCTTCGTAGCGCGAGATCAAGGATGCGACTGGCGGCCGACAGACGGACTGTCTCGCTGTCGGCGTTCAACGCCAGAGTGAAGATCACGTCAGCCGCGGAAGGCGCCTGTGAGGCCAGCTTTCCTCGCGCGGTCTCGACTACGCGCTGTCGCTCCTCCGCCACGCGCGCCCGGAACTCCCACTCGTGCATCCGCCGCGCAACCGTCTACCGCGAGAGGCCTGACACCTTCGCGGCTTCGTCATACGGCAATCCAGTCGCCAACGCCGCGACAAGGAGCTCGTCGCGGTCGTGCTTTCCATTCGCACTCGTGCTCATCCGTGTTCACCGAGGCCGAGCAGCCGGATCGCATCGTCGCCCAGCACGAGCGCGGAGCCGAGCGCGGCGAGCATCTCACGGTCGGCGTGCTTGGCGACCAGCGCCAGCAGCTCGGCGCGGTCGTGGTTGGTCGGACTGAGGCTCGCGGCCACTCGGGCGCGCCGTTGCTCGACGGACTGGACAACGGCTTTCGTCACGGTGGAAGTATCGCCAGCGTGCTCGGCGATAGAATTCGCGCCCTCTGGGACCGGCTCGATCAGCTTCGGCCTCGTCAGTGTGCGCCGCGTGCGCGCTCCGCGGCGGTCTCGCGCGTCGCGGTTAGGCGCGGTTGGCCCCGGCTGCCCACTGTTAGACAGCTGCGGGTGCTCGCGCATCGAGCCGCTCGAGCCACAAAGCGGCTTCGAGGCCCTCGAAGATCTGCCGCGCCTCGCCCAGCAGCGGCTCCGCCTCGTCGACGCGACCGGCGCTCGAGAGCCACTCCGCGTGCTCGAGCAGCACGACCGCGAGCCAGAAGCGCGCCGCGACCTCGCGCAGTAGCGCCGCCGCGCTGCGGAACCGCTGCTCGGCGGTTCCCTCGTCGCGGGCGGCCGCCGCGGCGTGGGCGTCGTAGCGTGCGAGCTGCCCTTCAACGAACGGCCCGCGTTGCGCGGGGCTCAGCCCGCGGATCCGCTCGAACACCTCCCGCACGCAACCGACGTCCCCGGTCGCGACCGCAGCCTCGAGCGCGCCCGCAAGCGCCTGCTTGAACAACGGGTGGTGCGCGCCGAGCGAGCTCCGGAACGAGTACACCTCGGCCGAGGCCTCGAGCGCCTCCTCCCAGCGGCGCTCGCCCCGCGCAAGGGCCGCTCGGCCAACCGCGATGCTCGCCCGCTCCTGGGCTTCGGCACGCACCTCGCTCGGAGCGTGCTCAAACGTCCTCCGCGCGTCGTCGAGGCGGCCGCGGGCAACGTAGATCGGCACCATCACCGCCACAAGGTCGAGCCGCAGGCTCCAGGTAAGCGCGTCCCAGCTCCGCTCCTGCAGCTCCTCGAGCGGCGCCTCGACGCGGTCCCACTCGCCGAGGAAGAATCGGTTGCCGCGGAGGTGACCTTCGAACGCCTCCTCCCACTGGCGGTTGCCGCGGCGCCTGGCGAGGTCGCGGCCGAGCTCGTCGAGCCGCGACGCCTCCTCGATGCGGTCACGGCCGGCCGTCAGGAACGAGAGGTTGAAGTATGCGCGGAGCGCGTCCTCGGCGAGGTCGTGCTCGAGCGCGTGGTCGAGCGCGTGGCGCACGAGCGCGAGGCCCTCCTCGCGGCGACCCTGAAGGGTGACGATCAGTCCCTTGGTGTTCAGCGCGTCCGAGACGACGGCCGGCACGAGCAGCGCCTCAGCTATCTCGAGCGCGAAGTCGAGCGGGTCGAGCGCACCGTCGAGGTCGTCGAGAAGGAAGCGAAAGCGCGCGAGCTGGGCCGCGAGCAGCGCGAGGTCGGCGTCTGGCTCGTCGTGTCGCAGCACCTCGTACGAGCGGCCCATGCGCTCGACCGCCTCGTCGACCTGGCCGTGGTTGAAGCAGGCGATCGCGAGCCGCGCCTCGCCTCGCGCGGCCGGGTGCGTCAGCCCCTGCCCACTCCAGAGCTCGATCGCGCGTTCGAGGAGCGCGATTGCTTCCTCGCCGCGACGGTCGTCGTGGGCTCGGATCCCCGCGAGCTCGAGGAGCTCGGCCTCACGCACGCGGTCCTCGGTCAGCTCCGCAGCCTGCTCGAAGTAGCGCTGTGCCTGCTCGTTAGCCGCCAACGACCCCGCGCGCTTACCCGCGCGCGTCAGCGCCTCGCACGCCTGCGCTCGGATCTCGGCCGCGTCGTCGGCGCCGGGGCCGGCCCGGTAGGCATCGAGGTAGTGCGACGCGATCACCTCGACGATCTCCGTCTCCTCCGCGCCCCAGCCGTGCTCAAGGTGGCGCGCGGCCGCGAGGTGCCGCGCCTTCTGCTCCTTGCGCGAGAGCGTGTCGTGGGCGATGCGTTGGACGAGCGCCTGCAGGAAGCCGTAGTTGCCGCGCTCCGGCGAGCGCGGATCGGACTGTACGGTGAGCAAATCCTTGCGCACGAGCGAGACGAGGATCGGCTCGAGTTCCTGTTCCGAGATCCCGGTGAGCGCGGCGAGGCCCGGCCTCGTGAAGGTCTTCCCCAGTACCGCCGCGTCGTCGAGCACGCGGCGCTCGCTCGGCCCGAGATCGTCGAGGCGCGCTGCGATCAGCGCGTGCAGCGTCTCGGGCACCTCCAGCGAGCCGACGTCTGTGGCCGCAAGGTATCGGTCGCCCTCGCGGCGGACGAGGCCACGGTCGAGCAGCATCCGGACCGTCTCGACGGCGTAGAGCGGCACCCCCTCGGCACGCTCGCGGATTCGCACCCGGAGCTCGTCGGGCAGCCCGGGCACCAGTCCAGCGAGAAGCGTGTCCATCGCTTCGTCCGCGAGCGGCTCGAGGGTGAGCGAGGTGAAGTCGCGCCTCGCGCCGGCCCAGCGCGGGTGCCTCTCCGTCAGCTCCGGCCGCGCGAGCGTGAGCACGAACAGCGGGTGCCCGCGCGCCCAATCGAGCAGGTAGTCGACGAAGTCGAGCAGCGCGGGGTCCGCCCACTGAAGGTCCTCGAAGACGAGAGCAACGGGGCCCTGCTCACTGACGCGCTCGAAGAAAAGGCGCCAGGCGGCGAAGAGGTCGTCGCGCGCAAGCGGCTCCTGCTCGGCCCGGCCGCGCCCAGCAACTGCGCGAGCCGGGGCTCGACCCACCCGCGCTCCTCCTTGTCTGGGAGATAGGCCTCCATGGTGGAGCGCAGCTTTGCCGCGACCGCTTCGAGGCTCTCCTGCTCCGTGATTCCGGCCCGCATCCGGACCATCTCCGCTAGCGCCCAGTACGCGACTCCGTCGCCATAGGCGAGGCAGCGTCCGCGGTGCCAGTACACATCGCCGACGAGGCCGTCGACGTACTTCTCGAACTCCCACGACAGGCGCGTCTTGCCGATCCCGGCGATTCCGCTGATCGAAACGAGCCGCGCGCGCCGCTCTTCGGCCGTCGCGTGGAAGAGCTCCTTGACGAGGCGCAGCTCGCCCTCCCGGCCGACGAAGGGAGCCTCGAGGCCGGTCGCGCGACCCTCGCCGCGACGGGACGCGATTACGCGCTCCGCCTGCCAGAGCGCCACCGGCTCCGCCTTGCCCTTCAGCGCGTGTTCCCCCGCGGCGTCGTACGCAATCGCTGCGTCGCTCGCCCGCCGCGTGCGCTCGCCGACGAGTACCGTGCCCGGCTCGGCGAGCGACTGGACGCGTGATGCGGTGTTGACGAGATCGCCGGCGACCATCCCCTGGCCCTCAGCGCCGACTGTCACGGCGGCCTCACCCGTAACGACGCCCGCGCGCATCGCCAGGTCCGGTGCCCCCACCTCGTCGCCTAGCGCTCCTACCACCTCGACGAGCTCAAGGCCGGCGCGTACCGCCCGCTCCGGGTCGTCCTCGCGTGCGACCGGGGTCCCCCAGACGGCCATCACCGCGTCGCCGATGAACTTCTCGACCGTCCCGCCGTAGCGCTCCACGACCCGGCGAGCCGTCTCGAAGTACCGCGAGAGTAGGTCGCGCACGTCCTCGGGGTCGCGATCCTCGGAGAGGGTCGTGAAGCCGACGAGATCGCCGAAGAGCACCGAGACCAGCCGCCGCTCAGCCTGCGCCGCGGCGGGGCGCCCGTCGGCGTCGAGGGCCGCCCCGCACTCACCGCAGAATCGATCGTCGGGGTCGTTTGCGGCCCCGCACGACGGACACGGTCGTGCAAGCTGTGCCCCGCAGCTCGAGCAGAACTTCCGGCCGGGGCGATTCTCCGCTCCGCAGGAAGTGCAGGTCATTTCACGTGGCTGTACTCCATCGCTCCTCCTCCGTCCTTCATCCGCGGAACCTAACCCACTTGGTGACGTGACGATTGAGGCGGGGAAGCCGCTGTTCGGCGGTCCGGGCGTCATCTTCGGCAGTACCTCCACGGTCACGCCCGAGGTAACCGAGGTCAAAACCACTGCATCTATGCGGCGAGCGTCTCGCGCCCCCGCCGCATTTACTGAGGCGGTGAGCGGCCGCCTGACGCGGCGCCTCAGCCAGGGCGGCCGTATGGACTCAAACCCGCCCCTCGCGTGCACCGAGCCGGGCGCAGGCGCAGCCGTGGCGGTGTTTCCATATTGTTTCCAAAGGCGAGCGAGCGCGACTGGCTGCAAACGACGTCCTCAGCAGAAAAGGCCTGTGACCAGGCCCTTTCTCTAAGCGGACGACGGGGATCGAACCCGCGACCCTCAGCTTGGGAAGCTGATGCTCTACCAACTGAGCTACGTCCGCGCGCTGCGATTCTAGCCGAGCCCGAAAGAGCGACTTTCGCGGCGGCGGGCGCGCAGGCAGGCTCGGAGGATGCAGCGACCCGCGGTCGTGATCGGGCTTTTCCTTGTCTGTTGCACCGCCGCCTGCACCCTGCGCCGACAGGTCTCGCTCCCCTCGCCCTACTGCCGCGGCGGGAACCCGGTCGCCGGCGTCTACCACCCCTCGCGCCTGCGCGTGAAGAATCGCTGCCGCGTCGCAGTCGGCACCGTGAGCAAGGTCAAGTTCGAGCTCTACGACGGTGACGTGCACGTCGACCTGCGCCTCGATCCCGCCTACGAGAGCCTGCTCTCGGACGGCAACGCACGCGTCGGCGGGAACCTCGTCGTCGAGCTGATCCCGCAGGATCGCTCGCGGGTCGCGGTGCCCGAGGAGGGTGCGCGCGTAGAGGTCGTCGGCCCGTGGGTGGAGGACGGCGAGCACGGCTGGAACGAGATCCATCCCGCCTGGTGGGTGAGCGCCGGCCGGATCCAACCCGCCACCGCGGCCGAGCTGCGCGCAGCGCAGCTGCTCCTTCAGACGAATGCTTCGGACAGATAGCCGAGGGGCGGCTCGCCGCAGCAGCGCCCCTCGGCACGCGCATGCTACGACGCCGAGCGGAGATAATCGACCCCAGCAAACGAACGGAGGCCAGACGAATGCACGAGCTCGAGGACACCGCGAGAGCGCTCGTCGCCGAAGGCAAGGGGATCCTGGCGGCAGACGAGAGCGACGGCACGATCAAGAAGCGCTTCGACTCGATCGACGTCGAGTCGACCGAGGACAACCGGCGCGCCTACCGTGAGCTGCTGTTCACCGCCGAGGTCGCCGAGGAGTACATCAGCGGCGTGATCCTCTTCGACGAGACGATTCGCCAGAGTGCGTCGGACGGCACGCCGTTCCCGAAGCTGCTCGAGAGCCGCGGGATCATCCCGGGGATCAAGGTCGACAAGGGCGCGAAGCCGCTCGCGAACGCCGAGGGCGAGACCGTGACCGACGGTCTCGACGGGCTGCGCGAGCGCTTGAAGGAGTACCGCGAGCTCGGCGCGCGCTTCGCCAAGTGGCGCGCCACGTACTCGATCGGCGACGGCAAGCCGAGCGAGTACTGCGTGTGGACGAATGCGCACGCGCTCGCGCGCTACGCCGCGCTGTGCGAGGAGGCCGGCATCGTCCCGATCGTCGAGCCCGAGGTGCTGCAGGACGGCACTCACACGCTCGAGGAGAGCAAGAAGGCGACGGGGCGCGTGCTCCAGGCCGTCTACGTCGAGCTGCACGACCAGCGGGTCGATCTCCGCGGCACGCTGCTGAAGCCGAACATGGTGCTCTCGGGCTACGAGGCCTCCGACCGCGCGGGAGTCGACCAGGTGGCCGAGGCGACGCTCCAGTGCTTCTACCGCCATGTCCCCGCGGCGGTGCCCGGGATCGTCTTTCTTTCCGGCGGCCAGACCGACGAGGACGCGACCGCGCACCTGAACGCGATGAACAAGCGCGGCCCACACCCGTGGCAGCTCTCGTTCTCGTACGGCCGGGCGTTGCAGGCGCCGGCGCTCAAGGCGTGGGGCGGCAAGCCGGAGAACGTCGGGGCCGCGCAGCGGGCGTACTACCACCGCGCGAAGCTGAACAGCGCCGCCCGTACGGGCATGTACGCGCCGGAGATGGAGACGGCGAGCGTTTAGCGGTACTCGCGGCCGCTGAAGCGCTCGAGCTTGTCAAAGGAGTGCGTCGCCTCGATTCGCCGCACAGTTCCGGAGCGTGAGCGCATCACAATCGAGTCGGTGACGGCGCCGCCGGGCTCGTAGCGCACGCCGCGCAGCAGCGCGCCGGTGGTGACGCCGGTCGCGGCGACGAAAACGTCCTCGCCCGAGACGAGGTCGTCGGTCGTGAGCACGCGGTCGAGGTCGAAGCCCGCGTCGAGCAGCGCCTGCCGCTCCTCGTCGTTGCGCGGCCAGAGCTTTCCCTGGACGCCGCCGCCCACGCATTTCAGCGCGGCCGCGGCGATCACGCCCTCCGGGGTGCCGCCGATGCCCATCAGCAGGTCGACGCCAGTCGCGGGCTGCGCCGCCGCGATTGCCGGCGCGACGTCGCCGTCGGTGATCAGGTTGACCTTGGCTCCCGTCTCGCGCAGCTCCGCGATCAGCGCTTCGTGTCGGTCGCGCTCGAGCACCACGACGGACACCTCGCTCGACCGCTTGCCCTTCGCCTTCGCGACGCGCTCGACGTTCTCGCGCGGGGGCGCGTCGATGTCGACGACGTCGAGCGCTTCGGGCCCGGTGGCGATCTTGTCCATGTAGAAGGCCGCACCGGGGAAGAACATCGTCCCCCGCTCGGCGAGCGCGATCACGGCGATCGCGTTCGGCTGGCCCTTCGCCGTCAGACGCGTTCCCTCGAGCGGGTCGACCGCGACGTCGACCGCGGGGCCGTGGCCGTCGCCGACCTCCTCGCCGTTGAAGAGCATCGGGGCCTCGTCCTTTTCGCCCTCGCCGATCACGACGACGCCGTTCATCGAGACGGTGTCGAGGATCGCGCGCATGCCGTCGACGGCGGCCTGGTCCGCGGACTCCTTCTCGCCCCGGCCGATCCAGCGGCCGGCGCCGAGCGCGGCGGCTTCGGTCACGCGCACGAGCTCGAGCGCGAGGTTGCGGTCTGGCCGGTTGCCGGTCGTCTTCGGTGTGTCGGCCGAAGCCTCCGCCTGCGTCATCGGCCGCGATCCTACATCCGCTCCGGCGCCTCGACTCCCACGAGCTCGAGGCTCCGGGCGATCACGCGCTGGGTCGCGATGCAGAGCGCGAGCCGGAACGCCTGGGTCTCGCTCTCGAGCACGCGCTGGTGGTGATAGAAGCGGTGGAAGTCGTCGGCCACACGGATCGCGTAGGCGGGGATCGCCTGCGGCCCGCGCCGCTCGGTGGCCTCGGCGGCGACGCGCGGGAAGTCGGCCAGCCGCTTCACGAGATCGCGCTCCTCCTGCGAGAGGGCATCGCCCACGGCCGGTGAGATCTCCGCCTCGCCGGCGTTGCGCCGGATCGCCGCGATGCGGGCGTGCGCGTACTGAACGTAGTAGACGGGGTTCTTCTCGGAGCGCTCGCTCGCCAGGTCGACGTCGATCTCGATCGTCTGGTCGGGGCCACGGTTGATCAGGAACCAGCGCGCCGCGTCGACGCCGACCTCGTCCAGGAACTCGTCGAGGAAGACGACGTCCCCCCGCCGCTTCGACATCTTGGCCTGCTCGCCGCCGCGGGTCAGGTGGACGAGCTGGTAGAGCAGCACCTCGACGCGTTCCGGGTCGTAGCCGAGCATCTGCGCAATCGCTGCGTACCAGCGGCGCGTTCCGTGGTGGTCGGCCCCGAGCACGTAGAGCGCGCGGTCGAAGCCGCGCTCGAGCTTGTCGACGAGGTAGACGACGTCGGCCGCGCGGTAGGTGGGCGTCCCGCCTTTCTCCGGCGAGCGGATCACGACGCGATCGTCGTCGTCTCCGTACGCGGACGACCGCGCCCACACCGCTCCCTCCCGCTCGTAGGTGTCGACCCGCGGCAGGAGCTTCGGGAACCGCTTCTCCAGCTCGCTCTGTAGCGCCCAGGAGTCGAAGTGGACCCGGAAGCGCTCGAGCGTCGCCTCGATCTGCGCCAGCATCGGCGGCACCGGATCCTCGTCCCGCTGCGCCAGCTCGCGGACGTAGTCGCCGCCATAGCCGCCCTCCGGTGGCTCATCCCCGCGCCTGAACGCCTCGACCGAGGCGCGGAAGCGCTCCATCTGCGCACCGGCGTCGTTGTAGTAGTACTCGCGCTCGACCTCGTGGCCGGCGAACTCGAGCAGCCGCGCGACCGAGTCGCCGATCGCCCCGTTCCGCGCCGACGCGACGGTGATCGGGCCCGTCGGGTTCGCCGAGACCATCTCGACTTGCACCTTCTCGGGCCGCTCCGCCGAGCCGCCGCCGAAGCCTTGGCCCGCAGCGAGGATCTCCGCGAGGGCCTCGCCGAACCACGCGGGGGCGAGCCAGAGGTTGACGAAGCCGGGTCCCGCGACCTCGGCGCGCTCGACCTCGTCGAAGCCGACCGCCGCGGCGGCGAGCTCCTCCCCGAGCTCCCGCGGCGAGCGGCGCTGCACCGGCGCGAGCCGCATCGCGACGTTGGTGGCGTAGTCCCCGTGCTCAGGGTCGTTCGGGCGCTCGAGCTCGACGGGGGCGCCCGCCAGCTCCGAGAGCCGCGCCTCGAGGCGAGCGACTGCGCTGGACACCTCCGTAGTATCCTCGACGCATGGAAGGCGACGGCCAGGAGGAGCGCCAGCTCAACATCCACCTAGACCCCGAGAACCTCGCCGGTGTCTACGCGAACTTCGCCAACATCAGCTTCTCGGACTACGAGTTCACGCTGACCTTCGCGCGCATCGACCATGAGGTCGAGGAGGGCGACGTGCCGGGTGTGGTGGTCGCCCGCGTGAACATGTCGACGCGGTTCATGCGCGAGCTCCTCGACGCGATGCAGGACTCGTGGTCGAAGTGGTCGTCGCGCGAGGGGATCCGGAACCTCCCGGAGACCCCTGACAACGACACTTAACGCCGGCGCGCTCGCCAGGCTCGGGCGAGAGCGATCCGCTGCGCGACGGTCGGATGGTCGTCGAGCATCACGTACGACCAGAGCGGCGGGCTCGGCTGGATCAGGTCATAGCGCGTGAACTTGCGAAAGACGCTCTCCGCCGACGCCGGGTCATGCGTGGCGCGGAGCGCCGACCAGTCGGCCTCCGCCTCGTAGCGGCGCGAGACCAAGTTTCCGAAGGGCGTGATCACGAGCCCGATCACCGCGAGCACGAGCAGCGCGTAGGGCACGAGCTCCGGCCGGTGCAGCCCGCCCCGCCGCCGGGTGGCCAGCTCGACGACGAGAAAGCCGGGCGCCGTCAGGAGCAGCGACCAGGCGATGCCTTTCCAGATGTGGCGATGGCCGACGTGACCGAGCTCGTGGGCGACGACGAGCTCGATCTCGCGGTTCGTGAAGCGACCGTCGAAGAACGTGTCCCAGACGAAGACGCGCGCGGACGGCCCGATCCCGGTCGTCATGGCATTCGCGGCGGTGGTCTCGCCGCTCACCTTCTCGATCCGGATCGGCGTGCTCCCGACGCCCTCCGCGCGGGCGAGCTCGCGGATTCGCGCGCTCACCTGAGTCCGGTGCGGCGCCCTCGTCCCGAGCGTCTCGACGTAGGGCAGCACGAGCACGAGCACCGCGCCGAACGCCGCGAACAGTGGCGCCGCCACGATCCACCAGCGCGGCCCGAAGCGGCCGGCGAGCAGCATGAGGATCGTGAGCGCGATCGTCAGGCCGACGACCTGGCCGACCAGCCCCGGCCACTGTTGAAGCACCCACGAGAGGTAGCCCTGCTTCTCGAGCCCGTAGCGGCGGCCCCACCAGAGCGTGAGCGCGCCGAATGGCAGGCCGACGGCCCACGTGCCGAGGGTCGTGACCGTACCGACCATCACCCCGGTGCCGACCCGCCCGAGCTCCCACGCGCGGGCGATGCGCGGCCCGAGCGAGGCGAATAGCGCGAGCGCCGCAAGCGTGACGAGCGTTGCCGCGACCCATTCCCAGCGCAGGAAGCCGTCGTAGCGGGCCGAGCGGTGCAAGAGCGCTGCCGAGAACTGCTTGGCCACGTCCACGTGCGGCTTGTGGAGGTCGGCGGGAATCGTGGTGCGCGTCAGAAACCACGCAGCGACGGCCCAGCCCGCAGCGAGCGCGACTAAGGTTGAGCCCTTGGCGACGCGGGTCGCGGTCATCTCCGACGTCCACGCTAACTGGCACGCGCTCGAAGCCGTCCTGGAGGCAGTGGAGCGCGAGGAGCCGGACGAGCTCTGGTGCCTCGGCGACCTCGTCGGCTACGGGCCGCGCCCGAACCCGTGCTGCGTCGCGGTCGAGCGGCGCGCCACCCTGTCGCTGGCGGGCAATCACGACCTCGGCGTCCTGGGCGTGCTCGACCTGGCGGAGTTCACCGGCGACGCGGTCGTGGCGGCGCGCTGGACGCGCGGGGTGCTCGCGGAGGGCTCGCGCGCGTTTCTGCAGTCGCTGCAGCCGTCGGGCGCGCGCGGCGGCGTCGAGCTCTTCCACGCGAGCCCGCGCGATCCGGTGTGGGAGTACGTGCTCTCCGCCGAGACCGCGGGGGCGGCGCTCGAGCTGACAGAGGCGCCGCTCGTCCTCGTCGGCCACAGCCACGTGCCGCTGTCGATCACGCTCGAGGATGGCGTGCTCGACGGAGGGGTCGCGCCGGACGGCACCGAGAGGCCGCTCGGTCCCGGCCGGCGGCTGCTCAACCCGGGCTCGGTCGGCCAGCCGCGCGACGGCGATCCGCGGGCCGCGTGGCTGCTCCTCGACTTCGACGAGGGCATCGCCTCGTTTCGCCGCGTCGAGTACGACGTCGCCCGCACGCAGGAGGAGATCCGCGAGAGGGGGTTGCCGGATGCGCTGGCGCAGCGGCTTGCTCACGGCATCTAGCGTGTTCCTCCTCGCCGGGTGCGGGGGTGCTCACCGCGCCGCGCCGCCACCGAAGGTGCCTCGCATTCCCGCGCCTGTCGCGGCGCGGCTCGCGGCCGAGGCCGACCGGCTGGCGACGCTCACGCCCGGGAGCTGCGCTGCGCGTGACGCCGCCAACCGTTTCCGCAGCGACGTGATCGCGTCGATCGGGCGCGTTCCGGCTCGCTACCAGGAGCCGCTCGCCTCAGCGGCGAACTCGCTCGCGGCACGGCTTGCGAGCTGCGTTCAGCCGACGCGGCAAAGGCACGACGAGAAGCGGCACCACGACCAGGGGCACAAGCACAAGCCCAAGGAACAGGACTAGTCGCCGGAAGTGGAGTGATCCGGGCCCGAGCCGCCCGAGCCGTCCCCGTCGGAGCCCGAGTCGCCAGAGCCGGAGCCCCCCGAACCGGAGTCGCCGGAGCCGGAGTCGCGACCGCTTGTTCCGTCGCCTCCGCGGGCGCTGCTGCCGCCGTCGTGGTGCTCGGGCGCAGTCGTAACGGTGTGCTCACCGTCGCCGCCGCTTCCGGAGTGCGAGCGCTCCGTCTCGGTCGCCGGCGCGTGCTCGTCGGAGCCGGAGCTCGAGCGGCGCGTCGGCGCGACGACCGGAGCGACGTGACGGCTGACGGGCACGGACGCAGAGACGCGCACCGACACCGCGGTCGGCGTCACGCGCGCCGGCGCGTGAACCCGTGCACGTGCTCGAAGCGCCACCGCAACGGGAGCAGCCGGTGGGCGCGAGTGGTGCGAACGAAGGACCTTGGTGCTCTCGAGGCCGGCGAGCGTCCCGGCCGTACCGAGCGCCAGGGTCGCAGCCGCGACCTTCGCGGCGACCGGCGCGGAGGCGAGCTTCGCCAGCGCGGCAGCGCCTGCGCCCGCGGAAGCGCCGCCGCCGCCGAACCCGGGCAGCGCGTGGGCCAGCGAGTCGCGCAGCGTAACCGGGAGCGTCAGCATCCCGAGCGCCGAGCGCGCGGGCCGCAGCTGTTCTTGCAATCGCTTGCGGCTCCGAAAGAGCAGCGACTCGACGGCCGCGCCTGACAAGCCGAGCGCCGCGGAGACTTCGGCGTACGAGAACCCGTAGAGCTCGCGCAGCACGATCGCGTCGCGTTGCTGCGGCGAGAGCTCGGCAAGCGCAGCCGAGAGCGCGTGGATCTCCTCGTGCCTGTTTACCTCACGCTGGAGCTCGTCCCGGGTCGGCTCGCCGACGAGCGTCAGCGGCTCGGTCCGGCGCGCGCGCAGCCGCGAGCGGCATTCGTTGCGGGCAATCGTGCCGAGCCAGGCGAAGGCTCACGCGGCTCCTGCCCTGCGAGCAGCGCGCGGTAGGCCGAGAGAAACGTCTGCTGGGCGGCGTCCTCGGCCTCGATCCCGTCGCGCAGGTTCAAGCGGCAGACGCCGTAGACCATCCGCCCGTGCTCCTCGAAGAGCGCGGAGATGCGCTCTCCGGCCGCCCGTTGCCGCCGGCGGCCGGAGAGCGAGAGCGAACTACGGGCCGGGCTAGTCGTCGTCGCCTCCACCGCCACCGTCATCGTCTCCCTCGTCGTCCTGCTTGAGCCGGGAAAGCGTCAAGGTGCCGTTGACGTCCGCGCACCTCATCTCGACGCGGTCATTGACCTGGAAGCCGGAGAGGTCGGTGCCGGCGGGAACGGCGCAGGTGACCGGCGAGCCGCCGTGTGACTGCACCGTGATCGAGTCGGTCGTGAGCTGCGCGATCGCGCCGCTCACCTCGACCCTGCCGTGGTCCTCGCCGATCCCTTCGTGGTCGTTGTCGTTCTCGTCGTCGGTCTGGATGCTGACCAGCGTGAAGGCGCCGGCGGCGTCGACCGTGACGATCAGCTCGACCTCGTCACCCGCCTGTAGCTGCGGCAGCTGAAGGTCTGCGGGAACCGCCGCGAAGACCTCGCCGCGGTGCTCGACGGCGAGCCGGAGCGTGGAGCCGGTGACGTCGAGGAAGATGCCCTGAAGCTCCATCGTCGCGTCATGGCCGAGCGTCGACACCGAACCGGCGTCGAGGCCGTTCTTCGTCAACTTCACGCGCACTTCGACGCGGTCGCCGGGCCGCGGGCCACGGCTCGAGGCGAAACCGCGAGTGGGAGCCCGGACCGAGAAGACGGAGTTGCCGGCCGAGATCAGCAGCCGGTGCAGGCGCCGCTGGTTCCGGACGACGACGCCGCGGAGCACAGCGTGACCGGCGTGCCCGGTGGAGTGAATCGAGCCGGCGCGGAACGTCCCGTCCGAGAGACGCTTCGCGGAGTAGGTGACACGGTTGCCGGGCCGGATCGAGCCGAAGCGGCCGGGCGCGCGCAGGGTGCGCACGGTGCCGCCCTTGGCGGCCACGACGATGGAATGCCGGGCGGCGTCCTTCGCGATGGCGACGCCTCGGAAGGCAGAAGCAGTTGCGCGAGCACTGCGGCGAGCGCCGCCACGCCGAGGAGCATTCGTTTCATCTGGGAGGTCTTTTCGGTTCAGGGAGGAGACCGGATTCAGCTCGCAGGAGTGAACGGCGCGCAAAAACTTGCAGCGCGGGTAGAAAATCCCCCGGATGGGTGCCACCAGCGTGGGCGGCCGCTACAAGCTCGAGCGCCCGCTCGGCCACGGCGGCATGGCGACTGTCTACCTCTCGCACGACACCGAGCTCGACCGTCCGGTCGCAGTGAAGCTGCTGGCTGAGAACCTCGCCGGAGACGCGGCCTTCCGGGCTCGCTTCCTGCGGGAGGCGCAGCTCTCGGCGCGGCTCTCGCACCCGAACGTGGTCAGCGTCTACGACACGGGTGAGGCCGACGACTGCCGGCCGTACATCGTGATGGAGTACGTCGAGGGGACGACGCTCGCCGAGCTTGGGCGCTTGCCCGTCGACGAAGCCGTTGCGCTGGCGGTCCAGGCTTGCCACGGGCTCGCCCACGCGCATGCCGCAGGCCTGATCCACCGTGACGTGAAGCCTCAGAACCTGCTGCTAAGCACCGACGGGACGCTGAAGGTCGCCGACTTCGGGATCGCGCGCGCGGCAGAGGCGACTGCGCTCACCCAGGCCGGCACGGTGCTGGGCACCGCGGCGTACCTTTCTCCCGAGCAGGCCGCCGGCGAGCAGGTGACCGCTGCGACCGACGTCTATTCGCTTGGAGCGGTCCTGTACGAGCTCCTGACCGGCCGCCCGCCACACGAACTCGAGTCGCTCGCCGACCTCGCCGACCCGGGCGAGATCACGCCAGTGGGCGAGCTTGCGCCCGAGGTTCCACCGCGCATCGAGGACGCGGTCATGCGCTCGCTGGCGCGGAACCCCGCCTACCGGCCGGCCTCCCCGGAGGCTTTCGCTGCCGAGCTGACCGGGAAAGCGACCGCGCGCACGCGCGTGGCGCCTGTGTCACGTCCGCACGTGTCGAAGGCCTGGCCCCTCGCCGCGGCCGCCGTCGTGGCGGCCGGTGCGGTCGGAGGCGTCGTCTTCGCTATCGCCAAGAACGACACCACGGCCCCGCCGCCGCCCCCGCGGCGAACGAGCGTACGGCCGATTCCTCCCGGCGCAGACGCCCAGGAGCAGGCGCGGAACGTGGCGGCCTGGCTGCGGGCTAGAGCTGCTCGGCCCTAGCCGGCTGGACGCCGAAGCTGACGCCCTCGCGCACGAGCGCGATCTGGACTTCCTCGCGCGCCTTGTAGATGCGCCACTTGACCGTGGCGAGCGTCACCTCGAGCGAGTCGGCGATCTCCGTGTACGAGAGGCCGACCACGTCGCGCAGAAGCAGCGCCATCTTCAGGTCGGTGCTGAGCAGCTCGACGGCGCTCCAGAGCGCGTCGATCTCCTCGAGCCGCTCGATTGGGGCATCCATCACCTCGAGCGGGGCGATGTCGTCGATCGCGACGAGCGCCCGCGGCCGCCGCTCGCTCGCGCGCAACTCGTCGAGCACGCGGTTCTTCGTCACCTGGAAGAGCCAGGTCGTGAACTTCGAGCGAAGGGAGAACTTCGGCAGCCCCTGGTAGACCCGCAGGAAGACCTCTTGCGTCAGGTCTTCGGCTAGCGAGCGGTCTCCGCCTACGAGCCGGAGCACGTAGTTGAAGACAGGCGTCTCGTAAGCGCGCAGGATGAGCGAGAAGGCTCGCTCGTCACCCCGCTGCGCCTTCCGCAGGACGCCGAGATCGGGCTGGGCCAGTGACAAGGCTCGCGGAGTATAGATGCGAAGGCGGTCAAATGCAGAGGTTTTCCCCGCTCATTTGTAAGGGTTTCGCAATTCCTAGGTAAGCAAGAGCGGTGGGCACGAGATCCTGCAACTCACCCCCGTCGCGGAGGTGCGCATCGCCGTCGGTCACGATGAGGGGGACGGGATTCGTGGTATGCGCGGTGTGGGGGCTCGTGCCGTTCGGCTCGAGCAGCTGCTCGGCGTTTCCGTGGTCGGCGGTGATGAGCGCGACGGCGCCGAGGCGCTCGACGGTATCCGCGACGCTGCCAAGGCAGGTATCGGTGACCTCGACCGCCTTGACCGCGGCCGGGATCACCCCGGAGTGGCCGACCATGTCGGGATTCGCGAAGTTGACGACGGCAAAGCCGTAGCCGTTCGCCTCGAGCGCTTCGCAGAAGCGCGCCGCGACCTCCTCACCTGACATCTCCGGCTTCTTGTCGTAGGTGCCGACCTCGCGCGGGCTCGGGACGAGCAGGCGCGTCTCGCCGGGCCACCCCTCCTCACGACCGCCGTTGAAGAAGTACGTCACGTGGGCATACTTCTCGGTCTCGGCCGCGTGCAGCTGATGGACGCCGTGCTCGGCCAGCACTTCCGCCATCGTCTGGTCGACCTGCTGCTCCGCGAAGGCGACCGGGCAGTCGAAGGCGTCGCTGTAGTGGGTCATCGTGGTCACGTCGAAGCCGCCGTCGAGCAGGAGCTTGGTGAGCTGCCGCGCGCGGTCGGGCCGGAAGTTGAAGAAGATCACGGAGTCGCCCGGCTTCAGCCTTGGGCGGCCCTCGAGCACGATCGGCTCGATGAACTCGTCGGTCACGCCGGCCGCGTAGCTCGCTTCGACAGCGGCGACTGGATCGTCGGCCCGCGCTCCCTCTCCCTCCACGATCGCGTCGAAGGCACGCTGCGTCCGTTCCCAGCGCTGGTCGCGGTCCATCGCGTAATAGCGGCCGGCGACAGTGGCGATGCGGTCGGCCGGCAGCTCCGCCAGGTCGTGCGCCGCCGCGTGAGGGGAGACGTCGCGCCCGTCGGTGAAGGCGTGGATCCAAGTGCGCTCGGGCGCGAAGCGGAACAGCCCCTGCACGTGGTCGATGTGCGAATGGACCCCGCCGTGCGAGACGAGACCGAGCAGGTGGACGTCGCCGCCCTTTGCGAACGCGGCTTTCAGCGCCGGGTTCTCGAAGAACGAGCCGTCCGCGACCGCGCGGTTCACGCGCTGGAGGTCCTGGTCGAGCACGCGACCCGAGCCGATCGTCAGGTGGCCGACCTCGGAGTTGCCCATCTGGCCCGGTGGCAGGCCGACCGCCTCCCCGCTCGCCTTCAGCGTCGTGTGCGGGTACTCGCGCCAGAGCCGGTCGAAGGTGGGGGTCTCCGCGAGCTCGATCGCGTTCCCCGGCCCCGGGGGCCCGCACCCCCAACCGTCGAGGATGACGAGGACGACTAGGTCGCGGCGGCCCGGCAAATCGCCTCGAACGATTCCACCTTGAGAGAGGCGCCGCCGACGAGGGCGCCGTCGACGCCGTCCTGCGAGAGCAGCTCGGCGGCGTTGTCGGGCTTGACCGACCCGCCGTAGAGCACCGGTACGTCGAGCAGCATCTTGATGAACGCGTGCGCCTCGCTCACCTGCTCCGGGCTGGCGGTCCGGCCGGTCCCGATCGCCCAGACCGGCTCGTACGCGATCACCAGCCCCTCGTGGGCGCCGGCCGCATCCGCGATCGCCTCGACCTGAACGCGCAGGACGAGCTCCATCTGGCCCGACTCGCGCTCCTCCAGCGACTCCCCGACGCAGGCGATCCCGCGCAGCCCGCGCTCGAGCGCGGCGACGGTGCGGCGCGCGACGGTCTCGTCGGTCTCTCCGAAGTACTGACGCCGCTCGGAGTGGCCGACGATCGCGCCCGCGACGCCGAGCTCGAGGAGCATCGGAGCCGAGACTTCGCCCGTGAACGCGCCGTCCGCGGCCCAGTGGACGTTCTGGGCGAAGATCGTATGGTCGCTCTCGGCCGCTGCCGCGAGCGAGACGAACGGCGGGCAGAGCAGCGCCTCGATGCCCTCGGGCGCGCGAAACGCCTCGCAGAACTCCCGCGTCTCGCGCGGGCCCTTGAACATCTTCCAGTTGCCGGCGATCAGGCTCATGCCGCGGGAATCACCGCAACCCCAGGGAGCTCCTTGCCCTCGAGCAGCTCGAGCGCCGCGCCGCCGCCGGTGGATGCCCACGAGACGCGGTCGAGCAGGCCGAGCTCGTTCAGGGCGCGGATCGAGTCAGCGCCGCCGACCACCGAGAACGCGTCCGCCGCCG
This sequence comes from Gaiellales bacterium, assembly GCA_038237925.1. Classification (GTDB taxonomy): domain Bacteria; phylum Actinomycetota; class Thermoleophilia; order Gaiellales; family Gaiellaceae; genus AC-32. The sequence goes on along the minus strand of JBBRYF010000006.1, from coordinate 40,084 downwards.
CCACGGCTTCGGCGACCGCCTTCGTCCCCTCGGCGAAGCGCGGCCACTCGAAAACGCCCAGCGGCCCGTTCCAGAAGATCGTCTTCGCCTGGGCGAGCTCGGCAGCGAAGCGCTCGCGCGTCTCCGGCCCGATGTCGAGGCCGAGCCAGCCCTCCGGGAGCGAGTCGTACGGCACGACCTTCGACTCGGCGTCCTCCTCGAAGGCCACAGCGGCGACGACGTCGGTCGGCAGCTCGACCGGGAACCCGAGCGGGCTCCCTTCTCGAAGCTCTTCGGCCATCTTGCCCCCGACGAGCACCGTGTCGGCCTTGCCGCCGAGGTTGCGCAGGACACCGAGCTTGTCGTCGACCTTGGCGCCGCCCGAGACGAGCACGAACGGCCGCTGCACCTCGCCGAGCAGCTTCCCGAGCTCCTCGAGCTCGCGCTCCAGCAGCAGGCCCGCATAGGCCGGAAGCAGCTCGGCGACGCCCACGGTCGAGGCGTGCGCCCGGTGAGCGGAGCCGAACGCGTCCTCGACGAACAGCTCATAGTCGTCCGCGAGCCGGCGCGCGAACTCCGGGTCGTTCTTCGTCTCGCCCGGGTCGAAGCGGGTGTTCTCGAGCACGTCGATCCGCTCATCCGGGAGCAGCTCGCGCAGGCGCCGAGCGACCGGCGTCAGCGAGAGCGCCGAATCCGGCCCCTTCGGCCGGCCGAGGTGCGAGCACACCGCAACCTCCTTCGCGTCGTGCTCGAGCAGGTAGCGAAGTGTCGGCAGCGAGGCCTCGATCCGCGTCTCGTCGGCGACGCGCCCGTTCTCGAGAGGCACGTTCAGGTCCGAGCGCACGAGCACGTGCTTGCCGCCGACCTCGGCTTCACGGACCGATCGCGGCCTACGCACTAACCGTGGCCGGCAACGTCGCCCCCACCTTCGCCACGAGATCGACGAGCCGGCACGAGTAGCCCCACTCGTTGTCGTACCAGCCGAAGACCTTGACCGCGGTCCCGTTCACCATCGTCAGCTCGCTGTCGAAGATCGACGAGTACGGCGAGTGCTGGACGTCGGTCGAAACGAGCGGCTCGTCGGTGTAGCGCAGGATCCCCTCGAAGGAACCGGTGTCGGCCTTCGAGCGAAAGAGCTCGTTTACCTCGTCCTTGGTCGTCTCGCGCCCGACCGTGCACACGAGGTCGACGATCGAGCCGGTAGGCACCGGGGCGCGCATCGACATGCCGTCGACCTTGCCCTGCAGGTCAGGCAGCACGAGCCCGATTGCGCGCGCGGCTCCGGTCGAGGTCGGGATCAGGTTGATCGCGGCCGCGCGGGCCCGCCGCAGGTCCTCGTGCGGGAGGTCGAGCACGCGCTGGTCGTTCGTGTACGCGTGGATCGTGGTCATGAAGCCCTGTTCGATCGTGAACTCGTCGTGCAGCACCTTCGCGAGCGGGGCGACGCAGTTCGTCGTGCAGGAGGCGTTGGAGATCACGTGGTGCGACTCCGGGTCGTAGTCGCCCTCGTTGACCCCGAGCACGATCGTCACGTCCGGGCCCTTGGCGGGCGCCGAGATGATCACTTTCTTTGCGCCGCCGTCGAGGTGCTTCGCGGCACCGTCGCGGTCCGTGAAAAAGCCGGTCGACTCGATCACGACGTCGACGCCGAGATCGCCCCAGGGAAGGCTGCCGGGATCGCGTTCGCTCAGGAGCTGGAGCTCGTGCTTGCCGACGCGGATCTTGCCCTCGCCCGCGGCGACGTCCTCGTCCAGGGTGCCGAGGACGGAGTCGTGCTTGAGCAGGTAGGCCATCGTCTCGGCGTCGCCGAGATCGTTGGCCGCAACCACCTCGAAGTCCCCGCCGCGGGTCAGGTGCGCCCGAAAGAAGTTGCGCCCGATCCGCCCGAAGCCGTTGATCCCAACCCGAATAGCCACGATTGCCTCCCGTTCGATTTCTGCGTCCGAGTCTAAACGGCGCTCAGCCGGTGGGCCGCCAAGGCGTCGCTTGCGACGCCGCTTAGAGCGCGTGCGGGCTCAGCCCGTGCGCGCGTCTTGCGCCCTCCGGCCCGCCGGCAAAGCCGGCGGGCCGGAGGGGAAGCTCCGAGGACGACCTCCCCCTCCGCATTGTCGCGCTCCGGACCTTGGCGACGGACGGGGTCTGAATCCATCGCCGGACGAGCGCGAACCCGCCGGTCACCAAGTATTACCAAAGGGGCGCTTGGAAACTACGCCGGTTACAAGTGAGAAAACCCGGCGGCTCCGCTAGCGACGAGCGATGCGGACGAGCACCTGCAGGCGGCGATGAGCGGCGGACTTGCTCGCAGGCGGCTCGCATTTCGCGGCCAGCTCGCGGAGCGAGAGCGACGGATGCTTCGAGCGCAGCCGCGCGATCTCGCGTAGAGGAGGCGACAGCTCCTCGAGCCGTCCACCCCGTTCGAGCCTCCGCACGGCGTCGAGTTGCCCCCGCGCCGCGGCGACCGCGCGGACGACGTTGGCGTGGTCGGCGTTTGCCAGCCGGTTAGCGCGCCCGCGCGTGGAACCGAGGACCGAGCGCTCCTGCAGCGCGAGCGCGGCCTCGCTCGCACCGGCAGCGGCGAGCACGCCGGCGATCCTGTCGATTCCCTTCGCGTACGCGAGTACGTGGTCGGCGCGCCGCACCACCCGCAGCTCACCGCCCTCCGCAGCGGCGGCCGCCGCGACTGCCTCGGCGCCTTCGCGGCTCTCGCTGCGAACCTCGAGGTGCGGCGAGGGAGGCGGGCTGACCGAGCCGGATGCGAGCAGCGCGCCGCGGACGTACGCCGAGCGGCAGCAGGAGCGCGGGACGACGCGCTTCGGCGGCTTGTCGAGCGGCCGCGAGCGAGAATCGACCACGCCCGCGCGCTGCAACACCTCGAGCGCCGCGGCTCCGCCCTCGACGTGTAGCTGGTAGCGGGTCTCCCGTCCGAACGCGCGACGCTGATACGTACGGATCTCGGACCGGACGCCGAACGCGCGCAGCAGCGTGAACGCGCGCCGCGCCGCCGCCGAGCTCGAGAGGTCGAGGTGCAGGCTCACCTCGCCGCGGCCGAGCAGGTGCAACCGGCCGGCGAAGTGGAAGAGGGCCGAGAGCTCGGCAAGCCGGTCGCACTCGCGCGCGGGCGCGATCCCCGCGAGCTCGGCGCGCACGTCCTCAGAGAACGACACCCTCGAGCTCCAGTAGGCGACGCTTGTAGCCGAGGCCGAGCGATCCGTACGAACCGAGCCCGTCCGCCCCGACGACCCGGTGGCAGGGGACGAAGACCGCGAACCGGTTCGAGGCGCACACCGAGCCCACGGCGCGCTGGGCGTTCGGATGGCCGGCGAGAGCAGCGATCTCGCCGTAGGTCGCGGTCTCCCCATACGGAATCGCTCGTATCGCCGCAAGCGCGGCCCGCTGGAACGGCGTGCACCACTCGAGCTCGAGCGCCACGTCCTCGAAGGTGTCGCGGCCGCCTCCGAAGTAGCCGCGCACGCGCTGGACGAGCGGGTGGCTGCCCGCCGGCGACCTTGCGGTCGACGGCAGCTCGTGCCAGGCGACTTCGCCGCGGGCGAGCACGAGCTCGCCCACCCCCCAGCCGTCAACCGCATAGGCGATCTGCTCGACCATCTGCCGAATCGTAGAATCCCCGCGATGAGTCGGCCCGGGATCTTCCGCCCGCCTGCACTGCACAACGAGCCGGTGCGCGACTATGCGCCGGGCTCGCCCGAGCGCGAGGAGCTGCGCGTCCGCCTCGAGCGGATGAAGCACGAGCAGCTCGAGATCCCGGTGGTGATCGGCGGCGAGGAGATTCGGACCGGCGACACCTTCGACGCGGTCATGCCGCACGACAAGAAGCACGTGCTCGCGCAGGTGCACAAGGCCGGCCCCGCCGAGGTCGAGAAGGCCATCTCCGCCTCCGCCGAGGCCTGGGAGGACTGGCACCGGCTGCCCTGGGAGGAGCGTGCCGCAGTCTTCCTCCGCGCCGCCGAGCTGCTCGCGGGCCCGTGGCGCTCGACCCTCGTCGCGGCGACGATGCTGAACCAGTCGAAGACCGCGCACCAGGCCGAGATCGACGCGGCCTGCGAGGTGATCGACTTCTGGCGCTTCAACGTCGAGTTCATGCTTCGCATCTACCAGGAGCAGCCCGTCTCCTCGCCGGGGATCTGGAACCGGATGGAGTACCGGCCGCTCGAGGGATTCGTCTTCGCGATCAGCCCGTTCAACTTCACCGCGATCGGCGCCAACCTGACCTCGAGCCCGGCGCTGATGGGCGACGTCGTCCTCTGGAAGCCCGCGTCGACTGCGGCGTTCTCCTCGTACTGGACGCTGCAGCTGCTCGAGGAGGCCGGCCTGCCCCCGGGCGTCGTCAACTTCCTGCCGGGAAGCGGCGCGGCCGTCGGCGACCCGGTGCTGGCGAGCGATCATCTCGCGGGCGTGCACTTCACCGGCTCGACCGAGGTCTTCCATTCGATCTGGCAGACGGTCGGCCAGAACATCGGGACGTACCGCAACTACCCGCGCATCGTCGGCGAGACCGGCGGCAAGGACTTCATCGTCGCGCACCCGAGCGCCGACGTCGAAGCGCTCGCGACCGCGATCGTGCGCGGCTCGTTCGAGTACCAGGGCCAGAAGTGCTCCGCGGCCTCGCGCGTGTACGCACCGTCCAACCTCTGGCCCGAGCTGCGCGAGCGTCTCGTCGAGGAGGTCGGCTCGATCGCGATGGGCGACGTGAGCGACTTCTCGAACTTCATGGGCGCGGTGATCGACGGCAAGTCGTTTGCGCGCCAGCGCGAGGCGGTCGAGCACGCGAAGAACAACAACGCCGAGGTGGTCGTCGGCGGCGGCAGCGATGACAGCGAGGGCTACTTCGTCCAGCCGACCGTGATCGAGACGAAGGACCCCCGCGACCGCCTGATGAGCGAGGAGTTCTTCGGCCCGATCGTCACCACCTACGTCTATCCGGAGAAGGAGTGGGAGCAGACGCTCGAGCTCGTCGACGATACGGCGCCCTACGGGCTCACCGGAGCGATCTTCTCGCAGGACCGCGCGGCCATCGACGAGGCGCAGGACGCGCTCCAGTACGCGGCCGGCAACTTCTACGTGAACGACAAGCCGACCGGCGCGGTCGTCGGCCAGCAGCCGTTCGGCGGCTCACGCGCCTCGGGCACAAACGACAAGGCAGGCTCGATGTGGAACCTGATCCGCTGGGTCAGCCCGCGGACGATCAAGGAGACCTTCGTGCCGGCCCGCGACTACCGCTATCCATTCCTGGCGGCCGACGACACGAACGGCTCGCCGGGCCGCTGAAGCGGCAGCTCCTCGTCGCGCTCTTCTTCCTGCTCGTCGCTGCCTCGGTGGCCACGGCAGCGCGCGTTCGCGGCACGCGCGGCCCCGACCGCCTGCAGACCGTCAACGGCGTTCGCGACGCGGTCTCCTGCGGACGCGGTCACGACCTGGCGACTGTCGACGGCTTCGACCGCGCCGCCCGCGACTGCGAGGTCGTCACGCGCCGGACCTCTCGCGACCCGTACACCAACACGGAGAGCCAGCACGAGACGGAGGTCGAGCCGGACTCGTTCGCCTTCGGCAAGACAGTGGTGGCGGTCTTTCAGGTCGGACGGGTCTTCGACGGCGGCGCTCGCAACATCGGGTTCGCGCTCTCCGGCGACAGCGGCCGCTCCTGGTCGCGCGGCTTCCTTCCTGGCCTCTCGCCGCGAGCGAGCGATCCGTCGGTCGCCTACGACCGACGTCACGGCGAGTGGCTTACGAGCTCGCTCGTCTTCGGCGGCGGCGGCTCGTCGATCGGAGTCAACCGCTCCCGCGACGGCAGGCACTGGACCGCGCCCGTGACGGTGATCGCGACGACGCCGCAGCTCGGACAGGACAAGGAGTGGATCGCCTGCGACAACTGGTCGGCAAGCCCGTTCTTCGGGCACTGCTACCTGAGCTACAGCGACATCCTCAACGAGGAGGTCGTAACGCAGGCCTCTGCCGACGGCGGCCTGACGTGGTCGGCGCCCACGACCGCTCCGGGCTCTCCGGGGCAGGCATCGATCCGTGGCGCTTACGCGCCCGGCGTGCAGCCGGTCGTGCTGCCGAGCGGCCGGGCCCTCGTTGCCTACTACGACGAGGGCAAGCTCTCGGTCCTGCGCTCTGACGACGGCGGAGCGACTTGGACAGCGCAGCTCGGGATCGCGCCCGCTGACTACCGCTCGCACGCAGGGCTGCGGGCCGCTCCGCTTCCAACCTCCGCAATCGGCGCCGACGGCCGCGCGTACGTCGCGTGGGCCGACTGCTCGTTCCGGCTCGGCTGCACGTTCAACGACATCGTCTATGCCTCGTCCACCGACGGCGTCTCGTGGAGCCCGCTGACCCGGATCCCGACCGGCGTCGGGGACGCAGAACTGCCGGGGCTCGACGCCGACCCCTCCCGAGCCGGAAGGCTCGCGCTGACCTACTACGTCTTCCGCGGCTCGTCGCTCGACGTGCGCTTCGTTTCCTCGAGCAACGCGGGCGCGAGCTGGAGTCGGCCGCAGCTGCTCAACTCGCGACACGTTCCGGTCAGCGGAATCGCGCGCACCTCCCAGGGCTCGATGGTCGGCGACTACATCTCGACCTCGTTCGCCGATCGCCGCGCGGTGCCGTTCTTCGTGCTGGCGACCTCGCCCACGAGGAACCGCCTGCACGAGAGCTCGTTCGCCTCCTCCCTGCGCGTTCCCTAGGGATGCGGCGGCAGCTCCGCGCGCGCCGGCCCCCAGCCCCGCGTCCGCGCGCGCAATGCCATCCACGCCGCGCACGCGAGCGCCGGTAGCGCCAGCACCACCCCTGCCGCCCGCACGCCGAACGCGCCCGCGATCGCCCCGTCGAGGATGCTCGCGAATGGCCGCAGCCCGAGGAACGCGACGCTCCAGAGCGCCATGATCCGGCCGCGCTCCCACGGCTCGACGCCGAGCTGCAGCCGTGAGGTCGCGTGCGTGTTCGAGGCGAGGTAGCCGAACCCGGCAAGGAAGAGGACCGGCAGCGCGACCGGCAGCCACGGCGTGACCGCGAAGCCGACGATGCCGAAGCCGAGCAGCGAGAGCGTCAGGAACATCCGCCGCCGGCTCCCGCCCACCCGGCCGGCGACGACGAGCCCCGCGGTCACGGCGCCCGCACCGAACGCGCCGATGATGTAACCGGCGACCGTGTCCTTCCGGCCGAACGCGTGAGCCCAGGCCGGCCCGAGCGTGTTCACGGGGTCGGACGCGAAGCCGACCGCCGCCACGATCAACAGGAACACCATCAGCTGCGGCCGGCGGCGCAGGATGTCGATGCTCGCGCGCAGGTGACCGACGGTGCGGTCGGCGAGCCGCTGCGTCTGCGGCCCGATGAAGAGCAGCGCGCCGATGAAGATCACGTACGAGGCCGCGTTCAGCCCGAACGCGGCCGGGATGCCAAGGTACTGGACGGCAAGGGCCGCGCTCGCCGGGCCGACCGCGCGGGCGAGATTGAAGGTCATCGAGTTGAGCGCCACCGCGGTCGGCACCTCAGGCTCCTCGACCAGAGTGGCGATCATTGCCTGCTGCGCGGGAGCCGAGAACGCGCTCACAACGCCGAGTGCCACCGCGGCGCCGATCACGACCGGCGTCGGCGCGAGCTTCAAGTACGCGAGCAGGCCGAGCCCGCCTGCGAGCAGCGTCGCCGCCGTCTGGGTGACGAGCAGCAGGTTGCGCCGGTTCCACCGGTCGGAGGCCCCGCCGGCCCAGGGCGCGAGCACGAGGATCGGGAGGAACTGCGAGAAGTTGAGCACCCCGAGCAGGAACGCCGAGTGCGTCTGCCGGTAGACGAGCAGCGCGGCAGCGAGGTTCTGGAACCAGGTACCGCTCGCCGAGAGCGCGTTGCCGACGAAGTAGGGACCGAAGGTGCGCTGCCGGACGAGCGCGAACGCCGCTGCCGGGCCGGCGGCTGCTACGCCCTACCCGCCTTGTGCAGCTGCGCGTAGATCGACCGAGCGGTTCGCTCAGGAATCCCGGGCACGCCCTCGAGCTCCTCCTGGCTCGCGGCCAGGAAGCGCTCGGCCGAGCCGAAGTGATGCAGCAGCGCCCGCCGCCGCGCCGGGCCGACGCCCTGCAGCGTGTCGAAGATCGACTCGCGCGCCCTGGCCTGGCGTCGTTGGCGGTGGAAGTCGAGCGCGAACCGGTGCGCCTCGTCGCGCACCCGTTGCAGGAGGTGCAGCCCCGGCGAGTCGCGGTCGAGCCTGATCGGCTCCGGCTGCCCGGGGACGAAAACCTCCTCCTGCCGCTTGGCAAGCGAGATCACGGCCACCCGCGGCAAGTCATAGCCCTGCATCGCCTGCAGCGCCGCCGCGAGCTGGCCCTTACCGCCGTCGATCACCACCAGATTGGGCGTGGCCGCGAACGACTCGTCGAAGTCCTCGGCGGCGGCGTCGCTTTGCAGCCGCGCGAACCGGCGCGCGACCACCTCCGCCAGCGCCGCGTAGTCGTCCTGCCCGTCGAAGCTGCGCACGCCGAACTTGCGGTAGTGCGCCTTCTTCGGCAGCGCATCCTGGAAGACGACCAGCGAGCCGACCACGGACTCGCCCTGGATGTTCGAGATGTCGTAGCACTCGATTCGCAGAGGCAGGCTCTCGAGGTTCAGCGTCTCGCGCAGCTCCTCCAACGCCTCGACGCGCCGAGAGCGCTTGCGCTCCGCCTGGACGACCTCCGACTCGAGCGCCAGCCGTGCGTTCTCGGCCGCAAGCTCCTGGAGCCGCCGCTTCTCGCCCCGCTCCGGTGCACGGACCTCGACGCTCGAGCCCCGCCGCTCGGAGAGGAACTCCGCGAGCGCGTCGGTGTCGCCCGCGTCCGGCGGCACGATGATCTGCGGCGGCACGCTCGGCGCCGAGCCGTAGAACTCGATCGCGAACGCCTCGAGCAGCGTCGCCGTGTCCTGACCCTCGACGTTCTCGAGGTGGAAGCCGTAGCGGTCGATCAGCTTCCCGTCCCGCAGCGGGAAGACCTGCACTGCCGCGCGGTCGCCCTCGCTGGCGATCCCGATCACGTCGATGCTGCCGACCGAGCGCCGGTCGGCGGTCTGGCGCTCGACGAGGTGCCGAACCGCGAAGAGCCGGTTGCGGTAGCGCGCCGCCTCCTCGAAGCGCTCGTTCTCGGCCGCGTCCTTCATCTTCCGCTCGAGCTCTCGCTGGATCGGTCTCGTCTCGCCCGAGAGGAACTCGATCACGCTGTCGATGATCGCGCGGTAGTCCTCCTGCGAGATGTAGCCCACGCACGGGGCCAGGCAGCGCTCGATGTGGTAATCGAGGCACGGAATCCCGCTGTGGCGGCCGGGCTTCGGTCCTTCGCAGGGCCGGTACGGGAAGACGCGGTTGAGGACGTCGAGTGTCTCGCGCACCTTCTTCGCGTTCGCATACGGGCCGAAGTAGACGACGCCGCGACGATGCCGCTCGCGCGTGAACATGACGCGCGGATAGTCGTCCTGGACCGTGACCGCGATGTAAGGGAACGACTTGTCGTCGCGCAGGCGGACGTTGAACGGCGGCCGGTGGCGCTTGACCAGGTTCTGCTCCAGGTGCAGCGCCTCGACCTCGGTGTTGGTCACGATCACCTCGATGTCGGCGACGCGCTCCGGGAGGCGCTGGATCGTCGAGCGCGAGTCGGGGGTTTTCTGGAAGTAGCTGCGTACGCGCGGCCGCAGCGATTTTGCCTTGCCGATGTAGAGGACTTGCCCGCGCTCGTCGCGGAAGAGGTAGACGCCCGGCTTGGCGGGAAGCCTCTTCAGCTGCTCTTCCAACGGTGTGGCCATGGCCGGGCAAGGGTAGCCTCCGACCCCGTGGGGAAGGCCGTCATCGCCGCGGCTGTCGCGGTCGCAGCCGTGGGCGGCGTGATCGCGGCGATCGTGCTCTCTTCGGGAGGCGGGAACGACGCCTCGCCGTCCAGCTCGACGCGCGCGCCGAGCACGCGCACGGGGCCCACCACCGGCACGACGGCGCCCACCACGACCACGCGCGTGACGACCTCCGAGAACACGACGCGGCGTACGGCAACCGGGCCGGTGGACACGAGCGGCGTCCGCCTCCCGCCGCCGCCGGGCCGGCACGGGACGAGGGCGCGGACCTTCGTCGTCGGCACCGTGGACGACTCGCTCGCCCAGGTCGATCCACATTTCGCGCAGGCGCAGGCCGACGTCTCGCGCGACGCAGGGTTCGACGCAGCGGCCGTCTCCGCGACGTGGCACCGCGGCGAGCGGCGGCCGCCCGCGGCACTCCTCCACGTGCTGCGCAACGTGGCGGCCTCGACCGGGCGGGCGCAGATGCAGCTCGTGATCGTCCTCTGGAACGGCCCCGGCCGCGACACGCCGCAGACCCCTGCCGAGCGCGCCGAGTTCGCCGCCTACGCGGGTGCACTCGTGAAGGCGCTGCCGCAGGTGCGCGACGTGATCGTCGGCAACGAGCCGAACCTGAGCACGTTCTGGAAGCCGCAGTTCGGCGGCGGCGGCCGCGACCTCGCCGCACGCGCGTACACCGACCTGCTCGCGCGGAGCTACGACGCGATCAAGGCGGCAACTCCCGGCGTGCGCGTGCTCGGCGGCGCGCTCTCGCCGCGAGGCGCCGACCGGCCCGGCGGCTCGCGCCCGACGCACTCGCCGACCGCCTTCATCCGCGACCTCGGCGCCGCCTACCGGGCGAGCCATCGCAGCCGGCCGCTGATGGACGCCTTTGCCTTTCACCCGTACATGCAGGCCTCGAGCGTCCCGCCCACCGCCGCGCATCCGAAGAACACCTCGATCACGCTCGCGGACTATCCGAAGCTCGTCGCCCTCCTGACCGAGGCCTTCCAGGGGACCGCGCAGGCGGGCGCGCGGCTGCCGATCTACTACACGGAGTTCGGCGTCCAGACGGCTGTGCCCGCGCCGAAGCGGCGGTTCTATCTCGACCTGAGCTCGCCGGCGCGCACGGACAGCGTCTCGTTCGCAGTGCAGAGCGCGTACTACCGCCGCGCGCTCGAGCTCGCTTACTGCCAGCCGACCGTCCGCGGGCTGTTCGTCTTCCACACCTTCGACGAGCCGAGCCTGAGCGGGTGGCAGTCCGGCCTCTACTTCGCCGACCGCACGCCGAAGCCGAGCCTTCCCGCCTTCAAGCGCGCGGTCGCCGACCTGCGCAACGGCAGATTCCCGCGCTGCCATCGCTAGGCTTCCGGCCGTGGCCGGCCAGTACGTCGCCTACACCTTCTTCCGCGTCGACCCCGCCTGGCGCAGGCTGCCGATCGACGAGCGCGCCGCCGGCAAGGACGCCTTCGCGGAGGTGATCGAGGAGTTCGCCGGACGGATGGCCTCGCTCCGCGCCTACTCGACGACCGGCATCCGCCCCGAGTGCGACTTCTTCCTCTGGAAGATCACCGAGCGTTACGAGGACCTCGGCGAGCTCGGTGCCGCGCTGAACGGCACGCCGCTCGCGGGCTGGCTCGAGACGCCGTACTCGTACCTCGCGACGACGAAAGCCTCCGAGTACACGAAGGCGCGGCGCCCACGGCAGGTCGTGCCGAAGGGCTCGCCATACCTCGTCGTCTACCCCTTCGTGAAGCTGCGCTCCTGGTACTCGCTCTCTCAGGAGGACCGCCAGCGCGCGATGAACGAGCACATGCAGGTCGGGCACGAGTTCTCGACGATCGTCAATCACACGACGTACTCGTTCGGGATCGACGACCAGGAGTTCATGACCGCCTTCGAATGCGAGGAGCCGTCCGACTTCATGCACCTGATGTTGACCCTGCGGGATTCCGAGGCGAGCCGCTACACCGAGCGCGACACGCCGATCTTCGTCGGCCGCCACGTCGAGGTGCGCGAGGCCTTGGACGAACTGGACGGCGCGGCCGTAAGGGCCGAGGCCTAGTAACCGTACGTGTGCTGGTCGCGCCAGACGCGGAACATCGCGAAGCCGCCGCACGCGAACACCGCGAGGAAGACGATCAGGTTCCAGCCGCCGCCGACCGGCTCGAAGTAGCGCGAGGCCATGTTCACGATCAGCAGCAGCGCTGCGCCGTAGAAGATGACCCGGGCGCGAGCCGGCCACATCGAGATCTCCTCACGCCGGTCGCGCCAGGCGAGGAAGACGAAGTACGCGATTGCGAGGAAGAACGCGATCCGCGCGATCTGCAGGAGCACGAACACCGTGACCTGCAGTTGCAGCGCCACCAACACGATCACGATCGCGGCGATGATCAGGAAGCCGCGAAGCGTCGGGTTCATGTCGCGGAAGCCGTGCCTCACGCGAGTCAGCGTAGCTAGAAGGGTCTCCGTACTACACGTATGGGCCTGACCGCCCCCGGCCCCCGGAGTCACGACGAAACTCGAGTCCGCGGGCCAGATGAAGCTTTAGCCGGGGCGGGCGATGGATCGGAGAACGCGCTTACCTGCGGCCCTCCGGGGGAAAACCCGCCCCGGCAAGGACCGGGTTCGTGCCGGTGCCGTGAGCCCCTCCCCGCTGCGCAAGCGTCGGCCCTGGACGGCATCTCCTAGGTGGGCGGCTTCTCTCGGGCGGACTGCTTCGGGGAGAAGGAGGAGCCGTCCACTGTCTTCGTGTGAACCGCAGCGGTCAACCGTAGAAGGGTGATGGATCAACCAGCCCGCCCTCCCCGATAGTGAGGGCACAAACCGAGCGCGCCCCATGCGGCGGGTGCGACCTCGGAAGACACGAAAGGCCTCAATGCGGCGAGGCCTGACGACTTACCTGCGGCTCTTTCCTTAGGGGAGAGACTTGAAGCGAGGCCGGCGTCCGGCCTCGCTTCTTGTTGACGCAGTTTTCGCTGTTCGGACGCGCAGGGCGGAAGTGTAGGAGCGAACTACGGACGCTCTCCCTGGTTTGTGACAAGAAAACCATCGCTTGCATTTATCCGCACATTTGTAAGACTCCTGGCTTCTGCGGCGGTGGGAACGAGGGGGTGGGCGTCATCTACAGCTATGTCTCGTCTGACGCCGCTTGGCGGTGACGAAGGCTTTGCACACAGCGGGTCGCGTGGCACACAAGCTTCAGGTCGCCTCGCGCCCTCAGACCTGGGCCGATCTAAGCACCGACTTGCGCCTGCGCGCGCGTGCGCCGCGCCACGCGCGACGGCTCGCCGCTTGACCTCACCCGTCCGCTCGGCCGTCGCGCGGCGGTGGTACTCGGCCACCATGCCGAGCATCGTCGAGGAGAGCCAGCGGGAGGCCGAGTCGGCGCGGATCTCCCCCACCTCGACGGCCAGGATCGCGCCCTTTGCGCGCTCGACGCGCTCGACCACTTCGGCCTGAACCGTGAGCGAACGGACGAGCCGGTCGAAGTAGGCCACAACGATGACGTCGGCCTCGCCTGCCTCCACCATTGCCACGGCACGCGAAAGGCCGGGGCGATCGACGAGAGCGGCACCGCCGCGGACGTCGTCCTCGGGGAGCGTGTCCAGCAGCTTGAACCCCTCGCGCTCGCACGCCGCCTCGATAGTCTGGCGCTGCTCGGAAGGCGAAACCGGGTCCTCGCCGGCGATGCGCGAGACGCGGACAATCCCGATAGCTCGGCGGAGAGGGGTAGCGATGTTGGCCGAGGGCGATCCGGCACCGGACTTCACGTTGGAGAGCGATTCAGGCGACGAGGTCACGTTGTCATCCCTTCGTGGTCGGCCAGTCGTCCTCTACTTCTATCCCAAGGACGACACCCCCGGCTGCACGCGGCAGGCCTTCGGGATCCGCGACTCCTGGGGCGAGTTCCAGCGCGCGGGCGCAGAGGTCTTCGGGATCAGCGCCGACACGAAGGACTCGCACGAGCGGTTCAAGTCGAAGTACATGCTGCCGTTCACGCTTCTCGCCGATCCGGAGGGGAAGCTCGGCGAGCCATACGGCGTCGCGCAGGAAGGGAAGAGCTCGTACGAGCGCTCGACCTTCGTGATCGACGCCGACGGCAACGTCACCCGCATCATGCGCCGCGTGAACCCCGACCAGCACGCCGACGACGTGCTGGCTGCGCTCGCTTCCTAGCGCCTCGCCTTCAGGCATCTTCGAGGTGCGGATGAGAGGACTTGAACCTCCACGAGCTTTCGCCCACACGGACCTGAACCGTGCGCGTCTACCAATTCCGCCACATCCGCGCGCCGCACAGTCTAGCGGCGCTTCTTCACGGTCCACGTAGGCTTTTCGGCTTGCGCTGGGGTGTTCTCGTTCTCGCTGCGGCCGGGTTCGCGCTGCCACTGGCGGGGGCGCCCGCGCGACCCCCGGCGCCTCCGCACGGGCCGCTCGTGGAGCTGGTCGCGCTGCTCGACGGAGCGCCGCTCGCGCAGCGGCCCGGTGCCAGCGCCACGATCGAGCGCGAGCAAGCCGATGCCGTCGAGCGCATCCGCGCCGCCGTTCCCGGAGCCCGGATCACCTGGCGCTACCAGGTCGTCCTGAACGGGCTCGCCGTCGTCGCACCCGCCGACGCAGCCGCGCGCATCGCCGCGCTGCCCGGAGTGCGGGCGGTGCAGCCGAGCGTCCGCTACCACCGCTCGCTCTATCGCAGCCCGCAGGTGATCGGCGCGCCGCAGGTCTGGGGGCCCACGCTCGCAACTGCCGGCGACGGGATCAAAATCGGTGTGATCGACGACGGCGTCGACCGGACGCATCCGTTCTTCTCGCCGGCCGGCTTCGCGATGCCGCCGGGCTACCCGAAGGGGAACCGGGCATTCACGACGGCGAAGGTGATCGTCGCGCGCTCCTTCCCGCCCCCCGGCGCCAACTGGGCGTACGCGCACCTCCCCTTCGATCCACGGGAGTCCGAGCACGGCACACATGTCGCCGGAATCGCGGCCGGAGACCACGGCACGACCGCGGACGGCGACAGTGGCCCCGTCAAGGTCTCCGGGATCGCGCCGCACGCGTACATCGGCAACTACCGCGTCCTGACGATTCCCACCGGCGCCTTCGGCCTCGACGGCAACTCGCCCGAGATCGTCGCCGGGATCGAGCAGGCGGTCCGCGACGGCATGAACGTGATCAACCTCTCGCTCGGCGAGCCCGAGATCACCCCGTCGCGCGACATCGTCGTGCAGGCGATCGACGCGGCGGCCGACGCCGGCGTCGTGCCCGTGATCGCGGCGGGCAACGACTACGACTCGCTCGGCCCCGGCTCGGTCGGCTCGCCCGGCTCCGCACCGAAGGCGATCACCGCCGCCGCGGCCACGAAGGGCGACGTGATCGCCTCCTTCTCCTCCGGAGGACCGACGCCCGTCTCGCTCGAGCTCAAGCCGGACGTGACCGCGCCCGGCGTGAGCATCCTCTCCTCGGTCCCGGCTCACGTGGGCTCGTGGCGCTACCTCGACGGGACGAGCATGGCCGCACCGCACGTCGCCGGTGCCGCCGCGGTGCTGCTGCAGCGGCACCCTGGCTGGACGACTGCACAGGTGAAGTCGGCCCTCGTCTCGACCGGGAGCCAGGTACACGGAGCCACCGACCCGGTGCCGCCGACGCGCGAGGGTGGCGGGATGATCTGGCTTCCGCGCGCCGACCAGCCGTTGCTCTTCGCCCGGCCGGCGAGCCTTTCCTACGGGCTCCTGCGGCGCGGCCGCAGCCGGACGCTGACGCTCGCGCTCGGCGATGCCGGCGGCGGCGCGGGTGCCTGGCGCGTCTCGTTCCGCAGGTTCGGGCCCGGCCCGGGCGTGTCCCTGCGCGCGCCCGGCACCGTCACCGTGCCCGGCCGGCTGGCCGTGACGGTTGCCGTCGCCCGCGGCACCGCCGCGCGGGACGTGAGCGGTTTCCTCGTCCTCACCCGCGGCGGCGCGACGCGCCACTTCCCGTTCTGGCTGCGCGTAACCGCATCGCGGCTCGCAAGCGAGGGCCGGACGCTCCTGCGACGGCCCGGCCTCTACCGCGGCAACACGCGTGGGCAGCCCGCGCGCGTCTCCTCGTACCGCTACCCGGCCGCGCCCGGCCCGGTCGGCGTGACCGAGCGCCTGCGCGGACCGGAGCAGGTCTTCCGCTTCGTCATCCACGGCCGGCTCGCCAACGCGGGTGCGGTTGTCGTCTCGCAGGCGGCGGGCTCGCACGTCTCGCCGCGTCTCGTTCGCGCCGAGAGCGAGGACCGCCTGGCCGGCTACCCCGGGCTGCCGATTCGCCTGAACCCGTACCAGCCGAACTACTTCGGGCTCGAGCCTGCGGTGGGCGTCTTCCGTCCGGCGCCCGGCGCGTACGACCTCGTCTTCGACACGCCCAACCGCAGCGCCGCCGGCGCGTACACGTTCCGCTTCTGGGTGAACGACGTCACGCCGCCGGCCGTGCGGCTGCTCACGCGGACAGCCCCTCGCGGCGGGCGCCTCGCGCTGCGCGTCACCGACCGAGGCTCCGGCATCGACCTCTCGTCGCTGCTCGCAGTGGTCGACGGCGGCTACAAGCGCATCGTCTACTTCCCTTCGCGCGGGCTTGCGCAGGTGGAGCTCAAAGCCCTCCGCCCCGGCCGCCACCGGCTCGTCTTCACCGCGTCCGACTACCAGGAGTCGAAGAACAACGAGAACGCCGGCGCGACGCTGCCGAATACACGCCGCCTGACGACGACGTTCAGCGTCCGCTAGTTGCGGCGGTCGTAGTCCTCGATCGTCGGGAGCTGGTCGAGGTCTCGCTCGACGCTCGCGGCAAAGTCGTCCGTGTCGCTGCGCAGAACCGTCAGCTGCGACTTGCGCTTTGCCCGGTCACGCTTTCGGCGGGCCTCGGAGCCGAGCCGTGCGTTGAGCCGGGGCCATTCGGCACCGATCACGACAGCGACGGCACACACGAGCAAGGCGAGAGACAGCCAGCTCACGACAGCCATACTACCCACGCTAAACCGGGCGCCAAGAGCAGCCGATAACGCCCTTGTGAACACCGCGCTCGTGATCCCCTACTTCGCCTTCTGGGCCACGGTGATGCGAGCGCTCTTCGTCCGGGCTCAGCTCCTGCCGGCGACCTGCGCGCGTTGCGGGATGCAGTACGAGCGCCGCGCGCTGGGCGAACCCGTGTGCACCTGCGGGCACTAGCGAATCGGCTCGCGCAAGAGCGCCGCGTACGGCACGCCGCTTACTGGATCGGTGTAGACCGCCCGGTAGAGGAGTGGACGCGTCACTGGGTGGTCGGTGAACGTGAAGGCGCCGCCGCTCAGCGCTGCTCGCCCGATCGCCTTCCGTGGCTCGCCCGGCCGCTCGCGGTAGAGCGTCACGCTGCCCGAGGGGGTCGCCCGGACGCGTCCCTCGACAACCACGCCGTCGCCTTGGTCGGTGGCCTCGATCGTCACCTTGGTCACCGGTCGGCGCGGGGCCCTGAACCAGCGGAGTCCCTCCGGGCCGCCGAGGAGCAGGTCGCGAGCGCCGTGCGGGGCCACCGCGAGGGCAGCGAGCCAGCCGTCGAGCTCGATGTGGCGCTTGCCGTGGACGATCGTCCCGGCCCAGACATAGCCGCTGCGGGTGAGACCCAGGTCGTCCGAGCCGACCCACTCGTTCGCCGCGACCTCGGGGCCGGTTGGCGGGAGCGCGAGGCTCGTGACGAGCGCGCGGTCAAGCACGAACTTCGAGCTCGCGAACTTCCGGCGAACCGCGAGCGTCACCGGCGTCGAGCCGAACGAGATGAGCGAGTCGGTCCAGGCCGCGTTCAGGGCGCCTCCTGGGCTGAGCCCCGCGAACACAGGACCGAGCGGGTAGTCGCCGAGGCCGGCGTCGAGGCCGAAGCCGGTCCAGGTTCCCTTATCCGGGTACCACTCGATCGTCCCGAGCACCCCTCGATAGCCGTACGCCTCGACCACATGGACGGTGTCGCCGAAGAGCACGGGCGCTGCCGGCGGCGGCACGAGACTCTTGGGGAAGCCCTCCTGGGTGATCCGCTTCGTTGTGATCCGGCCCCTTGGGTCCACGCGAGCGAACAGGAGCCGGCTGTTCAGAGACAGCCCGTTCCAGCGCGTGTAGGCAACGATCGGTAGACCCGCGTGGTCGAGCGCGAGGCCCGGCCAGCCAAGGCGGAACTGCGGCGCGAGCGCTCCGGCGATATGCATCGTCTGCCACCCAACCGAGTGGCGCCGCACGAGCAGGAGCGTCCGGGTGTCGACGCTCTCGACGAGCGCGACCGGGCCGGCCGCGCCGATGGCGAAGGCCGTCACCGTCGAGCCCGCAGGCACCGATGCAACACGCGCCTGCGTCCACCGGCCGGCCGCCGAGCGAGTTGTGACGACGAGTGTGGAACCGCGAACGAACGCCACCGACGGCGTGCCTTTCGCGTCGAGCGAAAGGTAGCCATCCTGAACTCCGCGCGCGACGACTTCCGCCGATGCGCCGCCAGCCGCGACGAAGGCGATCGCAAAGGCCAGCGCGGCCGAGCGGATCATCCTGCCGCGAGCTTATCTTGCGCGCTTCGTCACGACCGGGCTAGGCTTCCCGCGGGGCGCAAGCCCCGTCAATGCGGAACCGCTGACCCACCACCCGCGTTCTCGTTCCTTCGGTAGGGGGTTCTCCGCATGCACCGTCCTCACGGCACGCTTGCCGCCCGCACGATCACGAAGTCCTTCGGCGAGACCGTCGTCCTCGACGGGCTCTCGCTCTCGGTCACGCCGTCCAGCCGGATCGGCGTCGTCGGCCCGAACGGGATCGGCAAGTCGACGCTGCTACGCGTGCTGGCCGGGCTCGAGGAGCCGGACTCCGGCGTCGTCAGCCGCGAGCCGCCAGACCTCACGGTCGCCTACCTCGTCCAGGAGCGCGCCGCCGAGACGCTTTCCGGCGGCGAGGCTTCGCGGCGGAACCTCGAAACGGTCCTGGCCTCCGACGCAGACGTGCTGCTCCTCGACGAGCCGACGAACGACCTCGACTTCGCCGCGCTCGAGCTGCTCGAGCGCTTCGTCGACTCACACCACGGCGGAATCGTCGCCGTTTCGCACGACCGCGCCTTCCTCGAGCGGATGACGAGCATCGTCGAGTTCGAGGCTGAGACACGACAGGCTCGCGTCTTCGCCGGCGGCTGGAGCGAGTACGTCGAGCAGCGCGCCGCCGGGCGCGAGCGCCACGAGTCGGCGTACGCGGGCTACCGCTCCGAACGCGAGCGCCTCGAGGAGCAGGCGCGCCGGATGCGCCAGTGGGAGGAGCGCGGCTACGGCCAGGGCCGCAAGAAGAAGAAGTCGAAGGACGTGAAGAAGGCGGCCGCGAAGAGGCTCGGCCGGCTCGAGCAGGTGGACAAGCCCTGGACGCCCTGGCAGCTGCGGTTGGAGCTCTCTCCGCAACAGCGCGGCGGCGACGTGGTCGCGCGTCTCTCTGGCGTTGTGGTCGAGCGCGGCTCGTTCCGTGTCGGGCCAGTCGATCTCGAGCTCCGGCACGGCGACCGGCTCGCGCTGCTCGGCCGCAACGGCGCCGGCAAGACGACACTGCTGAAGGCGCTGCTCGGCGAGCTCCCGCTCGTCGCCGGCGAGCGCCGCCTCGGGCCGGGGACCGTGCTCGGCGAGCTGCCGCAAGGGCCGGGACCGTTCGCGGGCAAGGAGCGCCTGCTGCACCGCTTCACCGAGCTGAGCGGCGTGCCGACCGGCGAGGCGCGCGCTCTGCTCGCAACCTTCGCCCTCGGCGCCGACGACGTCCTGCGCGCAGGCCCCTCGCTCTCACCGGGCGAGCGCAGCCGGGCCGCGATCGCGTTGCTCGCGGCACGCGGCGTGAACGCGCTCGTACTAGACGAGCCGACGAACAACCTCGACCTGGAGGCGATCGAGCAGCTCGAGCTGGCGGTGGAGAGCTTCGAGGGCGCGGCCGTCCTCGTCACGCACGACCGCCGCTTCCTCGAGGCCTTCAACGCGACGCAGACGATCGAGCTCCCAGCGGCACGAGCCGCGTCCCCGTCGCCTTGAACGTCGCGAGCACCGTGCCCCCGGTCGCAAGCCCGAGCCGATCGGCAGACGCTGTCGTGACCTCGGCGGTCAGCGGCCCGATCCGCACTCGAACGCGGTTGCCGACGTGCGCGATCGACGCGATCTCGCCGCGGATCAGGTTCATCGCGGAATCGTCCGCGAGCACTCGCCCGATCGAGACGTCCCAGGGATAGACGACCACGCCGACCTCGCCCTGCGCGGAGTCGGTCGAGTAGACGATCTCGCCGCTCTCCAGCCGCACGCGCGTGAGCCCGTCGTCGTGGAGCTCGACCGAGCCGCGCAGGAGGTTCGCGCCCGTGAACGAGGCGACAAACGGATCCTTCGGCTGCGCGACCAGCTCGCGGGGCGTGCCGAGTTGGCGCAGCCGGCCGTCGACGAGCACGCCGACTGTTCCCGCGAGCGCTGCCGCGTCCTCGTAGTCGTGCGTGACGATCAACGTCGGCAGCTCGAAGGCAGCCAACAGCTCCTGTAGTTCGAGCCGGACCGTGTCCTTCGTGTGCGCGTCGAGCGCGGAGAGCGGCTCGTCGAGGAGCAGGACCCCCGGATCGCGCGCCAGCGCCCGTGCGAGCGCGACGCGCTGGCGCTCGCCGCCCGAGAGCTCGCCCGGGCGCACCTGCGCGAGATGCGAGATACGAAAGCGCTCGAGCAGCTCGCCCGCGCGCTCCTTGCCCCCGTAGGCCACGTTCTGCCGCACGCTCAGGTGCGGGAAGAGCGCGTACTCCTGGAAGACCAGGCCGACGCGCCGCTCGTCGGGCGAGCGGAAGACACCGGGGCCGACC
This sequence comes from Gaiellales bacterium, assembly GCA_038237925.1. Lineage (GTDB taxonomy): Bacteria > Actinomycetota > Thermoleophilia > Gaiellales > Gaiellaceae > AC-32. The sequence continues at coordinate 19,492 of JBBRYF010000006.1, read as the reverse complement.
CACACGTCGTCGTCGAGCGCGATCCGGCCCTCCGGGCGCGCGAGCCCGGCGATCGCGCGCAGCACCGAAGTCTTGCCCGCACCGGACGGGCCGACGAGCGCCACCGTCCGGTCGACCTCGAGGGCGATCCTCAGGTCGAACGAGCGAAGGGGAAGCCGGAAGTCAGCCGAGAGGGTTGCCACGCGAGGATCACCTTGAGGAACACGAGCAGGACGGCGCTGACGACCACGAGCAGCGCGCCCATCGCGAGCGCGGTGTCGAAGTTGAGCGAGAACTGCTCGTAGATGGCGAGTGGCAGCGTCTGCGTCACCCCGCGCAGGCTGCCGGCGAACATGATCGTGGCGCCTAACTCGCCCAGGCCACGCGCGAAAGCGAGCGCCTCGCCGGCGGCGAGCCCGCCACGCGCGAGCGGAAGCACGACGCGGAAGAACGTCCGCATCGAGCCGGCCCCGAGCGTGCGCGAGGCCGCAATCAGGTCCGGGTCTACTGCCTCGAACACCGCGATCGCCTGCCGGATGTAGAGCGGGCTCGCCACGAACGCGACTGCGAGCACGACCGCGGTCTGCGTGAACGGGATCGCCAGGCCAACCGCGTCCACGGTCGAGCCGAGCAGGCCGACGCGGCCGAAGGCGGCGAGCAGGCCAAGCCCCGCGACCGCCGGCGGCAGCACGAGCGGCAGCTCGACGAGCGTCACGAGCGCGCCGCGGCCGCGGAAGCGGGTGGTGGCGAGGAAGTACGCGAGCGGCGTGCCGAGCAACAGGATCAGCACCTGGGCGATCAGCGAGGTCTTGGCGCTGACCACGAGCGCGTCGATCACGACCGGGCTGGTCAGCAAGTGCAGCAGACGGCCGGGCGGAACCCGGAGGAAGATCGCGGCGACCGGGAGCAGCAGGAAGGCAAGCGCCAGCGCCGCGCCGGCAAACGCGAACGCGACGAGCAGCCGGCGACGCAGGCTCACCGCTTGACGCGGCGCAGGAAGCCGTAGCGCAGCAAGATCTTCTGCCCGGCCGTGCTCAGGACGCGCTTGACGAACGCGCGCGCCGCGGGCTTGTGGCTGCTTGCGGTCACGACGCAGATCCCGTATTGCACCTTCGGCTGCGCCCAGGCGGGAATCTTCAGCGCCCGCACCTTCTTGGGCACGGTCCTCGCGTCGGTCGAGTAGACGAAGCCCGCGTCCGCCTCGCCGAGCGCGACCTTGGCCAGCACCTCGCGGACGTCGGTCTCGCGGCTGACAACGTTCTTGAGGACGCTCGTCAGGTTCATGTTCCGCAGCACCTGCAGCGTGTAGCTCCCGACAGGCACGCCCTGGGCGGCGAGCACGAGCTTGATGCCGTGCCGCCTGAGGTCGTAGACGCTCCTAATGCCTGCCGGATTCGAGCTCGGAACGATCACCACGAGCTTGTTCCGCGTGAAGACGACCGGTTGCGAGCAGAAGCCGTCGTCGTGCAGCTTCTGCGGGAGCGTCATGTTCGCGGAGGCGAAGACATCGGCGGGGGCGCCCTGGCGAATCTGCGCGGCAAGCGCGTTCGAGCCGCCGAACGAGTACCTCCCGCCCGGCGCGATCTTCGGGAATGCGTCGGTCAGCGACGCCGCCGCGTAGACGGTCGGGCGCGTGGCGTCGGAGTGCGCCGCGGCGGTTCCGACGAGCACCGCCGCAAGCACGGCTACGAGCACGACCCTCATGCGTGCTCCACCATCACGGAGGTCGCCTTCACCACCGCCGACGCCGCCATGCCCGGCCGAAGTCCAAGGTCTTCGACGGCGTCCGCGGTAACGATCGCGACCAGGCGCGCCGGTTCGTCGACGACGAGCTCGACCTGGGCCATCAGCCCTTCGACGCGCACGTCCGCGACGGTGCCCTTGAGCCTGTTGCGCGCGCTCAGGTGCCCACCGTTCGTCTCACCGCGCAGCCGCTGCACCTCGGCGGCCGCGACGATGCGCCGGTTGCCGCTGTCGCGCGCGGTCTCGAGCTTTCCGCCCCGGTCCCAGCGACGCAGCGTGTCGAGGCTGATCCCGAGCATCTTGGCCGCCTCGCTCGCGCTGTAGAACTGCTTCGGCATCAGCTCGTGTATGCGTCCAGTGAGTTCGAGACGCGGTCGATGGTGAGCGCAGCCGGCAGCGGCGGGCCGAAGGGCCGGCCGCCGACCGCCGCCGAGAAGACGCTCAGATGTTGCGCCTCGCTGGCCGCGACGCGTGCAGCGTGCGCCCGGTAGAGCGGCGTCTCGAAGCCGCGCACGGCGCCGAGGTAGGCACCAACCGAAAGGGACTCGAGCCGGACACCGAGCTTCGCGGTCGCCAGGCTCGACCCGAACGAGCCGCGCGGGTAGGAGAAATCGACGTCCTGCGCGGTCGCGGGCACCTGGCCGGCGTCGGTCAGGATCGCGGCCACGACGTCGTAGTGGCGTCTCTCGGCCGCACGCGCTCTCCGGAGCTCGAGCTTCGACCGGCGTCCACCCCTGAGCGCCCGAGTGTAGAAGTCGATCGTCAGCAGCTCGAGGGCGACGAGCAGCCTCGCGTAGGCAAGATCTCCGTCCGAAGCGGCGTTCGCCTCAGAAGAGAGCAGGCCGCCGGCCGCCGACGCTGCCAGGAGCGCCGCGCTGGTCTTGCCCCCCCGCACAAGCAGATCTGCTCGAGTCAGCCCTGCCATCCGGCAGAGAGCTTACTAGGCATCGCCTATGCAGCGCGTGCAAAGGCGAACATCTGAATCATCCAAGATAGGTGTTGCAATCTGCGTGCGCGGCAATACGCTGCGACTACGGCCAGCACTCGCACCGCGGCCGGTGGGGTCAAGAGTTAGAAGGGGGTCATAGGAACGTGGGGAGACATCAGATCCGGCCGCGCGTCGTACGCATCCTGATCGCGGGCGCCACCGCACTCATCCTGTCGGCTGCGTTGATGGAATCCCCCGGGCACAGCCGGGGCGCCACGGGAGGCACACAGTCAAGCTCCGAGGTCGCCGTCGTCCCGGGATTCAAGCCGCCGGCCTACCGAGGCACCTTCGGGGTGCCGGCGCTGCCCGTCAACAATCCGCAATTCGCCTCGTATCACTTCACGCAGCTGGCGGCGAACAAGGTCACGCTGGCTGCGCTCGCCAAGTACGACACGGTGATCCTGTACGGGATCCGCTGGCGCGACATCTCCACGAGTGGGCAAGCGGCGATCAACGCCTTCGCCGCTACGCACAAGGTGATGATCTGGGATTCCGACGACACTGGCTCCCAGACCTACGCGACGTTCATTCACCCCTTCTCGGAGACTTCCAGCGGCGAGAACTACAAGGGCAAGCCGAACGATTCCGTCGTCTCCTTTCCTTCGGGCGTGAACTTCCTCGCCAGTGACAAGCGGTCCAGCCCGTACTACCTCGAGCCCACCCAGCTCGTCACCAACCGAGATCTGCTCAACGACATGAACGCGATGACCACTGGGACGCCGAACTGGGTTCCGGCGCTCGTCGCTGCGAACAGGGGCATCCCGCACGGCGGCTGGCCGCTTGCCTGGTCGTACGGCGTCATCGGCAACCACAGCGGGCTGACCATCTACTCGGGGATCGACGCCGATGGGTTCACGCAGCCACTGAATCCGAACGACGCCACCAAGGAGCTCGCGCTCCAGCTCAAGGCGCCGTTCCGCCAAACCCCCGATCCGGCCTGCGCGCCGGGCTGCCAACTGCCTCCGTCAGGCGGAGGGACGACGCACGCCTCGTGCAGCTTCGCGAAGCCGGTTCCGAAGCGCTGGGTGCGCCGGCGTGTCTTCATAGCGCTCAAGACGAGCATCGCTGCGGGAATCACCGGGCAGATCGTCACTCGGTCGGGAAGAGTCGTTGCCTCCGGAAGTGAGCGGGGTGGCAGCGTGATACGTCTCGGAGTGCGAACCCGGCGCCTGCGGTCGAACCGCACTTCCCGGCTCCGCGCTCTGGTCTTCGTCAACGGCCAGCGCGCTTGCAGCAAGCCGTTCCGCCTCAAGGTGGACAACGTGCGCCCGCGGCTGCTCAGGCTCAAGACAACGCGCGCGGGCGGCGGTGACCTGCTGAGCGTCCGCGTGAGCGAACGCTCCTCGATGACGATCACCGGCGCCCACGTGTCGCGCCACAGGCCGCGGCTGCTTTCCGCGAAGAGGACGTTCGAGTTCCGGCTCCCGGCCGGTGTGCGGATCGCGCGGCTCGTCCTCCGCGACAGGGCGGGAAACAAGGTGGTGCGAAGGCTGGTCTGGCATTGAGCTAGCCCGCACCGCCTCCCGGCCGTTCACCGAGGTGGAATCGTCGTCGTGAGGTACCAAATCCGGTACCAAAAGGCTCCCCGGGTTGGACTCGAACCAACAACCCTCCGGTTAACAGCCCAACCGGGCAAGGGCATGTCGAGCGCAATCCGCATTGCTCCATGCTCCGAGGTGCTCTCAGGTCACCCCGAATCACAGGGGGTCGGTACAAAATCCGGTACAAAGTTTTCTGTCAGGCGGTTCAGCTCGGCCTCCAAAATCCGGGGGAGTAACCGCCTGCTCGACCCGCTCGCAGGCTCTTAGACGCACTGGGGGGCCCTATGCCATCCGGTGCCTAGAGAGCCCCGGCGTTTGCCTACAGGCCGGGGCTCTCGTCTTTCCCTGACGGGGGGCATCGCGTCAAGACAGGCTCGCCGATGCCGCGGCGAACACCATCACGGCCCGTCGACCTGACCGAACAGGGTGAGTGTTTAGAAATCTGCGCTCGTGCAATCTCCGAGGTTACCCGCGCCGCACTTTGGCCGGCGCGGGTAACCCGAGGAGGGGACATGACGAAGAAAGTGCGATTGTTGGGCGGCTACCTGCGCACGCATTTCGTCGCGTATCTTGCGCTGTTTTTCGCGCTGGGTGGTACCTCTGTCGCTGCAGTGCAAGCACTGCCGAGGAACAGCGTCGGCAGTCCGCAGATCAAGAACCACTCGATTCTGAAGATCGACATGAACAGGAAGACGGTGGCGGCGCTGCGCGGCCGTCGCGGGGCCAGGGGACCCGCGGGTGCGGTTGGTGCCACAGGCGCCACGGGAACGAGGGGCGCCACCGGTCCGGCCGGTCCCGCTGGGGTTTCCGGCTACGTGCGGGTCAGCAGCCCCACCGTTTCGGTGCCAGCCGGTGGGACGGGAACGGCTGACGCACCGTGCCCCACGGGGACGCAACCGCTCGGCGGCGGTTGGTTCCAGACAACGGCGGGCGCTAACTTTCGAGTGATTGCCGATTCCGTCGGCGTCACCGGAGCGGGCGTATTCGGCTGGGAGGTCTCAGTGGTAAACGCCGGAGCGAGCGCCGCGAACTTCAGGGCACAGGCGGTGTGCGCACACACTTCCTGACGGGTAAATGAGTACGTCCGCTACGGCGACCCCGCTTGGCGCCCCTCAGCCAGTCGTCAATTTCCCTCCTCGTTTGAGGGGGGTGTCGACGGCCGGGATCGCTCGGACCGCCACCCGGCTAGCCCAGCCCGCGAAAGTCTCGCGCAATTGATTTTTGCCTAGCCGACTTCTATTGAGGGCCGGGCGCCGAGTCGCCGCTCGGCTCGCCCACCTGGAGCGCGACCGCGCCGTAAGGGATCAACGGCCGAAAACAGCTATTCGTCGTAGCCGTGCAACAACCCGTAGACCAATACGAACGCGACTGCGCCGAGAAACACTGGCCAGAACCAGACCATCAAGGTCGGGTGCTTTGCGTAGACGACATCGTGCGTTTGAGCGAGGTTGGCCACGATTCCGCCATAGACGACGATCACGAGAAAGGCGAGAAAACCGCGCTTTTCCTTCCGGCTCTGCGCCGCATGCACGTGCTTCACCAAGCGGTCCAAGGCACCTTGGACATCGGGCGGTAGTTCCTCTGACTGTCCTTCGCGGTCGCTCATGGCCCGAGCGTACTCCCGCAATCGCGTAGCGTCTACGCGCGAATAGCGCCGCCAAAAATTCCGGCGAGCGCCTAGCCGATAGGCAAGGCGTGAGCACGAACGAGCAAGAGCGGCACCTAATCGACATCCCGACCGCGGCCGCACGGTTGGGCATTGGGATCAGCACCCTACGCCGCAAGGTCAGCGAGGGCACGATCCCCGCCTACCGACTGGGCGGCCCCGGCACGATGATCCGCCTCGACCCACGCGAGCTCGACCACTGGCTGCGCTCTGAGCCGGAGGAAGCCGCGTGAGCCAGTACCTGTACGACGTCGCCGGCGAGCGGGACCTCGCGCTCCGGGCCGACCTGGCCCAGGCGCTGAACGACCCGGCGCACTACCGCTACACGGGCATGGGGGCCGTCGACTACGGCCCCGAGCACGACGAGGTGCCCCGGCAGGTCGAGAGACCTTCACGCCTGGCGAGGCTCCGCTCGTTCCTCCTGGGGGGCTCCGCGTGAGCCCGCGGATCATCCCTTCGGTGGCGACGATCAACAACTCGCCTGCCGCCAAGCTTCCGCTGCCGCCCGACGTTGTCGCGGCCGAGTCGGTGGCAAAGGGCGAAGCCTGGCGCACCCGTGGCCTTGTCTCGGATCCGTATTACTCCCAGCGCGAGCATGACGTTCGCTCCGGCACGCCGATCCCGAGCTACTTCCAGGATCTGCTCGTCTGCGCCGAAGGCGATGCTCGGCGAGCGAAGGCCGCCTGGAGCCCCCTGACGCGCGGGGACGCCGGCGAAGGACCCCCGGTCCCCGGTCAGCCGTCCGAGGCAGATGCCCGCAAGCGGCTCGAGCTTGTGCAGCGCGACATCGCGAGCACGACGAGCCCCGACATGCTTACCCCGACCGCTCCCGGCTTCCTGCGCCAGGTCTGGGGCAAATCGGCCGCGCAGGTCTCGAGCTTGCTCGACGTCTTCGAGCGCCGGCCGATCGAGCCGGGCATGGTCGAGGTGGTCGGTGGCGTGCCGACGCTGAAGATCGCTGCGGTGGCATCTGGTCCCGCCGTCGCCGTCCAGTCCGCAGAGAACGCGGCCGTGCAGGAGACCGACCTAGTCACTGCCTCTCGCTCGACGCCGGTCGCGACGGTCGCCGGTCAGCAGGATCTCTCGCGGCAGCTGCTCGACTTCAGCTTGCCCGGGGCCGACGAGGTAATCACCGACGCGCTCGCACGGGACTTCGCGGTCAAGACCGATATCCAGATCCTGAACGGCCAGGCATCCAGCGGTGAGACACGCGGTCTCTTGCAAACGGCTTCGATCCTCTCGGTGACCGGCACCGTCACCAACGCCGAGACGTTCGCAGAGAGCATTTGGAAGGCCTACTCGCAGCTCGCCGGAACGAGCGGCTTCGGCAACCCGCGGCCCGAGGATTACGTCGTGCTCCTGCACCCGCGTCGCCTGGCCTGGCTGAGTGGCGGCTCGGGCTCGACCGCCCTGCCTGTGGGCCCGAACCTGCCCGGCACGGTCGTCCCCGTCGGGAGCATTCCGACCAACCTCGGCGCCGGCACGAACGAGGACGTCGCGCTCGTGGTCGAGAAATCGAACGTGGTCGTCTTCGGTGGCAGCCCCCAGTTCAAGGTCTATCCCGAGGTCGGCTCGGCCACCGGCACGGTCAGGATCACGGGCTGGGCCTACGTCGCGCTGTTGGTCAAGAATCCGACCGCTGTCGCGAAGATCACGGGCCTGACGGCGCCGAGCGGGTTCTGACGATGCCTCCTCTCTGCTCCCGCCTCTCGGGAGACTCCGGGGAGCGGGACGGCCCGACTCCGGCCGTCTCGCTCCTCCTCTTGCTGCCATGGCGAGCGGCGCCGAACGGCTAGATAGAACGGGTGGTCGACGCTTGACGGTTCCCGGCGTCGGCTTGTGCGAGGTCTTCGACGACGGCTCCGTGCGAACACTGCAGCCGCTGAGTCCGACCGAGGCTGAACGACTCGCGCTCTGGCTGGAGCACGAGTGGCCGCAGGCGAAGAACGGCATGTCCGGCTACTCGAGCGACAGGAACCTCTAGGTGCCGATCGTCCGTCTTTGCGCGGTCCCTGGCTGTGGTCGTGTGCGGAGCCCTGGCGACTGGACCTCACGTTGCGAGCGGCACGCACGCGAGTACAAGGCGAAGAAAGAGAAGACGAGAAGCAGCGCGAACCCGCAATATCGGAAGGCAAGGCAGTCGGCTCAATTCAGGCGAGCTCGCGAGCTAGTCCGTGCTCGTGATCGCGTCTGTCGGATGCAAGACCGGTCATGTGCCGGTCAGCTTGAAGTGCATCACGTCGTGCCGATCGAGAAGGGTGGTGCAGTAGCTGATCCAAGCAACTTGATCTTGCTCTGCACGAGTCACCATCGCCGTGCGGAGTGGGCTCGGAGGAAGGCTCGAGGGCGGTCTGACAAGCCAAGGGGGGGTCTGTCAGCAGGCGAAGCCACGAAGAGCCGCTTGTCTAGCTCCCCGCGAAATAAACCGAACGAGGGGCCCACGACAGCACCGAAATCGAGGAAGAAGCTAGAGCTCGAACAGGCGCTACAGGCCGTGAAACAGGCCGAGCAACGTCTGGCCGAAGCTCGTCAGGCTCGTGCTGAGTTGGATAGACCCCCGGCAAAGGCTCGCCGGCACGCAACTCGAGCGCATCAGTCCTTCGAGGATTATCTCGCAGCTCGAGACGGGGGAACGGCTGCCAACCCGGGACCAGACACGTCCGAGATCGCCGGGTCGATTCGCCGGGGGTTCGGCGAGCCCTAGTCAGCCCGTAAAGCGCTTTGGCTGACCTCTAAGGCCGCCTCGGCGAGCAGCGTCTGCGCGTATGCACTCTTGATCTGCAAGTGCTTGGCGATCTCGTTCCAGCTGTAGCCCTCTGTCCTCAAGGTTCCGATCTGCCGCAGAGCTGCTGCACTCGTCGGGGATAGACGATCCCAGCGGATTTCCGTCGGGAGTCGGGTGGTCGAGGCTATTCGCGAAGCGGATTGCTTCGGCCTGGCCGGGGTTACCGTAGTTGTATCGCGAGTCGACGAAGGCGTCGCGGTACCACTGCACGATCGAGTAGCGGAGCTTGTGCCCGGCCCAGCCTGAAAACTCGATCCCCGGCCGTTCGTCGAACTCGGTGCTAAACCTCCAGACTTCGGCGACGAGATAGGCGATAAGGTCTTCGAGCTCGAACGGCGAGAGAGTGCCGTTGGTGTGCTGAAGGTATCGGTGCGCGATTGAGGCTGCGAATCCTTCAACGTCCCGCACATCATAGAGGCTGAGACACTCGGCCAATGCCGAGATCCTATCGGCTACCGGTGTCGGATCGAGATTCGCCGACACGGTGATGGGTCTGCCGGCACCGGAGTACGTGATGATGAAGAGCCGGGCTCTCAGTCGAGACTGCCTGCGCGTCGGCGGCATGCCGAAAATCCGGTCTCGGGCGTGTAATAGGAAGAAACCTTATAGAGGTCTCTTCTTTTTTTCTTACTCTGTACTTACCGACGCGCTGGAGGTATAGCGGAGACCAAAAGACCTTATAGAGAGGTCTCTCTTTTTTAGTAGAAACCGTTTCTGCGGATTTCCTTATATACGCGCGAGGCGCGATTTTAGCGAACGCGATCGGACAGCACCGCTAGTGAAAGTTCCGGTCGACGTAGTAGACGTGGTCCTTGGCTCCGAGCTCGAGCTCCTTGGTGATCGCTCCGATGCCTTGCGGCTTCTTCTGTCTCCTTCGTTTGTGGATCTCCTGGGCGAGCTCGCGGCCCTCTACCGGGTCCAGAAACCTTCGGGGGCACCAGGGTTCAAACGGAATGGTTTTCCCCTTCTCGACTTTCCAGGCGTACGGAGGAGGCCAGTCTAGGCTGATGTCGTAGAGATGGCGCAGGTTCCAGGCTGGAATTGCATGGAGGTAGAGCCAGACAGCCTCTTCGTCTCCGCGACGAGCGGCGTCTTCGAATGCGAGCTTTAGAGCTTCGGCCGGGCTGTCGGCTCGAGGCATGTGTGCTTTTCCCTAGGCATCCCGTGGAGTAGTAGCAGGGGCTCAGGACGAGACCAACGACTCAGACCCGGTTTCCCGGGCCTGAGTGATCGCGACTCTGCCTAGGGAGGCACGACTATCCCGAATCGTACTGAACGCTTCGGCGTGAGCCGCTAACCGGATGGATCCGGACGGATTCGGACGGAAGTTGATTTTTACCGCTCAACCAAGCGGCAATTTCTTTCAAATCCGGACGGTTACAACTCTACCCCCGGACGGCTGCCGCAAGGACAATGTCTCCATGCGATACAGCCTCAGATTCGTCGAGCGATCACCGCGACCCTGGTGGATCGTCGGCCTGTCTCCGTTGCGAGTGCTTTACCGACTCGCCGATGCCGACGCCAGGTATGCAGCTCAGATCCTCTCGAATCTCAATCAATCGCAGAAGGGAGGCGATGCCGAACCGAATGGCTTGATCGCTCTCAAATAGGTGTTCCACTCGGGGGGCCGACCGCAAATCGGCCCCCCGGCAATTCAAACCCGAAACGAAAGGTTGAACACAATGGATGGTACAGGCGCAAGTACGGATAGCACAAGCGAGTTTCCCCAGGCATGGCTCTGGGATGCCGATGGCGACATCATCGAGGCGAGCTTCGTTCGCTTCGATGTTGGACCGACGAAGCTCTACGGCAAGAAGCCGATCGTTGTCGTCAACGTCGGCGACGAGGAGCGTGCTGTCTGGCTCACGACCACCGTCTTGTTCGAGTCCTTCAAGGAGGAGCTCGAGCAGCGGGAGAATCACACACTCGAGCCGGGCGAGAAGCTGACGATCCGGTGGCTCGGCAAGGCAGAGCCGAAGACCGGGGGCCCCGCTTACCACCGGCACAAGGTCGTCTTCCACAACTCGCCAGGCTCGTCTGCCGAGGCTCTCTTCGGCTTCGGCACGCAGACGAAGCGGCTCGGCGAATCGGAGGAGGATGCCGAGCCGGCAGCCATCCCGGACGCCGTCGACGACGGTATCCCGTACTGAGATGGCGACCAATGTCTGGGAGGCGAGCCAAGCGCTCGCCTCCCAGGGCCCGATTCTTCCGCTCTACCGAGCCGAGAACGGCAGTTGCGATTGTGGCCAGGCTTGCGCGAGTCCCGGCAAGCATCCCCGTACGAAACGGGGGTTGCACGAAGCCACTAGCGACCCCGCAGTCATCGCCTACTGGGCCCAGATCTACCCGGTCTCGAATCTCGGTCTTCGCACCGACGGCCTGGTCGTCGTCGACCTCGATGGTGAGGAAGGCTTCGAGAGCCTGGCACGCCTGGAGAGCAAGCTCGGTCGGCTTCCCCGCACGCGGGTCCAACGCAGCAGGCCGTACCACGAGCACCGGCTCTTCAAGCAGCCGCCGGGGGGCACTCTCACCAGCTCCACGGTCGGGCTCGGGAATCCTGAAGGACTCGATCTCCGTGCGGGTCCAGGCGCGTACATCGTGGCGAGCCCATCGCTCCACCCGAGCGGGCGACGCTATGAGTCGGACGACTACCCGATTCTCGATCTCCCGCTGGAATGGGTTGCCGTTCTCCGTAAGCGTAGGGAGCCACGGCAACGGCACGAGCTTCGGGTGCAGGATCTCCTCTTCGGCCAGGACACGGCCTATGGGCGGGCGGCGCTCCTCGGTGAGACCGAGAAGCTCGTTAGCGCGCGTCTAGGGCACCGTCATGCCCAGCTGAACGCGTCTGCCTTTCGCCTCGGGCAACTGGTCCCGCACTATCTCAGCGTTCAGACGGTCGCTACGCAGCTTCCGCAAGTCGCGGTCCTGGCGCACGACTTCGACCTGAGGGAATGCAGCCGGATCGTCAACGGTGGAATGGCAGCTGGGATGCAGTACCCGAGGAAGCCCCGGTGAAGGGCAACACCGGCATGTTCCGCTCGCACTGGACGACCCTCGCCGGCGAGAAGCTCGGACCCTTGCAAGGCCGTGAGATCGGCGAGGCACATTGCCTCTGGAAGGAGCATGCCGATATCCGGCTTCGCGTCGTCCCTGAGGTTGTCGTTACCGATCTCGAGGCGTTGTTTGGTCTAGGGGTTCCCTCGAGCCCACGGGAACCCGTCTCTCGTGTCCCCGCTGCCACGGCCTGCCTCGCTTACGAGCAGGCACGGTTGGGCGTATGAGCGAGCAGCTTCGAGTCGGCGAGTTCACCGCCGGAGGGAAGACCGAGAGTTGCGGAGTTTCCGTGACGCTGAACGAACTCGAAGCCGAGGTTGCGACGGTGGTTGGGACTCGCCGCACTACGAGCTCTCGAGCCCGGGGCCTTCGGCGCCAATTTGCGACCAATGAGAGCGAAGGGCTGAAGCTCGATCAGGATGCTGCAGGGGCCGAGCTCGCAGGCTCACGGATCACGAAGTGCAGGTGGAACATGACCTGTGGAGACGATCTCAACGAGCCTGACCTCTGGCCGAACGTCGAGGTTAGGCACACGACTCGCGAGAACGGGGGCCTGATCATTCGGCCACGCGACAAGGATGGCCGAATCTTCTTACTCGTTGTCGGGACGATGCCGAACTATCGCGTTGTCGGCTGGATCCGTAGCGAAGACGCCAAGCAGGAGCGCTACGGATGGGAAGACGTCTGGAAGGTGCCGCAGTCGGATCTCCGACCTCCCCCGGCCCCGTGACCGTCTACGCCGTCGCCCTCACCAGAGCCGAGCGGAGCTACCTGCTCGAGCTGCTCCGCCGCCACGAAGCCGACGATCCCCACCACCACGACGGTCGGCGATTCGGCGGTCGAGCGGATGCCTCTCCGCCGCTGCTTCGCGTCCCACTCGCACTCGGCGCTTCCCGTACTTGGCGAGCATGTGGAAGTAGTCACCGCTTTCGCCCGTGACCACGAGCGCGAAAGACTTCAACCGTCCGCCCAGACTGGCGTTTCCGTTCGGCCCACCCAAGGTTGGTCGAGTGTATCCCTTCGACGGGAACTGTCGGAGGCGGCGTCGTGAATGAGCGCCTGCTCGACGCGAACGGAGTAGCGGCGATGCTTTCGGTGCCGGCGTGAGCGAGCGCCTGCTCGACGCAGTCGAGGTCGCAGAACGCCTTGGCGTGCCGACGAGCTGGGTTCGGCGTGAAACCCGAGCCGGCAGGCTCCCCTGCCTAGCGCTCGGGCGCTACCGTCGCTATCGCTGGGAGCAGGTCTCCGAGTGGCTCGAATCCTGCGAGACGGGAGGCGGACGAGGAGGTTCGTGTCACCGTTCCCCGTCGGCCCGCCTCCCGGGGGCGTAGTATCGCAAGTGTCACCGTTCCCCCAATCGAGGAGGTCGCAGCAGATGGCCACTGGCGCATGCGTAATCCGCTACCCAGGAAAGCGTGCTGTCACCTGGCGGATCAAGTTCACCGACGCCGACGGACGGCAGGTTCAGGAAACGCTTGGCCCTGAGCCGCACTGGAACGAAGTTAGAGCGCAACGGGAGCTTGGCAAGCGCTTGGAAGCGGTCGAGCGTAACCGTTGGAGGAAGCCGCGAGTCGTATGTGCGGGGTGAGTTCACGACCCCGAAGAGCCGCACCTCACAGCGCACGATCGAGCTCGGCCCACGCGTCCTAGAGGCGCTGAATGAGCAATGGCAGGCGACTAGCTATCGCAGCGACGACTCGCTTGTCTTCTGCCACCCGGTGCTCGGGACGCCGCTCGACGCTTCCAGGCTGAGTCGGGAGTACATGCGACCGGCGTTGAAGCGAGCAGGGATTACCAAGCCGTTCCGGGCCTGGCATGACCTGCGCCATACCGCGTTGACGCACGAAGCCGCAGCAGGGAACCCGCAGGCCTACGTCCAGTTGAAGGCCGGACACTCGCAGGGAAGCATCACCGAGCGCTACATCCATGCTGCTCAGGTGCTCTTCCCGGGAGCAGCAGAACGTGGCGAAGAGCGCATCTTCGCTGCGGTACAAGATCCGGTACAAACATGAGCGTAGCCTTCTCCGAGGACACAGAAAGCCCCGTATTTGCGGGGCCTTCTGTTACTCCCCGGGTTGGACTCGAACCAACAACCCTCCGGTTAACAGCCGGATGCTCTGCCAATTGAGCTACCGGGGAACGGTGCTCAGCCGCGCGATTGTAGCGGCGCCTAACTGAGACTGGCTGCCGTCGCGCGGACCTTCTCGAGCTGCTCTTGCAGCTCCTTCGTGCGCTCGGGCTCGGCGGTCTCGAGCTCGCGCCGGAGCTGGCGCTCGCGCAGCCGCAGCAGCAGCTCCTTCGCCGTCTCCTCGTCGATGCCCTCGGTCGCGCCGCGCGCGTCGAGCTCGGCCAGGAGCGGCACGAGCTCCTCGTCCGGCTCGCCCGGGTCGAGGATGTGCGCTCGCGCGCGCCGGTGAAGCTCGAAGTCGAAGTGCTCGGGCGCGAGCTCCGCGAGCAGCCCTAACAGCTCGGGATGCGCCGCGATCCCGGCCAGCGCGTCGCGCTCGAGGCGTGAGCCCTTCTCCAGCAGCCGCGGCGTGAGCTCACCGGTCAAGCGTTGCCCGCGGCCGGGCGCAAGGCCAGCCTGTGTCTCCTTCGGCAGGCCGAGCAAATCTGCAGCAAGTCGTACTGCGTCCTGACGCTCAGGGGAGTCCTCGAACGGCGCGAGCGCTTTACGAATCTCCACAAAAGCTTCTTGCGGCTCGCGCCGCCCGTGCTCGATGCGAACGCGATGCGAAAGGTAGACCTCCGCTCGGCCCAACAACTCGTCGAACTCGTCCGCGAGGTCGGCCGGGTCGCAGCCGGGCGGCAGCGTCACCACCCGCACGTCGAAGCCCTGCGCCGCGGCGAGCTCCATCCCGCGTAGCGTCGCCGCCTCGCCGGCCGCGTCGCCGTCGAAGCACAGCCACGCCTTGTGCGTCAGGCGCGAGAGCTCTTTCAGCTGCCGGTCGGTGAGCGCGGTGCCCATCGACGCGACGACCGGCTCGAGCCCCGCCTGGTGCAGGGCCAGCACGTCGGTGTTGCCCTCGACGACCACCGCGCGCTCCTGCTTGGCGATCGCGGTCCGCGCACGGTCGAGCCCGTACAGCATGTCCCCCTTGCGAAAGAGCTCGCCCTCCGGCGAGTTCACATACTTCGCCTGGAGCGGGTCATCCTCGCGCAGCTTGCGGGCCTGGAACCCGCGCACGCGCCCGCGCGCGTCGGCCAGCGGGAAGAGCAGTCGGCCGTTGAAGTAGTCGTTGCCGCGACGGTTCACGAGCCCGGCCGCGGAGAGCTCCTGCGCGGTGAAGTCCTTCTCGCGAGCCCCGCGTGCCAGGGTCGCGCCGCCGGGCGCGAGCCCGAGCCGATACTCGCGGCAGACCTCCTCGCCGAGCCCGCGGCCCGCCAAATACTCGCGCGCAGCCTCGCCGCGCGGTGACTCCCAGAGGTACCGCTCGTAGAAGCTGGTGGCCTGCTCGAGCAGCGAGAGCAGCCGCTCGCGCCGGCCGCGCGCTGCGTCCTGCTCCGGGGACGACTCCTCGTACTCGAGCGTGACGCGGTAGCGCTCGGCGAGCCATTCGACGGCCTGCGCGAAGTCGAGCTGCTCGGTCTCGCGGACGAACTTGATGATGTCGCCGCCCGCGCCGCAGCCGAAGCAGTAGTAGAGCTTGTCCGCCGGGTTGACCGAGAAGCTCGGCGTCTTCTCGTCGTGGAAGGGGCAGAGGCCGGTCCAGCGCGCGCCCGAGCGGCGCAGCTGCGTCCGGGCGGTGACGACCTCGACCATGTCGGCGGCGTCGACCGCCTCTCGCACCGATCCCTCGCGGATCAACGCCATCAGAGGCTCTCGGCGTAAGTGAGCGCGAAGCGGTCGGTCATCCCGGCCACGTAGTCGATCACGTCCTGGAGCTCGTCGCCGCGCTCCAGCAGATGGTCGAAGATCCGCTGAACGGTCGCCCGTGCGCGCGCGTGCTCGGAGCCGGCGGCCTCGCCGAGGTAGACGCGCTCGAACATGAACGAGCGCAGGGAGAGCATCGCCGCGCCGACCTCGTCGCTCTGGCGGATGTCGCCTTCTCGGGCGGACGTCTCGACCAGGTCGTGGACGAGCGCGTCGATCCGCCGCGACCCCGTCGGCCCGAGCAGCTCGATCGCGTCGTGCGGCAGCTCCGCCGGGTCGAGCACGCCCGCTCGCACCGCGTCGTCGATGTCGTGGTTGATGTACGCGACCCGGTCGACGAGCCGCACGATCTTGCCCTCGAGCGTGTCGGGCTCGTTCGGCCCGGTGTGGTTGAGAATCCCGTCCCGGACCTCCTCCGTCAGGTTGAGCCCGCGGCCGTCTCGCTCCAGCGCGTCGACGACGCGGAGCGAGTGCTCGTTGTGGCGGAAGCGACGGTCGAAGCGCTCGCGCAGCAGCTCGTCGAGCGCCTCCTCGCCCGCATGGCCGAACGGGGTGTGGCCCAAGTCGTGGCCGAGCCCGATCGCCTCGACGAGGTCCTCGTTCAGCCGCAGCGCCCGCGCGACCCCGCGCGAGATGCCGGTCGTCTCGAGCGTATGGGTCAGCCGCGTGCGGTAGTGATCGCCGGCCGGGTCGACGAAAACCTGCGTCTTGTGCATCAGCCGGCGGAAGGCCTTGGCGTGAACGATCCGGTCGCGGTCGCGCTGGAACGGCGTCCGCAGCAGGCACGGTTCCTCCTCGTGTGCGCGCCCGCGCGTCTCGAAGGACCGCACCGCCAGCGGCGCGAGCCAGCGCTCCTCGTGCTCGCGAACGCCCGCCTCGAAGGCGTCGGCCGTCCTTCCCGCGAGCTCGGGCATGAGGCCAGACTAGATGATGATCGGGACGGTTCCGCCGTCCGCGCTCCAGGCCGCGCCCGTCACGTACGAGGCCCGGTCGGAGCAGAGGAAGGCGACCACCTCGGCGATCTCCTGGGGCTCGGCCAGCCGGCCCAGCGGACGGCCCTTGCCGACCGCCTCGAGCACCTCGTCGCGGCTCTTGCCGCTGCGCGCGGCCTGCTGGTCGGCTAGCCCGCCCTCGCCGAGCCAGGCCTCAGTCGCGGTCGGCCCGGGCGCGACGGCGTTGCAGCGGATCCCGTCGCCGGCGTAGAGGTCCGCGACCAGGCGCGAGAGGGAGAGCACGGCGGCCTTCGTCACCGAGTACTCGGGCATCCCGGTTGACGGGCGCTTGCCGGCCGTGGACGAGACGTTGACGATCACGCCTCCACGTCCGCGCATCACGGGCACCGCGGCGCGAATCGCGCGCACGTAGCTCATCACGTTCAGCTGCCAGGCCTCGTCCCACTGCTCGTCCGCCAGCGTCAGGAAGTCGCGCTGCTCGGCGTAGCCGACGTTGTTGACGAGCACGTCGAGCTCGCCGGCCTCGGCGACCACGCGCTCCGGCTCGCCAGGCTTGGAGAGGTCGGCGATGACGTGAAAGGCCTCCCCCACGCCCGGCGCACCGCTGCGCCCGCAGGTGACGACGCGCGCGCCCTCCTCGACGAGCAGCTCGACGGTCGCGAGGCCGATGCCGCCGGTCGATCCGGTCACGAGGCACAACCGGTCTCTGAGGCCCAGGTCCAAGGGCGATTAGTCTAGTGCGGCCGTGACGACGATCCTGCTGGCCCGCCACGGCGAGACCGACTGGAACCGCGAGGGCCGCTTCCAGGGGCACGCCGATCCGCCGCTGAACGACACCGGCCGGGCGCAGGCGGTCGAGCTCGGCGAGGCGCTGCGGGCCGACGAGCTCGCAGCGATCTACTCGAGCCCCCTGCGCCGGGCGCTCGAGACGGCAGAGGTCGTCGCGGCGTCGCGCGGGCTCGAGCCGATCCCGGTCGAGTGGTTGCGCGAGATCGACGTCGGCTCGTGGCAGGGCTTGACCCGTCCCGAGATCGAGCAACGGTTCCCGGGGCAGTTCGCGCGCTGGCTGGACTACGAGCAGGGCTGGGAGGACGGCGAGAGCTACGACGAGCTGGGCCGCCGTGTGGTCTCAGCCCTGCTGGAGCTCGCGGATCGTCATGCCGGCGAGCGGATCCTCGCGGTCACGCACGGCGGGCCGATTCGCGCCGCCTTTGCGTTCGCCGCGGGCACGTCGCACGCCGAGGCGAGGCGGCACGGCCCAGCGATCGCGAATGTCTTCGTGGCCGAATTCGCCGTCGAGGACGGCGTGCTGCGCCGACTAGACTGAGCGCGACCCGGTGGAGGACTACACCAACAAGTACAAAGGCGAGCAGGTCGAGGTCGCGCTCTTCGGCGGCGACTACCAGGACGGCGTGCTGACCGCCTACTGCCTGCTCGACGAGGTGGCCCACCTCGAGCTCAACGGGCACATCCTGATCCCGCTGCAGAACATCGCGTCGCTTCACTGTTCGAGCCGCTGCGACGCGCCGGAGCCCGACTGGCCGCCGCGGGGCCTGGACGAGGACGAGCAGCCGGACGAGGGCTGAGCGCGTGAGCGGGCGCCTGCTCGTCGCGTGGAACCTCCTCAAGACCTGGCTGCTGGTCGCCGGCGGGTGCGCGGTCGTCGCCGCGATCGGGTGGCCGATCGGCGGCTACCGCCTGGTCTCGTTGCTCGTGTTCTTCGCGCTCCTCGTCGCATTCGCGGCCTACTGGTACGGCGAGCGCGTCGTGCTCGGCCTGGTCGGCGCACGGGAGCTCCAGGTCGGCGAGTCGCCGGCGCTCCACGCGACGACGGCACGCCTGGCTTCGCGCGCGGGAGTGCCGAGGCCGCGCCTCTACCTGCTGCCCGACGGGCACCCGCGCGCGCTCGCAGCGGGCCGCGGCCCGCGCGGTGGCGCGATCGCGGTCAGCCGCGGGCTGCTCCTTGCCGCTCCGCCGGCGGAGCTCGAGGGCGTGCTAGCGCACGAGCTGGCGCACATCCGCAACCGCGACGTGCTCGTGCAGACGGCGGCAGTCGTCGTCGCAGCCGCGCTCATCGAGACAAGCCGCATCGGCGGCTGGCTGCAGCGCGGACTCTTGTTCGTGCTCGGTCCGCTTGCCGCGGCGATCGTGCACCTGCTGCTCTCGCCAAAGCGTGAGTTTGCCGCCGACAGGGCTGCCGCTGTGATCTGTGGATCGCCGCACGGACTTGCCGACGCCCTTCTCCGGCTCGAGCAGGCGGCAGAGCTGGTCGAGTTCCGGGCGAGCCCGGCCACCGAGCCGCTCTATACGCTCAATCCATTCGCAGAGGAAGGCCTCGCGGGGCTCTTCGTCACGCATCCGCCCGTCGGCGAGCGCATCCGTCGGCTGCGGGAGCTCGACCCCGACTGGCGCGAGAAGCTCCGTGCTGCCTAGCTTGAACGCCGAAGGGCCGCTCGAAAGCGGCCCTTCGTGTAGCAAATAGTCGGCGGCGACCTACTCTCCCGGGAGGTTGCCCTCCGAGTACCATCGGCGCGAGCGGGCTTAACTTCTCTGTTCGGAATGGGAAGAGGTGTACCCCCGCCGCTATCACCGCCGAAACTTGTAAATCGTTCTAGCTGATCCTGGAAACCTTTCCCTAGGCGATTCCGGAACGCGTAGCGTACACCCTCAAAACTCCATAGCAGCGACAACGAGTTCTAAATCAAGACCTCGGGCAATTAGTACGGGTCCGCTGAACGCATTGCTGCGCGTACACGTCCCGCCTATCTACGTGGTGGTCTCCCACGGCCCTTACTCCCTCTAGGGGATGGGAAGCCTCATCTCGAGGTGGGCTTCCCGCTTAGATGCTTTCAGCGGTTATCCCATCCAGACGTGGCTAATCAGCAACGCCGTTGGCACGACGACTGATA
>JBBRYF010000005.1:0-150412 GCA_038237925.1 Gaiellales bacterium | reverse complement strand
CATACCCGGGCTTTGTCCCGGCCTATATCCGGCCGCTTTTCTGTCGCGGGATCGGTCCGTTTCGCTGGGCTGCGCTCTCCGGAGACCCGGACGACATCGCCGCCATCGACCGGCGGCTCCTGGAGTTGTTCCCTGATGACGTGGCGCTGCAGAAGTGGCTGACCGTCGCGCCTGACCGCATCGCGTTTCAGGGCCTGCCCGCCCGGATCTGCTGGCTCGGCTACGGCGACCGGGCCCGCGCCGGCCTCGCGATCAACGACCTCGTCAGGAGCGGCGAGGTGAAAGCGCCGGTCGTGATCGGCCGCGACCACCTCGACTCCGGCTCGGTCGCCTCGCCGTACCGCGAGACGGAGGCGATGCAGGACGGCTCCGACGCGATCGCCGACTGGCCGATCCTGAACGCGCTGGTGAACGTCGCGGCGGGAGCGACGTGGGTAAGCGTGCATCACGGCGGAGGCGTCGGGATCGGCAACTCGATCCATGCGGGGATGGTGGTGCTCGCCGACGGCAGCGACGAGATGGCAGAGCGTCTCGAGCGCGTGCTGACGGCCGACCCCGGAACCGGAGTGCTGCGTCATGCCGACGCCGGCTACGCCGACGCGGTGGCCGCCGCGGACGAGCACGGGCTCGAGCTGCCCATGCCGCCGCCGGCCCGGCCCGCATGAGCAGCCGCGCCGAGGAGGGCGCTCGCAAGCTCCTCGTGCGCGATCTCGCGCAGCTCGCCACGCCGTCCGCGTCCGAGGCGGCGCCACTGCGGGGAGGCTCGCTCGGCGACGTCGACGTGATCGAGGATGCCTTCGTCCTCTGCGAGGGAGAGCAGATCGCCGCCGTCGGGCGGATGCGCGACCTCGAGGCAGTGGGCGGGGAGATCGAGGAGCTCGACGGCTCCGGCCTCTGCGCGATTCCCGGCCTCGTCGACTGCCACACGCATCCTTGCTTCCTCGGCGATCGAGTCGACGAGTTCGCCCTTCGGGCGACCGGGGCGAGCTACGAGGAGCTCCACGCCGCGGGCGGCGGCATCCTCTCGACGGTACGAGCCACGCGCGCAGCGAGCGATCGCGAGCTCGCCGCTGCTATCGAGACGCACCGCAGGTGGATGCTCCGCGCCGGCACGACGACCTTCGAGGGAAAGTCGGGCTACGGGCTCGACCGCGAGACGGAGCTCGCCTCGCTCCGGGCCGTTGCCGCTGCGGGCGGTGTCCCGACCTGGCTCGGCGCGCATGCCGTCCCACCGGAGTTCGCTGACGCCGACGCATACCTCGACTTCGCCCTCGAGGAGGTCTTGCCGGAAGTTGTGCACGTCGCGAAAGCGGCCGACGTTTTCGTCGAGCAAGGCGCGTTCGGCATCGTCCAGGCACGGCGGTACCTCGAGGCCTGCCGAGGCGCCGGCCTCGCGCTTCGGCTGCACGGCGACCAGTTCAACGAGCTCGGCGCCGTCGGCCTCGCGGTCGAGCTCGGGGCGCGCTCGGTCGACCACCTCGAGGCAACGAGCGAGCAAGGCGTCCGCAAGCTGGCCGCGAGCGATGTCGTCGGCGTCCTCCTTCCGGCCAGCGCGCTCTTCCTCGACCGTCCGATGCCGCCGGCGCGCTCGCTCGTCGACGCGGGCGCCGCGATCGCGCTGGCCACCGATTTCAACCCCGGGAGCGCGTTCTGCGAGAGCCTGCCGCTCGTGTGCTCGCTCGCGTGCACGCAGCTCCACCTCTCGCCGGCCGAAGCGCTCAGCGCGTGCACCATCAACGCTGCCCACGTACTCGATCTCGCCGACCGTCGTGGGCGTCTCGCGCCTGGCTTGGACGCGGATCTCGTGCTGCTCGACGCGCCCGACTGGCGGCACCTCGCGTACCACCTGGGCGGTGACCTCGTCGCCGCCGTCGTGCACCGCGGTACGCCGGCCTGGACGCGCTGACTCCGCGCTAGGCTTGCGCCGATGCCGACGCGGAAGCAGCGACGCAAGCGCCAGAAGGACCTGCGCCACCAGTACGAGTTCGTCTACGTCGACGAGTCCGGCCGCGAGCTCGAGGTCGAGCCGGATGGCGTCGAGGATCGCGGCTCGAAGCGGAACGGCAAGCGCGAGACGAAGCGGCCGGCGCAAAAGTCGCGCGACGCGCGCGCCGTCAAGCCGGTTTCCCCGCCCTCGTGGCAGCGCACCGGCAAGCGCGCGCTGCTCTTCGCCCCATTGATTTTCGTCGCCTTCTCTGTGATCAACAGCCATCAGGCGCTGATCGGGCGGCTCGCCGTGTCCGCCGTCTACACGGCCTTCTTCGTGCCGTTCATGTACCTGATGGACCGCGCGATGTACCGGTCGTACCTGCGCCGTACAGGGCAGCAGGTCCCGCCGAGCGGACTTAGTCGGAAGCGCTAGGCGTGGCGTCCCCGCCGCGGTAGTGGCCGGCGCCCGGCCACGGAGCGAGGAAGAGCAACAGTCGGGCACCGTCGCCGCTGGAAACGGCATGCCGCTCCTCGGGCGTGAAGCGGAAGAGCGTCCCCGCAGCCGCGTCGACGACTTCGCCGCCGGTTTCGACTCGCACGGCGCCCTCGACGACGAGGATGAACGCGCGCTCCTTGACCTCGTGGTCGCCGAGCTCCTGCCCGGGCTCCAGGCCGATGAGCACGGCTCGCGCCGCGTGATCGGAATCGAGCACGACCGGCGAACGGCTTCCACCCTGGAGCTCGATCTCGCGCAGGTTCCAGCTCTGCATCGCCGTGGCAGTACCCGCCTCGCGCGCGTCTCACACAGTCACGGTTTCGGCACAGTCGGGGCACAGACACGCGCGCTATCCGGCGGTAGGCTCGCAGTGGGGAGGAGGCCGGGTGCGCCTGAACCAAAGGCACTCTCGCGTCCGAGAGCGGCGAGCAAGCGCGGTTAGACTCACGCTCCCGTGAGCACCCCCAGCAACCTCGTTGTCGACCGCTATGAGCTCGGTCCGATCGGGACGAACACGTACGTCGTTCGCGCGAGTCGAAGCGCGGCCGAAGCGGTCGTCGTCGACCCGGCCGGCGACGCGCCACAGCTGTGCCTCGAGGTCGCGCACGCCGGCGCGAGCTGTGCCGCCATCCTGATCACGCACGGCCACTGGGACCACCTGATCGCCGTCGCCGACCTCGCCGAAGCCACCGGCGCTCCCGTCTACATGGCGGAGGACGAGCGCGCGCTGCTCGAGAACCTCGCCGACCTCGTGCCGGCGGGCGTGATCGCGCGCGGCTACACGGCCGACACCTTCCTGAAGGGCGACGAGACGCTGCAGCTGGCCGGAATCTCCTTCGAGACGCTGCAGGTGCCGGGCCACTCGCCGGCACACCTCGCCTACTACGCGGACGGGTGCCTCTTCTCCGGCGACGTCCTCTTCGCCGGATCGGTCGGCCGCACCGACCTTCCGGGCGCCGACTGGGAGACGCTCGTCGAGTCGATCCGCATGCTCAGCGAGCGCTTTCCGCCCGAGTCGGCCGTCTACCCGGGACACGGCCCGGCGACGACGCTCGGCGCCGAGCTCGCCGGCAACCCGTTCCTCGCTCCGCTCCGCGCCTCGTGACCACCTTCGAGGCGCCGAAGGGCACCCACGACATCCTCCCGGCCGAGCAGTCGCTCTGGAGGCTGGTCACGGGCGAGGCCGAACGTCTCTGTTCCCTGTACGGCTACCGGCCGATCCAGACGCCGGCCTTCGAGGACACGGCGCTCTTCCAGCGCACCTCTGGTGCAGGCTCCGACGTCGTCCAGAAGGAGATGTACACCTTCGCGGATCGCGGCGGCCGCTCGCTGACGCTGCGCCCGGAGGGCACCGCGCCGATCGCCCGCGCCTACCTCGAGCACGGCCTGCACCGCGAAGCTCAGCCGGTCAAGCTCTACACGATCGCCTCGATGTACCGCTACGCCGCTCCGCAGCGAGGGCGCTACCGCGAGCATTGGCAACTCTCCGTCGAGGCGATCGGCTCGGCCGACCCGGCGATCGACGCCGAGCTGATCCAGCTCTACGACGAGCTGCTCGCGCGCCTCGGGATCGCGAAGTACGAGCTCCAGCTCAACTCGATCGGCGACGAGAGCTGCCGGCCGCAGTACCTCGAGGAGCTGACGGCCTGGCTCGACGACCACGAGGACGTGCTCGACGACGACGCGCGGCAGAAACGGGCGACGAACCCGCTGCGCGTCTTCGACGTCAAGAGCGAGCGGGTGCAGGCGGCTCTTGCCGAGGCGCCGAAGATCGGCGACGCGCTCTGCGACGAGTGTCGCGCGCACTTCGAAGCGGTGAAGGCGCACCTCGAGAACTACGGC
Organism: Gaiellales bacterium; assembly: GCA_038237925.1. GTDB lineage: Bacteria > Actinomycetota > Thermoleophilia > Gaiellales > Gaiellaceae > AC-32. Next base: position 146,145 of record JBBRYF010000005.1, on the reverse strand, counting down.
GTCCAGTTCACCCTCACGCCGACCCTCGTGCGCGGGCTCGACTACTACACGCGCACGACCTTCGAGTTCGTGGACGAGGCGATCGGTGCGCAGAGCTCGATCTGCGGCGGCGGCCGCTACGACGGCCTGATCGTCGAGCTCGGAGGCCAGCCCACGCCCGGGATCGGCTTCGGCGCGGGGATCGAGCGCCTGCTGCTCTCGCTTGACGAGGAGGGCGTGAATCCCGACCCCGACGAGCTCGACGTTTTCATCGCAGTGCAGGACGCCGCCTCGAAGCCGCGGGTGCTGCCGCTCGTCCAGGAGCTGCGGCGGCGCGGGTTGAGCGCAGAGGTCGACTACGCCGGCCGTTCGCTCAAGGGCCAGCTCACGCATGCGCGCCGCCTCGGTGCGAAGACGATCGTCGAGTGGGGGCCGGAGCAGTCGAGCGTGCGCCGGCCCGGCCGGGACGACGAGCAGGTTGCGACCGCAGAGCTCGCTGAAAGGCTGCACGGATGAAGTGGCGTGACCTGAAGGCGGGTGAGCTGCGCAAGGAGCAAGTCGGCCAGCGGCTGGCGCTCGCGGGCTGGGTTGCAACCCGGCGTGACCACGGGGGACTCGTCTTCGTCGACCTCCGCGACGAGAGCGGCCTCGCCCAGCTCGTGATCAACCCGGAGCGGGCCCCGGCGGCGGCCGAGGTCGCGCACGGGATCCGCAACGAGTTCGTGCTCCGCGCCGAGGGCGAGGTCGCCGCGCGCGCGCCCGAGGCAGTGAATCCCGGCCTTCCGACCGGAGAGGTCGAGCTCCAGGTCGACGACCTCCAGATCGTCTCGCGCTCCGAGCCGCTCCCCTTCCAGCTGGACGAGGAGAACGTCGAGGAGGGCACGCGCCTGCGCTACCGCTACCTCGACCTGCGCCGCGAGCCGATGCAGCGGAACCTCCGTCTCTCGGCCGCGGTGGTCGCGGCGATCCGCCGCTTCATGGACGAGCAGGGCTTCGTCGACGTCTGGACGCCGAACCTGACCCGGGCGACGCCGGAGGGAGCGCGCGACTTCCTCGTGCCGGTACGGCTCAAGCCGGGCAGCTTCTTCGCGCTGCCGCAGTCGCCGCAGCTCTTCAAGCAGACGCTGATGGTCGCCGGCTTCGGGCGCTACTACCAGATCGCGACGTGCTTCCGGGATGAGGATCTCCGCGCCGACCGGCAGTTCGAGTTCCGCCAGCTCGACCTTGAGCTCGCGTTCCCGACGCGCGAGGACGTGTGGGAGACGCTGGAGGGCGCGGTCGTCGCGTCCTTCGAGGCGCTCGGCCGCACACCGCCGGAGCGGCCGTTTCGGAGGCTCACCTGGCACGAGGCGATGGCGCGGTATGGCTCGGACAAGCCCGACCTGCGCTTCGGCCTGGAGCTCTACGACCTGACCGAGCAGACGCGCGACTCGGAGTTCAAGGTCTTCGCGCAGGCGCCGAGCGTCCAGTACCTGACAGTGCCTCAGGCGCTTTCGCGCGCGGAGCTCTCGTCGCTCGAGGAGCTTGCGAAGGAGTGGGGCGGCAAGGGACTCGCGTATCTCGTCTTCGGCGAGGAGGGCGAGGTGCGCTCGCCGATCGCGAAGTTCCTAGCGGCCGAGACGATCGAGGCGGTGCGGCCGGAGCAGCCCGGCTCGACGGTGCTCTTCGGGGCCGGGGAGCCAGGCCAGGTAGCGCGCGTGCTCTCGGCGGTCCGGAACCACCTCGGCCGAGAGCTCGGGCTGATCGACGAGACGCGCGACGAGTTCCTCTGGGTGACTGACTTCCCGCTCTTCGAGTGGGACGACGACGGCGAGCGTTGGACGTTCAGCCATCACCCCTTCACCGGCGTGAAGCGGGGAGACGAGGATCTGGTCGAGACCGACCCCGGCCGCGCGATCAGCCAGGCCTACGACCTCGTCTGGAACGGGTGGGAGCTCGGCTCGGGCTCGATCCGGATCCATGACCCGGCCATCCAGCAGCGCGTCTTCTCGACCATGGGCATCACGCCGGAGCAGGCGGAGGAGCGTTTCGGCTTCCTGCTCGAGGTGCTGCGCATGGGAGCCCCGCCGCACGGCGGGTTCGCGATGGGGATCGAGCGGTTCGTCGCGCTGCTCGCCGGCGAGCAGAACATCCGCGAGGTGGTGGCCTTCCCCAAGCCGGCGAGCGGATCGGATCCGCTGACGGGTGCACCGACGCCGATCGCGCAGGAGATCCTGGCCGAGCTCGGAATTCAAGTCCTGCCGCAGGCGGACTGACGCGCGCCGCTGCAGCAGTCATACTTTCGTTTCGGTCGAACGTCGAGCAGAGGGGCGGTGAGGCATGGCAAGCGAAGGCCGGGAACGAGCGTCGCAGTTGACCTCGCTGCCTCGCGTCGAGGACCTGCCGAGCGCGGCCGACGGGTTCGACCGGGAGAAGGTCCGCGAAGCGTTCGAGTCCTTCCGCCGCCATACGACGCAGCTGCAGGTGCAGCTCCGCGTGCTCCAGGCCGCCGGCCAGAGTGGCACCGAGCCGACCGGTCACGCCGTCCGCATGGACGCGCTCCACATGATCCGCGCCGCGGCCGAGATGGCCGACACGATCGAGCGCGACGCGCAGACCGCTTCGGCCGCGCAGCTTCGCCGCACCGAGGAGGAGGTCACCCGCCGCCAGCGTGAGCTCCAAGAGCGTCAGGCCGACGTCGACCGGTACAAGCAGGAGAGCGAGCGTCAGCGCGCCGAGATGCTGAATGCGGCCAAGAGCGAGTCGCGCCAGACGCTGCAAGAGGCGCAACAGCAGGCCTCACAGGAGGTCACCGAGGCCGAGTCGCGTGCGGCGCGACTGCTCGAGCAGTCGCGGCACCAGGCGACCGAGCTCACGAATGCGACGCGCGCCGAGGTCGAGCAGACGCTCGAGTGGGCTCGCGGCCAGGCCGGCGCGATCATCAGCCGTGCGCAGGACGGCGCGGAGCAGCTGCTCGCGGCAGCCGGTCTCGGCGACGACGCGATCGACCGCGTGGCGCAGTCGATCGTCACTGCCGCCACCGCGGCCGCCGAGTCGAGCCGGGGGACCGGAGCATCCGCCGCCGCATCGCCGCCGCTGCGTGAGCCCGAAGCCGTTCCCGAGCCCGAGCCCGAGCCGGAGCCAGAGGCGGAGACCGAGGAGCCGCCGGTCTCTCCGGAGCCCGCATCGTCGGAAGGCGACGAGACGGACGCCGGGCCGCAGGGCGAAGACGAGAGCACCGGCTAGGCTCGCCCCATGTTGCCGGGCCGGCTCGGTCTCCGCTTCGCGCTCGAGGCGCTCTTCCTCGTCCTGCTGGCGATCGGGGCGGGCCTCGCCGACCTCCGACCGGCGCTGATCGTCCTCGTGATGGCGGTCGCGTGGGTGCTCGTCGCAGTGGCCGAGTTCACCGCCGAGCGGATTGCCAGGACGCCGTTGTCGTACCTGTTGCCGCAGCGTCCCGAGGGCCCGGCAGCTGAGGACGAGCCGGCGGCGTGGCCGATGCCGGAGGAGCGGACCGTCGTAGCGCCGCCCGAGGAGCGGCCCGAGCCCGAGCCCGAGCCCGAGCCTGAGGAGAGCGTCGAGGACGAGCGGCTCGACGACACGCTGACACCGCCGCCCCGCCGCCGCCGTCGCTCGCTGCTTCGTCGCCGCGAGCGCGAGGAGGAACCGGCGGCGCCCTCACCGCCCCGGCACGTGAAGCTGCTGCCGCGACGCTCGGCGCCGCAGTCGAGCCGGGCTGCGCACGAGGTGGCGGAGCTCTTCGGTGCGGCCGATTCCGACGCCGACGCGGAGGAGCGTGAGGAGCGGGGCGGGTGAAGCTGCCGCTCTCGCTGATCCGGTTCCTGCTCGAGGCCGCCTTCCTGGTGCTGATCGCAGCAGCGGCGGGCCTCGCAGGCTTCGACACGATCTGGATCGCAGTCACGATGTTCGGTGCCTGGCTCCTGGTCGCGCTCGTCGAGCGCAGCGGGTCGAAGCGTACGCACCGGAGCTCCGAGCCCGAACCGCAGGCTGTCGCCGAGCCGGAGGCCGAAGTTGAGCCAGACCCCGCGCCAGAGTCAGAGCCGGCACCTGAGCCTGAGTCCAAGCGCCGCCGGTTCCTCGCAGCCGCGCCTCCGCCACCTCCGGAGCCCGAGCCGGAGCCCGTCGTCGTCTCGCTCGCACTGCACGACTCGACGCCGCGCACCTGGAATCTCTGGGAGCTCGAGAGCCTGGCCGAGGCGATGAACGGCGACTCGCGCGCGGAAGAGCGGACGCTGTTGCTGCTTCATATGCGGGAATTCTCGGACGCGGCGGGCAACCTCCCGCTCGAGTTCGACCAGCTCGTGCGCGACGCTTTCGGCGCGGAGCTGGCGGGAATCCTGACGTGAGTGCTGCATCGGTGCAGCGCCAGGTCGCGCTTGCGGGAATCGCGCTGCTCGCGGCGACCGTGGCGCTCGCGCTCACCTCCCACGGCAGCAGCCAGCCGATCACCGGCCTGCCGCAGCCGGTTCCGGTGGCCGGTGGAAGCTGGTACACCGCATTGGCGGGAGCGGAGCGCCCCCGCTACGGACGGCGGACTCGCTGCGGCTACCTGCTCACGCCGGGCACGGAAGGCGTGGTCGATTCCGTCCTCCCGTGCGGGATCCTCGTCTACGTCTCGTACAGGAACAGCCCGCACATCCTCACGCGCGTGATCGACCGGAGGCCGGTGCTCCCGGGCCGCAAGTTCGACCTCACGCCGAAGCTCGCGGAGGAGCTCGGGATCGACGGGGTGCAGCGCATCCGGTGGGTCTTCGCCCGCTGAGTCTTTCGCGAGCTACAGTGAGTCCAGTCGAGCCTGTACGTGCTCGGGGTTTCTCTGTAGAACCAACACCAAGAGAGAGGGAGCTGACGTTCCACCCGAGGTGCTTTGGCACCGGAGGAGACGCGGCACCCACCTGGCTTGTCCAGGTTCACAACAGGCCTCGAGATACCGGCAGGCTGGAGTGGCGCGGGGGAACCATCCGGTTCCCCCGCGTTCATCGCTAGCCTGGGTTCATGGTCGAAGTCGCCGGCGACGCTTCGAGGGACGGGCGCTGGGCGCTCGTTCGACTCACCGTCGAGGACGACCGGATCGTGGCGGCGGATGCGCCCGGGCTCGACCGCCCGCTCGACGGGCTGACGCTGCTCGAGGCGGCGGCGGTCGGTGGCGACGAGCTCGCGGTCGACGCGCTTGCGAACGCGCTCGCGCCGGTCTTTTGGGCAGAGCCCGAGCCGGGCCGCGTCGCCGTCGCGATGAGCGGTGGCGTCGACAGCGCGGTCGCCCTTCTGCGGGCCGGGGAGGGCGCGATCGGGGTGACCTTGCGGCTGTGGCTCGACCCGCGCGGCCCTGACTCCGAGCGGGCCTGCTGCTCGCCCGAGGCTGTGCTCGCCGCCCGCGCGACCTGCCACCGGCTCGGGATCCCGCACGTGACGCTCGATCTGCGGGAGGAGTTCCGGCGCGCCGTCGTAGAGCCGTTCGTGCGCGGCTACGCCAAGGGACTGACGCCAAACCCCTGCATTCGCTGCAACGGGAGCTTCCGCTTCGCCGAGCTGCTCGCGTTCGCCGAGCGCGCAGGCGCAGGGAGGCTCGCGACCGGGCACTACGCACGGATCGTCGAGCGTGAGGGACGGTTGCTGCTCGCGCGCGCCGCCGACGCGCGCAAGGATCAGTCGTACATGCTCGCGAAGCTCGACCCGCGTTTTCTCGGGCGGCTCTGGTTCCCGCTGGGCGAACAGAGCAAGGACGAGACCCGTGCCGAGGCCGAACGAGGCGGGCTCGAGGCCGCCTCGCGCGCCGAGAGCCAGGAGGCGTGCTTCCTGGCAGGCGGCGACTACCGGGACTTCCTCGGTCGGCACGGGCTCGCCGCAGCCGACGGCCCGCTCGTCGACGAGGCCGGCAAGGAGGTCGGCCGCCACGGCGGCTTCTGGCGGTTCACGCCCGGCCAGCGCAAGGGCCTCGGCGTCCCGGCCGCCGAGCCGCTCTACGCGCTCCGCAGCGAGGCGAGCACGAACACCGTCGTCGTCGGTCCGCACGCCGCGCTGGCGACACCGGAGGTGACCGTCCGAGGCCGCCTGCACCTGCCCGTCGAGCGCGCCGAGCTCAAGCTGCGCTACGGCTCGCCGGCTGTCGGCGCACGTGTCATCGCGGAGAGCGACGGCGGTTTTCGGCTTTTGCTCGACCAGCCCGCCTACGGGGTCGCGCCCGGGCAGGAAGCCGTGCTCTACGACCGTGACGCGGTCGTCGGATCCGGAACGATCGTTGCGGATCCTGCAGAAACCTTTCGTCCTGTTCCCGCGTTCGAATCCCAGGGCGAATGACCGGCGACGAGATCACTCTCACGATTCCGCGTGAAGAGCCGTTCCACGAGGTGGCGCACCTCGTGCTCGGCGGTGTCGCCGCGCGCCTGAACCTCACCTTCGAGAGCATCGACGACCTCGAGACCGCACTCGATGCCGTCCTCGAGCACGCGGCCGAGGAGGGCGAGGTCACCGTCAAGCTCCGCCTCGACGAGGGCGCGATCGTCACGCGCGTAGGCCCGTTTTCGAATGACGGCCTCCGGACCGAGCTCGAGAGCAACGCGGGCGACGGCGTCACGCTGCGCCGCGTGCTCGACACGGTGGTCGACCACTACGAGCTCGGCGGCGACGGCTGGCTCGAGCTCAGGAAGGACCTGGCGAAAGGAGGAGGTGCCACCTGATGCAGGAGAGCGACAAGGCTCTGCTTCGTCGCTACCACGAGCACGGCGATCTCGCCGCCCGCGCCAAGCTGATCGAGCAGTACATGTCGCTCGTGCGCTCGCTTGCCCGTCGCTACTCCTACCGCGGCGAGCAGCTCGAGGATCTCGTCCAGATCGGGGCGATCGGCCTGATCAAGGCGATCGACCGCTTCGACGTCAACCGCGGCGTCGAGCTGACGACGTACGCGACGCCGAACATCATCGGCGAGATCAAGCGCCACTTCCGCGATCGCGGCTGGTCGGTCCGCGTTCCACGCGGCCTGCAGGAGCTGAACATCCAACTCTCGCGCCACATGGAGCAGCTGACCGTCCAGCTCGGGCGCTCGCCGACGATCCCGGAGCTTGCGAAGGCCGCCGGAGTCACCGACGAGGAAGTGCTCGAGGCGCTCGAGAGCGGCCGCGCGTACAGCTCGCTCTCGCTCTCTGCGGGCTCCGGTGGCCACGACGAGGACGGCGAGCTCGACCCGCTCGAGTCGCTCGGCACGGAGGAGCACCAGTACGAGGTCTCGGAGGACAGGGCGGTGCTGGCGCCGGGCTTCCGCGTGCTCGACGAGCGCGAGCGGAGGATCCTGCACCTGCGCTTCTTCGAGGGCCTGACCCAGTCGCAGATCGCGCAGCAGGTCGGGATCTCGCAGATGCACGTCTCGCGGCTGATTCGCCGCTCGCTCGAGAAGATCCGCGATGAGATCGCCGCCGAGGAGCAGGCGAGCCCCACCTAGGCGTGAAGACCACCGCCGAGCTGCGCGCGGGCTACCGCGAGTTCTTCGAGTCGAAGGGACACACCTTCGCGCCCTCGTGCTCGCTGATTCCCCGCGCGGACGATCGTTCCACCCTGCTGATCTCGGCCGGGATGCAGCCGCTGATGCCGTACTTCCTCGGCTTCGAGGAGCCGCCCGCGCCGCTCTTGACGACCGTGCAGAAGGTCTTCCGCACGCCGGACATCGACTCCGTCGGGCTCGACACCTACCACCTGACCTTCTTCGAGATGCTCGGCAACTTCTCGTTCGGCCAGTACTTCAAGGACGGCGCGGTCGAGCTCGCCTGGGAGTTCATCTTCGAGCGCATGAAGCTCGACCTCGACCGGGTCTGGGTGAGCGTCTTCGCTGGAGACCCGGAGCTCGGCCTCGGGGAGGACGACGTCGCGGTCGCGGCCTGGGAGAAGCAGGGCATGCCGCTGGAGCGGATCGTGCGCCTGCCGCGGGCGGACAACTTCTGGTCGGTCGGCGGCCCGGGCCCCTGCGGGCCGGACTCGGAGATCTTCTTCGACTGGGGCGAGGAGGTCGGCTGCGGCCGCGCCGAGTGCCAGCCTGGCTGCAAGTGCGAGCGCTTCCTCGAGTTCTGGAACCTCGTCTTCATGGAGTTCGAGCTGCACGCCGACGGCTCGCTGACGCCGCTGCCGAAGCAGAACATCGACACGGGTCTCGGGCTCGAGCGCGGCGCGCGGATCCTCCAGCAGGCCGACTCGGTCTACGACACCGACGGCTATCAGGCGATCATGCGCTGGATCGCCGACCAGTCGGGAGTCGCCTACGGCGAGAGCGAGCAGGCGACGAAGGCTCACCGGATCCTCGCCGACCACGGCCGCGGGATGACCTTCCTCGCCGCCGACGGCGTGGCGCCGTCGAACGAGGGCCGCGGCTACGTCATGCGGCGGGTGATCCGCCGCGCCGTGCAGCAGGCGAGCCGAATCGGACTCGACGCGCCGTTCCTCGCGGGCCTCGCCGCGGTCGTGGTCGAGCAGATGGGTGAGGCGTACCCCGAGGTTGCCGCCAAGCAGGACGAGCTCGCCGGCGTGCTCACCGCCGAGGAGGAACGGTTCGGCGAGACGCTGGCGCGGGGCCTCACGCTCTTCGAAGAGGCCGCGGCCGACGGCGAGATCTCGGGCGAGGAGGCCTTCCGCCTCCACGACACGTACGGCTTTCCGCTCGAGCTGACGCAGGAGCTCGCCCGCGAGCGCGGCCTGCCGGTCGACGATGACGGCTTCCACGAGCGGATGGAGGAGCAGCGGACGCGGTCGCGCAAGTCGGTGCAGGAGGTCGAGGTCCGCGTCAGCGGCGATGTGCGCAGCGAGTTCGTCGGCTACGAGAAGACCGAGTCGCTGACGGCGATTCTCGCGTACGAGGATCTGGGCGACGGTCGCTTCCAGGCGAAGCTCGAGGCCTCGCCCTTCTACCCCGAGGGCGGCGGGCAGGTCAGCGACCCCGGCTTCATCGAGGACGAGGAGACCGGCGCCCGAGCCGAGCTCGTGGCCGCGACGCGGCTCCCCGCGGACGACCAGGTGCTGACCTTCGAGGGCGAGGGCTTCAAGGCCGGGATGCGCGTGCGCGCGGTAGTCCCGTGGCAAGAGCGCTTCCCGACGATGGCCAACCACACGGCGACGCACCTCCTCCACAAGGCGCTGCAGGAGGTGCTCGGCGACCACGCGCGGCAAGCCGGATCCGCGGTTCGCCCCGACAAGCTGCGCTTCGACTTTGCCCACCCGCAGGCGGTGACCGACGACGAGCGTGCGGAGATCGAGCGCCGCGTGAACGAGGCGATCTTCCGCAACCTCCCGGTGCGCGGGTACATCGTCCCCATCGCCGAGGCGCGGAACCTCGGCGCGATGATGCTCTTCGGCGAGAAGTACGGCGACGAAGTGCGCGTGGTCGACATCGCCGGCTACTCGCGCGAGCTCTGCGGCGGCACGCACGTGCGGGCCACGGCCGAGATCGGCCCGTTCGTGATCACCTCCGAGAGCTCGGTCGGTTCCGGCACGCGCCGGGTCGAAGCTGTCACGTCCGTTGAGGCATACGCGCTGCTGCACGGGCGCGCGCACGAGGCCGACGAGCTGCGCGCGGAGCTCGAGCGGGTGCGCAAAGAAGGCCCGCGGCGCGAGGAGAAGGTCGACGTCCAGGTCGAGCCGCACCGCGACGAGTCGATCGGCGGCGTGAACGTCTTCGTCGGCAGCGCGAGCGGCGTCGACGCCGAGGTGCTGCTCGAGGAGTCTGACCGCATCAAGCAGCAGCGCGCGCCGGCCGCGGTCGTGCTCGGCGCGAGCGAGGAGGGACGGGTGCACCTGGTCGCGAACTTCGACAGCTCGCTTGAGGGCCGGCTCGACGCGGTCGCCGTGATCCGCGCGGCGGCGGCCGAGGTCGGCGGTGGCGGCGGCGGGCGCGCGACGATGGCGCGCGCCGGCGGCAAGAACCCGGAGAAGCTCGGCGACGCGCTCGCGAAGGCGGAGGAGGCGCTGCGCGAGGCGCTCGCGTGAGAGTGGTCGCGCTCGACTACGGGTCGGCTCGGACCGGCGTCGCGGTCTCGGATCCGACGGGCACGATCGCACGCCCGTTCGGCGTGGTCGAGCAGGCCGCGAGCGAGGCGGGGCTCAAGCAGCTCGCGCAGATCGTGCGCGACGAGGGCGCCGAGCGCGTGGTTGTCGGCCTGCCGCTGACCCTGCGCGGCGAGCACGGGGCGCAGGCGCGCGAGACCGACGCGTTCGTCGAGGCGCTGCGGGCGCAGCTCGACGTCCCGGTCGAGAGCTACGACGAGCGCTTCACGACCGGCCTTGCCTCCAGCCACGGCTCGGCGGACGCACCCGAGGACGCGCGTGCCGCGGCCCACCTGCTGTCGAGCTATCTCGCGTGGTCGAGCGCCGCGGCGGAGTGATGCCGCCGCGGCCGCGGCCGCCGAGGCGGACACCGCGGTCGGTGGTCTACCGGCGGCGCCTGCTCGCGCTCGTGGTCCTGCTCGCGGGCCTTGCGGTTGCGTGGTTCGCAATCGCGAGCGGCGGCAGCAGCAACAAGCCGAAGCCGCCACCGCCGACCACGGTCCTCGCGCGGCCGAAGCCGTTTCGCGTCGTCTTCCCGGAAGGGTTCACGCGGAAGCAGATGGCCGAGCGCGTGACCGTCGTCGCGGCGATCGCGAAGCGCGAACGGGGCAAGCACGTCCGCCTGACGGCGAAGGCATACCTTGCCGCTACGGCGAGGCCGAGGCGCGAGCCGGGATTCGGGCCGAAGGCGTATCCGCTCGAGGGCTTCCTCTTCCCGGCGACCTACGACTTCACGGTGCGCACGACCTCGGCCCAGCTCGTCGGCGCGCAGCTGAAGGCGTTCCGGCTCAACTGGGCGAAACTGAATCTCGCGTACGCGCGCTCGAAGAACCTGACCCCGTACGACGTCCTGACGATCGCGTCGATGATCGAGAAGGAGACGCCGGCGCCCGAGGAGCGGCAGCTCGTCGCCGGGGTGATCTACAACCGCCTGCATCGCGGCATGACGCTGGGGATCGACGCAACGCTGCGCTACGGACTCGACATCCCGCCGACGGAGTCGATCCACCAGTCCCAGCTCGACAGCACGATTCCGTACAACACGCGGAAGTTCCCGGGCCTGACCCCGACGCCGATCGCGAGCCCGGGCCTCGCCTCGCTCCAGGCAGCAGCACACCCGGCGAAGACGAGCTTCCTGTTCTTCGTCGCGAGGCCGGACAAGAAGCACCACTTCTTCACGGCGAGCTCCGCGGCGTTCGAGCGTTACAAGGCCGCGCACGGCTACGGATGAGCAGGGTCGCGCTGCTCGGCAACCCGGTGGCCGAGTCGCTCTCGCCCCGGATGCAGAACGCGGCCTTCGCGGCCGTCGGGCTCGACTGGGAGTACGTGGCGCGGGAGGTCGAGCCCGAAGCGCTCGCGGAGACTGTGCGGGAGCTCGTGGCCCAGGGGTATGCGGGCGCGAACGTCACGATCCCGCACAAGGAGGCCGCGGCCGCGCTCTGCGACGAGGCCGAGGGCGAGGCCGTGAACACGCTCGTCTTCGGCGACGGGCGTGTGCTCGGCTTCAACACCGACCAGGAGATCGTGGTGGGAATCGTCGCGGCGCGCGCTTGCCTGATCGGAGCGGGCGGCGCGGCGAAGGCGCTCTTGCCGGCGCTTCCTGACGAGGTGCGCTGGTACTCGCGGAGCGGCGAGTGGCCGCCCGACGCGGAGGGCTGCGATCTGATCGTGAACGCCACGCCGGTGCGCGACGAGCTGCTCGTCACGCCTCGCCGAGAGCACGCGGTGGTCGATCTCGCGTATCGGGTGGACGGTTCGCCGACGGTGCTCGTGACGGCTGCGCGTGAGGCCGGCTCTCGGGTCGTCGTCGACGGGCTCGAGGCGCTGGTTCGCCAGGGCGCGGCGTCGTTCGAGCTCTGGACGGGCAGGCCGGCGCCTGTCGGCGCGATGCGGGGCGCCCTAGGCTTAGCCACATGACGCTCAGCCTCGTCACTGCGGGCGAGTCGCACGGGCCTGCGCTCGTCGCGATCCTGAGCGGCCTTCCGGCGGGGCTCGCGCTCGAGCGGGCGGCGATCGACGCCGACCTGGCGCGCCGGCAGCAGGGCTATGGCCGCAGCCCGCGGCAGCAGCTGGAGCAGGACGTGGTCGAGGTGCTCGCCGGTCTCCGGCACGGCCGCACGCTCGGGACCCCGCTTGCGCTCATCGTGCGCAACCGCGATCACGCGAACTGGGAGTGGGGTATGGATCCGTGGCAGCCGGAGGGTGAGCCGGCGGGCAAGGGGACGAAGCCGGTCACGCTTCCTCGACCGGGGCACGCAGATCTCGCAGGTTCCCTCAAGTTCGGGCTCGCGGACGCACGCGACGCGCTCGAGCGCGCGAGCGCGCGACAGACCGCGGTCGCCGTAGCTGTCGGCTCGGTGGCGAAGGCGCTGCTCACGCACATCGGGGTGAGTGTCCGCGGCGAGGTCGTCACCGGGGGGCTCGAGCAGCGGATCGACGACGCGCGCGCAGAGCGCGACACGGTCGGCGGCGTCGTCGAGGTGCGCGCCGACGGCGTGCCGCCGGGGCTCGGCTCGTACGCCTCGAAGGACGAACGCCTGGACGCGCGGCTCGCCGTCGCGCTGATGGGCATTCAGGCCGTCAAAGGAGTCGAGATCGGCGCCGGGTTCGAGCTCGCCGAGCGGCGCGGCTCGGAGGCGCACGACGAGATCTTCGCCCGCGACGACGGGACGCTCTACCGAGAGACGAACTTCGCGGGCGGGATCGAGGGCGGCGTCTCAAACGGCGAGCCGGTGCTCGTGCGCGCCGCGATGAAGCCGCTCCCGACGCTGATGCGGCCGCTACGGTCGGTCGACCTAGAGACCGGCGAGCCCGGCGAGGCGCTCGTCGAGCGCAGCGACGTCGCGGCCGTCGAGGCCCTGGCAGTCGTCGCCGAGGCCGCGGTCGCGTTCGAGCTGGCCCGCGCGGCCCGGGAGAAGTTCGGCGGCGACTCGCTAGCGGACTTCAGCGGCGCGTTCCGTGCGTATCTCGAGCGGATCCCGTGGCGCACGCCCTAGACCGCCACGTCGCGCTCGTCGGCTTCATGGGCGCGGGGAAGACGACGCTCGGGATCCAGGTTGCCGAGCGGCTCGGGCGCACCTTCGTCGACCTGGATCGCGAGCTGGAGCGGACGCTCAGGCTGACGATCCCGGAGCTCTTCGCGCAGCGCGGTGAGACCGAGTTCCGCGTGCTCGAGGCCGAAGCGGCGCTCGACACGCTGCGCAACGCGCGGCCGGCGGTGGTCGCGCTCGGAGGCGGCGCGGTCGAGACCGAGGCGATCCGGCGCGCGCTCCGCGAGCGGGCGCTGACGGTGCTCCTCGACGGGGATCCCGGGATCGCCTGGACGCGCGTCGGCGGAACCGGCCGGCCGCTTGCCCGCGACGAGGAGAGCTTCCGCGCTCTCTTCGAGCGGCGGCGTCCCCTGTACGCGGACGTGGCCGACGCCGTCGCGCAGGACGTAGACGGCGTCGTACTTGCCGCGGCGGGGATCGTCGTCGAGCACGGCGCGCTCGCGCGGCTTCCTGAGTTGCTGCCCGACGGCGAGGTGGAGGTGATCGGCGACGCGACGGTGCTCGGCCTACATCGGCCGCCGATCGAAGGGCCAGTGCACGCGCTGCGGGGCGGCGAGGAGGCGAAGAGCCTTGGCGCTGTCGAGCGGCTCTGGCGCGAGCTGCGGCTCGGGCGCGACGGGACGATCGTCGCGTTCGGCGGCGGCTGCACAACCGATGCCGCCGGGTTCGCAGCCGCCACGTACTTGCGCGGCGTCGGCTGGATTGCGGTGCCGACGACGCTCGTCGGCCAGGTCGACGCGGCGATCGGCGGCAAGACCGCGGTCAACCTTCCCGAGGGCAAGAACCTTGTCGGCGCGTTTCACTGGCCGCTGGCGACCGCGATCGACCCGGTGCTGCTCGAGACGCTGCCGGAGCGCGAGCGCCGGGCGGGCATGGCCGAGGTGGTCAAGACGGGCCTGCTCGCGGGCGAGCCGCTTTGGGAGCTGCCGGAGACGGAGCTCGTGCGCCGCTGCGCCGCGTACAAGGCGGCGGTGTGCCTGCGCGACCCGCACGAGCAGGGTGAGCGGGCCGTGCTGAACCTCGGGCACACCTTCGCGCACGCGCTTGAAGCGGCCGCCGACTACCGCCGCATGAGCCACGGCGAGGCGGTCGCGCTCGGCCTGCTCGCGGCGCTGCGGCTGTCCGGTCTCGATACGGCGACCGTCGAGGAGGTGCTGCAACCGCAACCGGCGCAGGTGAGCCGCGATGCCGCCTGGGCCGCGCTCGCGCGCGACAAGAAGTCCGTCAACGGCTCGCCGCGGCTCGTGCTGCTCGAAGCGCCCGGCAAGCCCGTGACCGGCGTCGAGCTCCCGGAAGCACAGGTGCGCGCGGCGCTCGACGAGCTGATCGCCGACTAGAGTCGCCTCGGTGCGAGTCGCCATCCTCAACGGCGTCAACCTCGACGTCCTCGAGCGCCGGGACCCGGCGCTCTACGGCGGTCTCAGCCTGAACCAGCTCGAGAGCAAGATCTACGATTGGGCGCGCGAGCTCGAGCTCGTGGCCGACTGCCGCCAGACGAACAGCGAGGGCGAATACATCGGCTGGTGCCACGACGCGCTCGACTGGGCCAGCGGCGTGATCGTCAACCCAGGGGCCTGGACGCACTACAGCTACGCCGTACGCGATGCAGTCGAGCTGTTTACGGTGCCGGTGGTGGAAGTGCACCTCTCGAACATCGAGGAGCGCGAGGAATGGCGGCGGCACTCGGTGGTCGCCGACCTCGCCGCCGCGCGCGTCCTCGGTAAGGGCCCCGAGGGCTATCGCGAGGCGCTCGCGTTCCTGGCGGAGCGGCGCGCGTGAGCCGCATCGGCGATCTCCGGCGCTCGCTGGTGGAGCGGCTACTGGTCTCGAACCCGGTCAACGTTCGCTACCTGGTCGGCTTCTCGAGCTCGAACGCGGCCCTGCTCGTCGAGCCCGAGCGCGTTCAGCTCTTCACCGACTTTCGCTACGCCGAAGCGGCACGCGCCGTCGAGGGCACCGAGTTCGTCGAGACGAAGCGCTCGCTGTACGCGGCGCTCGCGGAGCTGCTCGAAGGTCCGGTCGGCTTCGAGGCGGACGCGGTCAGCTACGCGGAGTGGCAGACCCTCAGCGGCGGCGCCGCCGAGCTCGTCCCGCGGCGCGGCCTCGTCGAAGCCCTGCGGGCGATCAAGGACCCGGGCGAGCAGGATGCGTTGCGGCGGGCGGGGGAGATCACGAGCAAGGCATACGAGCGCTTCGCCGAGGAGCGTTTCGTCGGCTGCACCGAACAAGACCTGGCCTGGCGGCTCAACGAGCTCTTCCACGAGCTCGGCGCCGATGCTCCCTCGTTCGAGTCGATCGTGGCCTCCGGGCCCAACAGCGCCCGACCGCACGCGAGGCCGACCGACCGGGAGCTGCAGGCGAGCGAGACCGTCGTGATCGACGCAGGCGCGATGATCGACGGCTACTGCGCCGATTGCACCCGGACATTCGCAACCGGGCCGCTGCCCGACGAGCTGAAGCACGCCTACGAAACCTGCCTCGAGGGCCAGCTCGCAGGGCTCGAGGCCGTGCGCCCCGGCGTCACCGGCGTGGATGCCGACGCGGCCGCGCGCGAGAAGATCGAGGCGGCCGGCCTGGGCGAGAAGTTCGGCCACGGCCTCGGCCACGGCGTCGGGCTCCAGGTGCACGAGGCGCCGCGTCTCTCGCGCGAGTCGAGCGACACGCTGGTCGCCGGAAACGCCGTGACGGTCGAGCCCGGCGTCTACCTCGAGGGTCTCGGCGGGATCCGGATCGAGGACCTCGTGATCGTCGGCGAGCACGGCGCCGAGGTCCTCACGAGCTCGACGAAAGACTTGGTGACGGTCAGCTAGAGTCGCCGCCCGTGGCCGAGACCGTCACCACGAACCAGTTCCGGAACGGGATGCACATCCAGCTCGAGGGTTCGGTGTGGCGCATCCTCGACTTCCAGCACGTGAAGCCGGGCAAGGGCGGCGCTTTCGTGCGCTCGCGGCTCCGCAACCTCGACTCGGGCGCGGTCGTCGACAAGACCTTCCGTGCGGGCGAGAAGTTCCCGCGCATCCGCACCGAGGTGAAGGACGTGCAGTACCTCTACGACTCCGGCGACGAGGTAGTGTTCATGGATACGGACACCTACGAGCAGTTCTCGCTCCCGCACGCGACGGTCGAAGATGCGCTGCCCTACCTCGAGCCGAGCTCGACCGTCCAGGTGCTCGAGGTGGACGGCAAGCCGGCGGGCGTGCAGATGCCGTCGTCGGTCGAGCTCGCCGTGACCGCGACCGAGCCCGGAGTCCGCGGCGACACCGTCTCCAACGTGACGAAGCCCGCGACGCTCGAGACGGGAGCGACCGTGCAGGTGCCGCTGTTCGTGAACGTGGGCGACCGGATCAAGGTCGACCCGCGCGAAGGCCGCTACATCTCTCGCGCGTAAATGAACGCCGTGCAGGACTCGGCCTGCGGCCGAGTCCTGCACGCTGACTTCGTAGCGGCATGATCTTCTAGGCTCCCTGCGTGCCTGCGCTGGTCGACACGACGATCCGGCTGCTGAGCCAGGAGCCGCTCGCCGGACTGATGCCGACGGCTGAGCTGCTGCGGCTCGCCGAGATCCTCGACGACGCCGGGTTCGCGTATCTCGAGGTCTCGGGGGGCGGTGTCTTCGACACGTCGGTCCGCCGCGGCGTCGAGAGCCCGTGGGAGCGCATCCGCGCGCTCAACGAGCGCACGAAGACACCGCTCGCGATGGCGCTGCGCGGCCGCTTCCTCGTCGGCTCGCGGCCGGTCGGCGGGGAGTTCGTCAGCCGCTTCGTCGCCTCGGCCGCCGAGAGCGGCATCGAGGTCTTCCGCCTGCACGACCCGCTGAACGACGTCGAGAACCTGCGTGAGGCCGGGCAGGCGATCACCGATGCCGGCAAGGAGTTCGACGCTGGGCTCGTCTACGGCTCCGGCTACACGAACGAGACCGAGGCGCTCGTCGAGCAGGCGCGCAAGCTGCCGCACCTCGGCGCCGCGCGCGTGCTCCTGCACGACCCGTCGAGCTCCCTGCAGCCGCACCGCGCGCAGGAGCTCGTCGGCACCCTTGCCGAGGCGAGCGGCCTGCCCGTCGGCCTCTACTGCCAGGGTGCCGGCGGCAACGCGTTGGCCGCCGGGCTCGACGCGGTACGCGCCGGCGCTGACCTTGTCGCCTGTGCCGTATACCCGGTCGCTCTGACCCTGCACCGGATCTCCGGCGAGGGCATTGCGGAGGCGCTCTCCGGTCTGGGGCACGACACCGGAGTAGACGTCGAGGCGCTCTGGCGCGCGTCCGAGCTCGTCGACGAGCACATCGGCGACCAGCCGGTGACGCCGCTTGCGCCGCGCATCGCCGTTCGCGCGGCTGAGCACAAGGTGCCGCCGGGCCTCGTCGCGGCGCTCGACGGCCATTTGCGGGCGCTGGCCGCCGGCGACCGGCTCGACGAGGTGCTCGACGAGCTCGCGAAGATCCGCGAGGAGGTCGGCTGGCCGCCGATCGCCTCCCCGATCGGTCAGATCCTCGGCTCGCAGGCCCTGCTGCACGTCCTCTCGACGACCCGTTACCAGACCGTCGTCGACGAGCTGCGTGCGCTGATCGAGGGGCGCTACGGCACCCCGCCCGGGCCGATCGACCCCACCGTGCGGCGCGCGGTCTCGCTTTCCGGCGGTGCGCCCGAGGAGGAGGCGCCGGTCGACCTCGAGTCGCTGCGGATCGAGGCGAAGGACCTGGCCTCGAGCGAGGAAGAGCTGCTGCTGCTCGCGCTCTTCGGCGAGGAGGCCGAGCCGCTGCTGGGCACGATCCGCGGGCGAGCGAGCGGCGACGACAGCCTCGCGGCCGGGGGCGTCGACCAGGCGCGCGCGGAGCGGATCAGGGAGCTTGTCCGAATCGTTCAGGAGTCCGGCGTCGGCGAGGTGACGATCGAAGAGGCCGGGATGCGCGTCTCCGTCCGGCGCACGCCCGAGCCGCTCGAGCAACGGCTTGTGCCGGCCTCGGAAACCGACGGCGAGCAGTCCCTCGCGCCGCCGGAGGCTGCTCCGGCCACCGACGGCCTCACGCGCGTCGAGGCGCCGATGGTCGGCGTCTTCTACCGCGCTCCGCAGCCGGGCGCGCCGCCGTTCGTGCAGGAGGGCGACGCCGTGGCGCCCGGGCAGACGCTCTGCATCCTCGAGGCGATGAAGCTGATGAACGAGATCAAGGCAGACTCGCCTGGGGTCGTCCGCGCGATCCACGTCGGGAATGCGGAGCCGGTCGAGTTCGGCCAGCTGTTGTTCGAGCTCGAGCCGGTAGGCCCGCCGCCCCTCGACGCGGTCTAAGTGGGCCGCCCGGCCCCGCCTTCCGGTTTCTGGCGGCTGCAAAGCGACGCCATGCGTCGTCCTCAGTCGCGCTCGTATCCGCCGGATACGAGCGCTCCTTGCGTCCTGGCCTGGCTTGCTTTTCGCTCGCCAGAAATCCGGAAACGGAGACAGGCGGCCCACTGATGTTCAGGCGCGTTCTCGTAGCCAATCGCGGAGAGATCGCCGTTCGCGTGATCCGCGCTCTGCACGAAAACGACGTCGAGGCCATCGCCGTCTACTCGACCGCCGACCGCGACTCGCTGCACGTGCGCCTCGCCGACCGGGCCATCTGCGTCGGCCCGCCGCAGGCGCACGAGAGCTACCTCAAGATCCCGTCGCTGATCGCCGCCGCGACGACCACCGGCTGCGACGCGGTGCACCCGGGCTACGGCTTCCTGGCGGAGAACCCCGCCTTCGTCGAGGCCTGCGCCGACAACGACCTCGTCTTCGTCGGCCCGGACGCTGACGTGATGGCGCGAATGGGCGACAAGATCGAGGCGAAACGGGAGATGCGCGAGGCCGGCGTGCCGCTCGTCCCCGGCCCCGAGGGCGCCACGACGGTCGAGGAGGCGCGCGACGCGGCCGACGAGATCGGCTACCCGGTGCTGCTGAAGGCCTCGGCCGGCGGCGGCGGCAAGGGCATGAGGCTCGTGAGCGACCCGGACCAGCTCGAGTCGGCGTACGGCATGGCCGCGATGGAGGCCGAGGCCGCCTTCAGCGACGGCAGCCTCTACCTCGAGAAGGCGGTCTCGCCCGCGCGGCACGTCGAGATCCAGGTGCTAGCCGACGGGCAAGGCGGCGTGCTCACCCTCGGCGAGCGCGAGTGCTCGATTCAGCGGCGCCACCAGAAGCTGCTCGAGGAGTCGCCCTCGCCGGCCCTCGACCCCGAGACGCGCGAAGCCATGGAGGCCGCCGCCGAGCGCGCGTGCCACGCAATCGGCTATCGCAATGCCGGCACCTTCGAGTTCCTGCTCGGGTCCGAGCGCGCGTTCTACTTCATCGAGCTGAACGCCCGGCTGCAGGTCGAGCACCCGGTGACGGAGCTCGTGACCGGGATCGACATCGTGCGCGAGCAGCTCCGCGTCGCCTCGGGCGAGAAGCTCGAGCACACAGGCCGCGCCGAGCGCCGCGGTCATGCGATCGAGATCCGGCTGAACGCCGAGGACCCTCGCAACGACTTCGCTCCTGCGCCCGGCCGGATCACGCGCTTCCGACCGCCGCTCGGCCCGGGAGTCCGGCTCGACACCCACATCGAGGACGGCTACGTCGTGCCGCCGCACTACGACTCGCTGCTCGGCAAGCTGATCGTCTGGGACGAGACGCGGCCGCACGCGATCGATCGCGCGCTGCGCGCACTCGGGGAGCTCGTGCTGGAAGGGGTGCCAACGACGCGGGAGCTCGCGATCGACATCCTCCGCAGCGAGGAGTTCGGCAGCGGCCGCTACTCGACCGGCTTCCTCGCCGAGGCGTCCGGCCGCCTACCGGCGATCGTCGGCTGATGGCCGGCCGCCGGGCCGCTCGCCGTACGGCGCTCGTGCTCCTCTACCAGTGGGACGTCACCGGCCAGGAGCTCGCGTCGCTCTTCGAGGGCGAGATCGACCCGTTCTCGCGTGAGCTGGCCGAGACCGTCGTTGAGCGGCACGAGGAGCTCGACGAGCGCATCACGGCGGCCGCCGACGAGTGGACGGCCGACCGCCTCGGCGCGCTGGAGCGCAACATCCTGCGCATCGCGATCGTCGAGCTCGAGCGGGATGAGGTGCCCGTCGAAGTCGCGATCGACGAGGCGGTGACGCTCGCCAAGCGCTACTCGTCCGAGGACGCGGGCAGGCTCGTGAACGGCATACTCGGCCGGATCGTCATGGAGAAGACCTCGTGAGACGCACCTTTGGGGCCGGCTTGGGAGCGGCCGCGCCGGCAAAGCCGGCACGGCCTTCAGTCGGCATCGCAAGCGATGCCTCGGGCCAGATTGTGAAGGAGGCACCAGCTTGAGCGACCCCGCGGAGCAGCGCCTGCGCAGCGCGGAAGAGCTGCTCGACCGGCTCGAGCGGACGCGCGGCCGGCTCGAGGAGACGAAGAACCCCGACGAGGCGATCGAGATCCTCACCGAGCTCTCGGAGATCGCGAAGGAGGTCGAGTCGCAGCTCCAGCAGGCGAAGCGGGAGGCCGAGTCGTGACGGCGCCCGACGAGCTGCGGGAGCTCGTTGAGTCCTACCTCGCCGACCTCGCGCTGACGCCGGAGCTCGGGGGGCTGGAGGAATCGATCCGGCACGCGCTCGCCGGCGGTGGCAAGCGCGTGCGGCCGGTGCTGTGCCTCGCGACCGCCGAGGCCGCGGGCGCCGATCCGGAGACCGCGTTACCGGCGGCGGCAGCGCTCGAGCTCGTGCACACGTTCTCGCTCGTGCACGACGACCTGCCGGCCCTTGACAACGACGAGGTGCGCCGCGGCCGCCCGAGCACGTGGGCAGCGTACGGCGAGGCCGTGGCGGTGCTCGCGGGCGACGCCCTGCTGGCGGAGGCCCTTCGGCTCGCGCTGTCGTACCCGTCGTCGGCGGTGGCGCGCGAGCTCGTCCAGGCGACGCTCGGGATGATCGGCGGCCAGCACCTCGACATCAGCGGCGGAGGCGACGACCTGGCCGCGCTGCACCGGCTGAAGACGGGGTGCCTGTTCTCCGCCTCGGTTGCGTGCGCGCTCTGGGTAGCGGAGGTGCCGGAGGCGGAGCAGCGGCCCTGGCGGGCGTTCGCGGACGAGGTCGGCCTGCTCTTCCAGATCGTCGACGACATCCTCGACGACGACGGCTACGTGCTCGAGCAGGGCGCCGAGGGCGCACGGCAGCTCGCCGACGAGGCGGCGGAGCGGGCGCAGGCGCGGCTGGCGGAGATTCCCGCCGACACCTCGGTGCTCGCGGGGATCGTCGCCGGGCTCGCGGCCCGGACCTCGTAAAGCTGCGTGCGATCTTCGACTGGGTCGACCGGTCATTTCAGACGGACGCAGGAGCAAAGCTCCTTCGTCCTGACGGCGGCACCGCAAGCGGTGCCTCGGTGAAGAAGCGGCTTGACGTGCTGCTGGTCGAGCGAGGGCTTGCCGAGAGTCGCGCGCAGGCGCAGGCGCTCGTCCTTGCCGGGCGCGTGCCCGGCTACGACAAGGCGGGGCAGCAGGTGGACGAGACGGCCAAGCTGTCGGTCAGCGAGGGAGCGAGATTCGTCTCGCGCGGCGGCGAGAAGCTCGCGCACGCGCTCGATGCGCTGGCGGTGGATCCGTCGGGCCGCGATTGCCTCGACGTCGGTGCGTCGACCGGCGGGTTCACCGACGTGCTCCTGCAGCGCGGGGCGGCCCGGGTGATCGCGCTCGACGTGGGCTATGGGCAGTTGCATCCACGGCTGCGCGAGGACCCGCGCGTGACTGTGCTCGAGCGGGTGAACGTGCGCCAGGTGGGGGAGCTGCCGTTCGCGCCCGAGCTCGTCGTCTGCGACGTCTCCTTCGTCAGCGTCCGCAAGGCGCTGCCCCCGGCACTGGCGCTCGCGGCTCCGGAGTGGGAGGCGGTCGTGCTCGTCAAGCCGCAGTTCGAGGCCGACCGCGGGGAGGGGCGGCGGGGAGTCGTGCGCGACCGCGACGTGTGGTGCCGCGTGCTGCTCGAGGTGGCGGGCGACGTGCCGGGCTGGGGAGCGAACGTCGCCGGCGTCGTAGACTCCGGGCTGCCCGGCCCGAAGGGCAACCGTGAGTTCTTTCTACACCTCGTCCAGCGACAGCGGCCGGAGACCCCCGATGAGCTCGAGCACTGGATCGACGACGCGACGGCCTGAGGTGCGGCGGGTGGCCGTCATTACGCACGGCCGCCAGGAGGCGAGCAGCGAGCCGCTCGCGCGACTGCGTGCGCTCGCCGAAGCGCGCGAGATCGAGCTCGTGCTGCCCGAGGAGGAGGTCGCGAAGCACGGCGACGGGGCGGCCGGCGACGTCACGAGCACCGACCTCGCAGTCGTGCTCGGCGGCGACGGCACGATGCTCCGCGCGCTGAGGCGCTTCCTCGGCACGCAGGTGCCGGTGCTCGGCGTCAACTTCGGCCGGGTCGGTTTCCTCGCATCCATCGAGGCGGACGGGCTCGAGGACGGAGTCGGACGCGTCTTCTCCGGCGACTATCAGGTCGTCGAGCTGCCGGCCCTCGAAGCGACGGCCGGCGGAGAGCTCTGGCAAGCGGTCAACGACGTCGTCGTCACGAGCTCGACGATCGGCCGGATGATCGAGCTCGGCTGGGAGATCGGCGGCGAGGACCTCGGCTCGTCGCACTGCGACGGGCTGATCTGCTCGACGCCGTCGGGGTCGACGGCCTACAACCTCTCGAACGGTGGCCCCGTGCTCGTGTGGGGCCTCGACGCGATGGCGCTCACCTTCGTCGCGCCGCACTCGCTGCACGCCCGGCCGCTCGTCGTCCCGCGCGGGCGCGGGCTGACGGTGACCAACAGGACGAGCGACGTGGGGGCGAAGGTGCTCGCCGACGGCCAGCCCGTGCACGAGCTGGCTCTCGGCGCCGAGGTGGAGGCGCGGCTCTCCGAGCATCGCAGCCTGCTGGCGACGCTTCCCGAGAGCACGTTCTTCAGCCGCTACCGGCGCACGTTCGGCGCCGAGTGACTGATACAGAATCGGCGCAGACTCGTCACACACGTGTGCGCACCGGGCCGGTACCGTCCCTAACCCCCACCCACCCAGGGCGCGCGTGAACAGAACTACGGTCGCCGGCACCTGTCGATTTGCGCCGGTCGCCGCGCGCCGCGTGCCGACGTAGCATCCAGGCGTGCTCCGGCGCCTGCGCATCGAGAACCTCGTGCTCATCCGCAATGCCGAGCTGGCCCTCGCGCCGGGCCTCAACGCGATCACCGGCGAGACGGGGGCCGGGAAGACGATCCTCGCGCAGGCGATCGGTCTTCTGCTCGGCGCGCGCGGGGACGCGGCGTTCGTCGGGCCTGATGCCGACGACGCTTATGTCGAAGCTGAGCTCGACCCCCCGCCAGGGTTCTTCGACGACGACGAGCTCGCGGCACTCGCCGAGCTCCGGCCGAAGGACGAGGACGGACTTGTGCTGGCGCGCCGTGTCTTCCCCGAAGGACGTACGCGCGCCTACGCCTGGGGCCGCAGCGCCGCACGCGAGGACGTGGCCGCCGCCGCCGAGCGGTTGATCGCGATGTCCGGGCAGTTCGAGCAGCGCCGCCTGGCGCGCCCCGCCTACCAGCTCGATCTTCTAGACGCGTTCGCCGGCGAGGAGCAGCAGCGGCGGCGCGGTGATCTACGCTCGGCCTGGCGCGAGCTGGGCACTGCGCGCCGACGGCACGAGGAGCTCACCCAGAACGCCGCCGCCGCAGAGGCTCGGCTGGCCGAGCTGTGGGCGCTCGTCGAGGACACCGAGGGTCTCGCTCCCGACACCGAGGACGCCCTGCGTACCGAGCGCGAGCGGCTGCGGCATGTGACCGAGCTGGCCGAGGCCGCGTCCGCCGCCGGCGAGGCGCTGGCGCCCGACGAGGGCGACGGCGCGTCCGGCCTCGTCGCCGTTGCGGAGCGCGCGATCACACCGCTGGAACGGCTGGCTCCGGAGCTCGAGCGCGCGGGGAACGAGCTTCGCGACGTCGAGCTGCGACTCCGCGAAGCCGCCTCCGAGCTACGCGCCTTCCTCGCCTCTCTCGAGGCGGAGCCGGACCGTCTGGAGCAGATCGAGTCGGAGCTCGACCGGATCGCGGCCACGCGCCGGCGTTTCCGCTGCGAGACCTATGAGGAGCTGCTTGCCCGGGCCGCCGAGGCTCGCACCGAGCTGGCGGAGCTCGACGGCGGCGCCGACCCGGTTGCCACGGCCGCGAAAGCGCTCGCGGAGGCCGAGAAGCGCGCGACCGCGCTCGCCGACGAGCTGCGCTCCGCGCGGACTGGCGCGGCCGAGCCCTTCGCGCAGTCGGTCGCGGAGGAGCTCAGCGGCATCGGCCTCGGCGACGGAGAGTTCCGGGTCGACCTGCGCGAGCGCGAACCGACCGCCACGGGCGCCGACGAAGCGGCGTTCCTGATCCGCCCGAACGCGGGGATGCCGTTCGTCCCGGTCGCCCAGACCGCCTCCGGCGGCGAGCTCTCACGGATTGCGCTCGCGATCGCGGCCGTGGGCGGCGGAGAGACTATGGTCTTCGACGAGATCGACGCTGGCATCGGCGGCCAGACCGCGCACGCGGTCGGCGAGACTTTGCAGCGGCTCGCCACGCGCGCGCAGGTGGTGACGATCACGCACCTGCCGCAGATCGCCTCGCTCGCCGACCGGCACTTCCGGGTCGAGAAGGTCCCGGGCGACCCGACGCACACGACCATCGAGGCGCTCGCCGAAGACGAACGGCGCGACGAGCTCACGCGGATGCTCGGCGGCGAGCAGTTCATCTCAGCGGTTCAGCAGGAGCGATGAATTTCGTCGAGTTCACCGGCCGCGCCCGGCTGAGCCGGCGGACGAAAAGCCTCGTCAGCCGGCTCGGGCCTGACGACGTCGCGATCATCGACCACCAGGACATCGACCGCGTCTCGGCGGAGGAGCTGCTCGAGTCGGGCGTCCGCGTCGTCGTGAACGTCTCGTCCTCGCAGACCGGACGCTTCCCGAACCCGGGGCCGCTGCTGCTCGTCCGCGGCGGCGTGTGCTTGATCGACGCGCCGGGCGCGCCGCTCTTCGACGAACTGAGCGACGGCGACGACGTCAGCGTCCGCGGCTCGAGCGTCTTCCGCAACGGCACCTGCCTCGCGAGCGGGCGCACGCTCGCCGCCGACGAGCTCGGCCGCGCCCTCGCCGAGCAGCAGGGGCGCGTGACCGAGGCGCTCGAGGGCTTCGCCGAGAACACGCTGCGGTACCTGCGCGACGAGGGCCGACTGCTCGCGCAGGGAATCGACTTCCCGCCGATCGAGACGAGATTTCGCGAACGGCACGCGCTCGTCGTCGTGCGCGGGCCCGGCTACAAGCGCGACCTCGCGATCGTGCGGCCGTACGTGCGCGACTTCAAGCCCGTGCTCGTCGGGGTCGACGGGGGCGCGGACGCGCTTCTCGCTGGCGGGATGAAGCCGCACGTGATCGTCGGCGACATGGACTCGGTCTCGGACGCGGCGCTGCGCTGCGGCGCGGAGCTGGTCGTGCATGCCTACCGCGACGGTGTCGCGCCGGGAGCCGCCCGCCTCGAACGGCTCGGCCTCGGCTACGCGACCGTGTCGGCGCCGGGGATCAGCGAGGACATCGCGCTCCTGCTCGCCTTCGAGCGCGGTGCCGAGCTGATCGTCGCGGTCGGGACGCACTTCAACCTGACCGAGTTCCTCGAGCGCGACCGCGCCGGGATGTCCTCGACCTTCGTGACCCGGCTGAAGGTGGGGGAGATCCTGATCGACGCGAAGGGCGTCTCGCGACTCGTCAGCAGGCAGGTCGGCCTCTGGCCTCTGATCCTCTTCGCCGTAGCCGGGCTCGGCGCCGTGGTGGTCGCGATCGTGGCCTCGCCCGGGTTGCGTCATTTCATCGGTCTGCTCAGCCAGCGCATCCGCGACCTGCTCGGGCTGGGGTAGGCCCTGCCCAGCTATACCGAGACCCGGGTGTTGCTGGCGCCGCTCGAGGACGTCTGGCTCTTCCTCGCCGAGCCGTACCACTTCTCGGACTGGTGGCCGGGGGTCGGCGGCGTCCACCCCGACCGCCGTGGCCTTGCGCCGGGGGCGCGCTGGACGCTCCACGCGAGCATGCGGCCGTCGCTCTTCCGCCGCCCCGCTGCCGAGTCGAAGCTGATCATCCTCGAGGTCAAGGCTCCGTTGCGCGTGGCCTGGCAGATGACGAGCGAGCGTCTGGACGTGGAGCTCGAGCTCTCTGACGCGGGCGACCAGCGCACGCGGGCCGAGCTGACCGTGAGCGGCCCTTTCCTCGTCGGGCTCCGACGGTCGCTGCCGCGCAACGCCCTCAGGCGGCTCTACGCCCTGTGCCAGACTGCCGCGGAGCTCTAGTGCCCTTCCAGGAAGCACACGTCCGCTTCTGGCCCGCGATCACGCGGCGCCAGGAACCACCCTCGCCCTTGCCAAGGCAATCAGCCTTGGCCGCGGACGAGTGCGGCCACTGGCTTGGTGCTCGCGACCCAGAATCTGGACAGCGCCCCCTAAAAGGGCACTGATGTTCGACCTTCGCTATCACGTCGCGTCGCTCGCGGCCGTCTTTCTCGCGCTGATCATCGGGATCCTGGTCGGCGTCGGCATCTCCGATCGCGGCCTCGTGGACAGCGCGAAGACGAATTTCCTGCAGGAAAGGGTCGCGAGCCTGCAGCGGCAGATCGACCAGGCCGCCAGACAGTCGACCGACCGCGGGCGCGAGCGCCAGGTCGCGATCACGTACATCAACGAGACCTACCCGGCGCTCGTCCGCAACCGCTTGCGCGGCAAGCAGGTCGCGGTTGTGTTCGTCGGCCCGGTCGACGGCGGTATCCGCTCATCGGTGAGCAGGGCCCTCAACGACGCGGGCGCGCAACAGCTCCGGCTCCGGGCGCTGAAGGTGCCGATCGACGTCTCGCAGCTCGACGCCGCGCTCAAGGGGCAGCCCGCGGCGTCGGGGCTGCGCGGCAAGGCGAACATCGAGAGCCTCGGCCGGGCTCTCGGGGACGAGTTGATGCTCGGCGGGGACACGCCCCTCTGGAATTCGCTCACCGACGCGCTCGTCGAGGAGCGTGCAGGGGGCAGCAAGGCGCCTGCGGACGGCGTGGTCGTCGTCCGTGCCGTCTCCCCACAACAGGGCGTGACGGCGCGCTTCCTGCTCGGGCTCTACGCCGGCCTGGCCTCGGAGAGCGTGCCGGCCGTCGGGGCCGAGCAGACCAACGCCGCGGACTCTGCGACCACGGTCTTCCGCCAGGAGGGCCTTTCGACTGTCGACGACGTCGACACACCTGTCGGCCGGCTCTCGGTCGTGCTGCTGCTCGCCGGCGCGCCGGCGGGCCAGTACGGCGTGAAGGATTCGGCCGGCGACGGGGCGCTCCCGCCGCTACCCGTTGGCTGAGCCGCTCACGATCCTGATTGCCGCCCGGGACGAGGAGGAGCGGATCGGGACGACGATCGAGGCGTTGCGTCGGGCGTTTCCGGGCGCCGAGGTCGTGGTCGCCGACGACGGCTCGCGCGACTCGACGCCCGCAGCCGCACGCCGGGCCGGCGCGCGCGTCGTCCGGCTGCCACGGCTTGGCAAGGGCCAAGCGCTGACGCTCGCCGAGCGGGAGCTGTCGCCCGGCCGGCTGCTCCTCTGCGACGCCGACCTCGAGGGCGACGTCTCCTCGTTGGCGGCGGACGGAGCCGACCTGGCGATCGCGGCGTTCGTCGAGCAAGGGGGCGGAGGCTTCGGGATCACGAAACGGGCTGCCCGCGCGCTCATCCGCCTCCGCAGTGGCTTCGAGGCGCGTGAGCCGCTCTCGGGCCAGCGCTCGCTCTCGCAAGCCGCGCGAGAGGCCTGCTTCCCGCTCGCGCCGGGCTTCGGGTGCGAGGTGCGGATGACGATCGACGCCGCCCGCGCGGGACTGCGGGTCGAGGAGCGGGAGCTCCCGCTGCGGCACCGCGCGAGCGGCCGCGATCCGCGCGGCTTCCTCCACCGCGGCCGCCAGCTGCTCGACGCAACCCTGGCCTGCGGCCCGACTGCCACCAACTACCGCGGTCTGCGCCTCCCGCTCGTCGGCGCGCTCGTCGCGCTCGGCGGCGCCCGGGCACCCGCGCGTGTCCGGCTCGGAGTCGCCGCCGCGATCGCGCTCGGTCTCGCCGACGACCTCTGGAGCGGCCCCGAGCGCGGCTTCCGCGCCCATCTCGCCAAAGGCTCGACGACCGGGATCGCCAAGGCCGTCGGAATCCCCGTCGCCGCCCTCGCGGTGACCCGGTCGCTGCGGGGCGCCACGCTCGTCGCGCTCTCGGCGAACGCGCTCAACCAACTCGACACGCGCCCGGGCCGAGCGCTGAAGGCGTTCCTCGCCGCCGCCGCGCTCGTGCGAGGCTCGGCCAAGAGCTACGTCCCGATCGCCGTCCTGCTCGCTCCCTACGATCTCCGCGAGATGACGATGCTCGGAGACGCCGGCGCGAACGGTCTGGGCGCCCTGCTAGGTTATGGATCCGTGAGCAAGCTCACGGCCAGGGGTCAGATCTTCTCGATTGCAGCGCTCGTCGCGCTCACCGTGACGGGCGAGACGCGCTCCCTTGGCGCATTGATCGAGCGCACGCCCGGCCTCTCGCGCCTCGACCGTCTGGGGCGTCCGTAGTGGCACGGCGGCCGCCGAAGTACGTCTTCGTCACGGGCGGCGTCGTCTCGTCGCTCGGGAAGGGCATCACCGCCGCCTCGCTCGGCCGCCTGCTGAAGGCGCGCGGGCTGAAGGTGCAGGTACAGAAGTTCGACCCGTACATCAACGTCGACCCGGGCACGATGAGCCCGTTCCAGCACGGCGAAGTGTTCGTCACCGAGGACGGCGCCGAGACCGACCTCGACATCGGCCACTACGAGCGCTTCATCGACGAGAATCTGTCGCGCACCGCGAACCACACGGCCGGCGCGATCTGGGACCGCGTGATCCGCAAGGAGCGCAAGGGCGAGTACCTCGGCTCGACCGTGCAGGTGATCCCGCACATCACGAACGAGATCAAGGAGCGGATCCGCAGCGCCACCGAGGCGAGCGACTGCGACGTCGTCGTGACCGAGATCGGCGGCACGGTGGGCGACATCGAGTCGCTGCCGTTCATGGAGGCAATCCGCCAGTTCCGGCGCGAAGCCGGCCCGGAGAACGTCTGCTACGTCCACGTCACGCTGGTGCCGTTCATCGAGACGGCCGGCGAGCTGAAGACGAAGCCGACGCAGCACTCGGTCAACGAGCTGCGCCGGATCGGCGTCCATCCCGACATCATCGTCGCGCGCTCGAGCGACCCGCTCTCCGCCGAGATCCGCGAGAAGATCGCGCTCTTCGCCGACCTCGAGCCGAGCGCGGTGATCGCGAACTACGACGTCGCCGATCTCTACCTCGTGCCCTCGGCGCTGCAGGCGGAGGGCTTCGACGATCTCGTCTGCGCCAAGCTCGGCCTGCCTGAGGGCGAGGCGCAGCTGGGCGAGTGGATCGAGCTCACCGAGCGCATCCGCGCCGAGCGCGCGGGGGAGGTCGAGATCGCGCTCGTCGGCAAATACGTCAAGCTCCAGGACGCCTACCTCTCGGTGCACGAGGCGCTCAAGCACGCCGGCGTCCACCACGGCTGCTCGGTGCGCGTGCGCTGGTTCGACGCCGAGGGCATGTCGCTCGAGGAGGCGCAGGCGGAGCTCGAGTCCGTCGACGGCGTGCTCGTGCCGGGGGGCTTCGGCTCGCGCGGCTGGGAGGGCAAGATCCTGGCCTGCCGCGTCGCGCGCGAGCGCGAGATCCCGTACCTCGGCATCTGCCTCGGGATGCACGTCGCGGTCAGCGAGTTCGCCCGCCATGTGGTCGGGCTCGACGGGGCGAACTCGACCGAGATGGACCCGGAGACGCCGTTCCCGGTGATCGACCTGCTCCCGGAGCAGAAGGAGATCGAGGATCTCGGCGGCACGATGCGGCTCGGCGCGCAGGCGGTCGAGCTCGCGGAGGGCACGCAGGCGCTCCGCGCGTACAACGAGCTCGTCGTCCACGAGCGGCACCGGCACCGTTACGAGGTGAACAACCTCCTTCGCCGGCAGCTGGTCGACGCGGGGCTGATCGTCTCGGGCACGTTCCAGGGCGGGCGGCTCGTCGAGATCGTCGAGCTGCGCGATCACCCGTGGTTCGTCGCCAGCCAGTTCCATCCCGAGTTCAAGTCGCGGCCCACGCGGCCGGCTCCGCTCTTCCGCGATTTCGTCGGCGCCGCCTTCGTGCGCTCACGCGAGCGCGTCGGCGACGCCGTCGCCGCTACGAGCTAGGACTCGGGCCAGAGCACGGCCACGTAGTACGTGAAGCCGGCGATGGTGGTCTCGCTCGAGCGGTATCGCAGCGGGCGCCTGGTGCCGTCCTTGCAGCGAACGGTGGTGCGACCGACGAGCTCGCCGGCGGCGATCATCGCCTCGAACTCGCCTTCTGCCTCGGGATCGCTCGCGACGTCGGAACCCGCAGCTTCAGTAGCTCCTCGCGCGTGTAGCCGAGCAGGTCGGTCGCCGTTGTGTTGGCGGCGACGTAGCGCATCTCCTCGTCGGCGACGAGGATCGCCACCGGCGCGTGCTCGACGGCCTCTCCGAGCAGGACGCTCTGAACGAGTGGCTCGGAGCTGCTCATGCGATGAATCTAGCGCGCACGACTACGATCGCCTAGTGGCCAGGCCGGATTGGGGAGCCGACGTTCTCTCGACCTTTCTCGAGCTCGCCGCGCTGCCGAGCCCGCCGGGCGAGGAGCGGGCCGTCGCCGACCGGGTGCTGGAGTACCTGGCGGCCCTCGGACTGGACGCCGACGAGGACGGCGCCGGAGCCGAGGTCGGGTCGACGATCGGGAACATCTACTGCCGGCTCGAGCCCAACGGCGGCAGCGGCCGGCCGCTCTTCTTCTGCGCGCACCTCGACACGGTGCCACCCGAGGCGGCGATCGAGCCGGTCGTCGGCGACGACGAGATCGTCCGGAACGGCGCGGGCACGATCCTCGGCGCGGACGACAAGTCGGCGGTGGCCTCGATGCTCGAGGCCGCGGCGCGGCTGGTGGAGGACGGACGGCTTCATCCGGGAGTCGAGCTGCTCTTCACGCCGAAGGAGGAGGTCGGGCTGATGGGCGCGGCGGCGTTCGTCCCGACGCGGTTCGCCGCGAAGCTCGGCTACGTGTACGACCATGCGGGCGCGGTCGGCGAGATCATCCTCGGCGCGCCGCACCAGCAGAAGCTCGACGTTCGATTCCACGGGCGCGCCGCGCACGCCGGCATGTACCCCGAGGACGGCCGCTCGGCGATCGCCGCGGCCGCCCGGGCGATCGCGGACCTGCGGCTCGGTCGACTCGACGAGGAGACGTCGGCCAACGTCGGCCGGATCGACGGCGGCACGGCTCGCAATGTCGTACCGGAGTGGTGCGGCTTCGCCGCGGAGGCGCGAAGCCACGACGAGCGCAAGCTCGCCGACCTGATCCGCGAGATGGTGGACACCGTCACATTCGCCGCGAGCCTGGAGGAGTGCGAGGTCGAGACACAGGTCTCCGCGGTGTCGCCCGGCTACCGCTTCCGCCGCGACGACCCTGCGGTTCGCATCGCAGCCGCCGCGCTAGAGCGGGTCGGGCGCGAGCCGGAGTACGTGCTATCGGGCGGCGGCGCGGACGCCAACGTCTTCAATGAGCGCGGCCTCGAGTGCGTCAACCTCGCGAACGGAATGACCGACATCCACACGCCCGACGAGCGGATCGCGGTGGCCGACCTACACGAAATGGTCGAGGTGACGCTCGCGCTCGTCGACGCCGCCGGCGAGATCGGCGATGCCGCTTAGCCTGCGGCGCGGGCGGGTCTCGGCGATCCACGAGCGGCACGACGGGCTCGTGCGGCTGGAGGTGGACGGCGTCGCCTGCGTCGCCTACCCGTCGCTGACGGGGCCTGTGGAGCTCGAGGACGAGGTGCTCGTCAACGTCCAGGCGCGCGAGCTCGAGCTCGGCTCGGGTGGCTTCGACATCCTCTATGCGAACGTGACGCGTGGGCTCGACCTCGCGGCCGAGGAGGGCGCGCACGTAATGGTGCTCCCCTACACGCCGCTGCAGCACGCGCGGCTGCACTTGGAAGAGACCGGCGAAGAGGACGCCGAGCTTCGAGGGATGCCGGTCGTCTGCTGCTCGCTGCACAGCCAGGTCGCACCGGTCTGTGCGGCGTTGGCAGGGCTGCGGGTCGCGTACGTGCAACTCGCGGGCGGCGCGCTACCGGTCTCGCTCTCGGACACGCTGCGTGTCCTCCGCGAGCGCGGGCTCGTCGCAGCGACGGCGGCGGTTGCGCCGTGCTTCGACGGAGACGTCCAGTCAGTCTCGGTGGCATCCGCGCTGACTTGGGCCAGAGCGGGGCGCGACGTCGCGGTCTGCGCGATCGGTCCCGGGATCGTGGGCACCGGCACACGCTTCGGCCACGGCGGCCTCGCGGCGGCCGAGGCCGCGAATGTCGCGGAGTCGCTCGGCGGCCGAGCCGTCGTCGCGGTTCGCGCCTCAGACGCCGACGAGCGCGAGCGGCACCGGGGCGTGTCGCACCACACCGAGGCCGTGCTGGCGCTCTGCCTGGGCGAGCCGGTCGTCGCCGATACGAAGGCTGAGGGCTGGCAAGAAGCGTGCGCCGGATTGCCCCTGTCGCACATGGGGCGCAGCCCGGACGAGGATCCCGCGTTCTTCGCGGCCGCCTTCGCAGCGGGCGTTGCTGCACGGGAGCTCCTGGGCTGATGGAGGAGCGGAGACTCGGGCCGGTCGTCGGCCTCGGCACCTGGAACACCTTCGGCGGCGACGCAGCACTCGCGCGGCGGGTAGTCGGCGCCGCGTTCGAAGCCGGCACGCGCCTCGTCGACTCTTCGCCCATGTACGGGGGCGCCGAGGCGTCGCTCGCGACGGCGCTCGAAACGTGCCGGGACGAGGCGATCGTCGCGACGAAGATCTGGTCACGCGACGTCGGCGCAGGTCGAGAGCACTTCGCCCGCCAGCTCGAGTGGTACGGACGCGTGGACGTCGAGCAGGTGCACAACCTCGTCTCCTGGCGCGAGCATCTGCCGTGGCTCGAGGCCGAGCGCGACGCGGGCCGGATCGGCCGGATCGGCGTCACGCACTACGACTCGTCCGCGTTTGGCGAGCTGGAGGCCGCGCTCTCGACAGGGCAGTTCACCACGCTGCAGATACCGCTGAACCCGCACGAGCGCGAGTGCAAGGAGCGGTTGCTGCCCCTGGCCGAGGAGCTCGGTGTGGCGGTGATCGTGATGCGGCCGCTCGGCGAGGGCGCGCTCGTGCGCAGGGCTCCGCCTCCGGACGAGCTCGAGCCGCTCGCGCTCTTCGGTGTGCACTCTTGGGCCGACGCGCTCCTGAAGTGGGCTCTCTCGGATCCGCGCGTGGACGTGGTCATCCCCGCGACCAGCGACCCCGAGCACGCGCGGGCGAACGCCGCTGCGGGCGAGCCCCCGTGGCTCGACGAAGACGAGCGCCGTCTCGTCGAACGCCTCGCGGCCCTGTAGTTCGGTTCGCCCGGCCTCCTCCCCAAGGCGATCGTAACCAGGGTGGGCGCACGTGTCTGTGACGCTTCGTGCCCAGAGCGTGACGCTTCGTCCACGCCTGTGGACGGCATCCCGGCCGCCGCGAGAAGCTAGGGTTTCTCGCCCTGATGAAGGTCGGCGTAGTCAAGGAGACCAAGCAGGACGAATACCGGGTCGCGCTGACGCCGGCAGGCGCACGCGAGCTCGTTCAGCGAGGACACGACGTGCTCGTCGAGGCAGGCGCCGGGCATGGCAGCTCCTTCTCGGACGAGGCGTACCGCGCGGTTGGCGCGACGCTCGGCTCTGTCGACGAGGTCTGGGGCGACGCAGACCTGCTGCTGAAGGTCAAGGAACCGCTACCCGACGAGTACTCGCGGCTGCGTGAGGAGCTCGTCCTCTTCACCTACCTCCACCTCGCCGCCAGCGAGGAGCTGACACGCGCGCTCGTCGAGAGCGGCGCGGCCTGCGTGGCGTACGAGACCGTCGAGACCGACAACCATGCGCTGCCGCTGCTCGCGCCGATGAGCGAGATCGCCGGGCGGCTCGCCGCGCAGGCGGGTGCCTACTTCCTCGAGAAGCCGCTCGGCGGCCGCGGGCTCCTGCTCGGCGGGGTGCCGGGCGTCGCGCCGGGTCGCGTGCTCGTGATCGGCGGAGGGATCGTCGGCTACAACGCGGCTGTGATCGCGCTCGGGCTCGGTGCCAGCGTGACGATCCTCGAGCGCTCCACCGACCGGATGCGCCACCTCGACGAGATTCTCTCCGGCCGCGTCAACCTCGTGATGTCGTCGACGCTTGAGATCGAGGAGTCGATCGTCGAGGCCGACGTCGTGATCGGCGCAGTCCTGATCCCGGGCGCGGTCGCGCCGAAGCTCGTCACGCGCGAGATGGTCACGGCGATGAAGGAGGGCTCAGTGCTCTGCGACGTCGCGATCGACCAAGGCGGCTCCGCGGAAACCTCGCACCCCACGACGCACAGCGACCCCGTCTACGTCGTCGACGGCGTCACCCACTACTGCGTCGCGAACATGCCCGGTGCAGTGCCGATCACCTCGACGAAGGCGCTGACGAACGTGACGCTCCCGTACGTGGAGGCGATCGCCGACCACGGGCTCGCCGAGGCGGTCGCTCTCGACCCCGCCCTGGCGCGCGGCGTCAACGTGCTCCACGGGAAGATCACGTACGAGGCCGTTGCCGAGGCGCACCGTTTCGAGTACCAGCCGCTCGAGGACGTCCTGCCGCTGTCGCCCGTCTAGCTCTTGGCGGGGCTGATCTTCACCACGAGCCAGGTCGTCGCGGCCGCGAGCAGAATCACGCAGACGCCGAAGGCGACCAGGCCGAGCAGCCCGAGGACGGCATGCATTGCCGCCCTAGAATAGCCGCGTGCCGCGCGCTTGCGTGATTGTTCTGGACGCCGTGGGCGCGGGAGCGCTTCCGGATGCCGACGTGTATGGGGACGAGGGCTCCGACACGCTCGGCAATGTCGCGCGTGCCGTCGGCGGTCTTGACCTGCCGAACCTCGAGGCGCTCGGGCTCGGGAACGTCGAGTCGCTCGAGGGCTGCCGGCCGCAACCGGGCGCACCGGCGGTCGCGGGACGGCTGGTCGAGCGCTCGAAGGGCAAGGACACGACGGCCGGCCACTGGGAGCTGATGGGCGTCGTGACGCCTACGGCGTTTCCCACCTACCCGCAAGGGTTTCCGCATGACGTGATCGACCCGTTCATGCACCGTACTGGGCGGGGCGTGCTCGGCAACAAGACGGCCTCCGGCACGGAGGTCGTTCAGGAGCTTGGCGAGGAGCACCAGCGAACCGGCAAGTGGATCGTCTACACCTCGGCCGACTCGGTCTTCCAGATCGCGGCGCACGAGGAGACGATCCCGCTCGAGGAACTCTACGAAGGTTGCCGCAGCGCGCGCGAGATCTTGACCGGCAACCACGCGGTCGGCCGCGTGATCGCGCGGCCGTTCATCGGCGAGCCCGGGAACTACGAGCGGACCCCGAACCGGCACGATTTCTCGCTCGAGCCGAAGCGACCGAACTATCTGACGCTTGTGCGTGAGGCGGGGAAGACGGTGCACGGCGTCGGGAAGATCTCCGACATCTTCGCCGGGTGCGACATCGACGAGTCCCGTCCGACCAAGTCGAACGTCGAGGGGATCCAGCAGACCGAGACGCTCCTGCGCGAAGTCGACGAGGGCCTGATCTTCACGAACCTCGTCGAGACCGACATGCTCTGGGGCCACCGCAACGACCCGGTCAACTTCCACCGCTGCCTGCAGGACTTCGACCGGCGGCTGCCCGACCTCCTCGACGCATTGCGCGAGCAGGACCTACTCGTCATCACCTCCGACCACGGCTGCGACCCGACGACGCCGTCCACCGACCACTCCCGCGAGCACGCGCTCCTGCTCGTGTACGTCCACGGCCGCAACGCGGCGGGCCGGATCCACGAGGACGGCGAGTTCGCCGACGTCGGCGCGACGGTGAACGCGTGGCTCGGAGGCAAGTCGCCGCGCCGCGGCATCCCCGGCCAGATGATTGTGGAGCCGTGACCGGGCGTGGCGATCGCGCGCTATCTCGTGGACGATCTCGAGGACGCCGTCCGCTTCTACACCGGCCGCCTGGGCTTCAACGTGGCGAACACCTTCGGTCCCGTGACGATCCTGCACCGCGGCGACCTGGAGCTCTGGCTGAGTGGGCCCGGCAGCTCCGGACGCGGCCAGGACGGGGCGATGCCCGGCGGCTGGAACAGGATCGTGCTCGACGTGTCCGAGCTGGAGGTGGCAGCGGCGGGGCTGACCACCCGGGGCGCTCGGGTCGACGGGCCCGCGGGCAGCTGGCGCCTCGTCGAGGATCCGTGGGGCAATCCGATCGAGCTCTTCCAGCCGAAGTGATGCGCCCGGACGACTCCGAGCTCGCTCTCGTGGCCGAACGATGATCAGGCCGGCCGAGCTCATCGAGCGCAAGCGCGACGGGGGCGAGCTCTCAGCGGATGAGCTGAACGAGCTGATGCTCGCCTACGCGAAGGAGGCGGTGCCGGACTACCAGCTGGCGGCGCTGTGCATGGCGATTTTCTTTCGCGGGCTGACGATCGCCGAGACGTACGACCTCTGCCAGGCGATGATCGCGACGGGCGACACGGTCGACCTGCACTCGGCGCTCGGGCGCAAGGTCGTGGACAAGCATTCGACCGGCGGAGTCGGGGACAAGACCTCGATCGCGGTCGGGCCGATCATCGCCGCGTGTGGAGTGCCGTTCGCGAAGATGAGCGGCCGCGGGCTCGGCCACACGGGCGGGACGCTCGACAAGCTCGAGTCGGTCCCAGGCTTCCGCGTCGAGCTCTCGACCGACGAGTTCGTCGCGCAGGTCAAGAACGCGGGGATGGCGATCATCGGGGCGAGCGCCGACCTCGTCCCGGCCGACAAGAAGCTCTACGCGCTTCGCGACGTCACCGCGACCGTCGACAACTACTCGCTGATCGCGGCAAGCATCATGTCGAAGAAGATCGCCGCCGGCGCCGACGCGATCGTGATCGACGCCAAGGTCGGCGACGGCGCGTTCATGAAGTCGATCGAGGACGCGCGCGCGCTCGCGGAGGCGATGCTCGACCTCGGCGCGCGCAGCGGACGGCAGGTCGTCTGCCTACTGACCGACATGGATCAGCCGCTCGGCAGCGCGGTCGGCAACGCGCTCGAGATCCGCGAGGCGATCGCCACCGTCAAGGGCGAGGGCCCGGCCGACTTCGTCGAACTCGTGCTCGCCGCCTGCTCACGCCTGCTGGCGGTCTCCGACCTCGGGATCGACGAAGAGGAGGGCCGGACCCGCGCCACGCAGGCGATCGCCGACGGCTCCGCGTTCGAGGCGTACGAGCGGTGGATCCGCGCGCAGGGCGGCGACCCGAGCGAGGACGCGCTGGCCACGGCGCGCGTCGTCCGCGAGCTGCCCTCGGAGCAGGACGGGTACGTCACCGCTCTCGGCGCTGTCGCGGTCGGCCAGGCCGCGCTGCACCTCGGTGCGGGCCGGCTCACGAAGGACGACGCGATCGATCATGCAGTCGGCGTCATGTGCCTGCGCAAGCGCGGCGACCGGGTCGCGGCGGGCGAGCCGCTGGCCGAGATCCACGCGGCGACCGAGGCCGACGCCGACACGGCCGCTCAGCAGCTCGCCGCCGCCTACACGATCGGCTCCGAGCCGCCGCCGCAGCGCCCGGTCGTGCTCGACGTGCTCGCCTAGGCCCGCTGCTGCCACGCAGCCACGCCCTATTACGCTGGCGCAGTGCCCGAGCTACCCGAAGTCGAGACCGTCCGTCGCCGGCTCGAGCCGAGTCTCGTCGGCCGCCGCTTCGACCGCGTGGAGATCGCCGACGCACGGCTGACACGACCGCTCGATCCCATCGAGGTGGCCGTCGAGCTCCAGGGCGAGCGCGTCGCGGCAGTGGACCGCCGCGGCAAGTATCTGATTGTTCGATTCGAGTCTGGTCGAGCGCTCCTGGTTCACCTCCGGATGACGGGGACGCTGTTGCACGTCGACGGCGGGACGCGGCGGGACGCAGATCCGCATCGGCGTGCCGTTGTCAAACTAGACGACGGATCGGACGTCATCTACCGCGACGTCCGCCGCTTCGGCACGTGGCTGCTCGCCGAGCCCGACGAGCTCGAGCCGTACCTGGCGGAGCGCCTGGGCCGGGAGCCGCTCGAGGCAGCGTTCACCACCAAGCGGCTCGCGGAAGCGCTCGCGGGCCGGCGCGCGCCCGTCAAAGCGGCGATCCTCGACCAGCGCCGGCTCGCGGGCGTCGGGAACATCTACGCCGACGAAGCGCTCTGGCGCGCTCGCATCCATCCGACACGGCCGGCAGGCGAGCTCGCCGCCGAAGAGCTCCGCGCCCTTCATCGCGGCATCCGCGAAGCACTGCGAGCAGGCATCGAGCGCCAGGGCGCGACGCTGCGCGACTACCGCACGCCGGACGGTGGCTCCGGCCGGATGCAGCACGAGTTCAAGGTCTACGGCCGAGAGGGAGAGCCGTGCGATCGGTGCGGCCGCCCGATCGAGAAGATCCGCGCCGCCGGTCGCGGCACGTGGTTCTGCCCCAACTGCCAACGACTCTAGGCTGCGAGCCGCTCGAGCTCGCCGGTGCGGTCGAGCTGCCAGAGCTCCGTGTACCCGCCGATCGGCCGCCCGTCGATCACGATCTGAGGCACGGTCCAGCCGCCTGTCAGGTCGAGCAGTCGCCGGCGGAAAGTCGGATCGTCGTCGAGCGAGATCTCCTCGAACTCGATCCCGCGCGACTCGAGCAGGGTCTTCGCGCGGACGCAATAGCCGCACCAGCGGGTCGAGTACATCTGAATCGTCGCCACTTCGACACGGCGATTCCCGGCCTGCCCCGGCTCTACACTTGGGCCGGATGGGCCGCTCCTACACGACCGAGGCGATCGTCCTCCGCTCCTTCCGTCTGGGCGAGGCCGACCGCGTGCTGCACCTCTACACGCTCGACCGCGGACGGGTCGGCGCGGTGGCGAAGGGCGTGCGGAAGACGAAGTCGCGCTTCGGCGCGCGGCTCGAGCCACTGAGCCACGTCGAGCTGATGCTGCACCAGGGGAGCGGCGAGCTCCAGACCGTCACGGGGGTGCAGTTGCTGCGGTCGCACCACGAGGTCCGGGAGCAGTCGTACCGCCTCGGCGTCGGGCTCGTGGCGGCGGAGGCGATGCTGCGGCTCTTCCCCGAGCAGGAAGCGAACGAGCGGGCCTTCCGCGCTCTCGCGCGCTTCCTCGACCTGCTCGAGGAGCTCGAGCCGGTGGACGACCGGCCGCAGTCCGACCCGCTCGTGCTCTCGTTCCAGCTCAAGCTGCTCTGGCTCGCCGGCTACCTGCCGCACCTGACGAGCTGCGCCGAGTGCGGTGCCGAAACCGGCCTCGCCGGCTACTCGCCGCGCGCGGGCGGCGCCGTGTGCGGCAACTGCGCGAAGGGCGCGCTACCGCTCTCGCACGACGGCGTCGCCGGGATCGAAGGGCTGCTCAACCGGCCGCTCGCGGAGGCGCATGCCGCTGGGCTGACCCCGCGCGGCGCCTACGAGGCGCTGGGCGTGATCACCGCCTCGTACGAGTACCACGGCGGCTTCCGGCTCCGGACGCTCGCCTCGTGAACCCCTGAACGACAAACAGGCCCGGCCAGGGGCCCGCTGTCGTCGAATTCAGGCGCGTCCACGGAAGGGACAGCAACAGGACGGTGGCGCCGCCTTCCTTCTTCCCTAGGATTGAGCGGCTTGGCAGTTCCCACCTTTCAGGAGACGATTCGCGCGCTCGAGGGCTACTGGGCCGACTACGGCTGCGTGCTCATGCAGCCGTACCACACCGAGCTCGCGGCGGGCACCATGAATCCCGCCACGTTCCTCCGCAGCCTGGGCCAGCGGCCGTGGAAGACCGCGTACGTCGAGCCGGTGATCCGCCCGCTCGACGGGCGCTACGGCGAGAACCCGTACCGCTTCCAGCACTACTTCCAGTACCAGGTCGTGATCAAGCCGGCGCCCTCGGACGTGCTCGACCTCTATTTCGGCTCTCTCGAGGCGATCGGGATCGACCTCCAGCGACACGACGTGCGGCTCGTCGAAGACGACTGGGAGCAGCCGACCCTCGGCGCCTGGGGGCTCGGCTGGGAGGTCTGGTGCGACGGGATGGAGGTGACCCAGTGGACGTACTTCCAACAGCTCGGCGGGTTCGACGTCGAGCTCGTCCCGGCCGAGATCACGTACGGCCTCGAGCGGCTGTGCATGTTTCTACAGGGGAAGCGCAGCGCGTTCGAGCTCGAGTGGGCGCCGGGCGTGACCTGGGGCGACGTCTACCTGGAGAGCGAGCGGCAGTGGTCGACGTACAACTTCGAGCTCGCGCCCGTGGCCGTGCTCACGCGCCGCTTCGGCGAGCATGAGGAGGAGTGTCGCCTGCTGCTCGAACGGCGGCTGCCGCTTCCTGCCTACGACCACGTGCTGAAGGCATCGCACACCTTCAACCTGCTCGACGCGCGCGGCGCGATCTCGGCCACCGAGCGCGCCGCCTACATCGGGCGAGTCCGAAATCTCGCCCGCGAGGTCGCGCAGGTCTACCTCGAGCTGGAGACCGATGGCGTCGCTGCTGCTTGAGATCGGCTGCGAGGAGCTCCCGGCCTCGGCTTGCCGCGAGGCCGCGGAGCAGTTGCCCGCGCTCGCGGAGCGCGAGCTCGGCTCGGCGCCGAACCGCGTCTTCGTCGGCCCGCGGCGCCTGGCGCTCCAGTTCGACGCGCTCGAGGAGCAGACGGCTGACGAGTGGCTGAAGGGGCCACCCGTCGCGCTGCGCGAGAAGGCAGCGGCTGGCTTCGCGAAGAAGCACGGCGTCGCGGCCGACGACCTCGTCGAGCGTGACGGCTTCCTCGGGCTCGAGCGGCCGGGGCGGCCGCTGCGCGAGGTCGTTCCCGAGCGGTTGGACGCAATCGTCCGCGGCCTCTCGTTCTCCAAGTCGATGCGCTGGGACGACAGCGGGATCCGCTTCGCGAGGCCTGTGCGCTGGACGCTGGCGAAGCTCGACGCGGAGACGGTGGTCGGCGAGACGAGCTTCGGGCACCGGTTCCGCTCCGGACGCGTCGAGATCCCGCACGCCGAGGAGTACGCGGGGCGGCTGCGCGACGCCGAAGTCGAGCCGGACGCCGCCGAGCGCCACCGGCAGATCGTCGAGGGCCTCGACGCGATCGGCGGCTGGAGCGACCCGGCCGGAGTCCTGGCCGAGGTCGTCCACCTCGTCGAGAGCGTCCAGGTGCTCGAGGGCCGCTTCGACGAGCGCTTCCTTCAGCTCCCCGAGCGCGTCGTCGTGACGGCGATGCAGTCGCACCAGCGCTACTTCCCGCTCGGCGCGAACCGGTTCGCGTTCGTCGTCAACGGCGGCGATCCGGAGCTTGTGCGCGCGGGTAACGAGGCCGTGCTCGAAGGGCGGCTCGACGACGCGAGCTTCACCTTCGACCGCGACGTGCGCGTCGGGATCGACGCGCTGGCCGAGCGGCTCGGCGCGATCACCTACTTCAAAGGAGCCGGCTCGTTCGCGGACAAGACCGAGCGGCTGCAGCGCTTCGTCGGCGAGCTCGGCGGCGGCGAGGCGACGCTGGAGGCCGCGAGGCTCGCCAAGGCCGACCAGGCGTCCGAGCTCGTGCGTGAGTTCCCCGACCTCGAGGGCTACATCGGCGCCGAGTACGCGCGGCTCGCCGGCTACCCCGAGGCGGTGAGCGCGGCGATCGAGGAGCAATACTTGCCGGATTCCGCGGGAGGCCCGCTGCCTCAGACCGAGACCGGGAAAGTGCTGGCGGCGGCGGACAAGCTCGACGCGCTCACGACGTCGTTCTCGCTGGGCCACAAGCCGTCTGGCTCGCGTGACCCGTACGGGCTGCGGCGGGCGGCGATCGGGCTGAACCGGCTGGCCGTCGAGGGCGGGCTCATCGTCGCGCGCTCGCTGTTGCTCGAAGAGGTGCGCGAGTTCATCGAGGAGCGGCTCGAAGGGCTCCTCGATGTCCCCGTGGAGTTCGTGCGGGCGGCGCGCGCCTCTGCCGCCCCGGACCTCGGCGGGGTCGCACGGCTGGCGAGGGCGCTGTACGAGCAGCGCGAGTCCCCGGAGTTCGACGGCGTCTACACGGCCTACGAGCGCGCCCACCGGCTCGCCGATCGCGCAGCCGACGACGCCGCGACCGACGTCGACCGCGCGCTCCTGAAGGAAGACGCCGAACGCGCCCTCGCGGACGGGCTCGCGCAGGTCGAGGTCGACGGCGACGTGCGGGAGGCGCTCGCCTCGGGCGCGACGCTGGCCCCGCTGATGGAGCGTTTCTTCGAAGACGTGCACGTGATGGACGAGGACGACGCGGTGCGCGCAAACCGACTGCGCCTGCTGCTCGACGTACGCGACGCCCTCGGCCGGCTCGGCGACTTCTCGCAGATCCCACGCTGAGCGACCCGGCTACGCTCCCCCGCGTGAACCGGCCCCCCGTAGAGCTCCACGTGATCTCCGACTCCACGGGCGAGACCGCCGTGCGGCTCGTGCACGCGCTGGAGGCGCAGTTCCCGGATCAGACGTTCGAGGAGATACGGCACCCACGGGTCGAGACCGTCGACGACCTGCACCTCGCGCTGAACCGGGCGAAGGGCCGCTCGGCGGTGATCATCTACACGCTCGTGCACCCGGAGTTGCGCGACGCGGCGCGCGCGCTCTGCCGCCGCTACAAGCTCCACTACTGCGACATCCTCGGCCACCCGATCGACGCCGTCGCCCGCGTCGCCGGAGTCGCGGCGAAGATGAAGCCCGGCGCGCGGCCGCCGCTCGACTCGACCTACTTCAAGCGCATGGCCGCGATCGAGTTCGCCGTCAAGTTCGACGACGGCGTGGGAGCGGGGCTGCGCGAAGCCGACATCGTCGTCGTCGGCGTCTCGCGCACCTCGAAGACGCCGCTCTCGATGTACCTCGGCTACCTCGGCTACAAGACGGCGAACGTGCCCGTCGTGAAGGGGATTGCGCCGCCGTCGGCGCTCTTCGAGATCGACCCGGCGAAGATCGTCGGCCTCACGATCGACGCCGAGCAGCTGCGCGAGATCCGCAAGCAGCGTGCGCGCCGGCTCGGCGGAAACCAGCGCGCGTACGCAGAGCTGCTCGAGATCTACGCCGAGCTCGAGGAGGCGGAGGCGCTCCACCGGCGGCTCGGCTGCCCGGTGATCGAGATCTCCGACCTCTCGATCGAGGAGACGGCTGCGAGGGTGATCCGGCTCGTCGAGCAGCGGCAGGTCGAGACCGGCGCCCGCGCGCAAGCGCCCGTGCCGTGAGGCCGAAGCCGCCCGTTCCGATCTGGCGCTGGGCGCTGTGGTGGTCGATCCTGGCCGCCGCGATGGTCGTCTTCTACGTGCTCCTGACGCCGATCTGGATGGGCTTGCGCGCCGTGGCGTGGCTCGCGGACTTCCGGGCGCGGCGCAGGCCGGGCTACCGGCCGCCGGTCGCGTAGAGCCAGGGCGCGAGCTCCGCGAGGAAGCCCGGCTCGACGGCGTGGGGGAGCGGGTACTCGCGGTAGAGCACCTCGGCCCCGGCGGCCTCTAGCTGCTGGCGGGCGCGGCGGCTCCATTCGACCGAGATGATCGGGTCGAAGGTTCCGTGACCGATCGCGACCGGTGGGAGCGGCGGCTCGAGATCGA
Organism: Gaiellales bacterium; assembly: GCA_038237925.1. GTDB lineage: Bacteria > Actinomycetota > Thermoleophilia > Gaiellales > Gaiellaceae > AC-32. Next base: position 102,471 of record JBBRYF010000005.1, on the reverse strand, counting down.
GCTCGAACCCGGGCACGGTCGGGATGAAGCCGCTCAGCGCGACGAGCGCGCTGGGCGAGGGCGGCCGCTCCCGAGGCCGAGCGCGTACGTCATCACCGCGCCTTGCGAGAACCCGCCGAGGACCGTCCGCTCGGGGCCGATGCCCGTCTCCTCGGCGACTCCGTCGAGCCATGCGCCGACGGCCTCGTAGGTCGGTGAGAACGTCGCCGAGTCCGGGTAGCCGATCTCGCGCACCACGTACCAGTGCGCACCGCCGGGCGGCAGCGAGAGCGGGCCGCGAAGCGTCAGCCCGAGCAGGCGCCGGTCGGGATCGAGCACGTCGAGCAGCGGAAGGAGGTCGTGCTCGTCGGCGCCGCGGCCGTGGAAGAGGACGAGCAGCCCCTCCGGCTCGCCTGCCGCAGGCCGCTCGAGATGGGCGGTCGTCACTTCCCGGCGCGAAGGGTGCGCAGGTCCGGCAGCGGCGTCAGCACCTGCTCGAGCCGTTCGCGGAGGTTCTCGTAGATCGGCGGCAGCGAGAGCCGCTCGCCGAGCGTCTCCAGCGGCTCGTCGGCGGTGAACCCCGGCCCGATGGTCGCGATCTCGAACAGCACGCCGCTCGGCTCGCGGAAGTAGATCGACTTGAAGTAGAAGCGGTCGATCACGGGCGTGGGGGAGGCGCCGCTCTCGGCGACGCGCTGCTGCCACGCCTCGTGCTCGTCCATGGGCGAGGCCCAGGCCACGTGATGGACGGTTCCGGCTCCGGGGACGCCGCGCTTGTCGGACTGGTCGTAGACATAGAAGCCGCCGCGCTGGTCGCCGCGCGCCTCCCAGGCCGTCTCGCCGGCCGGGTCGAACTCGAGCGTCTGCTCGAGGAACGGGCGGCTCTGCTCGACGTCGTGCGCGTACACGCGGACGCCGTTGAACCCCTGCAGCGCGTGCTCGCGAGGAACCTCCGGGTGGTCTGCGGTCAGCGGCTCATCCGAGGTCTCGACGACCGACAGCGCGTGCCGCAGTCCCTCCGGGTCGCGGAACGCGAGGCTCCCGTCGGCGCAGCGCTCGGCGGCGATGCCCTCGTCCGCGAGCCGGTTCTCCCAGAAGTCGAGCGCGTCCGGCGACCCTACGCGCCAGCCGACCGTGTGCACCATCCCCGCGCCGGCCTTGCCGCGACGCGCGCCCGGGTACTCGAAGAACGTGATGTCGTTCCCCGGCGCGCCCTCCTGGTCGCCGTAGAAGAGGTGGTAGACGGTCGGGTCGTCCTGGTTGACGCTCTTCTTGACGAGGCGAAGGCCCAGGACGCGGGCGTAGAAGTCGACGTTCTTCGGCGCGTCGCCGGTGATCGCGGTGACGTGGTGGACGCCCTCGAGCTTCACGGCGCAAGCGTACCCACCGGGTGTGCCCGTACGCCCCTATGGGAAGATCGCCTCGCAATGCGAGGGAACGGGCGTTTTGTCTACGACTTCGACGAGCCCTCCGAGGGCGGCCGCGAGCTCCTCGGTGGGAAGGGGATCGGGCTGGCGGAGATGACGCTGCTCGGCGTTCCCGTCCCCGCGGGGTTCACGATCACGACCGACGCCTGCCGCGCCTACATGGCGAACGGGCGGCAACTCCCGGACGGCCTCCCCGCCGAGATCGACGAGCACCTCGACGCGCTCGAGCAGAAGACGGGCAAGCGCTTCGGCGACTCGCAGGATCCGCTGCTCGTGTCGGTTCGCTCGGGCGCCGCTGTCTCGATGCCCGGGATGATGGACACGATCCTCAACCTCGGCCTGAACGACGACGCGGTGGAAGGGCTGGCGCGCAGCACCGGCAACGCGCGTTTCGCGTACGACTCGTATCGGCGCCTGATCCAGATGTACGGCGAGGTCGTCGAGGGCGTCGACGGGCACCGCTTCGAACAGGCGCTCGGCGACCTGAAGGTTGCGCGCGGGGTTCAGCAGGACGTCGACCTCGGCGACGACGATCTCCATGAGCTTGTCGCGACGTTCAAGGAGATCTACGAGGAGGACACCGGCGTCGCGTTCCCGCAGGACGCGCGCGAGCAGCTCACGCGGGCCGTCCGCGCGGTTTTCCAGTCGTGGGACACGCCGCGCGCGCAGGTCTACCGCCGCGCGCACCGGATCCCGGACGACCTCGGCACCGCGGTGAACATCGTGCAGATGGTCTTCGGCAACAAGGGCGAGGGCTCCGGGACCGGTGTCGCCTTTACCCGCGACCCGTCGACCGGCGAGAGCGGGCTCTACGGCGAGTTCCTGGCCGACGCACAGGGCGAGGACGTCGTCGCCGGGATCCGAACGCCCGAACCACTCGCCGTGATGGAACAGCGCCTGCCGGAGGCGTTCGAGCAGCTGATCGCGACGATGCGCCGGCTCGAGGAGCACTACAAGGACGTGCAGGACATCGAGTTCACCGTCGAGGACGGCCGGCTCTACCTGTTGCAGACGCGCTCGGCGAAACGCACGGCTGCTGCCGCGCTCAAAGCTGCGGTCTCGATGGTGGACGAGGGGCTGATCGCCCGCGAGGACGCAGTCGCGCGGATCGATCCGGCCCAGCTCGACCAGCTCCTGCACCCGATGATCGACCCGAGCGCGCAGCTCGAGGTCGCGGCCCGCGGGCTCAACGCCTCGCCGGGCGCCGCCTCCGGCGCGGTTGTGCTCGACGCCGACTCCGCCGCCGAGCGAGGCAAGGCGGGCGAGAGCGTGATCCTCGTCCGCTGGGAGACGACCCCGGACGACATCCACGGCCTGATCGAGTCGGCGGGGATCCTCACCGCGCACGGCGGGATGACCTCGCACGCAGCCGTCGTCGCCCGTGGGATGGGCAAGCCGTGTGTCGCCGGCTGCGAGGACCTGACGATCGACGTCGAGCAGCGCACGCTCGTAATCGGCGGCAACCAGCTCTCCGAGGGCGACACGATCACGATCGACGGCGGCACGGGGCGCGTGATCATCGGTGCGGTCGACCTCGTCCCGCCACAGATCAACGAGGACTTCGAGACGATTCTCGGCTGGGCGGACAACCTGCGGCGCCTGAAAGTGCGCGCGAACGCCGACACCCCCGACGACGCCGCGAAGGCGCGCGAGTTCGGCGCCGAAGGCATCGGCCTCTGCCGCACCGAGCACATGTTCATGGCCGACGACCGGTTGCCTGTCGTTCGCGAGATGATCATGGCCTCGGGCGAAGACGACCGGCGTGCCGCGCTCGACAAGCTGCTCCCGCACCAGCAGTCCGACTTTGAGGGGATCTTCGAGGCGATGGCGGGCCTGCCGGTCACGATCCGCCTGCTCGACCCGCCGCTGCACGAGTTCCTGCCGCCGCTCGAGGAGGCGCAGGACGAGCGCCTGCGCGAGCGGATCAAGTCGCTCCAGGAGTCGAACCCGATGCTTGGCACCCGCGGCTGCCGACTCGGCCTGCTCTGGCCCGAGATCTACGAGATGCAGGTGCGGGCGATCATCCGCGCCGCCGCGGCGGTAGAGGAGCGGACGGGTGCGGCGCCGCTCGTCGAGATCATGCACCCGCTCGTCGGGTTCGCCGAGGAGCTCCGCCGGCTACGGGCCCTTACGGTCGACACCGCCGCCGAGGAGAGCGACTCGGTCGAGTACCTCGTCGGGACGATGATCGAGCTCCCGCGCGCGTGCATCCGCGCCGACGAGATCGCCGAGCACGCCGACTTTTTCTCGTTCGGGACGAACGACCTGACGCAGACGGCGCTCGGCTTCTCGCGCGACGACGCCGAGGGCAAGTTCCTGACGCGCTACCTCGAGGACGGCGTGCTCGAGCGGAACCCGTTCGAGACGCTCGACCAGAGCGGCGTCGGCGACCTGATGCGGATCGCGGTCGAGCGCGGCCGCAGCGTGAAGGAAGAGATCAAGCTCGGCATCTGCGGCGAGCACGGGGGCGAGCCGGACTCGGTCGCCTTCTGCCACCGGCTCGGGCTCGATTACGTCAGCTGCTCACCGTACCGCGTGCCGCTCGCCCGCCTCGCCGCCGCCCAGGCTGCCCTCGCGGAGTCCGGCGTCCACGCCGTCGCGGCCGGCGGCTGAGCGGTTTAGAGTCCCGCGGGGGATCCTGGGAAGGACGGCAATGAGGCAGGTTGCACTGCTCTCGCTGCTCGCCACCGCCGTGCTGCTCGCAGCCGGTTGCGGTGGGAGCAAGAAGAAGGAGTCCGATCGGGCGAAGAACCCCCAGGCACTCGCGGCCTGCAGCGGCTCACCCCTCTCCGCCACGCCGAAGCTCCCGCCGAGCTTCCCAATGGTCGAGAACACGACGCTCACGAAGCAGTCGGCTCAGGGCCCGACGGAGCTCGTCGAGGGCTACTGGAAGGGCGACGTCAAGGAGGCGCACGACGAGTACCTGAAGGAGCTCAAGGCCGCGGGCTACAAGATCCTCTTCGAAGAGGTCGAGGTCCCGAACGACTCGGAGATCTCGTGGAAGGGCGAGGGGCGCTCCGGCCAGGTGGCGCTCCGGAACGACTGCGGCGGCGGGAAGATCTACGTGCACATCACGAGCCGGCCCGCGTAGGGAGCGATCACCAGGCCGAGGGATGGACAGTCACGGGGGCGGCGCCGATCTCAGTGGAGATCGACCAAAGGCGATGCGGCGCGCCACTCGATTTCGGAGGTGCCGCTCCCGTGAACCCTCAAGAGAACCGGATCAAGGCGACGGCCGCGATGTTCCTGACCGTCTCGCTCTTCCTCGTCCGCGGCGCGCACGCAACCGCTCCCGCGGGCGCGTGCACGATCGTCGGCACGCCCGGCCCCGATCTGCTGTTCGGCACGCCTAGGCATGACGTGATCTGCGGCCTGGGGGGCAACGACGTGCTCGACGGCGCGGGCGGCAACGACGTGCTGAAGGGCGGCCCGGGCCGCGACATCCTGAACGGCGGCAACGGCAACGACCAGCTCTTCGGCGGGGCCGGCGACGACAAGCTCCAGGGCGACCAGGGCCGCGACGCGATCTCGGGCGGCACGGGGAACGACATGATCTTCGCGTGGGACGGCTTCGCCGACCGCCTCGACGGCGGTCCCGGGACCGACCACGCCTTCCACGACAAGCTCGACCGGGTCTATTCGATCGAGCGATCCGGCTGATCACGCGTAGCCGCGGACGCGCCAGTACGCGACCGCGATGCTGAGCAGCCCGACGCCGAACACGCCTGCGATGCCCCAGAGCCCGACGCGGCTGTAGGCGGCGTGACCGCGGCCGAACTTCGAGAAGGCGAGCGTACAGAGGACGCCGCCGATCAGGCCGCCGATATGGCCGCCGATCGAGATGTTCGCGATCGCGAAGCTGAGGATCAGGTTGATCAGGATCAGCCCCAGCGCCGAGCCGCCGAGCACGTAGTTGCGCTGCCGCTCGAGGATCAAGGCCGCGCCGAGCAGGCCGAAGAGCGCGCCGGAGGCACCCACCGTGTGCTGTGTTGGCGTCCAGACAAGCGCCCCGGCCGAGCCGGCTAGCGCGGATACGACATAGAGCAGCAGGAAGCGGCCGCGCCCGAGGGCCTGCTCGACCGCCGTGCCGACGAACCAGAGGAAGTACATGTTGAAGCCGATGTGGATCAGGTTTGCGTGCAGGAACGCGCTCGTGAACAGCCGCCACCAGTCGCCCTGCGCGACGAATGGCCCGTAGAGGTCCCACTTGTCGAAGATCCGACCGCCTGGCGCGTTCAGGCCGGCGCCCTGCGACGCGGTGACGATGTAGACGACGATGTTGATCGCCAGCAGCGTCTTGGTGACGAGTGCGCCGGTCCCCTCGAAGGCCGTGCGACGAATGCCGGTCGAGATCTTCTTGGCGCCCTGCGCCTTGCCCGAGTGCTCGGGGCAGCGCTGCCCGACGGGTGCCGGCGTCATGCACTCGGCGCAGATCGGGCGTCCGCACTCGGAGCACGAGACGAACGTCTCCCGGTTTGGGTGGCGGTAGCAGTAAGCCATGGCGAAAACCTCGAGTAGCGTAGTGCGGCCATGCGCTGTCACGTCGCTTTCACGCCTGCGGAGGCCGCCGGGGCGCCCCTCGGGATCGTGGTCGACCTGATGCGGGCAACGTCGACGGTCGCGCAAGCTCTCGCCTCCGGCTACCGGCGCGTCCTATGCTGTGCGGAGATCGAGGACGCGCGCGCACTGCGCGAGGAGCTCGGCAACGAGGCGATCACAGGCGGCGAGCAGGAGGCGGGTCGCATCGAAGGCTTCGACGCCGGCGCCTCGCCACGCGAGTTCCGCGAGCCGCGCGCCGAGACGCTGATCCTCTCGACCACGAACGGCACGCGCTTAATCGTCGCCGCCGCCAAGGCTTGCGACGAGGTCGTGCTCGGCGCGCTGCTGAACCTCGACGCGATCGCTGCCTACGCGCGGGAGCGCGGGGAGGACGTGACCGTGCTGTGCGCCGGCGACATGGGCGCGTTCGCGATCGACGACGCGTACTGCGCAGGGCGGATCGTGCGCCTGGTCCGCGGCGAGCGAACGGACGCCGCGATCGCGGCGGAGCTCGTGGCCGAGCGCTTCCCGAATGCGATCGACGGGATCAATGCGCGCACGTACGGCCCGCCCGGCCTGGAGGAGGACATCGCCTGGATCGCCCAGGAGAGTGTGCTCGATGTGGTGCCGCGCTTCGCCCGCATGGTCGGCCCGGCGGCCGAGATCGTCGCCTAGCCCCGGAGCGCGCGGGCCGCCCGGTCCCAGCGCCAGTCGCGCCCCTTGCCCAGGTGCGTGCCGCCGAGCCAGCGGTCGAGGCCGGCGACCTCGACGCAGTCGGCATTCCCGGCCAGCACCTCGCGGCCGAGCTGCGTCAGGACGACCGGCGTCGCCGCGAAGGGCCGCGCGTCTCCGAGCGGCGGCGGGGGAGGGAGCTCCTCGACGAGCGGCTGCAGCTCGAAAAGCCGCTTCCATACCCAGGCGTCGCCCGCGAAGACGGCGTCCTCCCGGGCCTGGCTCGCGACGAAGAGCTCCGGCGGACGGTGCGGCCGCTCGAGCAGCGGCTCGAGCAATTGGCGCTCGGTGCGCGAGAGGCCGCTCTCGGTGTCGGGCAGCTCCTCGAGCGCGTGTAGACCGGCATCGGTCTTTGCACGTGGTTCCCGCTGTTCTTCACGAGACGCTCATAACCGTCGAGGAACTGCGAGATCAGCGTGTCAGTTACGGCACCGGGGTCCAGTACGGCCCTATAGAAGACGGCGCACCAGTCGCTCGCTTTGAGACCGTCGAGACGGGACCCAACCCCTATATGAAGGTGGATGTGAGTCCCGAATTCGGCATATCGTTCGAGCAACGAAGCCCAGGGCGGGGCGGTGACGTGATCGAGACGCTTGCTGAGATCCGGAGCTACATTGCCAGCGAGGTCTTCGAGCCGCTTGACGCCTTCCTTTGAGACTGATGTCACCGCGCCTCACGGCGCGAAACGCCACCTTTCGGCTTAGACAGAGAAGGGGCAATCCCCTCGCTTGACAGCGAACACGTGTTCGTGTAGAACATACGTTCGTATGATCGCTTGCCTCGTCATCCCCGGGTTCGAGCTTCGTACCGCGCTGCGTGAGCGGCCGCGGCTGCAGCTCGAGCCGGCTGCGCTCGCGCCGGAGCCTGGGGCCGAGGCGCTGCTCGGGCCGGTAACCGCGGCTGCCGAGGCGGCCGGGGTGCAGCCGGGCATGCGACTGGGGGAGGCGCTGGGGATGTGCCCGTCGCTCCAGCTCGTCGATCCCGATCCCGCGGCGGCCGAGGAGGGCTGGGAGGCGATCGTGCGGCGGCTCGAGGACGCAGGTTTTTCGGTCGACTCGGCCGTCCCCGGGTGCGCTTACTTCGAGACGCGCGGCGTGGAGCGGCTCTACGGCGGGCTCGAGCCGGCGCTGAAGCGGGCGCTGAAGGCAGTGGGTGCGGGTTGGGACGCGCGCGCCGGCGCGGCGACCCGGCGCTTCGCTGCGCTGGCTGCGGCCAACGTGGCGCGATCGGGGCAGGCGTTGGTGGTCTCCGACGAGCGGACGCGGGAGTTCCTCGCGCCGCTTCCTGTGAGCCTCCTGCCGGTCGACGCGCGCAGGCGCGAGGAGCTCGAGGAGCTCGGGGTGAAGAAGCTTGGTCAGCTTGCCGGGCTTCCGGGTGGCGCAGTGGCCGAACGTCTGGGGCCGGACGGCCGGCGCGCCTGGAGCCTGGCGAGGGGTGGTACGAAGAGCCGGGTGCGGGGGCGCAAGCCTGCGGCCGAGCTGTTCGAGACGCTCGAGTTTCCGGAGGCGGTCGGCAACGAGTTGACGCTGCGGCGCTCGCTCGGCGTTTTGCTCGACCGGATGCTTGCGCGGCCGGAGCGCGGCGGGCGGGCCCTGCGCAAGGTTGCGCTCGCAGGACGCCTGGTCGGCGGCGGCTCGTGGCGGCGGACGCTGACGCTTCGCGACGCCACCGCCGATCCCGCCCGCCTTCGCACCGCGCTCGCGCCTAAGCTCGCGGAGCTGCCCGCGCCGGTCGTGATGCTGCGGCTCGAGGCGCTCGTGCTCGCAGAGTCCGTCGGCCGTCAGCTTGAGCTCGTCCGTCCCGAGGGAGACGAGCTGCGGGCGCACCTGAGCGAAGGCCTGCGCCAGGTCCGGGCCGGAACCGGATCGGGATCTGTCTGCACCGTCGTCGAGGTCGCGCCATGGTCACGCCTGCCCGAGCAACGGGCGCTGCTGGTTCCACGCGACGAATAAACGAGCCTCAACAGGCGCTTGTCGAGGCGCATGTCGACGGCTCGCCTCGCCGGGTGAACCGCTCGGCGGTCGCGCTCGTGCGGGAGGAGTGGCGCGTCGTCGACCGCTGGTGGACCGAGGAGCCGGTCAGCCGGCGGTACTTCGACGTCGTCCTCGCCGGCGGCGAGCGCACGGTCGTGTTCCTCGACGAGGAGGTGGGCCGCTGGTTCAGCCAGCGCGGGACGTGAGGCGCTTACGCGTTCAGGCGGACGCGATCGACGAAGCCGCCCGGCGGCGTATGGAGGTTGAAAACGCGAAGCGGCCGGGGCCCGGGATTGCGGAACCCGTGCGACGTGCCGCGTGGGGCGGCGAAGAACGTCCCCGGCCCGCCACGACGGGGCTCGTGGCCGCCGAGGAATTCGATCTCGCCCTCGAGGACGTAGAACGAGTCGACGTGGTCCTCGTGGACGTGCGGGTCGACGCCCTCGAATTCCGGCGAGAAGGTGAGGTCCAGGGCCGAGAGCTGCGGAAGATCGCAGAGGATCCGCAGCGCGCTCGTGTCGTGCTCGACCAGCTCGGCGTCGTCCGTTCCGGAGAAGACGGCGTCCACAAACGGACGGCCTCCGTCGGCCGGTGGCTCGTGCTGGTCGAAGGCCGGGTTACGCCCACGGATGTAGTCGCCGAAGCCCGTCGACGGCACGTGGAGGTTGATGAAGACCGCGGTGGCCCCACTCGCGTTTCGGTAGGAGTGCACAAGGTTCGGCGGGGCCGCGGCGATCATCCCGGGCAACACCTTGACCATGGTGAGCTCGGGTCCGAGCGAGACTTCGATCTCCCCTTCCAGCACGTAGAAGGCGTCGGTGTGGTGCTGATGGATGTGCGGGTCGGGCCCCTGCTCTCCGGGCTCGTAGCGGAACCACGTGACGATCAGGTCGTCGAGGTCGGCCAGGATCCGCAGGGTCCGCTCGGGCCGGTCGGTCACGACTTCGCCTTCGCCCGGGACTAGGAGAAGCGGGGCGTGCACGTCGAGCTCCATGCCCATTCAGCCTATTCGTTCCTCGACGGCGCCTCGCTGCCCGAGGAGCTCGCGACCCGCGCGGCGGGGCTCGGCTACGACGCACTGGCGCTGACCGATCACGACGGCGTCTACGGCTCGCTCGAGTTCGCGCACGCGGCGAAGGCTCTCGGCGTGCGGCCGATCACCGGCGCCGAGGTGACGTTGTTCGACGGCTCTCACGTGACGCTCCTCGTCGAGACCGCGCGCGGGTACGCGAACCTCTGCCGGCTCCTGACGGCCGCGCACGCACTTACGCGTGACGGCAGTGAGCTGATGCCGCCATCGCTCGACCCGGCGCTGCTCGCCGAGCTGAACGAGGGGCTCGTCTGCCTCTCCGGCTGCGCGCGGCACGGGCTGGCGCTCCGCGATCCGAACGGTGCGGCTGCGCTCGCGCAGGCGTTCGGGCGAGAGCGATTCTTCGTCGAGCTCCAACGCCCGTACGAGCGGGGCGACACGCGCCGGCTCGCGGCGCTGCGCGACCTCGCCGAGTCCCTCGGCGTCGAGACGGTCGCCACAGGCGACGTCCACGCGCACCACCCGCGCCGCGCCGGGCTCCAGGACGCGCTCGTCGCGATCCGCTGCCGCACCTCGCTCGACGGCTGCGAGGCGGAGCGGCGCGGAAACCTCGAGAGCGTGCTCGCCGCACCGGCCGAGCTCGAGGAGCGCTTCCCGCTCGATCGCGACGCCGTCCAGCGCGCAGGCGAGCTCGCGGCGAGGCTCGAGTTCGACCTGACCGAAGATCTCGGCTACCGCTACCCCGACTTCTCCGATACGGGCGAGCCGGCGATCCGGCAGCTCGCGCGCGTCTGCGACAGCGCCTTCACCGAGCGCTACGGCAACGCAAACGGTCACAAGCGGCGAGCGCGGCAGCGACTCGACGAGGAGCTGCGGCTGATCGACGAGCTCGGGCTGGCCGGGTTCTTCCTGCTCCACTGGGAGGTGCTCGAGCTGGCGCGCGAGTGCGCCCTCGAGGTGCGGGGCGCCTCCCTCGCCCGCAACGTCCTTCCGCCCGGCCGCGGGCGCGGTAGCTCCGTCGGCTCGATCGTCTGCTACCTGACCGGGCTCTCCCACGTCGACCCCGTCCACGCGGGCCTCTCGCTCGGTCGCTTCCTCAACCGGGAGCTCGTCTCCGTGCCCGACATCGACCTCGACTTCCCGCGCGACATCCGCGAGAAGCTGATCGTCGCCGTCTGCGAGAAGTACGGCCACGAGCACTCAGCGCTCGTTGCAAGCTTCTCGACCTACCACGCCCGAGGCGCGATCCGAGACGTCGGCAAAGCGCTCGGCCTGCCGTTCGGCGAGCTCGAGCGGCTCGCGCGCCTGACCGACGGCAACCCGTACCGCGTGGGCGAGGAGCTGGCGAAGCTGCCGGACGCCGAGGCGAAGCGCACTTCTCCGCGCTGGCGCGCGTTCGCCAAGCTCTGCGGCGAGATCGGCGGCCTCCCGCGACATGTCTCGCAGCATCCGGGCGGCATGGTGATCTCGACGCGGCCGCTCGTCGAGCTCGTCCCGGTGCAGCCGGCCGCGATGGCGGGGCGGCAGCTCTGCCAGTGGGACAAGGACTCGTGTGCCGACGCGGGATTCCTGAAGATCGACCTGCTCGGCCTCGGGATGCTCTCGGCAGTGGAGGACTGCGTCGAGCAGATCGCAGCGGCGAGCGGCGAGACGATCGACCTGTCGCGCATCCCGCTCCAGGACCTCGAGGTCTACGGTGAGATCCAGCGGGCGGACACCGTCGGCGTCTTCCAGATCGAGAGCCGCGCGCAGATGCAGTCGCTCTTGCGGACGCGGCCGGAGAATCTCGACGACCTAACGATCCAGGTTGCGCTCGTGCGGCCCGGGCCGATCCAGGGCGGCGCGGTCCACCCGTTCATCGAGAACCGTCAGAAGCTGCGCGAGAACCCCGAGTTCGTGCCGCCGAGCGATCACCCGCTGCTGGAGGAGCCGCTGCGCGAGACGCTCGGGGTGATCGTGTTCCAGGACCAGGTGCTCGCGGTCGCGACGGCACTGGCCGGCTTCTCGATCGGCGAGGCCGAAGGGCTGCGCCGCGCGATGAGCCGGAAGCGCTCGCTGGAGGCGATCGAGGCGTTCCGCAGCCGTTTCGTCGAGGGCGCCGTCGCACGGGAGGTCCGCCAAGAGGTTGCGAACGCGGTCTTCGACAAGCTCGTCGGCTTCTCCGGCTTCGGCTTCCCGAAGTCGCACGCGGCGGCGTTCGGGCTGCTCGCGTACCAGTCGGCGTGGCTGCGGCATCACCATCCCGCCGAGTTCCTGTGCGCGCTCCTGAACGCGCAGCCGATGGGGTTCTACCCGCCGGCCTCGCTCGTGCGCGACGCCCAGCGGCGCGGGGTGGAGGTGCGTTCGCCGGACGTGAACCTGAGCCTCGCGCGCTGTGCGCTCGAGGGCGCGGCCGTGCGGATCGGCCTGTCGTATGTGCGCTCGCTCGGCGACGAGGAGGCGGAGGTGATCGAGGCGGAGCGAGAGCGGGGCGGCTCGTTCTCGGGAATGCGGGAGCTGGCGCAGCGAACCGCGCTCGACCGGGCACGCTTGGAGGCGCTCGTCGCGTCGGGCGCGTGCGACATGCTCGGCCGCGGCCGGCGCGCGCTGCTGTGGGAGCTCGGCTTCGCTCCGCGCGCGCAGACAGTGCCAGGGAGCGGCGGGGAAGAGAGCCAGCTCGCGTTGCCGCTCGACCCGACGGCGGAGACTCCGGCGCTGCGCGAGCAGACGCCGTGGGAGCGAATGCTCGCCGACTACCGGACGACGAGCCTCTCGGTCGGCGTCCATCCGTTGACCTTGCTGCGGCCGCACCTCCCCGACAACACGCTCTCGAGCCGAGAGCTCGCTAAGGCGCGCGCCGGCAGCATCGTGGCGGTGGCCGGCATGGCTGTCGCGCGGCAACGACCTGCGACGGCCAACGGCGTCGTGTTCATGCTTCTCGAGGACGAGTTCGGCCAGGTGAACCTGATCGTTCCGCCGACGGTGTACGAGCGGTTCCGCGCGCTCGTTCGAGCCGAGCCGCTGCTGCTCGCGCGGGGCCGATTCGAATGCCTGGGCCGAAACCAGAACGTCCTCGTGCGGGAGCTCGAATCCCTCGGCCCCCTCGCACGCCGCTGCGCCGACGACGCCGACGTCTTCGGCTCGCTCCCGGCCGCCCACCACTTCGGCCACCGCTGACCGATCACTCCGAAGAGTCATACCCCCACCCCGGGGTGGGGCTGCTTACCCACCTCCCTCGCGGTCGACGGTACCCGGCTTCGGCGCGCGAGTGGGTGACGGCTTTGTGCCGCAGGTGCGCCGGTTTGCCCACAGCTCGACGTTCACGGCCGGGCGGCCAGGGTTGAATCCGACACGTGGAACGCGTCGACGGCTACGCCCCGATCCGCGAATACGCCCTGATCGGCGACGGCCGTACCGGCGCGCTCATCGCGCGCGACGGCTCGGTCGACTGGCTCTGCCTCCCCAACGTCGACTCGCCGAGCGTCTTCGCGTGCATCCTCGACGCCGAGCGCGGCGGCTCCTTCCGGCTCGAGCCCATGGAGCGATTCGAGGCCGAGCGCCGCTACCGCGAGAGCTCGAACGTCCTCGAAACCGTCTTCACCACCGCGGGCGGGGGGCACGGGCATGCGCGGCGCGGCTGGGTTAGCGGTTCTCGATTAGCGGTTCTCGATCTCGAGCGCGAAGCGCGGCAACCGCTTCGCGACGGCGCGGTTGAACGCCTCGACGTACTCGTCCGCCTCCTCTTCGTCAAGCGTGGTGGCGAAGTGGTCGCGCAGATCGGCGAGGATCTCGGTTCCCGTCTCGACGAGGTCCTGGTACTCGCCGTAGCGCTCCTCGGCCTCGTCGCGCTCGGCACCGTCGTACGCCCGCTCGGCGGCGTCGCAGGCCTCCAGCAGCTCGAGCTCGTCGCGGACGAAGAGGTCGAGCTGGCGGGAGATCAGCTCGGCGAAGCGGCGCTTCCCCAGCACCGGCCTAGACTAGCGCCCGCCCTTGAGCCTGCTCGTCCGCACCTGGAACGTCTTCCACGGGAACACGAGTCCGCCCGAGCGAGCCGGCCACCTCGAGGAGATGGTGCGCCTCGCAAGCGAGGATCGTCCCGACGTGCTCTGCCTCCAGGAGGTGCCGGTCTGGGCCTTGCGGCGCATCGGCGAGTGGAGCGGCATGCAGGCGTTCGGCGCCGTCGCGGCGCGACCGCTGCTCGGGAGCGCGGAGCTCGGCCGCGTGATCACCGAGCTCAACCACGGGCTCTTTCGCTCGGCGTTCACCGGTCAGGCGAACGCGATCCTGCTCAGCCGTGAGCTGCGCCCGCTGCGATCGGACTCGATCGTCCTGAACCCGCCGGGGTTCCGTCGCCGCGTCGCCCGCGAGCTCGGGCTCGACGCGCGCCTGCAGTTGAAGTGGGCGAAGGAGCGGCGCGTCTGTCACGCGGTCCGAACCGCTGAGGTGACGGTGGCGAACCTGCACGGCTCGAGCGTCCCCGACTGGCGTGTCCCGGACGCGGAGTTGATGCGGGCGGCCGTGTTCGTCGACGGCTTCGCCGAGCCCGACGACGTGCTCGTCCTGGCGGGCGACTTCAACGTCATTCGGGAGCACTCGGTCACGCTCGAGCAGCTGGCGTCGCCGGACTGGGGCTTCACGAAGCCGATCTCGTGGCTCGACCAGGCGCTTGTGCGAGGCGCACCGTCCGGTCGCGCGCAGCGTTGGCCCGACGAGCGGCGGCGGGTACCCGGCAAGCTGCTCTCCGACCATGCGCCGGTGGAGGCGAGCATCGGATGACGTTCGGCGAAGCGCGGGCCCAGTTCCCGGTCTTCGAGCGGTGCGCGTATCTGAACGCGGGGACGAACGGGCCGCTCGCGCGCGCGACCACCGACGCAATGGTCGCGCAGGAGCTTGCCGACCTCGGAGGCGGTCGCGGCGGCGGCAGGTACTTCGAGCGGGCCCTCCGGCTGCGAGACCAGGTGCGCGAGAAGCTCGCGGCCGCCGTTGGCGTAACGCCGGAGCTGCTCTCGCTGGCGACCTCGACGACGAACGGCTGCAACATCGTCCTCGCGGGGCTCGGGCTCGGCCCCGAGGATGAGGTCGTGACCACGGATGGGGAGCACTTCGGGCTGCTCGGCGCGCTCGCCGTCTCCGCGGCGCGGGTTCGTGTCGCCAAGGTGCGCGAGCTGCCACCGGAGAAGTCGCTCGAGGCGCTTCTCCGAGAAGTCACGCCGAGGACGCGGCTGCTTGCGCTCTCGAACGTCTGCTGGATGAGCGGGAACCGCTTCCCGGTCGAGGCGCTGAAGGAGGCGACGGGCCTGCCCGTCCTGGTCGACGGAGCGCAGTCGGCGGGCGCGATCCCGTTCGACGCCACGGAGGTCGACTACTACGCGTTCTCGTGCCAGAAGTGGCTCTGCGGGCCCGATGCGACCGGCGGCCTCGTCGTGCGCGAGCCCAATTCGCTACCGGTCCTCGCGCCGAGCTACCTCTCGCAGCAGGCGTACGAGCCGACCGGCGCGTTCACGCCGCGGGATGGGGCCGCGCGTTACGACTCGAACTGGACCCCGGTGCCGTCGCTCGCCGGCCTCGACGCAGCTCTCGACGCCGCGCCGATCTGGCGCTTCGAGCGCTCAGCCGAGATCACGGCCCGCTGCCGCGAGCTGCTGTCGGAGCGCGTCGACGTCGTGACCGCGCCGGCGCAGGGCACGCTCGTCAGCTTCCGCGTGGACGGCGATACAGCCGAGCTCGTGCGCCGGCTGTACGAGCAGGGAATCGTCGTGCGCGACGTCCCCGGCCTCGGCTGGATCAGGGTCTCGTGCGGCTGGTGGACGAGCGACGAGGACGTCGAGCGGCTAGTCGGCGCTCTGCCGTAGCCCGAGCTCGCTCGCGATCGGCCGCATCGCCTCGATCACGAACGCGATGTGCTCGTCGAGCTCGACGCCGAGTTCCTCCGCGCCCTCGTAGACATCCTGGCGGTTCACGCCCGCCGCGAAGGACGGCTGCTTCAGCTTCTTCTTGACCGATTTCGGCTCGAGGGTCGCGATCCCGTCCGGCCGCACGAGCCCGCAGGCGTGGACGAAGCCCGCCAGCTCGTCGCAGGCGAAGAGCGTCTTCTTCAGCGGCGTGTCGCGTGGCAGCCCGAGGTGCGAGGCGTGCGAGAGGACTCCGTCGACGACCTCGTCGGGCCAGCCCTCCTCGCGCAGGATCGGTGCGCCGTCCTGCGGATGCTTGTCGAGCGTGGGGTGCATCTCGTAGTCGAAGTCGTGCAGCAGCGCCGTCGCGCGCCACAGCTCCTCGTCCTCGCCGAAGCGGCGCGCATAGGCGCCGACCGCCGCCTCGACGGCCAGCGCGTGGCGCAGCAGCGCCTCGCTCTTGGTGTAGCGATTCAGCGTCTGCCAGGCCTGTGTACGAGTCGCTTCCACGGAGGGCTACGATAGCCCCTCGGCATGGCCCAGACCGCCGTCACAGACGCGCTCGCCGAGTCCTTCGTTATCGAGGGCGGGCGCCCCCTGAACGGCCGCGTCACCGCCGCCGGCAACAAGAACGGCGCGCTGCCGATCCTGGCCGCGTGCCTGTTGACGAGCGAGCCGGTCGTGCTGCACAACGTTCCTCACATCCGCGATGTCGAGACGATGATCGCGCTGATCTCTGCGCTCGGAGCCGACGCGGAGTGGACGGGCGAGAATGAGGTCCGCGTCCACGCAGCCGGTCTCTCCTCGCACGAGCTCGACCACGAGCTCGCGAGCCGCATCCGCGCCTCGTTCCTGCTTGCGGGCCCGCTGCTCGCCCGCCGCGGCCGCGCGAGCGTCCCGCCTCCCGGCGGCGACGTGATCGGGCGGCGCCGGCTCGACCCGCACATCCACGCCTTCGCCGAGCTCGGCGCAGAGGTCGAGATCGGCGAGCGCTTCGAGCTGCGGACCGAGGGCCTGCGCGGCAAGCACATCTTCCTGGACGAGGCGAGCGTGATGGCCACCGAGAACGCCGTCATGGCGGCGTCACTGACCCCGGGCGAAACCGTAATCGGCAACGCCGCCTGCGAGCCGCACATCCAGGACCTCTGCCGCTTCCTCGTCTCGCTGGGCGCCGAGATCGAGGGGATCGAATCGAACGTCTTGCGTATTCGGGGCGTCGATGTCCTCGGAGGCGGAGAGTGGCGTATCGGCCCTGAGCACATCGAGGTCGGGAGCTTCATCGGCCTCGCCGCTGTCACCGGCGGCGACGTCACGATCGAAGGGGTCGAGCCGAAGGACCTCGCATCGATCCTGCCGACCTTCGAGCGGCTGGGCGTCAAGGTCGAGGTCGAGGGCACGAACCTGCGCGTGCCCCCCGACCAGGGATTGGTGATCCAGGACGACCTTGGCGGGCAGATCCCGAAGGTCGAGGACGGTCCATGGCCTGCGTTCCCCGCCGACCTGACCTCGATCGCGTTGATCGTCGCGACGCAAGCGCAGGGAACCGTGCTGATCTTCGAGAAGATGTTCGAGAGCCGCCTGTTCTTCGTCGACAAGCTCGTCTCGATGGGCGCGCGGATCGTTCTCTGCGATCCGCACCGCGCGGTCGTGACCGGGCCGGCGAAGCTCTACGGCCAGCAGATGTCGAGCCCCGACATCAGGGCCGGGATGGCGATGCTGCTTGCCGCTCTCTGTGCCGAGGGCACGTCGACGATCGGGAACATCGGCGAGATCGACCGTGGCTACGAGCGGATCGACGAGCGCCTCCGGTCGCTGGGCGCGCAGATCGAGCGCATCGAGGCCTAGTGGCTCGCCGGCTCGGCCAGGCCGAAGAGGCAGGGAGGCTGCACGCGCGGGTCGACGTCGCGGGCCACGGGGAGGCGGCCGTCGCGACCGGAGTACCGGTACTCGACCACTTGCTTGTGCTCCTGGCGCAGTACGCGTCGTTCGATCTCGCACTGGAGATCGCGCCCGGCGATGCCGAGGCGGAGGTCGCCGCTGCCGGTCGAGCGCTGGGGCAGGCTCTCGCGAGCGCATTCGAGGTGGAGGGCACCCGGCGGCACGGCTCGGCGGTCGTGCCTGCCGACGAGGCGCTCGCGCACGTCGTGCTCGAGGTGTCCGGCCGGCCGCTCGTGGTCTCGAACGTCGATCTCACCGATGCGCGCGTCGCGGGCCTCGCGCGCGACATCGTGGCGACGTTCCTGCGCGAGTTGGCGGAGGGCGCGGGGCTCACCTTGCATGTCCGGCTGATGGAGGGATCGGATCCGGAGCACGTCCTCGAGGCGATCTTCAAGGCGCTGGGGGTGGCTCTCGCGCAGAGCTGCCGTCAGCGGCGAAGGGAGGAGTGATGGCGGGGAAGTCAGTTGTTCGCACCGAGGCGGCGCCGGCACCGTTCCAGGGCGCGCCGTACTCGCAGGCGATCAGCGCGGCGGGGCTCGTGTTCGTCTCCGGCCAGCTCGCGCTGCGGCCCGATCACGCCGAGATCGTGGGCGAGACGATCGGCGAGCAGACAGAGCAGGTCTTCGCCAACCTGCGCGCGATTCTCGAGGAGGCCGGCAGCAGCCTCGACCGGATGGTGAAGACGACGGTCTTCCTCACCGATCTCGGCGATTTCGCCGAGATGAACGAGGTCTACGCGCGGCATGTTGGTGACCGCCCGCCGGCGCGCGCGACGATCGAGGTCTCGGCGCTCCCGTCGGGCGCAAAGGTCGAGATCGAGGCGATCGCCCTCGCCGGCTGACGTCGCGTCGTGGTCTGAGTACGGTTCGCCCGGCCTCCTCCCCAAGGCGATCATAAGCCGGGGGAGCACACGTGTCTGTGCCGGGGATGTGCCGGAATTGCGCCGCTTTCTGCCGGGCGCCGAGGCAGAATGGAAGGAATGAACGACGAAATCGACCTGAGGGGCGAGCTCGCCCGCCTCGAGCGGCTGCAGCCCGTGTTCGACAACGTCGCTGCCGTCTCGGCGCCGTTCGCAGGCGTCTACCTGGTCGGGGGGACGGTCCGCGACATCCTGCTGGGAGAGCAGAGCCTCGACGTCGACATCGCCGTCGAGGGAGACGCGATCGCGTTCGCACGCGCGCTCGCCGCGAGGCTCTCCGGCCGGGTCCAGCCGCACGAGACGTTCGGCACTGCGGTCGTTCTCTACGGCGAGAACGGGCGCGTGGACGTCGTCACCGCCCGGAAGGAGCAGTACGACGTGCCGGGGGCGCTACCCAGGGTCGAGAGCGCCTCGATCACGGACGACCTCTTTCGCCGCGACTTCACGGTCAACGCGATGGCGGTCTCGCTCGGAGGTGGCGACTTCGGGCGCCTCATCGATCCCTTCCACGGCCGGCAGGACCTCGGTACCCGAACGATCCGCGTGCTCCACGACCGGTCGTTCGAGGACGACCCCACGCGGATCTTTCGCGCCGTGCGCTACGAGAACCGTCACGGCTTCCGGATGGACGACCACACCCTGGCGCTCGCGCGACAGGCGATCGAGTCGGGGATGCTCGCTGAAGTCTCCCCTGCGCGAGTGCGTGACGAGCTGGTTGAGCTCCTCGACGAGGGTGACGTCGAGCACGCGATCCTCCGACTCGGCGAGCTCGAGGCCGATCGTGCGATCCACCCGCACTTGGCCGCCGACGAAGCGGCTGTCACCCTCGTGCGCCGGCTCGTCGAGCTCCGCGATCGTTACGGCCTCGGGGTTCCGTCGTGGCGGCTCGGGCTCGCCGCGCTCGCGCGCAAGCTGCCTCCGGAGGAAGCCGGTGACTGGCTGCAGCAGCTGAAGTTGCGGCGCCACGACGCAGAGGCGATCCAGGCTGCCGCCGCCACCGGGCCGCGGCTCGCGGAGCAGCTCAGCCCGGAGCTGAAGCCCGCCGACGTCGTCGCGCTCGCCGACCCGTACCCTCCAGACGCGCCGCTCTTCGCGCTGGCGCTCGCCGACCTGCCACAGCTGCACGCGTACTTCACGCGGCTGCGCGACGTCCACCTCGAGGTGAGCGGTTCCGACCTGGCCGACCTCGGCCTCGCGGAGTCGCCGCGCGTGGGGGAGGTGCTCGCCGAGCTCCGCCGACGGAAGCTGAACGGCGAGCTCGACGGCCGCGACTCGGAACTTGCCGCCGCCAGGGAGCTGATCGCCGGATGATCCGCTGGGACGACGCACCCGGGCCGTACGAGGTGGTCTTCTCGACGCGCAAAGGCGGAGTCAGCGAGGGGCCGTTCGCGTCGCTGAACCTCGGCCGCGCGACCGCCGACCAGGCCGAGCGTGTGGACGAGAACCGGCGCCGCCTCTGCGCCGAGGTCGGCGCCGACCTCGGCGCGCTCACGATGAACTACCAGCACCACTCGACCGACGTGCTGCGCGCCCGACCCGGCTCACGCGGTGAGCGTGGCGACGGCCTCTGGACCGAGGAACGAGGACTGCCGCTGCTCGCGCTTGCCGCCGACTGCCTCCCGATCGCCGTCGCGCGGGCGAACGGCGGCCGGCCCGCTCTCGCCGTTCTCCACGCCGGCTGGCGCGGCCTGCTAGGCGGCATCGCGCACTCGGGCGTGACAGCGCTCGGGGGCGGCCTCGTCTCCGCAGTCGTCGGGCCCGGGATCGGCCCGTGCTGCTACGAGGTCGGCGAGGAGGTGGCGGCGCCCTTTCGCCGCGCCTTCGGCCTCGACGTCGTCCGCGACGGCAAGCTCGACCTCTGGGCCTCCGCCGAGCGGGCCCTACGCGCGGCCGGCTGCGTCCGCGTCGACCGCATCGACATCTGCACGGCCTGCACCCCAGACTGGTTCTTCTCGCACCGCCGGGATGACGGCGTCACGGGCCGCCAAGGGGTGATCGGCCTCGTCCCCTGAGAGCATCCGGGCCAACTACGAGCGGATCCGCGGGGAAGTCGGCGCCGAGATCACGATCGTCGCGGCGACCAAGTACGTGGCGGTCCACGATCTCGGCATGCTGGCCGAGGCCGGGATCGAGGTGGTCGGCGAGAACCGCGCGCAGGACCTCGAGGCCAAGCACGCCCGTCACGGCGATGCGTTCCGCTGGCACTTCATCGGCCACCTGCAGAGCCGGAAGGCGAAGACCGTGAACGAGCTGTGCGAGCTCTGTCACTCGCTGGCGAGCGAGTCGGCGGCGAAGCGTCTGGAGATCCCCGCGCTCGTCGAGGTAAACCTCTCCGGCGAGTCGTCCAAGTCCGGGATCCCGGAGCGTGAGCTGGAGGAGTTCCTACGTCTGTACGAGAACGTGGTCGGGCTGATGACGATGCCACCGGCCGCAGCCGATCCCGAAGAGTCACGTCCCTACTTCCGCCGCCTGCGGGAGCTCGGCGAGCGCTACGGCCTGCGCGAGCTGTCGATGGGAACAAGCCAGGACTACCGGGTGGCCGCCGACGAAGGCGCGACGATGGTGCGGCTGGGATCCGTTCTGTACGCGGGGTAACATCCTTAAATCATGGGATTTGCAGACGTTTGGAACCGAACGCTCGTCTACTTCGGCATCGCCGAGGAGGACGAGGACTGGGACGAGGACGGGTACCTCACCGAGGAGGATCTCGAGCGCACCTACAGCGAGCGCCCGAACGTGCGACGGCTCACGCCGAGGGGACGCCAGCAGGATTTTGACGATTGGACCGACCCCGATCCCGAGGAGTCGGCGCCGCGAACCGCGGTCCTGCGGCCGCGAGGCAGCAGCCGTCGCTCCTCCCAGGAGGTGCCGTCTGCACCGATGCGGGCGGTCCCGTCGGTGCAGGTGCACCTCGTCGTGCCGCGCAGCTTCAACGACGCGCAGCAGATCGCGGACAAGTTCAAGGACGGGATCCCCGTGATCCTCAACCTGCAAGGCGCCGACCAGGAGCTCTCGAAGCGGCTGATCGACTTTACGAGCGGGCTCACATACGCCCTCGACGGCGGCATGCAGCGCGTCGCCGACAAGGTCTTCCTCCTCACGCCGCGGAACGTGCAGGTCTCGGCCGAGGAGCGGGCTCGGCTGCTCGAGCGCGGCTTCTTCAACCAGGCCTAGGCGCCGCTTGTCGGTGCCGCTGAGAGGACGTGCGGGCTCTGCCCGCTCGTCCGTTTCCGGCGAGGAGTCCGTCACCGTGGCCCGAAGTCAAGCCTGATGGCCACGCTTGCGCTGCTCGCGAACGCCGCCTCGACGGCGAACACGTTGATCGACACGTTTCTGTGGGTCTACATCCTGCTGATCTTCGTGTACGTGCTGACGTCCTGGGTTCGGTTGCCCTACACGGTCTGGGTGCGTCGGATCTCGGACTTCCTGCGGGACGTCTGCGAGCCCTATCTGCGGTTCTTCCGGCGGATCCTGCCGCCGTTCGGCCCGCTCGACCTCTCGCCAGTGGTGGCCATGCTCGCGCTCATTGCGCTGATGCGCGTCGTCGACGCGCTCTTTGCCCACTTCACCTGAGGAGGACGTCATGACCATCACACCGGTGGAGCTTCACCACATCACGCTCAAACGCGGCCTGCTCGGCTACCGCCGCAAGCCAGTCGACGACCTGATCGCCGAGATCGCCGACTCGTTCGAGGAGGTCTGGCGGCAGCGCGCCGACTTCGCCGACCGCATCGAGCAGCTCGAGAGCGAGCTCTCACGGCACCGCGATCTGGAGACGCTCCTGCGCACGACGCTGGTCTCCGCGGAGAAGTCGGCCCACGAGCTCAAAGACCAGGCGAAGCGCGAGGCAGAGCTCCTCATGGGGGAGGCCCATGCGGAGGCGCGAGCGGTCACTCGCGCCGCGGCCACCGAGCGCGAGCGGCTTCTCGCGGAGGCGCGGAAGGTGCGCGCGCTGCTCGAGGCGGCGCTCGACGCGGTCGAGGACGCGGAGGCCGACGCGCAGGCAGCCTGAGCCCCGGCGGCCGAACCTATACTGGCTCCATGGCGACGCCCTCCACGCGGCCGCGGCGTGCATCGTGAGCGTGCAGCTCGACACCGCGCACTTCCGCGAGCGGCTGCTCGACGAGCGGAAGCGCGCGCAGGAGGCGCTCGACCATCTACAGCACGAGAACGCCGGCTCGATGGAGGACGAAACCCAGGAGATCCAGAGCGACAACCACCCGGGCGACGTCGCCACCGAGACCTTCGACCGCGAGCTCGACTACACGCTGGAGGAGAACGTGCAGCGCGTGCTCGACGCGATCGACGCCGCGCTCGAGCGGATCGAGGACGGCACGTACGGCGTCTGCGCCAATCGCGGGGAGCCGATCGGCGCCGAACGGCTCGAGGCGCTGCCCTGGACGACCCAGTGCATCGACTGCAAGCGCCGCGAGGAGCGCGGGTGAGCGAGCCCGCTCCGCGGACGCTCGACGTCCGCGTCGGCTCCAGCACGGACGCGCTGACGCCGGTCTCCGTCGCCGAGCGCTCGCTGGCGGCACGCGCGTCGCAGTGGACGGGGCTCGGGGCGGTCGTGATCGCGGCAATCGCGGCCGACCAGGTGACGAAGCTCGTCGTCTCGACGCAGCTCGGCTTCGACGAGTCCGTTCACGTCGTAGGCCCGTTCGCGATCCACCACGTCCAGAACTCCGGGATCGCATTCGGCCTGTTCTCCAGCGCGACCCCGGTCGTGACGGCGCTGACCGCGCTCGCCGTCGGCTGGATGCTCCTCTTCTTCGCCCGCTCCGGGGCGAGGCACCCGGTGTTGCCGGTCGCCCTCGGCCTCCTCATCGGCGGTTCCACCTCCAACCTCATCGACCGCATCCGGCTCGGGCACGTGACGGACTTTCTCGACCTCCGCTACTGGCCGGCGTTCAACCTCGCCGACAGCTTCATCGTCGTCGGCGTGACGATTCTCTTCGTCGCGCTGCTGATCGGCGAGACGCGCGCCCGCTGACCGCGCGCCGCGTCGTCGTTCCTGCCGAGGCCGCGGGCGAGCGGCTCGATCGCTTCGTAGCCTCGCTGCCCGAGGTCGGCTCACGCGCGGCCGCCGAGCGACTGCTGGCCGAGGGTGGAGTGGTCGTCGACGGCGAGGGCCGGGCGAAGAGCCACCGGCTCGAAGGTGGCGAGCAGCTCGAGCTGAAGGTGCCCGAGCGCGTCGAGCACGAGCTCGAGCACGAGGACGTGCCGCTCCGCATCGCCTTTGAGGACGAGCACCTGCTCGTCGTGGACAAGCCCGCCGGGGTCGTCGTCCATCCCTCAGCCGGCCACGCGACCGGCACGCTGGTCCACGGCCTGGTCGGCCTCGCGGCGGGCGGCGACGAGGAGCGCCCCGGGATCGTCCACCGGCTCGACCAGGACACCTCGGGCCTGCTCGTGGTCGCACGCAGCGAGGAGGCGTACGAGAAGCTGCAGGAGCTCGTTCGCGCCCGCGCCCTCGAGCGGCGGTACAAGGCGCTCGTCCGCGGCCGGCCGCGGTCGTGGACCGGCCGGATCGAGGCGCCGATCGGGCGCGACCGGAACGAGCCGACACGCCACTCGCTCGACACCGACACGCCGCGCGACGCCGTAACGCACTTCGAGGTCGAACGGCTGCTCGACCGGCATGCGCTGCTGGACGTCCGCCTCGAGACCGGCCGCACGCACCAGATCCGCGTGCACCTCGCGGCGATTGGACTACCCGTCGTCGGCGATCCGGTCTACGGCATCTCCGACGAGCTGCTCAAGCGGCAGTTCCTCCACGCGTGGCGGCTGGCGTTTTCGCATCCGCTCCTCGACGAGCGTGTCGAGGTCGAGTCGCCGCTACCGCCGGAGCTTCAGGCGGCCCTGGCGCGCTTCGACTCGTAGAGCCGCTCGTCGGCCAGACGGAAAAGGGCGTCGACGTCGCTCGCCTCTTCCGGGAAATGGGCGAGCCCGGCGCTGAACGTGCAGCCGGGTGGGAGCTCGCCGCCACCGACGAGTTCGTCGACGCGGTCGTTCAGACGTTCCAACAGCCGCGAACCCGCCTCGTCGTCGGCCTCGACGAGGTACGCGGCGAACTCGTCGCCTCCCATTCGTCCGGCGAGGTCCGAGCCGCGCAGCGATTCGCGCAACAGCTGCGCCAGCCGCTGTAGTGCCCGGTCGCCCACTGGGTGCCCGAGCGTGTCGTTGATCTGCTTGAACCGGTCGAGGTCGAGAAAGACGAGGGCGACGCCGTGTGTGTAGCGGGCCGCTCGCTCCAGCTCGAGCTCGAGCTCGAGCAGAAACGCCTGGTGGTGGAGGAGCCCGGTCAGCTGGTCGTGCCGCGCCTGGTGGGCAAGCTCGGAGGTCGCGCGGTCGAAGTAGGCGACCACGCACTCGGTCACGAGGCGGTCGACGGTAGCGTTCAGCCGCTGCTCGGCGGCGAGCATGTCCTCCGGCGCAAGCGCGGCCGCCCGCTCGGCGACGAACAGCCAGAGGATGCGCCGCAGGATCAGGAACTCGCTCACGATCTCGCGTGGTGCAAAGCCAAAGGCTTCGCGCTGCCGTGCATGGTCGCGGGCCTGTGCGGCCAAGGGGCTGCCGCGCCGCATGCGTTCGGGCTGCGGGTCGACGAGCTCGCGGGAGAGTTCGACGATGAACGTCGGGATATCCCCGAGCTGGCCGAGCCGCCCGAGCCGCTGCAGGGATGGGATCTGGTCGTCGAGCAGGCCCTCCTCGATCGTCGCGAGGGCGAGATCCCAGGCGGAAGCCTGGATTTCGGCGGCAAGTTGTTCGAGCGCGGGCGGCGATTGGCTTGTTCCCACAGGTTCATGATGAATCGGCGCGCGGACACCCAAACCTGAGCGGGCGGCTACACTTCCGACGCTTTTCGTCCCCTACCCGGCGATCCGGGCAGGTGGGGGTGCCGGCGCCTCAGCGCGCCGGTTCCACCTGGCGCCGTCGGCAACACCAGCCCAACCAACCAGAGAGGAACCACCGATGGCAGTCAGCATGCGAGAGCTCCTGGAGGCCGGAGTCCATTTCGGCCACCAGACGCGCCGCTGGAACCCGAAGATGCGCCGTTTCATCTTCGGCGAGCGCGGCGGGATCTACATCATCGACTTGCAGAAGACGCTCGCGAGCATCGAGGAGGCGCAGAGCTTCGTGCACAACCTCGCCGAGCGTGGCGGCGCCGTGCTGTTCGTCGGCACGAAGAAGCAGGCGCAGGACTCGGTCTCCGAGGAGGCCAAGCGCACCGGTATGCCGTATGTGAACCATCGCTGGCTCGGCGGCCTGCTCACCAACTGGCGCACGATCTCCGAGCGCATCGAGCGCTTGCACGAGCTGCGACGGCTCGGCGACGAAGGGCAGCTCGAGCTGCTTCCGCCGAAGGAACGAATCTCGATGCAGGCCGAGCTCGAAAAGCTCGAGGCGAACCTCGGCGGCGTCGCCGACATGCGCAAGCAGCCGGACGCGGTCTTCATCGTCGACCTGCGCAAGGAGCAGCTGGCCGTCAAGGAGGCGCGCCGGCTCGGGCTGCCGGTGATCGCGCTTGTGGACACGAACTGCGATCCCGACGAGGCCGACTTCGTGATCCCGGGCAACGACGATGCGATCCGCTCGTGCAGCCTCGTCGTGCGCGCGATCGGCGACGCGATCGCCGAAGGCAAGTCGAAGGTGGCGCCGGCGGACTTCGCGCCCGCGCCGGCCGAGGAGACGCAGCCGGAGGAGCCGGTCGAGGAAGTGGAGCAGCAGGCCGCCGCGCCCGAGCCCGCTGCCGAGGAAGCTGCTCCCGAGCCGGTCCCGGTCCCCGACACACCCGAGGAGCCTTCGTGAGCCAGGTGCAGATCTCGGCGAGCCTCGTCAAGGAGCTCCGCGACCGGACCGGCGCGGGGATGATGGACGCCAAGCGTGCGCTCGAGGAGACCGGCGGCGACGTCGAGGCCGCGCAACGCCTCTTGCGTGAGCAGGGCATGGCGGCCGCGGGCAAGAAGGCGGGCCGCGAGACCACTGAGGGCGAGGTGCTCGCCATGGTCTCCGGCACCATCGGCGCGCTCGTCGCGGTCGGCTGCGAGACCGAGCCGGTCTCGAAGAACGAGAAGTTCCTCGCGTTTGCCGAGGCGGTGCTCGAAGCGGTCGAATCCGGCGGCCCCGACGCCGTCTCCAGCCTTGAGGAGCGGCGCCTGGAGCTCATCGCCCAGCTCGGCGAGAACATCGAGCTCGCCGGCGCGACGCGGATGGAGGCCGGCGACGGCGAGCTGCTCGCCGAGTACGTCCACCCGCCGGCGAACAAGATCGGCGTCCTCGTGCGTGTGAAGGGCTCCGACCCCGCGGCCGCCCGGCGGCTCGCGATGCACATCTCGTTCGCAGCACCGCGCTTCCGCAGCGTGGACGAGGTGCCGGAGGAGGAGCTCGCCAACGAGCGCTCGATCTACGAGAACCAGGCGGACGTGCAGTCCAAGCCCGAGGAGGTGCGGACCAAGATCGTCGAGGGCCGCCTCCGCAAGGAGTTCCTCTCCGGCGTGGCGCTCAGCGAGCAGTCGTGGATCCACGATCCGTCGCTGACGGCCGGCAAGGCGCTCGAGGAAGCGGGGCTCGAGGTGCTCGAGTTCGTCCGCCACGCGCTCGCCGAGTGACGGAAGCCGCCTCCGCCGAAACCGGGCCGAAGGCACAGGCCGACCCGGTCTTTCAGCGGGTCCTGCTGAAGCTCTCGGGCGAGGCGCTCATGGGCGAGCTCGCCTACGGGATCGATCCAGCGCGCATCGCCGCGATCGCAGGCGAGATCGTGGAGGTGCGGGACGAGGGCGTGGAGCTCGCGATCGTCGTCGGTGCCGGGAACATCTACCGCGGGCTCGAGGCTGCCGCGGAGGGCATGGACCGCGCGACCGCCGACTACGCGGGCATGCTCGCGACCCTGCTCAACGCGCTGGCCCTGCAGGACGCGCTTGAGCGCCGCGGCGCCCACACGCGCGTCATGTCGGCGCTCGCCGCCGCGGAGGTCGCCGAGCCGTACATCCGCCGCCGCGCGATCCGGCACCTCGAGAAGGGCCGCATCGTTATCTTCGCCGCCGGCACCGGCAACCCGTACTTCACGACGGACACCGCCGCCGCTCTGCGTGCGCTCGAGATCGGGGCCGAGGGGATCCTGATGGCGAAGCACGCTGTGGAAGGCGTTCTCGACGGCGACCCGCGCGTCGACCCGGACCCCGCGCTGCTTCCGGAGCTGACGCACCTGCAGGCGATCGAGCGCGGCCTGAAGGTGATGGACACCACCGCGCTCTCGCTCTGCATGGACAACCGGCTGCCGATCTACGTCTTCGCCCTTCGGGATGGAAACATCCGTAGAGTCGTGCACGGCGAGCGGGTCGGCACCATCGTCTCGACCCCCTGACGAAAGGAGGCCAGATGGCGATCGATGACCTGATTCAGGACGCGACGCGACGGATGGACAAGTCCGTCGAGGCCGCCCAGACGGAGTTCGGGACGCTTCGCACCGGCAGGGCCTCGCCGCAGCTGCTCGACCGCGTGCAGATCGATTACTACGGCCAGCAGACGCCGCTGAAGCAGCTCGCCACGATCGGCGCGCCCGAGCCCCGGCTCCTGACGATTCAGCCGTTCGATCCGGGCTCGATGTCGGCGATCGAGCGGGCGATTCAGGAGTCTGACCTCGGCCTCACGCCGTCGAATGACGGCAAGCTGATCCGGCTGCCGATCCCGCAGCTCACCGAGGAGCGGCGCAAGGAGCTCGTCAAGGTGGTTCGCACGATGGCGGAGGAGGGGAGAGTCGCCGTCCGCAACGTGCGACGCGACGTGATGCACCACCTGAAGGAGCTCGTGGACAAGGGCGAAGCCGGCAGTGACGAGGAGCATCGCGCCGAGGAGCGGGTGCAGAAGCTCACCGACGATCACGTCCACGAGATCGACGAGCTGCTGAAGAAGAAGGAAGCGGAGATCATGGAGGTGTGACGCGCTTGAGCGCGCCGAACCTCCAAGCCGTGGACGAAGGAGCGCGGGCAGACGACGCCCGTACCGTCGCGATCATCATGGACGGGAACGGCCGCTGGGCCGAGAGCCGCGGGCTGCCGGTCGCAGACGGCCACCGCGAGGGTACGAAGGCCCTGCGTCGCACCGTCGAGGCGGCGATCGAGCTCGGCGTCGAGACGCTCGCCGTCTACGCCTTCTCCACCGAGAACTGGTCGCGGCCCATCGGCGAGGTCGACTCGCTGATGGAGATCTTCGGCGAGACGATCGAACGGGAGCTCCCGGATCTCGCTCGCCAAGGAGTGCGCACGCGCTTCATGGGCCGCCGCGACCGCGCGCCGGACGAGCTGCGGGAACAGATCGAGGGCCTCGAGGCGGGGACAGACGCCAACGACCGGCTCAATCTCTGGATCGCGTTCGACTACGGTGGGCGGGCGGAGCTCGTCGAGGCGGCACGGCGGCTCGTCGAGGCGCGTGTCAATCCCGCGGAGATCGACGAGGACGCGGTGCGCGCGAACCTCTATGCGCCGGAGCTCCCGGATCCGGACCTGCTGATCCGGACGAGCGGCGAGCTGCGCATCTCGAACTTCCTGCTCTGGCAGCTGGCGTACGCGGAGCTCGTATTCGTCGACCGGCTCTGGCCCGACTTCGGCCGGGACGACCTCGAGCAGGCCCTCGCCGCGTATGCGCAGCGCCGCCGCCGTTACGGCGGGCGATGAGCTCGTTCTGGTCTCGCATCCTCGTCGCCGTCGCCGGGCTGCCCGCGGTGCTCGGACTCGTCTGGCTCGGAGAGTGGTGGCTCTGGCTGCTCGCAGCGGCGGCAGGCCTGGTCGCGCTGCACGAGTTCTACGGGATGGCCAGGGCGCTCAGGCCGCTTGTCCTCGCCGGCTACACGGGGCTGCTGCTGACGCTCGTCGGCGCGCAGCTCGGCGGGCCGGCGTGGATGGTCGGCGGCTTTGCGACAACCCTAGGGCTCGCGTTCCTGCTGAAAGGCATCTCCGAGACGAGGCAGTCGCTGACCGTCGCGGTCGCGGCCACCGTGCTCGGCGCCGGTTGGGTCGGGCTGGGGCTCTCCTACGTCCTGCTGCTGCGCGCGCTGCCCGAGCACGGCCGGCTGGCGGTGTTCACCGTGCTGCTCGCGGTCTTCGGAGCGGACACGCTTGCGTTCTTCGTCGGCCGGCTCGTCGGCCGCCACAAGCTGGCACCGGTGATCTCGCCGGGCAAGACCTGGGAGGGCCTGGTCGCGTCGACGGCAGCAGCGGTGCTGATTCCGTTCTTCGCGCTCTACCACCAGCACTTCCTCAGCGTCGGCGAGTCGCTCGTGCTCGGCGGCGTGATCGCTGTCGTCGCGCCCCTTGGCGACCTGTTCGAGTCGGCCGTGAAGCGCGATTTCGTCGTCAAGGACAGCGGGCGGCTGCTCGCCGGGCACGGCGGAGTGCTCGACCGGCTCGATGCGCACCTCTTCGCCGCGGTCGCGGCGTACTACACGATCCTCGCCTTCACCTAATCCACAGACGACGGTCGGTCGTACACTTTGAGCAGATGACGCGGATCGCCCTCCTGGGGGCCACGGGCTCCATCGGCCGCCAGGCGCTCGAGATCGTCGCGGCGCACCCGGAGCTCGAGCTCGTCGCGGCCGCGTCCGGGTCGCAGGCGATCGACGGCCTTGCCCCGCTGACGCAGGTCGGCGGTGACCTCCCCGAGCTGCTCGAGCGCGCGAAGCCGGACGTGGTGCTGAACGCGGTCGTGGGGTTCGCTGGACTGCCGGCGACGCTCTGGGCGCTCGAGCACGGCGTGACGCTGGCACTCGCGAACAAGGAAAGCCTCGTCGCCGCCGGGGAGCTCGCGCTCGCTGCGCAGGAGCGGGGAGGGGGACTCCTGCTTCCAGTCGACAGCGAGCACTCGGCGGCCTTCCAGTGCCTCGAGGGTCGCTCTGCCGGGCAGGTCGACTCGCTCGTCCTCACCGGCTCCGGCGGGCCGTTCCGCGGACGCGCGCGCGTCGAGCTCGAGGAGGTCACGCCGGAGGAGGCTCTGGCCCATCCGACCTGGAGCATGGGGCCGAAGATCACAGTGGACTCCGCGACCCTCGCGAACAAGGGGCTAGAGCTGATCGAGGCGCACTTCCTCTTCGGCGTCGACTACGAGCGGATCGAGGTCGTCCTCCAGCCGACGTCGATTGTGCACGCGCTCGTCCGCTTCCGCGACGGCGCGTCGCTCGCCCACCTCGGCTACCCCGACATGCGCGTGCCGATCGCCTTCGCGCTCACCTACCCCGAGCGGGCAGCGACGCCGGTTCCGCCGCTCGACTTCTCGCAGGGACTAGTCCTGGAGTTCGAGCCGCCCGACCTCGAGACGTTCCCGCTGCTAGCCCTGGCGCGAAGGGCCGGCGAGCGTGGCGGCACCTACCCGTGCGCCTTCAATGCGGCGAACGAGGTCGCGGTCGCGGCTTTTCTCGAGGGGCGGCTGCCCTTCCTCGGCATCGCCGCCACCGTCGAGGAGGTGCTGGCCGAGGTCGACGGTGCTGCGGCCCGCGACCTCGCGGATCTCGTCGAGGCCGACAGGGAAGCGCGGCGGCTCGCAGAAGGGGCCGCGGTCACGTGAGTGTCCTCGTAGCAATCCTCGGTCTCGCGCTGCTGATCCTCATCCACGAGGCCGGCCACTTCTTCACAGCGCGCGCGGTCGGGATGCGGCCGCGGAAGTTCTACCTTGGCTTCCCGCCGGCGCTGCTGAAGACGACGCGCAGGGGAATCGAGTACGGAATCGGTGTCGTCCCGCTCGGCGGCTACGTGAAGATCCCCGGGATGCATCGCCCGGCGCCGTCGGACCTCGACGTGCACTTCGGGCCGGCGCTCTACGAGGAACCGCGCCTACTGCCAGACGTCGAGCGGGTCAAGCGCCTCGTCGCACAGGAGCAGCTCGACCAGGCGGGCGTCGAGCTCGGGACGCTCGAGCGCGCGCTGCGCACGGCGACGCTGTCGGCAAAGGCGCGCAAGGCTGCCGACCGCGGGCTGAACGAGCTCGCGGACGGGCTCGGCACCGACGCCTACTGGCGCCAGCGCACGTGGAAGCGGCTGGCGGTGATCGCTGCCGGGCCGGGCACCAACCTCGTGTTCGCGATCGTGCTCCTGGCGGCGGTCTACATGCTCGGCATCCCATCCGATGCCTCGCGTCGCGTCGGCGACGTGATCCCAGGCACGCCCGCGGTGAGTGCCGGTTTGCACGCCGGCGACCGCATCGTCGGCGTGAACCGCGTCCCGGCCTACACCTTCACCGACGTGCGCGACGCGATCCGCAACAGCAACGGCCGCCCGCTCGTCCTCTCGGTGCTGCGCAACGGCCGCTACGTCGAGCTGCGCCCGGTGCGTCCGACGAAGACCCAGGGCGTCTACACGCTCGGCTTCCACCCGGCGGCGGTGCGCTACAAGCACTACAGCCCGGGGCGGGCGCTCGTGCTCGCGGGAGACGACACCTGGCTCGTGACGAAGGCGATGGGCACCTGGTTGAGCCACCTCGCGAACGGCTCGGGGAGAAAGGACGTCTCGACGCCGGTCGGGATCGTGCAGCAATCGAGCAAGGCAGTCCAGGTCGGCTACAGGGAGTACTTCCAGGTCCTGGCGATCATCAGTCTCTCCCTGGCGCTCCTGAACCTCTTGCCGCTACTGCCTCTCGACGGCGGACATATGGCGTTCTCGATCGTCGAGGGCGTCCGAGGCCGCGCCGTCGGCCGTGCGGTGTACGAGCGCGTCTCCGCAGTGGGCATCGCGCTCGTGCTGCTGCTCTTCTTCGTCGGGCTTTCAAACGACATCGGACACATAGCCGGGGGCTAGACTCAAAGCGTGCCCAGCGAGCGCGCAATCACCGTAGGCAACGTGCGTATCGGCGGCGGAGCGCCGGTCGTCGTGCAGTCGATGACGCTCACGAAGACGCACGACGTCGAGGCGACGACCGCGCAGATCGCAGCGCTCGCGTCCGCCGGCTGCGAGGTCGTGCGTGTCGCGGTGCCGAAGAGCGAGGACGCCGATGCGCTCCCGAAGATCGTGCGGCTCTCGCCGATCCCAGTGATCGCCGACATCCATTTCAACGCGAGCCTCGCGCTGCGAGCGATCGAGGCGGGCGTCGCGGCCGTGCGGATCAACCCGGGCAACATCGGCGGCCCCGAGAAGGTCGCCGGGGTCGTGCGCGCGGCGCAGAAGGCGGGGATGCCGATGCGGATCGGCGCCAACTCCGGCTCGCTGCCGAAGCACCTCGCGGAGCTCGCACAGCGCGACCAGGCCGAGGCGCTCGTCGAGGCGGCGCTCGAGGAGGTCCGCCTGCTCGAGAGCCTCGGCTTCTACGACTTCAAGATCTCGGTCAAGTCGAGCCATGTGCCGACGATGATCCGCGCCTACCGGCTGCTCTCCTCGAAGGTGCCGTACCCGCTCCATCTCGGCGTGACGGAGGCGGGAACGCCGTTCGCCGGCTCGATCAAGAGTGCCGTCGGGATGGGCGCGCTCCTCGCCGATGGGATCGGCGACACGCTCCGCGTCTCGCTGACCGCCGATCCGGTCGAGGAGATCAAGACCGCCTTCGAGATCCTGAAGGCGCTCGGCCTGCGCGAGCGCGGCCCGGTGATGATCGCCTGCCCGAGCTGCGGCCGCGACAACGTCGGCGTCCAGCAGCTCGCCGAGGTCGTCGAGGAGCGCCTGCACGAGTATCCGCAGCACTTCGAGGTCGCGGTGCTCGGCTGCGCGGTGAACGGGCCGGGGGAGGCGGGTGATGCCGACTTCGGCATCGCCGGCGGCCGCGACATCGGCTTCGTCTACGCCCACGGCCGTGTGCTGAAGAAGGTGTCCTCGGACATCCTCGTCGACGAGCTGTTCCACGCGATCGACGAGTGGATCGCCGAGGGGATGCATCGCCCGAAGCGGCTGAAGATGGCGAAGCCCGCGGCGCTCGCGATGGCGGAAGCTTCGCTGATCCCGCTCGAATAGTCTGCGTGGACAACGATGATCGCCCGGGCCTCACAGCTTTACTTTCCGACCCTGCGCGACGATCCGGCCGACGCCGAGGCGGTCAGCCACCGACTACTCGTCCGCGGGGGCTTCATCCGCCAGGTCGGCGCCGGCGTCTGGACCTACCTGCCGCTCGGCTGGCGCGTCCACCGCAAGGTCGAGCAGATCATCCGCGAGGAGCTGGACGCGATCGGCGACCAGGAGATGCTGATGCCGCTCCTCACGCCCGCCGAGCTCTGGCAGCAGTCGGGCCGCTACGTGATCCCCGAGCTCTTCAAGCTCCACGACCGCACTGGGCGGGAGTTCGTGCTCCCGATGACGCACGAGGAGACGGTCACCTTCCATGCGCGGGAGATCCAGAGCTACCGCGAGCTGCCGAAGGTCCTCTACCACTTCTCCGTCAAGGAACGTGACGAGCCAAGACCGCGCGGCGGATTGATCCGCGTGCGCGAGTTCATCATGAAAGACGCCTACTCCTTCGACCGAGACGTTGCGGGGCTCGACGAGAGCTTCCGCAAGCACTCGGTCGCGTACGGGCGCATCTTCGAGCGCTGCGGGATCGAGGCTCTCGAGGTGGCGGCCGAGTCCGGGATCATGGGCGGGAGCGGCAGCCAGGACTTCCTCGCACCGGCCGGGTCGGGGGAAAACACGTTGGTTGTGTGCGAGAACGGCGATTACGCGGCCGACCTCGAGATCGCGAGCGGCGTTCCGGCCGCGGCCGAGTTTCCCGAAGAGCTGGCCGAGCCACAAGAAGTCGAGACACCCGGGCGGCGCACGATCGAG
The DNA here is from genome assembly GCA_038237925.1 of Gaiellales bacterium. Taxonomy (GTDB): domain Bacteria; phylum Actinomycetota; class Thermoleophilia; order Gaiellales; family Gaiellaceae; genus AC-32. Next base: position 68,333 of record JBBRYF010000005.1, on the reverse strand, counting down.
GCCGTCTCCGAGTTCCTCGGCGTCGATCCACGCGCGACGGCGAAAGCGATGCCGGTCGTCGTGAAGGACAAGGTCGTCTTGGCTCTCGTCCGCGGCGACGACCGCCTGAACGAGATGAAGCTGCTGGCGGAGCTCGGCGACACCTTCCGCCCGGCCGAGCCTGACGAGATCCGCTCGACCTTTGGCGCGGACGGCGGCTCCATCGGCCCGGTCGGCGTCTCGGTCGACGTGATCGCGGACGAGACGCTCCGCGAGGGCCAGTACGTCGTCGGCGCCAACCGCAACGACGTGCACTTGCGCGGCGTCCAGGCCGGCCGGGACTTCGAGGCTCGCTTCGCCGATTTGCGAGAAGTTTGCGCCGGAGACGCATGTCCTCGCTGCGGCGGGCATCTAGCACTACAGGCGGCGATCGAAGTGGGACACATCTTCAAGCTCGAGACGCGGTTCTCGGAACCGCTGAAGGCGACGTTCGTGGACGAGGACGACAGCGAGCGCCCGTTGATCATGGGCTGTTACGGCATCGGCCTCGGTCGAATTGTCGCGACGGCGGTCGAGCAGGGCCACGACGAGAACGGGATCATCTGGCCGCGTGCGATCGCGCCGTACGATGTCCACGTCGTTGCGCTCCCCGGAGCCGAGGAGCAGGCCGGCGAGGCTGCGCGGGTGCTCGACGAGGCGGGAGCCGAGGTGCTGCTCGACGACCGCGACGCCCGTGCCGGCGAGAAGTTCGCCGACGCCGATCTGATCGGCCTCCCGCTGCGGGTGACCGTCGGGAAGAAGACGCTCGAAGACGGCGCAGTCGACGTACGCGAGCGGGTAAGCGGCGACGAGCGGCGCGTGCCCATCACGGAGCTTGGGAGCATCCTCTAGTGGCGCGTCGTCGCAAGTTCAGCGAGGAGCCCTTCGGGCAGACGATGGAGCGTCTGATGGCCGAGACCGGAATCACGTACCGCGGCCTGGCTGACAAGACGAAGCTCTCCGCCGGCTATCTCAACCACCTTGTGCACGGCAACCGTCCCGTACCGTCGGACAAGGTCGTTGCCCAGCTCGCGAAGGCCCTCGGCGTCGCCCCGGAGCACTTCCGCGAGTACCGCCTGCGCGTGATCACGCAGAAGCTGGAGGCAATGCCCGAAATGATCGATCGCCTCTACAAACGCCTGGGTTGACCCTTCGCCCGCCACCAACTTGGCGCAGCCTGCCAAGGCATCGCTTGCGATGCCGCTTATCGCTAACCAGGCGCTGAGCTAGAGTTCGGCCCCGACGGGGCGTGGCGCAGCCTGGTTAGCGCGCTTGTCTGGGGGACAAGAGGTCCCGAGTTCAAATCTCGGCGCCCCGATAGCAAGAAGGCCCTGCTGAGAGGGCCTTTTCGCTTCTTTCCAGCATGGAGGAGGTTCACTCCACGCGCCCGTAGCGCGCCTAAACGTCACTCTTCCAGGGGTAGAGGCCGGGCCGGTCCAGCTACCTGAAGCGTTGACTTCCAAGATCGTCCGTTAAAGCGGAGCGCCTGCCCAAGGGGCGGCGGCGCGCTCCTCGCCGTTAGTGCTCCATCGCGCACATGCTGGAAGAGGATTGGAGCCAGCGACTCAGCCGGAAAGCGTCGTCTGCCTAGACAACGCCGTCCGCCTCGGCGTGGTACCCTGCCTCTGAGCGTGTCTGCGCTCGTCGATAAAACTGCTCGGCGTCGCGGCCTCTTCGGGGGCCGCTCGTCGTTGCGCGCACCTACGCCGTCCTGCGCCGTCTCTAGCATCGACCAGATGAACCGCTCACGGGGGCCAGCAGCCTCCATCGACGAGAAGCAGACAACGTGGACGCCGGCCTCAAGCGCGTAGGCTCGCCGCGATCTCACGGCGCGACGGAGTCCGAGATCCAACGGGCACGACACTTCGTCAACCTGGGCTGCGAACCCGATCTTCTTGGACTGAGCGAGAGTGCGATCCGGCGCCGAGTCGTGCGGTCGTTCGGACGCCTGCCGAGTGACCCGGAGGAGCGCGCCGCCTGCGAGGAGATCATCAAGCTGAACGAGGCCGACATGCGCCTCGCGGTGGCAATCGATCAGGATCTGATCGAAGACGATGCGAAGAGCTCCGCTCAAGAGAGGCTCGAGAGGCGGCTGACCGCTGCAGTCGAGCGACTATCCCCCGGACTGCGCGAGCAGCTATTCAACAACGACGCATTAGCGCCGGTGTGGCTGGACGGGTCGGTCGGCTCATGGGTGGAGATAATTAGGCTCCTGCCGGATTTGCCCGCGCCAGCGATGGTCGTCGCGAGACCGCGCGAGCGTCGCACGCGTCGCGTTGCTCGCACGTCGGGCAGCCGCGGCGATCCCGACCCAGAACCTCACGATGATGTAGTCCGCCGCGCTCGCCGGAGGTTCCGGTGAGTTCTTGGCTCCCATCCGCGACCTCCACCAGCACCTCGCCCGAGCTCGTCGTGACGCTCCGGCTGGAGCAACCCGGGCGCGCGTACATCGTCGCCCGCTCGTTCGAGGACGAGCGTCGGCTCCGGCTCTGGCTCGCGCGCTCGGACGTGCTCGAGCGTCTGCGGGACCTCGTGGCCGAACTGCTCGAGGAGGAGCAGGGAGCGTGAACGATCCGCTGCGCACCCTCTGGGACGCGCTCGAGGCGCGCGGCTGCCGGCCGAAGGGCAAGGCGCACGACTTCCGCGCACGATGCCCTGCCCACAACGGCGAGAACCGAGACGCGCTCCACGTCGCGATCGGCGCCGATGGGCGCGCTGTGGTCTGGTGCTTCGCCCATCAGTGCGAAGCCGAGGCAATCACGGCGGCGCTCGGCTTGAGTGTGGCCGATCTCTTTCCCGACGGGCACCACCGTGCACGACGGCTTCCGAGCCGACCCGTCCGCCGTTCCGACTTCACCGGCCCGGCCCACATCGCCGCCAACGTGCTCTACGCGCTCGAGCGGCTCGAGGAGCCGTGGCGGCTGATGCTCGCGAGCGACTGCCCCTACTGCGCCTCGCGGGGTGCGTGGCTCCACGTGCGCTCGCGTGTTCACGTCCTCGCAAACGGATTCCACGATGACCGCGGACGTGTCGAGCTCGACTGCCCACTCGGCTGCAGCTCGGACCAGTACGTGCAGGCGCTGCTCGGCGCCCTCGACAAGGAGAAGCCATGAGCGAGAAGCCCTTCCTCCACCTCACGGAGGCCCTCGACGAGCCGACCTCGCGCGAACTACCGGCGCCGAGCACGCCGATGGATGTCGCGCGCGTCCTGATCGAGGAGCGCTATAGCCGGGAGGGTGCACCGACGCTGCGGCACTGGCGCGGTGGCTGGTGGCAGTGGTGCGGCCCGCGCTGGGTCGAGGTCGAGCAGCGGGCGATGGCAGCGGAGACGTACCGCTTCACGGAGCACGCCCACTACTTCGACGGGAAGGACGAGCCGAAGCCGTGGGCGCCGAACAGGCACAGGATCGGCGACTTGCTCGACGCGCTCGCCGCCGGCGTCCATCTACCGGAGGACGTCGCGATGCCGAGCTGGCTCGACGAGCGCGACTACGACGGACTGCTCGTCTCCTGCGCGAACGGACTGCTCGAAGTGGGTCGCCGTGCGCTGATCCCGCATACGCCCTGGTTCTTGAACGGGACGAGCGTCCCCTTCGAGTACGCCGAGAACGCGCCCGGCCCCGCGCGCTGGGTGGAGTTCCTCGAGACGCTCTGGCCCGGAGATGCGGCCTCGCAGGCGGCGCTGCAGGAGTGGTTCGGATACGTCGTCAGCGGTCGGCTCGACCTGCACAAGATCCTGCTACTCGTCGGGCCGACGCGAGCTGGCAAGGGCGTCATTTCCCGCATCCTGGGCGCGCTCGTCGGCACCGAGAACGTCGCGGGCCCGACGCTCTCCAGTCTGAACGGCGACTTCGGGCTGGCGCCACTGCTCGGCAAGACGCTGGCCGTCGTCTCCGACGCGCGCCTGAACGGCCGCGGAGCGCACGTCGTCGTTGAGCGCCTGCTTTCGGTCTCCGGTGAAGACACCCTGACGGTGAACCGCAAGTACCGCGAGCAGTGGTCAGGCAAGCTGCCGACGCGGCTGATGCTCTGCTCGAACGAGTTGCCGCAGCTCGGCGATGCGAGCATGGCGATCGCCGGCCGCTTCGTCCCGCTGCTGCTCAACCAGTCGTGGCTCGGTCGCGAAGATCACCACCTCGAGGACGAGCTGCGCCAGGAGCTGCCCGGAATCCTCAACTGGGCGCTCGACGGGCTTGAGCGCCTCGCCGTGCAAGACCGCTTCACCCGCACGCCGGGCGCAGATGAGGCGATGGTCGCACTACAGGATCTTGCGAGCCCCGTCGCCGCCTTCGTGCGCGACCGTTGTGTGCGCGGCGATCACGAGGTTGCGGTCGACGTGCTCTACGCCGCCTACCGCGGCTGGGACGAGGACAACGGGCATGTAAAGAGCACGAAGCAGGTGTTCGGACGCGACCTGCGGGCGGCCGTGCCGGGTCTGCGGGTTGGTCAGATCGGGCCGCACGAGGACCGCGTACGCGTCTATTTCGGCGTTGGCATGAAGGACGGAGCGACGAGTTGAGCCCACATTGGACGGGATCGCGTGTATCGCGTGTATGGCCGCGGCGTACACGCGATCATGATGGCCCGCAAACCGGCATGGTTGAGCGGATACACGCGATACACGCGGTCATTTCTATTGTAGGGCCTGCTCGGTGAGGGAACGCCTCCTGACAGCCCGCGAGCTCGCCGACTATCTCGGCCTCAAGCCGGCGACCGTGCTCGACAAGTGGGAGCGCGGCGAGCTGCCAGGCTTCAAGTTCGGCCGGGCGGTGCGCTTCGACCTCGATGAGATCCTCGCGCTCGGTCGGCAGCCTTCCAGCATCCCTTATGGTACAGTCTCCAGCATCACTGCCAGCACTAGGGAGGAGACACCATGACTGACACCGAGAAGATCCGCGAGAACCGCCTGCGCCGGATGGCGGATCGACAGGGACTCAGGCTCAAGAAGTCCGGCCGACGTGACCCTCGCGCACTCGACTACGGCATGTACATGCTGATCAGCCAAGCGACCAACGTCGTCGTGGCGGGTGCTGAGGGCACCGGGCGGCCTAACTTCACGCTCAAAGACGTCGAGGAGTACCTGACTGGAGATGCCCGGGATGCCTAGTCTCCAGCGCGGCCAGGTCTTCCGCCGCTCTGGCCGCTCCTGGGCGTACAGGTACTACGAGGTCGACGGACAGCGCCACGAGGTCGCGGGCTGGCGGACGAAGCGCGAGGCCTCGGCCGCGCTCGAACGGAAGCTCGACGAGGTTCGGCTTGGACCGCTCGCTCGCCGCGAGCTGACGGTGCAGGAGCTCGTCGACGAGTTCCTCCAACAGTACGACCGCGAGCCGAACAGCGTCGCCATCCTGACCGCGAGCCTGAAGCACGTCACCGCCAAGTTCGGCGACAAGCGGATCGACTGCCTGCCCGTCTCGGAGCTGAAGGCGTGGCCGAAGCGCCTCTCGCCCGGCACGCGTTGGCTGGCGGTGAAGGCGTTCCGCCAGGTCTTGAACTACGCGGTCGAGTGCGGCTACGTCGCCGAGAACGCGGCCCGCAAGATCGAGAACCCGGAGCCGCGGCGGGCGCCCGTTGAGATCTTCAGCGCCGAGGAGATCGACGCGATCGCCGTGGAGCTCGGCTCGCCGCTGCCGGTGATTGCGGCCGGCACCGGGCTGCGGCCGGAGGAGTGGCTCGCGCTCGAGCGGCGCGACGTCGACAAGGCCAAGCGGATCCTGCACGTCCGGCGCGTCTACGTCGGCGGCGCCGTGCACGAGCGCGGCAAGACGCCGGGCAGCGTGCCCCGCGTCGTACCTCTACGTGCTCGCGTGCTCGAGGCGATCGAGGCGCTACCGGTCAGAATCGACACGCCGCTCCTGTTCGCGGGCCTCCGCGGTGGGCACCTGAACCTGCACAACTGGCGCCGCGATGAGTGGAAGCCCGCCCTGACGGCCGCCGGGATCCCGTACCGCAAGCCCTACGCACTCAGGCACACCTTCATCAGCGAGTGCATCGCGGCCGGGATCGCCACCTTCGAGATCGCGCGGATGGCGGGAACGAGCGTGCTGCAGATCGAGAAGACCTACGGCCACATGCTCCCTGACGCGATCGAGCGCGGGCGCGGTGCGCTGGATGCGTTCGACGCGAAGTCAGAGGAGATGCGAGAGGAGGAACGATGAGGAGAGACCGACTGGACGCGGCCTTCCGCACCTGCCGGTCGTGGCTCTCCCCGTTACAGCCGGCCGCTGATCCCCCGTGTGGCTTGACTACTTGGCGCTGCTCGAACGCTCGACCTTCGACGGCGCCACGCGCGTGCGCTGAGAGCCTCCGGCAGCACTCGCTTGGACCAGCGTGCAGGAATGTCACCAGAGCGCACGGCGAACCCGTGAGGGCGCTGTCAGTGAGGACGAGTGTCGCGTGGGGCGTTGGTAGCGCCGGGAGGCCCCATCTCAGGGCGGTGCTTGTAGCGATCGATCGCCTCTCGCTGCTCGTCACCCATTTCGGCGTAGCGATCAAGCGAGCGCTTGTGGCGCTCTTTCCACCACCGATAGAGCCTCAAGGACACTAAGCGCATTGTAGATCGCGAGGCGCCCCTGGCCCTTGAGGTCTCGCCTGGGCGAGCGTCCTCTCTCTCACTCGAATTTCAACTCAGCCCATTGCGCGGTATCGTTCGCAGCGCCGTCCGGCCCCACCGAAGGAGGGAAGCTGGATGACAGGGTTTCTGTTCAGACTCGAGGCTGCGGACGGCACGCCGGCCGAGCCGCCGACGGTTTCTGTCGCGGTCCCGGACATGCGCCCCGGCGATCTGATCCCGCTGGGACGAAGGAGGTCGCTCCAGGTGATTGGCCTTCGAGACGACGACGCCGACCAACCGCCGGTGCTGATCGTGCAGGCGGCTGACTAGGCGTCCAGCAATCAGGTGCCGGCCCGGGTGTTACGCTCGCCCGCGATGAGTGCAGACGAGGGACTGGCCAAGGTCGAACAGGCGCAAACGAAGCTCCGCATGATCCTCTTTCCCGAGGAGCATGGCGGCGGCATGCGTGACGATCTCGGGCCGCTACTTGGTGCTCAACTGCTGGAAGTCCACCGCCTGCTTAGCGAAGCCCTTGAGCGATTGAGGACCGCTGCGTCCGGTAGTTGACGGGCGAATAGTGCCGCGCCTGCGGCCATCGCTTAGTCGATAGGCAGGGCATGGAAGTCCAGACCCGCCCGTTGCTGACCGTCGCCCAGAGGACTTAAACCTCCACGAGGTTCTCAGCGGGGTGGCCTAGGCAGGCGAGGGATGGAGGGAAGCGGGTTTCCGGGCTCCCTGGTGACAGCGGGAAGGCTGTCTCGAGCTGGGAACGTGGACTAGATGTGGACTAGATCCGCTTGGCGAGCAGTGGCGCCGGCGTGCGCCGCTTCCCACGCTTGTAGTTGAAGATCGAGCTCGAGCCGCAGCACCTCAAGCCGTTTCGAACGCGGGGTCGGACCGACGAGGATGTCCTTCGCACCTGTCTGGTGGCACCGGTAACCGGCGTCCTCGAGGAACGCGATCAGATCGCCCAGGCGTTGTTCATCGCTCACTCGAACCCTCATGCCACCCCTCACTCGTCCCGGGCGGCGGGATTCGACGTTGGCTAAGAAATAGGTTCTAGCCGAGTGCGCGTCAAGGGGGGGCTTCTCTCGGGGCGAACTCCTTCGGGGGAGAGGGGGGAGCAGTCCACTGTCTTTCGTGTGAACCGCAGCAGTCAACCGTAAAAGGGTGATGGATCAACCAGCCCGTCCTCCCGATAGTGAGGGCACACGCCGAGCGGCGCCCCGATGCGGCGGGGGCGACCTCGGAGATACGAAGGGCCTCAATGCGGCGAGGCCTGATGGTTTACCAGGGGAGACGCGAAAGGGGCCGGGCGGCGGCCCCTTTCGCGTTGTGGGAAGGCGCTAACCGTCCGTCTCTGCGGCCCAGGCGTCCGGTTTCGCGCAGTCGCAGCGTGCGTCGAGAGAGTGGTCGAGTCGTCCCCACGGCGGGGGATATCTTGAGGTACGTCGTAACGGGGAGAGCGGGCCGCAGCGGCAGGAGGGCGAACCAGAAGCGGTCGCCCCAGGGGAGAGCACGGGCGGCCCGCTCTCGCCTTACTGGGCAAGTCGTACTAGTTTCAACTCTGGTTGTCCAGCCGCGCAAGCACGTTTAAGTCTTCACGGTTCCCGACATCTTGTCGGTGCGGGCGGCTGCTGACGGCACCTCCCTTCGGGGAGAGGGGGAGCCGCCCGCTCTACCTAAACGGATAGCTCGTCGCGGAGCTCACGCAGCATCGCTGAGACCGAGGAGCTCGAGGTCTTGAGCTCGCTTGCTATCTCGTTCGGCGAGTAGCCCTCGAACAGCCTCGTCCCCACCTGTCTCGCGATCGCTTCCCCGCGCGGGCTCAGCCGCGTCCAGTCGACCGATGACGGAATCGTTGAACTCGACGAAGACCGGAGGTTTCCGTTCGTAGACCCGGCCGTCGCCGAAGCGCCAGATCGTCCTTCCGAACTGTTTGCGCTGCCAGTCGACGAGTCGCCGGCCGAGGACGGTGGTGGCGAGAAGAGCGAACGGGCGGCCGCCGGTGGGGTCGAAGTCGACGAAGAGACGCCAGAGCTCGAGGAGCAAGTACTGGTGGGCGTCCTCGAAGTCCTCGGGCGAGAGGGTGATTTGGCTTCGGTGGATGACCCAGGCAGCGAGTCGTTCCCCGTCCTCGACGTCATGCAGCTTCAAGGGCATGAGACACCGCTTCTTTTCTAGCAGCAGCGCCTACGTGCATCGCACCGAAACGGTGTAGCCGAACACGTAGGAAGAGATGACCATCGAAGTCACACATAGGCAGTTGCTCACGGTGCGCCAGGCGTCTGCGCGGTTGGCGATTTCCGAAAAGAGCGTCCGGCGCCTGATCGCCCGCGGTGAGCTTCCGGCCGTCCAACTGGGCGGCCCTCGCAACGCGGTGCGGATCGACGCGGCAGAGCTCGAGGACTGGCTCTACGGGCCGAGGGCGGCAGCGTGAGCGTCTACTTTCGGGAGACGTCGAGCGGCGAGCTTCGCGAGATCGACCAACGCACGGCGCAGGCGTTCGCGTCCGGTCACATCAGATACCACCCGATGCGCGTCCTCTGCGGCTGCTGCGGCGGGATCGGCTGCGAGCACTGCGCCGAGCCAGAGCCGGAACCGCGCTCGCGCCGGTCACGACTTCACTCGCTCCTCAGGAGGAGGCGCAAATGAGCCCCAGGTACGAGCCGCCAATCGTTACGGTCAACCCGCCGGTAAAGCCGGAGGGCGAGCCGGCTGATGTCGCCTATGCGGACGACGCGGGCCGCAGGCACGCCTGGCGAGGAAAAGGGCACTTGTACGATCCCTACTACCCGCAGGTCGCGCACCAGGTCCCGGACGGCACGGTTACGGTTTCGTGGCTCCGTGATCTGTTGGTCGTTGCCGAATCGCAGCAACGCGTTCAGGGCACCCTGTCCGAGCCGCTCTACCGGGTCAACGACCCGGGCCCGGAGAATCCGCCCCCCTTCGGCTGGCCGACGCTGGACGAGGCGAAAGAGCGCCTGGCGCGTCTCGGCAAGCTTCAGCGCGACCTCTCCGCCGCCGGCGCAAACGATCTGCTCCGACCCTCGGCCCCCGGCTACCTGATCAAGACCTGGGGTAGGGCCGCGGTCGCCACAGGCACGCTCTTCGACGTCTTCGAGCGCCAGCCGCTCGAGCGGGGGATGGTCGACACCGTTTCCAACGTCCCGACCGTCAAGATTCCTCGGCTCACCGTCGGGCCCGCGACCGCCGTCCAGACAGCGGAGAACGCGGCGGTGACGGAGGTCGACGCGCAGTCGACGTCGGCATCGGCGCCGGTCGCGACGATCGCCGGCCAGGAGGACGTATCGCGCCAGCTGTTCGAGTTCAGCCAGCCGGCGATCGACGAGGTGGTCGTCGATGCGCTGGCCCGCGACTTCGGCGCGAAGTTCGACAGCCAGCTCATCAACGGCTCAGCGGCCGGCGGCCAGACCCGCGGCCTGCTGCAGGTGGCGAGCATCTTGTCGGTCACGGGCGACGTCTCCACCGCGCAGGCGTTTGTCGCCAGCATCTGGAAGGCCGCCTCGCAATTGGCCGGCGCGAGTGGCTTCGGCGACCCGAACCCTGCCGACTATGTGGTGATCCTGGCGCCGCGACGTCTGGCCTGGTTGCAAGGAAACCTCAGCTACCCCGCGACCCAGCTCTTGCCCGGTCGGGTTGTGACGAGCGGCGGCGTCCCTCTCAGCCTCGGCGCCAGCACGAACGAAGACGTCGCCCTCGTCGTGCAGCGCGACAACGTTCTCGTGCTCGGCAACAGCCCGCAGTTCAGGGTTTTCGAGCAGATCGGGAGCTCCACTCAGACCGTGCGCATCAGCGGCTGGGGCTCGATGGCGCTGCTTGTGCGTAACCCGACCTCAGTCGCCAAGGTCACGGGACTGACTGCGCCCACCGGTTTCTAATGCTTCTCCTCTCGTTGTTGGTTGACGCCGACGCAGAAGGCGGGCGCACGTCGAAGCTCCGTGCGCCTCGCCTTCTCGCGCTGCTGATGGGGCTGTCATGTTGAGCAACGGCACCGAACGTCTCGACTCACACGGAGGCCGTCGTCTCACTGTCCCAGGAGTCCCTGGAATCGTCGAGATTGTGAATGCGGAATCGAAAGACGAAAACGGAAACACAATCGCAATTCAAAACGTGATTACGAACGTCGACCTCTCGCCTGACCAGCAAGAGCGTCTCGACGACTGGCTCAAGACCGAGTGGCCGAGGCGGAAGAACTGATGAGAGACGGGGGGCGGGTAAAGATCGACGGAAAAAGAAATGACCCCGCGCTAGTTTTTCGCGAAATAAAGCGTCTCGGCGAATTCGGCGGAATCGGCGGGTGCATGAATGACCTGTAAGACCTGCGGAACCCCGCTTGAGCAGCCACAGACGGGGCGCAAGCGTGTCTACTGCTCGTCCGCCTGCAAGAAGCGCAGTTCGCGCCTGAAGGCGAAGTTGCGGCATCGTTTCGGCCCCGTTTCGGGGACAGTTTCGGGGACAAAGGCCGCGTTTCGGCCCGCGGCTCGCGACGTTTCGGCCCCTGCGCTCGAGCCCCTGGTCGACGTCGACGGGCCGCATATCACGCGCACGTATGAGAGCTTCGAGCAGTACGCCGCCGCCCGCAGCGGTGGCTTCGTGCAGCCGGCACGCGATTACCAAGCCGAGGCTGCGCTGGCCCTCGAGCGGGCATCGACAAGCCCGCGCCCATAGCGCGCCCAAACGCTCAGAAACGGCCCCGTGGAGCAAAGCGGGGAAGTGGTCGTAGAAGTGCCTGGTTTGCAGGGCAATCGTCCACTAGACGCCACTCCGCGACACTAGGCACCCAAGCGCTGGCGTAGTCTGGGGGACAAGAGGTCCCGAGTTCAAATCTCGGCGCCCCGACTAAGAAAAGGCCCCTGCTAAAAGGGTCTTTTCTTGTTTTCTGAAGGCGGGCGTAAACCCCGTTACGGAGATCCTTGGCTCTTTTCTAAAGGAATGAAAATCTCGGTATCTGCGGCCTCCGTCTGTGTATGACAGACGGGGGTGCGACTACTTTCGCTACTAGTAGCGAGGTACGTCAGGCGCCTCTGGTTCGTCCGGCGCCCCGACTACCTTGAAACCGGGTCCCCTGTGCGTCCCCGTAGGAACATAGTCGTCCTCGTGCTGTTTCTGACCGCGGCCGGTACCGGTTGGGGCACCGCTCGGGCGCTCGACACGCCACACCAACAGGCCGCCGTCTGCCGCTCCCCTCTGACAGGCATCCATGATCCTTCGCGCCTACAGGTCCTGAATGCATGTACGACGTTCGTCGGCAAGGTTGTCAGGGTGCACGACATCCCGCCTGACGGCGATCTCACCTTCGACGTCGCGCCCGATCCTGCGTACGCGTCGATGCTGAACGCCAAGAACCGCAGCAAGGGCGGCATCCACATGGAGATCGTCCCGATCGACCAGATCGGCTGCAGATCCGGCTGCAGCGGACTCAGAGTCGCCGCGCCTCCCGTCGGTGCCCGCATCCGCCTGACCGGCGCTTACGTCTACGACCGCTGGGTCGGCTGGAACGAGATCCACCCGACCTGGAAGGTCGAGATCCTCTCTGGCGGCCCTCCGCCGCCACCTCCGCCGCCACCTCCGCCGCCACCTCCTCAGCCAATCCAGATCTTTCACCTCAAGGCGCACCTGACCGGCAAACCGCTAGGGCGCCACGGTGCCCGCTACGGTCGGGGGCAGGTCGCGCTGACGCTGAAGGCCGGGACCGTCTGCTGGAGGTTCACGCAGCTCACGAGAGTTGGAAGCCCCACCCGAGCGGCGATTCGGGTCAAACGACGTGGCGAGCCGGGGCGAAGCGTGCTCGCGCTTGGGGACCGCTACCAACGGCGAGGTTGTGTCACTGCCAGCGGGACGCTCTTCGAATCGCTCGTCGAGAAGCCCGCGAGCTACTACGTCCTGGTGGCGAGCAAGCGCCACCGCTACGGCGCGCTTCGTGGACGTCTCAAGCCCGCTCGACCTCGCTCGCAGTTCGACGTCTCCTAGCGCCTCCAGGCTGGAGGTGCTCGCGTGGGTTCGACTAGCTCTGTCGCCGTTCCCGCGCGATTGAGAAGAAACGGGCGCGCGCGAGCTCTCGCAGATGCTCCGGAAGGTTTGCGATGTCGTTACCCAGCGGACTGCGCGCGGCCGCTTCGATGAGGTCGCGCTCTAGCTCTTGGTCAACACGTTGCTTGACGAGCTCGGTCAATGTGGCTAGCGCTTCGGTAACGATGTCCGGTTGCTGGTGCGGATCCTCGTCTGGCAGCTCTGACACCACGGCAGGCATCTCGACCGCACTGCTCAGCAAGGCCTGCCACGCGTTTCGCGCCGTCTCCTGTGCTGTGTCGAACTCCTGAAGCCGCAGCGCAACCAACTGCACCACCGACGCGAACGCGTCCGCTGCGGCATCGCGGTCTGCAAGCGCTTGCCTGACTACCGCGAGCGCCGCCTCGGCTTCAGCACGTGCCAATTCGATCCGCTTCTCTTCGAGACGTTGCTCAAAATCATGTTGCGCGCGCAGCGCGACCGCCAAGCGGCCTTCTCGTTCGCGGCGCTGTTCGTCGAGCGCGCTCAGGGCGGCATGGTTTTTCTCCGCCGCCTGCCTTGCGCGTTGGAGCTCGTGCTCGAGCGCCGCAATCTCCCTTTTGGCGTCGTCTTCGGCCATGCGGTGCGATTGTGCCGCAGTTTCTCGCGCGACGCCAGCCGTTCCGGAGGCGCTACCGCATTTGGGGTCGCCGTTAGGTCGGTGCGCCTTTAGAGAGATCGCGGCTCTGGGCGGTTCCATGCGGTCAGCTGATCGACCGACGAAAAAGCGGTCACGAGAACACCTCTGCGGAGCAGCCGAAGAGGAGGGCTGCATGGACATCTTGCGGGTCGACACCCGCGAGCGACGCATGAGAGACTTCCACGCTGACGTCCGGCCAGCGCGCGAGCCCCAGCGCGGCGCCTCCTTCGTCCGCGCCGCAGCAGAGGAGCGCCGAGACTGAGATCACGTTCCGCCTTCCCGTCCGGCGGCGAGCGATCCCTTCGAGCTCGCGCAGCTCCTCGAGCGGGTCGATGCGTACGTTCGAGTCGGAGCCGATGCAGATGCCGATCCCGCGTTCGCAGAGCTCCTCCGCGGCCACGAATCCGTCGCCGAGATTCGCTTCCGTAGTCGGGCAGACGCAGACGCGCGTCCCGCTCTCGGCGAGCAGGTCGAGCTCCCGCGCATCGGCGTGGGTCGCGTGGACGACGGTTGCGTGCGGGCCGAGGCAGCCCGCGTCGGCCAGGAGCTCGATCGGCCGCAGGCCATGCTCCGCGACGCACTCCTCGATCTCACGCTGCTGCTCGTCGGCGTGGATGTGCAGGGGCAAGGCTTCGCGAGCCGCATAGGCGCCGAGCTCCTCCAGCCAATCACGCGGGCACGCGCGAACGGAGTGCGGCGCGAGCCCCACGCGCACTCCCGTCTCGCGCACGGCCTCGAGCTGCGAGAGGTAGTCGGCGACCGATTCCTGGCGCGAGCGCTCGAGCCCGCCGCACGCGTAGGCGGCGAGCAGGAGTACGATCTCCATCCCGGCCTGTGCTGCCGCTTCGACGGCCGCGTGCGCCTCCGCAAGGCCCAGGTAGTGGAATTCCCCGACTGCGGTGTAGCCGGCCGCAATCATCTCGCGGTAGACCTGGACGTAGCCCGTGCGTACGTGCTCGGGCGTCAACCCGGCCGCGAGCTCGAGCATCGCGTCGCGCCAGCCCCAGAAGTCGTCGCCTTCCGTCCGGCCGCGCAGCGCGCGCTGAAACGCGTGCGAGTGGGCGTTGACGAAGCCTGGCAAGGAGAGCGTTTCCGCCACCGCCGTATCCTTTCACCGTGGCAGCCCGCGCCGTACCGGCCCCGCTCGCGCAGATTCCGAACGCGCTGACTCTCGCGCGGCTCCTGCTGGTCCCTGTTTTCGCCGTCCTCATCCTGAGCGCGGACGGCGGGCGCAGCTGGCCGGCGGCGATCGTCTTCGGGACAGCAGGGGCGACCGACCAGGTCGACGGCTGGCTCGCACGGCGGTGGCGCGTCGAGTCGAGCTTCGGCAAGATCGCGGACCCGCTCGCCGACCGGCTGATGATCGATGCGGCCGTGATCCTGCTCTGGCACGCCGGCCGCCTCCCGTGGATCGCGCTCGCGATCCCGGTACGTGACGTAGCTCTCGTTGCCGGGTACAAGCTCGTCGTGGGTCGTGGCTACGAGTTCGCGGTCAACCTCGCCGGCAAGGCGGCGACGTGGCTGCTCTACGCATCGCTGGGCTTCGTGATGGTCACGCGGCGGGGCACCGACTGGCCGCTCTGGGTCTTCTGGGCCGGGGTCGCGCTCGCCGCGGTCGCGATGGCCGGCTACTTCCTGAAGGCGCGGCGGGAGGTGAGGGCGTGAAGGCGGTCGTGATGGCCGGCGGTGAGGGCACGCGCCTGCGGCCGCTGACCTCCAACCAGCCAAAGCCGATGGTGCCGATCGTCGGGAAGCCGTGCATGGAGCACATCCTGGAGCTCTTGAAGCAGCACGGGCTCGAGGACGTGATCGTCACCGTCGCCTTCATGCCGCAGGCGATCCGCAGCCACTTTGGCAACGGCGACAGCCTCGGGATGCGGATCGAGTACTCGGTCGAGGAGTCTCCGCTCGGCACCGCGGGCTCGGTCCGGCTCGCGAGCGACCGTCTCGACGAGACCTGCCTGGTGATCTCGGGCGACGCGCTCTGCGACGTCGACCTCACCGACCTGATCCGCTTCCACCGCGAGAAGCAGGCGGCGGTCACGATCGGCCTCAAGTCGGTCGAGAACCCGCTCGAGTTCGGGATCGTGGTGACCGACGAGGACGGTCGCGTCGAACGCTTCCTGGAGAAGCCGTCCTGGAGCCAGGTCTTCTCGGACACGATCAACACCGGCATCTACGTGCTCGAGCCGGAAGTGCTACGCCATATCCCGACCGACCGGCCGTACGACTTCTCGAAGGAGCTCTTTCCGCTGCTGCTGGAGATGGGACGGCCGCTCTACGGCTACGTCTTCGACGACTACTGGCAGGACATCGGGAATCTCGATCAGTTCCGGCAGGCGAACTTCGACGCGCTCGACGAGCGCGTGCGCCTCGACATCCGCGGCATCCGGCTGCGCGGCAACGTCTGGCTGGGGGAGGGGGTGGAGGTCGACGACCTCGACGCGATCGAGGGTCCGGCCTACCTCGGCAACTACTGCCGCGTGGCCCCCGACGCGACGGTCGGCCCGTACTCGGTGCTCGGCTCGAGCGTGACGCTGCTCGAACGTGCGCGCACCGAGCGCTCCGTCATCGACGCGGCCACGCACATCGGCCGGAGCGCCCGCGTCGAGGGTGCCGTCGTAGGCCGCGCGTGCGACATCCGGGCCCATGCCCACGTGCACGAGGGCGCCGCGATCGGCGACGAGGTCACCCTCGGCGCCCAGAGCGCGGTCATGCCGCAGGTGCGGATCTACCCGTACAAAGAGGTGGAGACCGGCGCGCAGATCCACGAAAGCCTGATCTGGGAGTCCCGCGCCTCCTCGAAGCTCTTCGGCAAGGAGGGCGTCTCGGGGCTCGTCAACGTCGACCTGACGCCCGAGACCGCAGTGCGCCTGGCCGCCGCGCTCGGGACGGCGCTGAAGCGCGGGGCGCGCGTGGTCGCGAGCCGGGAGTCGCCGTCGGCCTGCCGCATGATCAAGCGCGCCATGATCTCGGGCCTGAACTCGACGGGCATCGACGTCGCCGACCTGCGCGTGCTTCCCGCGGCGGTCAGCCGGCATCTGCTGAAGAGCCAGGGCTACGAGGCCGGCTTCCACGTGGGCGTCAGCCACAGCGACCCCGAGGTGATCGAGATCCGGTTCTACGAGCAACCGGGCATCCAACTCACTGCCGGGCTGCAGAAGGAGATCGAGAAGCACTTCACGCGCCACGAGCTGCGGCGAGCGGCGTTCAACTCGGTCGGCGGCGTGACCTACCCGGCCCGCGTGCGCGAGGGCTACGCGCAGGACCTGCTCGCGAGCGTCGACATCGAGGCGATTCGCGCTCGCGGCTATCGCATCGTCGTCGACTACGGCTACTCGGCGACCTCGTACGTGCTGCCGCTGATGCTCGGCCCGCTCGGCATCGAGGCGGTGAGCTCGCACGGCTTTGCAGCGGACGGCGCCCAGCCACCCGCGGGCCTGCGCGAGACAGTGGGGCAGGCGAAGCGGCTGGTGACGGCGATCGGCGCCGATCTCGGCGTGGTCTTCGACCGCGCCGGCGAGCGCCTGTTCCTGATCGACGAGCAGGCGCGGGAGATCCCGGTCGAACAGGCGCTCCTGCTCTTCCTGCGCCTGATCGGCTCGGACGGCCGGAGCGGGAAGCTCGCCTTTCCGATCACGGTGACCAGCCACGTCGACGACCTCGTCGCGGGAAGAGGGCTCGAGGTGATCCGCACTCCGGCCTCGCTGGCAGAACTGACCAAGGCAGCGGCCGAGGACGGCGTGATCTTCGCCGGAGCCGTCGGCGGCGGCTACGTCTTCCCCGAGTTCCTGCCCGCCTACGACGCTGTCGCGAGCCTGTGCAAGCTGCTCGAGCTGCTGGCGCCCGCCGAGCGACCGCTCTCGGAGCTCGTCGCCGAGCTGCCGGCGAGCACGCTCGTCCACCGGCAGGTGCCGTGCCCGTGGTCGCTCAAGGGAACGGTGATGCGTGTCGTGACCGAGCGCCTGCGCGACCGCGAGGTCGACCTGCTCGACGGGATCAAGGTCTTCGACGAGCGCGGGTGGGCACAGGTGCTGCCGGACCCGGACGAGCCGCTGGTGCACATCTACGCGGAGGGCGCCACCGAGGAGGCGTCGGCCGAACTCGAGCGCGAGCTCCGCGGGCTGGTCGAGGAGATCATGCAGACCGAAGGCGCTACGGCTGCCGCCGTAGCCTCAAGCTAAGGTTGACCCTTCGGGCTCGTTCTGCTTGACTACGAGCGCCCCCAGCGGACGAAAGGCTCACGTGGAACCGTTTCCCGATCTCGCTTCCCTCTCCGACGACGACCTCAAGGGTCTGATCGACGACCTGACCAAGCAAGAGCTCGAGGTCTCGTACAAGCGGCGCATGCTGCACGGGAAGATCGACCTGCTGCGCGCGGAACTCCAGGCGCGGCTCCGGGAAACCGGGGGGAAGAGCGTGCTCGAGCAGGTGGACGTCGACAAGCTCGCCGCCATCATCGCCGGCAAGGCCGCCCCGTCCTCCGAGGGGTAGATGTCCCACGTCTACTGCCCCGAGTGCGGGTTCCAGAACCCGGAAGCCGCCAACTACTGCGCGCGTTGCGGCGCTCTGCTCGTCAAGGACGAGCCCGGCTCCGAGACGACGATGAGCTACACCGCCGAGGACGCGGAGGAGGGTACGGCGCTGACGCTCGAAGACCTCGGCGCAGAGGGCCCCGCGCTGGTCGTCCGCTCGGGCGGCGGCCGCTCGGGCGAGCACTTCGTGCCGTCGGGCGAGCGCACGACGATCGGCCGCTCGCCTGACTGTGACGTCTTCCTGGACGACGTCACCGTCTCGCGCAAGCACGCCGTGCTCGTGCACAAGGACGACGCCTACTTCGTCGAGGACCAGGGGAGCCTCAACGGCACCTTCCTCAACCGCCGCCGCATCGAGTCGGGCCGCCTGGAGAACGGGGACGAGCTCCAGATCGGCAAGTACAAGCTGAGCTTCCTGGAGAAATGAGCGCGGTCGAGGCGACTACGGAGCGGCAGCGCCTGCTCACGATCGGGACGCTTTGCCGCCGCTTGCAAGGCGAGTTTCCCGACATCTCGATCTCGAAGATCCGCTACCTGGAGGACCAGGGCCTGCTCGCGCCGCGGCGCACGCAGAGCGGCTACCGGCTCTTCAGCGAGGACGACGTCGAGCGGCTCGAGACGATCCTGCGCCTGCAGCGCGACGAGTTCCTGCCGCTGCGCGTGATCCGGCAAGAGCTCGCCTCGCCGTCCGGGGCGGGCAAGGAGCGCCGGCGGCGGCGCACCGTGGGGCTCGGCGATCCGGACGACGAGCTCGACCTCGGCGAGCTCTGCGACCGCGCGGCGATCACGCCCGCGCTGGCGCGCGAGCTCGAGGAGTACGGCCTGCTCCAGCCGCGCCGCGAGGGCAACGAGAAGCTCTATCCCGCAGGGGACGTGGACGTGGCGGTCGCCTGCTCGAAGCTCGCGCGCTTCGGGATCTCCGCTCGGCACCTGCGCACCTTCCGCACGGCCGCCGACCGTGAGGCCGGCCTGCTGGAGCAGCTCGTGGCCCCGTCGCTGCGCTCGCGAAACCCCGAGCGCCGGGACGCCGCCGTCCAGCAGCTGCAAACGCTTGCCGAGGTGGCGCAGGAGCTCGCGCAGCTGCTCTTCTGGCGCGACCTGCGCCAAGTGGCCACGCACTGATGGCCGTCGACGCGCTGAAGGCCAAGATCCGCGACGTCCCGGACTTCCCCGAGCCCGGAATCGTCTTCAAGGACATCATGCCGCTGCTCGCCGACCCGACGGCGCTGCACGGGGTGACCGACCTCCTGGCCGACTGGGCCGAGCCACGCAAGCCGGACGTCATCCTCGGCGCGGAGGCGCGGGGCTTCATCCTCGGCGCGGCGATCGCGTACAAGCTCGGCTGCGGCTTCGTCGCGGCACGGCGGCCGGGCAAGCTGCCCTGGAAGACCGTCAGCGCGACATATGCCCTCGAGTACGGCGAGAACTCGCTCGAGCTGCACGCGGACGCGATCGAGGGCGGCGCCCGCGTGCTTGTCCACGACGACGTGCTCGCGACAGGCGGCACGGCTCGCGCGATCTGTGACCTCGCAGAGCAGCTGGGCGGCGAGATCGTCGGTGTCGCCTTCGTGATCGAGCTCGAGTTTCTCGAGGGTCGAACGCAGCTCGAAGGGCACGACGTGCACTCCCTGATCAGCTACTGACCCTACGTTTTGGCGTCCGAGGCGCCGATTACAACTGCGCCATGTACGACGCCCTCACGACCAGGTACACGTTCGCGTGCCCGGAGCGTGGGGAGGCGCGGGTGGCCCTTTCGGCGTTCCGCCGGGTCGAGCAGCTTCCAGGGCCGACCCAACCGGCCGTCTTCGGGATCGAGTTCGACTGCGCCTGCGGGGCCGAGCATCCCGGTCTCGTCTCGCACGACGAGCTGGACTGGGCGCCGCTCGGCCTCGGCGCCGGCGCGACCTTCGTGAACCTGATGACCGCGACCGTCGATCCTGTCGATGCCGAGCTCGCGGATCTCGCAGCCAGGCGGATCCAGGCCGGCGAGTGGCCGTGGAGCTTCTTCTGCTACGCCGAGGAGCGGCCGCGGCCGGTCTTCCCGTCGGCGTTCGTCGTACTCGCGCCGGCCGAGGGCGGGGAGGAGGTCGGGCTCGCGGTCCGCTGCCCAGCCTGCGGGAGCATCTCGATCAACCTCGTCAGCCCACAGCATCTCGACGTGCCGTTCCACAACGACCGCGAGGTTGGCGTCGTCGAGCACCTGTTCGCGGCGGACGCCGAGCGCGTGGTGGAGGAGTTCGCGGCCGAGCTCTACTCGGCGTGCTTCGACAGCCGCCGGCTCTTCCTCGACTAGCGAGGTTCACTTCCGCCGAACGGGGTAGAGATCGGCCGGAGGTGGTGCCATGTACGGCTTGACACGTGGAACGATCACCCTGCTCGGTGCAGCCGCCGCTGGTTTCCTGGTCTGGCTCGCCACGCAGGTGAACGAAGGCTCGGACGGCGGCTACTGGGCTGTCTACGGCCTGATCGCGGCCGCGGGGCTTGTGATGGCGTTCTCACAGATCCTGGGCGGCTGGACGAAGTGGGGCTGGCCCCGGCTGTCATTCAACGTCTTCCTGCTCGCCTTCATCCCGGTGCTCGTCGCAGCAGGTTGGGTGCTTTTGGCAACCCAGCCGGATCCGAACTGGTTCCGCGGGCACATCCGCGGCTGGTCGCACAACATCGGCGTCCAGGGCCTGGTCACCGACCTCGGTCAGTACATCGCAGTGCTGGCATTCGGCATCGGGCTCGTGTTCGGCTTCACGTTCGACACGTCGGGCCCGACCGCCTACGGCTCGTTCGGCCGGCGCCGGCGGGCGGCGACTGTCCCGGCCGGCGGTGCGGCTCCTCCGCCCGAAGACCGGGCGACCGCGCGCGAGGAGCGCGAGGCTGCGGCGGAGGACGGCGACATGCGCGAGCGCGCCGCCGAGGTCGACCGCGAGACCGCTCGGACCGACTGATTCCTCGCCCGTCCCGCTTCGCCGTCCCTCCGGGGAGGGATGAAGCGGGATGGGGCTGAACCGATACACGGGACCGTGAGCGCCGCCCTTCACACTCCAGACCCGAAGCGACTCGATATCTTGCTTGCGCAGTGCACGGCGACCGTGCCCAGGCCGCCGGTCTTCGAGCGGCTGCGCGAAAAGGTCGGCGGGGAGCTGGCGCGAAAGCTGCTTCGCGCGCTGGTCGGGAATCAGCGCCGGTCGGCGCGACGCGGCTGACGCTGCGGCGCGTCGGAGCCGTACGCCATCACGAGCAGGTAGACCAGAAAGCCGACGACGGCGCCGAGGATGAACGCCGTGCCGCCCTGCACGCCGACCGCGAGGCCGCCGATCCAGACGTAAAGGCCGAAGACGAGCGCCCACACGAACGACCAGAAGCCGTGCGAGAGGGCGGGGAGGCGGAGGTGCGGCACGGCGTGACTGTATCGTCTCGGAGCGTCGGACCGGGTTATCCACAAGCTGCACGCGTTGCTGTGGAAATGTGGAAAATTGAATTTCCGCAAATTGCGGCCGCGACGCATTTCGACCCCCTTGATCCGGTCCTGGCCAGGCTCTAGATTCCCTCTTGCGCCGAGCACGGAACCGGAGTAGGCCGAAGCCGAGTTCGAAGGCACTACCCGCAAGGGAAAGGTCATCGAAAACGGTGGACGAAACGGAAACCGACTCGGCGAATTTTTTTGGTCCTATGCCGGCGGCCGGGGGTGGAGCGGCCGTCGAACATCCAGACTCCAACTTGACATAACGCCCGTTATCGTGCATCAGATAGAACTCGCGTCCAGTAGAGGGTTTGGACGCCACGCCTTTGTGGCAGGAAGCAGGTTGTCGGGATGACCGCGGTCGAGATCGAGACGGTCCTGGCGAGCCCCGAGCTGCACGAACTGTTCGAGCAGGCGGAGCAAACCGGGCAAATGCGGTATGCGGACCTCAACGAGGTTCTCGAGCCGCTGCACCTGGACCCACTCGAGACCGACGCCGTCTTCCGCGAGCTGGAGCAGCGCGGCATCGAGGTGCTCGAGCCAGAGGCCGAGAAGAACGAGGCGCCCGCGCCTCCGCCGCCTCCACCGGCTGCGGTTGCGCAGGAGACCACGACCGACGCGCTGCAGCTCTTCCTGCGCGACGCCGGCCGTCATCCGCTGCTGACCGCCGCCCAGGAGGTCGAGCTCGCCAAGCGCATCGAGCGCGGCGACATGCCGGCCAAGACGCGGATGATCCAGTCCAACCTGCGGCTGGTCGTCTCGATCGCGAAGAACTACCGCAACCAGGGTCTACCGTTCCTCGACCTGATCCAGGAAGGCACACTCGGCCTGATTCGCGCCGTCGAGAAGTTCGACTGGCGCCGCGGCTACAAGTTCTCCACCTACGCGACGTGGTGGATTCGCCAGGCCGTCGCGCGGGCGCTCGCCGACAAGGCGCGCACCATTCGCATGCCGGTGCACATCGTCGAGCGGATGCAGAAGCTGAACCGCGCCGAGCGCACGCTCTGGACGCAGCTCGGCCGCGAGCCCACGCTCGAGGAGGTCGCCGAGGAGGCGAACCTCCCAATCGCCCAGGCGTACGAGGTCAAGGCCGCAGCGCGCGCGTCGACGAGCCTCGACCAGCCGGTCGGCGAGACCGAGGACGCGACCTTCGGCGATTTCGTCGCCGGCGACGGGCCGCTCCCGGACGAGGAGGTCGAGGTTTCCCTTCGCTGCCAGGCATTGGCCGACGCGCTTGCCGCGCTCGGTGAGCGCGAGCGGCAGGTGCTGGTCTTCCGCTACGGCCTCGAGGATGCCGAGCCGAAGACGCTCGAGGAGATCGGCCGCCGGCTCGGCCTGACGCGCGAGCGCGTGCGTCAGATCGAGACAGAGGCGCTCAAGCGCCTGGCGCGCCTGCGTGAGATGGAAGCGGTCGCCCGGGCCTGAGCCCGAGCGCCGTGCCATCGAAGAGCGGCAGGGCCGCCTCCTCCCCCACTCGCGCCCGAACGAGCTTGTAGGCCTCGTCGATCCTCGGCGCACGCGTGAGCCGGTGCCCGTCGGAGGCGACGGCGGCAGCGTCGCCGGCTTCGACCAGCAGCCAAGCGAGCTCCTCGATCTCCTGACCGTGACGGCCCAGCAGGCTCGTGGCGTTCACCTGCAGCGGCCACCGCTGCGCGAGCTCGTGCGCGAGGCCGGGCTCTGTCCGGATCGCGTCAGTTCGTTCTGGGTGCGCGACGAGCGGCGTCAGGCCCGCGCTCTCGACGTGCGCCGCGAGCTCGACGAGCTGCGAGGCCGGCTCGGCGAACGGCATCTCCACGAGCACGACGTCGGTTCCCTCGAGGACGTACCGCGCTGGATCCTCGTGCAGAAGCCTCGGTGCCGGGGTCAGCTCGAAACCGAGCCTCAGCTCCAAGCGCGCCCGCGCCCGCAGTTTCTCGAAGGCGCGCTGGATGCCGCGTTCACGCTCCTCGGTGAGCGGCAGGTGCGGCCAGACGTGCGGCGTCGCGAACAGAATCCGCGTGCCGGAGTCGGCGGCCAAGTCGCAGAGCTCGCGGCCGTCTTCCAGCGTCTGGGCGCCGTCGTCACCGGACGGTACGACGTGCGAATGGCAGTCGACGAAGCGGGACTCCACTCCGAAGAGGCTACCCGCGAGAGGTCGGACTATTCGGCGCGCAGGTAGAGCTGTAGCGCCGGCGCGACCGAGCGCAGCTCGCGCAGGGCGCGTGACTCGAGCTGGCGCACGCGCTCGCGGGTGATGCCGAGGTCGGAGCCGACCTCCTCGAGCGTCTGCGGTGCCTCGCCGTCGAGGCCGAAGCGGCGCGAGACGACGTGGCGCATACGCGGCGTGAGCCGCAGGAGCGCCTGGGCGAGCTCGGCGGAGCGGAGATGATCGGCGGTCTGCACGTCGGGGCGGTCGGTCTTCGTGTCCTCGATCAGATCGCCGTAGAGGCTCTCGCCGTCGCCGACGGGCGTCTCGAGACTGACCGGGTCCTCGACGAGCTCGAGGAGCGTCTTCACGCGCTCGGGTGGGAAACCGCTCTCCTTTGCGACCTCGAGCAGATTCGGCTCCCGGTTCAGCTTCTGGGCGAGGATCCGTCGGGAGCGCATCACGCGCCTGACCTGCTCTGCCACGTGGACCGGGAGCCGGATCGTCCGGCCCTGGTCGGCGAGCGCGCGGGTGATCGCCTGGCGAATCCACCAGGTCGCGTAGGTCGAAAGCTTGAAGCCGAGCGTGTAGTCGAACTTCTCGACCGCGCGGATCAGGCCGAGGTTGCCTTCCTGGATCAGGTCGAGCAGCGGGACGCCGGCCTTTGTGTAGTTGCGCGTGATCGACATCACGAGACGGAGGTTCGACTCGATCAGCTTGCGCTTCGCGGCCTCGTCGCCCTCGTCCTTGCGCCGGGCGAGCTCGCGCTCCTGCGCGGGCGTCAGCAGGGGGCCGTCGCCGATTTGGCGGACGTAGAGCTTGAGGGGATCGGCCGTCTGCGGCTCGGTTGGCTCCGTCTCGACCGTGTCGACGGCGTCGACTTCGGCCACAGCCGGCACCACCTCGAGCCGGGGCTCGGTGGCGTCGGGGTCCGGAAGACTTTCCGGGAGCGGCCGCTGCTCCATCACGCAGCCTCTATCGGTTTGACCCCTCCCCCTCTTGAGGGACGCCTCCACCCGGACGAGGGATGTCGGTGGCAGGTGCCGAACCGAGAGGCAGAGGAGATGCCTAACTCTCAGCCGAAGCCGACGTCAATATCTCTGGCGGCCATGATGGTCGCCGGTTTCACTCAAGGGGTTTCCTGAGATGTGCGGAATTGCCGGATACAGCCTGAGCGCGTCCAGCGACGTCGACCGGACGCTCGCGGCGCAAGCTCTGCTGGCCGGAATCGCCGAGCGCGGCGCCGACGCCGTCGGCTATGCATACCGCTGCGGCGCTAGCCCTGTGGCGATCCACAAGCAGCGCTCGGGCGCGAGTGCGCTGCTCGAGCAGGTGGTCGTGCCGTCGAGCACGACAGAGGCCCTCATCCACGTGCGCGACTACACGAAGGGGCACCCTCGCATCGAGGCCAACAACCACCCCATCCGCCACGGGAGCGTCGTCGGCGTCCACAACGGGATCATCTTCAACGACGACGAGTTGATGGCCGAGCACGGCTTCGAGCGCGCCGAGCCGGAGATGACGGTCGACTCCGAGGCGATCTTCGCGCTCGCCGAGGCCCACGAGGGCCGTCCGCAGGCGCTCGAGCAGCTGCGAGGCTCGATGGCGACTGCCTGGCTCGACGAGCGGCGCTCCGGAACGCTCTCCCTGGCCCGCGGTGTCGGCAGGCCGCTCTGGGTCGGCACGGGCCGCCAGGAGACGCTGTTCGCCTCCACGAAGACCGCGCTCGAGGTTGCCGAGCGCTTCCTCCGCCTGAAGCTGCGCAAGCGTGAGCTCGCGGAGGGCACGCTTGCCGCGATCGGCGAGGGCCAGCTGCTCGACACGATGCGCTTCAAGCCCGACCGAAACTTCGAGGAGCGCTCGCTCCCCGCCGTGCGTGCGCCGCAAGAGGGCGCGTTCTGCCTCCAGCGCCTCGCGGCGCTGGCCTCGCTCTAGCTTTCGATCCTGCCGTCTCCGCCCACGGCGGTCCCCGAGGCCACGAGGCGCTCGCGGACGAGGAACTGGAAGGTCGACCAGGCGCCCTTGCGACCCTCGAACATGCGGTAGATCTGCCACTCGGTCAGCATCGCCTCGTCTCCCTTCCGCTTCTCGGACCAGTCGGCGAATTTCGGCAGGCGACCGAGCTCGCGCGCCAGGGCCATGCCCTGCTCGAGCGCGCGCTCGAGCTTCTCCTCCCCCACCGGCACGTCGAAGCCTGCCTCGCGGAGCGCGTTCGCAAGCGAGCCGAACGTGTGCCAGTAGAGCGACTTCGACGGCATCCGGCCACGGTGCTCCTCGATGTCGCGAGCCGTCGGGATCCGGCCGAGCTCCTCACCCAGGCCCTTCAGCAGCTCGAGCAGCTCCTCACGACTCGCGAAGCGCCGTGGCACGAGGCCGGCTTTCCGCTTGGCCTCGTTCCAGCTGCCGAAGTGCTCGATCACGGTCTGCGGGTGGACACTTGTCTCCGGATCGGCAGCGAACTCCCGCATCGTGGGCGAGCGATCGAGCCGCTTTGCGGACGCGGAGAGCTCCGCGAGGATCTGCTCGTCGGAGTAGCGCTTGCGGATGCCGGCCTGGAAGGCCTCCAGCGCCTTCCGGTCGATGCCCGCGAGCGCGCGATACTGGGGCCTGCGGGGCATTGGATCTCTCCAAACAGGATAGAGCAACTTCGCCCGGCTGCAAATACCGAATTAGCGTTTGGAGGGGTTTGCTAGCAGATCCGACTAGGACGCGACGAGCACGCGAGCGCGTGTGCCTTCGTCGTCGAGTGCCTCGATCGGCAGGATCCGCTCGAGTGCGGTCACGCACCGTGGGCAGAACTGGCTGCCCGCAGCGCCGCGGAGCTCGTCGAGCGCCTCCGTGGCCGGCCGGGCCGCGCGGTAGATCCGCGTCGTCAGCATCGAGTCGAGAGCGTCGGCGACGTGGATGATCCTGGCGCCGAGCGGGATCTCCTCCCCCTTCAGGCCCTCGGGATACCCGGTGCCGTCGAACCGCTCGTGATGGTGGCGGATAGCCGGCACGGCGTCGTTGAGGAAGCCGAGGCGGTCGATGATGCGCGCGCCTTCGTCGGCGTGGCGCTGCATCAGCTCCCACTCCTCCGCTGTGAGGCTCGCGGGCTTCAGGAGGATGGCGTCCGGAATCGCGAGCTTCCCGATGTCGTGGAAGAGCGCCGCGTGGCCGAGAAGATCGAGCTCCGCCTGCGAGAGGCCCAGCTCGCGGCCGACCGCCAGGGCGAGTTGCTGCACGCGGCGCGAATGGCCGGCGGTGTAGGCGTCCCGCGCGTCGACCGTGGCTGAGAGGCTCTCCATCGCGGCGGTCGAGCGCTCCTTCAGCAGCCGGTTCGCGTGCTCGAGAGAGACGTTCTGCGTCTGGATCGTCTCGGCCGCGGCACGGAGCTTCTGGGCGCTGCGCTGCGTGTGGCGGAGATACGCCTCCTGCGTCTTGCGCATCAGCAGCAGCGGAACCGCGAAGACCGCGAGCGCCCACAGGCCGGCCGTCTCGTGCCCGACCCAGATCACGCCGCCGATAAAGCCGTAGACGAGGTAGTGCGTCGCGAGCCAGGCGAAGCGCTCCTTGAACACCGCCCACCAGCGCTCGTGCCCCTCGATCGCGACCACGGCGCTGAGCAGGCTCATGTTGACCGCGAAGTAGGTCGCACCCGCTGCGATGCCCGCGGCGACGTAGACGAACTTGCCGAGGTCGCCGCCGAAGCCGGCCGTGAACACACCTGCAGCCGCCAGCGACGAGAGCGAGAGCGTGCCGACGTTGAAGACCACATAGTGGAACGGCGAGCGACGAGCGCTCCACTCGACCGCGGCGATCGTGAGCGCGATCGCGAGCGCGGCACGAGGGCCGAAGAGCGCGGCGCCGGCGATCGAGCCGACCGCGCTGACGGAGATCGAGCCGTCGTCGACCTCGAGCGCGAGGGCCTGCCCCGCGCCGACCAGGGCCACGAGGGCCACGAGGCCGATCCAGTCGGTGCTGTTGCCGAAGACCGCGCCGAAGATGCCGGCCCCGACGCCGACCGCGCTGACTATCCCGACGAAGACCGCGAGGCGACGTGAGAGCGAGAGGAAGCGCGGGCCGTGCATCGCGTGCGGCCGCGGATGGCGCCGCTCCTGGTCGGGCGCGCTCTCGGCTGCAGGCGGCAACGGGACGATATGGTCACCGTCCTCCGGCACCGCGACGAGCCGTCCCTGGCGCTTCTCGGGCATGAGCAGCGGCTCCGAGCTCGCATCGAGCACGCGGTTGCGCCCCTGGAGCTTGGCGCGGTAGACCGCGAGGTCGGCCTGGTGGATCAGCTCGTTCGCGTCCGAGCCGTCACGCGGGAAGCCTGCGACACCGATCGAGACCGTGGCGCGAATCGGCTCGCTCGAGGTCTCGACGTCGTACGCGCGGGCGGCAACGGCGCGCCGGATCCGCTCGGCGATCTCGAAAGCCTGATCCGGCGGCGTCTCCGGGAGCAGGATCGCGAACTCCTCCCCGCCGAAGCGCGCCGGCACGTCGTAATGGCGCAGCTGCGAGCGGAAGACCTCGGCGATGCCTTGGAGCACGGCGTCGCCCGCGAGGTGGCCGTAGGTGTTGTTGATGTCGCGGAGCAGGTCGAGGTCCGCCATCACGAGCGAAAGCGGCCGCTCGAAGCGCTCGGCGCGCAGCAGTTCCTCGCTCAACGCCGCTGCGAAGTGGCGAGCGTTGAAGAGACCGGTCTTGGGATCGACGCGCGCCTCCTCCTGCAGCTGCGGTACCGAGAGCGAGCGGTGGATCAGCAGCAGCGGCGCGACCGAGAACGGGATCAGCCAGGGGTTGCGCACCCAGAAGGCAGCCATCGCGACGCCCAGCATCGCGAGCACGAGGTCGGTCGAGAGGCTCGGGAATGAGAAGAGCCCGGACTCACGCAGCGAGTGGCCGCGCGCGAGGTGCAGCATCGGGGCCATCAAGAGGTGATTGACGCCGACGATCGCGGCGGCAGCGGCCAGGCCCGCGCCCGCGTACACGAGCTTGCTACCCGAGCCGAGGCCGACGATTCCGTGGAAGGCCGCATACGCGGCCAGCATCGAGAGCGTCCAGTTGCAGATGTTGAAGATCTGGATGTACCAGGCGCTGCGGTTCTTGAGCCACTCCGGGACGTGCTGGATGAGGCCGATCAGCGCCACGAGCTCCGGCGGGAGCAGCATCGCCGCGGGGATCAGGAACACGATCGTCGTGTGGTACGACTGGTTCCGCGGCGTGCGCACGACGAACAGCTGCGCGACGGCCGCGATCGTCGCGAGAACGACGAAGGTGAGCCAGCCCGGAGTCCGGGGGCTCAGGTGCGAAAGCAGCGGGACGACCGTGGCCATCGTCACGGCTGCGACGATGAAGAAATAGCCGGCGGCTCTCGGAGCGAGCTTCGGAACGTCGGGGCCGACCGCCTCGACATCGTGCGCGATGGAGCTCGGGACCGCGCTCAAGCCGGCCCTCTCTGCACTTGCGTCAGGCTGAGCTCAAAGCTCGTCATCGCCTGCTCGTTGTCTCCGATCTTCGCGCGGTCAGCGCGATCCGCAGGAACAAAAAGTCGGTACCCCGTGGTGATCTGCGCCGGATGGCCCACCACCATTGGAAGCTACGTCGGTCGACGGGGGGTCACATCCCCCTTTTTCGGCACGCGCCGAATATCCCCCGAAAGAGTGAGGGGCCGGGTGTCGCCCGGCCCCTCAGGTGAGGTGCTATGCCCCGTCCGTCGCCTTAGGGTGCAGGTGGATCGCTGACGACCGAGGCAACGTCGGCCGGCAGGTTGCCCGGGTCGGGTGCGGTCGTTGGATCGGCCATGATCTCTGCCGCCTGTTCCGGCGTCAGCTGGTAGCCGTTCGGGTCGCCGCCGGTGTCGCCTTCGGCCGCGTCCTCGTAGGACACGTCGGCCCAGGAGACATCGGCCCAGGAGACGTCGGCCCAGGAGACGTCGGCCCAGGAGACCGAAGCCCAGGAGACATCGGCCCAGGAGACGACGTTCCAGGACGCGTCGGTCCAGGAAACCGAGTCCCAGGAAACCGAGTCCCAGGAGACGTTCGCCTTGGCGACGTCGAGCCAGCTGACGGCGTCGAAGCTGGTGCCGGCCAACTGATCGGCCTTTACCCACTGGTCGAGCGCCTTGTTCGGGTTCGGCGGCCGCGTGATGTAGGACGCCTTGCTCATCTGGAGCTCGCCCACGCCGACCGAACCGAGGTCGGCACTGTCCACGTCCTTCGTGGAGGCCATCAGTGCGCCCTTGACCTGATCCGGGGTGAACTCCGGATGCTTGGCCAGGAGCTGCGCCGCTGCGCCCGAGATTACCGGAGCCGCGAACGACGTCCCCGACAGCTGGATGTAGCCGGGCGTGACGATCTTGTCTGCCCGGTCGACAGCGAGCGTCGAGTCCATCGGCACCGGGCCGACCATGTAGCGGCCCGGAGCGGCGAGGTCGGGCTTCATGAACCCGTCCTCGGTCCGGCCGTAGGCCGACCACGGTGCGTTGGTGTCGTCCTTCAGGTTCTTCGTGCCACCGATGTCGATCGCGCCGACGGTGATCACGAACGGATCGTTGCCCGGCGCGTAGAGCACGCCGCTGGGCGTCCCGCCGAGGCCGTAGTTACCGGCCGCCGCGACCACGACCACACCGTTGAACCAGAGCTTCTCCACGGCCTGGTCGAGCGGGTCCTGGAAGAAGTGGCTCTTGTTCGCCGAATGCAGCGAGAGGTTCGCAATCCGGATGTTGTACTGGGCCTTATTCGCCAGGATCCACTGGCACGCCGCAATCACGTCGCTAGTCCGTGCGATGCCGTGGTCGTCCATGACGTCGAGTGAGACCAGCGGAGCCTGAGGCGTCGCTCCGGTGTATCCGTCGGCCGCGCCCGCCGCGATGCCCGCCACGAAGGTGCCGTGGCCGCGCCCATCGCCCGGGGACTCGTCCGGAAGCGTGCTGAACTTCACGCTCGACAGGACGCGCCCGCCGAAGTCGGCCGTACGCCCGGGCTGGATGCCCGAGTCGATGACCGCGATCGTCGGGACGGAGCCCCCGCGCGGGGAGTCCGGGCCGCTCCAGGCCTTCGAGACACCCGTCTCGTAGGGCCAGAGCTGGCCCGAGCTGTACCCGCTGACGTGAACCTGGACGTCGGGGGTGACGAGCAAGTTCGGCAGCTTCACGAGCCTCGGCAGGGCGCTCGCCTTGACCGTGGCCGCGATGCCATTGATCAGGCTCAGGCGCCGGTCGACGCCGTCGCGAGTGTCGTCCGCATACTGGTTGACGTGGGTGAAGGCCGAGAGCGCCGGCGACATGGTGCCGTTGGTGCTCTGGATGATCACGCGCACGTACTGGTTCGGATGCCGCTTGGCTCCACGCAGGAGGCCCGGCGAGATCCAGGTCTTCTTGGCCGACGCGTGTGCGCTCAGCCTCGCGTGCTTCCGGTGCACTGCGCTGGATGCGAGGGGAACGCTGATCGCCAGCATCGCCGCAAGCGCGGTGATCGCCCCTCGTCCGCCCTTGCCCCAGAGCGCGCTCGAACGAGACTCACCGCCGCGGTTACCAGTACCCCACAGCGCGCTCGATCGCACATTTCCACGATTGCCGCCGTTCATCCTCACCTTCCGTGTCTCCTTTCCGCACCTTCGTGCGGGCCGCAGTTTTTGCCAGCTCGCGGCGAGGACTCGGAGAGCCGCCGCCGCGAAGTCCGGGCGGAACCTAGGCCCGGCGAGGGCGGTGCTACATCCCCCGGCCGGGTGACGGCCCGAAATCTCCCTCAAACGAGTGACCGCCCGCGATGGGAGGTAGCGTGCCCGCCGTGCCTGCCCGGCTTGCCCTCGAGATCGGCTTCGCGCGCGCCGTTGCGGGCTTCTCGCGCCTCGCGGGGGCCGGCGGCGGCACGACGTTGCCCGGAAAGCTGCTCTGGAAGCTCGATCCGAGGGCCGTCGACCAGCTTGCTGCGCGTCTCCCGGATGGCTCGGCCGTGATCTCCGCGACCAACGGGAAGACGACCACCGCGGCGATGGCGGCACGGATTCTCTCCCCCACTCGCCGCCTTGCGCACAACCGTGCCGGCGCGAACCTCGTCTCGGGCGTCGCTTCGGCGCTCGTCGCGGCGCGCGGGGCCGAGCTCGGCCTGTTCGAGGTCGACGAGGCCGCCCTGCCGGAGGTCCTCGAACGGGTCGTTCCGCGGGCCGTGTCGCTCGGGAACCTCTTTCGTGACCAGCTCGACCGGTACGGAGAGCTCGAGCTGGTCGCTGAGCGTTGGCGCGTGGCCGTGCGCGGTCTACCGGAGACCACCGTCCTCGTCGCCAACGCCGACGATCCGCAGCTGAGCGATTTGGCGTCAGAGCGGGCTCCTCGCGTGCGAACGGTCTTCGGGCTCGACGACCCACGCCACGCCTCGCCCGAGCTGCAGCACGCGGCCGACTCGAAGTGGTGCGTCCGGTGCGGGACTCCGTACGAGTATGCCGCGGCCTACATCGGCCACCTCGGCGACTTTCGCTGTCCCTCGTGCGGCCACGCGCGGCTGCCGCTGGACGTCTCTGCGCGCGAGATCGAGCTGAACGGCCTCGACAGTGTCTCGTTCGACCTCGTCGTGCCGGAGAGCACGCGGCGGGTCGAGTTGGGGGTTCCCGGGCTCTACAACGTCTACAACGCGCTCGCCGCGGCGGCACTCGCCCGCGCGCTCGGCGCGTCCCTCGACGAGATACATGCCGGCTTACAGGGCTTTTCTGCTGCCTTTGGGCGCTTCGAGCGCATTCCCCTCGGCGACCGGTCGCTGCTCGTGCTCCTGATCAAGAATCCGGCCGGCGCCAACGAGGTCGTCCGGACGCTCGTCATGGGCGGCGCGCCGAAGGTGCTCCTCGTCGCGCTGAACGACGAGATCGCCGACGGTCGCGACGTCTCCTGGATCTGGGACGTCGACTTCGAACCGCTGCTCGGGTCCCTCGAGCGGCTGGTCGCCACGGGAGAGCGCGCCGCAGAGCTCGCGCTCAGGTTCAAGTACGCCGGGCTCGACGAGGCCGCGATCGAGGTCGTCCCGCCGCTCGAGGCCGGGCTCGATCGCGCGCTCGAGCTGACGCCATCGGGCGGAGAGTTGGCCGCGCTGCCGACCTACACGGCCATGCTGGTGCTTCGTGACCTCGTCGCGCGGCGCGGCTTCGTCCGCCCCTACTGGGAGGAGGCCGCTTGAGGATCGTCGTCGGCCACCTGTTCCCGGCATACCTGAACATCTACGCCGACCGTGGCAACATCGCGGTGCTCTCGCAACGCGCGGCCTGGCGCGGTCACGAGCTCGAGGTGCGCTCGCTCGGTCCCGGCGACCTCGTCCAGCCGGGCGAGCACGACCTCTATTACGTGGGCGGCGGCCAGGACCGGGAACAGGAGCTGATCGCCCCGGCGCTCGCGACCATGGCGTCGGCCCTGCGCGATGCGGTCGCGGGCGGCGCGGCGGCGCTGGCGGTCTGCGGCGGCTACCAGCTCTTCGGAAGCTTCTACCGCGACCAGAGCGGCGACGAGCTCCCCGGCGCGGGTCTCCTGCCCCTGCACACGGTCGCCGGCGAGCGGCGGATGATCGGTGACGTCCTGCTCGAATGCGAGTTGGAGCCGGGCGTCAAGCGGACGCTCGCCGGCTTCGAGAACCACGCGGGCCGGACGGTGCTGGAGGACGGCGCCGAGCCGCTCGGCCGCGTTCTCGCGGGCTTCGGCAACGATGGCGAGAGCGGTTACGAGGGCTGCCGCACCGGTCGCGTGATCGGGACGTACCTCCACGGCCCCCTCCTCCCGCGCAACCCGTGGCTTGCGGACTGGCTGCTGACGCAGGCGATCGCGCACAGGACCGGCGAGCCGCCGGAGCTCGAGCCGCTCCCCGACGAGCTCGAGGCCGAGGCTCACGCGGTCTCAGCCGCGCGCGCCCGGAGCCGCGGCGGGCGGTTCTAGGGGATCCAGAGCGCGCCGAGGTAGACCGCTGGGTCTCCCGGCGTCCAGCGCTGGAGAAAGCGCTGGATCGGCGGGTGCAGCACGACGTCGTCGAGCTCGTCCGCGGTGAAGAGACGATGACCGCGCACCGCGGCGTCATGCGAGGTCACGCGCTCGAGCGAGCGGCCCGTGAGATCGCCGGCGAAGATGATGTGGACGACGTGCTTCGCCGCGAAGCTGCGCACGGGAGCGATCGAGTCGGCGATCGCAACCGGGCCTTCGACCGGGAGCTCGCCGTCGATCCCGACCTCCTCCGCGAGCTCTCGGTGCAACGCGTCGACGAGGCTCTCGCCGGAGTCGACGCCGCCCCCCGGCAGGAGCCAGTGCTCGCGGCCGCCCTTCTCGTGCCGGCAGAGCAGGATGCTCCCCTGCCAGCGCAGGAGCGCCGAGACCCTGATGCGCGGCTCGGCCATCAGGTCTTCGAAGAGGAGCCAAAGCCGCGCACGCCGCGCTCGCTCTCCGGCAGCTCCTCCACCTCGAGCGGCTCGAGCTCCGGCACCGGGAGCACGACGAGCTGGGCGATGCGCATCCCCGGCTCGACGACGAACGGCTCGCGTGCGTCGGTGTTCAGCAATGCGACCCGGATCTCGCCGCGGTAGCCCGAGTCGACGAGCCCCGGAGAGTTCACGATCGTGAGGCCGTGGCGCGCGGCCAGGCCCGAACGTGGCTGGACGAAGCCGGCGTGGCCGTCGGGAATCGCGACGGCGAGACCGGTGCCGACGAGCGCCCGCTCCCCCGGTCCGAGCTCGTGGCGCTCGCAGGCGGCGAGGTCGAGGCCGGCGTCCCCGGAGTAAGCGCGTTCCGGCAGGACGGCGTCGTCGCGCAGGCGCTGGATCGGAAGCTCGATCACGCGCTCGAGCGCGCCTCTGACTCGAGGATCAGGTACGGCGCGAAGCGTCGCACCTCACGCCGAGGCAGCCGCGCGCGGAGGAAGACGCCCTCGGGACGGTCGGCCCGTTCGTCGACGGGCATTCCAAGCGCGTAGAGCTCCGCCAGCCGCGCGCCCTCGTCGTAGGGAATCAGCAGCCGAACCGCCTCGAAGCGGTCGCCGAAGCGCTCGGCGATCCGCTCCCGAAGCTCGTCGAGCCCCTCCCCCGTGTGCGCGGAGACCTGCAGCGCGTCGGGAAAGCGGTTGGCAAGCCGGCGGCGGTGGAGCGAGTCGACCGCGTCGATCTTGTTCAGCACCAGCACGACCGGGAGCTCGTCCGCGCCGATCTCGCCGAGCACGCTCTCGACGGCCGCGAGCATCGCGTCGAGCTCGTCGTCCGAGGCAGAGGCATCCGCGACATGCAGAACGAGGTCGGCGACGAGTGTCTCCTCGAGCGTCGCCGCGAAGCCCTCGACCAGCTGGTGAGGCAGCCGCCTGATGAAGCCGACCGTGTCGGTCACCAGGTAGCGGCGGCCGTCGACCTCGAACCCGCGCGTCGTCGGGTCCAGCGTCTCGAACAACCGGTCGTCCACCGACACGCCCGCGTCGGTGAGCGCGTTCAAGAGCGTCGACTTGCCGACGTTCGTGTAGCCGGCGAGCGCGATCGTCGGGGTCTCGGATCGCTGCCTGGACTTGCGCCGCGTCGCCCGCTGCTTCGCCAGCCGGCGCAGGCGGTCACGAAGAAGGGTCACGCGCCTGCGCGCGAGCCGACGGTCGGTCTCGAGCTGGCTCTCACCGGGACCCCTCGTCCCCACCCCGCCGCCGAGCCGCTCGAGGTGCTGCCAGAGGCCGCGCATCCGCGGGAGGTTGTACTCGAGCTGGGCCAGCTCGACCTGGAGCTTGCCCTCGGCGCTCACTGCGTGCTGGGCGAAGATGTCGAGGATCAGCTGCGTCCGGTCAACCACGCGGGCCTGGAGCGCATCCTCGAGGCGCCGCTGCTGCACCGGCGAGAGCTCGTCGTCGACGATCAGCGAGTCGGCACCTGAGCGCTTGAACGCCTCTTGCACCTCGACGAGCTTGCCCTTGCCGACGTACGTGCGAGGGTCCGGGCGCCCCCGGTGCTGGACGAGCTCGGCGACAGGCTCGACACCTGCCGTGCGCGCAAGCTCGCGTAGCTCGGCCAGTTCGCCGTCGGTGTCGGTCCCTTTGGGCTGTGCCGCAAGCACGAACCCGCGCTCGGGCTCGGCACCCGGCGCAGGATCGGGCTGTCGCGTCGTCACGCTGGGATTATGCCGCTACGCAGCGAGGACTCGATCCGGCGCACTGCTTCCTCGAGCTGCTCGTCGGGCACGGTCAACGAGATACGAACGAACCCCTCTCCGCTCGGGCCGTACGACGGCCCCGGAGAGACGACGACTCCGGCCTCCTCGAGCACGAGCTCCGTGAACGACGCCGAGGTGTGGCCGTCGGGCACGCGCACCCAGAAGTACGGCGTCGCCTTGGGTGGGTCGACCTCGAGGCCGATTGCGATCAGGCCCTCCGCCACGAGGTCGCGGCGGCGTTCGTAGACGGCCGACATCTCGCGCGGAAAGTCACGTGCCTCGGTGAGCGCGGCGACCGTTGCGCGCTGGACGGCCTCGAACATGCCCGAGTCGAGGTTCGTCTTGAGCTGGCGGTAACGCTCGACGACGTCGGGGTTGCCGGCCACGATCCCGGAGCGCCAGCCGGTCATGTTCCAGCCCTTCGACAGCGAGAAGATCTCGACGCCGACGTCCTTCGCGCCCGGGGTCTCGAGGAAGCTCGGCGCGCGGTATCCGTCGTAGCAGAGCTCTGAGTAGGCGTTGTCGTGGACGACGACGAGGTCGTTCGCGCGCGCGAACTCCACGGCACGCTCGAAGTACCCGGGCTGGACTACCGCCCCTGTCGGGTTGTTCGGATAGTCGAGGAAGAGCAGGTTGGCACGCGCGAGCGTCTCCTGCGGGATCGAATCGAGGTTCGGGAGGAAATGGTTCTGCTCGCGAAGCGGCAGGTAGTACACCTCGGCCCCGGCGAAGACGGGCCCGGAGGTGTACGGCGGGTAGCCCGGGTCGGGCGAGAGGCAGACGTCGCCGGGATCGAGCAGGGACAGGGCGATGTGCGCGACCGCCTCTTTGCCGCCGAGGGCCGGGACGATCTCCGAAGCCGGGTCGAGCTCGACGCCGAAGCGGTCCCGGTAGAACGACGCGGCTGCCTCGCGGAACTCCTCCGAGCCGTGGTTCGTCGGGTACTGGTGCGTCTGCGGGTCGGCGGCCCCCGCTGCGAGCGCGTCCACGACGGCCTGCGGCGTCGACAGGTCGGGATCGCCGATGCCGAGGCTGATCACGTCGACGCCCTCGCGACGCTTCTCAGCAATCTTGCGCTCGAGCTCCGCGAAGAGGTACGGCGGGACCGCGTCGAGTCGCTTCGCGAATCTCACAGCTCGAACTCTTCGGCCAGCTCGACGGTGCAGATCTCCTCGGCAGACCCTGTGAGGCGCGTCTCGCCGTCACGCAGCTCCACGTGGAGGTCGCCCCCGGCCAGGTGAACGGTCACCGGGCTCTCGCACCAGCCGTTCGCAACCGCGGCGGCGCTCGCGGCGACGGCGCTCGTGCCGGAGGAGAGCGTCTCCCCCGCACCGCGTTCCCAGACGCCGACGGTGATGTCGTGCTGCCCGTCGACGCGCACGAGCTGGACGTTCGTCCGCTGCGGAAAGCGCTCGTGCGTCTCGATGAGCGGCCCGAGGCGCAGGAGCTCATTGCGCTCGGGGTCTCGGCGGATCACAGCATGGGGATTGCCGACCGAGACCGGGGTGAGCTCCACCTGCTCTTCGCCGACCGAGATCGTCT
Organism: Gaiellales bacterium; assembly: GCA_038237925.1. Classification (GTDB taxonomy): domain Bacteria; phylum Actinomycetota; class Thermoleophilia; order Gaiellales; family Gaiellaceae; genus AC-32. The sequence continues at coordinate 31,270 of JBBRYF010000005.1, read as the reverse complement.
CCGGCTCCCCCACCTCGACGGCGCCCAGCTCCTGCTCCACTTTGTGGCCGTCGCAAATCCGCGCCGCGACCTCTCGCGGCCCGACGATGATGCGGACATCGGCTGCACCACCGCGTCGAGCCAACCAGCGGGCCGCGATGCGGGTGCCATTCCCCGAGAGCTCCGCGATCGAGCCGTCCGGGTTCCAGATCACGACTTCGGCGCGGTCGCCGTTGGCGGAGACAACCTCGAGGATGCCATCGGAGCCGACCCCGAAGTGGTAGTCGCAAATCCGGCGCACCGACTCCGGCGTGAGCGGAGCGGGCAGCTCGGCCCGCTCGACGAGCAGGTAGTCGTTGCCCAGTCCGTGCCACTTCGAGAGCCTCATCCCGCGGACGCCACGCTACCAACGTCCCGAGCCAGCGACAGGATCCCGGCGGCGACCTCGGCGACCGGGCGGTTGGCGTCCACCCGGACGAGGCCCGGAATCCGCCGCAGCCACTTGCGCTGATACGCGGCATAGCGCCGGGTCCGTTTGACGAGCGCAGCGATCGCTTCCTCGCGCGGCAGGTCGGCGACCTCCTCCAGGCCGAAGACGGTTCGGGCGGTCGCGGAGACGGGGCTCTCGAGCACTTGAACGACCTCATTCTCGACACCGCGGGCGAACATCTCCCGGGTCCGCACCTCGATGCGACGCTCGAGCTCATCCGGAGGAACGTCGAGGCCGACGACCAGGGTCGGATGGCGGGTCTCGCGGCTCCAGAGGCGGTCTTCGGCCGGCCGAAGGCTCGAGCCGGCTTCCGTGAGCTCGAGCGCCCGCACGACACGACGGCGATCGTTGGGGTGAACCGCAGCGGCGGCCGCGGGGTCGCGCTCGGCGAGCAGGTCGTGGGCTCCTTCGGCGCCCACCTCGTCGTAGAGGCGCTCGATTCGCTCCCGGGCTTCCGGCGCGGGCGGCGGTGGCAGCTCGAGATCGGCGAGCGCCGCGCGCAGGTAGAGGCCCGTGCCGCCGACGACGATCGGCGTCCGGCCCGCGGCGAGGATCTCGTCGATCGTTTCGTGCGCGAGCCGCTGGTACTCCGCGACCGAGCCCTCTTCGTCGAGCCCGAGATAGCCGACCAGACGTGTCGGGAACTCGGACTGGTTGGTCAGGATCGGCAGGCCGCGGTAGACCTGCATGGCGTCCGCCGACACGAGCTCGGCGGGGATGCGGCGGGCGATCTCCTCGGCGACCGCGCTCTTACCCGACGCCGTCGGCCCGAAGATCGCGAGGACTTGCTCAGCCACGCAGGCGGGCTCGCGCGAGCTTGAGCTCCTCGTCGCTCACGCCCGCGTCGCGCAGGTACCCCTCCACGCTGCCGTAGCGTCGTTCGAGCTCGGCGAGGACTCCCTCCATCGAGGCCGCCGGCGTCTGCGCGATCCGCTGCAGCCGGGCGAGCTCCTCGCCGCTCGCCGCCGCCTCGAACCACGCCTCGTGCCGCGGCCGCAGCCGCTCCTCGCTCAGCGCGTAGTCGGCGGCGATCGTCTCCACGTCGACGCCTGCGAGCTCGAGCAGGAACGCCGCGAGGAGGCCTGTGCGGTCCTTGCCGCCGACGCAGTGGATGACGACGCCGCCCTCGGGCGCTCGCGCCAGGGCCTGCACCGAGGCGGCCACGTTCTGCTTGAAGCGTTCGAGGAAGATCAGGTAGACGTCGCGCGTGGAGGTCGCGACGTCTGGGGCGGCGGCCGAGGCTGCTTCGATCTCCTCTGCGATCTCCTCCCACTCGGCCTCGCTCGCCTCCATGAACGGCATGTGCACGACCTCGACGGGCAGCTCGGCCGGCGGGTCGTCCTCGCGCTCGTGGTCGCCGCGCAGGTCGAGGACGGTTCGCACGCCGTGGTCGACGAGCGCACGCCAACCCTCGTCGCTGAGCTGGCGGACGCTGTCGGCACGCACGACCGCTCCGCGGCGCGTCTCGCCGCCGTCCGCGGTCGGCAGCCCGCCGAGCTCGCGCACGTTGAGACAGCCGTCCCAGAGAAGGTCGCGGCTAGGCGGCAATTGCGGCGAGCTGGGTGCCCTTGAGGGTCGTCGACGTCGCGGCCTCGATCGTCACAGGGACGAGCTCGCCCGGCGCCGCAGTACCGGCGAAGTTGACCGTCGTGTTGCGTCGAGTCCGCCCGCGCAGGACCGACGGATCCGTCCGGCTCGGGCCCTCGACGAGCACCTCCTCCACGCCCCCGACGCGGTCGCGATTGCGCTCCTGGGCGACGCGCTGGACGACCTCGATCAGTTGCTCGATTCGCCCACTCTTGACCTCCTCGGGGATCTGGCCCGGCAGCGAAGCGGCCTCCGTTCCCTGCCGCGGCGAGTAGACGAAGGTGAAGGCGCCGTCGTAGCCGACCTCCTCGACCGCGCTGACGGTTTCCTCGAACTCGGCATCGGTCTCGCCCGGGAAGCCGACGATCAGGTCGGTGGTCAGCGCGAGGTCGGGGATCGCCGAGCGCAGCTCGCCGACGAGGCGCAGGTACCGCTCGCGCGAGTATGTGCGGCGCATCGCCTTGAGCACCCGCGTCGAGCCCGACTGCAATGGGAGGTGCGCGTGCTCGCAGACGGTCTCGCACTCCACCATCGCGGCGATCACCGGCACGCGGAAGTCCTTTGGGTGCGGGCTCGTGAAGCGGATGCGGTCGATCCCCTCCACCGCGTCGCATGCGCGCAGCAGCTCGGCGAAGTCGCGGCCGAGGTCACGGCCGTACGAGTTCACGTTCTGGCCGAGCAGCGTGAGCTCGCGCACGCCCGCGCGCGCGAGGCCCTCGACCTCGGCGAGGATCTCGCCCGGCCGGCGCGAGACCTCCTTGCCCCGCACGGACGGCACGATGCAGTACGAGCACACCGAGTTGCAGCCCATCGAGATCTGCACCCACGCCTGAAAGCGACGCTCGCGGTGCAGCGGCAGACTGCCCGCGAAGGTCCGCTCCTCTTCGGTCCCAAAGGCGCCGCGCGCGACCCCCTCGCCCGCCGCGCCGAGCCACTCGCCGAGGTGCGGAATCGACCCCGGCCCGAAGGCGACGTCCACGTACGGGTAGAGCGAGAACAGCCGCTCGCGCTGTGCCTCGGCGTAACAGCCGCCGACGGCGATCACCTTGCCGGGGTCACTCTCCTTCAGGGCGCGCGCCTGCGCGAGGTGCGCGGCGAACCGCTGGTCGGGCTTCTCGCGGATCGTGCAGGTGTTGAAAACGAGCACGTCCGCCTCGTCCTGCCCGGGAGCCTCGCCGAGCCCGAGCTCCTCGAGCATCCCCTTGATCCGCTCGGAGTCGTGAGCGTTCATCTGACAGCCGAACGTCGTCACGTGGTACCGGCGCATGGCCCGAAACTCTAGCCCGGCTCTAGCTCCTGCGCGGCTTGACACCGACGAAGAGCTCGGCTCCGGCCGGCTCCTCGTCGTCTTCGGTGACGTGGTTTCTTGCCTCGAGGCCGGATGCCTCGATCAGGTCCAGCCACGTCGCCCTCGGAAAGAGCCCACAGACGTGACGGTCGAGCTCGCAGCGGACGCCGCGCTCGTCACGCAGGAGGTAGGCGAAGTCGGAGAGGTAGGTCTTGTCGGCCGGGTCGGGGTCCGTCACCCACTCCAGGTAGCGGAGACTGCGGTCGGGGCCGTCGTGACCTCCCGTCCCGGTGTGCTCCGCAAAGCGCTCGCGGACGTAGTCGGGCACGAAGAGCGCGGCACCGCCCGGACGTAGATGCGCCTCGGCGGTGGCGATCGTCGCGCCGAGGTCGTTCTCGGTGGTTATGTAGGCGACCGCATCGTGGACGAAGACCGCGTCGAAGGTCTCGCCGAGCCGTGCGTCTCTCATGTCGCCGGCAAGATGACGGCACTCCGGGTTCAGCGAGCGGCTGAGCTCGAGCATCTGCGGCGAGCGGTCCACGAGCGTCAGCTCGAAGTGCGCCTTCAGGTGCGAGGCGTTGTTGCCGCCGCCGCTGCCGAGCTCGAGCACCGTCCGCGGCGGCTCGTCACATGCCTGGATCAGCAGCCGCCGGTAGAGCTCGGCCTCCTCCGCGTACTCCTCCGGCGCCGTCAGGAGGTGGAACCAGTGGGAGAGCTCGTCGTAGAGCCGCGGCTGGTCGGCGCTCACTTCGCGAACTCGACAGCCCGCGACTCGCGGATGACCGTGACCTTGATCTGCCCCGGGTATTCGAGCTGATCCTCGATCTCGCGCGCGATCTCGAGCGAGAGCAGCACCGCCGCGTCGTCGTTGACTTCTTTCGGTTTCACGATCACGCGAATCTCGCGGCCGGCTTGAAGCGCGTAGACCTTCTCGACGCCGGGATGGCGCGCAGCGACCTCCTCGAGCGCCTCGAGCCGCTTGATGTAGTGCTCGAGGTTCTCGCCGCGGGCTCCGGGACGCGAGGCGGAGATGGCGTCGGCGGCGATCAGCAGCACCGCCTCGACGGTCTGCGGCTCGATCTCGTAGTGGTGCGCCTCAATCGCGTGCACGACCGCGGGGGACTCGCCGTAGCGGCGAGCGTACTGCGCCGAAAGCAGTGCGTGTGAGCCTTCAACCTCGTGGGTCAGCGCCTTGCCGAGGTCGTGGAGCAGGGCAGCCCGGCGGGCGGTCTTCACGCTCGCCTGGAGCTCCGCGGCCATGATTCCGGCGAGGTGCACGACCTCGAGGGTGTGCTTCAGCACGTTCTGGCCGTAGCTCGTGCGGAAGCGGAGTCGTCCGAGGATCTTCACGAGCTCCTCGTGGACCTCGCCGCAGTTGGCCTCGAACACGGCCTGCTCACCCGCCTGGCGAATGGTGTCGTCGATCTCGGCCTTCGACTGGTAGTACATCTCCTCGATCCGCGCGGGATGGATGCGCCCGTCCTCGATCAGCTTCGTCAGGGTCAGCTTGGCGACCTCGCGCCGGATGCCGTCGAACGAGGAGAGGACGACGGCCTGTGGCGTGTCGTCGATGATCACGTCGACGCCGGTGAGGTGCTCGAGCGCGCGGATGTTCCTGCCTTCGCGGCCGATGATCCGGCCCTTCATGTCGTCGGAGGGGAGCTCGATCAGGGACACGGTCGTCTCGGACGCGTGGTTGGCGGCAACGCGCTGCAACGCGTCGGCGACGAGGTTGCGCGCACGGCGCTTCGCCTCGGCCCGCGCCTCCTCCTCGGCTTGTCGGACGCGACGCGCGAGCTCGTGGCGGATCAGCTCCTCGGAGCGCTCGAGCAGGTGCGTCTTGGCCTCGTTGACCGTCATGCCCGAGATGCGCTCGAGTGCGGAGAGCTGTGAGTCGCGCGCGTCCTTCAGGTCTTCCTGGAGCTGCTTCGTGTGCACCTCGCGGTCGGAGATGCCCTGATCGCGCCGGCCGAGCTCCGTGAGCTTGGCCTCGATGTCCTCTTCCTTTGCGAGGACCCGCTCCTCGAGCTTGAGGATCTCTGCTCGGCGCTCCGCAATCTCCCGCTCGACTTCCGCGCGGACGTGGACCGACTCCTCACGCGCCTCGATCTGCGCCTCGCGCCGCATCGCGTCGGCTTCGCGCTTCGCCTCGGTGACGAGCAGCTGGCGGGTGCGCCGCGCGGCGGCGAGACGCGAGCCCGCGAAGGCATAGAGCGAGAGAAAGGCAAAGCCAGCTCCGGCTGCGAGGCCTACGACGATCCCGATGACGACGACCATGCGCGCTCCCTGCTTCGGGCCGGGCCGGGGCCTCGGCCGGGAACCGTTGACCGCGCCGGAACGCGGTGCTCATCCGGCACCGCCTGCACCGGGTCGTGCTCGAATCGGGAGCGGCAAGGCGCGCGAGCCTCGCCGGGCGGTCAGGTCGCCGCCGCTCTCAGCTCCCCTTCCTCGCGCTGTGTGTGGTTTGGTAGAAGGTCACTATCCGATTCGGAAACACATTAGATGCAGGCAAAACGTCGAATGAAGCTCTCGTATCCTAACTCCGGTCACCGCTCCTGCGCAACGAGAGCTGCTACGACGTCCTCGTCGAAGCCTCGACCCGCTAGCAGACGCGCGGTCCCTGGTGACGCTCCGCGGCGTTCGACAACCCGGTGCGCGCGGTCGCGCTCCGGCTCGAGCGACGCCAGGGCCTGCTCGATCGCGGCGCCTTCTACGCCCGCGCGCTGAAGGTCCAACCGGATCGCAGCGTCGCCCTTGCCGCGCTCTGCGAGGACGCGGGCGCGCTCTCCCGCGAAGCGGCCGTCGTCGAGCAGTCCGACACGCTGCAACTCCTCGACGACTTCGTCCGCCTCGTTGGAGGAAACACCCGCACGGAGCAAGCGCTCCTGGAGGCTGCGCCGGGAATGCTCCCGGCGCGCGAGGGCCCGCGTCGCCACGGCCAGAGCCTCAGCTCGCTGCGGTCCGTCCTCCATCTACGCCTTCGAGACGACCTCGGCTTCCGCGTCGGCTTCCTTTGCATCCGACTCGATTTCCTCGGCTGCAGGCTTGCCGTTCGCCGCCGCCTCGAGCTCGGGGAGGAGCCGCGCGGAGACGATCTGGTCCGGTCCGACGAGCGCCTGGAGCCTGAGCAGCACCTGCTGGGTGACGTCGGGGTGCTCGCGCAGGAACGACGTCGCGTTCTGCCGTCCCTGGCCGAGACGTTCGTCCTCGAAGCTGAAGTGCGAGCCCGACTTCTGGACGACTTTGCGCTCGATGGCCGCGTCGAGCACCGTGCCCTCCCAGGAGATCCCGGTGCCGTAGATGATGTCGAACTCGGCCTGTTTGAACGGCGGCGCGACTTTGTTCTTCACCACCTTCACGCGCACCCGGTTGCCGTAGGCCTCGACGCCGTCCTTGAGCGTCTCGATGCGACGGATGTCGAGCCGCACGGACGAGTAGAACTTGAGCGCACGGCCTCCCGGAGTGGTCTCCGGGTTGCCGAACATCACGCCGATCTTCTCGCGCAGCTGGTTCGTGAAGAGACAGATCGTGTCGGTGCGGTTGAGCGTGCCCGCGAGCTTGCGCAGCGCCTGGCTCATCAGCCGCGCCTGCAGGCCGACGTGCGAGTCGCCCATCTCTCCCTCGATCTCGGCCTTTGGCGTCAGTGCGGCGACCGAGTCGACCGCGACCACGTCGAGGGCGCCGGAGCGAATCAGAAGCTCGGCGATCTCGAGCGCCTGCTCCCCTGTGTCGGGCTGGGAGACCAGGAGGTCGTCGATGTTCACGCCGATCCGCTTCGCGTACGCCGGGTCCATCGAGTGCTCGGCGTCGATGAAGGCGCAGATCCCGCCACGGCGCTGGGCTTCGGCGATCACGTGGTAGACGAGGGTCGTCTTCCCCGACGACTCGGGGCCGAAGACCTCGACGATTCGTCCGCGGGGCAACCCGCCGATGCCGAGGGCGAGGTCGAGCGCAAGGGAGCCGGTGGAGACGGCGCCGATCGCGACCTGCGCGCGGTCGTTCATGCGCATCACCGAGCCCTTGCCGAACTGGCGCTCGATCTGGCCGAGCGCGGTGTCGAGAGCCTGCTCGCGGTCCACCGTTATCTCCCTCCCACTTCCATGGATTCGAGGACTTCGTATTGCGCCCCACCGGGGCGTAGTCGTGACAGGAAAGCAGCTGCGTCGGACGGCGCGAACGGCGCCAGCTCCGGGAGCGCCGGCTGTAGGTGCGGACGCTGTCTGAAGCGCAGCACGGTCACGTGCGGAAGCCACCTTCGCCGCTCGCGCTCGTAGACGCCGGTCGCCTCCAAGCGGACGTGGAGATCCTCCGCGAGCGCCGCCGCGCAGCCCCCCTCGTCGTCGAAGGTGAGCATCCCCACGCTGCGCGTCTCGCGGTAGCCGTGGAGCGACAGCCGCGGAGGGACCGCCGCCGAGGCGGCCTCCCGTAGCTCGTCCAGGATGGCTTCGAGCTCGGCCACCGGGCGATGCCCGAGGAACGCGAGCGTGACGTGCAGGTGGTCGCCCGGCACCCTTCTCGCGTCGACATGCGCAAACGCATCGGTTTGCCACGTTGCGATTGACTCCACCGTCTCCGGAGGGAGCCGCAGCGCACAGAAGAGGCGAACCCGCTCATCGCCTTCGAAGCTAGCAGGAGGATTCACACGTCTTCGTCACGACTTCGTGCCAGAAGTGTGCGCACGAGGTGCAGCGCCGCGGCGGCCGCGCGCGCACGGATGGCTCCACGGTCGCCGCCGAGGTTCAGCTCCCGCGCGACGCCGCCGTCCGGGCCCTCCGCGTGGAGGTACACGAGCCCGATCGGTTTCTCCGCCGAGCACCCGCCTGGCCCTGCGACCCCGGTGACCGCGATTGCGACATCGGCGCCCAAGCGCTCGCGCGCGCCCGCGGCCATCGCGGCGGCGGCTTCGGCCGAGACCGACCCATGACGGGCCAGCACATCCTCGGGCACACCGAGCACTCGTGTTTTTAGCTCGTTCGAATAGGCCACGATCCCGCCGCTGAAGACGTCGCTCGAGCCTGCGACGGAGGTGAGACGCGCAGCCACGAGCCCGCCGGTGCAGGACTCCGCCGTCGCCAGCGTCAGTCCGCGTCCGCGGCAGGTATCGAGCACGAGCTCCTCGACCGGCCGCTCGTCCTCAGCGAACAGCTGCCGGCCCGCGCGCTCCCGCAACCCGGAGACGAGCGCATCCGCCCGCTCCGCCCCGTCGTCGTCGACGAACAGGTCGACGTGGATCTCGAACTCGCGCGCGCAGATCGTCGCGGTGACGCCGTCGCCCTCTCCCCCGCTCTCCTCGAGCGCACGCGCGATCTCGGACTCGCTCGCGCCGTAAAACCGCAGGACGCGCCGATCGGGTTCTCGCGCGGGCGCGAGAGCGGCCCGGACCGGAGGAGACTCGAGCGCCCGCGGCCAGAGCCCGCGCAGCTCCGGCGGCGGGCCGGGAAGCACGACGACCGCGCCTCGCCCGGTCGCCATCGCGAAACCGGGCGCCGTGCCTGCGATCCCGAGCACGATCGCGCCCTCCGGCAGGGTCGCCTGTTTCCGGACGCCCTCGGCGAAGTCCGCGTACGGGCGCCGCAGCCGCTCGGCCACGGCTCGCGAGATGCCTTCGATCTCGGCCTCCAGCGAAGGGTCGACCTGTAACTCCCGGCGCGCGGCTCGCGCCACCATCTCCACCGTCCGGTCGTCGTGGGTAGGGCCTAGGCCGCCCGAGACGACGCACAGCTCCGCTTCGAGGCCCTCACGCAGCGCGGCCTCCAGCTCGACAGGATCGTCGCCGACGATCGCGATCCGCGCCGGCTCCACGCCGAGTCGCAGCAGTTCGCCGGCCAGGAAGGGCCCGTTCAGGTCTGTGCGGTCACCGCGCACGAGCTCGCTGCCGGTGACGACGACGAACCCGCGCGGGCGGGTCAAGCGGCCCGGCTGTAGCTCCGCGGCGTGAACAGGTAGGAGCCTGCCCGGGTCAGGTGCACGACCTTGCGGTTGAACACGACCGCGACGTTGCCCGGATTGCCGAAGCTCACCCACAGTCGCCGCGCGACGAAGCGCTGGGACTGGCCCAGCTCGACCGTCCCGGTGAAGCGGCTCTTGCCGCTCGACGACCAGTTGCGCACGTCCATCCAGCAGTTCCCGTGGACAGCGCGCACGTAGAGCCGGAACGAGGTGGCCTGCGTCTTGAGCGGCTTGGTCGGCGTGGCCGGCTTCTGGCCCTTGGACTGCCGGGTCGTCGTCGTGCCGAGGTTCGGGATCTGCTGACTGCCGTTGCCGCCGAACTTCCAGGCCGCGATCGTGAACGCGAACACCATCGCGATTCCCGCCAGCGCGAAGGCGACCCAGCTGCGCTCGAGCTTCCGGTGCTGCCGGCGCACGTTCGAGGTGCGCCTCGCGACGACCGGCTCGCGCGGCTCCTCGGTGTCCGTGCCGAAGCGCGAGTTGAACTCGTCGACGTACAGCTGCCCGTCGAGCCCGAGGTAGTCGGCATACGTGCGGAGGAAGCCCTTGACGTAGGTCTGGGCCGGGAGCGCGTCGAAGCCCTCCTCCTCGAGGGCGCGCAGATACCGCGCCCTGATCTTGGTTGCGAGCTCGACCTCGGAGAGCTCGAGCTGCTGGCGGACGCGCGCTTCGCGCAGGCTATGGCCTATCTCAAACACGGGAGAAGCCGATTGTAGTGGCGAATGGGTCTAGCGGCCGAAGAGGTTCAGCACGGCGTAGACCCCCAGGGCGATCGCCGCGGTCAGGCCCACGCACAGCCCGATCACGCCCAGCAGCCGCCCTACACGCGCCGATCCTCCGCCGCCGGCGCGCCCGAGTGTCCGCTCGATGTTGCGCAGGCCCCGTCGCGCGAGCACCACGGCGAGCCCGCCGAGGACGACCGACGCGCAGCTCGCTCCGGTCGCCTGGACGAGCGACACGCGGGCGAGCTCCCGCTGCGCTGCATAGGCAGCGAGGGGAATCGCGAGCGCGAGCAGCGACAGCAGGACCGAGCCCCGCGCGGCGCCATTCCGTGCCGGTTCGCTGCTGCTTCTCGTCAGGGCATCCAACGGCAGCGTGGAGCCTACTTCGCGCAACCCGTTTGCCGTTGGAAGCAGCGGGAGCGCCGACTGGCGGGCTCGGTCACTGCTTCGTGTACGGACGTCCGATCGCGGCAGGAGGGATCGAGCGGCCGATTACGCCCGCCACCGCGACGATCGTCAGCACGTACGGCAGCGCGTTGAAGAGCTGTGGCAGCGCGCTGCCCTGCTTGAAGAAGTCCGGCAGGTGATCGCCGAGCGCACTCGAGAAGCCGAACAGGAGTGCGGCCGAAAACGCTCCGAACGGCCGCCACTTTCCGAAGATGAGCGCCGCGAGTGCGATGAACCCACGCCCGCCGGTGATGTTCTGGTCGAACGTGTGCACGAAGCCGAGCGAGAGATACGCCCCGCCGAGTGCCGCCAGCGCGCCAGAGGTCGCAACGGCCGCGTACCTGGTCCGATACACCGAGATCCCGACCGTGTCGGCGGCACGCGGATGTTCCCCTACCGAGCGAATCCGCAGCCCGACGGTCGTCTTGAACATGACGAAGTAGGAGACGATCAAGAGTGCGAAGCTGAGCCAGATCATCAGGTTGAGCGTCCCGAACACGGGACCGAGAAAGTAGACGTTCTTCAGGAACCCGATCGAGACGTCTGGGATCTCGGGGATGTTCGTCGGCGCGCCCTGTGCGCCGTAGGTGCTCACGAAGACGTAGCCGGTGATCCCCAGCGCGAGGAAGTTCACAGCCGTCCCCGTGACGATCTGTTCCGCGCGGAAGCTGATGGTGAAGATCGCGTGGACGAGTGCGAGGGCTATGCCGGCGAGCATCGCGATCAGGATGCCGAGGAGCCACGAGTCGGTCTTGTCGGCACCCCAGACCCCGAAGAACGCGCCCATCAGCATCATCCCCTCGAGGCCGATGTTCACCACCCCGCTCCGCTCGGAGAACATTCCGCCGATGGCGGCGAACGTCAACGGAGTCGCATAACGAAGGGTCGAGGCGAAGATCGTCGACCAGACGAAGACGCCTTCGAGGTTCGTCGTGCTCGCCCGCATGGCGAAGATGCCGAAGCCGACGCCGAGCAAGCCGCTCGCAACCGCGCCCCAGCCCACGCGTCCCGCGCTGCGGCTCGCAGACCAGATTCCGGCCGCAACCGCCAGGACACCAACGAAGATCGGCCAGAAGACGGCCCGAGCCGCAATCGGCGGAAGCGCCAGCCAGACGGCCAGCAGGCCGAGACCGATTCCGACTGCCGCGATGAACCGTGGCTCCCCCAGCCTCCGTGCAGGGAAGCGCCGACGCTCGGCTCGAGCCATCACCTCGACTTCTCCCGCTTGCCTCGCCCGACCTTGAGCATAGAGCGGGCGCGCCAGAGGTAGATGACGAGGACGTCGGCGCCGACGAAGAGCAGAACGAGCCCCTGGATCATCAGCGTCAGGTTCGACGCCAGCTCCGGCTTGAAGACGTTCGGGTCGAGGTTCCGCGTCGAGGTGCCGTTGATCAGCGCTCCAAACAGCAGCGCCGCGAAGAAGATCCCCGGAGCTCGGTTCCGTCCCAGCAACGCCACCGCGATCCCGATGAACCCGATGGTCGAGCCCTGGATGTCATCCACGCCGATGCGGAACTCCCAGCCGAGGACGTCGACCGCGCCCGCCAGACCGGCGAACAGGCCCGAGATGGCCATCGCGAGGAAGATGCTGCGCCTGACGCTGATGCCCGCGTACTCGGCCGCACTGGAGTTGAACCCCACTGCACGGACTTCGTACCCGAGCGTCGTGCGGTTGAGCAGCAGCCAGAAGACCAGGAGCATCGCGAGCGCGACGAAGAACCCGACGTCGAGTCCCTGCAGCACCTTGCTCCCCCAGAACACCGGCAGGTGCGTGTTCGAGGCGATGTCGCTCGAGACGGGCACGAACGCCTGGGTCGCGCTGTGGAGCGGGCCGGTCTCACCGAAGAGGTAGCCGGCCGACCAGAAGACGATCCAGTTGAGCATGATCGTCGTGATCACCTCGTGAGCGCCGACGGTCGCCTTGAGGATCCCGGCGACACTCGCGAGCGTGGCACCCGCGAGGGCGGCGAGGACGACGGCGAGCAGAATGTGAGGCACGGCCGGCATCCCGGTGAACGAGGAGGCCACCCAGACCCCGACGATCGAGCCGACGGCCCACTGGCCTTGTCCGCCGATGTTGAAGAGCCCGCAACGGAACGCGAACGCGACCGCCAGTCCCGTCAGGATCAGTGTCGTCGTCGTTAGGAGCGTCGCCTGGAGGCTGAATGCCGCGGTCGCACGATCCGCGTGGCTGATCCACGGGAAGAACCAGTTGAGGCCGCTTCCGTTGAAGATCGCCTTATAGGTCGAGAGCGGGTTCTTGCCCGTGACGACGAGTACCACGAGGCCTCCGATGAAGAATGCGAGCACCATCGTGACGAGCGGCGTGACCAGCCCGCCGGCGTGTTGGTAGAAGGCAAGCCGCGCGGCCGGGCTCGGGACAGCCGCCTTGTCGGGCTCGGACGGTTCCGGGACGGGTCTTTCGCTCATGCAGCGGCCCCTGAGCGCCGCCCACCAGTCATCTCGATCCCGAGCTCTTCCTCCGTCGCGCCCGGGCCGTGCTCGGCGACGATCCGGCCCTCGTACAAGACCAGGATCCGGTCGGAGAGCGAGAGCACCTCGTCCAGCTCGAGCGAGACGAGCAGCACCGCCTCACCGCGGTCGCGGGCCTCGACCAGCCGCCGGTGGACGAACTCGATCGCGCCGACGTCGAGCCCGCGCGTCGGCTGGGCGGCGAGCAGGAGCTTCGGATCGCGCGACATCTCCCGGGCGAGCACGACCTTCTGCTGGTTGCCGCCCGAGAGGGCCGACGCTCTCGTCTGCGCGCTGCCGCCGCGCACGTCGAACTGCCGTAGCAGCTCCTCCGCCCGCCGGACCATCCGCCGAGGAAACAGCCAGCCGAGGCGCGAGTTCGGTCGCTTGTCGAAGTCATGCAGTCCGACGTTCTCGGCGAGCGTGAAGTCCAGCACCAGGCCGCGACGTTGCCGGTCTTCGGGGATGTGGCCGAGCCCGAGGTCGAGGATCCTTCCGGCAGACGAGCCGGTGACGTCGCGGTCACCGAGCAGGATCCTCCCGGCGGACGGGTGCCGCAGCCCGCTGAGCGCGTCGATCAGCTCGGTCTGGCCGTTGCCGTCGACCCCGGCGATCCCGACGATCTCGCCGCGCAGGACCTCGAAGGAGACCCCGCGGACGGCCTCGAGGCGGCGGTCGTCGAGCACGTGCAGGGCCTCGACGCGCAACGCGGGCTCCTTCGGCTGGGCCGGCGTCTTGTCGACCCGCAGGAGCACCTCGCGCCCGACCATCATTCGCGCTAAACCCTCCTCGGTGGCACCCTCGCGCGGGACGGTCTCCACGGCCTTGCCGCGGCGCAGCACCGTGATCCGGTCGGCGATCTCGAGCACCTCGCCCAGCTTATGGCTGATGAAGATGATCGACATGCCCTCGCGGACGAGCGTGCGCAGGATCTCGAACAGCTCACTCGCCTCCTGGGGCGTGAGGACCGCGGTCGGCTCGTCGAGGATCAGGATCTCTGCACCACGGTGTAGGGCCTTCAGGATCTCGACCCGTTGTTGCTGGCCGACCGTGAGCTCCTCGACCCGCGCGTCGGGGTCGATCCGAAACCCGAACGTCCGCGCCAGCTCGCCGACCCGCTTGCGCGCGGCGCCGTAGTCGAGCACCACTCCTCCGCGCGTGGGCTCGGTCGCGAGGACGATGTTCTCGGCCACCGTCATCACCGGGATCAGCATGAAGTGCTGGTGGACCATGCCGATGCCGTGGTCGATCGCGTCCTTTGGGGAGCGCATCCGCACCGGCTCCCCCCTGACCCGAATCTCGCCCTCGTCCGGGCTGTAGAGCCCGTAGAGGACGTTCATCAGGGTCGACTTGCCCGCGCCGTTCTCACCGAGGAGAGCGTGTACCTCCCGCCTCCGGAGGTCGAAGTCGACCTGGTCGTTGGCGACGACGCCGGGGAAGCGCTTCGTGATGCCCTGCAACTCGAGTACCGGTCGCTGCTCCATCGTCTGCGGCCGATTCTAAGCGGGGACACGCGAGGAGCGGACCCGGTGCGTCCGCTCCTCGCAGTCGTTTACGTGAGCTTGCCTAGAGCGTCGAGGGCGGCTTGATCTTGCCCTTGATGATCAGCTGCTTGATGCGGTTCATCTTCGTGATGAAGCTCTTCGGCACCTTGGGGCTGACCTTGCCAACACCCTGCAACCCGTTCTTGAGCGTCCCGACGAAGTCCCGACTGCCCTTGAACGTCCCGTTCTTGACCGACGCGTAGAAGCGGTACGTCGCGACGTCCACCTTCTTCGTGCCGCTCGTCAGGATGTGCTTGCCGAGGTAGGCCTGGTCGGCGTCGACGCCGATCCCCCACACGGGCCGGCGGCCCTTGTGATTGGCCTTCGCCGCATCCAGCGCGCCGAGACCGCAACCGCCGGCGACCTGGAAGATCGCCTGGGAGCCCTTGGCGATCTGCTTGAGAGCGAGCTCTTTGCACTGCGCCGAGAACTGCACCGAGAACTGGTTGGCGTAGTCGACGTAGAACTTGATCTTCGGGTTCGCCTTCTTCGCACCCGCCTTGTAGCCGGCGATCCAGTTGTCGACCGACGGGATCTTCTTACCGCCGACGGCGCTGACCACCTGCTTACCGCCCTGCTTCTTCACCATCAGCCCCGCGAGATAGCCCACGAGGTAGCCCGACTGCTCGGACTTGAAGGTTAGGCCGACGGCGTTCTTGGGCTTGTCCTTGAGCGCGACCCACGGGAAGTCGACGATCGCGAACTTCGACTTGGGAAACTGCGTCGCGGCAGTGCTCATGGAGTCTCCGAGCAGGAAGCCCGTCGCGACGATCGCGTTGTATCCCTGCCGCCCCGCAGCTGTGAAGTTCGGCAGATAGTCGGCCGCCGAGTTCGAGATGAAGACGTGCGTCTGCGCGTGGAGCACGCGCTTGGCCTTGTCGAGCCCCTTCTTCGAAAGGGCATTGAACGACCGGTCGTTGATGTTTCCGGTATCGCTGACCATGGCGGCCTTGAGCGTCGCCTGTGGTCCCGCCGACGCCGACCCTACGCCGCCAGCGGCGGAAATGGTCAGTGAGGCGGCGGCGGCGATCGCTGCGATCGCAAGCGCCGTCCACGTGTTTCGTTTCACAACTATCCCTCCCGGGTTTTTGGAATTCAGAGGATGCTAAGCCGCGACCTCTGCATGCGGCAAGAGGTTAGACGGCCTGCCCCGGGCTTGGTTAGACCTGCGCGCGCTCGATCTCGGCGTCCGAGACCAACACCCGGCGGGGCTTGGAGCCTTCGTAGCCCGAGATGATGCCGCGGCGCTCGAGCATGTCGATCAGGCGGCCCGCGCGTGTGTAACCGACGCGCAGGCGCCGTTGGATGAGAGAGACGGACGCGGTTTGGGTCTGGACGACGATCTCGATCGCCTTGTCGAGCAGCGGATCCTCATCCGGGTCGAAGTCGCCCTCGGCGCCGTCGGAGTCAGCCGTCGTTTCGGGCGCTTCGAGCAGCGACCCGTCGAGCTCCTGGTCGCGCTGGGCGCGGCACTGCTCGACGACGAGGGCGATCTCCTCCTCGGTCACGAAGGCGCCCTGAACGCGCTGCAGCCGCGAGGTGCCGAGCGGCTTGAAGAGCATGTCGCCCTGGCCGAGCAGGCTCTCGGCGCCCGCCTGGTCGAGGATCACGCGCGAGTCGGTCTGGCTGGAGACGGCAAAGGCGATCCGGCTCGGCACGTTGGCCTTGATCATCCCGGTGATCACGTCCACGGACGGCCGCTGCGTCGCGAGCACGAGGTGGATTCCGACCGCCCGGGACTTCTGCGCAAGCCGGATGACCGCGTCCTCGACCTCCTGTGGCGAGATCATCATCAGGTCGGCGAGCTCGTCGATCACGACCAGCAGGTATGGCAACGAGGGCTCGCCGCGAGAGCGGAAGGCGCGGTTGGCTTCGGAGAGGCTGCGGGCGCGCACCGCCGAGAGACGCTCGTACCGGCGCTCCATCTCGGCGACCACGTTGCGCAGCACCGTCGCGGCCTCCTTCGGGCTCGAAACGACCGGCGTGAGCAGGTGCGGGATCGATTCGTAGTAGTTCAGCTCGATCCGCTTGGGATCGATCAGGATCATCCGCACGTCCTCAGGGGTCGAGCGCAGCAGCACCGACGTGAGGATGGTGTTGATGCAGCCCGACTTGCCCGAGCCGGTCGTGCCGGCGATCAGGATGTGCGGCATGCGGGCGAGGTCGGTCCACACGGCCTGGCCGGAGATGTCCTTGCCGAGCCACACCGAGAGCGGGCTCGAGGTCGCCGGGAGGTCGTCGTAGATGTCGCCGAGCGTGACGAGGTTCGGGCTCGTGTTCGGCAGCTCGACACCGACAGCCTGCTTGCCGGGGATCGGCGCGAGGATGCGGATCTCCGTCGTCGCGAGCGCGTACGAGAGGTCGTCCTTCAGGCCCGCGACCTTCGAGACCTTCGTGCCCGGCGCGAGCTGCAGCTCGTAGCGCGTAACGCGCGGACCGGAGATCTGGCCGATCACGGTCGCCTCGACGCCGAAGTTCGCGAGCGTCTGGACGAGCGCCTCGGCGACCCGTGACGAGTGGTCGGCGTCCGGGCCCACACCGGGGGCGGAGCGACGCAGGAGCGCGCGGTCCGGGAGCCGGTACTCGGCCACGGTCTCCGAGGGGATGTCGAAGAGACTCGACTGGTCGGGGTCTTCCGCGTCCGTCTCGGGCTGGATGAGCAACGGCGAGTCGCCCTCGGAGACGAGCTCGGGAAAGGCATTGACGACGTCCACCGGCGGCGCAACCGGGCGAAGCGACTGGGCCGGCATGGCGCCGTCGAGCACCTGCAGCCGCTGCACCGGAGCCCGGCGCCGACGCGTCGACTCGATCGTCCTCGTCCCGAGCACCCGCAGTGAGCGGCCCGAGCTGCGCACCATCGCGCCCGCCGAGGCACCGGTCACGAGCAGGCCGCCGGCAAGCAGTGTGAGGATTCCGGCGATCGCGACCCCGGTGGAGCCGATCGCGAGCGCGAGCCCGCCGCCGAGCGCGGTGCCGACGTAGCCGCCCTGGTCCTTGCCGAGCGTGATCATCAGGCCGAGAGCCAGTACGACGAGGCCCGTGCGGAACGGGCGCACGTCGACGAGATCGCTGCGCGCGACCATCAGCGCGCCCACGATCGCAAGCGCGGCAGGCAGTCCGATCGCCGCGCTCCCGATCAGCGCTTCCAGGACTTGGCCGATCCAATGCCCGACGTAGCCGCCGTTCCAGCCGGCCCAGACGACCGAGCCGAGGAACGCGCCCAGCGCGAGCAGCCCGAGCCCGATCAGCTCCGGGTGCTGGTGCCCCTCCGCCTTCTGCTTGCCCCCGCGCTTCCTGCGTTTGACGCGCGAGGGCACGCGCGGCTTGAGCGTGCGTCTCTTCCGACGGCGCGCCATCGGCGGCGTGCTTCGACGCCCATCCGGGCGTTCCCTCCTAGATCCAGCTGAAGTGGTCCTGCAGCAGCGGGATCACGAAGTAGACCGCGAACGCGAGCGAGACGACCGCCATCAGCGGGTGGACGACGCGCCAGCGGCCCTGGAAGAGCCGGATCAGGACGTAGGCGATGAAGCCGAAGCCGATCCCGTTCGTGATGTTCCAGGTGAACGGCATCACCATGATCACGAGCGCAGCCGGGATGCCGATCGCGACGTCGTGGAAGTCGATCCCCGCGAAGGCGCGCCTCCGCTTCCTGCCGCCGTCCGCATCAGCCTCGTCCTCGTACTCCGCGAGCGTGCTGATCATCATCCAGCCGACCAGGATCAGCGCCGGGGCGGTCGCCTGAGGCGGCACCATCCCGATCACGGGCGCGAAGAACATGAACGGGAAGAAGAGCGCACCGCAGACGACGGAGACCCAGCCGGTCCGGCCGCCGGCGGCCACGCCCGCGCCCGACTCGATGTAGGTCGTCGCCGACGAGGCAGAGGCAGCCCCGCCGGCGATCGCGGCCACGGAGTCGACGAGGAGCGGCTTGCGGATCTCCGGGAGCTCGCCCTTCTCGTCCAGGTAGCCGGCCTGCTTGCCGACGCCGACGAGCGTGCCCATCGTGTCGAAGAAGTCGGAGAGGAAGAGTGTGAAGACCCACGCGAGCGCGCTCACCACCGCGGCCGTGCCCCCCACTCCGCCGATGTGCGAGAAGGCGTGGAAATCGAAGTTGCCGAGCAGGCTGAAGTTCGGGTGCTCGACCACGTGGGTCGGCAGCTGCGCGCCGACGGGCAGCGCCTTGTCGTCGTGGAGCTCGTTGATCAGGGTCGCGAGCGCCGTCGTCGCGATAATCCCGACCAGCAGGTCGCCGCGGAACCGCAGCGCGCGCAGCGCGATCGTCAGTGCGAGCCCGAAGACGGTCACGAGCACCGGCCACGTGGTCAGGCGCGCCAGCGTCACCGGCACGTCGGGCGAGGCCGCCTTCACCACGAGACCGGAGTTGTAGAAGCCGATGAACGCGATGAAGAGGCCGATCCCAATCGCGATCGCCTTCTTCAGCTCGAGCGGGATCGCGCGCATGATCGTCTCGCGCAGGCCCGTGAGCACGAGCGCGGTGACCACCAGGCCCTCGAGCACGATCAGCCCCATCGCCGACGGGAACGAGAGGTGCAGCGTGCCGACGAGCGTGAACGCGACGATCGCGTTGATCCCAAGGCCCGGTGCGAGTGCGTAGGCGCGGTTTGTGTAGACGCCCATCAAGACCGTCATCACGCACGCGACCAGGCACGTCGAGGCGAGCACGCCGTCGAACGGCAGCGTCTTGCCGTCCGGGCCCTTGACGCTCGTCAGGATGATCGGGTTGACGAAGATGATGTACGACATGACGACGAAGGTCGTCATACCGGCGAACGAGTCGCGCGGCAGCGTCGTGCGGTGCCGTCCAAAGCCGAAGTAGCGCTCTAGGTAATTCATGCGGGCGATTTTCTCGCCCGCATCGGCTGGACTAGCGGCTCAACGGCGCTTCTTCAGCTTTTCGGCCTGCCGACGCTGCTGGCGATTCATGGGCTCGGGGATCGCCCCCTCGTCGCCGGCCGCCTGGAGCCAGGCCCGCCGCTCGGCGGCGCTGAGGCGTGAAAGAGCCGCCTGGGCGCGCTGCGGGTCGTTCTGCACCCCGCTGCGCTCGAGCTTCGCGATCGCGCTCGCGAGCTCCGGGTTCTTGCGCTCGAGGTTCGCCTTCGAGGCCTTCTGGAGCCAGCGCTTGAGGAACGGCACCTTCATCAACGCCGTCGCGATCGGGCGCACGTAGCGGCCGCCCTTCACACGCGCGAGCACATTGAGGACGATCAGGAGGAGCAGGAGCCCGCCCAGCACGTAGACGGGGATCAGGAGAGTGAAGATGTCGGCGATCACGGCGCTTAGCCTAGCCGGGCAAGGCGTTCGTGTAACACCGTGAGGAAGCGCTCCGAGTCGATTCCGACCGCGACGTTCGCGTTTGCGTCGAGGCCGGTGCGCCGCCAGACGTCGACGACCGTGCGGCCGCGGCAGAGCTCGGACTCGCAGTCGACGCGGACGTTCAACCGCTCGACCTCGAGCAGGGTCGGGTCGATCACGTGCGCCACTGCCACCGCGTCGTGGACCGGCGAGCCGTCGAAGCCGTAGACCTCGCGGTGGAAGCGGCCGTAGAAATCGAGCAGCTCCGCCACCGTGCGACCGATGCGGCCCGCGCTCCGCAACTGTTCGGCGCGCGCGGCCGTGACGAGCGCGCGGTGGGTGACGTCGAGGCCGATCATCGTCACGTCGAGGCCGCTCGCGAAGACTCGCGCCGCTGCCTCGGGGTCGGCCCAGATGTTGAACTCCGCGGCCGGCGTGACGTTGCCCTCGGCGACCGCGCCTCCCATCAGGACGACGCGCTCGGGCCTCGCGTCCGGATGGCGGGCCAGCAGGAGCGCGACGTTCGTGAGCGGGCCCGTCGCGACGAGGGTCGCGCCCTCAACGCGCTCGGCGAGGAAGTCGACCGCGTGTTCGCTCACGGGCTTCCCATTCGCTGCCGGGAGATCCGGCCCGTCGAGGCCGGTCTCGCCGTGGACGTCGGCCGCGACGCGCGGGTCGCGGACGAGCGGCCGCGGACAGCCGGCGGCGACCTGCACGTCGCCCCGGCCGGCCAGCTCGAGGACCCGGATCGCGTTCGCGGTCGTCTTCTCGAGCGTCTGGTTGCCGGCAACCGTGGTGACACCGCGCAGCTCGACCTCGTCGCTCCCGAGTGCGAGCAGCAGCGCGATCGCGTCGTCGTGGCCCGGATCGCAGTCGAGCAGGGTCGGGGTGCTCATGGCGCGACCATCGCATCGACCTCGGCAGCCGTCGGGAGCGAGGGTTGTGCGCCCGGGCGCGACGCGGCGATAGCACCTGCTACGCACGCGCGTTCGAGCGCCTCCTCCCAGCGATAGCCCTCGAGTCGAGTCACGACGAGACATGCGGAGAACGCGTCTCCAGCAGCGGTTCCGTCGACGACGTTCACATAGGGTGGCCGAGCTCGGGCGATCTCCTCGCCGTGCTTCAGGAGCGCGGCGCCCTCTGCGCCCAAGGTGAGCGCGGTCAATCGCGGCGTCTCGGGCAGCGCCTCAAGCTCGTAGCGGTTCACGATCACGATCTCGGCGGCGCGCACGAGCTCGGCTGGGATCGGCTTGGCGGGTGCCGCGTTCAGGAAGAAGCGATCGGCGGTCTCGGCGGCGCGCTCGACCGACTCCACCGGTACTTCCAGCTGGCAGAGCACGTTGCCCGGAAAGGTGGTCGTCACTGGGTCGGCGTTGGTACCCGGCGCGACGACGATCTCCGTCTCGCCCTCCCGGTCGACCAGGATGAAGGCCACGCCCGTCTTCCCGGCCACGTCGAAGTGCCCGTTCACGCCGGCTGCGCGCAGGCCGGCCAGGGCCTCGTCTGCAAGGTCGTCGTCCCCCACGTTCCCTGCGAACGTCACGTCTGCTCCGAGTCGGGCTGCGGCGACGGCCTGGTTCGCTCCCTTTCCGCCTGGGTGACGCTCGAACGTTGCGTCCGTCAGCGACTCGCCCGGCCTCGGCAGACGCGCGCAACGCACGACGAAGTCGAGGTTGATCGACCCGACGACGTTGAGCTCAGGCGGCAAGCGCGCGCAGGTCGTCCACGGCCCGGCCGAGCAGGTTCTCGCGCAGGTCGAAGAGGCCGGCCCAGAGCGAGGAGCGGTCAGGCGCCGAGCGGATGCGCGCGGCGTCGTCGAGGCCGGCGAGCGCGCGCAGAAAGACGGCGAGCTCGAGGTAGGCCTGCGCCACGCGCACCGACGAGCAGCGGAC
The DNA here is from genome assembly GCA_038237925.1 of Gaiellales bacterium. Taxonomy (GTDB): domain Bacteria; phylum Actinomycetota; class Thermoleophilia; order Gaiellales; family Gaiellaceae; genus AC-32. The sequence goes on along the minus strand of JBBRYF010000005.1, from coordinate 9,587 downwards.
CCCCGCCCGGTGGAGCACCGGCGCCCACTCGATCAGCTCGGCAGCACCGGGGGCGCCGTACCAGGAGCGGCCTTCGGCGCGCTCGGGCTCGAGCTCCAGGAGGTAGTGGCCGAGCGGCCGTTCGAGCCCCACGAGCGCCGTCTCCGCGCGGTCGGCAGCGTGCCGGAGCGCGGCCTGCCTCCCGCCCGCGGTCGAGGGCGCCGCGTCCCCGCGCCCCCAGCGCTCGAGCAGCCGGCAGAACGCGAGCGACGCCGCGGAGGCGGCGTTCAGCTGCCGGACGAGGCGGTCGGCGGTCGCCGGGTCGGCCGCGCTGTCGATCAGCACGTCGGCCCACCCCGGCTCGGCTCGAAGGGTGCTCATACCTCGACCACAACCGGCAGGATCATCGGCCGGCGACCGGTGCGGTCGTAGATCAGCTGGCCGAGCCCGTCGTGCAGGTGCTCCTGGAGGAGCTTGATCTCCCGCACGTTGTCCCTGACCAGGTCGTCGAGCACGCGCTGGGCTTCCTCGCGCATCTCGTCGAGCAGGGGCTCGCCCGGCTCGGCGAAGCCGCGCGCGATCAGCTCCGGGCGACTCGCGACCGAGCCGTTGCTTGAGCCGAGCGTCGCGACGATGATCAGCACGCCGTCCTCGGAGAGGTGACGCCGGTCGCGAAGGGCCACGTCCTGAACGTCGCCGACGCCGAGGCCGTCCACGAACGTGACGCCGCTCTCGACGCTCCCGGTGAGATGCGCGCCCGACTCGTCGAGCTCGACCACCGAGCCGTTCTCCGCGAGCACGATCCGATTCTTTGGCACGCCGCTCTCCTCGGCCAGGCGCGCGTGCGCGGCCAGCATCCGGAACTCGCCGTGCAACGGCATCACGCACTTCGGCCGCACGAGCCCGAGCATCGTCCGCAGCTCCTCGGCGTGGCCGTGGCCCGAGACGTGCACCGGCGCGATCTCCTGGTGCAGGACCTCGGCCCCGTTCTTGGCGAGCTCGTTGATCGCGTCGTGCACCTTGAGCTCGTTCCCGGGCACCGGCTTGGCGGAGATGATCACGGTGTCGCCCGCCTCGACCTTCACCGTCTGGTGGTCGCCGTACGCGATGCGCACGAGCGCCGAGAGCGGCTCGCCCTGGCTGCCCGTGCAGAGAATGAGCACCTCGCCACGGGCATAGTCGTCGAGCTGCTTCGGCTGGATGAGCGCGTCGTCCGGCACGCTGATGTAGCCGAGGTTCCGCGCGATGTTGATGTTCTTGCGCATCGAGCGGCCGACGACGCACACCTTCCGGCCGGCCTCGATCGCGACGTCTGCGGCCTGCTGCATGCGATGGACGTTGGAGGCAAAGGAGGCGACGAGGATCCGTCCCGTGCGCGGCGGGATCAGCTGGCGGAAGGCCTCGCCGACGAGCCGCTCGGAGCCGGTCACGCCCGGCCGCTCCGCGTTCGTCGAGTCGCCCAGGAAGAGGTCGACGCCGCGGTTGCCGATCGCGGCGAGCCGCCCCACGTCCGTGCGCAGGCCGTCGACGGGCGTGTGGTCGAGCTTGTAGTCGCCCGTATGCAGGATCCGGCCGCCGGGGGTGTCGAGCATGATCGCGACCGCGTCCGGGATCGAGTGCGCGACGCGCACGAACTCGACCGTGAAGGGGCCGAGCCGCACCGGCTCGCCTTCCGGATCGGCTTCGTGCAACTCCACTGAGCGCAGCAGGCCATGCTCGTCGAGCTTCGACTTGATCAGGCCGAGTGTCAGTCGCGTCGCCCAGACCTCCTGCACGCGCGCCTGGCGCAACAGATACGGCAGCGCGCCCACGTGGTCCTCGTGGCCGTGCGTCAGCAGCACCGCGCGCACCGGGCGATCGCGGTCGATGAGATACGAGAAGTCCGGGAGGATCAGGTCGACGCCGAGGTGCTCGTCACGCGGGAAGGCGAGCCCCGCGTCGATGACGACCGCCTCGCCCTCGGCCTCGATCACGGTCATGTTCTTGCCGACCTCGCCGAGGCCGCCGAGCGGGATGATTCGGGTGCTTCCAGCCATCGGCCCAGTGTAGAGCGTGCGGAAGGCTAAGCATCCTCGCCCGCGAATCCGATACACGCTCCGTGCGGCTCTCAGCCCTTGCCTACGCGACCGTCGCGGCCGGTCTCGGTGTCACCGTGGCCGGCGCGCTCGCGGCTGCAGGCAAGCCGCTGACGGCTCTGGCGCTGCTCGGGGCGGCCGCACTCGCCGCCGAATTGCTCGAAGAGCCCGAGAGCGCGCGCGTCCGCGAGCCGCTCGGCCCTGGGGTTTTCCGCGTCGCCTCGGGCGTCGACCTCGCCGCCGTGATCGTGCTCGGCCCCTGGCGCGGCGCGCTCGTCGCCGGCAGCGCCGCGCTGCTGGCACGGCTCATGCGCGGGCCCCTGCATCAGGGCACCTTCCAGGCCTCCGCCTTCGCTCTTGCCTCCGTCGCGGCCGGCTACGCCTTCGCGCTCGGCGGCGGTCATGCCGGCCACCTGGCGCTTCCGGACGACCTCGTCCCGCTGACCGTGCTGGCGCTCGCGTACCTCCTGATCTCGCGCGGCCTGCTCCAGATCGTCGGCGGCCTCGAAGTGCTTCAGCCGGACTTCGCCGCCGCAGCCGCCGAGGCCGGGCTGGGCGCGATCCTGGCCCTGTTCGCGCTGGGCCGTCCGTGGAACGTGCTCGCCGTCCTGCCGGTCGCCCTGGCCGTCAACCAGGCGCACGCGCGGGTCCGCCGCTCGCGGCAGGAGACCCTGCACGCCCTCGAGACGTTCGCCAACATCGTCGACGAGCGCGACCCGCACACCTACCGCCACTCGGTGCGCGTCGCGGGCTACGTCGATGGCCTCGCCCGCGCGCTGCGGCTCCCCTACTCCGACATCGACCGCCTGCGCTGGGCAGCGCGCCTGCACGACCTCGGCAAGGTAGCCGTCGACGCGTCCGTCCTCGGGAAGAGCGGCAAGCTGAGGCCGAACGAGTGGAACACCGTCTGGCGCGCGCCGCGGCTCTCGGCACGGCTCCTGCGGCGCTTCGAGGTCTCGGCGGCGGAAGCACGTGCGGTCGAGTACCACCGCGAGCGCTTCGACGGGCGCGGCTACTACGGCATCCCCGCCGAGGAGCAGCCGCTCGCCGCGCACTTCCTCGTCGTCGCCGACAGCTTCGACGCCATGACGAGCGACCGGCCGTACCGGGCCGGCCTCTCGGAGGAGGAGGCCCTGACCGAGATCGAGCACAACATCGGCACGCAGTTCCACCCCGCCGTGGCGAAGGCGTTCGTGGCCCTCCGGCGCGGTCAGGATCCGTTCTCGGTCCTCTCCCCCGAGGAGCAGGAGCAGGTGCGCGGCGCCTCGACGCCGTACCGCGTGCCGGAGATTCCCGGCGCTCGCGACATCAAGGAGCACCCCGAGCTGGTGGCGCTCGCGGGTGTGATCGGCGGGCTCGCAGGGGTCGGCCTCGACCAGCGCTGGCTCATCGTCGCGGGCGGTGCCGTTGCCTTCTGCGGGCTCGCGCTCCGAGCGTGGTTCAGGCTGCGCGCCAACCGCTTGACCCACGCTCTCGTTACCTCGCTCGCCGCCGACGACCGCGGCCGCGTCTTCGACGGCCTCAGCCGCGTGCTCCACGCGGCCACGCGCGCCGACTGGATCGCGCTCGTCGAGTGGCAAGAGGATGGTCTCGGCGGGGAGATCCAGCTCTCGCGCGGCGAGGGACCGCCGGAGCGCGCGTTGATGAGCTGGCTCGTGCGTGAGGCGGAGTCGAGGGATGAGCTGCTTGCGACCTCGGGGCACGAGCTCGGCGGCGACGGCGCCTACCTCGCGCTTCCGCTGCGACGCGAGAACAGCTCGCTCACCGGCTTCATCGTGCTCCGGAGCCCGCGAGCACTGAGGCGCTACGTCGGCGGCGCGCTGGCCGGCTCACTGGACGCGATGGGCCTCGCCCTTGCATCCGGCCCGCAGACGGCTCACGAAGAGCCCGCCCGCGCAGCCGTCGTCTAGGCCGTCGCCGGCTCGAGCAGCTCGAGGCGCTCGAGACAGGAACGTATCTGCGCGATCTCGTCGTCGTTCGCTTCGACGAGCGGCAGGCGCAGACCCCCGACCTCGTGGCCGAGCAGGTTCAGCGCAGCCTTGATCGCGATCGGGTTCGTCTGCACCTTGAGGATCTCGAGCGCGGGCCGAGTCGCCTGCTCAAGCCTCCGCGCCTCTTCCAGGTCGCCCCCTCGCGCGGCGGTGACCATCGCCTTGACCTGAGGGCCGACGACATGCGTGTGGACGCAGACGCCGCCCAAGCCGCCCAGGTCGAGGAACGGCAGGATCAGGTCGTCGTCCCCCGCGTAGAGCTCGAGTCCCAGCTCGACGATGCGGCGGGCCTGGTCGAGGTCGTCGTTCGCCTGCTTGACCGCGCGCACCGTCGGGATCTCGGCGAGCTGCGCGATCGTCTCGGTCTCGAGGTTCAGAACGACGCGCGCTGGGATGTTGTAGACGACGATCGTCCGGTCGCTCGCGGCCGCGATCGCCTTGAAGTGCTCGACGATCCCGCGCGGCGGCGGCTTGTTGTAGTACGGCGTGACGACGAGGAACGCGTGCGCACCGGCCTCGTGCGCGCGCTCGGTGAGGCGGACCGAGTGGGCGGTCGAGTAGGTGCCTGTGCCCGCGACCACCGTGGCTCGATCGCCGACGGCGTCGAGTGCGGCCGCGATCAGCTCCAGGCGCTCGTCGTCGGAGAGCGTCGGCGACTCGCCGGTGGTGCCGGCCACCACGACGCCGTCGGAGCCGTTGTCGACAAGATGCCTCGCGAGCGCTCGGAAGCGCTCGTAGTCGACCGCGCCCGAGGAGTCGAACGGGGTGACGATCGCGGTCAGGACCTCGCCGAGCACCCCGCGATTCTAGTCGAGCAACATCTCGAGCCCGATCGTCAGCCCGGGCGGCAGGGTCGACAGCCGTTCGAGCGCCAGCAGGACGCCGGGCACGTACGCCTCCCGCGAGAACGCGTCGTGCCGGATCGTCAGTAGCTGTCCCTCCCCGCCCAGCAGCACTTCCTGGTGGGCGAGGAGCCCGGGCAGCCGCACGGAATGGACCGGCACGTCGCCCGGCAGCGCCTCGGCGGTCGCTTTGGCAGTACCCGAGGGCGCATCCTTCTTCCCTTCGCCGTGCAGCTCGACGATCTCCGTGCGCGGCAGGTAACGCGAGGCCTGGGCGGCGAGACGAATCATCAGAACCGCCCCGACCGCGAAGTTCGGCGCGACGAAGAGCTGGAGGCCGCGCTCGGCCGCGAGCACCCCGGCCGGACCCGGATCCCAGCCGCTCGTGCCGACCACGCAGGGCACGCCCGCCTCGAGGGCCGCGCGCACGTTGCCCTCCACCGCGTCAGGCGCGGTGAAGTCGACCATCGCTTCCGCCTGGTCGAGGTCGACGAGCTCGTGCCCGGCCTGCTCGAGCCCCGGCGCGAGCACCGTCCCGACCTTGCCTCCGCGCCCGAAGAGGACGACCTTCACGCCGCTCTGGCGAGGCCCGGGTTGACGTGCTCGATCGCGGCGAGGAAGCGCTCCTCGCTCGGGCCGATGCCCGCAGCCGAGAGCTTCTCCGGCGCGAGCAGGACGCCCGCGAGCTCGGCCAGCGCCTCGGGCTCGACGGCGTCGATCTCGGCCATGATCCGCTCGATCGAGAGCAGCTCCGTGTCGGTGATGAGCGACTTGCCGAGCCTGCTCATCCGGTTCGAGGTCGACTCCATCGAGAGCATGATCCGGCCTTTGAGGTTGTCCTTGGCCCGCACGAGCTCCTCCGGACGCACATTGCCGGCCGCAATGTCGCCGATCTGCTCGCTCGTGATCTCGAGGCAGGCCGCGACGTTGTCCTCGCGCGTGCCGATGTAGACGCCGATCTGTCCCGTGTCGGTGTACTGCGAGGCGAAGCTGTAGACCGCGTAGGCCATTCCGCGCTTCTCGCGGATCTCCTGAAAGAGCCGCGAGGACGCCGACCCGCCGAGAATGCCGTCGAGCAGCGAGGCCGCGAAGCGCCGCCGGTCGGTGCGCGCGATCCCGGGCGCGGCGATGCAGACGTGGTACTGCTCGGTGTCCTTCTGCTGGAAGCGAAGTGCCGGCGGCGGTGGCTTCACGAGCGCGGGCCGCACACGCGGGCCCTTTCGCACGGCGGCGCCTGCCCGGCGCTGCACCCTGACGAGCTGGCGCTCGAAGTCCTCGTGCTTGAGATTCCCGGCCGCCGCGACCACGATGTTCCCAGGCACGTACATCGAGCGGTGGTAGCTCGAGATCGCCCGCCGCGTGACGCTCGAGATCACCTCCGCGCGTCCGATCACCGGCCGGCCGAGCGCGTGCGTGCCGAAGGTCGCCTCGGAGATCAGGTCGTGCACGAGCTCCTGCGGCTGGTCCTCGTACATCGCGATCTCCTCGAGCACGACCTCCCGCTCGGCGTCCAGCTCGGCAAAAGCGGGGGCGAAGACCATCTCGCCCATCAGGTCGAGCGCGACTTCGAGCTTGTCGTCCGGAACCCGCGCGTAGACGACGGTGTGCTCCCGTGAGGTCGCCGCGTTCAGCTCGCCGCCGAGGCCGTCGAAGATCTCGGCGATCTGCTGGGCGCTGTAGTTCGCCGTGCCCTTGAAGAGCAGGTGCTCGATGAAGTGCGAGAGGCCCGCCTTTGCGTCGGTCTCGTCCCGCGAGCCAGCGCCGATCCAGAAGCCGATCGAGACCGAGCGGACGTGCGCGAGGCGCTCCGAGATGACGCGCTCGCCTGAGTCGAGCTCCGTGAGCACGTACTTCTGCTGCACGGACGGATCGTACTCGCGGCCGCAGCTACGCTCGAAGAGTGGAACCCGAAGAGCGCTTCGAGGACACCGTTCAGGCCGCGATCGACGCGCTGCCTGAGGACCTGCGCTCGGCGATGTCGAACGTCGCGATCATCGTCGAGGACGAGCCGCCGGCCGGCCTGCCGCTGCTCGGCCTGTACGAGGGTGTGCCGCTGACCAGACGCACGACCGCGTACTCCGGCGCGGCGCCCGACAAGATCTCGATCTACCGCGGGCCGCTCGAGCGACTCTACGGCGGCGATCCCTCACTCCTCGAGCAGCAGATCCGCCGCGTCGTGCTCCACGAGATCGCCCACCACTTCGGCATCGGCGACGAGCGCCTGCACGAGCTCGACCGCTACTGACGCAGCGTCTTGTCGATCGCGGCCGACAGCTGCTCCACGCTCGGGATCAGCCCGGGGGCCACCTCGGTGCGCGAGCCGGAGGCCTTCGAGACGTAGACCGTGGGCGTGCCGGAGACATGGTCGGCCGTCGCCTCGGCGTCGAAGCGCTTCACCTGGTCGGCAACCGCCCTCGAGCCGTAGGCCGCCCGGAATGCCTGGAACCGCAGCCCGGGGATGCCGACCGCCGCGTCCTCGACCCTGTGGTCGGTCAACCAGCCCCCGTTCTCCGGCCCTTGGTTGTAGTAGAGGATCTGCGCGAGGGTGTAGAAGCGATCCTGCTCGCCGGCCGCCGTCGCCGCCCACGCCCCGCGCTCGGAGTCGGGGCCGATGGCGACGATCGGTCGCGCCTCGACTCGCAGCTTCCCCGTACGTACGTACTTGTCGATGATCGTCGGCATGACCTGCGTCTCGAAGACCTGGCACGACGAGCACTGTAGGTCGATGTACTCGAGCAGCTTTACGGGGGCGCTCGGCGAGCCGAGGAACCTGCCGGTCTGCGGGATCCCTCTCAACAGCGAGACCGCGGTGTTCGTCTCGGGCAGCGGCGTCGGCACGGTCGACTTCGAGGAGCCTCGCGTCAGCACGAGGACGAGCACGACAGCGACCACCACCAGGGCGAGCACACCGGCCGCGCCGGCGAGAACAGCCGGCGACGCTTTGCGCCCGTGGGTGCTGCGCACCGGCGGGCGCGCGACGGCCTCCTGCCGCTGGCGCCGGGCCTGCTTGCCGCTCGTCATGCCCTAACGGTAGCCCGAGAAGCCGGCGGGGCCGCCGCTAGGAGCAGGAACGCGAAGCAGAGCGCGAAGCCGGTCAGCGCCAGTACCGGAATCGTCACGTAGCCGAACTCCTCGATCCACTTCGTCGCGCAGCCGCCGGGCGCCGAGAGCAGGCACGCCTCGGCTTGCTTCACGACGCCGTTCTCGACGAGCAGGTGGTAGACGGAGACCCCTGCGCCCACGACCGGCAACGGCAGCAGGTAGCCCGCCACCCGCCGGTCGTTGGCGAGCGCAGCCAGCAGCGTGACGATCGAGAGCGGGTACATGCAGATCCGCTGGAACCAGCAGAGCTCGCAGGGCACGAAGCCCGCGATCTCCGAGAAGAAGAGGCTGCCGCCGGTCGCAATCGCCGCCACGAGGAAGGCGAGCCAGAGCTCGTAGCCCTCGAGCGCGCGCCGGAGTGCCTCGCCCATCGTGCGCATCCCTGCGAGCCGGCCGAGGCCGACGAGCAGCAGGAGGCCCGCGAGCACCTGCCCTGCTACTCCCAGCGCCGCGAGCAGCACGATCGTGTCGTGTGTCAGCGCGGCACCTCGAAGACTCGTCCCTGCGGCCGAGGCTCGACCAGGATTCGCATCACGCCGATTGCTGCCAGGCCGATCCGGACCACGGCGAGCAGGAGCGCCTGCGACCTCGCCTCGACGAGGGTCGGCGCTCCTGCTCGCTCGCTCAGCTCAGCGGTCCCGACCGCCGCCGCGACCGCGGCCACCGCCGCTGCCGCCACGGCGCCCACGATCGCCGTCCCTGCGCGGTGGGCGCTCCTCGCGCTCACGCGGAGGCGCGTCCTTCGCGCGCTCGATCAGCTCCTCGGGCTGGACGAGGTTGCCGTTCTCGTGCTTGGCGACGAGCTTGAGGCCGATCCGGCCACGGTCCTTGTCCACCTCCTGGACGATCACGTCGAGCACGTCACCGCGCCCGATCACGTCCTCGATGTGGGCAACCCGCCCGGGGCCGACGTTGGAGACGTGGAGCAGGCCGTCGGTGCCCTTCTTCAGCTCGACGAAGGCGCCGAACTCGGTGGTCTTGACGACCTTGCCGGTGTAGGTGTCGCCGACCTCCGGCTCCTTGGTGATCGACTCGATCGCCGCAATCGCGGCGTCGGCCTTCTCGCCCTCGGTCGCGTAGATGAGGATGTTGCCGTCCTCCTCGATGTCGATCTGGACCTCGTAGTCGGCCTCGAGCGAGCGGATCGTCTCGCCGCCCTTGCCGATCACCATCCCGATCTTCTCCGGGTCGATCTTCACCGACGAGATTCGCGGCGCGTGCGAGGCGAGCTGGTCGCGGCTCTCCGACAACACCTCGGCCATCTTGTCGAGGATGAAGGTGCGGGCCTGCTTCGCCTGCTCGAGGGCGTTGCTCATGATCTCCTGGGTGACGCCGGTGATCTTGATGTCCATCTGCAGGGCGGTGATGCCGTCACGCGTCCCGGCGACCTTGAAGTCCATGTCACCGAGGTGGTCCTCGGCGCCCTGGATGTCGGTCAGGATCACGTAGTCGTCGCCCTCCTTGACGAGGCCCATCGCAATTCCGCCGACGGGCGCCTTGATCGGCACACCCGCGTCCTGGAGTGCGAGCGTCGAGCCGCAGACCGAGCCCATCGACGACGAGCCGTTCGACTCGAGCGTCTCCGAGACGATCCGGAT
>JBBRYF010000004.1:0-160960 GCA_038237925.1 Gaiellales bacterium | reverse complement strand
TGCTGTGCCGCGTTTGCCCGGGCGGGGGCTTCAATTTGCTTTCCTTCAGCCCTGGGTCGCGTGGGGGGGGTATGCCCCCCCCCGCGACTACTTCCGCTGCTCGCTGCTGCTGTCCTCTTCGGCGGAGGTTTCTCGGACGGTTCCGGCACACCAAGGCTCCTCGCGTCGGTGCAGTCCTGCCAGATCCAGAGGTCAGATGGGAGCACGCTGAACCCGCGCCACGGGATGTATGCGCTGGTCGTTCGCGATACCTCGCGGAGTCGCTACTTCTCCCTCGTTGGGCCCGGCGTTCGCAAGAGCACCACTGCGCGGTATCTCGGGACGGTGAAGTGGACTCTTCGTCTGAAGAAGGGCACCTACCGGTTTCGCTGTGGCTCGAGTCGCGCGCTTCGCGGCACGCTTCTGGTCGGCTGACCCATCGCTCGACTCAGAGTGCTCGATTCGACTGCTCGTGCCTGGTGCGTTCCTAGCTAGGAGCCGCGGCCGAGCCACTCCTCGCCGCCCTCGTAGACCTCCTTCTTCCAGAGCGGCACCGTCTCCTTGAGCCGGTCGATCGCGTCCTTGCACGCGGCCAGCGCGTCCTGGCGGTGCGGTGCCGAGACCGCGATCGCCACGCTCGCCTCGCCGACCTCGAGCGTGCCGACCCGGTGGTGGATCGAGATCGCGCAGAGCTCGTAGCGCTCCTCGAGCTCTCCGGCGATCTGCGCCATCACGTCCTCGGCCATCTCGGCGTAGGCCTCGTACTCGAGCCGCGTCACGTCGCGGCCGCGCGACTGCCGACGCACGGTGCCGGTGAACGTCGCGACCGCGCCGGCCCGCTCGTCCGCTACCTCCAAGACGACAGCGTCGAGCGAGAGCGGCTCCTCGGTGACCCGGAACGAGCCGCCCGAGACCGGCGGAATCAGCGCGACCTCGTCACCGTCGCGGAGCGCCTGGTCCCGGTCGGCGTACTCGCGATTGACCGCGTAGAGGAGACCGGCCGGCTCGTCGCCGAGCCCGAGCGCCGGCCAGATCTCGGCGACCTTGGCGACGTCGAGCTCGCGCTCCGACCAGCCGGCCCGCTCTCGCAAGCCGGCGAAGAGCCGGACGCGAACCGTCACTGCAGGTTCCCCGCGCCCGGCGTGTAGCTGGCCGCGATGACGCTGTTCGCGATCAGGGTGTCGCACTGAACGACGCCGGCGAACTTGGACATGCCCGCGTCGACCTCGATCATCCCCGCGCTCACCTCGACGTGGCTCGCGGACACCGTCACCTTCGCCGCGCAGGTGACGGTGACGCCGCTCGACTTCAGCGTGACGGCGTTGCCGTTCGAGTCCGAGATCTCGACCGAGCCGGCCCCGTCGTCGAAGACGATCGTCGTGCCGTGCTTCGTCTGGAGCAGCGTTCGCTCGGGGTTGCTCTCCGGAGGTCGCTGCTTCGCCGCCCAGAGGGCGCCGACCACGATGGGGCGCCTCGAGTCTCCGTTCTCGAACGCCACGAGCACCTCGTCACCCGGGTCCGGCGCGAACCAGGTCCCGCGGCGGTCGCCCGCTGCGAGCGTCGCCCGCCGCGCCCACACCTGCTCCTCGAAAGCCGGCAATGACACCTGCAGGCGGCCAAGGCCCTTGGGATCGCGGGACTTGATCACCGCTCCCGTGTACACAGCGTTTCTCTGGCTCATCGCAGCCTCCTGACGGCGGAATTGCGGCGAGGCTCGCAGCCTCCGAATCCTCCGTCAACCGGTGCCCGCGTACCATCAGAGGCGATGGCGGCCACCGATCGGCGCGAGACCGACTCCGGGATCGAGATCAAGCCGGTCTACTCGGCCGACGATGCCGAGCGCGAGCTCGAGGCGCCCGGTGAGTTTCCGTTCACCCGCGGGCCCTACCCGGACATGTACCGCGGGAAGCCGTGGACGATCCGTCAGTACGCGGGGTTCGCCTCGGCGGAGGAGACGAACCAGCGCTTCCGCTACCTGCTCGACCGCGGGCAGACGGGGCTCTCGGTCGCGTTCGACCTGCCGACGCAGCTCGGCTACGACTCCGACGACGAGCGCGCGGCAGGCGAGGTCGGCCGCACCGGCGTCTCGATCGACTCGCTCGCAGACATGGAGCTCCTGTTCGACGGGATCCCGCTGGACGAGGTCTCGACGTCGATGACGATCAACGCGCCGGCGGCGCTCCTGCTCCTGCTCTACGAGCTGGTGGCCGAGGGCCAGGGCGTGCCGCCCGACAAGCTGCGCGGGACCGCCCAGAACGACATCCTCAAGGAGTACATCGCGCGCGGGAACTACATCTTCCCGCCCCGGCCCTCGATGCGGCTGACGACCGACCTCTTTGCCTACTGTGCCGAGCGGCTACCGAGCTGGAATACGATCTCGATCTCCGGGTACCACATCCGCGAGGCGGGCTCGACGGCGGTGCAGGAGCTCGCCTTCACGCTCGCCAACGGGATCGCCTACGCGCAGGCAGCGGTCGACGCGGGCCTCTCGCCCGACGACTTCGGCGCCCGGCTCTCGTTCTTCTTCAACGCGCACAACCACTTCTTCCAGGAGGTGGCGAAGTTCCGCGCGGCGCGGCGGCTGTGGGCGGAGATCATGCGCGACCGGTTCGGCGCGACGAACCCACGGGCGCAGGCGTTGCGCTTCCACGCGCAGACGGGCGGCTCGACGCTGACCGCTCAGCAGCCCCAGAACAACATCGTGCGCGTCGCGGTGCAGGCGCTCTCAGCGGTGGCGGGGGGCGCGCAGTCGATCCACACCAACTCGTTCGACGAGGCATTGGCGCTGCCGAGCGAGCGCGCGGCGCGGATTGCCTTGCGTACACAGCAGCTGCTCGCCCACGAGGCCGGCGGCACGGACACGGCCGATCCGTTCGGCGGCTCGTTCTTCATCGAGTCGCTGACTGACCAGCTCGAGGCGAAGGCGCGGGAGCTGATCGCGCGGGTCGACGAGCTCGGCGGCGCGGTGGCTGCGGTCGAGCAGGGGTTCATCCAGGGCGAGATCGACGAGGCCGCGTTCCGCTACTCGCAGCAGGTGGAGTCCGGCGAGCGGGTGATCGTCGGGGTCAACCGCTACGAGGAAGCCGAGCCGGAGCCGATCGAGCTGCACCGGCTCGACCCCGAAGCGGAGCGGCGCCAGCTCGAGCGCACGGCACGGGTCCGTGCGGAGCGGGACGCGGGCGGGGCCGACTCAGCACTCGCACGCGTGCGTGAGGCGGCGAAGGGGACGGAGAACCTGCTCCCGCCGCTGCGGGCAGCGCTCGCAGCTCGATGCACGATCGGTGAGATCTGCAACGTCCTCCGCGACGAGTTCGGCATGTACGACGCGCAGCGCTCCCCGTAACCGCCGGCTCCGCGTGACCAGCCTGTAATTCGGTTCGCCCGGCCTCCTCCCCGAGGCGAGCGTATCCGCGAAATCCGCACGCGTGTGTGACGCGGGTATGACGGAAGCGTCAAGCTTGCCCGCGCGTGAGGATCCTCCTCGTCTCACAGATGTACCCCGGCCCGACCGACCCCGACCTCGGCGTCTTCGTCGCTCAATTGGAGCGCGCGCTCGAGGAGCGCGGGCACGAGGTCGAGCGCGCGGTGCTCGACTCGCGCGGCGGTGGAAAGCTGCGGTACCTGACGCTCGCCCGGCGCGCGTTCGCCGCGTCGTGCCGCTTTCGGCCGGACGTCGTCTACGCGCACTTCCTCGTCCCGGCCGGCTTCCTCGCGGGGATCGCGTCACGCGCGCCGCTCGTCGTCACGGCGCACGGCCGCGACGTCCGCAACGTCGGCGCCGTGCCGGGGATCGCCGCCCTCACCCGCCGCACCGTCGCGCGCGCCTCGGCCGTGATCGCCGTCTCCGACTACCTGCGCCGCGAGCTCGAGGCGAAAGTGCCGGAGGCCCGCGGCAAGACCGAGGTGATCGACTCCGGCGTCGACCTCGAGCGTTTCCGGGTCGAGCCTGCCCCGCCCGACGGCCCGCGCTTTCTCTGCCTCGGCGCGCTCAGCGAGCGCAAGAACGTCGTCCGGCTGGCCGACGCGTTCGAGCGCCTCGGCGTGGGCACGCTCACCTTGGTCGGCGACGGCCCGCTGCGTCAGCGCCTCGAAGGCCGTGCCGGAGTCGAGCTCGCTGGCAGCGTCGCCCACGACGAGATCCCAGCACGCATCGCCGCCGCCCAGGTCGTCTGCCAGCCGAGCCTGATCGAGCCGTTCGGCCAGGCGGTGCTCGAGGCGCTCGCCTGCGGGCGCTCGGTCGTGGCCACGCGCATCGGCGGCCCGCCCGAGTTCGTGCCGCCCGAGGCGGGAATCCTCGTCGACCCGCTCGACGTCGAAGCCCTCACCGACGCGCTTCGCGCCGCGGCGTCGCTTCCGTGCCCGAATCCGGCCGCACGGGCAGCGGCCGAGGGCCATGACGTCCGGGAGCAGGCCCGGCGCGTCGAGCAGGTCCTCGAGCGCGCCGCAGCCGAAACGGGCTGAAATCCGTTTTCACAGGCAGACGGAGCCGCCACGCCGATGCCCAAGAAGACAATCAGCGTCCTCATCGCCGACGACCACCGCCTCTTCGCGGAGGCGCTCGAGGCGATCCTCGCCGCGGAGCCCGAGATCGAGGTCGTCGGGCGCGCGCGGAACGGCGAGGAGGCGGTCGAGCAGGCGCTCGCGCTCAAGCCGGACGTGATCCTGATGGACATGGCGATGCCGGTCGTCGACGGCGTCGAGGCGACGAAGCGGATCCGGAAGAGCCAGCGCCGGGCGTGCGTGCTGATGCTGACGGGCTCGAACTCGCGGACGGACGTGGCCCGTGCGCGCGAGGCCGGGGCCGCCGCCTACGTCACGAAGGATCGAATCGCCGCGCAGCTGATCCAGGCGATCCGCGAGCTCGCTGCGTGAGCTAGCGCCGCGAAAACCGCTGGTATCCTGGGCGCTGTGCTCCAGCTCGATGCGATCATCCACGTGCTGCTCTCGGCCGGGCTCATCGCCCTGATCCTGATGCACTCCGGCCGCGACGCCGGTCTCGGCGGGATGGGTTTCACGCCGGCCTCCCAGGGCGGGACGCACATCGTCGAGCGGAACCTGACTCGACTGACGATCGCCGTTGCCGTGCTCTTCACGGCCAACACCGTCGTGCTCTTCCACCTGCTCAAGTAGCCGTGTCGAGCGGAAGCCGGGCCGCGGCGCTCGCCGTGCTCGCTCTGGCGGCCGCGGGCTGCGGCTCGTCCCCGCCGAAGCACGTCGCCGCGCTTCCCGCCACCGGCCCGCCCGGCGTCGTGCGTGTCGCGCTCGCCGACCTGCTCTGGCCCCTCGAGCCCGAGCGCGCGCGCAACCGCGACCAGATCGTCGTCGCGCGGATGCTCTTCGCCACGCCGCTCCGCACCGACGCCGCCGGCTCGCTGCGGCCGGGCCTGTGCACGCGCTGGCGGGCGAGCGGCGTGGCCTGGCGGTTTCAGTGCAGTCACGCGGGCGCGATCGCGTCCCAGCTGCGCCGCGTGAAGCGCTTCGCGGCGTGGCGAGTCGCGGCACCCGACGAGCGCACGCTCGTCGTGAAGCCGCCCGGGGCCGACCCGGATCTCCCGTACCGGCTGACCGAGGTCGCGGCCGCGCCGCCCGGGGTGCCCGGGCCGTTCCGGCTGATCTCGGCGAGCTCGGCCAGGATCGTCGTCGAGCGCCGCGGCCTCCGTGTTGAGCTGCGCAAGCTCGAGCCCTTCGCCGCATTGAAGCTTTTCCGGGCCGGCCGCCTCGACGAGGCGCCGGTGCCGCTCGGCGACATCCGCGCAACGCGGCTGAACGCACTGCTCGCGCCTGCACTCCGCGTACGGCGGCTCCAGGCGGCCGACGTGGTGGTCTTCAAGTCGTCTGTGCCGGCCGAGGCCCGCAGCGTGTACGACGACACCGCCAACCGTGCCGACTACCAGGCGCTCGTATCCGAGTTCGAGGCACCGCCGGCGGAGAGCCTCGCCGCACACGGGCAACCGAGCGCCGCGCAGGCCACGATCGCGCTGCGGGAGGGACGAAAGCGGATCCCGTCGCTGGGACACGTCGCCGTGCGGTTCGCCGAGTCTTCCGATCCGACGCTCGCCTACGGGACGAACCTGCTCGTCGCATCCTGGCGCGACCTGGGCCTCGCAGCGGTCGTAGGCAAGCCTGCCGACGCCGGGCTCGAGCGACTGCTCGCGCCCTATCCCGGGCCTCGCGCGCTGGCGGGCCTCGGTACCAACGGCTTCGCCGTCCCGATCGCGTGGGTCGCCGACGCGCGGCTCGTCTCGGCGCGCCTGCGCGGCTGGCACGAGGACGAGCTCGGCTCGGTCGACTACGCCCGGGTCAGACTCCGGGCCCCGACCCGACGCCGGTGACGTCGAAGCGGGCGGTCGCGACCGCGGGCGAGAGCAGCCCGGTCGCAAAGCGCTCGTCGTAGTAGGCGTTGTGGTTCAGCAGCACCGGCTCCCGCGTCAGGCCCGGTAGCTCGGCCAAGAGCTGCGGCACGGAGACGGTGAAGCGCAGGTTCACGAGCGGGTCGGCGATCCTGCCGCCCCGGATGCGGAAGGTGCCGTCGCGCGTCATCCCGGTCACGATCCCCTCCCGCGGATCGACAATGCTGAGGTAGTGGAGCCGGGTGACGTAGATGCCGTCGCCCACGGTCTCGGCGAGCTGCTCGGGCGAGTCGGCCTCGCCGCCGGCGACCGAGAGCGCGAAGGCGAGCGGCCCCCAGTTCCGCAGCGAGCTCGGCGGCGCGTGGCCGGTGCTCTGCTGCCCGCCGCCGGCCCGGGCCGCGCTGCTGCGATCCCAGACGACCCCGGTCAGCACACCGTTCTCGACGAGCTCGACGCGCTGCTTCGGTGTTCCCTCGAAGTCGAAGGCCTTCGGCAGCCCGCGCGGGTCGAGCGCGTCGTCCGCCAGCGAGAAGCGCTCGTCGAAGACCTGGCTGCCGAGCTTGCCGAACGCATAGCTCCGCTCCTCGACGAGGCCGAGCCCGCCGAATGCGTCGAAGCCGAAGTACGCGAGCAGCTCCGCGACCGCCGGCGGCTCGAGCACCGCGGGGTATGACCCCGGCTCGAGCTCGACCGCACCGCGTGTGAGCTTCGCTTTCTCCACCGCCTCCTGCGCCGCGGCCGCGGGGTCGACCTCGGCGAGGCGCCAGCCGGTCTGCTCGGCGTAGCCGGAGGCTCCGTCGACGGCGGCGAGCGTGAGCACCGCGACGTCGGTCATCTGTTGCGAAAGGGCGAGGCCCGCCGACGAGGCGATCGCCAGCTCGGTCACGCCGCTCGTGAAGAAGCCGTACAGGTCGAGCTCCGAGGCGTCGATCGCCGCGGCGGCGAGGCGGGCCTGGTCCTCGGCGCTCAAGGCGGCCGCCTCCTCGTCGTAGCCCTCGACCGCGGGCGGCTCGGCCGGGGGAGCAAGGCCTGCGAAATCGGGATCGGCGGGCGCGCTGTCGGCGGCCTCAGCCGCCCGGGCGGCGAGCGCCCGCAGGCCCTCGTCGTCGGTCCGATTCGCGGATGCGATCCCGAGGCGTCCGTCACGGACGATCTGCAGCTCGACGACGTCGTTCTCGATCAAGGTCGGCTGGTGGACCTCCGAGCCCGCGAAGCGCGCCATCCCGGAGCGCTCGCTCTGGACGAGCGCAAGCGTCTCGTCGCCCTCCGCGGCACTCAGGGCTCGCTGCGCCAGCTCGAGCCCGCTCACTGCTTGAAGCCGACCTGAACGTTGCGGAAGCGTGCGGGCGAGGCGCCGTGCGAGACGTGCGCGTGCTGCCCAGGCTGGCCCTTGCCGCAGTTGGTGAGCCCGTGCAGCCGCCACTCCTCGGGGCCGGCGACGCCGTCGAGCGAGCCCCAGAAGACCGGCGTCTGCCCGGTGTAGGTGGCGTCGCGCAACATCCGGCTGAGCTTCCCGCCCTTGATCTCCCAGGCGATCTGCGTTCCGAACTGGAAATTGAGCCGCTTGTCGTCGATCGACCAGCTCTTGTTCGTCTGGAGGTAGAGGCCGTCGTCGACCCCGGCGATCAGCTCGTCGCGCGAGCCCTCGCCTGGCTCGAGATGCAGGTTCGTCATCCGCACGAGCGGCATGCGACTCCAGCTGTCCGCGCGCATCGAGCCGCCCGAGCCGCTCCCGATCCGCGCAGCCGTCTCGCGTGAGGTGAGAAAGCCGCTGAGCGTTCCCTCGCGCACGATCGGCTCGCGGCCGGCGGGGACGCCCTCGTCGTCGAAGCCGAACGAGCCGAGACCGCCGGGCGTCGTCGAGTCGGCGGTGATGTTCATGTGCTTGGAGCCGTAGCGCAGCGAGCCGAGGTCGCCCGGCTTGAGGAAGCTCGTGCCGGCGTACGCGGCCTCGGTGCCGTAGACGCGGTCGAGCTCGGTGGGGTGGCCGACCGATTCGTGCACCTGGAGCGCCACCTGCTCGTCGTCGATCACTACGGTCGTGATGCCGGACGGGCACGGGTCGGCGCGCAGTAGCGCGGCCGCCTCTTCGCCCACACGCGGCGCTTCCCGGTCGAGGCCGAGCGACTCGACGAACTCCCAGCCGGCCTGCGAGCTGGAGCCGCCGTGTGCGCTCGGGTAGCTGCGGATCTGCGTGATCCCGTCGCGCGCAGCCAGCGCGTCGATGCCCCCGCCGCACTCGACGAGCTCCTGCTCGGTGGACGCGCCCTCGGAGGAGACGAAGAACTTGCGCTCGTGCTGCGCGCGGAGGGACGCCGAGGTGACCTTCACGTCGTCGTGCCGCAGCGCCTCCTCGGCCCGCAGGCAGAGGTCGACCTTGTCCGCCAGCGGGACCGAGAACGGGTCGCGCTCGACCGCCGTCCTGAACTCGCCGTGCGCCGGCTCGATCGAGGCGAGCTCGCGGCTGTGCCCGCCCGGTGCGGCCTGCGCGAAGGCGACCGCCTTGCGGGCCGCAGCCTCGGCGCCCTCGTGGTCGAGGCGCCGGTCGCAGGCGAAGCCCCAGGCCGCGCCGACGAGGACGCGGACGCCGATCCCCTGTGTCTCCGTGTCGTCCAGCCGCTCGACTCGCCGGTTGCGCGTGCCGACGATCTGCGACCGCCGCACGACCACGCGCGCGTCCGCGTAAGACGCACCGGCGCCGAGCGCTGCGGCCACGGCGTGCTCGCAGAGCTCCCGCACGGCGCGTACCTTAGTGCGCATCGGCGGCTGAGACCAGATGTCTCTTTCCACCGACGTCATCAGACGCCCATGCGGGCAGAGCCCGCACGAGCTCCTTGGTCGGCGCCTCCGGTGCGCATCGGGCTAGCACGGAAGGCGTGGCTACAATGGCTCGCGCGCGCTGGTGGCGGAATTGGTAGACGCGCAAGGTTGAGGGCCTTGTGGGGTTAATACCCCGTGGAGGTTCAAGTCCTCTCCAGCGCACCTCTCGTCGATAGTCGGAGCCGGGCCAACCCCGGCTTCGAGGCGTGCGACACTCCGCAGGTGGAGCAGCGCGTCAGTCTCGTCACGCTCGGCGTTCGCGACCTGCGGCGCGCCCGTGCCTTCTACGAGGCGCTCGGGTGGACGACAGGAGCCGCGCCCGACGACGACGTCGTCTTCTTCCAGGCGGGTGGGATGATCCTCGCGCTCTGGGGTCGCGACGAGCTCGCGGCGGACAGCGGCGTCGCTGACAGCGGCGGGTGGGGCGGCGTGACGCTTGCACACAACGTGCGCTCGCCCGAGGAGGTCGACGCGGTGCTCCGGGAGGTCGAAGCTGCCGGTGCGACGGTCACGCGCAATGGCGGCCCGACGTTCTGGGGCGGCTACTCGGGCGTGTTCGCCGATCCCGATGGTCATGCCTGGGAGATCGCGCACAACCCGCACTGGACGCTCGCCGACGACGGCGCCGTCGAGCTCCCGGTTTGACTCGCATATAGCGGTACGCTATATCTTCCAGATACATGAGCACGACAGCCGTCACTCCGGTCGTCCTGGGCTTGCTCTCGCAGGGACCCCGCTCGGGATATGACATCAAGACAGTCGTCGACCGCTCGACGCGGTTCTTCTGGGCGGCGAGCTACGGCCAGATCTACCCCGAGCTGAAGCGGCTCGAGCAGGAAGGGCTCGTCGAGGGCGAGGATCAGCCGCGCGGCGGCCGCGGCCGCCGGGTCTACAAGTTGACCGAGGCCGGCCGCCAGGCGCTCGTCGAGTGGCTGCTCGGCACGACGACCACCGTCGAGCTGCGCGACGAGTCGCTGCTGCGGCTCTTCTTCGCGGACAACCTGCCGCGCGAGGACGCGGTGCTGCTGCTCGAAGGCCGGAAGCTCGGGCACGAGAGCTACCTCGAGCTCCTGCGCGCGATCGACGCGCGCCCGGGCAAGGACCCGGACTTCGTCGAGCTCGTGCTGCGCTGGGGAATCGACTTCCACGAGTGGGGGGCACGGTGGTGCGACGAGCAGCTGAAGCTGTTGCGCAGCCGCAAGGCGGCCTGAGGCGTCGCTTGCGACGCCGGCCCCAGGGCGCGCGAGCTTTGCTCGGGCGCCCGTCTGAAACGACCGGTCGACCCGATCGGGCATCGAGCGACGGCCTGATCGAGCCGAGCTTCTGGGGGATCCTGCGCGCGGGCGCGCCCGGGTTCCTGCGGGAGGGGTTCGTCCCGCTGGGCTTCTTCTACGTGGGCCTGCGGCTGGACGGGCTCGCCGCCGGGATCGTCGCGGGGGCGGTTGCCTCCGTGCTGATCTACCTCTACGAGCGCCGCGCGGGCCGTGACGCGCTGCTCGTTCGGCTCTCGCTCGGCTTCGTCGCCGTGCAGTCCGCGGTCGGCCTGCTCTCGCACAGCACGACCGTCTACCTCGCCCAGCCGGTGCTCGTCGCCGCGGTCTGGGGTCTCGCCTTCTTCGTCTCGGTGCCGCTCGGCCGCCCGCTCGCGGGCGCGCTCGCCTGCGCGTGGTATCCGTTCCCGGCCTGGCTTCGCGAAGACCCGCAGTACAAGCGTGTCTTCGCGATCGAGTCGCTCGTCTGGGGCGCGTACTTCGTCGCCCGCAGCGGCGTGCGGCTCGCGGTCCTGCTGCACGGCGGGCTCCAGAGCTTCCTGCTCGTGACCCTGCTCACGGGAACTCCGGCGATGCTGCTCGTGCTCGCCTGGTCGATCCGTTACGCGATTCGCGGGCTCGCCGACACCGAGCCTCCGGCGGATGAAGCGCTCCGGCCCGCTGCGTGACCGCCTCGCGCTGCGGGCGCTGAGGCTGAGCGCGGTTGCCTGGGGCGCGGCCGAGCGAGCCGGCCTCGACCTCGCCGGGGCGACCGAAGGCCCGCCGGTCATCGTGGACGCCACTCGTGCAGCCGCCTTCGACGAGCTGCTGGCCAGGGGCGGCACGGTTAGCGCCGCCGACTGTCCGTATCCGCTCCACGAGCTGCTCACCCACCTCGTGCGCGAGCGCGGCCTCTTGCTGCACGGCTCGAACGACGGCTCGCTCGAGGCGCTCGAGCCCCGGCCCGCGCAGGACTTCGGCACCGAGCTGCGCGCCGTGGTGGCCTGCGACGACGGGATCTGGCCGCTCTTCTACGCGGTCGTGGCGCGCGGTCGGGTCGACGGCGTCTTCAGCGCCTGCCTGCACGCCGGCCGGCGCCGGCTCTATCTCTTCGCGATCGGCCGCGATCCCTCGGTGGCGGACTCGTGGACGCGCGGCACCGTCTACGCGCTGCCGGCGAGGGCTTCAGGCGGGAGTGGGGCCGCGAGTGGGTGCGCGGCGAGGCGGTCGAGCCCGACCTCCGCGTGTCGGTCCGGCCGGAGGACTTCCCGCTTCGCGACGCCGTGATCGAGGCGCCCCCCGAGTTTCGGCGCCTCGGCGCAGCCTTCCGCGCGGCGAAACGCGCCCGCGCCGCTTGACGCCGTCCGAGAGGGCATCTACTCTCTCCTGCGAACGTATGTTCGTTCCCGCCAACGACCCCGAGGTGTCCCGATGCTGACCGGCCGACAGCAGGAGATCTGGAAGTTCCTGACCGACTACGTCGACGAGCACGGGTATCCCCCGACCGTGCGCGAGATCGGCGAGGCGGTCGGGCTCGCGTCCCCGTCCACCGTGCACGCGCACCTCGCGAACCTCGAGCGGGCGGGCCTGATCAAGCGCGACCCGACCAAGCCGCGCGCACTCGAGCTGCGCCGCGACCCGAAGCCCGCAGCCGCGAGTGCCGCCGCGGCCGACGTCCACCGGCTGCCGCTCATGGGCGAGATCGCAGCCGGAGGGCCGCTGCTCGCCGACCAGAACGTCGAGAGCTACCTCGCCGTGCCGGAGCCGCTCGCGCGCGGCGGCGACGAGTTCCTGCTCCGCGTCAAGGGCGACTCGATGGTGAACGCCGGGATCCTCGAGGGCGACATCGTGGTCGTGCGCCGCGAGCAGACCGCCCGCGACGGCGAGATCGTGGTCGCGCTGGCGGGCCAGGACGAGACGGCCGACGAGGCGACGGTGAAGCGCTTCTTCCGCGAGAACGGGCGCGTTCGCCTGCAGCCCGAGAACGACGCGCTCGAGCCGATCTACGCCGACCACGTCGAGGTGCTCGGCGTCGTCACGGGGGTCTTCCGAACCCTGTGAACGTCGCGCCGCTGAACCGCACCCTCGACCAGGAGCTGAGCGCGCTCCTGCGCGGCGCGCAGCTCGAGTGCCTGGTCTGCGGGGAGTTCGTGCTCCACCGGGTCGACGCGATCGTCTGCCCGGAGTGCGGAGCGGACTACGGCCAGGCGGCCGAACCGCGGCTACAATCCGTCTCGCAGGCCGGGTGACCGCGGGCCCTCGTGGCTCGAGGAAAGTCCGGACACCGAAGGGCAGGACGCTGGGGCGACCCAGGCGGCGAAAGCCGACGGAAAGTGGCACAGAAAGGAGACCGCCGGCAGCGATTCTCCGGAGACGCTGAAGGTAAGGGTGAAACGGTGGGGTAAGAGCCCACCAGCGCCGTGGCGACACGGCGGCTAGCCAAACCCCGTCCGGTGCAAGGCGAACAGGCTCCGCCGAGGCGGCCCGCCGAGGAGCCGGGTAAGCCGCAAAGACGGATGGTCACCCTCGACAGAATCCGGCTTACAGGCCTGCTACCGCGAAGCCCCGCTCCGGCGGGGCTTCGTCATTTCTGCCGACCGCGTAGCCTGCGCGCGTGGGCGCATCCCAGCTGAACTTCCTCGCGCTCGCGTGTGCCGACGTCGAGCGGATGGCCGCGTTCCTCCGGGCCCTAGGCTGGGTCGAGTCGCCGGAGAGCGAACCGGCACACCGCGTCTTCCAGGGGACGAACGGCCTAGTCGTCGCGCTCTACGCTGCGGCAAACTACGAGCCGCACTTCGGCCCTCGCGCTGACGGCTTCCGCGGCTTGACGCTCGGGCTCAACGTCGGCAGCGCTGAGGAGGTCGACGCAATCTACGAGTCCTTGCGCGGCATCGACGGCGCCGAGCTGCTCGAGGAACCCTTCGACTCGCCGCACGGCTTCCGCGGCTTCGGCTTCCGCGACCCGGAGGGAAACCTCTGGGACGTCGACTTGAAGCCCGGATCCACCCTGTCCGCGCAAGGCGACCTCACCTGGGCGTGAGGCCGTTCTGCGGCGCACGCTCGGCTCCTGCTAGCGAACCGGGCCAGCTTCTCGCTGCACAGGATCCCCGCGTAAGCGCGCTGCGCTACGCCGCGCGGCGACTGGCGCACCGCCACGGCTCGCAGTCGCTCTTCGAATGAGCAGCGGGCCACCGATCCTCGTCACGGGAGCGCATCGCTCTGGGACGACGTGGGTGGGGCGGATGCTCGCCCTCGCACCCGGCGTCGCGTACGTGCACGAGCCGTTCAACCCGCGCACCTCTGCCGGGCTCAGCCCGGCCGGGTTCGACCGCTACTTCACGATCGTGACGAGCGAGAACGAGAGCCGCTACCGGCCCGGGCTCGAGCGGACGCTGCAGCTTCGCTATGCCCTCGGCGCCCAGCTTCGCTCGCTCCAGAGGCCGCTCGACCTCGCGCGCACCGCACGTGATTTTGCCCGCGTCGAGCGCGCGCGGCTCGCCGGTGCAAGACCGCTGCTGAAGGATCCGATCGCGCTGCTCTCGGCCGAGTGGCTCGGGGCCGCGTTCGGGATGGACGTCGTCGTCCTGATCCGCCACCCGGCGGCCTTCGCCGCGAGCCTCAAGCGGCTCGGCTGGAAGCACAGCTTCGCGACCTTCCTCGACGACGGGCGCATCCCGGAGGTGCTCACACCGTACGAAGCGGAGATCCGCGAGCAGGCGCGCGAGCCGGGCGACATCCTCACGCAGGCGGCGCTCCTCTGGCGATTGCTCTACAACGCGGCCGACGGCTACCGCGAGCGCCATCCAGACTGGATCTTCCTGCGGCACGAGGACGCGTCGGTCGACCCGGTCGCGACCTTCGAAGGGCTCTATCGACGGCTAGGGCTCGAGCTGACCCCGGAAGCGAGGGGCGCGATCGAGCGGGCGAGCGCGCCGGAGAATCCCGCCGAGCTCTCGACGCCGCACGCGGTCGAGCTCGACAGCGCCGCGAGCCTTGGGCGCTGGCGCGAGCAGCTGACGGCGGCCGAGGTCGACGAGCTGCGCGAGCGCACGCGCGACGTCTGGCCGCGGTTCTACTCCGACGCGGACTGGTAGACGCCCCGAGCTCCGGGAAGTCGAAGGGCCGCCGGAGGCGGCCCTTCGATCCATGGGTTCCGGCTGTGCTACGACGTGACGGTGAGCGTCTGCACGACCTCGTGCCAGGGGTCGTGTTGGACGTCATCGACGCGATCGTGAAATCCGTGGGCGTCGCACCAACGATTTAGGCGCGAAGCACGACTTCGAGCGCGGTCCCGCGCCCGGGCGTCGAGACGAGCCGGAAGCCGCCGCCGATCGAGGCCGCACGCGCCTGCATGTTCTTCAGGCCCTGGCCCGCCGCGATGCCGTCCTCCTCGAATCCCGCGCCGTCGTCGGCGACCGTGACGAACCTCTCGCCGGCGCGCTCCTCGATGCGCACCTCTGCGCGGCCGGCCCGTGCGTGCTTGCGCGCATTCGCGAGACCCTCCTGGACGATCCGGAAGACCTCGATCTGCTCGTCGGGCGCAAGGCGGATCCCGTCCTGGATCTCGAGATCGACCTCGAGCTGGCCGTCCGCGGTGAGGAAGTCGACGTAGCGGCGCAGAGCCGAGTCGAAGGGCGCGGAGCCGCCGGCCGAGGACAGCGCGAGCACCGCGAACCGTGCCTCCTGCTGCGCGGCAGCCGCAACTTCCTTGAGCTGCGCGAGCGTCTTCTCCGGGTCGGCGCCGTTCTCGAGCATCGACGCGTGTGTGGAGACCGCGAACAGATACTGCGCGAGGCCGTCGTGGATCTCGCGCGCGACACGCGCGCGCTCCTCCGCCACGGCCCGTCCGAACTCGGCGTGGCGGATCGCCCGCCACACGCCCACGAGCAGGACGGCGTACGAGAGCAGGCGCAGGAAGTCGCCCTGCGAGACCGACTGGCCGGAGAGCAGCGGTGTAAACAGGTAATGGAGCTCGGCGAAGAGCGCCAGCGTCGCGCCGAGGCAGACCCAGCGGTCGAGGTCGTTGCCGCGCGCACGGAAACGGAGGCCGAAGCCGACCATCGCGATCAGCGACAGCAGGGCGCGCGCGGCGAGGGAGCCCATCAGGAGCACCGGCTGGTTGTCGCTGCGGTCGCTGGAGAGAGAGGGCAGCGACACGCCCGCTTTCATCGCGACTCCCCAGGAGAGCGCGAGCACGATCGCGACGCCGAGCATCATCTCGCCGAGGGCCCGCCCCTGGGCGCTGCTCCGGCGGCGCGAGAACGGGGCGGCCGCGATCAGGAGCCACGCGAAGAGCTTGCCGCCGATTCCGGCCCAGGCCTCCGTGCGGCCGAGCGGGTGCCCGCCGAGCACCGGCCCGATCGTGAACACGAGGATCGAGGCGGCGGCCGCGGTGAACCCGCCGCACAGCAGCAGGTCCAGGCGACGCCCGTCGACGGAGAAGCGGATTCCCGCGAGCAGCGCGACGGTCGCGGCCGCCAGCATCACCGCGGTGTCCATCACGAGGCGCGCCTGCGGGAGCTCGTAGGTGCTGCGCAGGGTCGGATAGGCGACGAACAGCGCGAGAGCAGCGCCGAGCAGCCCGATCAGGAGCACGGTGCTCCAGAGCCAGGCCTGGTAGTCGTCGCGTTCTTCGTGCCGCACAAGACCCTTGTCGGCAGACGGAGCGCTGCCGATAAGGGTCGCATGCGGATCCTGATCGTCGACGACCACCCGATTACGCGCGCGGCGCTGTCGTCGCTGCTCGAGGCCCACGGGTTCGCGGTGGCGGGCGAGGCTGCCGACGGCACGGAGGCGATCGCGCTCGCGCGGCAGCTGCTGCCGGATCTCGTGCTGCTCGATCTGTCGATGCCTGGACTCGACGGCCTCCAGGCGCTGCCCCGGCTGCGCGAGGTCGCGCCGGACGCGGAGGTCGTCGTCCTCACCGCTTCCGGGACCGAGGAGAATCTGCTCGCCGCGATCCGCGGCGGGGCCGCCGGTTACCTGCTGAAGAGCGAGCCGCCCGACCGAATCGCCGAGTTCCTTCGCGCGGTCGCCCACGGCGAGGCCGCGCTCTCGGGCGAGGTCGCGCGACGGTTGCTGGAGCAGGTGCGCGAAGGCGGCATGAGCCGCGGCGTCCCGGACGAGATCGCCCAATCGCTCAGCGCCCGCGAGCTGGAGGTGCTGCTTCTGCTCGACGAGCACCTCGGCACCGACGAGATCGCGGCCCGCCTCTACATCTCGGAGCACACGGTTCGCTCGCACGTGAAGAGCCTGCTGCGCAAGCTGAAGGTCTCGTCGCGCCGCGAGGCGCTCGACGCGCTGGCGTCGGCCCGCGTGGCCTAGCGCCATTCACCCACCGTGGGGGATGCGAATCACCCACGGTCGAGCCGGCCCCGCACCGATACTGAGCTCGACACCACATTCCTTGAGAGGTGTCGGAGCGCGGTGGCTCGTTGCTTCCTCGGCATTACACGGCCGGCCCGGAGACGGGCCGGCCGTTTTCATTCCGCGAACCCTTCCAGTGCCGCCTCGACGAGCGACGGCAGCGTGCGCGGGTCATAGCCGCCCTCAAGCACGGCGGCGACGCGCGGGGCCAGCGCGGCCGAGCGGCGGGCGAGCTCCCGGAAACCGGCGGCGGTGACGCGCATCCCGGCGAGCGGGTCGTCCACGTGGGCGTCGAAGCCGGCGGAGACGAGGACGAGCTCGGGGTCGAACGCGCGGACGGCAGGCTCGACGCGCTCCTCGAAGGCGCGCAGGTAGTCCTCGTCGGTGGAGTCCGCCGGGAGCGGCACGTTGACCGTCGTCTCGTTCTCCTCACCCGGGCCGCCGGTCCCCGGATAGAACGGCCACTGGTGCAGCGACGCGAACAGCACGGACGGGTCGTCCCAGAAGACGTCCTGCGTGCCGTTCCCGTGGTGGACGTCCCAGTCGACGATCGCGACCCGGGCGAGGCCGAGCTCGGCCTGCGCGTGGCGCGCCGCGACCGCGACGTTGTTGAGGAGGCAGAACCCCATCGCGCGGCCCGGCAGCGCGTGGTGCCCGGGCGGGCGGACGAGCGCGAAGCCGCCCCGGTCGACCGCGGCGAGCGCGCAACCGGCCGCCAGCAGCGCGGCCTCGTAACTCGTCTCGGAGGCGACGGTGTCGGGATCGAGCAGCGTCGCCGCGTCGATCCCTTCGAGCTGATCGAGGTACGCCGACGAGTGGCAGCGCTCTATCTGTTCACGCAAGGCCGCCGAGCCCTCGACGAACGCGAACGCGTCGAGGAGGACGGCCAGCCGCTCGCGCGTCTCGACGTGCGGCTCGGTCGGGTGGAGCTCCGCGAGCGAGAGGTGGCTTACGACGTCCGTCGGACCGCGTCCGCGAGGCCTGCGAGGTGGCTGTCACCCTGCGCGCGCCCGGCGAGGTAGCAAAGCAGGGGCGCATTCGTCCGCTCGCCGGACTCGTGCGCCGCGATCCGCGCGAGGTCGAGCAGTGTCGCCGCCCCCTCGTCCGTGAGCTCGAGCTCCTCGGGCCGTACGCCGGCGGCCTCTGCGAGCGCGTCGCGCGTGTCTCTCAGCCAGGAGTCCATCAGCCGGACTTTGCCAGGCGCTCCGCGAGGCCGTTGATGCCCCACTCACTCGCTAAGGCGGACGCCTCTGCCCACGTTGGGGATTGGTCTTCGAGCGGAGGGAGCGGGGCAGAGGCGTCCACCGTGGCAATTCGGCGGTAGAGCCGCAGATCCTCCGCCTCGGCGGAGAAGCGGCCGGCCTCGAGCGCGGCTTCCAGCGAGCCGTGCTCGCGGAGGACGTCGGCCGCCTTCTTCGGGCCGACCCCGGCAGCGCCGGGAAGCTTGTCGGAGGGGTCGCCGCGCAGGGCGATGAAGTCAGGCACCTGCTGCGGCTCGACGCCGTAGCGCTCGACCACCTCGGGCGGCCCGATGCGCGCGAGCTCCGACACGCCGCGCACCGGCTGCAGGATCGTCGTGCGCTCGCTCGTGAGCTGGAAGAGATCGCGGTCCGAGGTCGCGACGAGCGTCTCGCCGCCACGCACCTCCTCGAAGGCGACCGCGGCGCCCAGGAAGTCGTCGGCCTCGTAACCGCCCTCCTTCGCGTTCGCGAACCCGAGCGCCGCCACGAGCTGCGGCATCAGCTTCAGCTGCTCGAGCAGCGACTCCTCGAAGACGCGACCGCTCTGGTACGGCTCGAAGGCCTGGTGCCGGTAGGTCGGGATCTCATAGGTGTCCCAGCCGACCAGCACCGCGCGCGGCTGCTCCGACTCCCACAGCCGCAGGAGCATGTTCGCGAAGCCGAGCACCCCGTTCAGCCGGATCGACTTCGGCATCGCGTGGTACGCGCGGTGGGCGAGAGAGTCGCCGTCGACCGCGAGTAGCGGCCTCACTGCGCCGCCTTCAGCTCGTCGATCGCG
The DNA here is from genome assembly GCA_038237925.1 of Gaiellales bacterium. Lineage (GTDB taxonomy): Bacteria > Actinomycetota > Thermoleophilia > Gaiellales > Gaiellaceae > AC-32. The sequence goes on along the minus strand of JBBRYF010000004.1, from coordinate 142,176 downwards.
GCCATCAGCCGCTCGGTGGCGGCGTTCGCGGCTGCGTTCGCCTCCAGGCCCTCGAGGTCGGAGAGATCGAGCGGTGTCCCATAGGCGACGCGGATCGGCGCGAGGCGGCTGAGCCGGTCGGTGCCGACGATCGCCGCCGGGACGAGCGGCGCCTTCGCCGTGAGCGCGATCCGGGCAGCGCCGGTGTGCGGCCGCGCAGTCCGCCGCTTGCGCAGCCCCTTCTTCTGGCGCGTGCCTTCGGGGAACATGACCACGATCTCGCCGGAGCGAACCAGGTCCACGGCGGTGCGCATTGCGTCGACATCACCTTCGCCGCGGCGCACCTTGAAGGCCCCTCCGGCGCGCAGCAGCGGGGCGAGCAGCGGGTTGAAGAGCTCCGACTTGGCCATGAAGCGAAGCTGGCGCCGAGGCAGGAACGGCACGCCCAACGGCCAAGGATCGAAGTTCGACGTGTGGTTCACCGCGAGCACGAACCCGCCCTCGGGCAGGTGCTCGAGGCCTCGCACGCGAAGGCGGTAGAGACCTTTCAGGACCGGCCAGGTGATCGCGCCTGCAACGAGGTACAGAGGTGGGACCATGGGCACGCAATCGTCACATTTCCGCGCGCCACTCGGGCGCTTTCGGCCACTAGGGTCGTTTGCAGGGCGTTCGCTAAGGTGGATCGCGTGAAGACCCTCGTAATCGCCGAGAAGCCTTCGGTCGCCCGCGACCTGGCCGATGCGCTTCCCGGATCATTTGAGAACAACGACAGCTACCTCGAGTCCGACGACACCGTGATCACCTTCGCGGTGGGCCACCTCGTGGAGCTGATCAACCCCGAGGACTACGACGAGCGCTTCAAGAAGTGGCGCATGGCCGACCTGCCGATCGTGCCCGAGGAGTTCAAGCTCCAGCCGCGCGACAAGAAGGCGGAGAAGCAGCTCAAAGTGATCCACAAGCTGCTGCAGCGCGACGATGTCGAGCGCGTCGTGAACGCCTGCGACGCCGGCCGCGAAGGCGAGTTGATCTTCGCGTACATCTACGAGACCTCAGGCGTCGACAAGCCGGTCGAACGCCTCTGGATCAGCTCGCTCACCAAGACGGCGATCAAGGAGGGCTTCGGGCATCTTCGCCCGGGCGAGGAGCTGCGCCAGCTCGAGGCGGCCGCGCGCTCGCGCTCCGAGGCCGACTGGCTCGTGGGCATGAACGCGACGCGCGCCGCGACGATCCGCGGCCGCGCTTGGGTCGGCGGCGTCGTCTCACTCGGTCGGGTGCAGACGCCCACGCTCGCGCTGCTCGTCAAGCGGGAGCGCGAGATCCAGGTGTTCGTCCCCGAGCCGTACTGGCTCGTCCACGCACAGTTCGATCCGCGTTACGAGGGCCTGTGGTTCGAGGGCGACGAGACGCGCCTGAAGGAGGCCAAGCGCGCGGACGAGATCGCCGCGAAGGTCTCAGGCGCCGACGGCGTCGTCGAGTCGGTCGAGCGCAAGGAGCAGTCGGAGCGCGCGCCGCTTCTCTACGACCTCACCTCGCTCCAGCGCGACGCGAACCGGCGCTTCGGCTTCTCGGCGCGCCGCACCCTCCAGGCCGCGCAGTCGCTCTACGAGGACAAGAAGGCGATCACCTACCCACGAACGAGCTCGCGCTGGCTCTCCGGCGACCTCGTGCCGCAGCTGAAGCCGACGGCCGCCACGCTCGAGCCGATCGGCGAGTACGCCGCCGCCGCGCGCTACGTGCTCGGCCTGCAGCAGCTGCCGCTCTCGCGAGTGGTCGCGGACTCGAAGGTCACCGACCACCACGCGATCATCCCGACCGACGTCGAGCACGATGTCAGCCGCTTCTCGCCCGACGAGCGCCGCATCTTCGACCTCGTCGCCCGCCGCTTCCTCGCCGTCTTCCATCCACCCGCGCGGTACGCGCGCACCACGATCGTGACCCTCGTCGAGGATGAGCGCTTCCGCTCGCGCGGCAAGATCACGCTCGAGGCCGGCTGGCGCGGCGTCTACGGCCTCGAGTCAGAGGCCGACAAGCAGGCGCGCCAGGACGAAGAGGGCGAGAACGAGTCGGCCGAGCTCCCGCCGCTCGAGCAGGGCCAGGCCGTCAGGTGCGCCTCCGCCGAGGTCGAGACGAAGGAGACGAAGCCCCCGCCGCGCTACACCGAGGCGACGCTTCTCTCCGCGATGGAGACCGCTGGCAAGCTGATCGACGACGAGGAGCTGCGCGAGGCGATGAAGGAGAGCGGCCTCGGCACCCCGGCGACGCGCGCGGAGACGATCGAGACGCTGATCCGCAGGGAATACATAGAGCGCGCCGGCAAGGACCTGACGCCGACGCCGAAGGGCCTGCAGGTGATCACGATGCTCGAGGAGCACCCGCTCACCTCGCCCGAGCTCACAGGCAGCTGGGAGAAGCGGCTGACCGACATCGAGCACGGCGACGACGACCGCGCCAAGTTCATCGACGACATCGCCGAGTTCACGAGGGCAACCGTCGAGAAGATCGCCGAGCTCGACAAGGAGAAGCTGCGCCCCGAGCGAGTGGAGCTCGGTCTCTGCCCCCGCTGCGGCGCGGAGACCGGCGAGATCATTCGCGAGAACTCGAAGGCCTACGGCTGCACGAGCTGGAAGAGCCGTGAGGAGCCGGGCTGCGGTTTCGTGATCTGGAAGCGGGTCGCCGGCCGCACGCTGACCCCTGAGCTCGCGCGCCAGCTGCTCGAGGAAGGGAAGACGAAGGAGGTCATCTCCGGCTTCCGATCACGTGCCGGCAAACCTTTTCGCGCTCGCCTCGTCTTGAACGGTGAAGGCAAGGTGGAGTTCGACTTTCCGGCCAGAGCGCAAACCAAACAGCCCGCTGTCGCGGAATAGCAAAGGACCGGGGCGCGTTTGGATCGCAGAGCCGTCGGGCGGCCGGATCCCCCTGGCCAGTCGAGGACAATCCCCCTACAGTGCGAAAGATCGGGGCAGGTACGCCGTCTAACACCCAAGAGGAGAAATTGACTCAGACCCAACTTCAGGAATTGCTGGAGACCGAGCCCGCGCGCGTTCTGCTCGAAGGAGCAGAGGAGCGCGGCTTCGTCCTGCCCGCCGAGCTTGAGGCCTTTGCGCTCGAGCACGACCTCGCCGAGGACGAGGTCGAGCTGCTGACGCGCGAGCTCGAGACGAACGGCCTCGAGGTCCGCGAGCTCGACGCCGAGCCTGCGGCGGAGCCAGAGAAGGAGAAGCCGGAGCCGGCACAGCCCGCCCAGTCGCAGGCGCTCGTCGGCGCGGCCGACAGCCTGCAGCTCTTCCTGGCGGACATCGGCCGGCACAAGCTGCTGACCGCGGCCGAGGAGGTCATGCTCGCGAAGGGCATCGAGCGCGGCGACCTCATCGCCAAGCGGCGGATGATCGAGTCGAACCTCCGGCTCGTCGTCTCGATCGCCAAGGGCTACCGCGGGCTCGGCGTCCCGTTCCTGGACCTGATCCAGGAGGGCACGCTCGGCCTCAACCGCGCGGTCGAGAAGTTCGACTGGCGGCGCGGCTACAAGTTCTCGACGTACGCGACCTGGTGGATCCGCCAGTCGGTGCAGCGCGCGGTCGCGAACCACGCGCGCACGATCCGCGTTCCCGTCCACGTCGTCGAGCGCCAGCAGAAGCTCGGCCGGGCCGCGCGGCGGCTCGAGGTCGAGCTCGGCCGCGAGGCGACGAAGGAAGAGCTCGCGGAGGCGACCGGCCTTCCGATCCAGCACGTCGACGAGGCGCTCGGCGCCGCACAGGCCTCCGTCTCGCTGAACCAGACCGTCGGCGCGGACGATGAGGGCGAGCTCGGCGACCTTTTCGCCGACCGCGAGGCTGCCGACCCGTTCGAGGAGGCTGAGGAGTCGCTCCGCCGTCAGGGCGTGCGGCGCGCACTCGACGCGCTCCCCGAGCGCGAGCGGCGGATCCTCGAGCTGCGCTTCGGTTTCGAGGGCGAGCCCTGGACGCTCGAGGCGATCGGCCACGAGCTCGACCTGACGCGCGAGCGCGTGCGCCAGCTCGAGGGCCAGGCGCTGGCCCGGCTCGCGGCGCTGCGCGAGCTTCAGACCGTCGCTGCTTAAATCGCCTCCGGCGCCGGTCGGCAGCTAACATCGGGCGCTCGCTCAGCGTCCGTACTTAGCGAGCAGGCCTTTAGTCCGTCGACCCGGGAGGAGATGGTCCTGGTGAAGCGCTGGTTCGTCGGTTTCTCCGGAGTGTTGCTCGTCGTCGCGCTGGTCGCGGTCGGCTGCGGCAGCGCGAAGAAGTCAACCCCGAAAGGCGGTGGCGGCGCGAAGGGCGGCACGCTCACCACCGTCGCAAATGCCGCGCCGTCGGGCTCACCGGATCCTCAGGTGAACTACACCTTGCAGGAGTGGCAACTCCTGATCTTCACGCATGACGGCCTCGTCGCCTTCAAGCGGACCGGCGGGAAAGAGGGGACGAAGCTCGTCCCCGACCTAGCAGAGTCGATCCCGAAGCCGACGAACGGCGGCAAGACGTGGGCGTTCACGCTGCGCAAGGGGATCAAGTTCTCGAACGGCCAGCCGCTCAAGGGCAAGGACGTCAAGGCGACGTTCGAGCGTCTGTTCAAGATCGGCGACAGCCCGAACGCGGGCACCTGGTACAACGTCATCCAGGGCGCTGACGCGTGCATCAAGACGCCGAAGACGTGTGATCTCTCCCAGGGGATCACGGTCAACGGCAACATCGTCACATTCAAGTTGACGACCGCCGACCCCGAGTGGCTGGACAAGCTCGCCGTGCCTTTCGCGTTCATTCTCCCGGCGAGCACGCCCGCGAAGAACGTAAGCATCCCGCCCCCCGGGACGGGGCCGTACATGTGGGCCCAGTACGCGCCGAACAAGCAGATCAAGCTCGTCCGCAACCCGGACTTCAAGGTGTGGTCGGCAGACGCGCAGCCGGCGGGCAACCCGGACACGATCGTGCAGAAGTTCGGCCTGACCGTCGAGGCCGAGGTCACGCAGGTCGAGAACGGCCAGGCGGACTGGATGTTCGACCAGCCGCCGTCAGACCGGCTCGGCGAGTTCAGCAACAAGTACGCGAGTCAGGTCCACGTCAACCCGCTCACCTCGACCTGGTACTTCGCCTTCAACGTCAACGAGAAGCCGTTCGACAACCTGAAGGCGCGCCAGGCGGTGAACTACGCGACGGATCGCGCGGCTCTGGTGAAGATCGCCGGCGGCCCGAAGCTAGCCGTCCCGACCTGTCAGGTGCTGCCGCCGAACTTCCCGGGTTACGTGCCGTACTGCCCGTACACGAAGAACCCCAGCAGCGGCAAGTGGTCGGCTCCCGACCTGGTGAAGGCGAAGGCGCTCGTCGCCGCCTCCGGGACGAAAGGCGCGAGCGTGAAGGTCAACACGGACACGACCGACACGGACAAGGCGCTCGGCCTCTACTTCGTCGGGCTCCTGAACAAGCTCGGGTACAAGGCCTCGCTCCAGGCGCTGTCGGCCGACATCCAGTACCCGTACATCCAGAACTCGAAGAACCACGTCCAGTTCGCGTTCTCCGATTGGTTCCAGGACTACCCGGCGGCTTCGGACTTCCTGAACATCCTGCTCGGGTGCGGCTCGATCCACCCGAACAGCAACTCGAGCCCGAACATCGCCGAGTTCTGCGACAAGGGCATCCAGGCGCAGATGGATCACGCGGGCCAGGTCGGCATCACCGACCCGACCTCGGCGAACAAGGTCTGGGCCCAGATCGACCACAAGGTCACCGACCAGGCGCCGTGGGTCGCGATGTACAACCCGAAGTACATCGACTTCCTCTCGAAGCGCGTGAAGGGCTACCTCTTCAGCCCGCAGTGGTACTTCCTGCTCGACCAGGCCTCGGTGAAGTAGCGGGCAGGCACGCGCGTGGCTGAGTTCGCGTACGAGCCGGGGCCCGAAGTCCAGCTGGCGGCCGGCGAGAGCGCCAAGGAGATCTCCGGAAGGAGCCCTTGGCGCATCGCCGGCCGGCGGCTCGTGCGCAACCGGCTCGCGATGGCCTCGCTCGTCCTCTTCGTCTTGGTCGTCGCAGTTAGCCTGCTCGCGCCCTTCTACGCGCATCACCTCGCGCACACCGACCCGTTCACGTCGAACCTCTCGGGCACGACCGTCGTGAACGGCAAGCGCGTCGACGTGATCCAGCAGGGCGGCGGCTTACTGGGCCTGGGCGAGGTGCCGATCCGGCCGACTTGGCGCTCGAACTACTTCATGGGCGCGGACAACCAGGGCCGCGACGTGATGGCCCGCGTTCTCTACGGCGGTCGCTCGTCGCTCCAGATCGGCGTCGCCTCGGCGGTGATCTGCTGCGTGCTCGCGCTCGCGCTCGGTCTGATCGCCGGCTTCTTCGGGGGCTGGGTGGACGCAGGGCTTTCACGCCTGATGGACCTCGTGTGGGCGTTCCCGGTCTACCTGCTCGCGATCTCGCTTGCGACGGTGCTCCTGACGAAGCCGGGCGGGCTGAAATGGGGGCCGGTCACCGTCGACCCGGCGAGCCTTTGGGTGCCGACGTTGATCATCGCGGTGATCTACATCCCGTACGTGTACCGGCCGGTGCGTGGGCAGGTGCTGTCGGTTCGCGAGAAGGAGTACGTCGAGGCGGCCGTCTCGCAGGGCGCGTCGAATCTGCGCCTGATGTTCAGCGACATCCTCCCCAACGTGATCTCGACCGCGATCGTGCTGCTGCCGCTGATGATCGCGACGACGATCCTCACCGAGTCGGCCCTCTCGTTCCTCGGGATCGGCGTCCAGGCGCCGAATGCGAGTTGGGGCACGGTGATTGGAGACGGCCAGGCCCTGCTCTACACGCGACCCCTCGTCGCGATCGCGCCGGGCGTGATGATCGTGCTCACCGTGCTCGCGCTCAACGTCCTCGGCGACGGCGTGCGCGACGCGCTCGACCCGCGCGCCAAGGTGCGCGTGAGGGAGTAGCGGGTGCTCGCTTTCGTCATCAGGCGCCTTGCCGGCCTCGTGGTCGTGCTGTTCGCGATCACCGTGCTGACGTTTCTGATCTTCTTCGCGACGCCGGGTCTCGACCCCAGCCGACAGCTCGCGGGCCGTAATCCGACCCCGGAGACAATCGCCGCGGTCAAGCACCAGTTCGGGCTCGATCGGCCGCTGCCCGTTCGCTACGCGCTGATGATGAAGCGGCTCTTCATCTCTCGCGACCTTGTCTCGTACGGGAACCAGGCCCTGAAGGTCGTCCCGGCGATCACGAGCGCGGCACCCGTCGACTTCTCGCTGGTGATCGGCGCAGCCGTGCTCTGGGTGGTCGGCAGCATCGTGATGGGCGTGCTCGCCGTCACCTTCAAGGGGTCGATCCTGGACCCATTATTGATGATCGTTGCGCTGATCGGCATCTCGATGCCGGTCTTTTGGCTGGGCGAGGTCGCGAACCTGATCACGCAGGACCGCCTGCACAACACGTTCCTCTTCAGCTGGGTGCCGCCGCTCGGCTACACACCGCTGACCTCGAACCCGTGGCAATGGTTCCTGCACTTACTGATCCCGTGGATCACGCTCTCGGTGCTCTACATCGGGTTCTACGCGCGCGTGCTCCGGGCGAACCTGCTCGAGGTGCAGAGCGAGGACTACGTGCGTACGGCCAGGGCCAAGGGACTGTCCCCGAGACGCGTCCTGTTGAAGCACATGCTGCGCACCTCGCTGATCACCTTCGTCTCGCTCTTCGGGCTCGACTTCGGCGTTCTCGTCGGGGGAGGCGCGCTCCTGACCGAGGTCGTGTTCGGCCTTCCGGGTGTGGGACTCCTCACGTACCGCTCCCTCGTCGCGCTCGACCTGCCGGTGATCATGGCCACGGTCATCTACGGCGCATTCTTCATCACGATCATGAGCGCGCTCGTCGACATCGTCTATGCGCGCCTCGACCCGCGGATCCGCCCGGCCTGATGGAGCTCCGGGAGTGCGCCGCCGAGGTCGCGCCCGTGCGGGCAGAGCCCGACGACGACGCCGAGCAGGTGACGCAGGCGCTGGCGGGCGAGCCGGTCGCCGTCGCGGAGAGCAAGGACGGCTGGGTGCGAATCCGCACTGCTTACAACTACCCGGGCTGGATTCGCGCCGACTCACTGGGCGGTGAGCCCGATGGCGAATGGCCCGGCCTGCCGCGCGCGGGCGACCCGGTCGCCGAGGCGCGCGCTTACCTCGGGGCGCCGTATGAGTGGGGCGGGCTGACGGAGCGTGGGATCGACTGCTCCGGTCTCGTGCACATGGCGTATCGCCGGCTCGGTCGTCTCGTCCCGCGCGACGCGCACGAGCAGGAGGCGGCCGGGACGCCGCTCGACGAGGGACAGCTCGTGCCAGGCGACCTCGTCTGCTTCGGGCCTAGGGACCGCGCCCACCACATTGCCCTCTGGCTCGGGGAGGGGCGCATCCTGCACGCGACCGGGCGCGACGACGCCGGCGCGGTCGTCGAAGAGCCGCTCGAAAACGCCCGTGGCGAGGGCGAGCTCCGTTACGTCCGTCTCTAACCGACGCCCTGGTCAGAACGTCTCCACTTTGCGAAGATTGATCTTCTCGCATGCCGAGGGGTCTAGTGAACGGGAGGTGCAATGACTGAAAGGCGACGTTGGACTCTGCTCCTGAGCATCCTTGCTCTGGTGGCCGGGTTCGCTCTGATGCTCGCGGCGTACGGCGTCGCGGCGAACCGGACGACAGCGGCACCGAAGCAGGCACAGAAGTTCGGGACGCTGAGGGCGGTTATCGACACGATCGATTTCCTCGATCCACAGCAGGCCTACACCGGCCAGAGCTGGTGGGCGATGTGGAACGTCTACGAGACCCTGCTCACCTACAAGCACGTCGACGGGCCGGGCGGCTACAAGCTCGTGCCGGGGCTGGCGCAGTCGCTGCCGAAGATCTCGAACAACGGTCGCGTCTACAAGTTCACGCTCCGCAAGGGCATCAGGTACTCGAACGGCAGGGCTTTGAAGGCGTCGGACTTCAAGTGGGCGATCAAGCGCGGCTTCCTGGCGACCGGCCAGGGCGTCGGCTTCTACACCGACATCGTGGGAGCCAAGGCGTACTCGGCTCACCCGACGAAGAGCGGGAACATCGCCGGGATCATCGTGAACAACAAGAAGCGGACGATCGTGATCAAGCTCACGCGCCCGCGCGGTGACTTCCTGACGATCCTGGCGCTCCTGTTCGCGGCACCGGTGCCGGCCAACACGTCGACCGCGATCCTGAACGGGACGATTCCGGGCACGGGGCCGTATCGCTTCTCGAGCTTCGACGCCAACCGCGGGTTCACCATGGTGCGGAACAAGTACTTCAAGCCCACCGTGAACATCCCGCGCGGGAATCCGGATCGCATCGATGTCGCGCTCGTCGGCGACGCGAATGCCGCCACTCAGCGGGTGATCAGCGGCCAGGCCGACTACTCGAACGGCGCGATCCCGCCGGACCGCATCGCCAACGCGAAGAGCAGGGGCCACCTGGTGCTTCGCCAGACGGCGAATACGTACTACTTCTGGATGAACACGCACGAGGCGCCCTTCAACAAGCTGAAGGTCCGCCAGGCCGTCAATTACGCCGTTGACCGCAGCGCGATGAACCGGATCGTGTGGGGCGGCCTCGGGCAGCCGACGCAGAACGTCCTGCCGCCGACCTATCCGTCGTACGTGAAGCTGAACCTGTACAACCACAACGTCGCCAAGGCGAGGCAGCTGATCACGCAGGCGGGCGCCAAGGGCGCCAAGGTCACGGTCTGGACGCGTCAGGTGTCGGACGCAATCGACGCGGCCCAGTACTACACCAGCGTGCTGAACGCCATCGGCCTCGACGCGAAGCTGAACAGCATCCCGAGGGCGACGTACTACTCGACCATCGGGAACATCGCGACGCACGCGCAGACCGGTTGGGCCCGCTGGCTCGAGGACTACCCGCACCCGCTCGACTGGTTCGACGTCCTCCTGAACGGCAACCGCATCACGCCGACCGACAACAACAACTACGCGTGGTACTCCAGCAAGAAGACCAACAGCGAGATCGAGGGCCTGAAGAAGGCTCCGGTGCTGACGCCGGCCGTGAACCAGCGGTGGGCGAAGGTCGAGAAGGAGATCATGCAGCAGGCTCCGTGGGTGCCGTGGTCGAATCGCGTCTTCCCGGAGTTCTTCTCGAAGAAGATCGGGTGTATCCACACCCAGCGTCTCTACGGCATCGACACGCTGCGCCTCTGCAGGAAGTAGAGGAGTAGCTCACCAAGACGATCGTGAGGGCGCCTACGGGCGCCCTCACTGATCTACACTCGCCAAGGGAACCAGATGGCCGAGCCCGCCACCGATCTCACGCTCGACAGCGCTGCGCTCCTGGCCTCCCAAGAGCATGAGGTCGCGATCGTCGGGCGCAGTCCGTGGTACCTCGCGTGGCGCCGGCTGCGGCGCAACTATCTGGCGCTCGTCTCGCTCGTCGTCTTCGTAGTGATCGTCGCCTGCTGCGCGCTCGCGCCCGTCTACGCGACCCACGTCGCCCACAGCGGGCCGAACACCGTGCACGCCGGCGAGAAGGTACGTGTCGGCGGTGTGCTGAAGGACGTCATCGGCGGAGGCTCGTACTACGACGCCAAGACCAACCAATTCGTCGTCAGGGCACCGGAGTACCTCGGCCCGACATGGTGGCACGCGCACGGCCGGTTCGTCCTCGGGACGGACAATCTCGGCCGCGACGTCGCTGTGCGGCTGCTCTACGGCGGCCTCAACTCGCTCAAGATCGGGATCGGATCGGCACTCATCTGCACCTTGATCGCGGTGGTGCTGGCGCTGCTCGCCGGCTACTACGGCGGCTGGCTCGACTGGATCATCACGCGCTTCTTCGATCTGATCTGGGCCTTCCCGGTGCTGCTGCTCGCGATCGCACTGGCGAGTGCTCTTGCCATCAACGGCTTCCACCACTTCGGGATCAACATCCAGGCGGGCAGTCTCTGGATCCCGACGCTCGTGATCTCGTACGTGCTGATCCCCTATGTCGGCCGGCCGGTGCGTGGCCAGGTGCTGTCGCTGCGCGAGAAGGAGTTCATCGAAGCCGCGATCGGCCAAGGGGCGGGCCCGCTGCGCGTGATGTTCTCCGACCTGCTCCCGAACGTGGCCTCCACGGTGCTCGTCTTCTTCACGCTGATCATCGCGAACAACATCCTCACCGAGGCCGGTCTGTCGTTCCTGGGCGCAGGCGTGAGGCTCCCCGACCCGTCCTGGGGGAACCTGATCTCGAGCGGGCAGAACCAGATTCAGACCGCGCCCTGGCTGTCCCTCGTTCCCGGGATCGCGATCGTCCTCACCGTCCTCTCGCTGAACATCTTCGGCGACGGCCTGCGCGACGCGCTTGACCCGCGCGCGAAGGTGAGGATCGAGCACTAGATGCTGCCGTTCGTGATCAGACGCCTGGTCGGGATGATCGCGGTGCTGTTCGCGGTCAGCGTGCTCGTCTTCATCGTCTTCATCCTCGTTCCGGGCGGCGACCCCGCGGAACGGATGGCCGGCAAGAACCCGACGCCGGCCAACATTCACAACATCCGCCAGAGGTGGGGCTTCAACCGGCCCTTTTACGTTCAGTACGTGAAGATGATGCAGAAGGCAGGTAACGGTCTCTTGCCGGGCAGGCACGGCGAGTACGACATCCTGCGCTCGTTCGACACGCGCCAGAACGTGGTCCACGAGATCAAGCGAGGCATCCCGGCGACGTTCTCGCTCTGCATCGGGGCGGGGATCATCTGGCTGTTCTTCGGGATCCTCGTCGGCGCGATCTCCGCGGTGAAGGCCGGGAGATGGTCCGACCGCGTGATCACGATCCTCGCCCTCGTCGGCATCTCGATGCCGGTCTTCTGGCTCGGGATCGTGCTGCGCTACTTCCTCGCCGAGAACGGGCACCCGCTGTTTCCGGACGGCGAGTACGTCGCGCTGACCAAGAGCCCGGTGCAGTGGGCCTACCACCTGATCCTGCCCTGGTTCTGCCTCGCCGTGCTCTTCATCGGCTTCTACGGCCGGGTGCTGCGCTCGAACATGCTCGACGCGATGAGCGAGGACTACGTGCGCACGGCGAGGGCGAAGGGCATCGCCCCACGGCGCGTCCTGCTGCGTCACGTGCTGCGTAACTCGCTGATCCCGATCGTGAGCCTCTTCGGCCTCGACTTCGCTGCGGTGCTCGGCGGCGGCGCGATCCTCACCGAGACGGTCTTCGACCTGAAGGGCGTCGGTTGGTACGCCGCCCAGTCGGTCGGAGGCCTCGACCTTCCCCCGATCATGGGCGTTACGCTCTACGGCTCGTTCTTCATCGTTCTGTTCAGCGCACTCGTCGACTTCGTGTACGCCTACCTCGACCCCAGGATCCGGCCGACCTGATGGCAGAGCGCCTGCTCGACGTCGGCGGCCTCAAGGTGCGCTTCGCGACCGAGGACGGCATCGTCCGCGCGGTCGACGGGGTCGACTTCAGCCTCGACCGAGGCAAGGTGCTCGGCATCGTCGGCGAGTCCGGGTCCGGCAAGAGCGTCACCGCGATGACGCTGCTCGGCCTTACGCGCGACAAGAACACGAGCTTCGAGGGCCAGGTCACGTACAAGGGCGAGAACCTGCTCGCGTTGCCGGAGTCGCGCCTCCGCTCGGTCCGCGGCAACCAGATCGCGATGATCTTCCAGGACCCGATGACGTCGCTGAACCCGGTCTACACCGTCGGCGACCAGATCATCGAGGCCATCGTCACGCACGACCCGATGGGCAAGAGCGCGGCGAAGCGGCGGGCAGTCGAGCTCCTGCGCCAGGTGGGGATCCCGAACCCGCAGCAGCGCGTCGACGACTACCCGCATCAGTTCTCGGGCGGCATGCGCCAGCGCGCGATGATCGCGATGGCGCTCTCGTGCAATCCCGACATCCTGATCGCCGACGAGCCGACCACCGCGCTCGACGTGACGATCCAGGCGCAGATCCTCGAGCTGCTCGACCGACTCCGCGCCGACTTCGACTCGGCGGTGATCCTGATCACGCACGATCTCGGCGTGGTCGCGGAGGTCGCCGACGAGATTCTCGTCATGTACGCCGGCAGGATCGTCGAGCGCGGCTCGAAGCGCGACCTGTTCTACGACCCGCAGCACCCGTATACCTGGGGCCTGCTCGGCTCGATCCCGCGGCTCGATCGGCCCAAGCCGAAGAAGCTGCACTCGATCGAGGGCACGCCGCCGTCGCTGATCAACCTCCCGCAGGGGTGCAAGTTCCGGCCGCGCTGTCCGCACGCCTTCGAAAAGTGCCAGGAGGAGCCCGAGCTGAAGAACCGCGTCGAGGCCGTCGGGCACCTTGATCGGTGCTGGCTTCCCGTCGACGACAAGCGGGGACTGCGCGAGGCGACGATCGCCGGTGAGGCGCGGGTCGCGTCGTGACCGAGGCGCAGACGCAGAACGGCGCGCTCGTCGAGGTGCAGAGCCTGAAGAAGTACTTCCCGATCCGGAAGGGGGTGCTCGCGCGCGAGGTCGCCCGCGTCCATGCCGTCGATGACGTGACGCTCAGCGTCGCGGAGGGCGAGACGCTCGGCCTCGTCGGCGAGTCCGGCTGCGGCAAGTCGACTCTCGGCCGCTGCATCGTGCGCCTGCTCGAGCCGACCGCCGGCGACGTCGTGTTCGACGGCCGTTCGATCGGTCGCCTCGGCGCGCGCGCGCTGCGCCCGCTGCGGCGGGAGATGCAGATGATCTTCCAGGACCCCTACGCGAGCCTGAACCCCCGCAAGCGCGTCGGCACGATCATCAGCGACCCGATGCGCATCCATGGGATCGGGGACCGCCAGGAGCGCAAGCAGCAGGTTGATGACCTACTGCGGGTCGTCGGCCTCTCGCCCGAGCACTACAACCGCTTTCCGCACGAGTTCTCCGGCGGCCAGCGTCAGCGCATCGGCGTCGCGCGCGCCCTCGCGCTGCGGCCGAAGCTGATCGTCGCCGACGAGCCCGTCTCGGCCCTAGACGTCTCGATCCAGGCGCAGATGGTGAACCTGCTCGAGGAGCTGCAGGACGAGTTCGGCCTGACGTACGTCTTCATCGCGCACGACCTCGGCGTCGTCCGTCACGTCTCCGACCGGATCGCGGTGATGTACCTCGGCAAGCTCGTCGAGCTCTCGCCGGCCGAGGAGCTCTACTCGCGGCCGATCATGCCGTACACCGAGGCGCTGCTCTCCGCGGTTCCCGTGCCCGACCCCGACCTAGCCGAGAAGCGCGAGCGGATCGTGCTGGAAGGGGACGTGCCGAGCCCGATCGACCCGCCGTCCGGGTGCCGCTTTCATCCGCGTTGCCGCTACGCGACCGAGATCTGCTCCCAGATCGAGCCTCCGCTCGTCGACTATGGCAACGGCCACCTAGCGGCCTGTCACCACCCGCTGAACGTCGACAAAGAGACGCTCGCGCGGGTACAGGCCTCGCCCGCCTACACTCCCGCGGCGGCCGACGAGACCGCGCTGCCGAAGGAGCCGGGGAACGAAGAATCGCGGCCCGTGCCACGTCGCTAGCAGCGCGTCAGCGCGTAACGACTGAGCCTAAGCCATCCCTGAAACGGGGTAGGCCGTGGCGCTAAAGCGAGCCCGAGGCGTGGCCGATAGGCCCATTACCGTGGATGCTGCCGAGCGCAACGAGATCCTGTCCCGCTACGTCGACCACAGTCGCCGCTTCGATGCGGTGGCCAAGCGTCGCGGCGGCGGCGCCGAGGTCATTCCGTTCTCCGGTCCGCTCCAGGAGCTCGAGCAGGAGCCGACGGCACGTGAGATCGAAGTCCTCCAGCTGATCTCCGACGGCCTCGTGAATCGCGAGATCGGTGTCCGGCTCTTCCTCTCGGAGGAGACGGTGAAGTCGCACGTACGACACCTGCTTGCAAAATTGCAGGCGAGGTCGCGAGCCCACGCCGTAGCGGTGGGCTTCAGGCGAAATCTGATCGCCTAGCGCGCCGAGCCGAACCTAGCGACTTCGACGAAACTGTCCACAGCCCTTGCCTGGATTTCCACACATCTGTGGAAATCCCTCAACAGGGTGATGTGGGCAGCTTGTGGAAAACGGAAGCTACGACGCGCCGTGGGCCGTAGATCCAGCTACCACCACTTGACGTTTCCGGACACCGCCGCCAGCGTGCACAACGCGAGCAGCGAACTAGTGAAACGGGAGCGCATATTTCCTCCCTCGGGGGACTGACAGCGTGTTCGACGGTATCACCCTAAAGGGGGAGTTTCAAGTGGCGCCTCGTCGTGCTCTCGGTTGGTTCTTTCAGGTGGAGGGCCGACTTACCGGCCGCGATTACGTCCTGGTGTCGTACACCGCTTGGTTGGCTGTACTCTCCGGCATCCTCGCGTTCGTCGTCGCCGAGCACAGCGGCTTGACTAAATCCGGGCCGCTTTGGCCACTCGCGATTCTGGCTGTATCTGCGCTCATCGCAGAGCGACAGAGCGTGAGGCTCAGCCCGCGCGCGGAGATCTCTGTTTCGTTTCTTCCGATTGTTCTAGCGGCGGTCATCTATGGCCCTGGTGCGGCGATCTGCGTGAGCGTCGCGAGCCTTCTCCTCGAGTTTCGCGCGCCTTATGCTCGGTGGTTTATCTGGACGTCCTCGCGCTCTATCGCCGCAGGATGTGCAGGAATAGTCGCCCTTGCCATCGACGGTCCCCAGGATCACACGTTCGGCCGGCTCACGGCTGCGGTCGCAGCCGCGACACTTCTGGAGCAGGGCGGCGACTTTCTTCTCGGATCAGTCGTGGCAAGGCTACGCGGCGGTTCGTTGACCGAGATCGCCCGGATTGGGAGCACGGTTCTAGTGACCATGCCGCTTTACACGCCGATCACGACCCTGTTGGTCTATACCTATCGCGAAGTTTCGCCTTGGAGCGTGGCACTCTTCCTGCTTCCCGCATTCGCGGCGCAGAAGCTCTTTCTGCTCTACCAGGAACAGCGCGCGACTGCCGAGGAGCTCGCGAGGGCGATCGTCCGCCAAGAGAGGGCGAATGTGTCGTTCGCCACCGCACTGGTGGCGACATTGGATGCGCGGGACCGCTACACGGCCGGCCACTCAGCTGCCGTTGCCACTTACGCACGAGACATCGCCGATCGCCTCGGTCTTATGCCGCAAAAGGCACAGATGGCCCATTTGTGCGGCCTCGTTCATGACATTGGAAAGGTTGGCCTGCCACCCGGCCTTCTCGAGAAACCTGGACCACTCACCATCGATGAGCGTCGCCTCATGGAGAAACACTCGGTCATCGGCGAGCGAATTCTCGCCAACGTTGATGACTACGAAGAGGTTGCGCGGATTGTTCGGCACCACCACGAACGCATGGATGGCTGCGGTTACCCCGACTCTCTGTCTGACGATGATATTCCCTTGATCTCTCGGATCATCGCGGTCGCTGACGCGTATGACGCCATGACCTCGGATCGGCCCTACAGGGACGCGATGCCATCACATGTGGCACGGCTTAGAATCGCGGAGGCGGTAGGGACCCAGTTCGACACAACCGTCGTCGCGGCTTTTGAGGCGATTCTTGCTAGTGCGTCCGAGGCATATCGGCTCGGGCGCGGCAATGAGCTCAGGGTCAGCGCGAGTCAGGATCTAGATTTAGAGGCTCCGAAGCTGCCCCAGCTTCATGTTGTCGCGTCTTGAGAACTTGGATAGCAGCTTCGGTGCGAGTACGCACACCGAGCTTTTGCAAGACGTGGCGCACGTGAACCTTGACTGTCGACTCGGTCAAGAAAAGTCGGGCGGCGATCTCCTTGTTCGTGCTCCCATCAGCGAGAAACACAAGCACTTCTTGCTCCCGACGAGTCAATTGGGTGGCTTGCAGAGGTTCGTAGGCAAGTGATCGCCGAGTGTCGTTCTCGGGCGAGGTACCGTCGACACGCCGCAAGACCTCATGGAGTGCGGAGCGGAGGTCCGGCATTTGGGCGATCAGTCTCGGAAGTCGGCGGTCAAGACGAAGAGCGAAGACAAATGGATCCAGTATGCCTTTGGCTATCGCCGTGCGGGAGCGCGGAATTAGAGCAGCGATTTCATGCTCGCGGTCAATGCTGAGGAGCGCGCGAACGCACGTGCAAAGAGCCGTAGCCTCGTTCTCACCGCTCGTACGCTCAGCCTGCTCCAGCACCTCAATCGCGCCGTGGCGGGACTGAGGCAATGTCGCCAGCGCTAGGGCTCTTGAGGCCAAGAATTCGGCGTATTGTCCACGAGAGCCAACCTGAGCCCAGGTGACGTCCGTTACCCGGACGGCATCCGTCATTTCTCCAGTGAGTAGAAGGAGCTTGCACCGGGTCGTTCGCTCATTCATTTGAAGGTACGTGTCGCCGTTACGACTGGCTGACCTCGCGACATCGTCGAGCAAGTCCAATGCTTCCTCGTATGCAGCCATTCCTGCCAGCGCTCCTGCCCGCGTGAGGTACACATGCGCTCGCCCGAAATCCAGATCAAACCGGCTTATCTCGCGCAACGCGCTGTCCGTCGCCTCCACCGCGCTTCCATACTCGGCTGCGGCTCGAAGCGCGGCCGCGTAGATGTGCCAAAAAGAAGCACGCACGACCGGGTCTTTCGCCTCGCTCGCGATGCTGGCAACCGCGTCTGCTCCAGAGAGGCCGTGACGTAGCGTGCCAAGCCGCATGGCAAAATGAAGCCGGCCGTTTTGGATCCGAGCCATGTCATTGGCGCTTGAGCCGCTGATCGCCTCGAAGTCCCCCAGGAGGACAGCCGCAGAGTCATCCTCTTGCTCTAGTGCTGACAGGAAGAGGCCCCAGACTGCTCGCCGTTCATCCTCTAGGTCTGGTGCGAGATCCCGCGCTCGTTGGAAGTTCGCGACGGCGTCATCGATCGCGTCGGTGAAGTAAGCGCTATGGCCGGCGCGACAAAACGCTTTAGAGGCAAGCTCTAAGCGACCGACCAACTGCGCACCGGCCCGCTCTGCGAGTCGGCGCGCCCGCTCGTGAAAGCCCTCTCGGAAGACCAGTTCGGCCTCAGCCAGATCGAGGACGGCCGCTTCCGCGCCGCGGATCCGCCCGACCTCAACGAAAGTTGACAACGTCGCGAGATGGCCGCAATCCAGCAAATCATAGAGCGAACTCTCGATCACCTGATCGAACAGATGGGGCACCTCAAACTGCCGGGCTACCTCAAACGCCTCGTTCCATTGCTTTTCGCCAAGAAGCAGGCGCACGACGTTTTCGACGAGTCCTTCACAGCGATCGGGCGGCAGCTCGAGCATTTTTCGGCGCAAGAAAGATCGAAGGAGAGGATGCACGGTGAGGAGTCCGGACCGATCGTCAGTAAGAAAGCCCACCCGCGTCCCCTCGGCCACCACCGAGGGGCTAGTAGTACCAAGCAGATTCGCCGCGGTCGATGAAGAAATCGATGGAAGTAAGCTCAGCTGTGCGAGTTCCTCACGTACCGAAGGTGCGATCGATCCGTAAAGCTCCTCTGCGATGTATGCGTGAAGCTCAGGAGGCAGAGCCTCTCGATCGCTTGGTAGAGAACTGTCGGCGAAGGACGCGAGCCCAATGATCGCTGGCCAGCCCGCGGCAGCACTGATGAATTCCTGCATTACCGCCTCCCCAAGATCCCCGAGGACCGCGGCCGCCTCTTCATCGTTCATCTTCAAAGCGATGAGATCGAGCTCAAACACGTCTCCGTAGAGAAGATCTCGCGAGGTGCACCAGAGAGGGCGGCGGCGTGTAGTCACTAGAAGTCTTAGGTTTTCGACCGCGCGCAGTCGGTCGATGACGTGCTCGGCATCGGGCGAAAGGCGCTGATAGTCATCTATCGCGAACCAGACGGAGGCTGGCCAGTCGGCTAGATCGGCGACGAGGAGATCGGCAGCGCGCGCCCAGTCCTCCGGCCCCCGCCGCGTATGGCAGCCATTCATGGAATCGGGTGCCTTGCTCGGAGAACAACACGCCATCGGCTGACTGGAGAAGCCCCGAACCGAGTGCTGCGACTTCAGCGGACGACGCGCGTGCCGGGTACCAAGCGTGCGGCCGGCTCGCAAGCCACTGGCGTGCGAGGGTCGTCTTCCCGTAGCCCGCCGGTGCGACGAGCGTGATGACCCTCGCCGTCGTCTCGTCGAGAAGGCGCGTCAGGCGCGGCCGCTCGATGATGTGGCGGCTTACTTGAGATGCTGCGTTTCCCTTTGCCTCGTCCATCGCCTGCGCCGGTTGCTTCGCGCTAACCCTAGACCCGCGCGTCCAGGGCGCCAACCTTTCGAGCAGAGACTCCGCGCCTGCGACCTTTCGGCCGCAGGCGCGGGTGCCGTCAGTCCCCCGGAGCGGGTAGTCCTGCTCCGAGGCTTTGGGAGAGGGGGTCGCGGCCGGTGATCGTTCGGTACGCGCTTGGAATCTGCCGACGCCGTGCGCAGCCGAGCTTCTGCCGGAGGACGTCCGAGTGGGCCTTTGCGGTTCTCGGCGAGATGCCGAGGCGACGCGCGACCTCGTCGTTCGAGTATCCGGCGGCGATCAGCTCGATCACCTGAAGCTGCCGATCCGTGATCACCGGCGGCCCCTCATGCAGGACTGTGACCATGGCGGCGACGCTAACAACGGCCCCGTGCTGTGCCTATTGCCCGCGCGGCGTAACTTGGGGTCTACGCCCAACGGGGTACGAACTCTGCGGTGGCCCCGGCTGGATCCGCTCCGCCCTACGTGACGCGCTGCGCTACGCGGCCGACGAAGCTGGCCTCGTGGCCGCGTGCGTTCGCCTCGGTCAGCTCGTCCTCGCTGAGCGCGCCGATCCGCTCGAGCAGCTCGAACTCGTCGCGTAGGTGCGTTCGCATCATCTCGGGCCCGTCGGTGGCGATCGTGAACTGAACGCCGTGCTCGACGAAGGCGCGGAAGGTCTCGCGCACGGCGTCCTCGTCGGGAAGCGCGCGGGTCAGCAGGTTCGACGTGGGGCAGATCTCGAGCACGATCTCCTGCTCGCGTAGCGCCGCCATCAGGTCGGGGTTGCGGGCGGCGAGGATGCCGTGGCCGATCCGGTCGGGGCGCAGGTACTCGACCACCTCCCCGATCTCGGCGTCGCCATGCTCTTCGCCCTCCTCGCCGACGTGGATGGTCACGCCGAGGCCGGCGTTGCGCGCCTCCTCGACGAGCGGCTGGAGGTCGCGATACGGGTAGCGCCCGCCGCCCGGGCGCGGGCCGGCGATGTCGACGCCGACGACCCCGCGCGGCGCGTAGCGGATCGCCTTCTCGACGATGGTGGCGTTCTGCCGCTCGTCGAAGGTGCGGTCCATCATCAGGATCAGGCCCGAGCGCACGAGCGGGTACTCGAGGCTCGCGCGGTCGAGCCCGCGACTGGCCGCCATGATGATGTGGTCGAGGTCGCGCTCGCCGCCGCGGTTGCGCTTCATCGGGTTGAAGCGGAGCTCGAGCGTCGTGATGTGCTGCGAGCGGTAGGCGCCGCCGATCGCCGTGTGCACCGAGCGCTCGACGGCGAGCGGGCTCGATTGGATCAGCTCGGTCCAGTGGTAGATCTGGTCGAGGGCGTCGAGCGAGTCGACGCGACGCGGGTCGGCGATCGTGACGAGCCGGTCGAACTCCCAGTAGTCCTTGACCGGGAGCGCGATGCCCTGCTCGTGGGCGAGGCTCCACATGATCTCGGAGGCAACCGACGCGCCGAGGTGCGTGTGGAGCTCGGCGAGGCCCTCTTCGACCATGCCGGCGAGTCTACGGATGAATGGTGATCTGCGCGCCGAGCGGGATCGAGCGCATCAGGTAGCGCAGATCGACCTCGTCGGCATGAAGGCAGCCGGTGCTGACGGCGCCTGCTGTGGAGCCGCCGTGAATGGCGAGACGGCTCCCGCCCGTCCAGCCGGGTGGGAGGTTCGTCTGGTGGCCGGAGAGGGCGAGGATGCAGCACCCGTAGACCGCTGAGTAGTCGGCGCCCCGAAGCTTGTCTGTGATCGCAAAGCGGCCCGTGGGCGTTGCGGTTCCGGGCGCACCGATCCCGACGCGGATCGCTCGGAGCAGGTGACCGCCGCTGCGCACGCGCAACAGCCGGGTCGAGAGGTCGACGTCGAGGCTCAGCGTGGTCCGGCTCAGGCGGAGCGCGCCGGGCGCGTCCACCCAGCCGGTGCGGCTGTTGGCGAGCTCGGTCGTGATCACGCGCAGGCCGTGGGTGACGCGCGTGACGGCGAGGGTGCGGGGCGAGCCGAATTCGGTGCGCGACGAGAGTCGAGCTACGACGGGGCCACCGGGGGCGCTTCGTACCGCGACCGTGCGGCCGGCGCGAACGTAGGCAACGACCGTGCCCGGCCGGCGAACGGGGCGCTTCTGCGGCCGAACGGAGCGCTTCTGCGGCGCGGGCCGCGCGGCGACGTGCCTCGCGAGGTGCGGCGTCGCCGTCCGCACCGGCTGTGCGTGCACCGAGAGCCCGCCTGCAAGTGCAACGGCGAGGACAAGACCGACAACGGTGGCAATGCGTACGCGCACACCACCGAGATCGGCGCGATGGCGCCGTTAGTCATGCCCTTTTTGGGGGCTAAAGCAGCCCCGTTTGGGGTTAGAGGCGCGTTGCGCGTCCGAGCGAGAGCCACCAGCGGCCGGCTCCGAGCTGGAGCCACGAGATCAGCACGAGCGGCAGCGCGAGCAGCGCGGGCAGCACGACGTCGAAGATGCCGATCGCGACCGGCTTCACGTACGCCTTCTCCGAGTTGGCGTAGATCGCGAGCGCGCCGAGGACGGCGAGGGTCCCGATGAAGAGGGCGGTGCCGTGCGGAGTCAGGAGCAACCAGAGCCCGTACGCGGCAGCGCCGACTCCGGCGAGCAGCAGCAGCAGGGTGAGCGGCAGCAGGACCGGCGTCATCCGCGCGGGCTTGAGGAAGCGCTGCTTGGAGGTGTGCAGCACCTTCAGGAACCGCTTGCTCGGCTGCGCGAGTTGTTCCGCGACGACGCCGAACGCCCAGTCCTGAGCAGGGCCTGGAGTGCCGAGCGCGGCGAGCTCGGTCCGCGTCGGGACGATCTTGCCGGTGAGCTGGTAGGCGTCGGCCATCAGCGACCAGGCCTCGACCTCGCAGAACGAGTCGAGGTCGGTGCGTACCTGCGCGAGCGCGCGCTGGACGTCCTCGAGCACGCCGAAGTCGGTCGACTCCAGGGTGGTTGCCGTCTCGGAGACTTTCCCCCCGGGAGTGCGCTCGCGCGCCGGCAGGCCGGTCTGGAGGTGCATGAACGCGGCGCCGCCTCGGCTCAGCAGTTGCAGCAGCCGCTGCTCGCGCTCGGCGTCGCCGTAGATGGAGATCACGCGGCCGAGGACTGCCGGGAGTCTCGTGGACGGCCGGGCGAGGTCGGGCATCTGGCCGGAGCCGTCGCTGATGATCCAGTTCGTGCAGTCGCGGTCGACGAGGCCTTCGACGCCCTGGTTGTCGTGGACGCCGCCGTCGACGAGCTCGACCGTCAGGTCGTCGAAGAGGCCGGGCACGACCATCGGCGGGAAGCCGCCGGGGAAGCACGCGGACGAGGCCACGGCGCCGCCGAGCGGGAAGTCGCGGCAGGCTTCGGGAAGGTCGTCCCACTTCGTCCGCTGGAGGATTGCGTTCTTGTCGACGTCCTCGCGGGCCGACTGGTCGGCGGTGCCCTGGCGCGGCGGCTCGCCCATGTACATCGCCTCGAAGCGCCAGTTGTGGCCGGTGTTCAGCGTGGTCGCCTCGAGCAGCAGGATCGGGACGGGCGCGTTCCGTTTCGGGTTCTCGACGTCCGGGTCGAAGCGGCCCTCGAAGCCCTTCGGCGCGATCAGCAGGTCGCGCATCGCGATCCGGCCGCCGCGGCGGGGGCGATCGCCCCACGCCTTGGAGTAGAAGCGCCGCTCGTAGAGCTCGGCGACGCGATCGGTGCGGGAGTACGTGGGCAACGCCATCTGGAAGTTCTTCAGCGGGTTCGCCCAGCCGGATCCGCGCACGTTGCTCGCGGCCGCCTCGCGGTACTCGCGCTCGACCTGGCGTACGAGGTCGGCATAGTCGGCGTCCGCGATCTCCGCGTCGGCCTTCGACTCGAGCAGGTTCTTGACGTGCAGGTAGTAGAGAGCGCCGACGATCGAGCCGCCGGAGACGGTCGAGATCACCTGGATCGGCCGCAACAGCCCGAGCTCGGCGAGCCGTGCGAGGAGGCCGATGTGGAAGAAGGCCGCGCGATGCCCGCCCCCTGACAGGGCGAGGCCGAGCTTCGGCTGTACCCGTTCCTCGGTCACTGGCGGCGCGGCCGACCATACGCCTCCTCGGAGCGAGGGTCTACCGCCGAGTTGACCCACGCGGGTCATGACGCCGGCCGCAGTTGGATGAAAAGCTCGGCACCAGCTCGGGTACGCAAGGTGTGCCCACGCCTTCCCCCCGCGGCCCGCGGCCCGAGCCACTTCCTACCGGCCGCCCGCGGCGGGGCGGCCGGTAGGCATTTGACCCATCCGGGTCAGCAGGGCGGCGCTCCGGCTGCCGACGATTTGACCACGGGCCGCG
Organism: Gaiellales bacterium; assembly: GCA_038237925.1. Lineage (GTDB taxonomy): Bacteria > Actinomycetota > Thermoleophilia > Gaiellales > Gaiellaceae > AC-32. The sequence goes on along the minus strand of JBBRYF010000004.1, from coordinate 118,769 downwards.
GCGAGTTGCTCGCCGCACTCTTCCCGAGTGTGAAGTGCCGGGGGTATCACTCGGAGAGACGCCGCGGCCCGATCCAACCTTTTGTTCGCGCCGCGCGTCTACTGAAAGCGTGAGGCGCGCGCTTCGCGGGGTCGCGCTGCTGGCGCTGGTGTCGGCTGTCGCCGGCTGCGGCGGCGGCGGGCACGCTGCGGCTACCAAGCTGAAGATCGAGCGCGCCGACCGCTCAGGGGTTCGCGCGTACCGTCTCACCTGCGATCCGGCCGGCGGAACCGCGCCGCACCCGGTGGCGATCTGCGCCGAGCTGCGACGCGAGCCGAAGCTGCTCGTAGGAGGCCCGGCTTTCGATCATTCGTGTCCCTCCGGCGCTTACGAATCCTTCCGGGTCAGCGGGAGCTATCGCGGCTACGCGATCGAAGCCACCTTCCCGCCTTCGACTTGCGGCTGGGTCCCCGGCCAGGGCGACGCCGCGGACAGCTGGTCGCAGCTGCTCGACGACGCTGGCGCAGGAGTCGCCGAGCGAGAGCTCGGCACGCCTCGCGTCACTCCTGCCGAGCGGAAGCGGAACGTGGCCAACACCGCACTGGTTCTCCGAACGCAGCGGCAAGATCGGCGCCTTGCGCGCGAGCGACGCGCGGCGATCGAGGCGGGCCGTCTCCGCATCACGCCGCGCGGGCGGCCGGATCGTGTCGCGCTGGCGGTTCTTCGCTACGAGACGTTCGGCGGCGAGCTGCTCGATCAGCCTCACGCGTTCGACGCTCGTGTCTACTCGTCGCTGCGCAGGACGACGGAGAAGTCGCTCGGCTGGCAACGCGACCCGACGCGCGCCGACGGTCCGGTGTACGTGCTCGAGGTCCACTACGAGTACCGCGACTACAAGGGCCGAAGGCATCGTGATGACCAGGCCGCGTCGTGGAGCGTGTTCGACGCCCGCAGCCTGGAGTACGAGGGCGGCGGCAACGGCGGCAGCGCGAGGCTGCTCGGCCGGCCTGTCACGTTGACTTCGCGGCCCCAAGCGCAGTAGCCGTCAGAATCGGGCGCGATGAAGGTCGGCATCGTCGTTCCGTACTCGTGGTCCTACTGGGGAGCCGTGCCCGAGCACGCGGAGCTCCAAGCGGAGTCGCTGCAGCGGCTCGGGGTCGAGACGCGGACGATCATCGGGAACGACCCGCCCGGGAGCTTCACGCGCGTGCTGCACCCGCGGCACGGGCGGCACGGCACGCCGCCGCCCGACGTGATCCCGGTCGGGCGCTCGGTGATCGTGCCGGCGAACGGCGCGCTGCCGAACATCGTGCTCAGCCCGCGGTCGATTTCGAGGATCAAGAGCGTGCTCGCAGACGAGCGCTTCGACGTCGTGCACCTGCACGAGCCGATGACGCCGATCATCTGCACGGCCGTAATGGCGTGGGCGCGCTGCCCGATCGTCGCGACCTTCCACGCCTCCGGCGGGCTCGGCTGGCTCCACGCCGGCCGGCCGGTCTGGGGCTTCCTGATGGATCGCATCGACCGGCGGGTCGCGGTCTCCGACGCTGCGCGCGAGTCGGCGTCGCGGTGGTTCCCCGGCGAGTACGACGTGATCCCGAACGGCGTTTTGATCCCGGAGCACGCCTACCCGAGCGGCCGCGAGCACCGGATCGTGTTCATCGGCCGCCACGATCCGCGCAAGGGGATGCCGGTGCTGCTGCGAGCATGGCCGGAGATCCATCGCCGCACCGGCGCGCGGTTGCGGCTCGTCGGCGCGGACCCGCTGATAGTGCGCCTCGCCGTCACGAGGGCGGGGATCGACGACTCGGGCATCGACGCGCTCGGCTTCCTCAGCCAGGACGACCTGACCGCCGAGCTGCTGAGCGCAAAGGCACTCGTGGCGCCGTCGCTCGGCGGCGAGAGCTTCGGCATGGTGCTCACTCGCGCCTTCGCCTGCGCCACGGCGGTCGTCGCCTCCGACATCAGCGGCTACCGTGACGTCATGACGGACGAGACAGGGGTGCTCGTCCCGCCGGGAGATCCCGACGCGCTGGCGGACGCGGTGGTGGCGTTGCTCGAAGACGAGCCGCGCCGCGAGCGCTTCGGCTTGGCCGCGCGGGGGCTCGCGCAAGAGCGGTACTCCTGGGACGACATCGGCCGTCGCCTGGCGGCGATCTACGGGGAGCTCGCGTGAAGCTCCGCATTCCCGGCTCGCTGCTGCTGCGCACGGTGGTCGTGCTCGCCGCGGCGGCGGGTGTCGTCGGGCTCCTCCTGTGGCGCGGGCCGGACTGGGGGACGGTCTGGCACGCGTTCGACGCCGTGCGCTGGTACTGGGTCGCATTCGCGATCGGGCTGAACCTGCTCTCGGTCGTCGTGCGCGCGATCGCCTGGCGGACCGTGATCAAGCAGGCGATGGAGCCGCCACACCCACGCTTCATGCTCGTCTTCTCGGCGTTCTCGGTCGGCCTGTTCGCGAACGCCGTCCTCCCGGGCCGCATCGGCGAGCTGGCGCGCGTCGCGGTGCTGACGAGGAAGCTGCGGCTCGAGGGCCGCGGCAACGGCACGTGGGCCGCCCTGATCGGGACGGTATTCGCGCACCGGCTCTTCGATCTCGTCCCGACCGTCGGCCTGATCGTCTACGTGCTGCTGACGGCGAAGATCCCGCACTGGGCGATCTCGAGCCTACTGATCGTCGGAGCGATCGGGCTCGGCCTGTTCACGTTCGCCTTCGCGAGCGCGCGGCATCACAAGCAGTCGGTGATGGAAGGCGTCGGCCCGGCCAGGCGTGTGATCGAGATGGCGCGGCACGGGCTCGGCGTCCTGCACGCGCCGGGGCCGGCGGCGGTCGCGGCTCTCTTCCAGTGCAGCGGCTGGCTCTGCCAGTTCTTCGCGGTCTACACGGCGATGCGCGCCTTTCACATCCACTCGCCGCTCCCCGCGGCGGGGCTCGTGCTGCTGCTGATGAACGTCGCGACGCTCTTCCCGCTCTGGCCGGGGAACATCGGGCTGCTGCAGGCTGCGATCGCGTATCCGCTGCGGTCATACGGGGTTGCGATCGGCAAGGCGATCGCCTTCGGCTTCGGGCTGCAGGCGATCGAGGCTTCCGTCGGCGTGGGCGTTGGGCTGATGTTCCTCGCCCGAGAGGGCCTGTCGTTCGCGATGCTGCGGCGGATGCCGGGGGCGGGTGAGGCCGAGACACCCGGGGCCGAGCCCGGCGAGGACGAGCCGGTCGGCGACGATGGCGCCCGTGCGCGCGCTCGCGTCCCCCTCTAGCCTCAAGGGCGTCCTTTCGGCGGCGGACGCGGCGGCCGCGCTGGCCCGCGGCTTGCGGCAGGCGGGCGCCGAGGCCGAGGAGCTTCCGCTCGCCGACGGCGGTGAGGGAACGGCTGCCGTGCTCGGGGCGCGGGTCGTGCGGATGGAGCTCGTGCACGATGCGTTCGGGCGCGAGCGGGAGGCGCCGATCAGGGAGCTTCCCGACGGCACGGTCGTCGTCGAGAGCGCCGAGGTCATCCCGCTCGACCCGTCGCGGCTCGACGTGCGGGAGGCCTCGAGCCGCGGGCTCGGCGAGTTGCTCGCGCGGGTCGGGCCGTGCCCGAGACTGCTCGTCTGCCTGGGTGGGACCGCCACGATGGACGGCGGGGCCGGCCTGCTCGAGGTGCTCGACGACCTCCCCGCTCCGACGATCGCGCTCTACGACGTGCGCACGATGCTCGCCGACGCCCCGCGACGCTTCGGCCCGCAGAAGGGCGCGCTCGCAGATGACATCGCCGAGCTCGAGCACCGCTTCGCCGAGCACCTGCCGACGTTCGCGAAGCTCGCCGGGGCCGGCGCGGCCGGCGGCCTCGGGGTGGCGCTCGCGTCGCTCGGGGCGCAGCTCGTGCCCGGTGCGGCCTTCGTGCTCGACGCGGTCGGCTTCCGGGAGCGCGCGGCGCGGGCCGACCTCGTCGTCACCGGCGAAGGCACTGTCGACCGCACGACCTTCGACGGCAAGGCCCCAGGGGAGGTCGCACGCGAGTGCGAGCGGCTAGGCGTGGCGTGCGTCCTCTTCGGCGGTCGCGTGGAAGACGGCATCGAGGCGCGGGCGCTCAGCGGCGACCCGGCCCGTGCGCGCGATGATCTGGAGGAGCTAGGCCTCGGACTCGGCGGACCGTAGCCGCTTCGCCATCGCCTGGAGCAGCGGCCACGCGATGCGCGGGTCGCCCTCCACGAGCGGGCGGAAGTCCCAGAAGGTGAGGCCGTAGCACTTGAGGTCGGACTCGGCCTCGATCGACGCGGTGCGGTCGCCCCGGTCGATCATCGCGATGTCGCCGAAGTAGTCGCCGGGGCCGAGGCGGCCGCGCTCGTCGCCGTGGACTCGGACGACGGCCTCGCCGCTCTCGATCACGAAGAATCCGACGCCGCCCTCGCCCTCGGTGGCGACCTTGCCGCCCGCGGTGAAGGTGCGCTCCTTGAACGAGCCGCTCAGCCGCTCGAGCTCGCGCGGCTCGAGCTCCGCGAAGAGCGGGATGCGCTGGAGGAGCTCGACGGAGGGCCCGGCCACGCCGTGACTCTAACCGGGTTGGCCAACCGCTCGCAATCGGGTGCCGCTAGACCGCGGACATGCCCAGGCGCGACCCGATCACGGCCTCCGCCGCCTGGGCGCTGTCGCCGTGGCCGGTCACTGCGGGGAGGAAGTGGTCTCGGTCGAGCGCATAGAGCTCGACGTCGGTCGCGGCGCGGACGGTCGCGGTACGCGGCATGTCGCGCAAGAGCGCGATCTCGCCGAAGTAGGAGCCCTGGCCCTCGCGCCGCGGCGGCCGGTCGTCGACCAGCACCTCGACCTCGCCCGAGCGAACGACGTAGAAGCGGTCGCCGTGGTCGCCGCGGCGGATGATCTCCTCGCCCGCCTTCGCGACGACCGGGACGAGACGAGTCGCGAGCTGCTCCAGCACCGGCGGCGAGAGCGGCGAGAAGATCGGGATCGCCCGCAGCAGCCCGAGCCGCTCCTGGTCGACCGGCGCCGCGTCCAGGCGCGCGAGGCTCGCATGCGTGAGGACCGCGAGGATCGGGAGCAGCGACCCGACGGCGACCAGCGTCCAGCGCGCGCCGGCGGCGTGGATCAGCAGCGGCGCGCTGACCGCGCCGATGGCGACCGTGGCGTAGAAGAGGCTGTGCAGGACGCCGAAGACGCGCGCGAGCACCTCGCTCGGCGTCCCCCGCTGCAGGATCGTGAAGCCGCTCACGTCGCAGATGATGTTGGCGAAGCCGATCAGCCCGAAGGCGACGAGCGCGGCCGCGGTATTCGGAACGCCGCCGAGGAGCAGGAGGGGACCGCCCGTTCCGGCGACCGCGATCCCGAACGTCGTTGCGAGCCGGCGGTGGCCGACGAGCGCGAGCGAGATGATGCCGCCGATGACGCCGCCGACTCCGACCGCGGTGTTCAGGTAGCCGACGCCGCTCGGGCCGAGGTGGAGCAGCCGGAACGCGGAAACCGTGATCAGGACGCCGAAGGCGCCGTTCACGAGCGTCTGCGCGGAGAAGAGGCTGACGACGAGCCGCAGGCGCGGGTCTCGCCAGATCGCTCGGAACCCCGCCGTCGTTTCCTCCAGCAGCTGCGGCCGCTCCTGTGTGAGCGGCGGCTCGGTGATCCGCAGCAGCGGGGCGAGCATCAGCGCCGACCAGAGGAAGGTCGAGGCCGTGACCACAAAGACGACCCAGACGCTCGAGACCGAGAGCAGGATCCCGCCGAGGGCAGGCCCCACGCAGAAGCCGAGGCCCTCGAGCGTGCTCGAGCTCACGTTGGCCGCCGTCAGCTCCTCAGGCGTGCTCGCGAGCGACGGGAGGAGCGCTGCCTGTGCGGGCTGGAACGCGGTCGTCGTCACGGCCACGAACGAGGCGAGGACGTAGACCGCCGCGACCGGGGCGTGCGTGAGCACGCAGGCCGCCATCGCCGCGAGCCCGGCCGCGCGCAGCAGGTCCGCCGTCAGCATCACGGGCACGCGCGGATAGCGATCGCCGAGCACCGCGGCGAGCGGGGAGGAGACCGCCGCCGGCAGCCAGCGGATCAGCCCGATCAGGCCGACCGCCGAAGCGCCGCCGTGGCGGTAGGCGAAGACGACCAGCGCGATCGTGTACGCCCAGCTGCCGATGATGGAGCCCGCCCAGGCCAGCTGAAGCCGGCGCAGCGCTGGGTTGTGAAACACTTCACGCGCGGCGCGAAGTGAGTCCCGCAGGTGCTCCCGCAAACGCTCCACGAGCGCACAATTACAGGGCAGATTGCGTTTTTGAAGGAGGCGTGGAAGATTTCGACCACGAACTCCGTCAGGTGATCAGGTTCCGGAAGTTCGAAGAAGGAGGAAGTTCGATGGAAGATCAGGACCGCGAGACCCGGATCGACGAGGACGTCGAGGGCCACGCAAACAAGGGCCGCAACATCGCCAAGGACGAGCAGGGCGAGGACGTCGAGGGCCACTCGCATTACAGCCCCCATAAGGGCGCCCCGCACAAGGGTGCCGAGGACGAGGGCGACGACGTCGAAGGCCACATGCACAAGGCCGCCCCGCACAAGGGCATGCACAAGGCCTAAGGGTTCAGGGCTTCGAGCTCAGCCCAAGCTAGAGAGGGAGCCGAGAGGCTCCCTCTCAGCGTTCCCGGAGAAGTTTTCCTAGCGCGTCGAGTAGCTGCAGCGCGGCCTCGCGCTTTTCCTCGTCTGCCTCGTCCAGCCGCGCCGCGAAGCGGGCGAGTGCGTCGGCCTCGCCGCCCTCCTGCTCCAGCACCGCCCGCGCGGCCCGCGCCTTCTGCAGCAGATCGAGCGCGATCGCCGCCTCGCTGGCAAAGAGGCCCAGGAGCTCCATCTCGGCCAGCGAGAACGCGGCCTGCTGCGGCCGGTCGAGCACCTCGAGCACGCCGAGGGCGCGATCCTCGTGCAGCAGCGGGACGGCCATCAGTCCCTTGGGCACGAAGCCCGTCGACTCGGCGGTCTCTCTCGAGAAGCGCGGATCCTTGTCGAGCTCCTCGACCACGAGCGGCTGCCGCGTGACGAGCACCCAGCCGGCGATTCCGGTGCTCGACGGGAACCGCTTGCCGATCAGCTCGTCGGCCCCCTCGCCGGCGACGGCCTCGAAGACGAGCTCGTCGGATTCCTCCTCGAAGAGGAACACCGACGAGGCCCGGGCGCCGAAGATCGCCCGCGCGACCTCGACGATCGACTGCAGCAGCTCGCGGTAGCTCTCCTCGGATCCCAGCGCACCGGCCGCGACGGCGGCTCTCAGGTCGCTCATCTCCTGGTCTCCGGCCGATGAGCGTGTGGAGGGGGCATGGGGGGAACCGGGAGGTGCCCCCTCCGGGAGTCCTCGGCGGAGCCGAGGCGTACTTGGAGGAAGAAGGGGGCGCGCGGGGGAAACATGGTTTCACCCGCGGGAGCGAACCTCAAGTGAGCGACGCTCATCGTCCTCCTCCCACGTTGTTCGCGATCAGGTAGAGCACGCTCTTCAGCTGGAAGGGCGTCAGCTCGGGGTGCTTGGACATGATCAGCGCGCAGATGCCGCTCATGTGCGGTGTGGCAAAGCTGTTTCCCGTCGAGAGGATCGAGCCGCCGCCGAGCCAGGCGATCTCGACGCCCACGCCGCGCGCGAAGAACTCCACCGGCGGTGACGGGTTGTAGAAGAACGTCAGCGGATCGGTCTCCTCGTGGCTGCCGACCGAGATCACCGACGAGAAGCGCCAGGGATAGCTCTCGACGGGCATGTTGTGGGCCGACGCGACGAGCACGGTGCGGCGGAAGTACGCGGTGTCGGCAAGCTCGTGCAGCAACTCGGCGAATTGCCGCTTCGTGGTCGAGAGGCTCATGTTGATCACCTCGAAGCCCTCGTCGACGGCCCAGCGCAGGCCCTCCAGCAGAACCGGGCCGCTGCCTTTGAAGCCGGCCCCGAGGACGCGCGCGCTGTAGAGGCTGCACTCGGGCGCGAGCTGGCGCACGATGCCGGCACACGCCGTGCCGTGGCCGCAGAGGTCGCCCTCGGTGTCCTCCTCGAGCTCGATCTCGTCGTCGTCGCCTCTGTGAAAGGCGACGGCGCCGTCGATCTCGCCTACGCGCGGATGGCCTGTCTCGATCCCGCTGTCGAGGATGCAGACGCGCACGCCTGCACCCGTCGCGCCGCCGAGGGCCCAGTCGCGCGTGACGCTCTCCGGCCAGTCGACGCCGATCGCGATGCGGTCACCGGCGCCGGCCGGGAGGCTCCACGCGGGAAGGTCGGGAAGGTCGGCGGGCTCCTGAGCCACGCGTGGATCGTATGGCGGCGGCTAGTCGTTCGCCAGCAGGCGGCGGACCTTCTCGACGACGCGAGGCTCGGGCTCGACGCCCTCGGCCTGCAGCGCGCGCTCGAGATCGGCGAGAACCGTGGCGCGGTAGGCCGCGTCGGCCTCGGCCCGTGCGACGAGCTGGTCGAGCCCGCGGCGGGCGGTCGGGAGCTCCTGAGCCGCGCGCACCCAGCCTTCAGGCGCCGGGGGAAGCATCCCGATCAGTCGTCCCAGTCGCTGTTCGTCGTAAGCAGTCATCACGTCACCTGTCCACCAGACGGAGCGGCGGGTGCATTTCTTCCCTCGAACGCGTCACGAAGCTTGTCGAGGCAGCGCGAGAGGCGGCTGGCGATCGTCCCCGCGGGCAATCCGAGGCTGTCGCCGATCGTCCGGTAGCTCTCGTCACGGGCGAAGAAGCGGTCGAGGATCTGCTGACAGGTCTCGGGAAGCTCGCCCATCGCCTCGTGCACGTCGAAGGCCTCCTCGAGGGACGTGAGCACGTCGTCTGCGGCCACTTCCGGGAGCTCGTCCAGGTCGGCGTCCGACTCGCGGGAGCCGACGCGCAGCCGGTCGATGCACAACCGGCGAGTGAGCTGCGCGATCCAGGGGCGCACGAGCTCGTCCTCGCGGAGTGTGTCGAGCCGCTCGTAGACGCGCGCGAAAACCTCCTGGAAGACGTCCTCCGCATCCTGTTGCGGGAGGCGGAAGCCCTGCACCGCGATCGCGAAGACGTAGCGCGAGAACCGGTCCACGAGCTCGCGCCAGGCGTCGTCATCCCCCGCGCGGCAGCGTGAAACCAGCTCGGCGTCGTTGACCGTGTGCGCGGTCAGCTTTGAGCGGCCCGCAGCCGCTTCGCCATCGTCTCGACGAGTTTCCACGCGATCGAGGCGTTGCCCTCGACGAGAGGGCGGAACTCCCAGGACGTCAGGCCGTAGCAGCGGAGCTCGCTGTCCGCGGTGACGGTCGCGCTCCGGGCGCCGTCGTCGATCAGGGCGATCTCGCCGAAGTAGTCGCCCGGGCCGAGCTTGTCGCGCCCGGCGCCGTGGACGGACACCGATGCCTCGCCGCTTTCGATCACGAAGAAGCCCGCGCCCGTCTTGCCTTCGTCCACGACCGTGCTGCCTTCGTCGAACGTGCGCTGCTTGAACGAGCGCGCGAGGCGCTCCAGCTCGCCCTTCTCGAAGTCGGCGAACAGCGGCACCCGCTGCAGGAGCTCTACCGGTGCTTCGGCCACGTGACGATTCTAAGGCACCGCTTGGGTGCCGGCATCAGGACGTGCGCGCTTTGCGCGTTCGTCCGTCTGAAATCGCCGGTCGATGCCCTTGTAGGAAGCGTTTCCGCATCAAGGCTTTGCGGCGTCAACGCGACTTGCAAGCTCTTCGATCTTGCCTTCAGCGGTGTCTAGGCGCTCCTTGCAGAAGCGGTAGAGCTCCTCGCCTCGCTCCCAGAGCTTCAGCGCCTCGTCGAGTGGCGCTTCGCCGGTTTCGAGCCGCTGGACGATCTGCTCGAGCTCCTTCTGCGCCTCTTCGAAGGTCATCTCGTCTCCTCGACGCGCGCGCCGAAGCCGCCTTCGGCCAGCTCGACGTCGACGTGTTCGCCGGGCTCGACTGCACCGCCCGAGCGGACGATCTCGTCGTTCGCACGCACGATTGCGTACCCGCGCTCGAGGGTCGCCTTCGGCGAGAGCGCGCGGAGCCGGCCCGCGGTCTGGTCGAGCCGCGCGCGGCCTCGCTCCACGAGCAGCCGCGGGGCGCGGCCGAAGCGCTCGTGCGCGCGATCGAGACGCTGCCGCTCGCGGTCCAGGCTCCGGCGCGTGCCCCGCTCGAGGCCGGAGCGCGAGCGGTCGAGCCGCTCCAGTAGCTGCGCGAGGTCGGGCACGACGAGTCGGCCCGCGACGCTGGGCGTCGAGGCACGCACGTCGGCGGCGAGGTCGCAGAGCGGCGTGTCCTGCTCGTGTCCGACCGCGCTGACGACGGGAACCGGACACTCGGCGATCGCGCGGACGAGACGTTCGTCGCTGAACGGAAGCAGGTCTTCGAAGCTGCCGCCGCCGCGCGCGACGACGAGCACGTCGACTCCCTCGCGGCAGAGCGCGCGCAGGGCCTCCACGACGGCGCCCGCGGCGCGCGGACCCTGCACGTAGGTTTCCGCGACGAGCACATTGGCCGGCGGGAAACGGGTCGTGACCGCGGTGAGCACGTCGCGCTTCGCCGCGGCGTCGTTGCCCGTGACGAGGCCGATCCGCGCAGGGAGCAGCGGCAGCGGGCGCTTCCGCTCCGCCGCGAACAGCCCCTCGCCGGCGAGCGTCTTCTTCAGCCGCTCGAGCGCGGCGAGATGGTCGCCGAGACCGAAGCGCTCGAGCGAGAGCGCGCGTAGGCGGAACTCGCCACGCGCCTCGAAGAGCTCCGGCCGGCCGAACGCGTGGACGCGGTTGCCGTCGGCAAGCTCGAGCTGAAGCGCGTCGAACTGGCCTCTCGCCATCGAGACGCCGAGGCACGAGCCGTCCTGCGGGTCCTTGAGCGTGAAGAAGACGCTCGCCCAGCGCGCCGACCGACGCAGCTCGGTGACCTCGCCCTCGACCCAGACCGTCGGCAGCCGCGCGAGCCAGGACGAGACGCCGCGGTTGAAGGCGCCGACGGAGAAGACCTTGCGGTCGCCGTACTCGATCGCCTCGACCTTCACGAGGCCCAGGATACGGTGGGAGGGCTTGACGGAACGCCGCCCGAGAGCATCGCCGGTGTTTCGTCGAGCCCTCCTACTAAATCAGGATCTCGGCGGCCGTCTCCGGCGAGCAGCCCTGCGTGAGCAGATCCGCCGCGTGGTGCAGGTCGGCGTCGCTGTGGGCGATCTTCTCCGCCAGCGGCAGCGGGTACCCGGCCTCCATCAGCACGTGCAGGCGCCAGCTCTCGACTTTCGCCTGTTCGTCCCTGGGTGTCTCGGCGATCTGCGTCATTGGCGTCCCGGTGTTCGACTTGTCCTAGACGAACCCTGCCCGTGGAAGTTGGCGTTTGCCGCGCTCAGTTCCCCCGAAACGTGGGCGCCAATCTCGACCCCGCCTCGCTGAGCGCCTCGTCGATTCGCCGCTGGAGGTCATGGAGGCGCGTGTTCAGAACAGTGCGCTCCGCCTCTGCGTCCGCGGCGAGCGCCTGGACCTGCGAGCGGAGCTCGACCTCAGCGTCGACGATCCGCCGCCGGAGCTCCGCGACGAGCTCGTCGCGCTCGTGCTCGAGCGTGTTGCCGATCTGCGAGAGCTTGCGCTCGAGCCGCTGGCCGCCCGCGTCGGCCACGTGCGCGAGCCTCTCGGCCAGAACGCCTTGCGCCTCTTTCGAGAAGTGGGCGACGGCGCGGTCGAGCTCGCGCGAGAGCCGCTGCGCCGCGTCATCGCGTGAGGTGCGGATGGCCTCGGCAAACTGCTTCGACACGGCCTCGGAGAAGCTGTCGGCGGTCCGCTCGACGACCCGCTTGAGCTGATCGAGCTGCCGCCGCTCGATGTCGGCGAATCCGGCCTGGATGCGCTGGATTGCCTCGGCCTCTTCCGTCGCGACGCGCTCGCGCAGCTCGAGCTCGCGCTGGCGCAGACGCTCGGCCACCTCGTGCAGGGCCCGGCGGCGGTCGCGCTCGTGCGACTCGAGTTGCTCGCGGGCCTGCTCGGCGATCTCGTCGGAGGTCTTCGCGAACTGCCCCTCGAGCACCGTGAGCCGCTCGCGTTGTTCCTCGCTGGCCGCGTCGAGCCGCTCGGTGTCGAGCGCGATCCTCGACTCGGCCTCCGCCATCAGCTGTCGCTGCCGCTGTGCGAGCGTCGTGAGCTGTGCGGAGAGCGCCTGCTCGGCGCGCTCGAGATCGTTCGCGACCTCGGACAGGCGCTGGCCGATGCGGTGCTGGACGCTGCCGAATGCCTCGCTCAGCTCCGAGCCGGCCCTGTGCTCCCGCTCGGCGAGGGCGAGCCGCCGCTCCTCGGCGATCTTCCGCTCCTCACCTACGAGCTTCGAGAGCGAGTCGGCGCGCGCACGCGCAAGGGTGCGTTCGAGCTCGGCCGCGCGCGTCTCGACCTCGGCCGCTACGACGGTGTCGAACCGATCCTCGGCCTCACGCAGCCGGAGGTCGACGTCTCGGGCCTGCGCGACCAGGCCCTTCAGCGCCAGGGTCCCAAGTTGCAGGGCGGCGCAGACGGTCAAGCCGCCGGCGGCCACGGCGAGCTCCCGGCTCGGCTTGAGCGCGAACGCGACCCAGCCGGCCGCAGTTGCGGTCGCGACCAAGCCTCCTATCGTGACGAGCAATGTGCGCGACGCGCGGCCGGCGAGCGCCGCAACGGTCGACCCGAAGACCGCCACGACCGCTCCCGCAAAGACGATCTCGAACACCTGGGCGCGCATGGCGCCCATGCTACGACAGCCGGAACACCAGGAGAGCGGCCGCGAGGGCGACGTTCGCGGCGGCGAGCGCCTGGAGCGCACGCTCGGGCGCGGCGGCAAGGGTCTCGCGGGTGACCGGCTCCCGGGTGCCGTCTCGAAGCTCGATCGTCCCGGCGATCGCGGCCGTCCGCCGCCGCAGGTGCCGGACCGGGGTCGAGAGCACCCGCTGCGCGTAGCTCATCAGCGTCGCGAACGCGGCTGCGAGAAGCGCCTCCCACGTGATCGTCCCCGCGCAGGCGAAGTAGCCGGTGAGCAGCGGGAACGCCCCCCAGGCGAGAGCGAAGCCGGCGCCGTTGTGGATCGCGCCGCGCAGCAGCTCGAGGTTGTAGACCGGTACGAGCGCCGCGCCGACCCCGACGAAGACGAGCAGCCAGCCGTTGAACGCGACCGCTCCGGCGATTCCGATCGCGGTCGCCCCGCCCAGCGGGACGACCGCGAGCGCGACCAGCACCGGGCGCGGAATCCGGGTCGCGAGCGGCCGGCCGTTGAGCTCGTCGAGTGCGTGCGCGGAGATCCCCAGCGCGAGGAAGAACGCGGCCGCCGCGGCGGCGAGCCGCCCTTCGTAGACGTGCGGCGCAAGGCAGGCGCCGATCGCGACGTAGCTCAGGTGCCACGCGGTGTACGGCGGGTGGAGCAGCGTCACGTAGTCGCGCCAGCCGCCCGTGGCGAGCGCGTAGAACGCCGGCCGCGCCTCGGTCACGCGCGCCGGCCCCAGAGCACGGTGCAGCCGCCGAGGCTGAGGCGGCGTGCACGGACCTCGTCGAAGCCGGCTTCGCTGAGCGTGGTCAGCAGGCGCGGGACCGGCCAGCGCTCGTCGAATTCGCGGATGCTGCCGCCGAGGAAGCGCCCGACCTCGTGCCAGCCGGGCGAAATCGCCTGTCCGAGCACCGGGAGGCCGACGTCGACCCAGAGGTTCCAGGCGGCACGCGACCAGGAGCCGGGCGGGACGCCGAAGTCGAGCAGCGAGGCCGTCGCGCCCGGCCGCAGGACCCGGCCGAGCTCGCGCAGGCCGGCCGGAAGGTCCTCGAGGTAGCGCAGGAGGTAGGCGGCGGTCAGGCCGTCGAACGAGGCGTCCTCGAACCGCAGCTCGTGCGCGCTCGCCTCGACGAGCCGCACACGCGTCTCAGGCGGGAGCCGACGCCGGGCCTCAGCGAGCATCCCCGGGCTCTGGTCGACGCCGACGACCGAGCAGCCCGTCTGGCGGACGAGCTCGCGCGCGACGGCCGCGGTCCCGGTCGCGACGTCGAGCACGGTGTCGTCGGGGCCGACCGGCAGGCGCGAGACGAGGAACCGCCGCCAGCGCGGGTCCTGGCCGAAGGAGAGCGCGTTCGCGTAGCGCTCGTAGGTCGGACCGAGCGGCGCGAAGAGGCCGCGCGCGACCTCGGTCCGGGTCTCTGACACGTGCTGAGTCTAAGCTCGGCGAGATGGACCTCGACCGCGACCTGAGGCGAATCGCCGAGCGGGCCGGCGTGCATGCCGCGGAAGGCGAGGAGGTGGCCGGGATCGTCCCGGCCGAGCCGGCGAGCGGGATCAGGTTCTACGTCTGCGCGTATGGCAACGAGGAGGCGACGACCTGGCTCGTCCTCGACGGGACGGGCGTGCCCGTGCAGGACCGCTCGCTCGTGCACGACGCGGTCTCGATCGCGGCGCTGTGTGAGGTCGCGGAGGAAGCCGCGGGAATCGAGCCGGAGGAACCGCGCATCGCGAGCCCGGCGCTGCTCGACGAGCTCGGCGCGACGGGCGGCCCGGACGTCGCGGCCGCGCTCACCGCTGCGGCCGACACGATCGCCGAGCTCTCCCGCGACGTCGAGCGCGGCTACAAGCGTCCCCTGAGCTAGGCTGGACGCATGGAAGGCGGTGGCTTCAACTTCCCGTTCGGAGGCGATCCGGACGACCTGATGCGGAGCCTGCGCGAGTTCGCCGAGCAGCAGGCCGAGTCGGTTCAGGAGGCGCAGCGCGAGCAGTTCGCGACGCTCACGCTGAACACCGCTGTCGAGCTGACGGCGGCCGCGTTGCAGCAGGTTCAGGCCACGGGTGGGGCGGACGAGCAGGCGAGCGCTCTCCGGGACGCGATGCGCGTGCTTTTCCCTGAAGCCGTCGCGCTAGTGAGTGCAGCGCGGCAGGGCTTCATGCGCGAAGGCTGAGCCCGACTCGCTCGCGAGCCGGCGACCGGCCCCGATCAGCCAGCGGCCGAGCGTCAGGCGAACGCGGCGGCGCGGCGCGATCGGGGACCAGTCGCTGCTCAGTCTCACCGTCCGCTCTCTGACGGCGTCTGTGCGGATCTCGTGCTCGACCATGCTCGACTCCCTTCGACCTAAAGTATCTTTACCTCGAAAGAGAAAGGTACACGTGAAACGTCTTGACGTCAAGACATATTTGACCGAAGATGACCTGGATGCCTGAGGACGAGCGCGACCACATCGATCGCTGGCTCGCCGAGCGCGAGCTTCCGGGTGCGGTCGACCTCGAGGTCGAGGGGATCGTCGACCGGATCAACGGGCTCCGGCGGCGGCTCAACCGCATGCTCGCCGAGACGCTCGTCGACTTCGAGCTCACCGTCGGAGAGTGGAAGGCGCTCGGCGACCTGCAGATGGACGGACCGCCGCACCGCAAGTCGGTCGGGCAGCTCGCCAAGTGGGCCGACCTCTCGAGCGGTGCGATGACGAACCGGATCGACCGGCTCGAGCAGGCCGGCCTCGTGCAGCGGGTGCCGGATCCCAACGACCGCCGCGGGGTGCTCGTCGAGCTGACCGAGCAGGGGCAGAAGGCCTGGGAGGACTCGGTCAGCGCCCAGGCGGCCAAGGAGTCGCTCGTCGCGGACGCGTTGAGCGCAAGCGAGAAGAAGCAGCTGAACGGCCTCCTGCGCCGGTTGATGCTCGAGTTCGAGCGGCGCGAAGAGAAGCGCTCGTAGAATCACCCCGCCCGTGAGCCTGGTCGACTCCGCGATCGTTCGCTTCCTGCCGGCGGTGCCGAAGCCCGTCGTGCGCCGGATCTCCGAGCGGTACATCGCGGGCGAGGACCTCGACGACGCCCTGCGCGTCGTCCGGCGCCTGAACGACGAAGGGAAGCTGGCCACGCTGGACGTTCTCGGCGAGGAGATCGCCAACCCGGACGAGGCGCGGGCGATCGCCGATGCCTACCGCGCGGCGATCGACGCCTTCGAGCGAGGGAAGCTCGATTCGAACATCAGCGTCAAGCCGACCGCGCTCGGGCTGAAGCTCGGCTACGACCTCTGTCGCGACAACCTGAAGGACGTCGTGCGCCACGCGGCCGAGCGCGACAACTTCGTCCGGATCGACATGGAGGACTCCTCGACCACCGACGACACGCTGCGGATGTACCGCGAGCTGCGCGCGGCCGGTCATGACAACGTGGGGGTCGTCCTCCAGGCAGGGCTCAAGCGGACGCTCGCCGACGTTCGCGACCTCGCCGATCTCCGGCCGAACATCCGGCTCTGCAAGGGGATCTACATCGAGCGGCCGGAGATCGCCTACCGCGATTTCGACTCGATCCGCGCGAGCTTCGCGCAGGCGCTCGAGGAGCTGCTCGAAGCGGGCTGCTACGTGGGCATCGCGACGCACGACGAGTGGCTCGTCGAGCAGGGGCGGCGGCTCACGAGCGCCAGTGATCTGGGGCTAGAGGAGTACGAGTTCCAGATGCTGCTCGGCGTGCGGCCGGCCATGGGCGACGAACTCGTGCGGGGCGGTCAGCGACTGCGCATCTACACGCCGTTCGGGCGCCAGTGGTACGCGTACTCGCTGCGGCGCCTGCAGGAGAACCCGAAGATCGCCGGCTACATCGCCGCCGACACGGTCGGGCGCCTGCTTCCGGGCCGCAACGGCTCGGGCTAGCGCTCCTAGGGCTTTCGCGCGACGACGATCAGGTCGCCCGGCACCCGCACCTCGCGGCGGCCCCAGCGGTTCGGGTCGGGCAGCTCCTCGAGCCGCTCGAGCGCGAGACCGGCACCGCCGAGGGCGTGCACGAGCCGGCCGATCGGCCACGTCTCGAAGTAGCTCTCGTGCCAGTGCAGCATCTGGTCGAGGCACGCGGCGACCGGATGCTCGTCGTAGAGGAAGAGTACGCCGCCTTTCTTCAGGGCAGAGGCGATCCCGTCCGCCCAGCCCTCGAGGTCGTGGATGTCCGCGAGTGCGCCCCACGATTGGTACACGACGTCGAAGCGCTTGCGCCGCAGCTCGACCGGTAGCGCCTCGGGCGAGGCAGTCACCAGGGCCGCGTCGGGGAGCCGCTTACGCGCGGCCTTCACCGTCGCCTCTGAAGCATCCACGCCCGTTACGAGCGCGCCCAGGCTCATCAGGGCCGCGGTCTCGCGCCCCGCGCCGCAGGCGAGGTGAAGCACGTGCCGCCCGCCGATGTCGGGCAGCCGCTCCCGCACCGGCTTCGGCAGCGTCCGGCTGCCTCGCGCCGAGGAGCGGCGAATCCGTTTGTGCGCCTCCTCCCACGCACGCAGGTTCCCTTCCGTGGGCTCCATCAGGCGAGCAGCGAGAAGCCGCCGTCGACGATCAGCGTGTGCCCGCAAACCATCGCCGCCTCGGGCGAGCAGAGGAAGCCGACAGCGTCGGCCACGTCTTCCGGCTTGACGAGCCGCCCGGCCGGCGTGCGCTCGAGCCCGGACTCGATCATCTGCTCGCGGTTGGGGAAATGGTCGAGCGCGCCGGTCTCGACGACGCCGGCCGACACCGCGTTCACGCGAATCCCGCGCGGGGCGAGCTCGACCGCGAGGTAGCGGACGAGCGCCTCGAGCGCCGCCTTCGACACGCCGACGAGCACGTAGTTGTCGAGCACGCGGATCGAGCCGAGGCTCGAGACGCCGACGATCGACGAGCCCTCCGGCATCTGCGGCACGCAGGCCCGCGCGAGGGTCAGCAGCGCCCGCGCGTTCGCGGAGAGCGTCCAGTCCCAGTGCTTGTCCTCGGTCTCGAGGGCCGGCTTGATCACACCCGTCGCCGCGTTGTGCACGAGCACGTCGAACGGCCCGAGCTCGGCGGCCTCTTCGGCGACGCGCTCCGAGGAGACGTTGCCGCGCAGGAAGAGCGGCTCGGCCCCTGCGGCGCGGAGCTCCTCGGCGGTTTCCTCGGCGGCCTTGTCGTTACGCAGGTAGCCGATCGCGACCCGCGCGGCACCGCGCTCGGCGAACCGCAGCGCGATCGCCTTGCCGATTCCGCGCGAACCGCCCGTGACGAGCACGGACGCTCCCTCGAAGCTCATCGCCGCCGCGGCAGCGGCTCGTCCGCGGGCGCGGAGCTCGGGATCTCCTCCCAGCCCGGCACGTCACGCCGCACGCGCGGGCCCTCGTGCGCCTTCGTCGAGCCGTGGCCGAGCCGGTCGAGCAGCTCCAGCTTCTCCTCCGCGTAACGACGCAGCTCGTGATCTTCCGGGAGGTCGAGCACGAGCTCACGCACGCGCGCGCGCAGCTGGTAGGCGAAGTGCGGCGTCGCGGGGCCGACAAGCGCGTCGATCTGATCCCTCGTCGGCTCCCCTTGCGGCATGTGCCGAAGCCTAATGGGTAGGTTCAAATCAATGCGCCGTCCCGAGCTCGCCGACCTGATGCTGCTCGCGACGGTCACCCTCTGGGCCCTCAACTTCACCGTCACGAAGTACGTCATCTCCCATGGGTTCCAGCCGGTGGCCTACGGGGTGCTGCGCTTCGGCGCCGCGGCTGTGTTCTTCGCCGCGTTCACGTACTACCGTGAGCGCTCGTTTGCGCTGGCCCGGCGCGACCTGCTCGTCCTTGCCGGCGCGGCCCTGATCGGGATCTTCCTGAACCAGCTCTCGTTCGTGTACGCGATCAAGCTGACGACCGCGACCACCGTGGCACTCCTGTTCGGGACACTGCCCGTGATGACCGGGATCTTCGCGTTCCTGATGGGAATCGAGCGGCTCGGCTCGCGTTTCTGGCTCGCGGCGGTGCTCGCGTTCGGCGGCGCGGCGCTCGTCGCGCTCGGCTCGGGCGGCGGCGTCTCGGGACAGCTCTCGGGCGATCTGCTCGGCTTCGCGGCCTCGGCGACCTGGGCCTGGTACACGGTCGCGGTCTCTCCGCTCCTGGAGCGCTACTCGACCCTGCGGCTGAGCGCGGTCGCCTTCACGATCGGGACGGTGCCGCTCGCCGCCGTGGGTGCGCCGCAGCTCCTGCGGCAGGACTACGGTGGCCTCGGCACGACCATCTGGTTGCTGCTCGCCTTCGCCGTCCTGGGCCCGCTCGTGCTCGCGAACCTGCTCTGGTTCGGCGGGATCGGCCGGGTCGGCCCGTCTCGCGCATCCGTCTTCGCGAACCTACAACCCTTCCTCGCCGCGATCTTCTCGCTGCTGATCCTGTCCGAGCCGCTCGGGCGCCTCCAGGTCGTCGGCGGGCTCGCGATCGCCTGCGGGATCCTGCTTGCGCGGGTGCCTTCTCGAACGCGCTCCGAGGCGGTGGCGACGTGACCTCGCTGCGCGAGCGGCTCGCACGCACGCCGCCCGGCTACCGCTTCTCGATCGGCCGCATCCTCGCGATCTACTCCGGCCTGATGGTCGCGCTGCTGCTCGCGGCGCTCGACCAGACGATCGTCGCGACCGCGTTGCCGCGCGTCGTCTCGGAGCTCGGGGGGATCAGCCAGTACTCGTGGGTCTTCACCGCGTACATGCTCGGCTCGACGGTGACCGTGCCGCTGTACGGGAAGCTCGGCGACGCGCACGGCCGCAAGCCGCTCTTCATCGTCTCGATCACGATCTTCCTGATCGGCTCGGCCCTCTGCGGCGTCGCGCAGAACATGGTGCAGCTCGTCGTCTTCCGGGCGATCCAGGGCGTGGGCGCCGGCGGGCTCTTCCCGCTCACGCTCGCGATGGTCGGGATGATCATCCCGCCGCGCGATCGCGGCCGCTACCAGGGGCTGATCGGCTCCGTCTTCGCCGCCGCGTCGATCGCCGGGCCGCTGATCGGCGGGTTCATCGTCGACAATGCGAGCTGGCGCTGGATCTTCTTCGTCAACCTGCCGGTCGGCATCGTCGCGCTGATCGTGATCCTCGTGACGATGCCGATGCCGCCCGAGAAGCGGCGGCACTCGATCGACTGGCTCGGCGCCGGTGTCCTCGCGCTCGGGACGACCGCGCTGCTGCTGGGCCTCGTCTGGGGCGGGCACGACTACCCGTGGAGTTCCGCCCACGTGGTCGGTGCGCTCGCCGCCGCCGTGGCCCTGCTCACGCTGTTCGGCGTCGTCGAGCGGCGCGTGCCGGAGCCGATCCTGCCGTTCAGCCTGCTGCGCAACCAGACCGTCTCCTCGAGCGTCGCCTGCATGGCTCTCGTCGGGGCGGCCATGTTCGGGACGATCAGCTTCGTGCCGCTGTTCGTGCAGGGCGTGATCGGCACCTCGGCGACCTCTTCCGGCGTCGTGCTCACGCCGCTGATGCTCGGAGCCGTGACGACGAGCTTCCTCTCGGGCCAGCTCGTCTCGCGCACGGGCCGCTACCGGCCGAACACGTTGATCGGCCCGGTACTGCTCGGGGCCGGCGAGGTGCTGCTCTGGCGACTCGGTGTGAACTCGACCAACGCGCAGGCCGCGCGCGACATGGTGCTGGCCGGCATCGGGCTCGGGATGATGATGCAAATCTTCGTGCTCTCGATCCAAAACTCCGTGACCCGCGCAGAGATGGGCACTGCAACGGCGCTGAGCCAGTTCTCGCGCTCGATCGGGGCGACCCTCGGGGTCACGCTGATGGGCGTGATCGTGAACCAGCGTCTGCCCTCCGGCGCGCGCCTCGAGGGCACGACGATCCACCGGCTCCCACCGGCCGGACGTGCCGCGCTAGCGAACGCGCTGCACCCGGCCTTCCTGCTCGCGGCGATCCTGTGCGTGCTCGTCTTCGTGGTCTCGCTGCTCTGGGTGCGCGAGGTGCCGCTGCGCCACGGGCTCGAGGAGACGGCTCCGCCCGTGGGCGACGAGGCCTCCCCGCAGCAAGCCGCAGTACAATCCGAGACGTGAGCGCCACCGACTTCATGCCGCTCGAGGGCTGGGACCACGTCGAGCTCTGGGTCGGCAACGCGAAGCAGGCGGCGTATTTCTACGAGCGGGCGTTCGGGTTCACGCGCACGGCGTATGCTGGCCCGGAGACAGGCGTCCGCGACCGCGCCTCCTACGTGCTCGAGCAGGGCGAGATCAGGCTCGTCGTCTCGAGCGGCCTGCGCGCCGACAGCGAGGTCACGCAGTTCGCGTGCCGCCACGGCGACGGGGCGAAGGACATCGCGCTCCAGGTCCCGAGCGCGGCGGAGGCCTACCGCCAGGCCGTGCAGCGCGGCGCGCGCGGGATCGCCGAGCCGCAATGGCTCGAGGACGACTTCGGCCGCGTCGAGCTCGCGGCGATCGGGACCTACGGCGACGTGATCCACTCCTTCGTCAACCGTCATGAGTACGCGGGCCCGTTCCTCCCCGGCTTCGTCTCGACGACCGAGAACGGCCATGCCGACACCGGCGTGGGGCTGATGGCGCTCGACCACGTGGTCGGCAACGTCGAGCTCGGGCGGATGGACCACTGGGTCGGCTTCTACGAGCGCGTCTTCGGGATGACGAACATCGTCCACTTCGGCGACGACCAGATCCAGACCGAGTACTCGGCGCTGATGTCGAAGGTGATGGCGGACGGCAGCGGCAAGATCAAGTTTCCGATCAACGAGCCGGCCGAGGGCAAGCGCAAGAGTCAGATCGAGGAGTACCTCGAGTTCAACCATGGCCCAGGCGTGCAGCACATCGCGCTGCAGAGCGAGGACATCGTCCGCACCGTCGAGGTGCTGAAGGAGCGCGGCGTGCTCTTCCTCGACACCCCGGACGCGTACTACGAGGAGGTTCAGGGCCGCGTCGGCGAGATCGGCGAGGAGTACTCCGACCTGGAGCGGCTGAAGATCCTGGCCGACCGCGACGAGGACGGCTATCTGCTGCAGATCTTCACGAAGACGGCACAGGACCGGCCGACGGTCTTCTTCGAGGTGATCGAGCGCCACGGCGCCACGACCTTCGGCGAGGGGAACTTCAAGGCCCTCTTCGAATCCATCGAGCGCGAGCAGGCGCTCCGCGGCAACCTCTAGGCGCTCGCTTGCGACATAGAGGCCGTGCCGACTTTGCCGGGGCGGCCGTCTTAGCTCTCGCGTTGCTCCCAGCGGCGCAGGCCGCGATCGGGGTCCCAGGCCATTCCGTAGCGGTGCTCCTCGGCGAACGTGACGAAGCCGGCAGAGTCGACGTCGATCGCGAACAGGTGGTAGTTCGGCTCCTCCGGCTCCCAGTCGATGCGCGCCTTGATCGTGGCGCGATAGCGGGCCCGAACGCCCGTGTCGTCGATCTGCACCGCGCGGCCGTAGAGCTTGCAGTCGCCCTCGTCGCCCTCGCGCCGCGAGACGACGCTGTGGACGACGAGACGCGGGTCGCGGAGCAGGTCGAGCGCCTTCGGCGAGCGCCACATCATCCCGAGCATCAGCTCGCCATCGACGAAGTCCGGCTCGACCGGCGTGATGCGGGGCCAGCCGTTACGGCGGAGGGTGCCGACGAGGCACAGCTCCCGGCCGCGGAGCCGCTCCTCGCCTAGAGCGGCGAGCTCGGGCGCAGCCGTGGCGAATTCATCCCAGCGCATCGGCCCACCGTAGCGCGTGGCAGACCGCAAGTCGGCTCCCAGAGCGGGATCTTCTGAGTGGCAACGACTTCAGGAGGTACGACAACGATGAAGATGCGCTGGATTTTGCCGGGTCTGCTCGTGGCCGCTCTTGCCCTCGCGGCCACCGGTCTTGCCGACCCCGGCCACGGAAAGGGCGGCGGCCACGGCAAGCATTCGAAGTTCGGGCCGTACAACGTCGTCACCGACGACCACGGCTCATGTGGGAACGCCTGGGCCGTCGACACCGAGAAGCGCACGTTCAAGGTGCGTCACAACAACGACGGCTCGTACACGCTGACGCGCCACGACCGCGGCACGTTCCTCACGAACGCCGGCCAGAGCCCGGGCGCCTGTGAGACCAAGGGCAAGCACGGCTCGACCGTCCTCGCCGGGATCCACGGGAAGTTCGGCGGCTACATCCGCGGTCGCATCACGGGTGGCACCTTCGACCCGAACGCGACCTGCACGGCAGCCGACTGTGGCTTCACGGATGTCTGGATCGCGGCGTTCTTCGGTCCGAGCGCGACGTTCTCGTGCTTCGACAATTCGACGGCGTGCCAGTTTGGCTTCCAGTACCACGCACGTCACCAGGGTCTGAAGTTCCACAACTGGTACGACGTCGGCAAGGGTGCCGGGACGATGCTCCACGAGCGCTTCCACGGCGACATCGCCAACGCGTAGCCAAAAGCTCCTCGCTTCGCCCAGAAGGGCCTGCCGCAAGGCGGGCCCTTCTCTTTGCGATGCTTCGTACGGTGAGCCCTCAGCGCCGCACCGCGCTCGTCTCGATTGTCGCCGCATGCGTCTTGATCGCGGTCAAGCTCCTGGCCGGGATCGCGACCCACAGCCTCGGCCTGCTCTCGGAGGCTGCGCATTCCGGTACCGACCTGATCGCGGCGCTGCTGACCTTCGTCGCCCTCGGAGTCGCCGGGAGGCCCGCCGACCCCGGGCACGCCTACGGCCACGGCAAGGCCGAGCACCTCGCCGCTCTCGGCGAGGCCGCGATCCTTGTGTGCGCGAGCCTCGTGATCGCGTGGCGCGCGCTCTGGCGCCTGGCCGGCCTCGCGCACGGCCACGTCGACCCGCGCTGGTACGCAATCGCGGCCCTCGCCGTCGTGATGGTGGTCGACGCCGTGCGGGCGACCGTCTCGTACCGCACCGGCCGCCGCTACCGCAGCGCTGCTCTGCAAGCGAACGCGCTGCACTTCGCAAGCGATTTCGCCGGCTCGGGAGCCGTGCTGCTCGGACTCGTCGCCGCACGGTCCGGCTACCAGTGGGCCGACTCTGCGGCGGCGCTCTTCGTGGCCGCCCTCGTGCTCCTGGCCGCCGGCCGTCTCATGCGCCTCAACGTCGACGTGCTCATGGATCGCGTGCCGTCGGATGCCGAGGAGGCCGCGCTCGTCGCGATCGGGTCGCTGCCCGGGATCGAGCTGCGGCGCCTGCGCATGCGCCAGGCAGCGGGCCAGCAGTTCGCCGACGTCGTGATCGGCGTCCCCCCGGGCGCGGCGGTCGGCCAGGGTCACGCCGCGGCGGACGCGGTCGAAGAAGCCGTTCACGGCGCGCTGCCCGAGAGCGACGTGGTCGTGCACGTCGAGCCGCAGCAGGACGACACCGCGCTCCGGGAGCGCGTGCTCGCGGCGGCGCAGCGGGTTCCGCGCGTGCGCGAGATCCACAACTTGACGGTGCTCCGCGTGGGCCCGGCCACCGAGGTCTCGCTTCACCTGAAGCTGCCCGGCGAGCTGCCGCTCGAGGAGGCGCACGAGGTCGCGAACGAGGTCGAGCGCGCGATCGTCGAGTCGGTGACCGAGGTCGACGCCGTTCAGACGCATCTCGAGCCGCTCGCGGAGGCGGGGGAGGGCCGGAGCGTCCACGCCGCTGCGGCCGACCGCGACCTCGTCGAGCGCATCGTTCGCGAGGAGACGGGCCAGCTGCCGCGCGAGCTGCGCTTCTTGCGCACCGACGACGGGCTGCTCGCTTACCTGACCCTCGGTCTCGATCCAGGCACCTCACTGGCCGCCGCGCACGGGCGCGCGAGCGAGATCGAGGAGCGGATCCGCAGCGAGCGCCCCGGGATCGCGGACGTGATCGTTCATACGGAGCCGTAGATGAGGCTGTGCATGTTCACCCCGCTTGACCAGGAGATCCGGGGCTGGCCCGGTCGGATCGAGGGCGACCGCGTGATCCAGCTCGCGGCGCAGACGCTCGAGGCGTTCTTCACCGGCGGCGGGACCGCGCGGGAGCACGCCGAGTTCGCGCTCGACGAGGTCCGGTTGCTCGCGCCGGTTCGGCGGCCGCCGTCGGTGCGCGACTTCTACGCGTTCGAGGCGCATGTCGCCAACGCGCGCCGCGTCACCGGCCGAGGCGAGGTGCCTCAGGAGTGGTACGAGATCCCGGCCTTCTACTTCTCGAACCCGGCCGCGATCTCCGGGCCGGACGACGAGATCCCGTACCCGGAGGGCACCGAGGCGCTCGACTACGAGCTCGAAGTGGCCGCGGTGATCGGAGCCGCGGGCGCGATCGGCGGCTTCACCGTCATGAACGACTGGTCGGCGCGCGATCTCCAGCGCAAGGAGATGAAGGTCGGCCTCGGCCCGGCGAAAGGCAAGGACTTCGCGACCTCGCTCGGCCCGGTGGTCGTGACCCCGGACGAGCTCGGCGACCTCTGCCTCGAGATGGTCGCGCGCGTGAACGGCGAGGAGCGCTCGCGCGGGAACCTCGGCGACATGTACCACTCGTGGGAGGCGATCCTTGCCCACGCCTCGCGAAACACCGAGCTGCGCCCCGGCGACATCCTCGGCTCGGGCACCGTCGGCACGGGCTGCATCCTCGAGCACGGCGACGAGCGCTGGCTCCAGCCGGGCGACGAGGTCGAGCTGGAGGTCGAGGGCATCGGCCTACTGCGGAACCGGATCCGGTAAGCATTAGGCCGTGAAGGTCGCCGTCATCGGAGCGGGTGTGATGGGCCTCGCCACCGGCTGGGCGCTCAGGCGCCGCGGGCACGAGCCCGTCGTCTACGAGCAGTTCGAGGTCGGCAACGTCCACGGCTCGAGCCACGGCCGCTCGCGGATCTTCCGGCTCGCCTACGCCGAGGACCACTACGTCCGCCTTGCCCAAGAGTCGTTCGCGCTCTGGCGCGAGCTCGAGGCAGAGAGCGGGGAGACCGTGCTCGAGCTGCCCGGGCTCGTAGAGATCGTGCAGACGCTCGAGGAGAGCACGGCCCACACGCTCGAGCGCTGCGGAGTGGCCTGGGAGCGGCTCGAACGCGAGGAGGCCGAGCGACGCTACCCGATCCGTGTGTCCGACGACTCGTTCGTCGTGGTGCAACCCCAGGCGGGGATCGCGCGCGCAGACAAGGCGCTCGAAGCCTTCCGGCGCGGGCTCGACGTGCGCGAGCACACTCGCGTGACCCCGGACGAGCTCGATTCCGACGCCGTCGTCGTCACCGCGGGCTCGTGGGTGAACGAGCTCCTCGAGGAGCCGCTGCCGGTGAAGACAACCCGAGAGACGCTCTGCTACTTCCGGCTCGAGAGCGAGCGGCCAATCCCCTCGGTCGTCTCGTTCAAGCCGGGGCGACACACACACGAGATGTACTCGCTCCACGACCCGCAGTACGGCCTCAAGGTAGGCGCCCACCACGCGGGGCCCAAGGCCGATCCGAACGTGCACGGCGAGCCGGAACCGGAGCTGATCGAGCGCATCTCGACCTGGGCGGCCGAGACTTACCGCCTCGACGATCCGGTTCCGGTCGCGGCCGAAACCTGCATGTACACGACGACCGCGGACGACGCCTTCATCCTCGAGCGCCGCGGCCGAATCGTCGTCGGCTCGCCGTGCTCGGGCCACGGGTTCAAGTTCGCGCCGGCGATCGGGGAGCGTCTCGCGGCCCTCGCGCTCGACGCAGCTGCATGAGATAGCTGAGGCGCGATTGATCCGTCTGGGTTAGAGGCGTACCCTCGGGACAGCCGCCATGAGAATCGTGTCCCGCCGCCGAACCTTCCGACTCGGAGTCGTCGGGGCGATTGCCTTGGCGTTCACCGCCTCCGGTTACGCGTACGTCTGCCATCCCGACCTGCCCGGCGCTCGCAGCCTGGCGGTGAAGGGGCGCGTGGACGCCTACGCGCTGAGCGGCCGGCAGGTGACGCTGCACGCTTGGGTCGGCGGCTGCGAGCGCCGCATCGTCTGGCGTCCGCTCGCCTCGGCGCACTCGGCCGGAGCGTTCGGAGCGTGCACGAGCCGCGCTCCCGCGGCGGGGCGGCGCCTGGCCGCGACGGATGCTCGCTACCGCGTCGCGCTCGTACGAGGAAGCCGGCAACCGGACCAACCGGACCGGCTTGCAGTCTATGACGCGCGGACAGGAACCGGCCTGCACGCCTGGCCGCTCCCGGCAGCGGCCTCGTCGGTCGACGTCGCCCGCGGGCTCGCCGTCGTCTCGACCACAAACGGGGTGTACGTGATCCGGCTGCGAGACGGCCGCTTCGCGCTCGCGGGCGTGAAGCGGCCCGGCGATCGTCCCCAGATCGGGACGGCCGGGATGGTCTTCCAGGACGACCTCTACAAGCGCCGGAGCGCCCGTCGCTCCGTCCTGAAGTTCCTGCCCTTCTCGACGCTCACGCACACCCTGCGCCCCTTCGGGCCGCTCCGCGTGCCCATGCGGATTGGCGACTTCTCGCTCGACGGCCGGAGCGTGATCTTCGTCAAGAAGGATCCGACCGGCGACTGCGATCGCATCGGCGTCTGGACGATCCCGTGGCACTACTCCACCGACCTGATGGACGAGCCGCCCATTTGCCCGGAGCAGCACGCACCCGGAGGGATCAGCGCGGTCGCGCTCGGCGGCCAGTTCGTCGAGGTCGTGACGACGTACGGGAGCGTGCAGACGCTCATCTCGAGCACGTTCGTGCACTGCATCGAGAAGGTCGTGACGCGGACGACGCTCGGGGCCGGCTCGATTCCGGCCCTCGGCGCGGACGGCTCGACCCTGGTCTACGCGGTCCAGCATGCTGCCGGGCCGGCCCGGGTGGGCCGGCTGCTCGGCCAGCACCCGGCCGGCGCGGTGGAGCTGCCGTCTGCGGCGCAGCTCTCGGTCGACCGCGGCCGGTTCGCGGTGCTGCGGGCGGACGGCCGCGTGGACGTCCTCCAGGGCAATCGGGTGCTCCGGACGTTCGAGCCTCTCGCCGCACGGGCGATCGCGCTCCGCGGAGAGCAGCTCACGGTCCTTACGCGGGCCGGCACGCTCGACGTGTACGCGCTCTGGAACGGAACCCTGCTGCACCGGTGGCGCGTGCCGGCCGGTGCGAGGGCGGCGCTCGACGTCCACTACGGCATTGCGGTGCTCGCCGCCGGCAAGCGTGTCTACGCGATCCGGCTCGCGACCGGCGAACGGCGTGTCCTGCTCGCGGCGCCGCAGGCCGTGCGTGCTCATCTGGACGACATCGGCGTGGTCTACGCGTACGACGCCGGCCGCGGCGGCGTGCTCGGCGTCATCCCGTTCGCGGCGGTCGAGCGAGCGCTCGCCCCCTGAGCTTCGCCGACTATTGTTCCGCCCGTGCCGACGTACCAGCTCCGGGGCGAGGTCCCGCGCAAGCGTCACATCCAGTTCCGGGACAACGGGCGGCTCCTGACCGAGGAGGTCATGGGCCTCGAGGGGTTCTCTGGGAACGAGTCGATCCTCTACCACCTGACCTCGCCGTGCCGGGTGACGAAGGTGGCCGACTTCGAGCCGATCGAGCGGGACGAGTGGGTCCCCGACGGCCACCAGCACCGGCACTTCGCGACGATGGGCATCGACGCCGGCGGCGACGCGATCAGCGGCCGACAGCTGCTGATGTGGAACCAGGACGTCGAGATCTCGCTCTGCCGCCCCGATGCGGAGATGGACTACTTCTTCCGCAACGGCGAAGGGGACGAGGTGATCTTCGTCCACGAGGGGACGGGCACGCTCGAGACGATCTTCGGCGACGTGCCCTACAAGGAGGGCGACTACCTCGTCGTCCCGCGCGGGACGACCTATCGCTTCCGGCCCGAGGGCGAGCAGCGCTACCTCGTCTTCGAGTCACCCGGCCTGATCGAGATCCCGCGGCGCTATCGCAACGAGTACGGGCAGCTGCTCGAGCACGCGCCCTTCTACCACCGCGACATCCACCCGCCGACCGAGCTGCACACGCACCGCGACACGGGCGAGTTCGAGGTCAAGGTGCGGATCCGCGACGGCTACCAGACCTACGTCCTGGACTACCACCCCTTCGACGTCGTGGGCTGGGACGGGTACGTCTACCCGTGGACGTTCTCGATCCACGACTTCGAGCCGATCACCGGGCGCATCCACATGCCGCCCCCCTCGCACCAGACCTTCGAGGGCCGCAACTTCGTGATCTGCTCGTTCTGCCCACGGAAGCTGGACTTCGACCCTGAGGCGATCCCGATTCCGTACCACCACTCGAATCTCAACTCCGAGGAGATGATCTATTACGTCTCGGGGAACTTCGGCTCGAGGCGGGGGATCGAGGTCGGCTCCGTGACGCTGCACCCGTCCGGAATCCCGCACGGGCCGCACCCGGGGCTGGCGGAGAAGTCGATCGGCCAGACGGAGACGCACGAGCTCGCCGTGATGTGCGACACCTTCCACCCCCTGCGGCTGACGAAGCTCGCGAAGGGGCTCGACGACGGCGAGTACGCCTACTCGTGGCTCGAGGAGCGCGCTCCGGCCGCAGGCGACGCGGACGAAGACCCGGCCGGGGTCACGTCACATTTCTAGTCGCGAGCTCGTAGAGCCCGCGTAGCGCCGCCGCGTCACCGCTCCGGACGCCCTCGACCACGGTGGCCGCGGCGACGTCCGGGAGCACCTGCTCGGCGCCTCGGCTAGCGGCCCGCGATGCCGCGCCAGCCGCCATACGCCTCCGCGCAGCCGCGCAGCCGCGCTTGCCGCAGCTGCACTCGCGGCCGCCGGCGCGGAAGCGAAGGTGTCCGACCTCGTCGCCGTGACCGGACGCCGAGGGTACGACGCGTCCCTCGACGACGTAGCACCCGGCGATGCCGGTCCGGGCTTGGATCAGCGCCAGCGTGGCGCCATCGGCCTCCCCGACAGTGGTTCGCGCGCTCGTTGCCGGGGCCGACGCGCTATGCCTCGGCGCGGACATCGGGCCTGCGGAGGTCGAGGCCGTCCATGGGGCGATCCTCGCCGCCGTTCGCGAAGGACGGCTGACTGAAGAGCGGCTCGTAGCAGCTGCGGCGCTCCTCGGTTCGGAGACGATCCGGCTGCGCGAGGGAGACTCGCTCCCACCGGTCGAGGCAGGGAGGCCCGTGGTCGTCGTCCTCCGTGACGCCCACCGCCACCCGTGGCAGCAGCGGCTGGTCCCGCCGGGAGCGGTCGTCGTCGAGACCGGCTTCCCGGGCTGGCGGCCGCCCTCACCTCACGCGTACGTCGCAACGCATGGGGCAGGGCGCGTGAACCTCGAGGTCGCCGTCGAGCTGCTTCGAAGGGTTGAAGGGGAGGAGCAAACGTCCTCACCGAATACCCTCGTCTTTGTGAGACACCAAGTGAATTGGCCGCACGTCGTGCTCGACTGGGACGGGACGGTCACCGAGCGGGACACGCTCGACCTTGTGTTGTCAGAGTTCGGCGACGCCGAGATCTACGAGCGGGTCGAGCACGAGCTCGAGGCCGGGACGATGACGCTGAACGAGGTGATCGCCGCCGAGTTCGCGACCGTGACGGCCCCGCTCGAGGAGGTGGTCGCGTACGTGGTCGAGCACGCGCAGGTCAGGTCGGGCTTCGCCGAGCTGGCGCGAGAGCGCCGGCCGCTCGTCGTCTCGTCGGGCTTCCGCGAGCTGATCCAGCCCGTGCTCGAGCGGGAGGGCGTGCTCGGCGCGGTCGAGCTGCGTGCGAACTCTGTCGAGGCGACACCGGCGGGCTGGCAGGTCACCTTCCGGGTCGCCGAGATCTGCGACACCTGCGGCGAGCCGTGCAAGCGCGCCGACCTGCCGCCGGGCGACGTGGTCTACGCCGGAGACAGCCACTCCGATTACTGCGCCTCTCTCGCCGCGGGGCGGGTCTTCGCGACGGGTAATCTCGCGCGCTGGCTTGACCGGCGCGGGGTCGCTCACGAGCGCCTGACGGACTTTCGCGCCCTCGCGGCCGCCCTCTAGTGAGCCTGCTCCGCCTGTCGGAGCCATTCGACTTCGAGCTGACGACGGAGCGCTTCCGTGCCTTCGGCCACGATCTCGCGAACTTCTGGGAGGACGGCGCGCTGCACCGCGTCGTCGGCGCGCGCGAGGTTCGCATCGAGCCCGCCCGCGGCGGCGCGCGCGTGGAGCCGCTCGACGCCGAGACGCGGCCGGTCGTGCGCAAGCTCCTGGGCGCCGAGTTCGACCTCGACGCCTTCTACGCGTGGGCGGCCCGCGATCGCGTGCTGCGCCGGCTGACGAAAGCGCTTGCCGGCTTCAGGCCGCCGCTTGCGCCCGACCCGTTCGAGACGCTCGTGACCTCGATTACGGCACAGCAGGTCTCCCTCTTCGCCGCCTTCGCGATCCGGAACCGGCTGATCGAGCGCTTCGGCCGGCGCGTCGGCCGTGCGTACTCGTTTCCGACTGCGAAGCGGCTGCGGCGGGCGAGCCACGAGGAGCTCGTCGCGCTCGGCTTCTCGAACCGCAAGGCGGAGTATGTGCTCGGCCTGGCGCAGGCGCCGCTCGATCTCGACGCGCTCGTCGCGCTCCCGGACGCCGAGGTGAAGGCGCGCCTCGTGGAGCTCCGCGGGATCGGTGAGTGGACCGCGGAATGGTTCCTCGCTCGCCACCTGGCCAGGACCCGCGCGTGGCCGGTCGGCGACCTCGCGCTCGAGAAGGCGGTCCGCGCGTTCTATCCGGAGGCTGGCGACCTTCGCGCGTTCGGCGCGCACTTCGAGCCGTTCCAGAACCTCTCGGCCCACTACCTGCTCACCGGGGCAAGGCTGTCGCTTGCGACGCCGTCATCAGGAGGCAGGGGCTGAGCCCATGCCTCCGTCTGAAATGACCGGTCGACACGACCGCACCTGCCAGCAACGCTCTAGGCTCGGGGCGTGAACGTCCGGGAGGCAACGGCCGCCGACGAGCAGACGCTGCTCGCCTTCAGCGAGGCGATCTTCGCCGAGAACTGGAATCGGCCCTGGCCGGGACCTGAGATCACACCGGCGCTCTGGGAGGGCAAGCTCGTGCTGCTCGCCGAGGACGAGGGCGAGCCGGTCGGCTACGCCTTCGGCGAGCTGCAACCCGGCCAATACGTCCACGTGAACATCGTCTACGTCGTCCCCAAGCGTCGGCGGCAGGGCATCAGCACCGCGCTCCTAGCCGCCTTCGGATCGCGCGCGCGCGAGCAGGGCATGGAGCACCTGACCCTCGACGTCGCGACCGGCAACGAGGTCGGTCGCGAGGTCTGGCGCCGGCTCGGCTTCACGGAGTGGGCGCGCCGGCTGACGGTTCCGCTCGACCGGCTTGAGCAGCGGCGCGACGCGGGCGGCGACTCGTACGCCTCGCTGCACGTGCAAACGGATGACCAGGATGCGGTTCAAGCCGCGATCGCGAAGTACCTCCCCCGGCTCGGCGGCTCCGGTGCCCGCGTCGAAGGCCCTCGCAACGGCTGGGTGGCCGTCTACGCACAACTCGTCGACCGCGACCGGCGCTCCCGCGAGCGGCTCGCGTCCGAGCTCTCGAACGCGACCGCCGCAGTGGTGTGCGCGATCGGAGTCGAGGACGGCGCCGTCGTGCGGTACGTGCTCTACGAGCGCGGCAGCGTGGTCGACGAGTACCAGTCGGTGCCGGAGCACTTCGGGCAGCTGCCGCCGGGCGACGTCGTCGCGCTCGGCGCGAACCCGACCGTCGTCTCGCGACTCACCGGCGCCGAGCCCGCCCGGGTGCGCGCGGTCGCGCGGACGGCCTCCTCGCCGGAGGAGCTCCCGCCCGCTGAGGAGCTCCTCGAGCAGATCGCCGAGCTGATGGGCCTCGAGGGCGCCGGGCGCGGCTAGGCTCTCGTCGTGCCGACGCTCTACACCGCCGATCGCTGCCCGTACGCGGCTCGCGCGCGCATCACGCTCGCGGAGAAGGGCATCGGCTACGACGCCGTCGAGATCGATCTCGACGACAAGCCCGCCTGGCTCTACGAGAAGAATTCGCTCGGCAAGGTGCCCGTCTACGAGGAGGACGAGGGCCTCGTGCTCCCGGAGTCCGACGTGATCATGGAGTACCTCGAGGAGCGCTACCCCGAGCCGGCGCTCTGGCCCGCTGACCCGGCCGAGCGGGCGCTCGGGCGGCTCTGGCTGCAGCGCTTCGACGACCTGCTCGCCGGCCCGTACTACGCCGCTCGCCGCGGCGACGGTCGCGAGCGGCTCGATGCGAGCCTCGCCGAGCTCGACCGCGCGCTCGAGGGACAGCCCTGGCTGAGCGGCCGCGAGTACGGGCTCGCCGACATCGGCTACGTGCCGTGGATCCTCCGCGGGCTGGAGCGCTTCGAGCTCGAGCTAGGGCCGGCACTCAGCGACTGGCTCGAGCGGGCTTCGTCGCGTCCTGCCGTGGCTGCCGAGCGGGAAGTCGTTCATGAGCTTGCCGCCGCTCGTTGACGCCGCCTGGGTGCGCGAGCACCTGGGCGAGGAGGGCCTCGTGCTCGGCGACGTGCGCGGGCCGAACGCGCACCAGCGCGGGCACCTGCCGGGCTCGATCCCGCTCGTGCTCGGCTCGCCGCCGCCGCTCGCCACGCGGGAGACCGTGCGCGAGTTCGCGGTCGAGGTGCAGCGCCGCCTGGGGCGGCACGGCGTCACGGGCGCCGAGCGGCTCGTCCTCTACGACCGCGGCGACTGCGTCGGCGCGGCTTCCTCGGCGCAGGCCGCGCTCCTCGCCGGGCACCCGCACGTCTCGGTCCTGGCCGGCGGCGTGGCGGGCTGGCCGGAAGAGCTCGAGCAGGGCGCGGTCGAGCTCCAGAAGACGAAGACGACCCTCGAGCTCGACCTGCAAGCCGTGCCGACCTGGGAGGAGCTCCGCGACCGGCTCGACGACCCGGCGCTCACCATCCTCGACGTGCGCACCGAGCACGAGTTCCGCGGCCGCGGGGGTTACCCGTGCGACCCGCGCCAGGGTCACATTCCCGGCGCGCGCCTGCTCGAGGTCGAGCGGCTCTTCGCCGGCCCCGGCCGGCCGCACGAGCCGTGGGCGCTCCGCGAGCTGCTCGGGCTACCCGAGGGCGCCGAGATCGTCGTCTACTGCCACTCGGGCTCGCGCTCGGCCCTGGGCGCGCTCGCGCTCCGGGCCGCCGGCTACGACGCGCGCAACTACCCGGGCTCGTGGCACGAGTGGTCGCGCCACGCAGACCTGCCGCTCGAGCGCTGAGCGGGGCTCCCCGGAGGAGGCCCCGCCTTCGCGCAAGCGTTACTTGTGCCGCTTCTTCGGCTTGGTGGCCTTGACCTGGTTGCTCGTGACCGCGGCGATGTCCTCGCCCTTACACGGAACCGGAAGGCCTGACGGCGACGGGCCGGTGCAGGACGTGCCGTAGTTCTCGAATCGTGTCTGGAAGAACGTGGCGAACTTCACCGACGATCTCGCGATCGAGTACTTGCCGGAAGCCGGAAGCTTGCCGCTCCGGGCGATGCGCTTGCCCGTCCCTGACGAAGTCGCGCTTGGCGCCGGCTTAGCCTTCTTGCCGGAGTAGAGGTTGAGGCGGATGCCCTTCGGGTTCAATCCGGCGACCTTCAGCTGGCCGACGAGCTTGAAGCCCCTCTTGGCCTGCGCCTTCTTCAGCGTCAGACTCGAAGGCAGCCCGACGTAGGTCCGCCACTCGACGGTCGCGGCGGGGTTGGGCGTGCCGCTGCCGGCCACGTAGGGCGTGTAGATCCCGGACCATTCGTAGCCATTGCGCGCGCTGGCGTTCGTGAAGACGCCCTTGACCGTGAAGTCCGCCAGCACGAGCTGGGCGCCGAACTTGGCGCCGCCCGAAGCCTCGGGAATGTCAGGCGAAGGCAGGCAGACCTGCTGCGTCACGAGCGGTCCGACCTGGTCGACGAAGACCGGAATCGCGACGGTCTGACCCTGGAGGCTCGTGTTGAGCACCCAGATCGCCGAGTGCGTGACCTTGCCGGTGCACCTCGTCGCCGCGGCCTGGATCGCCGGGTCGGCGGGATTCGCGACCAGCACGTCGCCCGCGAGCGGGAGCCGGGCGCCGCCAAGTGCCTTGGCCTTCACGATCGCGATGACGGACCCGATCTTCGTGCCCGGCGCGGCAGTGAGGTTCGCGCTGTAGCCGGCCGGTGAGAAGATCGTCAGCTTCGCGGTCGGATCGGCGTCCTCGCTGATCGCGATGAAGACGTCGACGGTCGTGCCAGCGCTGAGCTTGTAGCTCGACTGCTCGATCGTCAGCGACGGGTCGTACTTGGCAAACGCCGATCCCGCGAAGGCGAGAGCGACGAAACTGGCACACACCAGCAGTGCCAGCCGGAGTGACTTCTTCATGTAGCCCCTTCTTTCTGGAAACTCCCTGGGCGGCCCAAGGTGGGCTCAGACGACGACTTCACCTGAACAGTTAACACTCAAACCGGCTTCGGAACTAGCGTGCGGTCACGAGCCGGCCGAACAGCACCCAGAGTTTCTTTCGGTAGCGGATCATCTTGGCCTTGGTGATCGGGAAGTAATTCGACGGGCTGGTCTCGACGGCGACGCCCGGAAGCAGGAACGGGTTGTTCCGCTCGTCGAGGTGCGTCATCGCCTTGCGGAGGCTCGGGCGCGTCGGGTTGCGGCCTGCGTGCTTGAGCGCGTCGACCATCGAGAACGCGACGGTCATCCCGTACCAGTTGTAGACGTCGGAGGCCTTTCCGCCGGGGAAGTAGCGCTTCATGATCTTCCGGTAGAGCGCGACCGCCTTGTCCTTGCGCCACGCGGGCGAGGTCGGGTCCTTGACGAAGGCGACGCTGAGCGCGTTGTTCGTCTCCTTGCCGTTCGTCGCCGCGCGGGCGATGCCCATCACCCGCGGCTCGACCGACACGGCGCTGACGAAGAACTGCGGGTGCCAACCCAGCTTGTAGGCGGCGTAGAACGCCTGGATCGCCTGCTGGGGTAACGCGAAGAGCATGAAGATGTCGGCCTTCGAGTGCCGCAGCTTCGCGATCTGCGAGTTGACGTCGGTGTCCGTCACCTCGTAGGTCGCCTTCGCCACGATCCGCGAGGCGCGCTTGCCGAGGCCGCGCTTGAGCCCGTTCAGCAGGTCCTTGCCGTAGTCGCTGTTCTCGTAGAGCACGCCGATCCGCGCCTTCGGCCGGTGCTTGACGACATAGCGCCCGTAGATCGCGCCCTCGCCCTCGAAGCTGGGGAGGTAGCCCATCGTCCACGGGTACTTCTCGTACTGGCGCCCGATCGCGCTGGCGCCCGTCCCCCCGAAGATCTGCGGCACCTTGAGCGCGTTCAGGTAGCCGCGGATCGCCAGGTTGTGCTCGGTGCCGACGGTGTTGAAGATCGCGAAGACCTTCTCCTGCTGGACGAGCTCGCGCGTCTGGTCGATCGTCCGAGACGGGTCGTAGCCGTCGTCGCGGTAGAGGTACCTGATCTTCCGGCCGAAGACGCCGCCGTGCGCGTTCACGTACTTGAAGTACGCGTTCGCGCCGGGCCCGACGGTGCCGAAGGCGGACGCCGGGCCGCTCAGCGGGACGGTGCCGCCGATCAGGATCTCGTTGGACGTCACGCCCGGGGTGCCGCCCGAGACGCCGCCGGCCGGGAGGGCGAGCGCGGCGGCCGCCAGCGCAGCCGGCGCGAGCAGTCTCACCGGGAGATCGGCTTCCGCAGGATGGGCAGCGTCAGGCGGGCCGCGCCGAGCGTGATCCGCGCCGAGTGGGGCATCGGCAGGTTCAGGTAGAGCAGGTTCGCCGGGTCCTGGGCGAGGGAGCTCGAGGCGAGGGTCAGCTGCAGGCGCGCGCCCTTTGGGATCAGCGTCGCCGTGTCGATCAGGCGGATCGTCAGCGTCCGCTTGCCGGACAGGCCGAAGGTGTTGACGCCGCCCTCGCTGACGATCACCTCGGAGCCCTTGCGCGGCTGCGCGGTCAGCACGGCCACGAGGCGCGACCAGCCGCCCGAGAGCCGTGCGGCCACCCGCACGGACGCGGAGCCGAACGTCTCGGCTCGTCCCGTGAAGCGCCCGCTCGTCCGCTGCGCGCGCCCCGCCCCGGCGAGGCGGTCGCTGCCCGGCAGGGCGACGGTCAGGCGACGCGTCGCGGGGAGCCTCGCAGAGGGCCGCACTTTTCCGCGCCACGGGCTCGGCGCGAGCGTGACCGGCGCGATCGTCGCCGAAACGCCGAGCAGGTAGCGGGAGAACCACTTCAGCCCGAGCGAGGTCATCTCGTTGAAGTCGGGCCCGGGGAAGGTCGAGGGCGCGTGCCCGAAGTCGCCGACGTAAAGCCGTTTCGGCCCCTTCAGGAGCGCGTAGGCGCCCTTGGCCTGCGCGATGTCGAAAGCGAAGTCGCGGCGCCCCTGGAACATGAACACGGGCGTCTTCACGGTCGAGAGCAGCTTCCGGCTCGAGCGCACGTCGGCCCAGGCGCGCAGCTGCGCGAGGTTGCGGCTCGCGAGCGCGTCGTCGCGGATCGCGACCACCGATGGGTCGAGCTTCTCGCGTGGCACCGAGCTCAGGAACTGAAAGATCGCGCCCGACTTGGCCAGGTTCTGCGGCGCGAGCGCGGTGTAGAGGTCGGTCCAGGTCTCGACCGTCTCGACCGCCGCCCACGGCACGCCCTCGACGAGCGAGCGCAGCACCGCGCCGCCGCCGAGCGAGAGCCCCCAGGCGCCGATCTTCGTCTTGTCGATCTCCGGCCGCGCCGCGAGCTGGTTGAACACCGCGCGCGTGTCGCCGATCTCCCGCGGGCCGTCGATCGAGACGAGCCCGCCCGACTCGCCATGGCCGCGCTGATCGAAGGCGAGCACCGCGAACGACCCCGAGAAGCGCTGCGCGATCGCGGCCAGATCCCGCCTCTTGCCGCCGAGGCCGTGGAAGAGGACGAGCGCCGGGTAGCCCGCCGGGGGTGGTGTTGCGCTCGGCTCGTAGAGCGTCGCCGCGAGGTCGACGCCGTCGTCCATGTGCAGCGTCAGCTCCTGCGTCGAAGCCGACGCGCGGCCGGTCGCGCACAGCGCGACGGCCACCGAGAACGTTACGAGCAAGACCCGCCTTCTCAAGGACGACAGGGTAGAGGCTATGAGGGCTCGACGAAACGGCAGCTGAGCCGCCGGGCCGCGCTGCTCGCCCCGATGCGGAACGAGCATCGCGCCCCAGCGACGTGCACCGTTCCGTCGAGCCCTCCTACAATCGCCCGGTGGACCCCCGGCCGGTTGGCGTGTTCGACTCGGGCGTGGGCGGCCTGACCGTCCTGCACGAGTGCCTCGTGACAATGCCGCACGAGGACTTCGTCTACCTCGGGGATCACGCGCGGCTGCCCTACGGGCCTCGTCCGCTCGAGGAGACGCGGCGCTTCGCCCGCGAGATCGCGTCCTACCTCGCCGGCCAGGACGTGAAGCTCCTCGTGGTCGCCTGCAACACCGCCACGTCGGCGGCGCTTCCGCAGCTCCAAGAGGAGCTCGAGGTGCCGGTGCTCGGCGTGATCACGCCCGAAGCTCACGCGGCGGTTCAGGCCACGCGCAACCGGCGGATCGGCCTGCTCGCGACGCAGGCGACGGTCGAGGCGGGCCGCTACGCCGAGCTCGTGCACGCGCTCGACGCGGGCGCGGAGCTCGTGCCCGTCGCGTGCCCGCGCCTGGTGCCGCTGATCGAGAGTGACGACCCGTTCTCGGCCGAGACCACCGAGGCGGTGCGCGAGTACGCGGCGCCGCTCAAGTCAGCCGGAGTGGACACGGTGATCCTCGGCTGCACGCACTATCCGCTGATCCGGCCGATCTTCCAGCGCGTCTTCGGCCGCGGCGTGACGCTCGTCTTCTCTGCCGAGGAGACGGCGCGCGAGGTCGCGGAGACGCTGGCGCGCAAGGGCATCGAGAACGAAGAGGGGCGCGAGGGCTCGTACCGCTTCCTGACCACGGGCGACCCGGCCGCATTCCGTGCGCTCGGCGAACGCTTCCTGCAGCTGCCGCTCGGCGAGGTCGAGCACGTCGCCGTCGCCGATCTAGTGGCCGCATGACGCGAGAAGGAGGTAGGCGGCACGACCAGCTGCGGCCGGTCGAGATCCTGCTCGACTACCTCGAGCAGCCGCTGGGCTCGGTGCTCTATTCGCAGGGGAAGACGCGCGTGCTGTGCACCGCCTCGCTCGACGAGGGCGTGCCGCGCTGGATGCGCGACCAGGGCCGCGGCTGGCTGACCGCTGAGTACTCGCTGCTCCCGGCCTCGACCGGCCAGCGCACGCAGCGCGAGGCGAGCGCCGGCAAGCAGAAGGGCCGCACGGTTGAGATCCAGCGCCTGATTGGGCGCGCCCTGCGTGCCGTGCTCGACTTCGAGGCGCTGGGCGAGCGAACGCTCTGGATCGACTGCGACGTGCTCCAGGCGGACGGCGGTACTCGCTGCGCCGCGATCTCGGGCGCGTACGTCGCGGCCGCGCGCGCTCTCGGCCGCGCCGGGCTCTCGAAGGCGCTGCCCGGTTCGGTCGCGGCGGTCTCGCTCGGGATCGTCGGCGGCGAGTCCCTGCTCGACTTGGACTACGAGGAGGACTCGAGCGCAGAGGTCGACCTGAACGTCGTCATGACCGGCGACGACCGCCTCGTGGAGGTTCAGGTGACGGCGGAGCGCGCGCCGTTCGACCGCGACGCGCTCGACGAGCTGCTCGACCTCGGCGCGGCCGGGATCGAGCAGATCCGCTCGGCGCAGGAAGCCTCGCTCGATGCTGCTGCTTGAGATTCCGTCGCTGAGCTGGGAGGAGGCGCTGTTGCGCCTGGCGCTGGCGGCGGCGCTCGGCGGCGCGGTCGGGCTCGAGCGCGAGTTCCGCGAGCGGGAGGCCGGCTTCCGCACGCACATGCTCGTCTCCGTCGGCTCCGCGCTCTTCACAATCGCGTCCGCCTATGGCTTCCGGGACTTCCTCGTGCACGGCGGGGGCCTGGTGCGGACCGACCCCACACGGATCGCGGCCCAGATCGTGACCGGGATCGGCTTCCTCGGAGCGGGGGCGATCATCCGGCAGGGCTTTTCAGTCCGCGGCTTGACGACGGCGGCGACGCTCTGGGTGGTCGCCGCCATCGGGCTGACCGCCGGAGCGGGCTACTACTCGGCGGCGGCGATCACGACCGCGCTGGTGCTCTTCTCGCTCTGGCCGCTGCGGATCCTGGCGTTCAGGGTGCTCACGCGCTTCCGCCCGGAGACCGAACGGCTGCTTGCGCAACTGCCGGCGGGAGAGAGCCCGGCGCCGCTGATCGAGGCGCTCGAGGAGCTCGGCGCCCGGCTGCAGTCCCTCGAGATCGGTCACGAGGCCGACCGGAGGACGGTGCTGATCGACGTGACGCTGCCGGCACGGGCGGACGCGCCAAAGATCGTGGCGAAGCTCTCCGAGCTCGAGCACGTGCTGGAGGTCCGCTGGAGCGACTGACAGTCAGGCTCTGCTCGCAGAACCCGAACAAGCTGCGCGAGCTCGGCCCGCTTCTGGCCGACTGGGAGCTCGAGCCGCTGGATGCGGACGGGTATCCGGAGGAGGGCAGCGACAGCTACTACGAGAACGCGCGCGGGAAGGCCGCCTACGGGCGCGAGGTCGGGCCGGCGGAGGCGTGGATGCTCGGCGAAGACTCGGGCGTCGAGGTGGCGGCGCTCGCCGGCGCGCCCGGGATTCGCTCGGCGCGGTACGGCAAGGAGGCGGGGATGCGCGCGATCGAGCGGCTGCTGCGGGAGCTCGACGGCGTCGAGGACCGGCGGGCACGCTACGTCTGCGAGCTCGTGCTGCTCGGGCCCGACGGGGAGGAGCGGCGCGGGTCCGGCGTGCTCGAGGGGCGGATCGGCGAGGAGCCGCGCGGCTCCGAGGGCTTTGGCTACGACCCGGTGTTCATCCCGGACGGCGAGGAGCAAACGGTGGCCGAGCTCGGCAACGAGTGGAAGTCGCGCAACTCGCACCGAGCCCGTGCGGCCGCGGCGCTTGGCGACGCGTCTTATCGGGCCATGCCGTAGGGACAGTCCCTAGGACGCGTCCGTTTCGCATGCGTCGACAGCGCCGGCCGGATCACTCCGAGGACTGAGCGTTGGTCCGCATCCGGAGTGACAGGGCCGAGGGACTGTCCCTAGGACTAGGCCAAACCGGCCGGCGCGTCTTCCACGGCTTCCTGCCGGCGGGTGGAGAAGCGCCAGTTCACCTCGGCGCCGAAGACGATCATGTTCGCCATCACGTAGAGCCAGACGAGCAACAGCGCGGGCCCTCCGAAGGCCTTCAGCGCGACGACGTTGTTCGAGAAGCGCACGTAGATCGGGAGCACCTGGAAGCTCGCCTCCAGCGCGATCGCAGCGACCACCGCGCCCGGCAGAACGTCGACGAAGTCGTGCTCCACGTTCGTCAGCAGGTAGTAGACCGCCACCAGGAAGACGAAGACGGCGATCAGCGAGACGGTCACGGAGAGGGCGTACGCGACGTAGGAGTTGCTCGCCACGCCGCCCGCGTGGCGGGTCAGCAGGTCGAACCCGAACGAGCCGATCAGCAGGCCGACGAAGAGCGTCACAAGCGAGAGCAGCATCAGGCCCACCGCGAGCAGCTTCCCGCGCAGGAAGGACCGGTTCGGCTGCCCGTAGACGATGTTGAACGCCGACTCGAGCACGCTGAAGAGCGAGAGCGACGTCCAGAGCAGGCCGGCGCCGCCGACGATCCCGAGCGCGGTCGCGTGCTTCTGGATCTCGCGCACGGTGTGGATGATGCTCGAGATCGAGCTACCCGGAAAGGCCCGCTTGAGCTCCGTCACGAGGTAGCTCGACTCGCCGGGCCGGCCCGCCAGAGAGAGCAGCGAGATCGTCAGGAAGAGGAGTGGCACGAAGGACAGCAGCGCGAAGTACGCGATCATCGCCGCGAGGTGCGGGCCGCGGTCGGCGTAGAACTTGCTCAGCGGCTTGGGCAGCGAAGGCATCAGGCCGGAGTATGGGCGTGTTAGCTTCCGGCGATGGCGCAAACCGCCGACGCGCTCGCCCACCTGACAGAGATCTCGACGCAGCTCGAGACGGCTGTCGTGCTCGACCGCGAAGGCACCGTTCTCGGCGCGACGATCGACGACGACGACCGCGCGGGCCGCATCGCGCGGGCGGCGCTCGAGCTGTTTCGTGCAGCCGGCGAACAGGGTGAGCAGGAGCTCGTGCAGCTCGACGTCGCACTGCACGAAGGAACGGTCTTCGTCGTCCGCGACGGCGACCGGCTGATCGCTGCGGCGACCGGATTGCAGCCGACGGTCGGCCTCGTCTTTTACGACCTCAAGACCTGCCTGCGCGAATTCGGGGAGCCGGCGAAGCCGAAGCCGAAGCCGAAGCGGGCGGCCTCGGAGCGCACGACGACGCGGAAGAAGAAGGATGCGAGCGCGTAAGGCCCTGGCAGTCGGCGCCGCGCTCGGCTCGGCCGCGGGCGCCGTGCTGCTGCGTCGCCGGTCCGGCCGGCGTCGCGATCGCGCGGAGCTCTATTTCGACGACGGCTCGCTCGTCACGCTCGCGCAGGGCTCGGCCGAGGCCGAACGGCTTCTGCTCCACGCGCGCGAGCTGCTCGCCGCGGCCCGCGGTTAGTGGACCGCGAGGCGCTCGGCGCGGCGCTGCGCGAGCACGCTTACCTCGAGGGCGACTTCGTGCTGCGGTCGGGCCGCCGCTCGCGCTACTACCTCGACAAGTACCGCTTCGAGACGCAGCCCGAGGTGCTCGCGCCGCTCGGGGAGCTGATCGCGGAGACCGTCCGCGAGCATGACGACGCTGCCGTGCGGCTCGCGGGCCCGGAGCTCGGCGCGGTGGCCCTTGCCGCCGCGGCCTCGCTCGCCTCGGGCCTCCCCTTCCTGATCGTCCGCAAACAGGCCAAGGACTACGGCACCGCCAACCGGCTTGAGGGCGTCTTCGAGGCCGGCGAGCGCGTCTGTCTCGTCGAGGACGTGGTCACGTCCGCGGGGGCCGCGATCGAGGCGGTCGGAGGCCTTCGCGAGGCAGGCCTGGAGGTCGAAACCGCGGTCTGCGTGGTCGATCGCGAGGAGGGTGGAGCGGCGGCGCTCGAGGGCGCCGGGGTGCGCCTTTGGCCCCTGTTTCTCGCCTCCGAGCTCCTATCGGTAGCCAAAAGTGCAGCAAAACCGCATGGTTGAGCCGAAAGCCTAACCCTGCTAGGGTCTTCCGCCGTGATCCCAAAAAGGCAACCGGGAGGAGAGGAGCGACTGTGACGAAGCAAGAGTTCGTCGACAAGGTGGCCCAGAAGGGCAACCTGTCGAGGCGCGACGCGGCCGAGGCGGTGGACGCGGTGCTCGAGTCGATCACCGAGGTCCTGCGCGGCGGCGGCGAGGTCAATTTCACCGGCTTCGGCAAGTTCTCGACGCAGTTCCGGAAGGAGCGCCAGGGCGTCAACCCGCGCAACCCGACCGAGAAGGTCACGATTCCGGCGGCGACTGTGCCGAAGTTCTCGGCCGGCAGCTCGCTGAAGACCGCAGTCAAGACCGGCGGCGCCGGTGGCGGCGGCAACGGCGGCGGCGGCATGGGGGGCGGTGGCGGGTTCTAACCCCGAGCTCCCGGAAGCTTTGAGTGAGGGCCGCGATAGCGGCCCTCACTCGTTCCCCGGCCGAAGGGCGCGCTAGCCTCCGTGCGAGTGGGCGCCGAGCCAGCAGTCGCGACCACGC
The DNA here is from genome assembly GCA_038237925.1 of Gaiellales bacterium. Classification (GTDB taxonomy): domain Bacteria; phylum Actinomycetota; class Thermoleophilia; order Gaiellales; family Gaiellaceae; genus AC-32. The sequence goes on along the minus strand of JBBRYF010000004.1, from coordinate 75,744 downwards.
TCTTCCCGGACCGCCTCGCGGAGGCCGTCGAGCGGAAGCGCTCACAGCTGCTCGTGGGCCTCGACCCGCGGCCGGACCTGCTGCCGGTGGAGTTGTCCGGGGACGCACATCTCTCCCGCGAGGCCGCGGCCGACGCCTGCGGCCGCTTCTGCTGCGGGATCGTGGACGCGGTTGCGCCGCACGTCGTCGGCGTCAAGCCGCAGCTCGCATTCTTCGAGGCGCTCGGCCCGGACGGGATGCGGACGCTCGAGGACGTCTGCGCCTACGCGCGCGGCGCGGGGCTGATCGTGCTCGCGGACGCGAAGCGCGGTGACATCGGCTCGACCTCGCGCGCATACGCCACCGCCTATCTGGAGCCGCGCGGCGAGGGGCCGCCGCTCTCCGACGCAATGACGGTCAACCCGTACCTCGGGCGCGACTCGCTAGAGCCGTTCCTCGGCGCGTGCAGGCGGCACGGAGCCGGCATCTTCTGCGTCGTCAAGACCTCGAACGAGGGTGGCGCCGACGTCCAGGACCTCGTTCTCTCCGACGGGCGGCCCGTGTGGCACCACGTCGCGCGGCTCGTGCACGAGCTGGGCGAGGAGCTCGTCGGCGACCGCGGCCTCTCGAGTGTCGGCGCGGTGATCGGGGCGACGCACCCGCGCGCCGTCGGCGAGGCGCGCCGGCTGCTGCCGCAGTCGATCCTGCTCCTGCCCGGGGTCGGCGCACAGGGCGCGACGCCGGCCGATCTCGCCCGCGCCTTCACGAGCGGCCCTGCGAGTGCGCTCGTCAACGCCTCTCGCAGCGTGATCTACGCCTTCCGCAGCGGCAACGACGACTGGCGCGCGGCCGCGTCGGTCGAGGCCGCGCGGCTGCGGCGCGAGGTCTGGGCCGTCTCCGGCTGGTAGCCCGTGGCGCGAGGCTGGCGGAGCGAGGCGAAGCGGTACGGGGCGCCGTTGGCGTTCCTGCTGGCGGTCACGGTCGCGGTCCTGCTCGTGCGCTCCGGGCTCCAAAGCGACCCGGGAACGACGCGGTCGACGCCGACGATCACGGCGCCGACGACGTCGACCAACACGAGGCCGGTCCCGGTCCGCCGCCGGCGCTTCCACAAGCTGCGCTCCGGCGAGACGCTCAGCGACGTCGCGATCAAGTTCAACACGAGCGTGTCGCAGCTGCTGGCGCTCAACCCCGGGATCAAGCCGACGAATCTGACCGTCGGCCAGCGCGTCCGCGTCAAGTAAGTACACTCGCCGACGCTTGAAGGGCGTCCTCCTCGCCGCCGCTGCCCTCGCGCTTGCGGCTCCCGTGCTCGCAGCTCCCCCGCAGGTGACGGGTCGTTCGTTCGTGGTCGAGAATGGGGTCACGGGCGAGGTGCTGCTCGCGCGCAACACGAGGGAGCGGGTGCCGATCGCGAGCATCACGAAGCTGATGACCGTGCTGCTGACGGTCGAGCGCACGCGGCCGAATGCGGTCGTCGTCGTCAACCCACTCGCGGCTCAGGTCGGCGAGTCGAGCGCCAACCTGCGCGGAGGCGAGCGGCTGACGGTGCGCGAGCTGCTCGAGGCCGCGCTGATCCAGAGCGCCAACGACGCCGCCGACGCGCTCGCGTACTACCTCGGACGCGGGAGCGAGACGCGTTTCGTCGCGCTGATGAACGCGAGGGCGAAGCAGCTGGGGCTGAAGGACACGCACTACGCCCGTCCCGACGGCCTCGACGCGCCGGGCCACGTCTCGAGCGCGCACGACGTGACGCTGCTGGCGCGGATCGTGATGCACCGGCCGCTCGTCCGGCGGATCGTGCGGATGCGCACGGCGTCGATCTCCGGCGGTCGCACGCTGCACACCTGGAACGACCTGCTCTCCAGCTATCCCGGCGTCTTCGGGGTCAAGACCGGCCACACCTCGGAGGCCGGCTGGTCGGAGGTCGCAGCCGCCCGGCGGCGCGGCGTGACCGTCTACGCGACGCTGCTCGGCAGCCCCGACCGCTACACGCGCAACGACGACCTCGTGAAGCTCCTCGACTGGGGCTTTTCGCGCTACCGCCAGGCCGCGGTCGTCGTGAAGGGCCGCGAGTACGCGCGCGCCGAGCTCGGCTACGGGCGGAAGGCCGTGGCCCTCGTGGCGGCGCGCTCGCTCGCGCCCTCCGTCCGGGTCGACTTCCCGCTCGTGCGGCGCGTGATCTCTGCGGACGCGGCCGACCTGCCCGTGTCCCGGGGACAGACCCTGGGACATGTCGAGCTGTACCAGCGGAACCGGCTCGTCGGCACCGCTCCGCTGGTCGCGGCCCGCTCCGTCCGCCGTCCGGGCATGGCCGGCCGCGCCGGGTGGTACGCGCGACGTACCCTGCACCACATGGCCGGGTGGTTCTCATGATCGTCACGGTCACGATCAACGCGGCGATCGACCGCACGCTGACCGTCCCGAACTTCCAGCGCGGCCAGCGCCACCGCGCGAGCGCCGGCCTCACCCTTGCCGGCGGCAAGGGGATCAACATCGCGCGGGCCCTGAAACGGCTCGGCGTCCCCGTCGTCGCCACCGGCCTCGCCGGCGGTCGCACCGGGACGCGCATCGTCGAGGAGCTGACCGCCGAGGCGATCCTGAACGATTTCGTTCGGATCGACGGCGAGTCGCGCACCTCGACCGCGATCGTCGATCCCACGGGCGGCAGCTACACGGAGGTCAACGAGTGGGGCCCGCACGTCGGCCCCGAGGAGCTCGAGACGCTGCTCGAGAAGCTCGCGTACCTCTCGCAGGGAGCCGACTACGTGATCTTCGCGGGTTCGCTGCCGCGCGGAATCGGCGACGACTTCTACGCCGAGGCCGTGCGCGAGCTCAACCGCCGCGGCGCGCAGACCGTGCTCGACACCGAGGGCGAGCCGCTCCGCCTGGGCGTCCAGGCCGAGCCGCTGCTCGTCTCGCCGAACCAGCGCGAAGCCGAGGCGCTCGTCGGCCAGGAGTTCCACGACGACGATGACTTCATCACCGGGCTCGAGACGATCGCCGAGCTCGGCGCGCGCAACGTGCTGGTCACGCTCGAGTCGGGCTGCTGGGCGCTGCTGCGAGCGGACCGGCAGGCTAGCCGCTACCGCGCCGAGGCGCCGCGCATCGACCCGGTCTCCGCGGTGGGCTCGGGCGACGTGCTGCTCGCGGCCTACGTGGCGGCGCGCCTCGACGGTCGCGCCGACGAAGAGGCGCTGCGCAGCGCCGTCGCCGCCGGTGCGGCCTCTACGCTCGAGATCGGAGCCGGCCGGTTCGAGCCGCGCGAGGCAGGCCGGCTGGTGAGCGCGATCGAGGTCGCGCAGCTCGAGCCCGTCGCCAGTGACTGACGGCGCCTAAAGCGCGCGGCTGTCCGGGCCGATACCTGCACGGCGATGAATCGCCAGCGCCTGCCTGTGGTGCTGTCTGCGGCGGCTCTCTCGATCGCTGTGCTCAGCGTCACATCCCCGGGAATCGCGGCCCGCGGCGTTGCCGTGCGCCTCGCTCTCTACGCGAAGAACGCCGCCAAGGTCGGCGGCATCGGCGCCTCGAAGAAGCCGAAGGCGGGCAAGCTGCTGCCGCTCGGCAAGGACGGCAAGTTCCCCGCCTCGGTGCTCCCGGGCGGCGTGCAAGGCCCTCCGGGGCGCGAAGGCGCGCGCGGACCGGCCGGACCGATCGGCCCGCAGGGGCCGCAGGGCATCCTCGGCATCCGCGGGGCGAAAGGCACGACCGGGCCAGCAGGGCCGAAGGGGACGACGGGCGTGCAAGGGCCGGTCGGCCCGCCCGGCGGCTTCGGTCTGCTGAACCTCGGCCGCGCGACGATCTCGAAGGTCACCGTCAGCGCGGGCGGCGCGCATTCCTCGAGCGTTTCCGGCGCGGACGGGTTCCCTCTCGTCGCAGTATTCGACGGCTCGAACAACCGCCTCGTCGTCGTCCACTGCAACGACGCCGTCTGCTCGGCGCCGACGAGCACCCCGGTCGACGCCTCGACACCGAACATGGGCCGCTATCCGGCGGTCACGGTCGGCTCGGACGGGCTCGGCCTCGTCAGCTACCTCGACGCCACGAACCACAACCTCAAGGTCGCGCACTGCACGACCCTCGCGTGCACCGGGTTCCAGACGACGACCGTCGTCTCGAGCGGAACGGTTGCCGACGACGCGACCTCGATCACCGTCGGCGCCGACGGCCTCGGCCTGATCGGCTACGTCGACAACGGCAGCCTCCGCGTCGCGCATTGCACGAATGTCGCCTGCTCGAGCGTGACCTCGAACGCGATCGACGCCACGAGCCAGGCGTACTCGTCGCTGGCGATCGGGGCCGACGGGGTGCCGCTCGTCAGCTACCTGGACAACGTCAACGGCGACCTCCAAGTCGCCCACTGCGCCGACGCTCTCTGTGCGGCCTCGACCACGACAGCCTTCGACACCTCGAACAACGCCGGCTTCTACACGTCGCTCACGATCGGCTCGGACGGCCTCGGCCTCGTCAGCTACCGCGATGCCACCGCGAGCTCGCTCAAGGTGGCGCACTGCGACGACGTCGCCTGCACGAGCGCGACGCTCTCGACGGTCGACTCGAGCGGGATCGAGGGCGAGTACTCGGCGATCACGCTCGGCGTCGACGGGCTCGGCGTGATCAGCTACTACGATGGCACTGGAGCAAGGCAGGACCTGAAGGTCGCACACTGCGCCAACGTCGCCTGCACGACCTCTTCGACGGTCGCGGTCGACACCGCGGGCCAGGTCGGCTGGAACACCTCGATCACGATCGGGTCCGACGGCCTGCCGTTCGTCAGCTACCGCGACGTCGACGGCAACCGCGTCAAGGGCCTGCACTGCCCGAACGTCTTCTGCGTGCCGTACCTTCGCCGCCGCTAGCGACGTCCAGGAGTGGTGCTACGATCGCCGTCCACTTGAGAGACGGCGGCAAGAGCGATTTTTCGGCCCAGGCGGCAACGGCGTCTGGGCCGTTCTGCATCTAGGGGAGGTAGCGGGTGGAGATCGAGATCGGGCGAGGAAAGAAGGCGCGACAGGCATACGGCTTCGACGACATCGCGATCGTGCCGTCGCGGCGCACGCGGGATCCGCAGGACGTGGACATCGGCTGGAAGCTCGGCCCGCACCTGCTCGAGCTGCCGCTGATCGCCTCGGCGATGGACGGGGTCGTTTCGCCGAAAACGGCGATCGAGCTCGGCAAGCTCGGCGGCCTCGGCGTCCTCAACCTCGAGGGCATCTTCACGCGCTATGACAAGCCCGAGCGCGAGCTCGAGAAGATCGCGAAGCTCACGAAGGAGCAGGCGACCGGCGGGATGCAGAAGATCTACGAGCGTCCGGTCGAGCCCAAGCTGATCGCCCAGCGAATCGAGGAGATCAAGGCCGCGGGCGTGCTCGCTGCCGGGTCGCTGACGCCGCAGAAGGTGCGCGACCACTACGAGATCGCGCTCGAGGCCGGGCTCGACGTGCTCGTGATCCAGGGCACCGTCGTCTCCGCCGAGCACGTCTCATCGAATGGCCACGCGCTCAACCTGAAGGAGTTCATCGCGTCGCTGCCGATCCCGACCATCGTCGGCGGCTGTGCTTCGTACCAGACGGCGCTGCACCTGATGCGCACAGGCGCCGAGGGCGTGCTCGTCGGCGTCGGGCCGGGCCAGGCGTGCACCACGCGCGGCGTGTTGGGCGTCGGCGTCCCGCAGGCGACCGCGATCGCCGATGCGGCCGCGGCTCGCATCCAGCACCTGCTCGAGACCGGCAAGTACGTGAACGTGATCGCCGACGGCGGCATGCGCACCGGCGGCGACATCTCGAAGGCGATCGCCTGCGGCGCGGACGCGGTGATGGTCGGCTCCCCGCTCGCCCGGGCGAAGGAAGCGCCGGGCCGCGGCTTCCACTGGGGGATGGCGACCTTCCACCCGACGCTGCCGCGCGGGGCGCGGGTGGCCGTCGACCAGAACGCGACCCTCGAGGAGATCGTGATCGGCCCCGCGCGCGAGAACGACGGCACGCTCAACCTGATGGGCGCGCTGCGCACGTCGATGGCGACCTGCGGGTACGAGTCGATCCACGACTTCCAGAAGGCCGAGGTGATGCTCGCGCCGTCGATCAAGACCGAGGGCAAGTCGCTCCAGCAGGCCCAGCGGATCGGCATGGGGTAGTGCCGGGCGAAGTCGTTCCGCTCCCGGTTCCGGAGCCGTCGCCGGAGGACCGTCCCGTGCTCGTGCTCGACTGTGGCGGGCAGTACGCGCAGCTGATCGCGCGGCGGGTGCGCGAGGCGCGCGTGTACTCAGAGCTCGTGCCCCACTCGATCACGGCGGCAGAGGCCCGGGCCCGGCGGCCGCGGGCGCTCGTGCTCTCGGGCGGGCCAGCGTCGGTGTACGCGCCGGGCGCGCCGAAGGTCGACCCGGGCCTGTTCTCGCTCGGGGTGCCGACGCTCGGCATCTGTTACGGCATGCAGCTGATGGCGCAGGAGCTCGGCGGCTCAGTCGAGCGCACCGGGGTCTCGGAGTTCGGGAAGACGGACGTGCGCACCGAGCCGGAGAGCGCGCTCTTCGCGGGGCTGCCGGAGGAGCAGACCGGCTGGATGAGCCACCGCGACTCGGTGGCCGCGCCGCCTGAGGGCGCTCGCGTGACGGCGGGGTCGCCCGCGGCTCCGGTGGCCGCGTTCGAGGATCCGGAGCGCGGGCTCTACGGCGTCCAGTTCCACCCGGAGGTCGTCCACACGCCGCACGGGCAGGAGCTGCTGAAGAACTTCCTCTACGGCGTGGCCGACGCGCCGCCGACCTGGACGGCCGCGGCCGTGATCGAGGAACAGGTCGAGCGGATTCGGGCCCAGGTCGGCTCCGACCGCGTGCTCTGCGCGCTCTCTGGCGGCGTCGACTCGGCGGTCGCGGCGCTGCTCGTCCACAAGGCGATCGGCGACCAGCTCGTCTGCGTCTTCGTCGACCACGGTTTCCTGCGCAAGGACGAGGCGGCGCAGGTGGTCGAGACCTTCGAGGGGCACTTCCACGTCCCGCTCGTCCACGTCCAGGCGCAGGATCGCTTCCTGGCGCGGCTCGACGGCGTGGTCGACCCGGAGCAGAAGCGCAAGGGGATCGGCGAGGAGTTCATCCGGGTCTTCGAGGAGGAGTCGACCCGTTTGTCCCAAACGGACGCGCGGGCAAAGCCCGCACGTCCTTCAGACGGCGCCGGCAAGTCGGCGCCTCCGATCAAGCATCTGGTCCAAGGGACGCTCTACTCGGACGTGATCGAGTCTGGCGGCGACGCCTCGGTCGCGGCGACGATCAAGTCGCACCACAACGTCGGCGGCCTGCCCGACGACATGGAGATGGAGCTCGTCGAGCCGCTGCGGCTGCTGTTCAAGGACGAGGTGCGGCGTGTCGGCGAGGAGCTGGGGATGCCTGAGCGGATGATCTGGCGCCAGCCGTTCCCGGGGCCGGGCCTCGCGATCCGGATCATCGGCGAGGTGACGCGCGAGCGACTCGAGATCCTGCGCGAGGCTGACTCGATCCTGCAGGAGGAGATCCGGCGCGCCGGGCTCTACCGCGAGCTGTGGCAGTCGTTCGCGGTGCTGCCGGCGATCCGCTCGGTCGGCGTCCAGGGCGACGAGCGGACCTACGGCTACCCGGTCGTGGTGCGCGCAGTGACGAGCGACGACGCGATGACCGCCGACTGGGCGCGCTTGCCGTACGACCTGCTGGAGACGATCTCGTCGCGGATCGTGAACGAGGTCCCGGCAGTGAATCGCGTCGTGCTCGACATCACGTCGAAGCCGCCGTCGACGATCGAGTGGGAGTAGCCATGCCGCGCTGAACGCCGTACCGGCAGTACCGCCAGGGACTGTCCCTGATGGTTGGCCCGCGCCGGCAGGGCTGGTGGAACGAAGGTGTGACGGTTCGTCCACAGGCCTGGCCGGTCCGGCCGGGCCGCGAGGCCGCTAGGGAGCGCCTGGTGAGGCAGAATCGGCCTGGGAGCTAAAGGCTGGGTACCGCCCACGCACTTCGTCCGCGTACGCGCTCAGCTGCGCAGCTAGCCCGGCGTCCTCGATCTCGAGCACGTTCTCGGCGTTCTTCTCGCCCGAGTGCGAGAGGTTGAACGAGCCCGTGAACACGACGTCGTCGGCGACGACCAGCTTCGCGTGCATGAAGTTGTGCAGGCTGCCGGTCGGCTCCCACGGATCCGAGCGCTTGCCGGTGAACTCCCCGGCGAGCACCTGGCGCAGGAGCGGCAGCTTCCAGGAGACGTTGCCGTCGGCCTGCCACTGCCGGATCACCTCGTCGACCTGCGTGCCGTCGACGCAGCCGGCGATGTCGCCGCTCCCGTCGGCGATCCGCTGCGCCAGCGTCGCGAGCACCGGTGCCGAGGTGATCACCGGCGAGCAGATCCGCACCCGCTGGGCGTGTCCGATCTTCTTCGCGATCCGGTGCGTGAGCGCGTCCGCGAAGCCCGGTGTGAACCACGGCCGCACCTTGATCCCGCCGACGTCGGCCGGCCGCGGCTCGACGAAGCCGCTCTTCTCCACGTCTCCGACGTTCCAGAGCTCCTCGAAGTCGAGCGTGAACGCGTGCGCGAGGTCTGCCGAATCTGCGGTGACGATCACGTTCTCCTGCCGCGACCACGAGTCGTCGGTCCAGTTCGTCGAGCCGGTCCAGAGCGCCTCGCCGTCGCGGACGACGTACTTGTGGTGCATCAGGTCGGGCACGCCTGCGACCGCCTTGGCGGGGACGCCGAGCGACGCGATCAGCTGCGCGTCGGGCTCCGGCGGCGGCGGCACGGGGATCGGGTTGGCGTGGTCGACGTTGTAGGCGATCCGTACCGCGACTCCGCGAGCGTGCGCATCGCGAATCGCGCCGCCGACGACCGCCGCGGTCTCCTCGCCGAGGTGGAAGTCGTACTGCGCCAGATCGAGCGAGCGCTGTGCCGACGCGATGAAGTCGGCGACCTCGCGCGCCACCTCCAGCGGCTGCTGGCCGCCGTCGGTCAGAGTCCGGATGCGAATGGAGGAGCTCATCGAGCGGTTGCGCCGCGCCACGATCGGCGCGACGTTCAACTTCTATCGTGACGGCGCGGGCGCCGCCGCGCGGTCCGAACGGCTGCTCGCGTACTGCGCTCCAGGCAAGACGCGCGGCTGCTCCTCGTCGGCGAGGCCGCGGGCCACCGCGGCGCGCGCGTTTCCGGCATCCCGTTCACCTCGGAGCGCCAGCTCACCGGCGGCGGGCCGGCCGAGGCGACCGCGACGATCGTCCGCCGCACCCTGGTCGAGCTCGGGCTCGAGGAGGAGACGCTCTGCTGGAACGTCGTCCCGACCCACCCGCACTTGCCTCGGCGGCCGGACACCAACCGCCGGCCGACCCGCGCCGAGACCGAGGCGGCCGCGCCGTTCCTCGCGGAGCTGGCGCGCGGCCGTCGCGTCATCGCCGTCGGCCGCCTAGCCCAGGCCGTGCTCGGCGGGCCGTACGTGAGGCACCCGAGCCATGGCGGCGCGGCGGCCTTCCGCGAAGGGCTGCTAGCATTTCGCGCCGGCGGACGTTGAGTCCGCCACTTTTCTGTCATGAAGACCTGGACCGCAAAACCAGGCGAGGTCGAGCGCAGCTGGTACCTCGTCGACGCCGAAGGGAAGACGCTTGGCCGTCTGGCTACGCAGATCGCGGAGACGCTCCGCGGCAAAGGCAAGCCGCAGTACACCCCGCACGTCGACACGGGCGACTTCGTCGTGGTCGTGAACGCCGAGAAGATCGCCGTGACGGGAAACAAGCTCGACGACAAGATGTACCACCGGCACTCCGGCTACCCGGGCGGGCTGAGGAGCCGGACGCTGCGTGAGGAGCTCGAGCGCCGGCCGACCGAGGTGCTGCGCAAGGCCGTCAAGGGGATGCTCCCCCGCAACCGCCTCGCGCGCGCCCAGATCGGGAAGCTGAAGATCTACGCCGGCCCCGAGCACCCGCACGAGGCCCAGGGGCCGAAAGAATTGAAGGTGAACGCATGACCGAGCTCGCGCAGTACCAGGGCACCGGCAAGCGCAAGACATCGGTGGCGCGCGTGATCCTGCGGCCCGGTGACGGCACGACGTGGCTGAACGGCCGCACGATCGAGAAGTACTTCCCCCGTGCGACTCACCGCGAGCTGGCGCTTGCGCCGCTGAAGGTCGCGGGAGTCGAGGGGACGTTCGACGTGCGCGTCCGCGTGCACGGCGGCGGGCCGAGCGGCCAGGCCGGCGCGATCCGCCACGGTATCGCGCGCGCGCTCGTCGAGGCCGATCCGGAGCTGCGCATCGCGCTCAAGCGCGCCGGGTTCCTGACGCGTGACGCGAGGATCGTCGAGCGCAAGAAGGCCGGCCTGCACAAGGCCCGCAAGGCGCCGCAGTTTAGTAAGCGCTAAAGCTGCGCTGTAGCGCTTGGACTGGCTTCGCGCGCGCGGAACGCGCGGATAACGCGCACGGAGAGCGTCGTCTCCGCGCGCTCCTATACCCGTCGGTACCGATCCATCTCGATGAGTCGCAGCCGACTCGTCGGAATCGCGCCGGGGTAGCTGCGGGGCAACGCAGTCCGGAGGGTAGTCTCCGCCGCCGTGCCTAGACGGTATTTCGGAACGGACGGGGTCCGTGGCGTCGTCGGTGAGGAGCTGACCCCGGAGCTCGTGGAGCGCCTCGGGCGCGCAGCGACGCTGTGGTCGAACGGCGGGCGCGTCTTCGTCGGGCGCGACACGCGCGCCTCGGGCGTCGAGCTCGAGGAGGCCTTCGCGCGAGGCGTCGCCGTGGCAGGCGGGAACGCGATTCTCGCCGGCGTGCTGCCGACGCCTGCGGTCGCGCTACTCGCGCTCGACCTCGGCGCGGTGATCTCGGCGTCGCACAACCCGCCCGAGTACAACGGCGTCAAGCTCTTCGACGGCGAGGGCAGGAAGCTCACCGACGCGGCGGAGGAGGAGATCGAATCGCTGTTCGACGTGCCCTTCGCCGGGCCGCCCGGTGAGGTCGACCACGTCAGCGTCGCGACCGAGAGCTACCTCGACCACATCGTCGAGCGCTTCGGTACCGACCTGTCCGGCCTGAAGCTCGTCGTCGACTGCGCCAACGGCGCGTACTCCGGGATCGCGCCGAAGGCCTTCACGCGCCTCGGCGGGGACGTGACCGCGATCGGCTCCGATCCCGACGGCACGAACATCAACGTCGGCTGCGGCGCCACCGACCTCAGCGCATTGCAACAGACTGTCACTAGCTCGGGGGCCGACCTGGGCGTCGCCTTCGACGGCGACGGCGACCGGATGCTCGCCGTGGACGCGCGCGGCGAGGTCGTCGACGGCGATCAGATCCTCGCGATCCTGATGCTGCACCTCGAGGTCGACCTGGTCGCGGTGACCGTGATGGCGAACCTCGGCCTCCACCGGCTCGCCGAGGAGCGCGGGATCCGCGTGGTCACGACCGACGTCGGCGACCGGTACGTGCTCGAGGCGCTGCGGCGGGAGGGCGGAGTGCTCGGCGGCGAGCAGTCGGGCCACCTGATCTACCTGCGCGACCACGTCACCGGCGACGGGCTCGCGGCTGCGCTGCTGCTCTGCGGCGCGCTCGAGGGCCGAACGCTCGAGGAGGCCGCTGCGGCGATGCAGCGGTTCCCACAGGCGAAGGAGAACATCCGCGTCGCGCGGAAGGACGTTCCGGAGGCCGTCAAGGGCGAGGTGGAGCGCCTGAACGAGCGCTTCGAGGGCCGCGGCCGGGTTCTGGTGCGGCTTTCCGGCACGGAGCCGGTCATCCGCGTGCTGGCGGAGGCCGAAACGAGGATGGAGGCAGAGGAAGCCTGTGGTACGATCTCCGCTCTCGTGAGACGAGAGCTCGGCTGACCTGGCCCAACGAGGGGCCCGGGAGAGCAGCCGGGCCTTTCGCGTTCTAAGGGAGGTTTCGGCGTGTGCGGGATCATCGGATACGTCGGGCAGAAGCCCTGTAAGGACCTGTTGGTCGCCGGCCTCGAGCGGCTCGAGTACCGCGGCTACGACTCGGCCGGCATCGCGCTGCTGGAGGACGACGGCCTGGAATACGACCGCGCCGTCGGCAACCTCCAAGTCCTGAAGAAGCAGGCCGGCTCCAACGGCTCCCACGCGACGACGGGCCTCGGCCACACCCGCTGGGCCACCCACGGCGCCGTCACGCTCCAGAACGCGCACCCGCTGACCGGCTGCGACGAGGGCAAGCTCGCGATCGTGCTCAACGGGATCGTGGAGAACTACCGCGAGCTGAAGGGCTCGCTCGAGGCGGAAGGCCACCGCTTCCAGACCGAGACTGACGCCGAGGTGGTCGTCCACCTGATCGAGCGCCACTACGACGGCGACCTGCTCGAGGCAACGCGCGCGGCCTACCGCGAGCTCGAGGGTCACTTCGCCTTCGTCGTGATCCACCACGACCACCCAGAGGAGCTCGTCGGCGCACGGCTTCAGTGCCCGCTGCTCGTCGGGGTCGGAAACGGCGAGATGTACCTCGCCTCGATGGCCGCAGCGTTCATCGGGGAGACCCGCTCGATCCAGCTGATCGAGGACGGCGAGGTCGTTTCGATCACGCCCGAGGGCTCCCGCTTCGTGTCGGTCGAGAAGGGCGAGCTCGAGCGTGAGGTGATCGAGGTCGACTGGGACATGGAGGCCGCGGAGAAGAGCGGGTACGAGACCTTCATGCTCAAGGAGATCTACGAGCAGCCGCAGGCCGTCGCCGAGACGCTCGGCGACCGGGTTCGCCACGGGACGCTCGTGCTCGAGACCCTCGGGATGACCGAGGAGCAGCTCCGCAACCTCCGCCGCATCGTGATCGTCGCCGCCGGCACCTCGTACCACGCCGGCGTGGTCGGCCGCTACATGATCGAGGAGTGGGCGCGCCTACCGGTCGAGCCCGACATCGCGAGCGAGTGGATCTACCGGAACCCGGTCCTCTCGAAGGACACGCTCGTGATCGCGATCTCGCAGTCGGGCGAGTCCCGGGACACGGTCAACGCCGTCAAGCTCGCTCGGGAGCTCGGGGCGCGGACGCTCGCGATCACGAACGTGATGGGCTCGCAGATCACGCGTGAGGCCGAATGCGTGCTCTACACGCGCTGCGGCCTCGAGATCGGCGTCGCCGCCTCGAAGACGTTCACCGCCCAGGTCGCCCTGCTCGCCCTGATCGGCCTCAAGCTCGCGCAGGTGCGCAAGACGCTGCCGGCCGACGAGGTCGAGGTGATCCTCAACGAGCTGTACGAGCTCCCGCAGAAGATCGAGCGCTTCCTCGACGGCGACCACCCGATCGACGAGATCGCCCAGCGCTTCTACGACAAGCCGTTCTTCCTCTACCTCGGCCGCCACATCGGCGTCCCGGTCGCGCTCGAGGGCGCGCTGAAGCTGAAGGAGATCTCGTACATCCCGACCGACGCCTACTCCGCCGGCGAGATGAAGCACGGGCCGATCGCGCTGCTCGAGGAGGGCACGCCGGTGGTCTGCGTCGCGACCGACCAGAAGCTGATCTACGACAAGGTCGTCTCCAACATCCAGGAGACGCGGGCGCGCGGCGCGCACGTGATCGCGATCGCGACCGACGGCAACGAGGACATCCAGCATCACGCCGACGACGTGATCTACATCCCGCGTTCGCCGGCTTTCCTGCAGTCCGTGCTGGCGGTCGTGCCGCTGCAGCTGCTCGCGTACCGAATCGCCCGTTTGCGCGGCCTGAACGTCGACCAGCCGCGCAACCTGGCGAAGACCGTCACCGTCGAGTAGCCCCGGCGCGCTAGCGTCAGCCCGTGCACGTGGTCGATCAGCTTGCGCAAGGCCTCTGGAACGGCGCGCAGATGGCGTGGGAGGTCTGGTGGGCGCTCGTGCTCGGCTTCCTGCTCTCGGGGATCGTCCAGGCTTGGGTGCCGCGCGACCGGCTCGAGCGGGCTCTCGGCGGCCGCGGGCCGAAGGCGCTCGTGCTGGCGTCCGGTCTCGGTGCCGCATCCTCGTCGTGCAGCTACGCCGCCGTCGCGATCGCGAAGTCGCTCTTCCAGAAGGACGCGAGTCTCGCGGCGGCGATGGTCTTCCAGTTCGCCTCGACGAACCTCGTCTTCGAGATCGGGATCGTGATCTGGGTCTTCCTCGGCTGGCAGTTCACCGTCGCCGAGTTCGCAGGTGGGCTGCTCCTGATCCTGCTGATGTGGATCGGCATCCGCGTGCTCGTGTCGCGGCAGGCCGAGGAGCGCACGCGAGAGCACGCCCTGGCCGCCGACACCGGCCATCAGCACCATTCGGCCGGCGGTTCGCGCCTGTTCTCGCTGCAGGGCTGGTCGGACGTGGCGCACAACTTCCGCGGCGACTGGGAGATGCTCTGGCGTGAGATCGGCGCGGGGTTCCTGATCGCCGGCTTCGTGACGCTCTTGCCGAAGGACTTCTTCAACAGCCTCTTCCTGACGGGGACCGGCGGGGCGCCCCAGCTGCTCGAGAACGTGGTCGTCGGGCCGCTCGTTGCGGTGCTATCGTTCGTGTGCTCAGTCGGGAACATCCCGCTGGCGGCGGTGCTCTGGGGCGGCGGGATCTCGTTCTCGGGCGTGATCGCGTTCATCTACGCCGACCTGATCATCGTCCCGATCGTCGTCATCTACGGCCGCTACTACGGCTGGCGGGTGGCGGCGCTGCTCGTCGGGCTGATGTTCGGCGCCATGGCAGCGGCGGCCCTCGCGATCGACGGGATCTTCGACGCGACCGGGCTCATGCCGACTCAGCGTCCGTCGATCCAGTCGATCACCGAACGCGGAATCTCCTGGAACTACACGGCGGTGCTGAACATCGTGTTCACGCTCGTCGCGGCCGTGCTCTTCGGTTTGACACTGCGGCGCGGCGCCGGCGACCCGGTCTGCGGCATGACCGTTGACCGGAGCAAGGCGCTCTCGCTCGAGCACGGCGGCAAGCGACACTTCTTCTGCGGCCCCGGCTGCCGCGCGAAGTTCGAGGCCGACCCGGAGCGATACCCGCGTGCGTAGTACGGTTCGGTCGGACAAAGGAGGCAGATGCGCGTCTGTGCCGAGTGCGGTGGGGAGCTCGAGGCGGCGTACCGCTTCTGTCCCTGGTGCGCGTCGCCGCAGCGCAGCAAGCTCGTCGAGTTCTTCCGCGCCCACCCGCGCGACTTCGGGCGGGCTCTGCGCGTCTCGCGCTACCTGACCGAGGAGCCGCACGTGCGCTTCAGCGTCTGGAGCGCGGAGGGCGTCGCCGAGGCGGCCGTGTCGCTCGAGGAAGAAGAGGCGGAGCGGCTGGCCGCCTTCTTGGCGACTCCCGCGGCAACTCAGCCGAGCGCAGTCGAGCGGCTGCTTGCGTACCTCCCGCGCGGCTAGCGACGGCTGCGCGTGCGGCGCTGGGCCTTCGCGGCCCGGTCCAGCGTCTCGAGCTCGTCGAGGCTGCGGCCTGCGCCCTCGGCGACGCAAGTCAGCGGCGACTCGGCGAGCTGGACCGGCAGGCCGACCTCACTGCGGAGCTTCTCGTCGAGCCCGCGCAGGAGTGCGCCGCCGCCGGCGAGCACGATCCCGCGCTCGCCGAGATCCGCAGCGAGCTCCGGCGGGGTTCTCTCGAGCGTGTCCTTGACAGCGGCCACGATGCGGCCGACCGGCGGCTCGAGTGCCCTGCGAATTTCGCTGCCCGAGACCGTCACGCGGCGCAGCAAGCCCGTGACGAGGTCGCGCCCCGCCACGGACGTCTCTGCGGGGTCGTCGAGCGGCCAGGCCGACCCGACGGCGATCTTGGCCGCCTCGGCGGTCTCCTGGCCGATCAGCAGTTTGTGCATGCTCTTGACGTAGTCGACGATCGCCTCGTCCATCTCGTAGCCGCCGACGCGGATCGACTCCCAGACCACCATCCCGCCGAGCGAGATGACCGCGACCTCGGTCGTGCCGCCGCCGATGTCGATCACCATGCTCGCGACCGCCTCCGCGACCGGCATGTTGGCGCCGATCGCAGCGGCCATCGGCTCCTCGATCAGGTAGACCGATCGCGCCCCGGCAGCGCGCGTGGCTTCGTCGACAGCGCGCCGCTCGACGTCGGTGATCCCACTCGGGACGCAGAGAACGACGCGCGCGAAGCTGAACCGGGACCCGCCGGCCTTCGAGATGAAGTGGCGCAGCATCTCCTCGGTGATCTCGAAGTCGGCGATCACGCCGTGTCGCAGCGGTCGTATGGCGCGGATCGACGCGGGCGTGCGGCCGATCATCCGCTTGGCCTCGGCGCCGACGGCATGGACGCGGCCCGTCTCCTCGGAGATCGCGACCACGGACGGCTCGAACAGCACGATGCCGCGCCCGCGAATGAACACGAGCGTGTTCGCAGTTCCGAGGTCGACCGCCATGTCGCGGCCGCCTCCGATTGACCCCCAGAGCCGCATCGCCGGTGCAGCCTAGTCGCGGCGCTGTATAAACGGCGGGTGGGAAGCGAGGGCCGGATCCCGTTTCACGGCTACGAGACCTGGTACCGGGCCGTGGGGCCCGAGCGCGGGAACGGACGCCTTCCGCTGCTGTGCCTGCACGGCGGCCCGGGCGCGAACTGGCTTCACGTGAAGCCTTACGAGGCTCTCGCCGACGAGCGACAGGTCGTCTTCTACGACCAGCTTGGAGCGGGCAACTCGGCAGTGAGCGGGCCGCACGACCCATCGATGTGGACGCCCGAGCTGTACGTCGAGGAGGTCGGCGCCGTCCGCGAGGCGCTAGGGCTCGAGCGCGTCCACGTACTCGGCCACTCGTGGGGCGGGATGCTCGGCATGCAGTACGCCACCACGCGGCCCGAAGGGCTCGTCTCGTTGATCGTCGAGAGCTCGCCGCCGAGCGTCCCGGGCTGGATGGTGGAGCTGCAGCGCCTGCGCTCGGAGCTACCGCCCGAGGTCGAGGCGACCCTGCGGGAGCACGAGGAGGCCGGCACCACCTCCGACCCGGCGTACGAGGAGGCGGTGATGGTCTTCTACAAGCGGCACCTCTGCCGAGCCGAACCGTGGCCCGACTGGCTCGTCGAGTGCTTCGACGTGCTGGAGGCGAACCCGGAGGTTTACCACGCGATGAACGGCCCGAGCGAGTTCCATGTGATCGGCACGATCAAGGACTGGGAGATCACCTCGCAGCTCGGGCGGATCGAGGTGCCGACCCTCCTCTTCTGCGGCCGGCACGACGAGGTCACGCCCGCGACCGTCGAGGTCGCGCATCGCGCGATTCCCGGCTCGGAGTTCGTCGTGCTCGAGGAGAGCTCGCACATGTCGCAGGCCGAGGAGCCTGAGCGGACACTCGAGCTGGTGCGCGGCTTCATCGAGCGGGCCGAGAAATAAGGAGAGGCCGCGGAGCGGCCTCTCCAGGCGGATCGAACGACGAGCGGGCTACGCCGCGGGCTGGCGGTCGCCGACGTGGTTCGCAGGCACCTGTTCGACCTGTGCCAGCGAGAACGCGCGCGGCGCTCGAATTCGAACAGCGATGCGATCTCCGGGCTGAAGGTCGCCGGGGGAGACGACCGTCGGCACGCCGCCCCGCCACTCGACGAAGACGGTGTGCGCGTCGTAGCGGAACGTCTCGTCGAGAGGTTGGCCGAGCATCGCGCGTAGGGCGCGCAGGTTGCCGTCCCTGACGTGCAGAGTCAGGTGACCACCCGAGGCGGAGCCGTCGAGCGTCCCGATGAACAGCCAGAGCGGCTGGCTGGGGAAGCGGCCGGTCGCACCCGAGTCCGCGACACGGCGGGCGGCCGTGGCCTCAATACCGGCCAGCGATGCGCGGCGGTCGGCGATGACCCGCACGCTGACACGGTCGCCGGCGAGCAGGTTCGACTCCGTCACGACGGTCGGGACGCCGTGCGTCCAGCGGAGGTACTGCGTGTTCGAGTCCACGGCGAACTGGCCGCTGTCGCTCTGGCCGACAAGCTTCTTCAACGCGGCGCGGTTGCCGCCGTTCACGTCGACCGCGATCGTCGAGCCACTGTCCGCGTCACTCATCAGCCGACCGTTGAAGACGTAGAGGACGCCGCCGCCGGCGCGCGCTGCGAGGGTCGCCGAGGCTCCGGCGCCCAACACTGCGAGTGCCAGCACAGCTAGGAGGAGAGCGTGCTTTCTCATGACGAGCTCCTTGTTCGATGAAGCACGATGGAGACGCTCTAATGCTTTCCCTGCGATGTCAGCGGGCCGTTAGACGGCCGTAAGAGTGGCGTAAGGCTCCGGTAAAGAGTTTGCGGCGCGCGGAGTGCGCCGTCTATTCCAGGTCGCGGCGTTCGCGCTTCAGCCGGCCGCGGCGACGCTTCTGGTCGAGTCGCCGCTCGACGGCGGCCTTGCCGGGCTTCGTTGGCCGCCGGCGTCGTGGGACCCGCAACGCTTCGCGCAGCGATTCCACGAGCCGCTCGGTCGCGAGCTCGCGGTTGCGCCACTGGCTGCGCTCGTCCTGCGCGACCGCTCGCAGCACCGGCCCGGCCTTCGCGACCACGCGCCGCTTCTGCGCCTGCGAGAGCGCGGATGAGGCCTCGACGTCGAAGGTCGCCTCCACACGCGTGTCGCTCTTCTGCGCGTGCTGGCCGCCCGGCCCGCTCGAGCGCGAGAAGCGCAGCTCGATCTCCGAGCGGGGGATCGAAACCGACCGGGTCACCCGGAGGCGTCGCTCGCGATGCCGATTGGAGGCCTCGCTGGCTTTGCCGGTGGGGCCGTTCGACCTAGACTCGCGCTCCATGGCAGGCATTCTCCTTGACGTAGACGGCGTCCTCCATGTCTCGGGCACGGCCATCCCTGGCGCGGCCGAGGCGGTGGAACAGCTGCGGGAGAACGGACACCGCCTTCGCTTCGTCACGAACAACACCACGCACTCTCGCCGGCGCCTGGCGGAGCAGATCCGCGGCTTCGGCGTCGAGCTCGAGGACGAGGAGCTCCAGACGACACCCGTCGCCGCGGCGCACGCGCTGAAGGACAAGCGCGTCCTTGCCCTGACGATGCCCGACATGATCGAGGACCTCGAGGGGATCGAGCTAGTCGGCGAGGGCGCGGACGCGGTCCTGATCGGCGGCGCCGACGAGACCTTCGAGACCAATCAAGTCTTCAGCTACATGAACCTCGCGCGGGCCTTCGCCGAGCTGCAGGCGGGCGCGGAGCTCTACTGCCTGCACAAGAACCGCTGGTGGCAGACCGCGCGCGGGCCGCTGCTCGACTCCGGCGCGTTCGTCGCCGGGCTCGAGTACGCCGCCGACACCGAGGCGACGGTGCTGGGCAAGCCGAGCCCCGCCTATTTCAAGGCCGCGCTCGACGCGCTCGACTCCGATCCGGAGCTGACCTGGATGATCGGGGACGACATCGAGGCCGACATCGCCGGCGCGGCGTCCTGCGGGCTCCGCACGGTGCTCGTCCGCACGGGCAAGTTCCGGCCGGACGTTGCCGAGGCGGCGCACGTGCAGCCCGACGGGATCATCACCTCGATCGCGGCGCTCCCCGGCTGGATTGAATCCGCGCCGTAAAGTTCGCTCGATGCGAGTGGGCGTCGACCTGATCGAGATCCCGCGGATCGCGCGGGCGCTCGAGCGCTACCCGAGCTTTCGGGAGCGCTGCTTCACCGATGCGGAGCGCGCGTACTGCGACTCGAAGCCGAACCCGCCGCAGCACTACGCGGCGCGCTTCGCCGGGAAGGAGGCCGTGGGCAAGGCGCTCGGCTCCGGTGTCCGCTTCACGTGGCGCGAGATCGAGATCGCGGGCCGGCCGAAGCCGGGCGTGACGCTGAGCGGCAAGACGAAGGCGTGGGCGGAGCGCGTCGGCGCGGGTGAGATCGAGCTCTCGATGACGCACTCGCAAGAGCTCGCGCAGGCGGTGTGTTTGATCGCCGATGCTTGACCCTCTGTACACGGCCGAGGAGATGAAGCGGGCCGAGGCCGGCCACGACGTCGACGAGCTGATGGCCCGTGCTGGGCGGGCGGTCGCGGAGGAGGCGCTACGGCGCTTCCCGGATGCGGACCGCTTCGTTGGCGTCTGCGGCAGCGGCGCGAACGGCGGGGACGGGCGGATCGCGCTCGAAGTGCTCGAGTCCGCCGGCAAGGCCGCGCGCACTGCCGAGGACGCGCCCGTCGAGGAGGCGCACGTCGTGATCGACGCGCTCTTCGGCACGGGCTTCCACGGCGAGCCGCGCGATGACGCGGCCAAGGCGATCGAGGCGATGAACGCGTCGGGAAAACCGATCGTCGCCGTTGACCTCCCGTCCGGGGTGGACGCCTCCACGGGCGAGGTCGCGGGCGCGTGCGTCACCGCGACGATCACAGTCACGATGCACGCGCCGAAGGTCGGGCTCGAGCTCGCGCCCGGCCGCTTCCGCGCCGGGGAGGTCGTGGTCGCCGACATCGGGCTCGAACCGGCCGAGACCGAGCACAGGCTGGTGACTCCGGCGATCCTGGCCGAGATCCCGCGCCGGCGCGCAGAGCAGAACAAGTACACGGCCGGCACCGTGCTCGTAGTCGGCGGCTCGCGCGGCCTCAGCGGGGCGCCGTGCCTCACGGCCGAGGCCGCGTTCCGTGCCGATGCCGGCTACGTCGCCGTCGCGATTCCGGACTCGACGCTGGCCGTCTTCGAGCAGCGCCTGCTCGAGGCGGTGAAGCTGCCGTGCCCGGAGGACGACGGCCTGATCTCGCCGCGCGCGATCGACCCGATCGCCGAGTTCGCGGCGAAGGCCGGCGCGCTCGCGCTCGGGCCGGGGCTCGGGCGCGGGCAGGGGCCGCAGGAGGTCGTCCGACGGCTGCTTGCCGAGCTCGATCGCCCGGCCGTCGTGGACGCCGACGGGCTCCACGGGCTCGAGCCGTTCGAGCGCTGGGCCCCGACGGTGCTGACGCCGCACGAAGGCGAGCTCGCGCACCTGCTCGGCGTCCAGTCGGACTGGGTCGCGGCTCACCGGCTGGAGGCGGTGCGGCGGGCTGCGGAGAACTTCCACTGCGTGTGCCTGCTGAAGGGAGCCGACACGCTCGTCGCCGCGCCCGGGGAGGGCTTGCTCGTCGTCTCGCTCGGCACGCCCGCCCTCGCCACGGCCGGCAGCGGCGACGTCCTCACCGGCATCGTTGCCGCGTTTCTGTCGAAGGGCGTCGACGCGCGGACGGCCGCAGCCGCTGGAGCCGCGGCGCAACAGCTGGCCTCGCGCGTGATCCCGCAGTCGGGCGCGGTCGCGAGCGACATCTCGGCCGCGTTGCCGCTGGTGCTCGATGCACCGATCTGAGCTGACCGTCGACCTCGGGGCCGTCCGCCGCAACGCGCGCACGCTGCTTCGCGCGCTGGACGGCGCGCAGCTCTGGGCGGTCGTGAAGGCGAACGCGTACGGCCACGGTGCGGTCGATGTCGCCGGTGCCGTGCTCGACGAGGGCGCGGGCGCGCTGTGCGTGGCAACCGTCGCCGAGGCCCTGGAGCTGCGAGGCGAGTTCGCGCTTGCGCGGATCGTCGTGATGGGGCCGACGTCGTCCAGCCGCGAGCTGGTCGACGCGCGAAACGCGCGGCTCGAGCTCGTGGTCTGGAGCGACGAGATCCCGGACGGCGTGCGCGTGCACCTTAAGCTCGACACCGGCATGGGCCGCTGGGGGCTCTCCGAGCTGACGCAGCCGGGGAGCGAGGTCGTCGGGCTGATGTCGCATCTTGCGACCGCCGACTCAGACCCCGTCTTCGCCGAGGAGCAGGTCGAGCGCTTCCGCCGCGCGACTGAGCCGTACGCCGACCTGATGCGCCACGTGGCGAACAGCGCGGCCGCGCTGCGGCTGCCGTCGGCGCGCTTCGATGCTGCGCGGTGCGGCGTCGCCCTCTACGGCCTCTCGCCGTTCGGCGAGGACCCGGCAGTGGACGGGCTCGAGCCGGCGCTCTCGTGGCGGAGCCAGCTGGCGCAGGTGAAGCGGCTCGAGGCAGGGGAGAGCAGCGGCTACGGGCGGCGATTCGTCGCAGAGCGGCCGACCTGGATCGGGATCGTCCCGGTCGGCTACGCGGACGGCTTCCGCCGTGACCTGACCGGTACCGAGGTGCGGGTCAGCGGCGAGCCGCGCCGGGTCGTCGGCACGGTCTCGATGGACGCCTTCGCCGTCGAGCTCGACGGCGAGGAGCCGGTCGGCGCGCCGGTGACGATCCTCGGCCACGGCGTGCTCTCGGAGGCGCACGCGCGTGTCGCCGGGACGATCAACTACGAGCTCGTCTGCGGGATCAACGCAGACTCGCGGAGGGCCCGGAGGACGGTCGTCGATGCTTGAGCTCGTCGAGGATCTCTTCGCCGGGGAGGAGGCCTGGATCGTCGGCGGCGCGGTTCGCGACCAGGCGCTCGGTCGGCCGCTCGTCGACGTGGACGTCGCGCTTCGCGATCCGGAAGGCGCGGCCCGGCGGCTCGCGGCGCGCGTCGGCGGCGCGCCGTTCCCGCTCTCGGAGCGGCACGGCGCCTGGCGGGTCGTGCTCGAAGCGGGCCGCACGGTCGACTTCACGCCGCTGCCGGGCTCGATCGAGGATGACCTCGCGACGCGCGACTTCAGCATCAACGCGATCGCCGAGCGGGTCGGGAGCGAGGAGATCGTCGATCCCTACGACGGCTACGCCGATCTCGCCGGGAAGCGGCTGAAGGCCGTCAAGGAGAGCGCCTTCGCCGACGACCCGCTGCGGCTCCTGCGCGCCGTCCGGCTGGAGGACGAGCTCGACTTCCGGCTCGACCAGCCGACCGAGGCGCTCGTGCGCGAGCACAGCGAGCTCGTGACGCGGCCGGCGGCCGAGCGAATCGTCGCCGAGCTGAGCCGGCTCTCGTCGGGCGGCTACCGCCGACTCGACGCGCTCGGCCTGCTTCCGCCGCTCGGCGGCACGATCGACGACCGGCTCGACCGCTGGGACTCGCCGGACTACCGGCTGATAGCGGTCTTCGGCGACGGCCTGCGGCGGTTCCCCGTGCCAAACGAGCTGCGGCGGCAGGCGTCCGCGCTCCTCCGCGCCGAGCCGCCGACCGACGACGCGCGCTCGATCCACCGCTTCCGGCGGGCGACCGAGCCGTGGGCGCTCGAGGCGCTCGCCTACGTCGGCGCCGATGGGCTTCGGGAGGCTGTCGAGCAGGCGCGCAGTGACGATCCGGCCGAGCCGCTCCTGCGCGGCGACGAGCTCGGCCTACCGCCGGGGCCCGAGATCGGGCGCCTGCTCGCTGAGATCGAGGAGGAGCGGGCCGCCGGTACGATCGCGACCAAGGAGGAGGCGCTCGACTATGCAAGACGCAGCGCGGGAGCGGTTCGCGAGGACGGCTGACCGCGTCGCGGCGCGCCAGGACGCGCGCGCCGAGGAGCTCGAGGCGAAGGTCGTCCGGTTCGTCGCGCCGAACGGCGACGAGCGGGCACTGGACTCCGGCAGCGGCCCTGGCGCGCTCGCCTTCGCGCTGTCGGCGCATGTCCGCGAGGTGGTCGCGGTCGACCTCGTGTCGGAGCTCCTCGACCAGGGACGGAGGCGCGGCGAGCGGTTCCCGAATGTCGAGTTCGTCGAGGGCGACGCGATGAAGCTGCCTTTCGAGCCCGACTCGTTCGACCTCGCCGCGACCCTACGGACGCTGCACCACGTCGCGCGCCCGGAGCTCGCGGTCGCCGAGCTTGCGCGCGTCACGCGCCTCGGCGGGCGGGTGCTCGTCGTCGACCAGCTCGCGCCGGTCGACCCGGTTGCCGCGGTGGAGCTGAACGCGTTCGAGCGGGCGCGTGACCCGTCGCACACCCGTGCGCTAGCGGACGTCGATCTACGGCACCTCTTCGAGGCGAACGAGCTCGTGCTCGTCGACGCGGAGTACGAGCGTGAGCCGCGCGAGCTCGGGCCGTACCTCGACCTCGCCGGCTGCGAGGGCGAGGCCCGATCGCGGGCGGAGGCTCTGGCGCCGCCGGACTACACCGCCGAGCTCGGCTGGTACCTGCTCGAAAAGCGCATCACTTCCACTTGACCGTGCAGCCGACCGCGGGAGTCTCGCTCACCGGCGGCTCCTGGCCCGAGAGCACGGCGGCGATCGCGTCGCGCAGGTAGCGCTGGCTCACGGCGTCCTCGTCCCGGTTGTCGTCGATCGCGCCGTGGTACACAAGGCGACGGTCGCGGTCGTAGAGAAAGACCTCGGGTGTCCGCTCGGCGGCGAGCTCCCGGGCCACGGCCTGGGGCTCGTCGTGGAGGTAGTCGAACGCGAAGCCCTGCGACGCAGCCCGCTTCTGCATCTCCTCGAACGAGTCCTCCGGATGGCTCTGCGCATCGTTCGAGTTCACCGCAACCACGCGCACGCCCCGGTCGGCGTAGTCGCGGGCGATCGCCGAGAGCCGGCCTTCCCACGCCTGCACATACGGGCAGTGGTTGCACGACTGCACGAGCACGAGCGCCTCGGCGTCGCCGTACGAGTCGAATGAATGGTTCAGCCCGTCCACGCCGGGCAGGTCGAACTGCGGGGCCTCGGTACCAAGGGCAACGCTCATCGCAATGCCTCCTCGAGTTGCTCACGGGACGGGACGGGCGAGACGCGCCCGCCGGGTAGGTGGTAGATGCGGCAGGTCAGCGCGGGCCGCGTGGATGCGCCGGCAGGATCGACGTCGCGGCCGTCGACGCGGATCGTCGGCGAGCCCGGGAACGCCAGCTCCTCGGCCTCCTGCTCGGAGAAGACCTCGCGCTCCACGACCTCCGCGTCGATCCCGGCCGCGTCGAGCACCTCGCGTAGCAGCGCACGCGCCTCGGGGTGAGACGGGCAGTCCTTCCAGAAGAAGAAGTCGATCCTCACAGAGGACGGACGCTGTCCTCGAGGTGCGTGAACGCCTCGGTCAGCGCCTGTCGCTCGCGCTCGTTGCTCGTGAACGACCGGGCCAGGCGTTGCTCGCCCTCGTCGGTGAGACGCAGGTACGCGATCCGCCCGTCGTCGGCCGAGCGTTCCCGTGTGACGAGGCCGATCTCCTCGGCGCGGCTGACGAGCTCGGTCACCGTGCTCTGCGCGAGCTGGAGCCGCTCGGTGAGCTCCGTCACCGTGGTCTTCTCGCTCCGGTCGGCGGCGCCTTTGATCATCAGCAGGAGCAGGTAGCGCTGCGGGGTCAGCCCCGCGGCGCGCGCGTTGCGCTCGGACGTGCGCATGAAGCGTCGAAGCGCCGCGCGGAACTCCGCGACAGGCGCGACCTCTGCGGCGGTCAGGTCACCGGCGATGCCGCGCATCCTAGTCGCCTGCGGGCCGGATTCCACGCGTTGCAAGCCGCGCGACGAGGCGAGGCGCGAGGACCTGCGCAAGGGGCGCGATGCGGTACCAGCGGGGGACGAAGACCTCGCGCCGGTTGTGCTCGATCGCCGCGAGCACGCGCTCCGCGACGAGCTCTGGCTCGGCGACGAGCGTCGAGAGCCTCGGCCCGAAACGTCGCCGCTGCGGAAACCCCTCGGTCTCGACGAAGCCGGGCAGGATCGTGTGCACGCGCACGCCCCGCGGGCGCAGCTCGGCATCGACCGAGCGCGAGAACGCGAGCTGCGCGTGCTTCGACGCGGTGTACGGGCCGGCCGCGCCGGCGGCGACGGTTCCGGCGACCGAGACCACGTTGACGACATCCGCGGGCACAGCCGCCTCGAGAGCCGGTAGGAAGGCTCGCAGGCACCAGACGCCGCCGAGGTAGTTCGTGCGAGCGACCTCTTCGATTCGCTCGGGCGACACGTTCAGGAACCCACCGCGCCCGGGAATCCCGGCGTTGTTCACGAGCAGCGAGATGCGCGGGTGGCGCTCGAGCACACTCCCGGCTACGCGCTCGACGGCCTCGCGGTCGCCGACGTCGCAGAGCTCCCACTCGGCGCCGAGCTCCTCCGCGAGGGGCCGCAGCCGTTCCTCGCGGCGCGCGAGCAGCACGCAGGTCCAGCCGCGCCCGCGCAGGGCGCGCGCCACCGCGGCTCCGATCCCGCTGGAGCCGCCGGTGACGACGGCTACCGGCGACACACGCGAACGATCCGACGCGCGGCCGCCGTCTTGCCGCGGCGATCCGTCAGGACGGCGCGCAAAACGTGGCGGCCGTGGCGGGCTCTGCCGGAGCGCCACTGCGTGTCGTACAGCCCTTCGATCCCATGCTTCACGGTCGCGATCTTCTTGCGGCCGTCGAAGAAGCGCACCGAGCGCACGCCGCGGGCGGAGCCGGCGCTGACGAACAGCGGCTCGACGCGGGCGACACAGGTGCGCGGCTCGGGCAGGAGCCAGGTCACCCTCGGCCGAGCCACCGCGCGAAGCCGGACCGAGCGGAACGTGCTGTTCGGCAGCGCCTGGTCGATGTTCTTCGACTCCTGGTAATCGGACGCGATCGCGATGAGGGGCGTCTTCCCGAGCCGGAGCTTCGGTGCGCCGTCGAGCGACCAGAGCACGAGACCGCTGCCGGGGTCGTACAGCGCGGCCAGGAGCAGCGTCTGCTTGTAGCCGATCACGAGCGAGAGCGGGTCGACGCCCGCCCCGCGGTCGCTGACGATGCCCGCGAGCAGCGGCCGGCCGGGAGTCACGATCCTCGTCAGGAACTTGAAGCGCGGCGGCGTGACGTCGTTCTGCCACGCGTGCAGCACGTACTGGCCGCGCAGGGGCTGGTTCGTGTACGGATCGGCGCGCGAGTCGACGGCGACGAAGTAGCGGCCCTCGTGCGGGAAGTCGACCGCGGCGGCGCCGTTGTCGAACTGATACTCGAAGGTGAGCCCGTTCACGTTCACCGGTGTGCCCGGGTAGCCCTGGACGTCGTCCTCGTTCAGCGAGCCGAGGAACCAGGGCTCGATGAGCGTGTTCGGCTCGGCGGCGACGACGGCCGCGCCCGCGTTCGCCGCGTGCGAGGTCACGCGGATGGTGTAGACCTGCTCGGCCCCGTCCTCGTTGAACGGCTTACCGAAGTAGAACGGCGGCGGGCCGAACGGCTCCGTGGGGAAGCGGTACCGGCTGACGTAGCTCGTGCCCTTGCTCGTGTCGCCGAGCTGGTAGGTCTTGATCGTGTCGCGCGGTGCGCGGCCGATCTGCGGGTACTGGACGGAGAAGTAGTACGGGACGCGTACCTTGTCGCTGCCGCGCCGCAGAACGATGAAGCCGTAGTCGTCGCCGCTCGGCGCCGTGTACGACGCGGTCGCGACGATCGGCAGCTCCACGGTGCCGCCCGGCGGGAGGCTGACCGACGACGTCGACGGCGCGACTGTCGCCCCGGCCGTGGCCGCCTGCGGCTGGACGTCGACCGACCAGGCACCGCCGCCGCTGCCCGCGTCGGAGAGCGAGAGCAGCAGCGCCTTGCGCGCCGGGCCGGCGTCGGTGGTCAGGAAGCCGAACGAGAGCGAGGACGGCTCGGAGAAGAGCTTGGGGGAGTTGGCGGCCTGCACGTCGATCAGGCCGCCACCTTCGAGCAGGACCGAGGCCTCCTGCGTGCGCGCGGTGTTGCCCCAGGCCGGCGCGGCCGAGGTCATCAGCGCGGACTTCACCTGCTGCGGCGACCAGCCTGGGTGCTGCTGCAGGAGCAGCGCCGCGGCGCCCGAGACATGCGGCGCGGCCATGCTCGTCCCGTCGAAGACGGCGAACGGCGCACCCGCGAACTCGGTCAGCGTCGAGGAGAGGATCTGGCCGCCCGGGGCGGCCACGTCCGGCTTCAGCTTGTGGTCGAAGTTCGTCGGGCCGCCCGACGAGAAGCTCGTGATCACGCCGCTGCGGCCGGTCTGGATCTCGCGCGGGTCGTTCACGGCCGTGGCGCGGAAGGTGGTGCGGCCGCCGTGCGCGGCGAGGTAGGCGCGCAGGTTGGCGCCGTCGAGGTCGGAGATCATTCCGCCCGGGAATCCGAGCGCGACGCCGATGAAGTTCGCCTCGCCGGGGCGGTTGTCGGCGAGCACGATCCCGGTCGCTCCGGCCTGGCGTACGCGCTGAACCTTGGAGTCGAACGTGCAGCCGCCGCGCGAGACGAGCGCGACCATGCCCTGGAGCGATCCGGCCGGCAGCGTCGTGAAGCGAGGGTCGTTCGGGTCGAAGCCGGGCGGCGCGCAGACGTGCCGCTCGACTGGCTGACCGCTGGCGCCGGTGATGGTGCCGACGTCGACGAGCGTCTGGCCCGCGAGCCACGCCGGCGGAACCGTGACGTTGTACGCGAACGGGATGTGCTGCAGGCTCGGCGGCGCGCCGGGGCCGGTCACCTCGAGCTCGCTGCCGAAGACGTGCAGGTTCGAGGTCGCCGCGACCGAGATCGCGCCCTCCGCGTTGCTCGGCGACCCGACCGAGCCGAGGCCGAAGTCGTCGCGGTCGTTCCCGGCCGAGATCACCGGCACGACACCGGCCGCGGCGACGTTGTCGAGAGCCTGCACGAGCGCGTCCGCTGCAGGATCGATCTCCGGCCCGCCACCCGAGAAGTTGATCACGTCCATGCCGTCGTTCACGGCCGCCTCGAAGGCGAGCATGATCTCCGGCGTGAACGCGTCGAGGCCGCCGGTCGGGACGGGCACGTTGAAGACACGGTAGTTCCCGATCCAGGCACGCGGCGCGATCCCGGAGAGGCCGCTGACCGCCGGGTGGTCAGGCCCGGGGCCAACCGCGGTGCCCGAGACCCCGGCCGCGATCCCGGCCACGTGCGTGCCGTGGAACGAGTCGGCTCGGTAGAGCGCGAGGTGGCCCTGCCGCCCGGAGCCGGGCCCCGGAAAGGCGCGCGCGACGATCACCTTCGGCGTCGTCCACTTGCGGCCGCCCTTCGGGAAGTCCGGCGGGTACGAGAAGCCGGTCGGGTTGAAGTACGGGTTCGTCTCATCGACTCCGTCGTCGACGACGGCGATCTTGATCCCCTGGCCGCGGCCGCCCGTGCTCGCCCAGAAGGTGTCGGCGCGGATGATGGACGGGCTCTTGTTCGTGTCGAGGTGGTAGCGCGCGCTCGGGTAGACCTTCTTCACGGCGCTCACGTTCAGGAGCTTCGGCAGGTCGCGGTAGCGCAGGCTGACGGCGAGGCCGTCGAGGATCGTGCGGTAGTGGTACGAGACGCGCGCGCTCGGCACGGCACGGCGGATCTGGCGCGCGGCGACGGCCTGAGCGCGGGCGAGATGTGCGAGGTACGCCTGGGAGGCCGAGCTCGCGACGTCGAGCTTCTTGCGCGGGCCGAACGCGAACAGGCCCGGCCCGTAACGCTGCGCTAGGGGCGGCAGCCGCAGCCCGACGAGTACCGTCACCCGGCCCCGCGCCTGGCCGCTCGGGATCCGCAGCACGCCGTGGCGCACACGCGGCAGCGTCAGGTCCCCGTGCCGCGGCAGCCGGATCGGCCGCAGCCCGGCCGCGGCGGTCGCGCAGGTCGTGAGGACGAGTAGCGCCGCGACGAACGAGAGAAGGAGGTGGCGGCGCAAGGGCAGTCAATGTACCGCAGATTTCCCAGGATCTAGACTCGCGCTCCGTGGCAGATCGGTTCGAAGGAAAGCGCGGTCTCGTGCTCGGCGTCGCCAACCGCCGCTCGATCGCGTGGGCGATCGCGAAGCGGCTCGCCGAGGCCGGAGCGAGCCTCGCGTTCACCTACCAGGGCGAGCGGATCGAGAAGGGCGTGCGCGAGCTCGCGGAGACCGTCGACTCGCCGCTCGTGACGGCTTGCGATGTCCGCTCCGACGAGGACGTCGAGCGGGTCTTCCGCGAGGTGGGCGAGACCTTCGGCGGCGAGCTCGACCTGCTCGTCCACTCAGTCGCCTTCGCCGCGGCGGAGGATCTCGAGGGCCGCTTCACCGACACGCCGCGCGACCGCTTCTGGATGGCGCTCGACGTCTCGGCCTACTCGCTGGTCGCGTGCGCGCGGCAGGCCGAGCCGCTCATGGAGGCCGCGGGCGGCGGCTCGATCTTGACCATGACCTACCTCGGCGGCGAGCGGGCGGTGCCCCACTACAACGTGATGGGCGTGGCGAAGGCGACCCTCGACTCGTCGGTGCAGTACCTCGCGTGGGACCTCGGCCAGAAGAACATTCGCGTGAACGCCGTCTCCGCCGGGCCGGTGCGGACGCTGGCCGCGCGCTCGATCGCGGGCTTTCCGACGATGGAGTCGATCGTCGAGGAGCGCTCGCCGCTTCACCGGCCGATCGACGCCGACGACGTGGGCGCGGCGGGCGCGTACCTGCTCTCGGACGAGGCGGAGAACGTGACCGCGACGATGCTGTACGTCGACGCGGGGTACCACGCGATGGGCATGTAGCGCTAGCGCACGCGCGCGGACGTGAGCGTCAGGCCGTGGTCGGTGCGCACGATGTGCACGCCCACCAGGTGCCATCCGTTCGTGCCGAGCGGCACCGTCATGCGGGCCGGCGCGACGATTCGCTTCGACGCGACTCGGCGTCCGTCGACAGAGAAGGTCACGCGGTCGGGGAGCTGGGTGGTCAGCTCCACGCGGAGCTCGCGGCCTCGAGCCCACAGCGCGGTGTGCTGGCGGTGCGGCGTGAGGCCGTCCCAGCCTTCGCGGCAGAAGACCAGGTGACCCGAGGGCGGCCCGAGCGGAGCGCTGCCGCCGGAGCGCCCGCGCTCGAGCGTCGTCACCGCGCCGTCGCCGGCGAGCCGCCCGAAGCCGTGGTGGACGAACGTCCGCCAGGCGAACCAGCCGGTGTCGCCGGCGAGCCCGCGGTGGAAGGCGACGTACCGGACGCCGAGCCGGCGCAGGAGGGCGTCGTCGCCGGGCCGCCAGTCGCCGCAGTTCAGCTCCTCCAGCCGCAGCGCGAGCTGCGCAGCAGGGTCGGGCGCGATCGTCGAGTACCCACCCGGCCGCTCGCGCTGCGCGACCTGGTCGTACCAGAGGTAGACGCTGCCGAGCTGCACCGACGGGTGGAAGACGGGAACCTCGAGCAGCCGTCCCCGAGGCCCTGAGCGGACCGCTTCGTAGGCGAGGTTGCCGCGATCGGCCGCGGCCGCCTGGTAGATCGAGACGCGGAGGTCGGCGGCAACGAGCACGAGCACGACGGCCACGAGCGGAAGCCAGCGCACGCGCGCGACGGCGAAGCCGGCCAGAGCGGCGAGCGCGAGGCACGCGACCGGCATCTGCCGCTCGGGCACGCGGGGGTAGCGCAGCGGCGCGAAGTGGTGCCAGAGCGTCGCGTAGAGCGGGAAGTGCGTCCCGAGCGCGAGCAGGATCGGCACGACCGCGCCGACCGCGAGCGCGGCGACGATCTCCCAGCGCCGGGTGCGAACGAGCAGCACGAGCCCGGCGAGCGCGAGCAGCGGGGTCAGCCAGCCGAGGAAGACGAAGCTTTCGAGCCCGTGTCGCGGATGGCGAGTCACGAGATCGAGCCCGGTGGCCGAGTAGTGGCTGACTTCACGCAGCGACCGGCCCCCCGCGCCGAGCCCGCTCGTCGAAAAGTGTCCGACCAGAAGTGCGGCCGCGACCGCCGGGATCGTCGCCAGCGCGCCGCGGATAGGGCCTCCGCGGCAGAGGGCGTAGAGCAGGAAGAACGGAATCGCCCCGAGCGCAAGGTGAACGTCCGAGAACGGGATCGAGGCGAGGGCGGCTCCGGCGCCCAAGAGCCACAACCACGATCCCCGGCGCGCGCGCTCGAACGCCCAGAGCGCGAGTGGCAGCAGCGTCGAGATCGGCCCGCGCAGGTGCCCCGTGCTCTGCGCGACCCGGTACGGCTCGAGCGCGAAGACCAAGCCGCCGAGGAGCGCAGCGCCGACGGGAAGCCGCAGCTCTCGCAGCCAGAGATAGGCGAACGCGCCCGCGGCGAGGTAGGTCAGCAGCAGGAACAGGTTCCAGCCGAGCACCGGCCCGAAGAGCGCGGCCAGCGGCCAGAACGGCAGCCCGAACGGCCAGCCGCCGAAGTTCCACCGCGGCGGAGCCTCCGGCCGGAACGTGAACGGGTCGCGCCACGGGGCGCGCGCATGCTCGAGCTGGTGGCCGACAAGCCAGAGGTGGTACTCGGCCTGCAGGTGGTCGCCCGCCGCCGCCTCGCCGGGAACCGGAGTCCCGCGCGCGAGGAAGCGCGAGCCCGCGTGCCCGAGCTGCGGCGCCGTCGCCACGACTCCCGCACCGAGGTAGAGCGCGACGAGGAACGCTACAAGGCCTGGGCGGCCGAGAGCAGCTCGTCCAAGTCCGGCACCTCTGCCGTCTCGTACCGCCATGCGCCGCGGACCGTACCGCTCCGGTCGACGAGGAACGCCGTTCGCTCGGCCACGTCCTTGTAGCCCCGGAACTCGTGCGCGATGCCAAAGGTATGCACCGCCTCGGCATTCCAGTCGGAAAGGAGCGGAAAGTTCAAGTCGAGCGCCTGCATCCAGGCGATGTGCGTCCAGGGCGAATCGCGCGAGACGCCGACTGCCTGCACCCCCGCCTGCTCGAAGTCCGCGCTCCTGTCACGCAGGAGCTCCATCTCGTTCGTTCAGGTCGCGGACCAGTCGAACAAATAAAAGAGCAGGAGCAACGGCTTCTCGGCCGCGAGGTCGCGCAGCGAGACGGGCTCCTGCGGCCCCATCCAGACCCGCGCGTCCGGGAACTGCTCGCCGATCTCCAGCACGGAGCGAGCTTACGGCACGAGGGCGACGTCTCTTGCCGCCGGTGCCACCCGCTCGGAGAGCGTCCGCCGGATGCCGTGCATGAGCGTCAGCCTTCCCGAGGTCAACGACGAGGTTGCGACGACTCCCTGGTCGATCGAGAGGTTGTACGAGCCCGGGTCGGTTCTGAGCAAGCGAGCGAGCCGCCGTTTGCGCCAGTCGAAGATGCGAAGGGTCGCCGAGTTGCCGCTGGTCACATAGGCACGGACGGCGAATCGGGGCAGCCCAGAGGCGTCGTCGAAGCGGACGTGTGCCGGAGGCGGGCCGGCGTACAGCATCGCGACCGGCCGTCTCGTCCGCGCGTCGAAGATGCGCGCGTACGGCTGGTCGTCGTACGTCACCCAGACGAAACGGCCGTCCGGTGTGAAGGCGAGGTCGTGCGCAAGCCCGCGCGGGTCGACGTGCCCTACGAGTCTCGGTCGCAGCGGGTTCCTCGTGTCCACGACGGAGATCGACCGCGCCCGCTCGCCGAGCGCAATCCACAGCTCCTTCTGGTCGGGCCTGAACGACATGTGGTGCGCTCCGAGCCCGACGAAGAGCTTCCGCACCGCGCCGCCGAGGATGACGGCGAGCTGCCCCCGCGCGTCGTCGGTGACGTAGAGGTAGTCGCCGCCCGGCGCGAAGGCGGCGATGTGAGGAGAGGCGAACCCGCGGACGACCCGCTGGATCTTCAGCGTCCGGGGGTCGACGAGCGTGACCGCACCCGCCCGGGTACTGACGACGGCGGCCTGCCCGGCGTACGCCTCGACGGTCTCGGGATCGGCGGGCATCCTCAGCCGGCGGATGACGCGACCGGAATGAAGGTCCACCGCGAGGAGCTGATTCTGTGTCTCGGCGGTCACGAGCGCGATCGGCCGGCGGGTCGCTGCAGTCGAGGCGGCGGGGATCGCCAGGATCGCGACCAGGAGCAGCGCTCGCTTCATACCGGCTCTACGGTGAAGCGGCCGGTTCGAGTCCCTTGGCCAACGCGAGCACGGCGGCGGCGTTGAGGCGGGCGGTGGCTGTCGAGATGCGCCCGGCCGGAAACTCGACCACGAAGTGCGGGCCGCGCGGGAAGTGGAGCCTCTCCCAGCGCGTGGCGGCGCCGGGCGGGGCGACCAGCCGGCGGTACGGCAGGCCGCTCAGTCGCGCGTAGCGCTTCAGCACCGCGACGTGCGGGTCCGAGCCGTAGACGACGTCGAGCGGCTGGTGGTACCAGATCGTCAGCGCGGGCTTGATGCGGAGGATGAACGCGCGCATCGCCCGGTTCTCCGGCTCCGACATCGGCCGCAGGCCGGAGTAGTAGCCGTCCCACGGGACGCCGTTGTGCACCCAGGCGGTCGGCCAGTTTCGGTTCAGGTCGACCCCCTGGCGTTCTGGCGTGTTCCGGCGGCGAGGCCGTCGGGGTTCACGGTCGGCACGAGCCAGAGATGGACGTGAGCGAGGAGGGGCATCCGGCGGAGCCGCGAGATCACGGCAAGGCCTGCCGGCTCCGTCCCGTGGATGACGCCGACGACGAGCGTGGCCGGCGCGGAGCGGTCGCCGCGCTCGTACGCGACGATCGGCCGGCCACGCACCGAGTGGCCGACGACGACTCGTTGAGACGTGAGGGGCGCAGCCGCCGCGAGCCACGTCGCGGCGAGCGCGATGAGAAGCAGCGCGCGCACCATCGCGCTCACGCTACCGGCAGCACCACCCGTCGATCCGAGCGCCGCGGCCGAACTGCTGCGCGATCCGGGAGACGCCGACGATCTTGCGAGGCTGCTCCCGGATGAAGACCCACTGGTTCGCCGTTGGCCAGCTGACGAGCAGCCAGCGCAGATCGGGCGACTGCACCACTTGATCGAAGACTCCGGTGCCCCGGAAGACGACGCGGCTCCCGACTATCACCTCGCTCTGGCCGTTGCGCACGCGAATGCGCGGGCTCGGCTGAGGCTGAAGGTGTGGACGGTGGAGCACCGTGCCGGAGACCGCGTCGTAGACGACGGTACGGTGCCCGTTCGAGTAAAGGAGGACGCGATCCAGGCCCGGAGCCCAGACGGGCGGCACGGGTGCCGCAGGCCCGATCGCATGGTCGCCGGTGCCGTCTCCGGCCACGATCCGCAGCCGGCCACTTGCGATGTAGGCGATACGCGTGTCGCTTCGCGTGCCCGTCCAGGCAGGAAAGCGCGGCCCTGGCCGGGCGAGCGTCCAGCGTACGTTGCCCTTCGGGTCGAGTGCGACGAGCTGGTTTGCGCGCGTGGCCGCGATGAAGAGGCCGTGTGGCGAGAACGTCGCGTCGCGGTAGTGACCGAGCAGCCGCTTCGAGCCGTCGCGGTGCACCAGCCAGGCGCCTTCTCGGCTCGTCACCAGCAGCTGGCCCGGCGCGGGCAGGGAGAAGAGCGCCGGCTCCGCGCGCTTCACGCCGACGGCCTCGCGCAGCGAGTGGACGACCGACCGGCCGGGCGGGCTCAGCGCCGCCGCGGCGACCGCGGCCACGAGCGCGCCGGTTACGAACGGTCGCACATGCCGTCGCGGCCACGCAACGGGCTCACGGTCCGCATAGGCCGCGCGGACGATCCGCCACGCGCGGTCCTGCGCCTCGTGCTCGTTTGGCGCGCGGAACCTCACAGCCGTTCCTTCAAGGCGTCGAGCCCGCGGCGCAGGCGCGAGTTGACGGTCCCGCGCGGGAGCTCGAGCAGCTCCGCGATCTCCCCGGGCGTGTAGTCGAGCAGGTAGCGCAGCACGATCACCGCGCGGTGCTCCGGCGAGAGGCTGCCCAGCTCACGCAGCAGCTCGTCGTCGCGCTCCGGCCGCTCGGGCGCTGCGGTGTCGACCTGCTCGGCCTCGGGCCGCAGCGACCGCGCGCGTGCCCAGTCGATCGCGCGGTTGACGACGATCCGGTGCAGCCACGGCCCGAACGGCCGGCGGCGGTCGAAGCGGTCGAGCGCTCGCACCGCGGCGAGAAACCCTTCCTGCGCGATGTCCTCGGCGGCGGCGGCGTCGCGGACGACCAGGTAGGCGGCGCGATAGGCCGGCCCCCAATGCGCGCGGAAGAGGGCCTCGAAGTCAGAGGCCGACCCGGCCTGAGCCCGCCGCACCCAGGCCTGCTCGTCGCGGCCGGAGCCCGCCATCCCTGGTCGACTATACGAGCGTCTTTGCGCGAGAGGTCCATCGCCGCCAATACGGACGGACCCCGCGCCGAGGTCCCGCCGTACTAGCTCCCGTCGAACCAGAGGAGGAGCGATGAGGCGGACACTGGTACTCGCAACGATCTGCGCGGCAGCATGGGCCACGGTCGCCGCGGCCGACGGCGGAGGCCCGTCGCCCGGCGAGAGCTTCGGTTGGACCGGGGTAGTCGGGCCGAAGGGCGCCATCCGCTACGTGACCGTGCCCGCCGGCCACGGGACCCTGCTCGAGGCGGTCACGGTGAGGGGCGGCACGGTCAACCGCTGGCGCTACCTGCGTGGATCGTTCGGCATTCCGCTCGTCGCCTTCGACAACTCCAGCGGCGGGCTCGCTCGAAACGGCAAGCGGCTCGTGCTCGTCTCACACCAGGTGGGCTCGCTCACGCGGATCGCCGTCGTCGACCCAGCCACGTTCCGCACCAAGGCGCGCATCCGCCTCGCGGGGATGTGGGCGTTCGATGCGCTCTCGCCGAGCGGATCCCTGATGTACCTGATCCAGTACCTCGGCGGGCCGAACGCGGCGGGTGTACAGCCCTACGCGGTGCGGGCGCTGAACGTGAACACCAGGCGGCTCTACACGAGCCCGGTCGTCGACCGGCGCGAGCCGGGCGAGAAGATGACCGGGATGCCGCTCACTCGTGTGGAGAGCAACAACGGCTGGGCGTACACGTTCTACTCGCGTGCGGGGAAGGGGCCGTTCGTGCACGCGCTCGACACCGTCCACCGGCGTGCGTTCTGCGTCGACGTGCCGTGGAAGCGCTCGGCCAACGCGCTCTGGCGGGTTCGGCTCCGCACCTCCGGTGGGGAGCTGCTCCTGCGAGTGGGCCGCAAGGTCGTCGCGCGGGTCGACAGGAAGACGTTCCGGGTGACGCGGGGCTAGGCACTCAGATAGCGGTTACTTGATCTGGCACCGCAACATGGACGAGAATCGTCCCTGGCAGGACGCGAAAACCCGGAGGTGCGGATGAGCTGGATCAAAGGCGCGACGGTTGCGGCCGCCGCCTGCATGTTCCTGATCGTGTTCGGTGGCGGGGCGAACGCCGCGGTAGGGTCCCAGGGCTCAGGCTGCATCGGCCACCATCCGAACTACATCGAGGGCGTTTTCGAGCCTTCCTATGCCGCCGGCTGCAGCGGGCACGACGAGCCCGAGCTCGACCCGGTCTCGAGCGCTCCGGGCTCGGCGCGAAATCTGACCTGGACTCTCGTGCTCGGCTCGGACGGGCTGTTCCCGGTCGCGGCCACCGGCCCGACGTTCTGGGTCGGCGGAACCGTCACCGACCCGAACAGCCTCTTCGGCCAGGCGTTCTACGAGCTCCAGTTCTACCCGGACGCGATCGTCACGAACTGCAACCCGAACGGCGCGTTCGTGCTCAAGTTCGCTCCGAACACCTACAGCGTCTGCTCGCCCGTGTGGAGCATTCATCAGACGGGGCAGAAGGGCGTCTACCACGAGCCGGCCGCCTTCAACGCGATGCTCACCGACGGCCAATCGACGAGGCCGTTGATCATGCACGCGGGCAACAGGATCACCATCCACGCCTACACGACGGCGGCCAAGGACGGCTTCCACCTGACCGTGACCGACCGCACCACCGGCCACGCGGGCACGATCGTGCTCAACTCGCCGACCGACGGGCCCCTGATGCCGGCCTTCTCGGCGCAGAAGATCGGCAACGCCCTCGGCTGGGGCCTCGTGAACGACACGCCCAACTCGTTCGTCTGGGAGATCGGGCACACGTCGCCGTTTACGAGCCCGAAGTCCCAGTTCTGCCTGCCGGGACAGTCGATCTGCGACTCCTACAACGGCCCGTCCTGGATGGGCACGTCACCACTCCAGATCAAGTCCGTCACCTTCGGCAATGGGTCGCAGGCGACCAAGTGGGCCGTTGTCAGCGACTACGGCGGCAAGGCCGAGGTGAACCAGTACTGCGGTGCGGCCAACTACGGCAACCCGTACTGCATCTACCCCTGGTACACGCGTGGGACGACCGGCTTCCACTACGGCGTCAACTTCCCGGGCACGCTCCAGGACTACGGCAAGGCCGGCCAGTTCGCGCAGACGCTCGACTGCGGCGGCCCATTCGGCCCGAACAGCACCTACTGCGACACGGTGCTGGCGCCCTGAGAGGAGAGCGGCGGTCCCGGTCGCTAGGCCGGGACCGCCGCTTGCTCGGTCACGTTGGCGATCTCGCGGACGACCTCGACGATGTCCCGGTTCGCGTTCCAGATTCGGCGCTGGCGGTCCGAGCTGTTGCCGCGCGCGAGGATCTCGCGGATGCCCTCGAGCTCACGGTCGGCGCCGAGCTCGCGCGCGTGTGGCTCGATCTCCTTCAGCGTGCGCCGCACGAGCTGCGCGACGGGCACGCGGTTGCGGCGGCCGGTCGCGAGGTCCATCACCGGCGCCTCGAGCCCATACCGGGCGGCGAGCCACTTGTTCTCGGTCGTCAGGATCCGGTGGTACGACGGGATCTCGGCGCCGACCGCGTACCGCTCCGAGTAGAGCTTCACGAGCGCCTGGCAGAACGCGGCCAGCGCGACGGCATCCTCGAGCCACGTGACCGCGTCGCACACACGGATCTCGACCGTGCCGAAGCGAGGGTGCAGGCGGATGTCCCACCAGATGTGCGTGTAGTCCGCGATGCAGCCGGTCTTCTCGAGCTGGCCGACGACCTCGGCGTAGTCGGCGTAGTCGCGGAACCGCGGCGGCGGGCCTGAGCGCGGGAAGGCGGCGAAGACCATCTGGCGGCTCGACTCGAGCCCGGTCAGCTCGCCGCGCCAGAAGGGCGAGCTCGCCGAGAGCGCGAGCAGCTGGGGCAAATGAGCGAGCAGGCCGTTGACGACCTGGATCGCCTTCTCGGAATCGTCGACCGCGACGTGGATGTGCAGCCCGAAGATCAGCTCCCGGCGGGCGACGTACTGGAGCTGGTCGACGAGGTGGTGATAGCGGTCGCGAGCGGTGATGCGCTGCCGCTCGAAAAGGCTGAAGGGGTGCGTGCCCGCCGATCCGACACGCAGGCCGCGCTCAGCCGCGAGGCTCGTCACGTACGAGCGCAGCTTCCGCAGCTCGGCCTCGACCTCCGCGGGTGTGCGGCACACCGGCGTCGCGATCTCGAGCACCGACTGCATCAGCTCCGCATTGACGCGCGGCTCCAGCTCGTGCCCCTCAGTGGCCGCGAGCACGGCCTCGACGTGCTGGACGAGGTCGAAGGTCTCCGGGTCGAGGAGCATGTACTCCTCCTCGACGCCGAGCGTGTACGGCTCGCCCGCGCCGAAGTTGTGATCGAGCACGCTGCCACCGGCGGCGAAGCTCTCGCCGGTGATCGTTGCGGGGTAGATCTGCTTCATCCGGGGACCACCGCCTCGAGCTCGATCTCGAGCAGCCAGCGCGTGTCGAGCAGCGCGGCGACGACGTAGCTGGTGTTGACCGGCCGCACCTCACGGAAAACCTCGCCGTGGGCGCGGGCGATCTCCAGGAAGTCCTCCGCGCGCGTGAGCATGATCCGCGTCCGCACGACGTCCGCACCCGAAGCGTTGACCTCCGCCAGCGCGGCGAGCGCGATCTCGAGGCAGCGGTGGGTCTGGCCGTAGGCGTCGTCGGGTGGGTCGGCGTCGTCGGGCATGATCGGCGCCGTCCCGGCAACGAAGACGTGCCGGCCCACGCGGACGGCGCGCGAGTAGCCGGCTGCCTCGGCAAACGGTGAGACGGCGGGGACGATCTGCCGTTCCATCGTCCCTAGTATCGAGGCTGTGTACGCGCTGCGAGAGGTGGAGAGCTGGCCGGCCGAGAACGTGGCCGTCGCCGTGCTGCGAAGCGGCGAGGAAGTCGCGGCGCACGGGCCGCGCGAGCACGTCTTCCGCTGGGCCTCGGTGACGAAGCTCGCAACGGCGCTCGCGGCGCTCGTCGCGGCGGAAGAGGGGGTGCTCGACCTCGACGAGCCCGCGGGGCCGGACGGCTCGACGGTGCGACACCTGCTCGCCCACGCGTCCGGGCTCCCGTTCGCCGGCCCGGCGCCGATCTCGCCTCCCGGCAAGCGGCGGATCTACTCGAACTCCGGCTTCGAGGTGCTGGCCGAGTTCGTCGGCGCCGCGGCCGAGATGCCGTTCGCCGAGTACCTGCGCGCCGCGGTGCTCGGGCCGCTGGCGCTGGGCGCAGAGCTGCGTGGCTCGCCTGCGGCAGGGCTCCATGGAACCCTCGACGACCTTCTGCGCCTCGCGGCCGAGCTTCAGCGCCCGCGCCTCGTCGCACCCGAGACGCTTGCCGAGGCGACCTCGGTGCAGTTCCCGGGCCTCGTCGGCGTGCTGCCAGACGTCGGGCGGATGGAGCCAAACGACTGGGGTCTCGGCTTCGAGCTACGCGACGCGAAGCAGCCGCACTGGACGGGCTCGCGAAACTCGCCGCGCACGTTCGGCCACTTCGGCGGCAGCGGCACCTTCCTCTGGGTCGACCCTGAGGCTGACCTCTCCCTCGCGTGCCTGACCGACCTCGACTTCGGCCCCTGGGCGCTCGAAGCCTGGCCGCGGCTCTCCGACGCGGCGTTCAGCTTTCGTTAAGGAACCGCCCGTAAACTGAGCAGGCATGGATACGCGAATCGGTGCGGCACGGCGGCGGGCCGCCGTCGCGAAGCTCACGCTCGGCGGCGTAGGAGCGCTCGTCTTCGTGCTCTCGGCCGCCCTCGCGCGTGCCGCCTACCCGGGTCACCACAAGAAGGCGATCCGGTCGCTCTCACCGCCCGCCGGCTTCGTGCGCGTGGTGCGCGAGAACCAGCTCGAGTCGGGAATCCTCGCGCCCACGCAGGCAGATCCCTCGGCAGCGACGGCAATGTCGTGAGCCGCTTCGACTCGATGGGCTGCGAGGTCGTCGTCGAAGGCGCGACGCCCGAGGAGCTGCGCCGGATCGAAGCGCTCTTCGAGGAGCGCGACGCGATCTTCAGCCGCTTCCGGCCCGACAGCGAGCTCAGCCGCGTGAACGCGGCCGGCGCCGCAACGCTCGTCTCGCCGCTCTTCGCGCGCATGACGGAGACCGCGCTCTGGGCGCGAGAGACGACCGGCGGCCTCGTCGACCCGACCCTGGGCGCCGCGCTCGAGAGCGCCGGCTACGACCGCGACTTCTCCGAGCTCGTGCCGGCTGACGAGCCGGCCGGCCCGGCCCGCCGCGCGGGCGCGGTGACGCTGCTCGGGCACGTGCTCGTCCTGCGCGGCGGCGTGCTCGACCTGAACGGCGTCGTCAAGGCGGTGGCCGTCGACGACGCCGTGCGGCTGCTCTCCGGGTCCGGCTTCGTCTCGGCCGGGGGCGACCTCGCAACGCGCGGCCCGGTGGACGTCGCCCTCCCCGGAGGCCGAGCCGTCCGGCTCGTCTCGGGCGGGCTCGCGACTAGCGGCCGCAGCAAGCGGCACTGGTGGCGAGCCGGCGAGGAGCAGCACCACCTGATCGATCCCGCCACCGGCCGTCCCTCGACGAGCCCGTGGGACCAGGTCACCGTCTGCGGCGCGAGCTGTCTCGCTGCCGACGTCGCCGCGAAGGCTGCCTTCCTGCTCGGCGACGACGGGTCCGCCTGGCTCGACGTGCGTGGGCTCCCAGGCCGCTTCGCCGCCGCCGGTCGCGTTCACGAGAACGCGAGCTGGCGTGCGAGCATCGAGCCCCGGGAGCTCGCGTGCACCTGACCACGAGCCCGGTCGACTGGTACGCGGCCCGCGCCGCGGGGATCGCCGCCTACCTGTTGCTGACCGTAGTCGTCTGCCTCGGCATGACGATGGCGGGCCGCAAGCCGCTCGCGCGCTGGCCGCGCTTCGCGCTCGAGGAAGTGCACCGGTTCGGAGGCCTGCTCGTGGGGAGCTTCATCGCGATCCATGTCGTGACGATCGCGCTCGACGCCTATCTGCCGTTCTCGGTGACCGCGCTCGTCGTGCCGTTCGTCGCGGGCTACCGCACGCTGTACACGGCGCTCGGGATCGTCGCGGCCGAGTTGCTCCTCGCGCTCGCCGTCACGAACCGCTACCGCGACCGGCTCCCGTACACGTTCTGGCGCCGTGCCCACTACCTCAACCTCGCCCTGTGGACCGCGGCGACCGTGCACGGCCTGGGCAGCGGCACCGACCGCAGCACGACCTGGCTCCTGGCGCTCTTCGCCGCCTCGGTCGCGCTCGTGCTCGGAGCCGGGACGCTGAGAGCGCTGCGGCGGCGGCCGTTGCCCGTTCGGCTCGGGGCACTCGCCGGAGGTGTCGCGGTCGCGGGCGTGGCCGTCGTCGTCCTGCTCGCCACCGGCCCGCTGCGCTTCACGCCGAAGCCGTGGAACGCGAGCTCCTTCGACGCGTCGATCACGGGACGCGTCGTGCAGAACGTCGGCTCGACCCGCGGCCTCGTCTCCGCCGCCGCGACCGCGGACGGCGCGCAGCGCGCGCTGATCCGCGCCGACCTGCTGCTGGAGCCGAGGCACCTCGACGCGACGTCGTTCCAGCTCGAGTACCTCCCGAGCGGCCTCCTCTGCACCGGGCACGTCGTGAGGGTGCAGTCCTACGGCTTCGACGCGCGCTGCAAGGTGCCGAACGGCTCCCGCCAGGCCGTGCACGCGAGCTGGGCGCTCGGGGAAGGAAACACCTTCACCGGCGACCTGCGAGTACGCCCTAGCTAGCGCAGGATCCCGGTATGGCCGAGCGAGTAGCGGCCGGGCTGCGGCCAGACGCAGAGCCCGTGCGGGCTCGCTCCGACGGGGATCTTCGCCAGCAGCTTGCCGTTGCGTGTATTGATCGCGTAGACGACGTCGTTCCAGCGACCGGTGAGCCAGAGCACCCGGCCGTTCGCCGAGACGTTGCCCATGTCCGGGCTGCCGCCGCCCGGAATCCGCCACTTGGCGACGAGCCGGCGGGAGCGCAGGTCGAGCACCGAAATCGAGCCTTCGCCGCGGTTGGTGATGTAGAGGCGGGTTGCGTCACGGCTGACGTAGAGCCCGTGCGTTCCAGCCCCGGTCGGGATGAAGCGGCGAACGCGGAACGGCGACCCCGACACCTCCCAGATGCCGCCGCGGCCCATGTCGGCGACGTAGTAGACCTTCCCGTCCGGCGAGAGCTTCACGTCCTGCGGGATGGCGCCGTTGCCCGGCGTGAGCACGCCCACGACCTTCTCCCGGCGCACATCGACCTTGATCAGCTGACCCGAGAACTCACAGGTCGCGATCAGGTACCGGCCGTCCCGCGAGAAGTCCATGTGGTCGACGCCGCGGCACGGCACGTGCAGCGAATGATGGAGCTTGAAGCTGTGCGGAAAGCGGAAGTCCAGCCGCGAGAGCCGCTCGGCGACGACGATCGCGTAGCTCCCGTCGGTCGTGTAGTACATGTTGTAGGGGTCCTCGACCGGGATGCGCTTCCCGGGAAGGCCGGTGGTCGGGTCGATCGGCGTCAGGCTGTTGCCGATGTCGTTCAGCACGTAGAGCGTCTTCAAGTCGTACGACGGGGTCACGTGCTGCGGGAGCGCTCCGACCGGGAAGCTCCGGACGACCTTGTAGGCGTTCGGGTCGATCTCG
This sequence comes from Gaiellales bacterium, assembly GCA_038237925.1. Classification (GTDB taxonomy): domain Bacteria; phylum Actinomycetota; class Thermoleophilia; order Gaiellales; family Gaiellaceae; genus AC-32. Next base: position 32,719 of record JBBRYF010000004.1, on the reverse strand, counting down.
TCGACGGTGTCGCTCTGGCTGTTCGGCACGTAGACGAGCGGGCGCGCAGTGCGAACGGCAGGGCTCAGCGCGCCGGCGGCGTCGGCCGCGTAGACGTTCGTGCTCGAGACCGGCGGCGGGGTTACCCGCGCGACCTGCTTGGTGTGGCCGGCCGGGGAGAGCCGCGCGATGGTGGAGGACGTGCCGGCCGGGCCGCGACCGCCGGCGAGCAGGATCCCGTTGGGGACGCTCACGGCGGCGAGGTCGGAGCGGGGCGAGGCCAGCGCGCCCGCGTGGCGGAGCCGGCCGCTCGCAGGGTCGATCGCCGAGATGCGTCCGGTCGCGGAACCAACCGCGGCGCCACGGCCGCCGATCACGTACGCGATGCCGTGCAACGTCGCCGCAGCGGCGTGTGTGACCGGGACGGGCAACCGGGCGAGCACGCGGACTGTCCTCGCGACGGGGTCGAACGCGAGCACCGTCCGGCTCGCGGTTCCGGTGGGAACCGACCCGCCCGCGATGACGAGCTTGCCTCCGGCCGCGGTCACGGCGGCGTAGCGGAGCGCGACCGGCAACCGGGCCACGACCCGCGGCGCCGCGCCGGGCTTCCAGGCGAGGATCGTGTTCAGCCAGCGCGTGCCCGTGAACCCGCCGACCACATAGGCGGTGCCCGAGATCACGGCCGCGGAGGCATCGGAAGCCGGCTGCGGCAGATGACCCACCAGGCTCGTCCGGCCGGCCGGGCCGACCTTCACGATCTCGTCCAGTTGGCTCGGCCCGTTGCCGCCGCCGAAGACGTAAGCCGAGCCGCCGAGGCTCACCGCCGCGGCGTCGTGCCGCACCCCCGGAAGCGACCCTCGCAGCGCGTCGCCGTGGGAGGACACGAAGCGGACGTCTCCAACCGACGTGTCCGCCGCGTTCAGGCCGCCGAGCAGAAACGCGCCGGTGCCGCTCGGTGCGGCGGCCGCGTCCTGGAGCGGCTGCGAGAGCGAGCCGACAGTGCGCTCGACCACGGCGACCGTCCGAGGCTTGGCCCGGGCGGCGTGGTGGACGGTGGAACGATGCGTCGTGCGCGTCACCGCGGCGTGCTTCGTCGACGAGGAGCACGCGAGCCCCGAGAGGAGAGCTAGAGCCGCGAGGCCGAGGAGCGGCAAGCGTGTCGCGCGCACGACCCCGAACGATGGCGCACGAACCCTGAACGCAGCCTGATCATCCATCGTCGGCGAAGAGCGGACGTAGGTGCTCGTCGAACGAGGCCCGGTCGCAGCTCGCGACGACGGCGGGCGTGAGCGCCCGCACCGACGCCGTCCGCGGCACGTTCATCGCGAGGCCGACCTCGCCGAAGTAGTCGCCCGGGTTCAGCACGCGCCGCGGCCCCAAGTCTTCCTGGCTGACCGTGAACAGCCCGGAGAGCACGACGTAGAAGCGCTCGGCGTCATCGCCTTCCCGCACGACAGCGCGGCCGGGCGGCACCTCCTCGCGCTCCATGTGGCGCGCGATCTCGGTGAGCTTCTCGCCGGCGAGCCCCGAGAGAACGCCGACGCGCGAGAGCTCCGTCACCGTTGCGGGGACGAATCTAGGCGTCGTCGCCGTCCTCGACCTGCTCCGGATCTTCGTGCCCGGCGCCGCTCATCGCGTCCGCCTCGGGCACGTGCTCGGGCGCCTGCTCCTGCTCTTCTTCGGTCGGCTCGGGGTTGTCGTGCATTTCGTTCCTCCTCGGCTCGGGCTCCTATTGTGTCGGTCGTGGGGGAGCTGACGGGCTGGCGCTGGTGTCCACGCTGCCGCGAGGCGCTGCAACGGGAGGGCTCGCGGGTCGAATGCCCGAGCTGCGGGTTCGTCGCCTACGCGAGCTCGAAGGCCACCGCCGGCGCCCTCGTCGAGGACGATCGGGGCCGCCTGCTGCTCGTCCGCCGGGCGAACGATCCGTTCAAGGGCCGCTGGGACATCCCCGGCGGTTTCCTCGAAGAGGGCGAGCACCCGCTCGACGGTCTGCGCCGGGAACTCCGCGAGGAGACGGGCCTCGACGTCGAGCCGCTCGACCTCCTCGGCGCCTGGATGGACCGGTACGGCGGCGACTCGACGGCCGAGGCGACGCTGAACCTCTACTGGACGGCGCGCGTGCTCGGCGGAGAGGAGCAGGCCGCGGACGACGTCGACGACCTGCGCTGGTTCCCGGCCGACGAGCTCCCGGGCCCGGACGAGCTCGCCTTCGAGAACGTGCCGCTAGTGCTGGCTGCGTGGCACGAGCACGCGCAGCGCGCCGGGCTCGATCGCGAGCTCTAGCGGCGTCTCCAGCTCGACGGGCTCGCCGTCGAGCGCGGCTTCGACCTTGCCTGGCGCATCCAGCTGGAACCGCTCGCCGCTGCGCTCATCCCATCCGTGCGGCAGCACGCCTCTCGCGGAGTAGAGGTGGAGTCGCCCTTCGTCGAGCCGCTTCCGCTCGCCGATCGAGAACACGCTCAAGTCGTACGCATTGTTGGCGACGAGCAGGATCCTGGCGCGCACCGGCTCGCCGTCGACGGTCGCCCAGATTCCTCGCCGCCCGCGCAGGCTGAGCCAGAGCGCTCGCATCCCGGCCAGGGCCTCGCGGCGGCGGCGATGGTGCTCGCGCCGGTGGACGAGCGCGGCGTAGACCCCGAGCGAGACGTTGTTCAGGAAGCGCCGCTCGCCCGCGCGGCCGACGTCGACGCGCCGCTCCTCCCCCTTGAACTCGTCGAGCGCCGCGAGCGGATCGTCACAGTCGAGGCCGAGGTCGCGCGCGAAATGATTGCGCGTGCCGTAGGGGACGACGACGAACGGGAGGTCGCGCTCGACCGCGATCATCGCGACACTCGCGACCGAGCCGTCGCCGCCGGCCGCGCCGAGAACATCGGCCTCCGCCCGCCGCGCGAGCTCGGACGGGTCCTCGCCCTCCCGCAGCACGTGTGCGTGGATCCCGCGCGCCCGTGCGGCTTCGCACAGCTCCTCGACGGTCGGGCTCTCGGTCCCCGCGCGCGGGTTGATCAGGAGGAATCCGCGCACCACGAGGGAGGCTATAGGCCGCAGAGTCCTGCAAGTTAGGCCTTTCGGCTCATTTCGACGTCCGATTCCGTACCGATCATGAACCCATGAGCGACCGGGGCATCCACCGAGTCGAGGACGAGCTCGGCGAGGGCTGGCTCGAGCACTGGCTCGAGCTCGGTCTCCGCCAGCTCGAGGCGTATCTCGAGAAGCACGCCGCCTTCCTCGCCTATCTCGACACGGCCGACCAGCACTAGGAGGGCTTGCCGAAACACCGGCGATGCCCTCGGGCGAGCGGCGTTCCGCCAAGCCCTCCTTAAACCGAACCGGCCCGTCGCGTCGTACACTCCGGCGCGCATGAAGCTGAGCTACCTCTGGCGAGGCCTTCCGGGCCACCCGCTCCACCCGCCCCTTACGGACGTGACCATCGGCGCCTACACGGCGGCCACTGTGATGGGGCTCGCAAGCGTGGTCGGCGTTTCCTCGACCGCGGCCGCCTACGGCTGGTGGCTCGCACTGGTCGTCGGGCTGATCTCGACGAGCCTGACCGCGCTGACCGGCCTCGTCGACTGGCTGTCGATCACGTGGCGCTCGCCGCTCTGGTGGACCGCGACGTGGCACCTGAGCTCGATGCTGACGGCGACGGTCTTTTTCCTGATCGCGGTCCTGCTCGGGCACTCGGGCTACACGCACGGAGCGGTCGAGACCGGCCCCTTCATCCTCACGCTCGTCGGCTTTGTCTTCCTCACCGTTGGCGGGTGGCTCGGCGGCGCCGTCGTCTACGTGCACGGGATGCGCGTGCTCAACCTCGTCGACGAGCCTCCCGGGCGCGCGGTCTCACCGGCCCCGCACCCTGAAAAAGAAGAGGCTGAAGCCTAAGGCGTCGCTTGCGACGCCGACCATGAGAGGCCGTGGCGGCTTTGCCGCCTCGGCCGTTTCCTAAGAGCTCGCTTCCGCGAGTTCTCAGGCAGCCGCTTCGGCGAGGCCGAGGCGCTGCTCGAGCATCGACTTGGGCATCGCCCCGACCGCGGACGCCTGCGGCTCGCCGTCCTTGAAGAGGATCAGCGTCGGGATCGACATGACCGCGTAGCGCTGGGCGATGGCGGGCTGCTCGTCGATGTTCAGCTTCACGACCTTGAGCTCCCCGCGCTCCTCTGCGATCTGGTCGAGCACCGGCGCGATCGCGTGACACGGGCCACACCACTCGGCCCAGAAGTCCACGAGTACCGGCTTGTCGCTCTGGAGCACTTCCTGCTCGAAGGTCTGTTCGGTGACTGCGTCTGCCATGAAGGGTCCTTTCTACCTCAGGTCTCGGATGATCCAAACGGGAGGCGCAGAGTCATTGTTCCCGCTCGGTACGATCGCTTGATGTTCAAGCCGCTACCGAGTGTGCCCGATCACCCCGCCCTTGAACGCGAGGTGCTCGAGCGCTGGGAGGCCGAGCGGACGTTCGAGCGCCTGCGCGAGCAGAACGCCGGCGGGCCGCGCTTCAGCTTCCTCGACGGCCCGATCACGGCCAACAACCCGATGGGAGTCCACCACGGGTGGGGCCGGACGCTCAAGGACGTCTTCCAGCGGTACCGCGCCGCTCGCGGTTGCGACGAGCGCTACCAGAACGGCTTCGACTGCCAGGGCCTCTGGGTCGAGGTCGAGGTCGAAAAGGAGCTCGGCCTCAACTCGAAGCGCGAGATCGAGGAGTACGGGATCGCCGAGTTCGCCGAGCGCTGCAAGGAGCGCGTGGCCAAGTACGTCGGCGTGATGACGCAGCAGTCGAAGCGCCTCGGCCAGTGGATGGACTGGGGCAACGACTACCTCACGTTCTCCGACACGAACATCGAGTACATCTGGCGCTTCCTGAAGGAGTGCAAGCGGCGCGACTGGCTGTACAAGGGCCACCGCTCGACCCAGTGGTGCCCGCGCTGCGGCACCTCGCTCTCACAGCACGAGCAGGCGGGCGAGGAGAACCACCGCGAGCTCGAGCACCCCTCGCTGTACGTGCGCTTCCCGCTGAAGGGACGCGAGGGCGAGTCGCTCGTCATCTGGACGACGACGCCTTGGACGCTGCCGGCCAACGTCGCCGCTGCGGTCAAGCCCGGCGCCGAGTACGTGCTCAGCGGGGCCGGCGAATGGCGTGCGCGTGAGCTCGCCGGCGAGGTCGAGGTGGTCAAGACCGCGCGCGGTGAGGAGCTCGTCGGGCTCGAGTACGCGGCCCCGTTCGAGGACCTGCCCGCGCAGGAGGGCGTCGTCCACCGCGTGATCCCGTGGGACGAGGTCGCGCTCGACGAGGGCACGGGGATCGTCCACATCGCGCCGGGCGCGGGCGCCGAAGACTTCGATCTCTCGCGCGTCCACGACCTGCCGGTGCTCACCCCGATCGACGAGAGCGGCCGGTTCCTGCCCGGCTACGGACACTTCGAAGGCTTCTCGACCGACGAGGTCGTGGCGCCCGTGCTCGAGGCGCTGGAGGAGCGCGGCCGGCTCGTCGAGGCCGGCACGATCGTCCACCGCTACCCGATCTGCTGGCGTTGCAAGACGCCGCTCGTCTTCCGCGTCGTCGACGACTGGTTCATCAGCTGCGACGAGATCAGGCAGCCGTTGCTCGACGCCAACGACGAGGTCGCGTGGACGCCGCCCCAGTACAAGAAGCGGATGGACGACTGGCTGCGCAACATGGACGACTGGAACATCTCGCGCAAGCGCTACTTCGGGCTGCCGCTGCCCTTCTACCCGTGTGAGTGCGGCGAGCTGAACGTGATCGGCTCGCGCGCCGAGCTCGAGGAGCGGGCGACCGGTGGGCTCGACCAGCTCCAGGAGCTGCACCGGCCCTGGATCGACGCGGTGCCGATCCGCTGCGGGTCGTGCAACGAGGAAGTCCGCCGGATCCCCGAGGTGGGCGACGCCTGGCTCGACGCCGGCATCGTTCCGATGTCGACGCTCGGCTGGCAGAGCCCCGAGTGGATCCCGCACGGCTACGGGACCGGGGCGGCCAAGGGACTGACCGGCGCCGACCTGCCCGACCACGCGTACTGGGAGCAGTGGTTCCCGGCCGACTGGGTCTCCGAGAGCCGCGAGCAGATCCGACTCTGGTTCTACTCGATCAGCGTCATGTCGATGACCCTCGCGGGCCGGCTGCCCTACAAGGCCGTCCTGACCTACGAGCGCGTCCACGATGAGACGGGCCGCGAGATGCACAAGTCGTCGGGCAACGCGATCGAGGCGAACGAGGCATTCGAGCGCATGGGCGCAGACATCGTGCGCTGGCAGTTCTGCGCGCAGCCGCCGAGCCAGAACATCAACTTCGGCTACGGGCCGGCCGACGAGGTCAAGCGGCGGCTGCTGACCCTCTGGAACTCGATCGGCTTCCTCGTCACCTACGCGAACATCGCCGGGTGGCAGCCAGAGTGGGGACGCGAGCCCGCCTCCGAGGAGCCGCTCGATCGCTGGCTCGTCGCTCGCACCGCGCAGCTCGTTCGCCAGGCCGAGGCTGCCTACGAGCGCTACTGGACGCCTGCGCTGACCTCGGCGTTTGAGGCCTACGTCGAGGACCTCTCGAACTGGTACATCCGCCGTTCGCGACGGCGTTTCTGGGACGGGGAGCCGGCGGCGCTCGAGTCGCTCTGGTGGTCGGTCGTGCAGGCCCTGCGGGTCGTGGGGCCGGCGATGCCGTTCTTCACGGACCATCTCTGGGACGCCCTCGTGCCCGACGGCCCCGACTCGGTGCACCTCGCCGGCTGGCCCGAGGGGCTCGAGGCAGACGAGGCCCTGCTGATGGAGGTCGCTGAGGTCCGGCGCGTCGTGGAGCTCGGACGGCAGGCGCGGTCCCAGTCCGGGATCAAGCTCCGCCAGCCGCTCCGCCGCCTGGTCGTGCAGGGGGCGGACGGGGTCGAGGATCACGCGCGCGAGATCGCCGAGGAGCTGAGCGTCAAGAAGGTCGAATTCGGGCCGGTCGAGGCGACCGAGCTGCGCGTCAAGCCGAACCTGCCGCTGCTCGGGCCGAAGCTCGGCAGAGAGCTTGGCGCGGTGCGCGCGGCGCTCGAATCGGGGCAGTTCGAGGAGCTCGACGGTGGCCGCCTGCGCGTGAACGGGCACGAGCTCTCGCCCGAGGAGGTCCTGGTCGAACGGCGCGGCAAGGAAGGCTGGGCGGTCGCGGGCGAGGACGGCCTGACCGTTGCGCTCGACCTTGCCCTGGACGAGGAGCTCGAGCGCGAGGGCCGCGCACGCGAGTTGATCCACACCGTCAACACGATGCGGAAAGACACCGGTCTCGAGATCACCGACCGCATCGTCCTGACGCTGCCCGCCGACCTGGCCGAGCACCAGGACTGGATCGCGCGCGAGACGCTCGCCGAGCGCGTCGAGGCAGGCGACGAGCTTCGGATCGAGAAGGCCTAGCCGTGCCCGAACCGGCGATCCAGGCGGAGCAGCTCGTCCGCGAGTTCAAGAAGGGCCCCCGCGCCGTCGACTCGATCGACCTCGCGGTCTCGCCGGGCGAGATCTACGGCTTCCTCGGCCCGAACGGGGCGGGCAAGTCGACGACCGTGCATATGCTCACCACGCTGCTGCCGCCGACCTCGGGCAGCGCGCGGGTCGCGGGCTTCGACGTCGTGCGCGACGGGCCGCAGGTGAGGATGCACATCGGAGCCGCCCTCCAGGAGGCCGCGCTCGACCCGCTCCTGACCGGCCGCGAGCACCTCCGTCTCCAGGCCGCGCTGCAGGCGATCCCGCGGGCGGAGCGCAAGGCGCGCGCCGACGAGCTGCTCACGCGCGTGGGCCTCGGCGAGGCCGCCGACCGCAAGGTGCGCGGGTACTCGGGCGGCATGAAGCGCCGGCTCGACCTCGCGCTCGCGCTCGTGCACCGCCCGGAGATCCTCTTCCTCGACGAGCCGACGACCGGGCTCGACGTCCAGAGCCGCACCGCACTCTGGGCGGAGGTGAGCCGCCTCGCCCGCGAGGACGGCGTGACCGTCTTCCTCACCACGCAGTACCTCGAGGAGGCAGACGTCCTCGCCGACCGGGTCGGGATCATCGACCATGGCCGAATCGTGGCCGAGGGAACGCCGACGGCGCTCAAGGCCGAGGTGGGCCGCCCGACGGTCGAGGCGATCCCCGCCGACGAGGAGCACCTGCGGCGGACGGCCACGATCCTCGAGCGCTTCGGCGAGCCCGTGAGCTCGACCAAGGGCGTCGCGGTCCGGCTCGGCGCGGGAGACGTCGGCCTGGCCGACATCGTGCGCGCCCTCGACGCGGACGGGCTCGAGCCGGAGAACCTCCAGCTCCACCAGCCCTCGCTCGACGACGTCTTCCTCGCAAAGACCGGCCGCTCGCTCGAAGGGGCGGCCGACGAGGAAGACGTGCCGGAGGCGGGGCTCGCGATGGAGCAGACCTGACCGCCTTCGCGGATCAGGTCTACCAGCTCGGTCGCCGCTCGGTCGTGCGCACGGTCAGGCAGCCGGCGAACGTCGTCGCGCCGCTGCTCTTCCCGATGCTCCTGCTCGCGGTCAATTCCGGCGGCCTGAAGGCGGAGACGAAGCTCCCGGGGTTCCCCGGCGACTCGTTCGTCGCCTTCGCGCTCGCGGTGCCGTTCATCCAGGGCGCGCTGTTCGCGACGATGAACACGGGCACCGACCTGGCGCGTGACATCCAGACCGGCTTCCTGAACCGCCTCTCGCTGACGCCGATGCGAGGGATCGCGCTGCTCTCGGGCCAGCTCGGTGGCGTGATCGTCTTGAGCCTCGTCCAGGCGGCGGTCTACCTCGGGGCAGGCTTGGCGGTTGGGGTGCGCCCCGCCGCGGGCGTGCCCGGCGTCGTCGTGCTGTTCGTGTTCGCCGCGCTCGTCGGCCTCGCCTTCGGGGGCTTGGGCGCGTTCGCGGCGCTTCGCACCGGCTCGGGCGAAGCGGTACAGAGCCTCTTCCCGGCCTTTTTCGTCTTCCTGTTCATCTCGTCGATGAACATCCCGCGGAACTTGATCCAGGCGACGTGGTTCCGCGACGCCGCCACGGCGAACCCGGTCTCGTACCTCCTCGAGTGCGTGCGCAGCCTGATCATCACCGGGTGGGACGGCCAGGCGCTCGCGCTCGGCTTCGGGATCGCCGGCGGGATCGCGGTCGTCGCGCTCGCGCTCTCGAGCTGGGCCCTCCGCGTGAGGATGGCGCGCTGATGCGAAGCCGGACCCTCTCGGTTGCCTCGGGTGTTGCCTGGCGGACGCTGCACAACGTGTTCACGAACCCCTCGCTGCTTCTGCCTTCGCTGATGTTTCCGCTCTTCTTCTTCGTCGCCTTCGCGGGCGGGCTCTCTCGGATCAGCAGCGTGCCTGGCTTCGACTTCCCGAGCGGCTACACCGCCTTCCAGTTCGTCTTCGTGCTGTTGCAGTCGGCGGCATTCGGCGGCGTCTTCACCGGCTTCGGGATCGCGCGCGACTTCGAGAGCGGCTTTGCCCGGCGCCTGCTGCTGGCCGCGCCGAACCGCAGCGGGATCGTGCTCGGCTACGCCGCCGCCGCGCTCGGCCGCTGGCTCGTCACGGCGGCCTTCCTCACCGTGGTCGCGCTCGCCGCCGGGATGAACGTCGCCGGTAGCGGCGTCGACCTCGTCGGGCTCTACACGCTCGCGGTGATCCTGAACATCGCTGCCGTCCTCTGGGCGGCGGGAGTCGCGATGCGGCTGCGGACGATGCAGGCCGGGCCGGTGATGCAGTTCCCGGTCTTCCTGGTGCTCTTCTTCGCACCGGTCTACGTGCCGCTCTCGTTGCTGCGCGGCTGGATCCACGGCGTCGCGGCCGCGAACCCGCTCACACGCGTGCTCGAGGCGGCGCGCGGCTTCCTCGCGGGCAGCCCGACCGAGGTCGCGCTGGCGTTCGGCACGGGCCTCGCGCTCGTGCTCCTCTTCGCGCTGTGGGCCCTGCGCGGCCTGCGCAGCGCGGAAGCCGCCGGATAGGCGAGCCTGAATCGGAAAGAGCCCGCCGCTCGGGGGGTGGTGGCGACGGGCTCTCCCAATTGCTCGCCGCGGGCCACAAGGCCAGGTACAGGGCACCGCGGCTCGCATATCGCCCAGGGCACAGACGCTAGCCGCCGCGGTCGGCGATTCCAATAGGCCGTCCGGCCCATCTTTCCAATTCGGAACGACGGTATTTTCTCGTTTGGAAAGAGCAGGGCTGGAGTCGACGCCGCCTGAGGCCCTCCGTATCATCCGGAGGCCCAGTGACCCCCGAAGACCAGGCTGTCTACTTCAACGCGGTTCCGCTGTTCGTACTGGCGGGCGCGTACCTGACCGTGGCGGCCGCGTTTGCGCCGACCCTGTGGCGCGAGCGGCGCCGGGTCACCAGCACCGACGTGGCGCTCGCGATGCTCTTCCCCGGGGTCGGCATTCCGGCGGCGATCTTCGGCGCGGTCGTCCTCCACGACCGCTACCCGATCGGCGGCCACGTCTGGCCCTCGTTCGCCGCGACCGTCGTCGCCCTGGTGCCCGCACTGTTCTTCCTTCCCCGTCTGAGCGAGCCCTCGGGCGTGATCACCACCGGGCCGCGGGCGCGCGAGGCGGAGGAGCTCGTCAGCGTCCGCGACCGAGAGCTCGACTCCGTCGCCCGGCTCGTCAACTCGCTCGCCAGGACGCAGGACCCGGAGACCGCGGCGCGCACGCTGCTGGACGAGGTCGAGTCGCTCGTCGGGACGGAGTTCAACGCGCTCGCGCACGTGACGCAGGACGAGGACGAGGCGACCGGCCTGGTTGCGCGCTCCGGGGGCGAGGACATCGCGTGGTGGAACGACGTGCGTGTCAACCTGCACAACGAGCCTTCCGGTATCGCGAGCGCGTTCTTCGAGGCGGCGCCGATCGCGGTCTACGACGTCGAGTCCTCGCCGCTGATCAGCCGGCGGCTCGCGCAGGCCGCGGGGGCGAAGAGCGCAGCCTTCGTCCCGCTGATCGTGGAGGAGCGGGTGATCGGCGTCCTCATCGCGGCGGCGACGAGCGAGCGCCGTGCGTTTTCCGCGGAGGACCTGCGGCTGGTCGGCGCGCTTGCCGCCGAGGCCGCGATCGCGCTCGACCGGACGCGCTCGGCCTCGGCTCTCGACCAAGCCCTCGCGCGCGAACGCCTGGTCGCGAAGATTTCCAGGCGCGTCCGCTCCGTGCACGATCTGGACGCCGTCACGCGCGTGGCCGTCACCGAGACCGGGCGCGCGATCGGCGCCTCGCGCTGCTTCATCAGGCTCGGCGAGGTCGGCGAGGCAATGCCCATCCGCGCCGAGTGGTGGTCGGAAGGGCTCGCGCCGATCGGCAACGTCGCGGCAGCGTTGCCGGTGTCGAACCTCGCGGCGCGCGAGCGCCGCACGGTGGCGGTGACGGACGTGCTCGAGGCGCCGGAGCTCGGCGACCCGTCGCTCGGGAGCGTCGAGGCGCTGACCGGGCTCGGGTCGCGTTCGGCGCTCGCCACGCCGGTGATCGTCTTCGACCGAATGATCGGTGTGCTCACGCTGCACCGATCCGAGCCCGGCCTGTGGTCGAGCGCCGACGTGCTCCTGGCCGAGGCCGTCGCGCGTGAGGTCGGCCTCGCCCTGCACACGGCGCGCCTGCTCGACGAGAACGAGCGGCGGCTCGGCGAGCAGGGGGCGCTCCTGAAGGCGGCGCAGACGGTGACGAGCGAGCTCGAGCTCGAAGCCGTGCTGCAGCGGCTCGTCGACGAGGTCGCCGCGCTGCTCGAGGCCGAAGCGGTGGACTGCTTCCTGCTGGACTCCGAGCGCGGCGTCCTTCGCTGCGCCGCGGTGCACGGTCTGCTGGAGGGGATCGTCGGCTTCGAGTTCCCCGCCGACCGCGGCCTCGCGGGGCGCGCGATCGCGCGCGGGCGGCCCGTCCTCTCGGACGACTACGGCAGCGTCGCGGAGTCCGTGCCGCACCCGGTGTACGAGGGCTTCCGCAGCGCGATCGTCGCGCCCATGCGCTGGTCGGGCGAGGTGTTGGGGATCCTCGGAGTCGGCACCCGCGACTCCGAGCGCCGCTTCACGCAGTCGGACGCGGGGCTGCTCGAGGCCTTCGCCAACCTGGCGGCGCTCTCGCTGCGGAACGCAGAGAGCTTCGCCGAGCGCTCGCGGCAGGCGCGCATCCAGCGCGGCTTCTACCGGATCGCAGCCGTTCTTGGCGAGCCGATCTCCCGCAAGGAGACCTTCGACGCGCTGGCGCAGGCCGCGGCCGACGCGCTCGGTGGCGGCAGCGCCGCGGTGCTCATGCCGGGCGACGACGATCTCCGGCTTGCCGGATTGCACGACCTTCCCGGGCTGCTGGTCAAGTACCTCGAGAACGGTCTGCGCGACCCATCGGGCCCGCTGCGCACCTGCGCGCGCGGCGGCCGCGTGCTGGCGGCGCCGAGACTGGCGGACGACGACCGCTTCGACGACGAGTGGCGCAACGTCACGCGGGACTCGGGCTACCAGGCGCTGCTTGCCGTGCCGGTCGAGGCTTCGCGCACCCACGAGGGTGCGCTCGTCCTCGTCTTCTTCGCCGAGGAGCGCCGGTTCACCGACGACGACCTGGAGCTCGCGCGGAACCTCGCGGGCGCCGCGCGCGGCGCGCTCGAGCGCAGCGAGCTGTTCGAGGCCGAGCGCCGGGCGCGGGGGCTCGCGCAGCAGCTCGCCCGCACCGGCACGCTCCTCGCGACCGAGCTCGATCCGTCGGCGGTGCTCGACGCGGTCGTGCGCCAGGCGCCCGCGCTGCTCAGCGCCGACGCCGCTGTGCTCCGTCTGCTCGAAGGAGACGAGCTGGTGGCCGCGGCCGGGGTGGGGGACGAGACCGCCGACTTGCTCGACTCATGCGTCGCGTCGACCGCGCGGGTCGCGGGCGACGCAGTCCAGTCGCGCTCGCCGGTCGCGGTTCCCGATGCGCGCGCCGACCAGCGCCTCCAGCAGGCCGATCCGATGCTCGCGGCGGGCTATGCCTCGTGCGTCGCCGTGCCGCTCGTCGGGCCGGAGGGCGCGGTGCACGGCGTGCTGTCGGTCTACTGCCGTGCGTCGAGAGCGTGGCGCGAGGAGGAGATCGAAGCGCTGAGCGCCTTCGCCGGGCACGCGTCCGCCGCGCTCTCGAGTGCCGAGCTCTACCAGAGCGTCGCGCTCGAGAAGGAGCGGAGCGTCGCGATCCTCTCCAACATCGCCGACGGCATCGTCGCGGTCGACCGCGACGGAAAGGTGGTGCTGTGGAACTCCGCCGCCGAGCGGATTACCGGCGTGCCAACTGACGAGGCGCTCGGCCGGCCGCCGAACGAGGTGCTGCAGCGTGAGCTCGAGTCGCAGGGCGACGCGCCGGCGGGCGAGCGGCTCGTCTCGCTTCGCCGAGGGGGCGAAGAAATATGGCTCTCGCTGACCGAGGCGGTGATGCGTGACCCGGCAGGCGCGATCGCGGGTCGCATCTTCGCCTTCCGCGACATCTCGGCCGAACGCGTGGTCGAGCAGATGAAGTCGGAGTTCGTCTCCAACGTCTCGCGCGAGCTGCGCTCGCCGCTGACCTCGATCTACGGCTTCGCCGAGACGCTCATGCGCGACGACGTCCTCTTCGGCGACGAGGAGCGGGCGACGTTCCTCGGGTACATCGCCTCGGAGGCGGGACGGCTGACGGCGATCGTCGACCGGCTGCTCGCGGTGGCGCGGCTCGACTCAGGCGACCTCCAGGTGCAGCTCTCCCCCACCGACGTCGGCGCGGTCGTCACGGAGGTCGTCTCGGCCGCCAAGCAGTCCCTCGTGCTGGACGGCCACGAGTTCGTGCTCGAGCTGCCGCCCGAGCCGCTGGCCGTCTACGCCGACCGCGAGAAACTGCGGCAGATCGTGATGGACCTCGTCGAGAACGCCGTCAAGTACTCGCCCGGCGGCGGCACCGTGCGAGTCTCGGCGCGCCGTCGCGACGACGCCGTCGAGGTGAGCGTGGACGACGAGGGGATCGGCATCCCGCAGGCCGAGCAGGCCCGCATCTTCGCCAAGTTCTACCGTGCCGAGAGCGCGGGCCGCGACCTCGCGAGCGGGGGAACCGGGCTCGGCCTCTTCATCGCCAAGGAGCTGCTCGCCGCGATGCGCGGCCGCATCTGGGTCGACTCCCGCGAGGGTGAGGGCTCGACCTTCTCGTTCTCCCTGCCGCTGTCGGCCCAGCCGGCGCTGAGCGAGCGCGAGTGAACGCCCCCGGGAACGGGTAAGGGATGGTTCTCGATGACGAGGGTGCTGGTAATCGACGACGAGCCACCGATTCGCCTCCTGTGTCGCGTCAACCTCGAAGCGGAGGGCATGGAGGTGATCGAGGCGAGTGACGGGCCTACCGGGCTCGAGAAGGCTCGCAACGACGAGCCCGACGTGATCCTGCTCGACGTGATGATGCCGGGCCTCGACGGCTGGCAGGTCGCGGAGGAGCTGATCGACGGCGAGCGCACCGGCACGATCCCGATCATCTTCCTGACCGCCCGCGCCGAGGCTCGAGACCGTGCGCGCGGACTCGACCTCGGCGGGATCGACTACGTCACGAAGCCGTTCAACCCGGTCGAGCTGGCGCCGCTCGTGCGAGGCCTGATCGCGCGCGTCGACCGCGGCGAGCGGGAAGAGCTGCGGCACGAGAAGCTCGCCGAGCTCCGCGACCTGCTCGACCCGCCCCCGGCTTAGTAGGAGGCCTAGCGGCCGGCGAAGTCGGTCGTGACCATCAGCGTGCCCGCGTGACCCTCGTAGGTGCCGCGCACCGCGCCGATGCCGACGATCCAGTAGCCCGGGTGCAACAGGTTCGCGCGATGCTCGGGGCTAGCGAGCCACATCTGCACCATGGTGTTTGCGCGGGCGAGGATCCCCTGGCTCCAGGCCAGGTTCTCCCCGACTCGCGGCGCGCGCACGCCGACCCGCCGGATCCGCGTCGAGAACGCGCCGTGAGCGAACGTGCCGGTGCGGAGCATCCTCGAGCTGTGACCGCGGGCGGCGCGCTCCAGCCGGCCGTCCGCGCGCAGACCGCGCAGACCGTATGCCTGGCGCACCTGGTTCATGGCGGTCAGCAACGACGACTCGGCTCGGCTGAGCGACGCAGTCGTCGCCGCATCGGCAACACTTGCCAAGATCAGGGCGATCGCAACGACCGCCATACCGGTTCGCACTCGTCTGGCCACGAGCCCCGGAAGTGTAAGCACAACTTACGGACGGGAGCTGACGGAAAGTGCGGGAAGGGGTACTCGAAACCGGCGATATCTACGCTAAGCGGCCAAATTTCGGCAGTACAATCTCGTCAGCGGGACGTAGCGCAGCCTGGTTAGCGCGCCTGCTTTGGGAGCAGGAGGCCGGCGGTTCGAATCCGCCCGTCCCGACTCGATGGTGTTCCGTGTGAACGCGGGCGATCTTGCTGAGGTGCAAGAGTGCCGCTATAGACACCGGGGATAGGTGGGCCAGCACCTATCCCCCCTTTTGGTGTCCATTCCCCGTGTCGAGCTAGATGCTCGCGAGGGAGAGAACCTGCGGCTCGGCTAGAAGCGCGCCAGCCCTGGCCGTACTCTTGTCACGTGGCGTTCTGTACCGAATGTGGAACCGAGAACCCGCCGCAGGCGAAGTTCTGCTCGGGCTGCGGCACGCCCCTCGCGGCGGCGGCCCCACCGACACCGCCGAGCGAGGAGCGGAAGGTGATCACCGCGATCTTCGTCGACCTCGTCGGGTCGACGGCGCGCTCCGAGCAGCTCGACCCCGAAGATGTCAGGTCTCTCGTAGCGCCATACCACGCGCGCGTCCGCGCCGAGCTCGAGCGTCACGGAGGCACGTTCGAGAAGTTCAGCGGGGACGCCATCCTCGCGCTCTTCGGTTCGCCCAAGGCGCACGAGGACGATCCGGAGCGCGCGACGCGCGCGGCGCTCGCAGTGAGCAAGGCGATCGCGGAATTGAACGCGGAGGACGAATGGCTCGACCTCCACATCCGGATCGGCATCCACACGGGTGAGGCGCTCGTGATGCTCGGGGCGCGACCCAGCGAGGGCGAATGGTCGGCCGCGGGTGACGTGCTGAACACCGCCGCGCGGATCCAGTCGGCGGCGCCTGTCGACGGCATCCTCGTCAGCGATACGACCTACCTCGCCACGAGGGACGTGTTCACCTTCAACGAGGCGGAGCCGGTGCAGGCGAAAGGCAAGTCCGAGCCCGTGGTCGTGTGGGAGGTCGTCGAGTCCCGGGACATGACCGGCATCGGCGCGGACGCGGAGACGCCCCTCGTCGGGCGCGAACGGGAGCTGGAGGAGCTGTCTTCGTTCTGCGACTCCGTCCTCGGGGAGCGACACGTCGGCATCGCCGCGATCGTCGGCGCCCCAGGGATCGGCAAGAGCCGCCTGCTGCGTGAGCTCGTGCACCGGCTCGAGGAGCACGGTGCCGTCCACTGGGGACGGTGCCTTTCGTACGGCGAGGGGATCACGTACTGGCCGGTGACGGAGATCTTCAAGTCGGCGGCCGGGATTCTCCAGACCGACACCCGCGAGACCGCCGCCTCCAGGCTGGACACGTTCCTGGAGACGCTCGACACCCACGACGTCGACGAGCTGCGGACGATCGCCTCGGCGCTGTCGAACCTGATCGGGATCCCGACGACGCCGCGCGGCACGTACACGACCAGCGAGATCTCGCAGAGCGAGCTCCACTGGGGGATCCGGCGCGCGCTCCAGCTCCTCGCCGCGGCGAACCCGATGGCGATCGTGATCGAGGATCTCCACTGGGCGGAGCCGACGCTGCTCGAGCTGATCTCGTTCATCGCGGCCGACGAGGCGGACGCACCGATGGTCGTCGTGTGCTCGAGCCGGCCCGAGCTGAACGACACCGCGCCGGGCTTCTTGACCTCCGACTCGGAGGGTCGCCGACTGATCGTCGAGCTCGACACGCTCGGCCCGGAGCAGGCGGCTGCGCTCCTCGCCGATCTGACCGGGGATCCCGCCCTGGCGGCGACGCCGTTCGCGAAGGCCCTGATCGAGAACGCGGGAGGGAATCCCCTCTTCCTCGAGGAGACGGTGCGGATGCTCCGCGACCGGGACCTCGTCGACCTCGAGCGGTGGAGCGACGATGCGGCGGGGGAGCTGCCGATCCCGACCAGCGTCCAGGGCCTGATCAGCTCACGACTCGATCAGCTCGCGACGAAGGAGAAGCAGCTCGCCCACCATGCATCCGTGATCGGGTCGGTCTTCTGGGCGGGCGCGATCGCGCACATCGGCGGCAGCGAAGGGCCGGATCTCGAGGACCCGAGGACCGGCCTCACGGAGCTCGAGCGCCGGGACTTCGTCGCGCACCAGACCGTCTCCACCGTCGCCGAGGACGACGAGTACACCTTCAAGCACATCCTGATGCGCGATGTCGCCTACGGCCAGGTGCCGAAAGGGCGCCGAGCCGAGCTGCATCTTCGCTTCTCGGACTGGGTGACGGTCATGCCCGGCATCGCGGACGAGTTCGTCGAGATCGTCGCCTGGCACCTGGAGCAGGCGTGCCGCCTGTCGAGGGAGGTTACGCGCAGCCCGATCGACCCGCCCATCCGCGAGGCCGCCGCAGCGCTCGCGGACGCCGCCCGGCGAGCCGAGCGCCGCGAGAGCCTGCGGGAGGCCCACCGCTACTACACCCGTGCGCTCGGCGTGCTCGGCGACGACCACCCCGAGCTGGACGTCGAGCTCCGACTGAGGCGCGCCGACATCCTGATGATGCTCGGTGAGCTCCAGCCGGCCGCGGGCGAGCTCGATTGGGTGGCGGAGGCGGCGTCAGGCCTCGGACGGACGGACGTCGAGTGCGAGGCAGCGCTGCTGCTGGGCGACATCGAGCAGCGGCAGGGGCGAGCGGCCAATGCGCACACACACCTGGCGAAGGCGCAGGAGCTAGCGGTGGCCGCCGACGACGCGTGTCTGCAGAGCAAGGTCGCGTTCGTGCTCGCAGCGCTCGTCGCCGACTTCGAAGGCCAGTACGAGCAGGCGATGGAGAGCCTCCGTTCGGGCATCGCCACCGCCCAGGAGATCGACGATGTCGCGCTCGTGGCGGAGGGTCATCTTCGGCTCGCCGCGATCCTGATCAACCGGGGCGAGCTCGCGGGGGCGGACACCGAGCTGCGCCGCTGCCTGGAGCTCGCTCGCGACCTCGGCAGCCACCGGGTCGAGGCGGAGGCGACCTCCTGGCTCGGGATGATCACCTATCACCGCGGAAACCCCGAGGAGGGCGCGAGGCTCTGCCTGCAGGCGCGGACGTGGTTCGAGCGCACCGGCGACTCCTACTTCCAGGTTCAGAACCTCGTCCGCGGGCTCGCCATCTTCGCGCTCGCCGAGGGCCGGCCCGAGGAGGCGGAGGAGTGGCTGCGCGAGGCTATGCCCGTCGCCCTCCAGATCGGCGGCTGGGTTGCGATCGAGGCGTACCGCTACCTCGTCGAGGCGCTCGTCGCCAAGGACCGGCTGGAGGATGCGCAGGAGCTCGTCGCGTTCGCCGCTCGCAACCTGCCGGAGGAGGACATGTACGCCCGCTCCTCCCTGCTGCTGGCGGAGGCGCTCGTCGCCACTGCTGAAGGCGAGTCGGCGACCGCTGCCACCGCCTTCGCCGAGGCGCTGCGGCTGATCGAGGGGCTCGAGATGCCGCTCGAGCTCGGCGAGGCCCGAATGGCCCTCGGCAAGACGCTACGGACCCTCGGCGACACGATGGGCGCGCGCGCGGAGCTCGAACGGGCGCGAGCGATCTTCGTCCGCATCGGCGCAGAGACTCGGCGAGAGGCCATCGACGCGGAGCTGGAGCAGCTGGTAGAGGGGCCGGCTCCCACCGGCCCCTCTACCGCCTGATGTTGCCTCAGTAGATCGTGGCGGCCCGGGTCACCGACACATTGTCGATGCCCGCGTCACAACCCTCGGTCTGGGTCAAAGGCACACTCGTGAAGCGGATGGTGGCACTTGTGCCAGTCGCGGTGAAGTCCATCGAGGAAGTCGCCCAGGTATCCCAGAAGTTGGCAACTCTCGGTGGCGCGGTAAAGGTCTGGTTAGCGGTGCTGGAGCCAGTCGGGAACGAAACCTCCACTTGTGAACCACTCCCATCCGTCTCAGAAGCGAGCGCGAAACTCAACGTGTAGGCCTGGCCGACAGTCGTGTTGATTGTCTGCTCGATCCACGATGTGCCCTGGTTGCAATAGTTGCCGACGACCACCCACTGATTTCCATATGGGGTAGGCCCGGCGTTATAGGAATTCGGATAGGGCAGACCCCACGGGTACACGTCGCTCGTCAACGTGGTCCACCCGGTGAGCGGATTACTACTGCCCAAACCAAGCGTGCCGTTGTAACCAAACGGATCTGCCTCGAAACTGCCGTTCGTGATCAGGTCGGTATTCGCCGTTGTGATCGTCCACGTGTACGACGCAGGGGCGCTCTCGTTCCCATTCGTGTCGTTCGCCTTGACCGAGAACGTGTGCGAGCCGTCCGGGAGGCCTGTGTAGGTCGTCGGCGAGCTGCAGCTGGAGTAGGACAGCTCCGCGTCGAGCTTGCACAGGAACGTCGCGGTCGGGTCAGTGTCGTGGAACGTGAATGTCGCGCTCGACGAGTTGCTCGGATTCGATGGCTTTGAGTCGATCGATGGCGTCGGCGGGACCGTCGGTGTGCAAGTCGAACCGGTGCAGCTCGTGCTCGTGTTGACGCTCGAGCCGGACTGCACGTTCGTCGACGTCTGCCCGTCCACGTTCGTTTGCTGCGTGGCGGTGCAGTTACCAGTGGTGGTGCAGTCGGCCTGCACGGTGTTCGTCTGGCCCGTGCCGCCCTTGTCGTTGTCCTGGGTCGAGGTCTGGTGGATGACGAAGGTGTCCATCGTTGGAACCCCGCCCTCGTTGCCCGTCTGCGTCGAGGGGCCAGCGCCCTTTCGCACGGGCCCGATCTGCGTCTGCGTCACGGAATAGGGAAGCGAATCGACGCTGCTGGGATGAGTGCAAGTCGAGGAGGCCGTGGTGTGGGCGTCCTCGCACTGCGTCTCGATTTGCGTCGCGTCCGCCGTCGAAAGCTGGCGGCTGTCCTGGTTGACCGTCGCCAGGAGCCCGCCGTTGGTGGAGCTCTGGGTCTGGCTAACAGGGCCAACGGGAGTGTTTGCGATCGCCTGGAGCAAGTTCGTCTGGCTGAACGTCGCATTGTTCGGGCCGTGGGCGGTGCCGTAGAACCCGGCGCTCTGGTTCTGCTTGATGTCGAGCGTGACGTTCGCTCCGCTGTTCACCGAATTCAGGTTCTGAGTGATCGGCCCGGAGCCCGTGGCCGTGGAAGTCAGCGTCTGCGCTTGCGTGAGCGGGTCAGTAGCACATCCGCCTGAGGCGTTTGCTGACTGCTGCGCCGAGTTACCACCGTTCGCCGAGTCCTGAGTGATGGTGACGGACTGGTGTGCGGCGAGGTTGACGCTGATCGGCGTGCCCTTCCCGGTCGACCCGTCGATGGTGACCGCCTGGTAGACGCAGGCTTGGTTCTTGTTCGTCGCGCCGGTGGCCTTCTGGGTGATCGAGGCCGCGTAGCTCGCGGTCTGCGTGAGCCCGGTCATCTTGCCGGCGCTCTGGTAGACGATCGCGACGTTGTCAGCTGTGGAGCTCGTCTGGCTGATCGTGCACGACGACGACAACCCCGTCGTCTTGATGCACTTCGCCGTATTCGCCGCAACCGTCGCCGTGGCCACCTGCACCACGGCGCAGCTCGCCGTCGAGCAGCTGAACGTGTTCTTGCCGCCACGCGCCGCGACCTGGACGACTACATGCCGCGTCGACGTGCAGCTCCAGCCCTTGCCGGGGCAGCGCGCGCCGGCGTAGTTGTGCATGCCGCGCTGGATCACAGCCCCTCGCGGGTTGACGTGGATCGAGCGGAGGTAGTGGATCACCGCCGTTCTGGAGGAGACGTCGATCTTCGACGCCGTCCGCATCTTTCCGGTGCCGGCCCCGGAGCCCGAGACCAACACGACTGCGGCGATGATCGCCGCCAAAATACTGAGGCTCCCCTTAACGTGCACGCGCCCTCCTCGTTTAAAGCGACCCCCGTCCCTCGGGTGCCGCGACCGCAGGTCCGCAGACGAGCTTAGGAGAAAGAGCGGAGTTTTACTAGGGCTCGGCGGGCCTCAGTCTGGCCAAACCGGTCGTTCTGCCCAGGCCGCAAGCCGTGCGACGGCCACGCGCAGCTCGTCCGCGCTCAGGTCGAACGGCTCCGCATACGGCACCTGCGCGACGGCGGCCGCCGGGTTCCGGCTCTCCAGCGCATCGAGCACGTAGCGCACCGGCAGCCCGTGCGCGACGACCAGCGCCGTCGCTTCGGGCCGCTCGAGCAGCTCGCCGTAGGCCGCGACGTAGCGGGCGACGGTCTGCGCACGGCTGTCTCCGCCGCCGGGCGCCGGCTCCTCGGGGCCATGCGTGTGGGCCCAGGCCCGGTAGTCCGTCAGCGCCCGTCCCTCGAACTCCCCGAAGCGGATGTCGTTCAGCTCGGGCAGCACGAGCCGCGGCACCTCTAGCCCCTCGAGCGCGAGATCCGCCGTCTCCTGGGCGCGCTGGAACTCCGACGTGACGCAAAGATCGATTACATCGCCGGCGAGCGCGCGGCCGAGCTCGCGCGCCTGCTCGCGACCTACCTCTGTGAGGGCACATGGCATCCGAGGATCGCCGTTCGTGCGGCCGACGACGGAGAACTCGCTCTCGCCGTGGCGGGCCAGGATGACGCTCCTCATCGGATCACCCTAACGGGGGAGGTCTTTCGGCCTACTGTCTCCGATCATGTGAACTACAGGCAACGCGGGCCGCTTCGAAGTCTCGCCGCAGGGGCTCGGGGAACATGCTCGCCGCATAGGCCCGCGTCATATACGAACGGCCCCCTTAAACAGGGGGCCGTTCTCGTTTTCGGCGCTAGGCTTGCCAGCGCGCGGGCGTAGCTCAATGGTAGAGCCCCAGCCTTCCAAGCTGGTTATGCGGGTTCGATCCCCGCCGCCCGCTCTGTCGCCGAGCTACTACCCGACCGGAGGGTCGTCGGCTAGCGGCTCGATCCCCGCGGCGGTCGGCTCGATGTCGCCCGACTCCAGCCCGGCCACGATCGCCCGCACGAGGGCCAGGCCCTCGCTCTCCTGCTCCGGCAGCAGCACCGTGTTGACCGCGGCGAGGTGCGCGTTGCCGATGAAGAGCTCGACGTCGACCGTTCGCAGCTCGCGCTTCGGGATGTAGGGGTCCTCAGGCACGCCGACGCGGACACTCACGTGGCGGCCGTCCGGAAGCGTGGCGGTCTTTTCGATCGGTCGGCCGTTGAGGCTCACGCCGCGGAGATTACTCGCGCGCGCGAAGCCGTGGACGTCCGACGGCTGCGCGATGCTGCGCGCGTGATTCCGGAGCGCCTGGTCCGGTTCCGGCTGCGGACGGTCCTCGCCCTGCTGGGGACGGTCATCGCCGTCGCCCTCGCACTCGAGGTGATCTGGATCGCGCGGCATGTCCTCACCTGGATCCTGATCGCGCTCTTCCTCGCGCTCGCGCTCAACCCGGCGGTCGAATGGCTGCAGCGGCGAGGCGTGAAGGGTCGTGGCGTCGCGACCGCGATCACGTACCTGCTCGCCCTGATCGTGGTCGCGGCGATCGGCTACACGTTCGTCCCGACGCTCGTTCACCAGGTGAACGACTTCGTCCAGAAGCTGCCGAGCTACGCCCACGGCATCACGCACGGCCGCGGCCGGCTTGGCTTCCTGGAGACGAAATACCACATCCAGGACCGGATCCAGAAGGCCGTCAAGGACGGCGGCGCGACGAAGGTGCTGGGGCTATCCGGCGCCGCGTTCTCGGTCGCGAAGGGCGTGATCACGATCGTCCTCGCGACCGTGACGATCCTGTTCATGACGTTCTTCATGCTGCTCGAAGGCCCGACGTGGGTCGACCGTTTCTACGGCCTCTTGCCGGCCGAGTCCCAGCCGCGTTGGCGCAAGGTCGGTCACGACATCTACCGCACGGTCGGCGGCTACGTGACCGGCAATCTGCTGATCAGCCTGATCGCCGGCGGCCTCACGACGATCGTCTTGCTGATCATGGGCGTGCCCTATGCCGTCGCGCTCGGGCTGATCGTCGCGATCCTCGACCTGATCCCGCTTGCGGGCGCGACGATCGCAGCGATCCTGATCGGGATCGTTGCCTTCCTCCATTCGATCCCGGCCGGGATCGTGGTCGTCGTCTTCTTCGTGGTCTACCAGCAGGTCGAGAACCACCTGCTGCAGCCCGTGATCTACGGCCGCACGGTGCAGCTCTCGCCGCTCGCGGTGCTGATCTCGATCCTCATCGGGGCGGAGCTCGCCGGGATCCTCGGCGCGCTCGCGGCGATTCCGGTAGCCGGGTCGATCCAGGTGGTCTTCCTGGACTGGCTCCGGAACCGGCGTGACCGCTCGGCTGCGGCCCTCTGATCCCTCGATCGATGGATTGCCGCTCGCATGGCATGAGCCGATCGCGAGCGTGTGGGCCCGAATACGAGAATCCTCGCATTGCTGGCGGTGCTGGTCGCCGTCGTGGTCGCGCCGTCGTCCGGATCCGCGCACACGCGCGGCACCAGGTCACCCGCGGCGCAGCTTCAGGTGGCGCTCCTCACGCAGATCAACGGGTTCCGCGCCGCGCATGGCCTCGCCCGGCTCCGCGTCACTCCAGCCCTCACCGTCGCCGCCAACGCGCATTCGACCCAGATGGCGCGGGTCGGCTACTTCAGCCACGACTCGGCGAACGGCCAGTCGTTCTCGCAGCGGATCGAGCAGACGTACTCGGCGCGCGGCTTCCGCAGCTGGGCGGTCGGCGAGAACCTCGTCTGGGGCGGCCCCGACATCGGCGCCGTACGCGCCTTCCGGCTCTGGCTGGCGAGCCCGCCGCACCGCGCGATCCTGATGACCGCGCGCTGGCGCCAGATCGGCCTCGGCGCCGTGCACTCGACGAGCGCTCCCGGCGTCTACGGCGGCGGGCCCGCGACGATCGTCACCGCCGACTTCGGCGCCCGCACGAGATAGCCCGCGGACAGCCCGGCTACTAGCCGGAGAAAGTCCGGCCGCTTCGCGGCCATGACGACTTTCCCCGGCTTGGATTTTGGGCAAGCGCGTCTGAGCCGCAGCCGCGCAGGTCGGCTGCGGCGGCGAATCGTTGCTCCGCCTGAACCAGCGCTACGCTTTTCTCGCGCGCCTGTAGCTCAGCGGAAGAGCAACGGCCTTCTAAGCCGTGGGTCGGAGGTTCGAATCCTCCCAGGCGCATTTCAGGTTCGGAACCCTGCCGCGCGGGTAGCACTCAGGCGATGGGCATCGTCATCAGCCTGGTCCTGATCGCCTTCGGAGCGATTCTCACCTGGGCCGTCAACACGAACGGCGGCACCGTCGACCCGCAAACCGTCGGCGTCATCCTGATGGTGATCGGGATTCTCGTCTTCCTGATCTCGCTCGTGCTCTGGAACACGTGGTGGGGCCCGGGCTTCTGGGGCGGGATGTACGGCGCCCACCCGGACGGGCCGCCCGGCACCGTTCGGCGCCGGGTTTACCGGCCGACCGTCAGGCGCACGACCTACGTCGAGGAAGAGCCGCCTCCGCCTCCGCCGCCGGGCCCGCCCGCTCCGTAGGCGCACCGAAGCAACGAGAAAGGGGTTCATATGGCAGACAAGCTGCAGGGCAAGCGCGTGGCGTTCCTCGCCACCGACATGGTCGAGAAGGTCGAGCTGACCGAGCCGTGGCAGGCCGTGAAGGACGAAGGCGCTACGCCGGAGCTCGTCTCGCTCGAGGAAGGCGAGATCCAGGGCTTCAACCACTACGACAAGGCCGACACCTTCAAGGTCGACAAGACCGTCGAGGAGGCGAGCGCGGACGACTACGACGCGCTCGTGATCCCGGGGGGCGTCGGCAACCCGGACACGTTGCGAATGGACGAGAACGCCGTCCAGCTCGTTCGTGACTTCTTCGAGCAGGGCAAGCCCGTCGGCGTCATCTGCCACGGGCCATGGATGCTGGTCGAGGCCGGCGTCGTTCGCGGCCGCAAGGTCACCTCGTGGCCGAGCCTCCAGACGGACATCCGCAACGCCGGCGGCGAGTGGGTCGACGAGCAGGTCGTCGTCGACAATGGGCTCGTCACGAGCCGCAAGCCCGACGATCTGCCGGCGTTCAACGCGAAGATCGTCGAGGAGTTCTGCGAAGGGCGGCACGCGGAGCAGGCCTCCGCGACGCAGTCCCAGTCCTAGTGGCGCGAGCGGCGCTGGCTGGACGTCGACGGCACCGCGTAACCCTCAGACGGGGTCGGCCGTTGTCACTTCAGACGTAGCCCACGACCTAGACGGGAGGTGGACATGTACATCGGACTTGGCACCTTGCTCGTGATCGTGCTGATCGTTGTGCTGCTCATCTACGTCTTCTAGCGAGGGACGAGGTATGACCAGGAGTCCTCGACCCGTTTCGCTCCTTCTCTCGGGCGGCTGCCGAATGCGTGACGGCAGCCGCTCGAGGGCTCAGCAGCGGTACCGGAGTACGTTGTTGAGCACCAGCCGCTTCCCGAGATAGCTTCCGCCGACCGCCCAGGCCTGCCGGCTTCTCGGTACGACCGCGACCTCGCTCAGCCCGGTTCCCGGCGCGGCGACCCGCCACCAGCGCGCGCCGTTCCAGTGCAGCACGAGCGAACGGGTTGCGCCCGAGGAGAGGTACGACCCCACCGCCCAGACGTCGCTTGCGGTTCGCGCCACGATGCCGCTGAGCTCGGAGGCGACACCCGGCGGCAGTGGCAGCCCGGCGACGGCGCTCCAGCTCGAGCCGTCCCAGTGGACGACGAGGGCGCGGCCGTTTTTCCGAGGCGAGCGGCCCACGATCCACGCGTCGGAGGGCGAGAGCGCGGCGATGTTCAGGCCCGGACGTGCGTGGATCAGGCCGGTGGCGACGGTCGAGTCGGACCAGCCGGCGCCCGTCCAGCGCGCCGCGCGCCACTGGTCGAGATCCTGGTCGTAGCCCGTGATCCAGACCCCGCTCGTGACCCCGATCCTGGTGACAGCGATCCCTGCCCAGCTGTTCACGAACCGGGGCGTCGCGACCCGCGACCACGAGCCCCGCCAGCGCAGGACGATGCCGTCTCCGACTGCCCAGACGTCACGTCGCGAGATCATCGCGACCGAGTTAAGCCCGGCCCGTCCGAACGCCCGCGGCACGGGCACCCGGGCCCACCACGTGTAGCCGAGGCGATCCCGAAAGCGCTGGTTCCAGTGGAGGGCCAGAGCTCCCGTGGCCGTGCGGCCTACCGTCCACGCGTCGCGGCCGCTCGAGGCCACGGAGAAGACCGGCGACACGGTCGCGGTCAAGCCTTTGACCCCGACCCCGACCCACCGCTTGCCGTTCCAGTGCCAGCTGCCCATCCCGTCGTCGGCGGAGCTCCGGTACGCAAAGCCGACGAGCCAGACGTTCCTCGCCGACCGCGCCGCGACGCTCTCGACGCTGACGAGCGACAGTCGCGGCGGGCCGGCCTTTTGCCAGCGACACGCGGCGGCGGGGGAGCCGGAGGCTGTTTCGACGAGGAGCGCGGTCACCACGGCGGCCGACGCGACGAGGATTGCCGCCGCAGCCGTCCAACCGAGCCGGGCCGGAAGTGGTCTGGGCCGCTCGCGCACGGTGAACTGCGACCCTTCTACCACAGTCGCGTCCCGGAAACCGGTTTAGTCTTCTACGGATGTCCAGGCGGCTAAGGACGGTTCTGATCGCCGCGTTCGCCTCCGCGGTCGCCGTGGCCGTCGCCGTGCCGGCTCTCACCGCCCGGGACACGGGCGGCGACCCGCCGACTGTTCGCGGGCCGTTAGCCGTGAGCGGCCAGCGCTGCTTCCAGAAGGGCGACCGCTACGTCTGCGCCTTCGACTACCTGCTCGATCGATCCGCGACGGACGACCCCGCCGATGCGTGGCACGCGTTCTGGGCCTCGTCGCAATCGGCCGCGCCCGCCAGGCACGGGTTTTGCACGACCGAGGTCGTCGAGCGGCTTACCTGGTCGGGCCCGGCGAAGGCGACGCGTACGTTTCCCGCGCTCGGTTCGAGCAAGTCCGGGCCCGGCGTGGGGGCGCGTCTTATGGTCGACGCTGCGGGCCACGCACGGGCGGCCGCCGATCTTCAGCAGACGCCGACCTGGCCGGTGGGGCTCGTGACGACGACGGCAAGTGCCGGCCGCCTGACGGTGCTCTGGCAGGGCGCGACGACCCGCGGGATGTCCCTGGCGTTCGGCGCCGAGGTCGTCAACCCCGCCGGGCCGGCTACTGACTTCGGCGGTGATCAGTACGAGCTCGGCGTCCCGTGCGCCCACGTCGGTCCTCCGGGCCCCGGTTTTCTCGCGCGAATCAGGCCCGCAGTCAGCGCGCGAGGCCATACGGCCTACGTGCAGGTACGGATTCCGGGGACGCACATCCAGCCAGGGCCGAACATCAAGCCGGGAATCGCCACGATCGCGATCGGCAGCGGGCGTCCGACGCTCCTCGGAGTGGTCGGGCGAGCCGCCCTCGCGCTGCCGGCGCATCGCTACGGCCTTTACCCGGGCCGCTACGTCGCCCGGGTCATGCTACGCGGGCCCTCCGGAACGCGGCATTACCGGCTTCCGTTTCGCGTTCGCTAGACCCGGTCATGGCCCCGGGAGGAGTCGAACCTCCGCGCGCGGATTCGAAGTCCGCCGCTCTTCCGCTGAGCTACGGGGCCCTGAATTCAGTGTGACAGACGATCCTCGCGCCGCCCGGGGACGCGAGGGGTGGCGGACGGGACTCGAACCCGCGACCACCGGGACCACAACCCGGGGCTCTACCAACTGAGCTACCGCCACCGCGCAGCACGGACAGGATAGCCCGTGTGGGGCTGGGTGTTAGGCCGCGGCGCCTGCGGGGAGATGACGTCGGATCAGGGCGCTGACGAGCTCCTGCTGCAGGCGGACGAGCTCGGCGCGGTTGCGCTCCAGCTCGCCGCGGTCGGCGCCGACGGCGCGCAGGGTCTGGCGCTCGTAGACGATGCCGCGGATCTCGTCGCTCAGCGACTCGACGGTGGGGAGTTCGAAGACGGTTGGGTTCATGACCGAGGTTGAGACTCGACTCGGTCCTATTTAGTTAGCCGCGGTCGTTCTCCTCTTCCGGAGGCGGCGGATCAGGCAGCCGCTCGGCCGCCTCGGCCCGCTCCTCCGACTCTTCCTCGGCCGCCTCGTCGAACTTCGTCTCGGGCGATTCGCGGCTCTCGCGATCCCGTTCGTCCTGCTCTCTCATCTCGCCGTAAATGCTCACGACTATCCTTCGCCAAACCGCGGGCGTGGCGGAACTGGCAGACGCGGCGGGTTTAGGTCCCGTTGGAGCTAGCGCTCCTTAGAGGTTCGAGTCCTCTCGCCCGCACTTTCGGCCGCTATGGTCACGAGCGGTGCGGGTCGGATTCATCGGAGGGACCCACTACGTCGGGCCGGCGTCCGTGCCGTTGCTGCTGGAGGCGGGTCACGAGGTGGTCGTCGCGCATTCGGGCGAGCACGAGCATCCCGCGGTTGCCAACGTCGAGCACCTGCACGGCTCGCGGGAAGACCTGCTCGCTGCCGGCGGGTCGCTTGAGCGCTGGTCGCCCGATGTCCTCGTCGACACGTTCGCGAACGGTGCGACTGCGGAGAAGAGCCGACAGCTCGGGGAGTGCGCCGGCCGGATCGGAGTGCGTCAAGTCGTCGCGGTCAGCTCGATGGACGTCTACGAGCACTGCGTCCACGCCGGGATCGCGGACGGAACCGGGATCGTCTCCATGCCGCCTGAGCCGTTTCCATTGCGTGAGGACGCGCCGCTCCGCCACCGCCCGTATCCAGGAGGCTCCGAGGACCACGACAATGTCGCAATGGAGACGGAGCTCGCCGGAGCAGAACGGCTGACGGTGTTGCGCCCCGGCGCGGTTTACGGGCCGTACGCACGCACGCGCGAGAGCTACTTTGTGCTGCTCGCCCGGGAAGGTGTTCATCAGCTCCCGTTTCCCGATCGCGGCCAGCAGATCTTCCATCGCGTGGCCGTAGGGCGGGTCGGGCGGGCCGTCGTGGCCGCGCTCGACCGCGCGCCCGAGGGTCGTTGGGCCTGCAATGTCGTCGACCCTTTCGACTGGAACTTCGCCGGGCTCGCAGGCGAGGTCGGGCGTCTTCTCAACTGGGGGTGGGAACCCATCGAGACGGACTTCCCAGATGCGGAGCACCCGTGGGCTACAGCCCACCCGATTCTTGGCAGCGACGAGCGACTGCGCGAGGTCCTCGACGTTCACGAACCCGATCCGCGTGCTGCCCTCGCCGAGACGATCGACTGGCTCTGGCAGCACCGAGCGGAGCTTCCGCCGAGAATGCTCTCGTGACGCTCGCACACTGGGACGACGTCGAAGGGTCGCGCCGCGAGAAGGGCCCGATGGCCGCGACGTGGCAGCGCCTCGGCGACGCCGCGGGCGCGCAGGGGATCGGCCTCAACCGCGTCCGCGTCGAGCCGGGTCGCCTCTCGACGCCGCCGCACTCGCACGGGCTCTCGGAGGAGATCTACTTCGTGCTCGAGGGCTCGGGTCTCCTCTGGCAGGACGAGCAGGTCTGCGAGGTCGGCGCGGGAGACACGATCGTCCAGGTCGCGGACCATGCGGAGCACACGTTCAAGGCCGGCCCTGAGGGGCTTGACTACCTCGTCTTCGGCACCCGCCACCCGGTCGAGTTCGGCTGGCTCCCGCGCTCCCGCGCGCTGCGCCTCGGCTATCCATGGGTCGAGGGGCGCGACGACGATCCGTGGGACGTGGAGTCCGAGGTCGGCGAGCTCGAGTTCGCCGAGCCCGGCGAGCGGCCGGCGAACGTGGTCGCCTTCGACGACGTCCCCTTCGACGAGGACGGCGACAAGCTGCTCGCCGCGGCAGCCGGCGCCGAGCGCTCCGGGCTCAACTGGATCAAGCGCGAGCACGGCCGGCGCGGGGTCGTCCCGCACTGCCATTCGCTCGAGTCGGAGGCGTTCGTCGTGCTCGAGGGGAGCGGCGTGCTCGAGCTCTGGCCGTCGCCGGCCGCGCGTGGGGCGGAGTTCGAGTCGCACGAGCTTCGGCCGGGGCACGTGGTCGCGCGGCCGCCGGGCACCCGCGTCGGGCACTCGACCGTCCCGGGTGACGAGGGCCTCACGTACCTCGTCTACGGGACGAAGGAACCGAACGACATCGTCTACTACCCGCGCTCCAACAAGGTGTTCTTCCGCGGCATCGGTCTGATGACCCGGCTCGAGCATCTTGGGTACGACGACGGCGAGCCCGCCGACTTCTGACGGCCGGGCTCGGTGCCTTTGCTTGAATGGGCCGGGTGATGGCACCCCAGCTCGAGGAGCTCCCCGACAACAAGGTCCGGCTGACGGTCGAGGTTCCGCAGGCCGACCTCCGTCACGCCGTCGAGCACGCGACCCACGACCTCGCCGAAGCGGTGAAGGTGCCGGGCTTCCGCCAGGGCAAGGTTCCGCCGCAGGTCCTCGAAGCGCGCATCGGGCGCGAGCGCATCTTCACGGAGGCGGTCGAGACCCACATCGGCGGCTGGTTCATGAACGCGGCGGCGACGACGCGCATCAGGCCGGTCGCGGCGCCCGAGTACGACTACGACCTGCCGGCCTCCGAGCACGACGACTTCCAGTTCACGGCGACCGTGTCGGTCCAGCCGAAGCCGGAGCCCGCCGACTGGTCGCAGCTCGAGGTGCCGTACACCGAGCCGGAGGTACCGCAGGAGCTCGTCGAGCAGGAGCTCGAGGCGCTGCGCGGGTCGGTCGCGGAGCTCGCGCCGGTCGAGGACCGCGCGGCGCGCACCGGCGACGTGCTCGTGATCGACGCCCTCGACGAGCAGGGCGAGGGGCAGCGCGACCTCGTCGTCGAGCTCGGCGCCGGCCGCCTCGTCGAGGAGATCGAGCGCGCGCTGACCGGCGCATCGGCAGGCGAGTCGAAGGAGGTTGACTTCGAGAGCGTCGACGGCTCGACGGCCAAGGCGACGGTCGAGGTCAAGGAGATCAAGGAGAAGGTGCTGCCGCCGCTCGACGACGAGCTGGCGCGCTCCGCGAGCGAGTTCGACACGCTCGAGGAGTTGCGCTCCGACCTCGAGGGCCGGATGCGCGAGGTGCTCGAGGAGGAGGCCGAGACGCAGTACCGCGCGGAGGCGGTCGACGCGCTGGTGGAGGCGTCGAAGGTGCAGGTCGGCGGCCCGCTCGTCGAGGCGCGCACACGCGAGCTCCTGAACGGGCTCGGCCGCTCGCTCGAGGGCCGCGGCATCAGCGCCGAGACGTACTTCCAGCTTTCCGGTCAGACCGCCGAGGAGCTCGTGCAGCGGATGAGCTCGGAGGCCGCCCTCTCGGTCGCGCGCGAGCTCGTGCTCGAGGCGGTCGCGGACCAGCTCGGCCTCGAGGTGACCGACTCCGAGATCGAGGATCTGATCCGCGAGCAGGCCGAGCTCGCCGGCGACGAGCCGGACGAAGCGGTGAGGCAGGTGTTCGACGCCGGCCGGCAGGACGTGCTGCGCGGCGACCTGCGCCTGCGCAAGGCACTCGACCGCGTCGCCGCCGAGGCGAAGCGCGTCCCCGCCGACGGTGCGCGCGCCCGCGAGGAGATCTGGACACCCGAAAAGGAAACGCCCAAGACAGAGACGAAACTGTGGACCCCCGGCAGCAAGGAGCCAGCATGAGCCCGTTGATCCCGATGGTGATCGAGCAAACGTCGCGCGGCGAACGCTCTTTCGACATCTACTCGCGCCTGTTGAACGAGCGCATCGTCTTCCTCGGCACGCCCGTCGACGACCAGATCGCCAACCTGATCATCGCTCAGCTCCTCCACCTCGAGTCCGAAGACCCGGATAAGGACGTCTCGATCTACATCAACTCGCCGGGAGGCTCCGTCTACCACGGGCTCGCGATCTACGACACGATGCAGTTCATCAAGCCGGACGTGCAGACCATCTGCGTCGGCACCGCGATGTCGATGGGAGCGCTCCTTCTCGCCGGCGGCGCGAAAGGAAAGCGGATGGCGCTGCCGAACGCCAAGATCCTGATCCACCAGGTCTGGGGCGGCTTCCAGGGACAGGCGACCGACATCGAGATCCATGCCCGGGAGACGATTGCCCTCAAGCGGTCGCTCGAGGAGATCATGTCGAAGCACACCGGTCAGCCAATGGAGAAAGTCTCGAAGGACATGGAGCGCGACTACTTCATGACCCCCAACGAAGCGCAGGACTACGGCATCATCGATAGCGTGATCATCCACCGCGATACCGCCAAAGACGGGGCAAAGCCCTAGCACTTCGGTCCATTCCGAGGTACAAGGAGAGAGACGTGGCCCGCGCATCGGACGGCAACGAGCAGCTGCTCTGCAGTTTCTGCGGTAAGAGTCAGCGCCAGGTAAAGAAGCTCATCGCAGGCCCCGGGGTCTACATCTGCGACGAGTGCATCGACCTCTGCAACGAGATCATCGACGAGGAGCTCACCGCTCCCGCGCAGCTCGACCTCGACAATCTGCCGCGGCCGCGTGACATCTACGCCGTCCTGAACGACTACGTCGTCTCGCAGGAAGAGGCGAAGCGCACCCTCTCCGTCGCGGTCTACAACCACTACAAGCGCGTACAGATGGCTGCGGAGGAAGACGACGTCGAGCTCCAGAAGTCGAACATCCTCCTGCTCGGCCCGACCGGCTGTGGGAAGACGCTGCTGGCCCAGACGCTGGCGCGGATCCTGAACGTGCCGTTCGCGATCGCCGACGCGACCGCGCTGACCGAGGCCGGTTACGTGGGCGAGGACGTCGAGAACATCCTGCTCAAGCTGATCCAGGCGGCCGACTTCGACATC
>JBBRYF010000003.1:0-164524 GCA_038237925.1 Gaiellales bacterium | reverse complement strand
CTTCGGCGTCACGCTGAAGCAGATCTTCAAGAAGCCGATCACGCAGCAGTACCCCGAGTACAAGCGTCCGGTCTACCCGCGCTTCCGCGGGCGTCATCTGCTGCACCGGCACGAGAACGGTCTCGAGAAGTGCGTCGGCTGCTCGCTCTGCGCGGCTGCATGCCCGGCCGACTGCATTCGCGTCGTCCCGGCCGAGAACACCGCCGACAACCGCGTCTCCGCCGGGGAGCGGTATGCGCGCATCTACGAGATCAACCTCAGCCGTTGCATCTTCTGCGGCTACTGCGAGCTCGCTTGCCCGTTCGACGCGATCACGCTCGGCAACGAGTTCGAGCTCTCGGAGTACTCGCGCGACGACCTGATCTACACGAAGGACATGCTCCTGGCCGAGCCGATCAAGCAGGTGCCGGTCGCCGACCGCGACCTCTACGACACGCCGATCCCCTACTACAAGGCGCACTCGTAGATGGCGAACGTCTTGGTGTGGGCGGTCTGGGTCGTAGCCGCGTTCGCGTGCCTCGGCAGCGGGATCGCCGTCGTCTCCTTCTCGAACCCGTTCTACTCGGCGCTCTCGCTGATCGGGAACCTCTCCTCTCTCGCAGTGATGTACCTGCTGCTCTCGGCCGAGTTCGTCGCCGCGGCGCAAGTGCTCGTCTACGCCGGCGCGGTGATGGTGATGTTCGTGTTCGTAACCGCGTACCTCGGCGGCCGCGTCGACGCGCCGTGGACCGGCGCGCCGAGCTGGCAGGCGCTCGGGGCCGTGGCCGCCTCGGCGGCACTGTTCGTCGAGGTGATCGTGGTGATCGGCCTGAAGTCGAGCGGCCGGCTCGCGCACGAGCACCACACGGGGCTCTCCTACGGCCGGCCCTACGAGATCGGGCGGCTCTTCCTGACCGACCACCTGCTCGCCTTCGAGATCACGTCGATCGTCCTGCTGATCGCGGCGGTCGGCGGCGTGATCCTCGGCAGCCACTCGCGCGACCTGACGACCCCGGAGGTCTCGCAATGAGAGGCCCTGACGTCGTCTGGTACCTGGCGGTGGCGGCGTTCCTGTTCTGCACCGGGGCGCTCGGCGTGCTGATCCGCCGCAACCCGCTGATCGTGCTGCTCTCGCTCGAGCTGATGCTGAACGGGGCGAACCTCGCGCTGATCGCGTTCTCGCGCTACTACGGGCACGGCGACGGCCAGATCTTCGCGCTGACGGTGATGGCGGTCGCGGCCTCCGAGGTCGTCGTCGGCCTCGGGCTGATCGTCGCGATCGCCAGGCGGCGGCTCTTCCTCGACGTGGACAAGCTCACGACCTTGCGCGGATGATCCCGGCCGGCTGGATCTGCCTGCTCTCGCCGCTCGCAGCGGCGCTCCTGATCACGCTCGCCGGGAACCGGATCTCGCGGGGCGGGGCGGGGTACCTCGCGACGCTCTCCGTCGCGGTCTCGTTCGTCGCGGCGGTCGTCTCCTTCGCCGCGCTGCTCGGCGACTCGCCGGAGCAGCGCTACCATCCATCGACGCTCTGGAGCTGGCTCACCGCAGGGCAGCTCGACTTCGGCCTGCGGATCGTGGTCGACCCGCTCTCGACGTTCATGATGCTGGTCGTCGCCGGGGTCGGGATGCTGATCGTCGCCTACTCGATCGGCTACATGGACGGCGACAACGAGGAGCGGCGCTACTTCGCCTACATGGCGCTGTTCGTGTTCTCGATGCTGCTGCTCGTCCAGAGCGGCAACCTCCTGCTGCTCCTCGTCGGCTGGGGCCTCGTCGGCCTCTCGTCCTACCTGCTGATCGGCTTCTGGCACGAGCGGCCGAGCGCGATCGCTGCCGCCAAGAAGGCGTTCGTGATGAACGCGATCGGCGACGCGACGATGGCGCTCGCGCTCTTCCTGCTGATCCAGCGCACCGGCTCGCTCAACTTCGAGACCGTCTTCTCGCAGGCCGGCTCGATCGGCGGCGGCTGGACGATGAACCTGATCGCGCTCGGCCTGCTCGGCGGCGCGATCGCCAAGTCGGCGCAGCTGCCGCTCCACACGTGGCTCCCGGACGCGATGGAGGGCCCGACGCCCGTCAGCGCGCTGATCCACGCCGCGACGATGGTCACCGCGGGCGTCTACTTGATCGTCCGCACCGCGCCGCTCTTCGAGCAGGCGCCGAAGGTGCTCGAGCTCGCGGCCGGCCTCGGGGCGATCACGCTCGTCGTCGCGGGGCTGATCGCGCTCGTCCAGACCGACATCAAGCGGGTGATCGCCTACTCGACGATGTCGCAGATCGGCTACATGTTCCTCGCGGTCGGCCTCGGCGCCTACGCGAACGGGATGTTCCACCTGATGACGCACGCCTTCTTCAAGGCGCTGCTCTTCATGGCGGCCGGCCTCGTGATCCACGCGCTCGCCGGCGAGCAGGACATCCGCAAGATGGGCGGCCTCCGCTCACTGATGCCGTTCACGTTCGTGGCGTTCTCGGTCGGAGCACTCGCGCTCGCAGGTGTGCCGCCGTTCTCGGGCTTCTTCTCGAAGGACTCGATCCTCGCGGCCGCGCTCGACCACGGCTGGTACGGCGAGCTGCTCTGGGTGGCCGGGATGGCCGGCACGTTCCTGACCGGCCTCTACGCGTTCCGGCTGCTCTTCCTCGTCTTCTGGGGCGAGCCCTCGCCGTTCGTGCGCGAGCACCTGCTAGAGGGGTCACACGCGCACGCGCGCGAAGGGCACCTGATGCACCTCGGGCACGAGACGCACACGCACGCCGGTGAGGGCCCGTTCTCGATGACTGTGACCGTCGGCGTGCTGACCGTCCTGGCCGCGCTCGGGGGCTTCATTCAGTTCGCAGGCGTCTGGACGCCGATCTCCAACTGGCTCGAGCCGATCGCGCGGCCGCTCGTCACGGCGAGCGGTGTCCAGGAAGCGGTCTCGTCGGTCCTCGCGGTGCTGCTCGGTCTCGCCGGGATCGGCGTCGCCTGGCTGCTCTACGGCGCTCAGCCTACGGCTTCTAGGATCACGATCCCGGCTGGCTGGACGAGGCGTTTGCTGGAGCGGAAGTTCTACTTCGACGAGCTCTACGACGCGGCCTTCTACCGGCCGGCGGTCTACGCTGCCGGCGCCCTCGGCCGCTGGATCGAGCGGCCGCTCGTCTTCGGCTCGGTCCGCGAGTTCTCCCAGGGCATGCGCGGGCTCGGGCTCGGGACCCGCCGCCTGCAGACCGGCCTCGTTCGCACCTACGCGCTCGCGATCGGCGCGAGCGTCGCCGTCGTGATGATCGTCTTCGTGGCGGTGCGCTGATGACGACCGCGCTCGTCCTGCTCCCGGTCGCCGGCGCGCTCGTCGTCTGGCTGCTGCCGCTGCGGCCGTTCGCGGTCGGCGCCACGGCGCTGCTGATAGCGCTCGCCGAGGTGGCGCTCTGGATCGACACGGTCGCGCGCTTCGACTTCGGCAAGCCGGGCCTCCAGCTCGGCGAGCGCCAGAGCTGGTTCACCGACCTGAACGTCTCGTACCACGTCGGCTTCTACGGCTTCTCGCTCTGGCTCGTCGGCCTGACGGTGGTCGTGCTCGCGGCTGCGATCGGCTACGCGTTCTGGGCCGGCCGCGAGCGCCCGCGCGCCTACTACGGGCTGATGCTGCTGCTGACCGGCGCGCTCGTCGGCGTCTTCGTCGCGCAGGACCTGCTGCTCTTCTACGTCTTCTGGGAGGCGATGCTCGTCCCGCTCTACTTCCTGGTGGGCGTCTGGGGTGGTGCGGGGCGGCTGCGGGCGACGCTGCTGTTCGTGATCTACACGATGGCCGGGTCGCTGCTGATGCTCGCCTCGATCATCGTGCTCGGGATCTCGCAGGGCACGTTCGATCTCGTCGGCTCGGGCACGAACGGGAGCGACTGGATCTTCCTCGGCTTCATAGCGGCCTTCGCGGTCAAGGCACCGCTCTTCCCGCTGCACGCGTGGCTGCCGGAGACCTACCGCGAGTCCTCGCCCGAGGTCGCTGCGGTGCTCTCAGGCGTCGTCTCGAAGGCTGCCGCGTACGGCTTCCTGCGGATCGCGATCGCGAAGTTCCCGGGGCCCGTGTCGGAGTTCCGCACGCCGATTCTCGTGCTCGCCGCTTGTGGGTTGATCTACGGCTCGCTCCTAGCCTTCCGCGCACCCGACCTGCGCGGGGTGCTGGCGTATTCGAGCCTCGCGCAGATGGGCCTGATCGTGCTCGGCCTGTTCGCGGTCAACGATCTCGGCCTGAACGGCGCCGTGCTGCAGATGGTCAACCACGGGCTGATCTCGGCGACGCTCTTCCTGCTCGCGGGCGGGATCGAGCGGCGGGCGGCCACGGGTGAGATTGGGGCGCTCGGTGGGATGGCTCGAGGGCGACCTCTCCTCGCAACCGTGCTAATGACGACGGGCGTGATCGCGCTCGCGGTGCCCGGCTCGACGGCGTTCGCAGGCGAGTTCGCGATCCTCGCCGGGGTCTTCCGCTCGGGGTGGGGCTACTCGGTCGTGGGCGCGATCGCGATCGTGCTCGCGGCGATGTACATGCTGCGGCTGATCTCAGCGGTACTGCATCGCGAGCCTGGACCGGCCGTCACGGAGGCGGCGCTCGACCTGCGCCCGGCAGAGCTTGGCGTCGTCGTCCCGCTGCTCGCGATCCTGCTCGTGCTCTCGGCTTGGCCGGCGGCGATCACCGATCGATCGTTCGGACGCGCGCCGGCCAGCATCGTGAGGGGGGCCCTCCACTGATCGCCGCGCTCGCCGCCCCGCACATCGACTGGTTCGCGCTCGCCGCGCCGCTTGCGCTCCTCGCCGCGGGCGGGATTAACCTGCTCGCCGCTGTGCTCGTCCCAGCCGGCGACCGGCGGGTCGTCGGCTCGATCGTCTGCGTGCTCGGCTTCGCGGGCGCCTTCGTCGCCGCTGCGATCCTCTACGCGCACAGCGCGGATGGGCACGGCGTCGTCGTCGACGCGATCCAGCGAGACCGGCTCGGCGCGCTCGCGACGATGATCGTCGCCGGAGCGGGGATCCTCGCCGTCGGCGTCTCCTACTCGGAGCCGATGACCGAGCACGTCTGCGAGTACTACGCGCTGCTCGCCTGGGCCGGCGCAGGCATGGCTTTCCTGACCACGGCGAGCACACTGCTGACGCTCTTCCTCGGGCTGGAGTGGTTCTCGATCAGCCTCTACATCCTTTGTGCGATCGACCGCGAGCTCGCCGGCTCGCTCGAGGCCGGCCTCAAGTACCTGATCGTCGGCGGCTTCGGTTCGGCGATGCTGCTCTTCGGCTCGGCGCTCGTCTACGGGGCGACCGGGCAGCTCGAGTTCCACCACATCGCCCAGGCCGTCCAGCAGCAGGGCCTGAGCCACGACGCGCTGCTCGTGGCCGGCCTCGCGCTCGTGCTCGGCGGGCTCGGCTTCAAGGCCTCGGCGGCACCGTTCCACATGTGGACGCCCGACGTCTACGAGGGCGCGCCCACGCCGGTAACCGCGTTCATGTCGGCCGCGACGAAGACCGTCGCGCTCGTGCTCACGCTGCGCGTGCTCGTGACCGCCTTCCCGCAGGAGGCGCGCCTCTGGAGCGTCACGATCGCGGCGCTCGCCTGCGCCTCGCTCGCGGTCGGCAACCTCGCGGCGCTCGTCCAGCGGAACGTCAAGCGGATGCTCGCGTACTCGTCGATCTCACACGCGGGCTTCATGCTGATCGCGGTCGCCGCGAACAACGCGATCGGCGGACGTGCGCTCCTCTACTACCTGATCCCGTACTCGGCGATGTCGATCGGCTCGTTCGCCGTTGTCGCCGCGCGCGAGCGGGAGCTGAACCGGCCGGTGACGGTCGACAACCTCGCGGGCTTCGGCTGGGAGCGGCCGCTCCTCGGCCTCTCGATGGTCGTCTTCATGCTCGGCTTCGCCGGCTTCCCGCTGACCGGCGGCTTCGTCGGCAAGTTCTATCTCTTCTCCGCCGCGTACCAGCGCGGCTGGACCTGGCTCGTGATCGTCGGCGTCGTCGCCACCGCCGTGAGCCTCTACTACTACCTCGGCGTGATCCGCGCGATGTACTTCCGCCCGTCCGAGGAGCTTCAGCTCGCCCCGGTTGCGGGTGGCTCGCCGCCGCGCGAGCTCGTGCTCCAGACCGCTGTCGCCGCGGCGCTGGTGGTCACCGTCGGCTCGTTCTTCGCCGTCCAGCCGCTGATCGACGGCGCGAAGCACGCCGCCCGCTCGCTGCCGTTCTAGCGGCGAAGCTCTGCGGCGGCCGCGACCGCGGCCTGGACGCAGAAGACGGCCAGGCACGCGAGCAGCGCCGAACGCGCGAGCGCCGGGACCGCGCCTTGGGTCACGCCGGGCGCGCGAACGGCTGCGCCGACGACTACCAGGGCGAGGACGACCGTCCAGAGCGCCGCGTGCAAGTGATCGCGCGCGCCGTCGAGGACGTGGCCGAATGCTTCGAGCGCCGCAACGGCAGCCGCCGGCACCGCGAGCAGCAACGCGTAGAACGCAAGCCCGTGAGCCCCTGCCCCGTCCGCGGCGGCCGCTGCGATCACGAGCGCCACGGGTACCGACCGGCGAGCCATGCTCACGTGGTTCTGCACCCGCGTCTCGGCTCCTTCGTTACGCTCACCGGACCCGTGAGAAAGGAGCGCGAATGGCCGATGTGTCGGTGACGTGGCTGGGTCACGCGAGCTTCCGCGTCGACTCGGCGGAGGGCAAGCGAATCTACGTCGACCCCTGGCTCGGTAACCCGAAGTGCCCGGATTCCGAGAAGGAGCCCGAGCGGATCGACGTGATCGCGCTCACGCACGGCCACGGCGACCATGTGGGCGAGACGGTCGAGCTGAGCAAGAAGTTCAAGCCCGAGGTCGTGGCGATGGTCGAGCTCAAGGCCTGGCTCGGCGAGCAGGGCGCGCCGGTCGGCGACATTCCCGGCTCGAACAAGGGCGGCACCGTTGAGGCTGCCGGAGTCAAGCTCACGCTCGTGAACGCCTTCCACTCGAGCGCGGCCGACGATCTGACCTATCTCGGCGAGGCGGCCGGGATCGTGCTGACGCTCGAGAACGGGAAGTCGATCTACTTCGCCGGCGACACGTGCGTCTTCGGCGACATGCAGTTGATCGGCCGGATCTACGCGCCCGACGTGGCGGTGCTGCCGATCGGCGGGCACTTCACGATGGACCCGCGGGAGGCGGGCGTGGCGCTCGAGCTGCTCGGCACGAAACGCTGCATCCCCTGTCACTACGGCACGTTCGGGCTCCTCACCGGGACCCCGGAGCAGTTGCGACAGCACGCCGACGGCGTCGAGATCGTCGAGCTGCAGCCCGGGGAGACGACCACGCTTTGAGAGAGCGCTGGTTTGGCGCCACCGGCAAGCTGGTGCCGGAGATCGCGGTCGAGGGCGAGCTCGACGTCGAGGACGCGCTCGTGCTCGACGGGATCGCCGACGAGGCCGCGCTCAAGGAGGCGCACGAGCAGGGCCGACCGGTCGTGGTGCGGGCCGACTCGGCCTCGGGCGTGAAAGAGGCGCTCGCGCGGCCGGAGGTTGCGACGGTGCTCGTGCCGGCCTCGAAACCGGAGCTGCTCGCACTCGACCTCACCGAGCTCACGTATGGCTGAGATCGTCGCCACTTACTCGATCGCCGCGTGCGACCTCGACGCGTCCCAGTGGGGCGTGGCCACCCAGTCGAAGTTCCTCGGCGTCGGTTCGGTCGTCCCGTGGGCAGCGCCGCAGGTCGGCGCAATCGCCACGCAGTCCTACGCAAACCCTCGCTACGGGCCCGACGGCCTCGCGCTGCTGCGAGAGGGCCTGAGCGCCCAGGAGGTCGTCGACCGGCTCACGTCGGCCGACGAGGAGCGCGAGCACCGGCAGCTCGGCGTCGTCGACGCCAAGGGTGGCAGCGCGACCTTCACCGGCTCGGAGTGCATGGACTGGGCGGGCGGTCGCACCGGCCCGTGCTACGCGGCGCAGGGGAACATCCTCGTCTCGGCCGAGACCGTCGACGCAATCGTCGAGACCTTCGAGCGAACGGCGGGCAGGCGGCTCGCGGAACGGCTGCTCGACTGCCTCGACGCCGCGCAGGCTGCGGGTGGCGACCGGCGCGGGCAGCAGTCGGCCGCGCTGCTCGTGGTCGAACGCGACGCCGGCTATGCGGGGCTCTCCGACAGCGTCGTCGACCTACGCGTGGACGAGCACGAGCGGCCACTCGAGGAGCTGCGGCGGATCTACGTCATGCACCAGGCGATCTTCGGCGTGACGCCGCGCCAGGAATGGCTCGAGGTCGACTCGGGGCTCGCGGACGAGCTACGCGAGCGGCTCGAGCGGCTCGGGTACGAAGGGGACCTCGGCGAGTCGTTCTTCGCCTGGGCCGGCAAGGAGAATCTCGAGGAGCGCGTCGACGGCGTCGAGCG
Source organism: Gaiellales bacterium (assembly GCA_038237925.1). Classification (GTDB taxonomy): domain Bacteria; phylum Actinomycetota; class Thermoleophilia; order Gaiellales; family Gaiellaceae; genus AC-32. The sequence goes on along the minus strand of JBBRYF010000003.1, from coordinate 156,172 downwards.
CGTCGATCCGGTCGTGCTCGACGAGCTGAGGAGGCAGACGTGAGCGAGAAGCAGTACGGCATCGCGAGGATCGAGGACCTCGAGTCGTACCCGATCGAGAACCAGGACGGCCTCACCTGGCGACCGGTACGGCGCCACTTCGGGATCAGCTCGTTCGGGGTCAACGCCTATACCGCCGAGCAGGCCGGGCAGCGAGTCGTCGAGGAGCACCGCGAGGAGGACGGGCACGACGAGCTCTACGTCGTCGTCTCCGGGCGCGCGACCTTCACGCTTGACGGCGAAGAGCACGATGCGCCCGCCGGGACGCTCGTCCACTGTCCTCCCGCGACGCTGCGCAGCGCGTTCGCGGCCGAGCCGGGGACGACGGTGCTGGGGATCGGCGCCAAGGCCGGCGAGGTCTTCAAGCCGTCGGGCTGGGAATGGGTCTTCGCCGGGGTCTCGCTGCTCGCGCAGGGCGACGAGGAAGGCGCGCGACGGGAGTTGCGAGCAGGCATCGAGGCGAACCCGGACGCGTGGCAGGGCTACTTCAACCTCGCGTGCGTCGAGGCGCGGCTCGGTAACAAGAACGAGGCGCTCGATGCGCTCGAGCGTGCCGCGGAGCTCGACGGCGAGACCGTCGCCAAGTGGGCACGCGAGGACTCCGACCTCGAGTCGCTCAGGGACGACCCTCGCTTCCTAGCTGTCGCCGGGCAAGCGGACGCCGGCAGCGGAAGCCAGACGCCGTAGGCGACTCAGCGCGTCGGCCTCCGGGCGCACGACGAGTAGCACCGCGCCGTGGCCGGGCTCGCCGACGAGCGAGTCCACGAGCAGCTGCAGCCCGACCGCGAGCGCGAACGCCTTGTGCGCGTGCTCGCCGCCGAAGGGCACCAGCTCGTCCTCGCTCGCCTCGCCGGCGATCACCTCGCCGTAGGTGACGCGGCCCATCGAGACGTCGCTGACGAGCGGCTCTCCCTCCGAGCTCGGGATTGCGATCGCGAGCGGGTTCGTCCCCGCGAGCTTCGGCCCGCCGTCCGGGTGACCGAGCCGCGCGGGCGAGGTCGCCGTCAACGCTGTGACGAGACCGCCCTCGGCCAGCTTCCGCGCCCAGTAGCCGAGCATCCCAGTCGGGAAGCAGCGCTGCGCGACGACGAACCGCGCGTGCGCGGGCGGATGCGCGAGCTGCGCCTCGACGATCGCGGCCAGCGTCAGGTACCCGAGCGCGCCGTTGCCGTCCCAGCGCTCGTAGCCGGGCTCCTCGACGAGGCGCTGCGGCCGGGCCGAGGGATCGAGCTCGAACGGCCGCGTCGCCAGCCATTCGACGCGCGAGAAGCCGTGGCCCCGCTTGTGCCGCCGCTCGGCGTCGACGAAGTGGTCCGCGAGCGTGCGCGCGTCGGCCTCGCCGTAGCCGAGCCCCTCGAGCCTCTCGATCGCTTCGCGCTCGTCCATTGTTCACGAAATCCTTACGTACTCGAACAGCCCGCGGCGGCCGCGCGACGTCTAAGTCTCTGGTTTCAGTGGGGGCTCCCGACAAGGAGGCCCCGGGGTCCACTGGAACACGCGGAGGGCGCCTACGTGGCGCCCTTCGGCTTTCCCGGCTATAACGAGCCCGTGAGAACCGCCGTCGTTCTCGCTCTCGTCTTCGCGACGACCGCCGCCGCGGCTGGCAAGCCGCACGTCGAACGCGCTCACGCTGGCGCCGTCGAGGCGGTCTTCTCGTACAGGTACGACGCCTCGAAGTTCCGCTTCACGAAGCAGCGGCTGACGATCAGCCGCCTCGGCAAGACGGAGCTCGCCGCCTTGCTCGGGCGCCCGCCCGCCGGCGGCCTGAACGCACAGCCGGCCGGCTACTTCTCGCACCGCCGCTCGGTCTCGATCACCGACCTCGACGGCGACGGCGAGCCCGAAGTGCTCGTCGACCTCTACTGGGGCGGCGCGCACTGCTGCTGGTACACGCAGATCTACCGCTACCTGCCTGGAACCGGGTACCGGCCGCTCGTCCACGTCTGGGGAGACTTCAGCTACGTCCTCGCCGATCTCGACCACAACGGGATGCAGGAGCTCGTCACACGCGATGAGCGGTTCTCCTACGCGTTCGGGAGCTTCGCCGACTCTCGCTGGCCGGTGCACATCCTGCGCTACCGGCGCGGCGTGCTGGCGGTCGATACGCGCGCGTATCGCAACGAGGTCGCACGCGACGTCGCGGCGCTCTGGCGAGAGGCGATGAACCGGCATCGGTTGGCGAGCAACCAGGGGATCGTCGCCGCCTGGGCAGCGGACGAGTGCATGCTCGGCCATGTCAAGGTGGCCTTTCGCGCGATCGACCGGCTCTCCCGCAGCGGGCGCATCCACGGCGAGCGCACGCGCGTCCGGTACGAGGCGCGCCTGCGCGGTTTCCTGCGGCGGACCGGGTACCTCGCTAGCTGAGAACCGGCAGGGACTTCACGATCCCGATGCCCTGCTCCCGCTTCGTCGCGGCGATCGCCTCCGCGAGCGCCGTGATCGCCTGAGCGGGCTCCGACTCCGGGTCGCTCTCGACGATCGGCACGCCTGCGTCGCCGGATTCCCGCAGCCGCGAGTCGAGCGGCACGCGACCGAGCATCGGCACCTCGAGCTCCTCGGCGAGCCGGTCGCCCCCACCGCTACCGAAGGCCTCGCCGCTCATGTTCTCGACCACGCCCAGCACGCGCATGTTCGTCTTCCGCGCCATCAGCGCCGCGCGCGCAGCCACCTCCTGCGCGAGCGGCTGCGGCGTGGTCACGATCACGGCCTCCGCGCGCGGCAGCAGCTGGCCGAGCGAGATCGAGACGTCGCCGGTACCTGGCGGCATGTCGACGACGAGCGTGTCGAGCTCGCCCCAGTGCACGTCGGTGAGGAACTGCTCGAGCGCGCGGTGCAGCATCGGGCCGCGCCACATCACCGGCTCGTTGTCCTCGAGGAAGAAGCCGATCGACATCAGCTTCAGGTCGCCGCGCACCGGGGGCACGATCATCCGGTCGACTGCGACCGGCTTCTGGCGGATGCCGAGCAGGTGCGGGATCGAGTGGCCGTAGACGTCGGCGTCGAGGATCCCGGTGCGCTGGCCGAGCAGGTCGAAGGCTGCCGCGAGGTTCGCGCTCAGCGTCGACTTGCCGACGCCGCCCTTGCCGCTCGCGACGGCGACGACGCGGGTCGAGCGATCAAGCTGGATGCCCTTGCTCCGCTCGGTCACCGTACCCCGCAGCCGCGCCGTGAGCGCGCCGCGCTCCTCCGGCGTCATCACGCCGAACTCGAGCGAGGTGCTCTGGACGCCCTCGACCGGCGCAAGGGCTTTCGCGACCTGGTCCTCGAAACTCGAGCGGAGCGGACAGCCGGCGATCGTGAGCGCGATCCCGACGGTCACGTCACCGCCCTCGATGCGCACGCCGCGAACCATGTCGAGCTCGACAACGTTGCGCTTCAACTCCGGGTCGATCACCTGCTCGAGCGCCTTCAGGATCTCCTCGCGACGCGGCCCCATCTCGGTCCTGAGCGTACCTAGACACCTGTCGCCGGCGCAGCCAGAGCCCGTTGCGGATCGCGTAGCCGTTCCAGTCGTTGTTGAAGTACGCGAAGACCTCGCGCTCGGAGGCCCAGGCCTCGAGCCGCAGCGCCCACTCCTCCAGCTCGCGCTCCGAGTAGTTGCCGCCGCGGCCGCGAGCCGTGGTGAAAGCGGGCGAAGGTCCAGTCCGCGGTGAGCTCGTGGCCAGCCGGAGCAGCCGGTGCGGATCGGCTTCACCGCGAGAGCGCGGCGAACAGCCGGTCGCGCACCTCCGGGGTCGCGGCGGCGACGAGGCGCGAGCGGCCCTCCAGGTCGAGCGGCGCCCCTCCGAACGGCGGCGCCTCGGGGAGGTCGATCGCGATCCCGCACTCGCGGACGAGCAACTGCGCCGCCGCGATGTCCACCGATCGCGCCGCCTTCAGCGAGCAGACCGCGTCCACGCGGCCGGCGGCCAGGTGGCAGAGCGAGAGCGCGAGCGAGCCCATCACGCGCAGCCGGTAGGCCAGGCCGACCATCGCCTCCGCCTTCTCCGCCACGCTCGAGGTGAGCGTCGCCTCGAAGGAGAGGATCTCGATCTCCTCCTTGGGCCGGACCTCGCCGAGCGCCGCGCCGTTCAGCGTCGCGCCCTTGCCCTTGCGCGCCACCCATTCCTCGCCGCTGCCGAAGTCGTAGACGTAGCCGTAGACGACGTCGTCCATGGTCTCGCCGTCGGCGACGGCGATCGACACGGAGAAGAAGGGGATGCCGCGCTTCGCGTTCAGGGAGCCGTCGATCGGGTCGACGACGATCCGCAGCGGGCCGTCGCCGATCACGCCGACCTCCTCGGAGACGATCGTCGTGCCCTCGATGCTGCTCAGCCGCTCGAGGATCACCCGTTCGGCGGCCGCGTCGACGGCGGTCGTCTCGTCGCCGCCCTCGCCGTCGCCGACGACCGGCTCGCGCTCGGCCCGCGTCGGCAGCTCGACGAGCACGCCGCGCACGTCCTCGACCGCGCCCCGGCAGACGGCGAGCCAGTCCGTCACAGGGACAAGAACAGAAGGCCGCTGACGAGCTTCGGATAGAAGTAGGTGCTCTTCTGCGGCATCGTCTCGCCCCGCTGGGCGACCGCGAAGACGTCCTCGATGCGCGTCGGCCGCATCAGCACCGCGACCTCCGCCTCACCGTCATCGACCGCACGCACGGCCTCGTGCCAGTCGGGCGTGTAGCTGATCCCGTCGTGCCCGAGCCGGTCGACGAGCTGGACGTCGAGCTCGTTGCCGTCGATCGCGAGCTCCGCGCCGCCGCCGCGGTAGACGACCGCTGCGGCCTTGTCGGAAGGCACCCGCTGAAGCGCGTCGAGAGCGACAGACGGCCCGAGCATGCCCCCTTCGGCCGGAAGCTTCTGCGCGGGCTCGCGCTCGAACACGCGGTGTGTCGGGAAGATCATCAGGCCGGGGTCGTCGAGGCTGACGAGCACGGCGAGCACGTATGCGCTCTCGGGGGTGCCGGCCTCCTCGTGATAGGCGAGCGCGGTCTCGTAGCGGTGGTGGCCGTCCGCGATCAGGAGCCGGCGCTCGGCGAACGCATCCGAGATCCCATCCGACGGAAGCCGCCAGAGGCGGGCGCCCTCGACCTCGAGGTCCGGCGGGCGCTCGGGCCTCGCGGCCGGTGCAGAGCCCTCGTAGAGGAAGAAGAGCGGTTCGAGCTGCGCCTGGGTCTCCCGAAGCAGGCGCAGGCGCCCTTCCTTCGGGCCGCGGTGCGTGCGCTCGTGCGGCAGAACCACACGGTTCTCGTACGGCTGGGCGCGAAGTGCGGCGACGACTCCCTCGCGCGTTCGCTCGACGCCGTCCGGGCCGGTGTAGTCCTGCGAAAGCGACCAGAAACCCGGCTCGGGCTCATGGGCCAGCGTGCCGTCCTCCCGCCACTCGCGCCAGAGCTGCCCGGCCTGGACCTCGTCCGCGGGCAGCGTCAGCTGAACGACGTTGTGCGGGTTGCGGGCCGCCAGCTCCTCGCGCTCGGCCGGCGAAATCACATCGTAGGGCGGCGCGACGAGGGTCGAAAGCGGGCCGGCGCGCTCGTCGTAGCGGACGGCGCGAAACGGCTTCACCTCGGCCACGGGGCCGGAGCGTAGCATCCGTCTCCGGGCCTAGACTCGCGCTGTGAGCGCCATTGCATCCCTAGCGGAAGACCGGGTCGTCGAGGGGGTCTACGCGGTCGCGAAGAAGGAGCGGCGGCGGACGAAGCAAGGCGCATCGTACCTCGCGTTGGAGCTCGTCGACCCGAGCGGTCGGATCGAGGCTCGCGTGTGGTCCGACGTCGAGCTGCTGGACTCACGCTTCGGCGAAGGTGACGCAGTTCGCGTGCTCGGGCGGGTCGAGCGCTTCCGCGACCGGCTGCAGCTCGAGGTGCGCTCGCTCGAAACGGCAGAGGAGGCTGATCCCGCTTCGTTCGCCCCGGCGATGCGCCGCGATGCCGCCGAGCTGGACGGCTTCCTGGAGTTCCTCGCCGCCGAGATCGCGCATCCCGGCTTGCGGGCAACCGTGAATCGGTTCGTCGAGGACGAAGTGCTGCGGGCCGCGCTGCGCGGCCTGCCGGCGGCCGAGACGCATCATTCGTATGCGGGCGGCCTGCTCGAGCACACGGTCGGCGTGGCGACGTTGTGCCGCGAAGCCGCGCAGCTGCACCCGAGGCTGCGCGCCGATCTCGTCCTTGCGGCGGCGCTGCTGCACGACCTCGGCCGCACAGTCGAGCTGGAACGGGGCCCGACGTTCCGCCCGACCGAGGAGGGCCGACTGCTGGGCCACGTCCACCTCGGCCTACGCCTGGTCGAGGAGCGGGCGGCCGCGCTCGAAACGGAGGTCCGCGCCGAGCTCCTGCATGCGATCGCAGTGCACCACGAGGGCCGCGGTGCACGCACGGCGGAGGCGGCGGTGCTCTACCACGCGAACCTCCTGGACGCTGTGGCTGCCACGCGGCCCGTCGAGTAGCACCGGCTCGTCCCGAAGTCACACGTTCGGCACAGAGCATCACAGACACCTGACACCTTCGCCGCTACTCTCAAAAACGGGGGCAAAGGGCCGAAGGCCCGGGGGGAAAATGAGTCACGCGCGCGCGTGACGCTGAGCTAGCTCGCGAGCTCAGCCACGCGGCGGTCGATCTCGTCGCGCAGCGCGCGAACCTCGTCCAGCGGTCGGCCCACCGGGTCCGGGAGCTCCCAGTCGAGGTAACGCTTGGCGGGCAGCACCGGGCAGGCGTCGCCGCAACCCATCGTTACCACGAGCTCAGCCCACTCGACGTCCTCCGTCGAGAGCCCGCGCGGCCGCCGTTCGCCGACTTCCAGACCGACCTCTCGCAGCGCCTCGACCACCTCCGGATGTACGCGCTCCGCAGGCGTCGAGCCGGCCGAGCGGCCCTCCCCACCGTGACGCTCGTACAGCGCTTGCGCCATCTGCGAGCGCCCAGCGTTTTGGACACACACAAACAGCACCCGCGGCGCGCTCACGCCGCGACCTCGGTCGGCGTAGGCTCGCCTCCGAGCGCGAAGGCGAGCTCGCTCACGGCCTCGGGCACCAACCGGTAGTGGACCCACGTCCCGCGCTTGCGCGCGACTTCCACGAGGCCCGCTTGCCGCAGCACCTTCAGGTGATGCGAGACGGTGGGCTGGGCGAGCCCGAGTGTCCCGATGAAGTCGCAGACGCAGACGTCCTCGGCGCGGGCGAGCCGGTTCACGATCGCAACGCGACTGGGATCCGCGAGCGCCTTGAAGCGCGCCGCGAGCGCCTCCGCATGCCCGCTCTCGAGCGGCGGCGAGCCCGGGCAGCAGCAGGGCTGGGCGATGACCGGTAGTTGCTTCATTGACGTTCATCAATGTAACAGCTAGCGTGACCGCAACGAAAGGAGGTCCGATGCGCGCCTGCGATTGCGATTCCTGCGACGGCTGCTGCGACTCCGGCAGCTGCTGCTAGACCACCGCGCCGCGGGCTCAGCGGCTCGACTTAGACGTTGAAGCGAACGGTCAGCACATCGCCGTCCTGAACCTCGTACGTCTTGCCTTCGAGCCGCTGAAGGCCCCGGCGCGCCGTCTCCGCGTAGCCGCCGAGCTCGACGAGATCGCTCCAACGGACTACCTCGCAGCGGATGAACCCGCGCGCGATGTCGGTGTGGATGGACGCGGCAGCCTCGAGCGCCGTCTGCCCGCGGCTCAGCGTCCACCCCCGTGCCTCCGTCTCGCCCGCGGTGAAGAACGTGATCAGGCCGAGCGCCTCGAAGAGCCGCCGGACGATCTCGTCGAGCGCCGACAGGCCATCGCGATACGCCGCAGCTTCCTCCTCCGGGAGCTCCGCCAGCTCGCCCTCGAGCTTCAGGTCGATCCCGCTGGGCCCGTTGACCACCGGCACGACGGGCTTGCTCGTCAGCGGCTCGAGCTCCGGCGGTAGCGGGTCGTCTGAGTCGCGCAGCGAGTGGCCTGCATCGAGATGCGTGAGTAGGAGCTCGAGCTCGCTCACCTCGTCGCGCAGCTTCGCATCGCCCGACTTCGCCTGCTTCGTCACCCGCTCGAGCCGCAGCTCCACGTGGTCGCGGTCGGCGACGAGCAGCTCGAGCTCCAGCTGCTCGAGGTCGCCGTCCGGGTCTGCGCCGGGAGAGAACGCGTCGACGACCGCCACCAGCGCGTCGACACGGCGCAGGTTCCCCAGCAGCTGCGGTCCCGTTCCGGGCACGTCCACGACCCGAGCGGCGGCGGGCGTCACCTTTGCAGCTGAGACGACCTCCGCGAGCTGGCCAAGCCGCTCGTCCGCGATCGGAGCCATCCCCACGTGCTCTTTGCCGAAGTCAGGCCCGACTCCCGCGCGCGTGAGCACGTTGAACAGCGTGGTCTTGCCCGCGCCCGCCAGGCCGACGATTCCTGCCTCCAGCATGGCTCTAGTCTTCCGGGAGCTGCTTCTGCAGAGACGCGAGTGCGCGATGCTGCAGCGACTTGACCGCGCCTTCCGTCTTGCCGAGCACGGTGCCCGCCTCGCCGTTCGAGAAGTTGAACAGGAACTTCAGCATCAGCACCTGCTGCTGCTCGAGCGAGAGGTTCTCGATCAGCTCGAGCATGCTGCGGCGGCCGATCGACTGGAGCGCCGCGTGCTCGGCCGACGACTCCTCCGAGCCCTCGGGCTCGGGCACTTCCTCTTCGGGCTGCCAGCGGCGGTTTGCACGGAAGTGGTCCATCGCCAGGTTGTGCGCGATCCGGAAGAGCCACGCCGAGAAGGGCGCCGAGCGCCAGCGGAAGCGGCCGATCGCCTCGAGCATCTTCAGGAAGGTCTGCGTCGTCAGGTCCTCGGCGTCGTGCCGGTTCCCCACATTCATGTGCAGGTAGCTGTAGATCCGGTCGAAATGCAGCAGATAGAGGGCCTCGAGCGCCTCTCGGTCGCCCTGCTGGGCGAGCTCGACAAGACGGCGAAGGTCCTCGGTGCCGCTACGGGCGAGGGCGCTCGGGCTCACCTGGGGTACTTGCCCCGCGCTCGCAGACGGCTAACGCTGGTCAGGGGCCGCTGAATCCGACGCGGCCTTCGCGTGCGAAGCGCTTCACGTAGACCACGCGCCGGAGAGAGATGGTGTAGCGGCCGTCCTCGGTCTCCAGCTGGAACGAGCCCTCCTGGGCAGCGGCGAGCTCTCGCTCCAGCCCATCGGCCTCCGAGAGGTCGACGTAAGCGCCCATGACCTGGCCGCCGTCGAACCCGATCTCGATGCGAACGCGGTCGTCAGCCATCGCTGACGACCTCCGTGAGCACGCCATGGACGGCGTCGGGATGGACGAACGCGACCTCGAGCCCGAAGAGCCCGCGGCGCGGCCGCTCGTCGATCAGCTCGGCGCCGCCGGCTGTGAGCTCGTCGAGCGCGGCGCCCACGTCGGCGACCTCGTAAGCGACGTGGTGCATGCCGGGACCTCGCGTCGAGAGAAACTTGCCGACCGGAGTGTCGTCGCCGAGGGCGGCCAGCAGCTCGACCCGATCGGAGCCGATGCGCAGCGACGCCGCCTCGATCCCCTGCTCCTCGACGGTCTCGCGGTGCTCGAGCCGAGCGCCGAAGAGCCGCTCGTACGTGGCGAGCGCGCCGTCGAGGTCTTCGACTGCGACCCCGAGGTGATGAATCCCGTGCGGCTCCACGCCGCCGATGCTACAGATCGGCTAGTCGGACGCGACGGCGCGGACGGTGCCCATCGTCTCCGAGGAGCGCGACTCCGGCTCGACGTCCACGACGAGTGCGGCGAGCTCGTCCTTGTCGAGGGTCTCCTTCTCGAGCAGCGCCTTCGCGATGCGGTCGAGGACGGCGCGGTGCTTCTGCAGCAGGCGGATGGCCTCCTCGTAGGCATCGTCGGTGAGGCGCGCCTGCTCCTGGTCGCGCAGCCGCTTCGTCTCCTCGGAGAGCGCGTAGTTGTCGGCACGCATCGTGCGCGAGGCCGTTGCCTTGGACATCCCGTACTCGAACACCATCGCGCGGGCGACGTCGGTCGCTTTCTCGAGGTCGTTCGCGGCGCCGTTCGTGACGCGGCCGAAGACGATCTGTTCGGCCGCGCGACCCGCGAGGTAGACCTTCAGCAAGTCGGCGAACTCCTCGGCCGTGTGCAGGTAGCGCTCCTCGCTCGGCAGGTTCAGCGTGTAGCCGAGTGCGTTGCCGCGCGAGACGATCGTCACCTTGTGCACCGGGAGCAGATCGCCCGTCAGGTGGGACATGACCGCGTGGCCGGCTTCGTGGTAGGCGAGGATGCGCCGCTCCTTCTCGGTCATCACCTTCCGCTGCTGGAGGCCGGCGACGACGCGCTCCATCGCGTCCTCGAAGTCGGACTGGCGGATCGCGTCCAGGCTCTCGCGGCCCGCAAAGATCGCAGCCTCGTTGGCGATGTTCTCCAGCTCAGCTCCGGTCAGACCCGAGGTCTGCCTAGCGATCGAGCGCAGGTCGATGTCCTCGACGAGCGGCTTGCCGCGGGTGTGGACGAGCAGGATCGCCTCGCGTCCGGCGAGGTCCGGCGCAGAGACGAGCACCTGGCGGTCGAAACGCCCCGGGCGCAGCAACGCGACATCCAGGTCCTGGAGCCGGTTCGACGCGCCCATCACGATCACCTGGTCGCGCGACTCGAAGCCGTCCAGCTCGACGAGGAGCTGGTTCAGCGTCTGGTCCTGCTCACGCGTAAAGCCGTGGCCGCTCCGTTGCGCCCCGACCGCGTCGAGCTCGTCGATGAACACGATCGACGGCGCGTTCTTGCGCGCCTCTTCGAAGAGCTTCCGGATCCGCGAGGCGCCGAGGCCGGCGAACATCTCGACGAACGCCGAGGCGCTCTGCGCGTAGAACTTGGCGCCCGCTTCGCTGGCGATCGCCTTGGCGAGCAACGTCTTGCCGGTGCCGGGCGGCCCGTACAGCAGGATGCCCTTCGGCACCCGTGCGCCGAGCTTCCCGAACTTCTCGGGCTCGCGCAGATAGTCGACGACCTCGTGCAGCTCCTCCTTCGCCTCGTCGAGCCCGGCGACGTCGTCCCACGAGACGGTCGAGTCGGCCGTGATCGTCTTCGCAGCGGTGATCCTCGGCATCACCTGCAGGGTGCGCCAGAGGATGTAGACCATCAGGACGAGCAGGATCGCGAAGAAGAGCGGCAGCCACGCTGCGATGCCGTCGCGTAAGAAGACCAGCCAGTCCATCCCTATCTTGTTATCCGTTGGTTTGGGCCCCGAGTCAACGGCCGAAGGCCGTTACGGCCTCGGCGGTCTTGGTGAATTCGACCCCCTGCTTGCGCCAGTTCGCGGTGCAGGCGGCGACCCGCTCGTCGTCGAGCCCGCGCGCCGCGTCCTCCACGAACAGCACCCGGCGGCCGCGGCGTAGGAAGCCGACAATCGCCGCGTCGTCGCACACGTCGGTGGCGACACCGAAGACGACGAGCTCCTCCGGGTCGAGCACGGCGAGCAGCGCCTCGGTGTTCGGGTTCGTGAAGACGTCGAAGTTCTTCTTCAGGAGCAGGATCTCGCGCCGGCCTTCGATGAGCCCGGGAACGAGTCCCGGCGGGAAGGGCACCAGCGAGAGCGGCTGCGGATCGGTCTGCTTCGTCTCGGGGATCTTCTCGGCGCCGGGTGTGCCCCGCAGGCAGTGCGGCGGATAGGTGTTGCGGAGGTCCGGGTCGTCCGAGATCTCCGGGTCGGTCAGCTCGTGGTCGTCGGCGGAGGCAACGTGCACGACCCCGGCCTCACGCGCGGCCGCGACGAGTCGCGCCATCGCGGGCGCGGTCTCCTCCGCGCCCGGCACGTAGAGCTTCCCCTCGGGGAGCATGAAGTCGACCTGCGTGTCGACGTCCCAGAGCACGCGTCTCAGTCGACGACCCCGAGCCGGCGGTTCTCGCGATAGCCGCGGCCGACCTTCGCCGACGCGCGGCCGTCGGTCATCACGATGTCGCCCGTGAAGTCGTTCTCGCCGCGGATCAGAGCCGAGCCGACGCCGTAGGAGTCGACCGGCACGCCGCGCTCCTCGAAGGCGCGGATCCGCTCGATGTCGAAGCCGCCCGAGACGACGATCCTCACGTTCTCGAAGCCGTCGCGGTCGAGTGCCTCACGCGCCTTTCGGACGAGCCGCTCGTTGACGCCGCGCGGGTCGAAGTCGCCCATCTCCCCCCAGAGTGACCGGTCGACGAGCTGCCCGGAGGTGTCGAGCCGCACGCCCCAGAGGCGCGGCCCAAGCGCACGCGCAACCTCGAGCGCCGTCGTCACCGAGTCGTTCTCGAAGTCGACCAGCACGGTGACGTTGATGTCGGAGTCGACGTTCTCGATGAACTTCGTCGCCGCTAGCACGGTGTTGCCGCCGTACGACGCGATCAGCGCGTGCGGCACCGTCCCGATCCCGCGCCCGCCCCACCACGAGGCCTGCGCTTCGGAGGTGACGCCGATCTCCGTGCCGACGACGAGCCCGGCTACGTACGCGGCGTAGCCGTCGCCCGTTTGCACGCGGTGGTGATCGTGACGCGCGGGCATGAAGATGATCGGCTTGCCGTTCGCCGCCTCGAGCACGTGCACGACGTTGGTCGTGATCAGCGTGCGTCGCGCAAGCACGCCGAGGTAGACCGTCTCGAGGTGAGCGAAGCTCGTGTAGTCGCCCTCGATCGTCAGCACGGGCTCGTACGGGCCGATGCGGTCGCCGTCGAAGAGCGCGTGGACGGTCAGGTCGTCCCAGTCGTCGGCGCAGAGCTTCAGCACGGCGATCGCCTCGTCGATCCCGCCGAGGTAGGAGTCGTGCTTCTGGAAGACCTGCATCACGACGCGCGGGTGGCGGCCGTCGCGGATCAGGACCTCGCGCGTGTGGTTGAAGTAGGCGTCGGTGTAGTAGCCCTCCCGCATCTTCTCGACCGGCAGGTCGAAGATCTCGGGCGGGAGGCGCTTAGTTGTTACTCGCTCCATCGGCCTCGCGCTCGAGCTTCAGGCACGTGGCCAGCGCGGCCTCGGCGACCTCGAGCTGATCGGGCGAAGGTTCGGCGGTCGCGAGGCGATGCTGGAGCTCGTGGCCGGGACACGCGAGCGCGCGGGAGAGCTTGTGCTCGGGATTCCGCGTCATCCAGCCGAAGATCTCCGTTGCTGCGGCGAGCGCGCCGACCTGCGCCGCGAGTCGAGCCGGCCCACGCAGGTGCCGCGGCGCCTTGGAAGCGAGCGTCGCGCCGACCGCGGAGCTCATGACGAGCGGCCCAAGCAAGTGAGAGCCGCAGCGCTCGTGCTCGCGGGCGCGCGGCTCGTCGTGCTCGTAACTGCCGATCGAGATGTGCTCGGCACCGTGGTAGGCCGCGAGGTCGGAGCTGCGAACGGCGAGCGCAGCCGGCGCGAGCGACAGCACCCCGCTGAGCAGCTCGCGCGCGAGGGGAGTGAGCCGGGCCGAGTCCTTCACGGAGCGAACGACGAGCGCGGTGGCCGCCATCGCGCCGATCACCTGCGGTCGCTGGAACGGCAGCTTGGCCTCCGGGAGCCTGCGGTGCACCTGCGGCAGGAGCGCGAAGACCTCGGCGATCCGCGCCGGCCCGCGCAGCAGCGGGTTGCGAACGGCCGCCGCGCGCAGGTGCTTGTGCTCGGCTGCGACCTTCAGCTCACCGTCGGCGGTGCGGACCGCGCAGGCCCATGCGTTCGGCCCGTGCACGAGCACGCCGTTCACGAGCGCCATCCCGCCGAGCCTGATCTTGTCGGCCATCGCGGAAGAGCCTAGCGGCCGCCGGTGACCTCGACGGCGGCGTGGCGGAAGCACTCGACCGCGAGCTCGAGGTCGTCCACGGCGATCCGCTCATCAGCGGAGTGGATCAAGCGCGCAGCGAGCTGTGGGTCCATCGCCTTCGTCGGGAAGAAGCCGTACGCGACCGTGCCGAAGGCCTCGCGCAGCCAGTGGCTGTCGGTAAACCCGGCCACGCAGACGGGCAGCAGCGTCGCCTCGGGCTCGACCTGTGCGACGAAGCTCTCGACGGCGCTCCAGAGCGGCGTCCCGAGCTCGGAGCGCGTCCCGCCGCGGCCCTCGATCCACTCGAAGTCGTAATCGCCCTCGCCGAGGACGTCGCGCACCACCCGCTCGACCTCCGCCTGCGGCAGTCGACGACCACTTCGCACGTATGCGGGATCACGTTGCGGCGCTCGGAGGCGCTGATCATCGTCGGCGAGAGCGTGAACGAGAGCAGCGGCTCGAGCAGCTCGGCCGCGGCCTCGTCCTTGTCACGCGCGAGCTCGAGCGCTTCTTCCGGCGCGAGCGCCCGGGCGGCGACCGCTTGGACGATCGCCTCGGTCTCGGGGCCGAGCTGGAGCTCGGGCCGGTACGCGGCGAGTCGCTCGATCAGCGGTGCCGCCTTCACGAGCGCGTTGTCGGCGATGCCCGGCACCGACGCGTGACCCGCGCGGCCGTGCACGACCAGCCGGAAGGGCGAGCTCATCTTCTCGGCGCTCGAGCAGAGGTAGAACGGGCGGCCGAAGAGCTCCATCCGCTCGCCTGCGCCTTCGTTCAGCGCGTAATCCGTGCGAACCGCGTCCGGGTGGTGCTCGCAGAGCCAGGGGAGCCCGAACCCCTGGCCGACCTCCTCGTCGGCGCAAGCGGCGAAGACGAGATCGCCCGCAGGCTCGAAGCCCTCCCGCGCGAGCGATGCGATCGCGACCGCCTCCGCCGCGACCTGGCCCTTCATGTCGATCGCGCCGCGCCCCCAGAGCTCGCCGTCGCGAACCTCGCCCGACCAGGGGTCGAGCTGCCAGTCGGCGGCGTCGGCCACGACGGTGTCCGTGTGCGAGAGCAGCAGCAGGCTCGACCCGCCGCCGCTTCCCGGCAGGCGCGCGACGAGGTTCGCGCGCTCCGGGACCTTCGCGTAGACCTCGCTGCGAACGCCGTGGTCGCCGAGATAGTCGCGCAGCAGCTCGGCCGCCTGCGTCTCGTTGCCGGGCGGATTGACCGTGTCGAGCCGGATCAGCTCCTGGAGAAGCTGCGTAACCTCGTCGCGCAGCGAGTCAGTCCTCCTCGTTCGCCAGGTCGGTGAGGCTGTTTCGCGCCTGCCACAGCTCCGGGTAAAAGCGGTGCTTGATCAGGCCGCCGAGAAGCTCGACCGGCGTCCCCTGGGTGCCGACGACCTGGTCGCCGATCACGCGGGCGACGACGAGGTAGTGCCGCATCCGCCAGAGGGCGATCCGCTCGTCCCAGGAGATCAGCAGCTCAGCGAGCTGGTAGAGGTCTTCGTGCTCGCGGCCCTGCCGGTAGATCTCGACGACGTTCAACCCGGCCTCGCGCACACGCGCGGAGAACGCCTGCCCGAGCTGCGGCGTGATCCGGCGGATCTCGCGGAAGCCCGGCGAGTCGAAGCCGCTGCCGTGGCCGAGCACTTTGCGGATCGCCTGGTACTCCCAGGGCGACATCTCCTCGAGCATGTCGAGCTGCCGGATGACGTAGTCCACTGCGAGCACCGAGCGGCGCAGCAGTCGCTGCGCCGCGGCGAGGTCGCCCTGCTCGACGAGGCGCGTCGCCTCCTCGGCCTCCGTCCAGGCGAGCTTCAGCCAGAGCTCGGACGCCTGGTGCACGGTCTGGAAGAGCAGCTCGTCGCGGTGGGACTGCTCGTCCGACCGCTTCTGGAGCGCGAGCAGGTCGTCGGTACGGAGGTAGCGCTCGTAGTCGCTGGCGCCGTCCCCCGAGAGGACGGGCTGGCTGAAGTCCTCGGCCTCGCCGGCTGCCACCGCAGCAGCATACTTCTCGCCGTGAGCGATCTTTTCGCCGACGCAGCCAAGGAGCGAATGCAGGAGGTCGCGCCGCTGGCGCTGCGCCTCCGGCCGCAGTCGCTCGACGAGTTCGTCGGCCAGGAGCAGGTGCTCGGCGAGGGATCCGCCCTGCGGCTGGCGATCGCTGAGGACCGGGTCGGCTCCGCCATCCTCTACGGGCCGCCCGGCACAGGCAAGACGACGCTCGCCGGCATCGTCGCGCAGACGACCGGCGCCGCCTTCGAGGAGCTCTCGGCGGTGTCGGCTTCCGTCAGCGACGTGCGTGCGGTGCTGGCGCGGGCGCGCGACCGGCTCGGCGGCTCGGGACAGCGGACGATCCTGTTCCTCGACGAGATCCACCGTTTCAACAAGGCCCAGCAGGATGCGCTGCTGCCCGGGGTCGAGGAGGGGCTCATCATCCTGATCGGCGCGACCACCGAGAACCCGTACTTCGAAGTCAACTCGGCGTTGCTCTCGCGTTGCCAGATCTACGAGCTCGGGCCGCTCGGCGAGGAGGAGCTGCGCGAGATCGTCGCGCGTGGCGCCGCTGCGCTCGCGGCCGATGTGCCGGACAGCGTGGCCGCGCTCGTCGCCCACCGCGCGGGCGGAGATGCCCGGAACGCGCTCAACATCCTCGAGCTCGCGGCCCAGACGGCGCGCGCCGAGGACGTCGAGCTCGGCGAGCAGCACGTCGAGGACGCCGCGCGCAAGCGGCCGCTCGTCTACGACAAAGGCGGCGACGCGCACTACGACTTCATCTCGGCCTTCATCAAGTCGATGCGCGGCTCGGATCCCGACGCTGCCGTCTACTACCTGGCCGCGATGCTCGAGGGCGGCGAGGACGCGCGGTTCGTCGCACGGCGGATGATCGTGCTTGCATCCGAGGACATCGGCAACGCGGACCCGCGCGCGCTGCTCGTGGCAGTCGCGGCCGCTCAGGCCGTCGAGCACGTCGGCCTGCCCGAAGCCCGGCTCAACCTCGCGCAGGCCGCGATCTACCTCGCTCGCGCGCCGAAGTCGAACGCGTCCTACGTCGCGCTCAAGGAGGCAACGGCGGACGCCCGCGAGCTGGGCCAGGCGAGGCCGCCCGACGCGCTCCGCGACTCGCACTACTACGGCGCGAAGAAGCTCGGGCGCGGCCAGGGATACATCTACCCCCACGACGATCCGCGCGGCTTTGAGGTCGAGCATCTGCCGGAGGCACTGCGCGGGAAGACCTACTACCGACCGTCCGGATCGGGCGAAGAGGAGGCAGAGAATGGCGATTGAGCGGCGAGCCCACGCGACGTGGGAAGGAGACCTGCGCAGCGGCTCGGGTCGGTTCGACGTCGACAGCGGCGCGATCAGCGGCCAAGAAGTCACATTCGCGTCACGGTTCGAGCAGCCCGGCGGCAAGACGAGCCCGGAGGAGCTGATCGCGGCGGCTGAGGCGACGTGCTTCTCGATGGCGCTCGCGAACGGCCTCGCGCAGGGTGGTCATGCGCCGAAGAAGATCGAAACCGGCGCGGTGTGCACGCTCGACCAGACCGACGCCGGCTTCCGCATCACCACGCTGCAGCTGACGGTGCGCGCGGAGGTCGACGGTTTCGACGACGCAGCCTTTCAGGCGGCGGCCAACGAGGCAAAGGAAGGCTGCCCGGTCTCGAACGCCCTAGGCGGCGTCGAGATCTCGCTGGACGCGTCGCTGGCCTAGTCTGAACCGCGCTCGATCCGGCGCGACATGAGCTCCCCGAAGTCGCCGCCGAGCCGCCGGTAACCGTCGACGGCGCGTTTCACGTCGTATTCCGTGCGGCGGAACTCGAACTCGCCCGCGTCGGTGCGAACGGCCCACGCGCCACGCGTGTCTCCGTCGAGCGGCATGCCTGCGCTCCCCGGGTTGAGGAGATCGGTGCCTTCAGGCCCTTGCCGCCGGAACTGCCGGTGACTGTGGCCGAAGACGACAAGCCGGTCGTGCATGCCCGCGAGCAGCGTCTCCTCGCCCTCTTGCGGCTCGGGCGCGAAGCTCTCGACGTCCGAGAGCGGCGAGCCGTGGACGTAGAGCACGCCGTCGAGCTCGGCCTGCGGCGGGAGGCCGTAGAGCCAGTCGACGACGTCGTCCGGAAGCCCGCCGGCAAACAGCTCGTACGACGCCATCACCTCGGGCCGGTCGGTCGGCGGCTCGCGTAGCCAGCGCTCGCCGTTGCCGCGGATCCACGTCGCGTCGTCGAGCCCACGTAGGCGGTCGAGCGTCTCGAGCGGCCACGGGCTCGGCGTCCCGTAGTCGCCGCCGAGCAGCCAGCGATCGACACCTTCGCGGTCGGCCTGCTCGAGCACCGCGTCGAGCGCGGGCAGGTTACCGTGGATGTCGTAGAGGAGCCCGAGCACGCGGGGATAGTCTGACCCCGATGCGGCTACACGTGCAGGAGTGGGGTGACGCGGCCGCACCGCCCGTCGTCTGCGTGCACGGCGTCTCGGCGCACGGCCGCCGCTTCCGGAAGCTGGCCGAGGAACGGCTGGCGTTGCGTTTCCGCGTGCTGGCCCCGGATCTGCGCGGCCACGGCCGGTCCGAGTGGGAGCCACCGTGGGATCTCGGCACGCACGTAGGCGACCTGCTCGAGACGTTCGGCGACGTCGGACCCGCGGCTTGGGTCGGCCACAGCATGGGCGGGCGGCTCATCCTGGAGCTCGCGGCGCGGGCGCCGGAGCGAATTCGCTGCGTGGTGCTGCTCGACCCGGCGATCCAGATCCTGCCCCACGTCGGCCTCGACTTTGCGCAGGAGGCCGCGAAGGACCACGCCTACGCGTCGGCGGAGGCGGCGATCGAGGCACGCCTCACGAGCGGCTCGCTGACACCGCGATTGTGCCTGGAGGAGGAGGCGCGCGAACATCTCGACGCGTCGCCGGACGGCCGCTTGCGCTGGCGCTACGCGCGGGCCGCCGTCGCAGCCGGCTACGGCGAGCTCTGCCGCGAGCCGCCGCCGGCGAACGTGCTGGCGGGGGTGCCGTCGCTCCTAGTCCACGCGTCCCACTTCGGCCTCGTGCGCGAGGAGCAGCTCAAGGACTACGAGGCCACACTTGGCGACAGGCTGGAGCTGGTCGGCGTCACGGGCGGACACGTCGTCTACTGGGACGCGTACGAGGAAACTGCCGACGCCGTCGAGAAGTTCCTGGTTCGTCACACTCCCGTTTCACACGCGTGAGCCCGCGGCGGCTACGCTGACTGTAGGGGGGAACACTGAGGGGGATTCCCGGGGGCAAGTTCAGGCGCGTGTCACAGAATGCGCGCGCCGAGGGCGCTCGCGACCAGCTCGACCGCCAGCTTCGCGGTCTGGTTCTCGCGGTCGAGGATCGGGTTCACCTCGACGACCTCCAGCGAACCGACCATCCCCGACTCGGCGACGAGCTCCATCGCCAAGTGCGCCTCGCGGTAGGACAGCCCGCCGCGCACCGGTGTCCCGACCCCGGGCGCGACCTCGGGATCGAGGACGTCCATGTCGAGGCTCAGGTGGACGAACGCCTCGCCGGAGACATGCGCAAGCGCCTCCCGCATCGCACCCTCGACGCCGACGCGATCGAGGTCGCTCATCGTGAAGACGCATGCGTCGAGCTCGGCCAGCAGCTCGCGCTCGCCGGGGTCGAGGGAGCGCACGCCGACGAGCGCGATCCGGCGCCGGTCGACGGCGGGGAGCGGATAGGCGCCGCTCTCGAACTCCGGTCCCGCCAGCCCGAGCGCCGCCGCCAGGGGCATCCCGTGGACGTTTCCGCTCGGCGAGGTCTGCGGGCGGTTCAGGTCGCCGTGGGCATCGAGCCAGAGAACTCCGCCCGGCCGGTTCACCCGCGCGAGCCCGCCGAGCGTCCCGAGGGCGATCGAGTGGTCACCGCCGAGAACGAGCGGCACGAAGCCGTCCTCCACCGCGCGGGCGACGAGGTCGGCGATCCGCTCGCACGTCGTCTTGATCTGCGGGAGGTAGCGCATGCGCTCGTCGCCGACCGCGGTCGCTTCCGCAACGGCCGTGACAACGTCGCCGCGATCCTCGCAGCGGCGACCTAGCTGGACGATCCGCTCGTCCAGGCCCGCGTAGCGGATCGCCGACGGGCCCATGTCGACGCCGCGCCGCCCCGCGCCGAGGTCAAGACCGGCTCCGATGACCGCGACCGGCTGCAGCGTTTCTTGAGCATTCATCGCGACAAGGCTAGCGTTGCCTCTCATGGATCATCTGCCGTCGGAGGACTTCCGCATCCGCGTCCTGATCGCCGACGACGACCCTGCCTTTCTCAGCTCGCTCCGCGTGCTGATCGACCGCCAGCCGGAGCTGACCGTGATCGGCGCGGCCCGGGACGGGCTCGAGGCGATCGAACTCGCCGACGAACTCGAGGCCGACGCCGTCGTGCTCGACCTGCACATGCCGCTCCTCGACGGCGTCAGCGCCGCGGCGCGCCTGCGCCGCGACCATCCGAGCCTCTGCTTGATCGCGCTCACGGGCGACGATGCGCCGGAGCTCCACCGCGCAGTCCGTGACGCAGGCGCCGACGAGGTGCTCTTGAAGAGCGCGCTCGTCGAAGGCCTGCTCGTGCGCCTCGCGACCGCTCGGGCGGTCGGGTGATGGCGAGGGCCGGGATCGAACCGGCGACACCACGGTTTTCAGCCGTGTGCTCTACCAACTGAGCTACCTCGCCGCGGTCGCCTAGTCTAGCCACGCACGTCTGAAAAGAAGGACGTCCGGGCCGGTGCAACCGCGCCGCGAACGTCCTTGTGACGCGGCAGCCTAAGCCCGATCGGCCTTGCGGGCAAGCAGGGCGGTTGCGCTGTGCGCCTCGAAGTCCGCAAAGTCCGGGAAACCGCGCGCGCCGAGCTCCTGCCGAAGCCGCTCCGGGGGCACCCAGATCGGCGTCTCCGGCCCGGCCGAGAACGTCAGGACGACGTGACCGCCGCCGGAGACCACCCGCGCGAGCTCGTCGAAGAACGGGATCATGTTGGCGAGGACGACGAGATCGAACTCGCCGTCGTCGAACGGCAGCCGCGCACCGTCGGCCGTCTGGAAGCTGATGCGGTCTGCGAGCTCAGGCGGTGTCTGTGCGCGCGCCTCGGCGAGCATCCGCTCGGCCAGGTCGGCACCGACGACCTCTGCCGCCGGAAAGCGGCGTGCGGCCGCGAACGCCGCGGCACCCGTGCCCGTCCCGAGGTCGAGGATCCGCCGCGGAGCGCCGGGGATCGCGTCGAGAGCCTCCTCGAGTGCCGCCAGGGCATGCGGCCCGCGCATCGCGCTCCAGTTCGGCGCCAGACGGTCGAACTGCCGCTGCAGGAGCCAGCGGAACCCGCCCCAGAGCGCCGGTCGCGCCACGACGGCGTTCGTTGCGACCCGGGCGAGCTTCCGGCCGAAGCGCCGCTCCAGGTCCGCGAAGCTCACGGCGTGCGCAGGTGGATTCGGACCTCGTCACTCGCGCCGGCGCCGAAGAGCTCGGCCGCACTGCCGCCGCTGATCGCGATCGCGATGTTCGAGTACGAGTCCTCGTAAAGGATGATGTCGCCGGGCCGCGCGTCGGCGAAGGTTCGCGCGGCGACGGCGAAGTAGCGGTCGAGCGAGAACTCCAGCTCGACCTTCACACCCGGGACGACGCCGGCGGCTTCGAGGTGCTGCCGGTCGAGGTTGAGCTGGATGTTCCCGAAGTGGTCGACGTAGAGCACGACCGCGCGGATCCTGTTCTGCCCCACCTCGGGCGCGGGCACGTCGAGTCGCACGAGTGCCTGAGGGTCGACCGGCGGCCCGAGCTCGGCCAGCTCGACGCCAAGCGCGAGGTGGGCGGCGGCCGGCGAGAAGAGGTCGCGCCCGTGGAACGTTCGCGAGACACTGTCGAGCGCGTAATCGGGGTTCGCGAGCTCGTGGGCCCGCTGGACCCCGCCGAGCCCGTCCGCCGCTGGGAGGAGCAGCCCGTTGTCGGGCCCGACGAGGAAGCGCCCGTCACCCGTGCGGAGCGCGAGCGGCCGCCGGTGGCTCCCGACCCCCGGGTCGACGACCGCCAGGTGGACGCCCTCGGGCATGTAGGGCAGCGTGTTGCGGAGGACCAGCGCGCCCTGGAGCACCTGCTGCGGCGGGATGCCGTGGGTGATGTCGATGATCTCGACCTCGGGCGCCATCCGCTTCATCACGCCGTGACAGGTGCCGACGAAGTCGTCCTGAAGGCCGAAGTCGGACAGGAACGTGATCACCACGTCGGGAGCCTAAACCGCGGCCCGCGCGACGGCGTCGACGAGTCCGTCGACGTCGTGGGGGTCGGCCTCGGCGACAACGCGCAGGCCGGCCGCCCGCGCCGTTCGGGTCGTCTCAGGACCGATCGAGACGGCGGGAATGGCGGCGCCAAGGGCGGCGAACGCCTCGGCCGCGGAGGAGGACGCGAGCACAACGAGGTCGCCCTCCGGCTGCGGCTCGGGACGCAGCGCCCGCGTGCGGTAGAGGGGCACGAACGCCGCACCCAGCTCGTCGACGAGCAGCCGGCGCGCGCGCTCGGCGCCGGCGAACAACACGCGCCCGGTCGGCCGCGGGAGCTCCGTGAGGAGGCCCTCCTGCGTCGAGACGCGAGGAATGAGCGCGGGCTCGACGCCACCCTCGCGAAGAGCGGCAGCCGTCCCGGGCCCGATCGCGGCGGCCGTCGAGAGTGTCCCACGCGCGCGGCGGAGAAGCTCCCGCGCCCCGTATGGGCTCGTGACGACGACCCAGTCGTAGCCGGCGACGTCGACAACCTCGGGCCCCACGGGCTCGAGTTCGATCAGCGGGCAGCGCACGACCGCGTGCCCGAGCGCCTCGATACGCCCCGAGAGCGGTTCGAGCTGCTCAGCGGCCCGCGTGACGATCACGCGCAGCCGCTTCGGGGCGGGACCCATCCCCTAACCCCCTCCCACCCGGGGGTTGCTCACGGTAGCGGCGAAAAGCGCACGTGTGAGTGACTGGGATGTGCCGGAAGTGTCACTTCTGCGCCAGAGCGGTCAACTCCGCAGCCAGCGCCGCGGGATCGTCGCCTGTCCTGCGCTCGAGCCACGAGCCGTCCTCGGCGGCCACGAGAGCCGTCAGAGACTTGCCGTCGTGGTGAGCCGCGACCGGCGCGAGACAGCCTCCTCCGACCGCGAAGACGACCGAGCGCTCGGCCTCCACGCGCCGCCGAGTCTCGCCGTCGTCGGACTCCGCGACGCGATCCTCCTCGCCGGCCCGCACCTGCAGGGCGAGCGCACCCTGACCGGCCTCCGGAAGCATCTCGTCCGGCGAGAAGCGCCGACCGATCTCGCCGCCGAGGCCGAGCCGGTCGAGCCCACACGCTGCGAGCACGACCGCGTCGAGCCCGCGCTCCCCGCGCTTTCGCAACCGGGTGTCGATGTTCCCGCGGAGCGGCTCGATCGAGAGCGACGGCTCCAGGGCCAAAAGCTGCGCTCGCCGGCGAACCGACGCGGTCCCGACCCTCATCCCCGGCCCCAGCTCGGAGGCACCGCAGAGCGCGTCGCGCGGATCCTCCCGCTCCAGGTACGCGCCCACGACCAAGCCTTCCAGGTCCGACGAGGTCATGTCCTTCGCAGAGTGGACGGCGACGTCGATCCGTCCCTCGAGCAGCGCCTCCTCGATCTCCTTGACGAAGACGCCACGCGCGCCGATCTCCCCGAACGGCTTCGAGCGGTCACGGTCGCCGGCTGTCGTGATCGGCACCAGCGCGATCTCGACCCCGGGCCGCCGCACGCGCTCCGCGGCCAACTCCGCCTGCGTCAGCGCCAGGCGCGACCCGCGCGAGCCGATCCGCAGGAGCATCTACTGCGAGCCGCGCCGGCGCGCGAGCTCGACGAGCTCTTCGACGTCGCGCGAGAGCCGCGCCAGCTTGGCGGCGATGATCGCGATCCACGCGAGCACGCCCACGAACAGGACGAGATACGCAGCCGCGACGTACTTCTCGCCCGAGCTCATGCCAACAGCTCGCGAAGCTCGCGCAGCCGCGCGTCAAGCCGCTTGCCCGCCAGCTCGACGCGGTACATCGTCGCCGCGAGCGCGAGCAGGCCGGCCCAGCAGACGCAGAACGTCAAGAACATCGAGCCCGACATCTGCGGCCCGTGCTGGGTGAAGACGGTCGGGTGGATGAAGTCGTTTGCGAGCCGAATCGAGAGCCAGCTCACCGGAATCAGCACGACACCGAAGAGTGCGTAGACCGCGCACATGTTCGCCCGCGCCGGCCCAGCGTCGACGGAGTAGCGGAGCATGAAGTAGGCGGAGTAGAAGAGGAACAGGATCAGGAACGTGACGAGCTGGTTCGAGCTCCATGTCCACCAGATGCCCCACGACGAGCGCGCCCAGATCGAGCCGGTCACGAGCGTGAGCGCTCCGAAGATCACGCCCTGATGAATCGCGGCGTAGCTCTCGAGATCGGCCCCCGGCGCTCGCGTCCTCAGATGCGTGAGAGCCTTCCACGCACCCCAGCCAAAGCACGCGTACGACGTCAGCGCGATCGGAACGTGAATGTAGAAGATCTTCTGCGTGAGCCCCTGATCGCCGTCGAGCGGCGCGTAGAAGAACACCAGCGCGGTCGCCGTTCCGAGCAGAACGACCGTGCCCCAGGCAAAGGCGGAGAGTGGGATCGGGCGCAGGCGGGCGGGCACGGGAAACCGGCCGAGATCATCGCAGAAGGACGCGGCCCGGCCGCTAGACCCCGGCCGCTAGACTCGCGCCGTGGCCGACCTCGGGCGAGCCGCTCTCATCATCACCCTCGCGCTCGCCCTCTACGCGGCGCTCGCGGGGGGCCTCGCTGCGCGCGAGGGACGGCGCCGCCTGCACGAGTCGGCGCGCAACGCGCTGCTCGGCGCGTTCGCCGCGACCGCCGTCGCCGCCTTCGTCCTGCTCCACGCGCTGCACGCGCGCGACTTCAGCTACGCCTACGTCGCCGCGCACTCGGCCCGCAAGCTGCCGTTCCCCTACTCGGTCAGCGCCTTCTGGGGCGGCCAGGAGGGCTCGCTCCTCCTGTGGCTGCTCGTCCTCACCGGCCTTGGCTCGCTCGCGGTCACGCTCAACCGCGGGCTGATCCGCAACCTGCTGCCCTGGACGGTGCCGGTGCTCGGCGCGGTCGCGAGCTTCTTCGCGCTGCTGCTCGTCTTCGTCTCGAGCCCGTTCGAGCGCCAGGCCCCGCCGCTCGACGGTAGCGGCCTCGTTCCGAGCCTGCAGAACCCCTACATGATGATCCACCCGCCGCTGCTCTACCTCGGCTACGTCGGCCTGACGATCCCCTTCGCCTTCGCGGCCGGCGCGCTTCTCTCCGGCCGCTTCGACGAGCGCTGGATCATCGCCACCCGCCGCTGGACGCTGCTCGCCTGGGCCGCGCTCGGGATCGGGATCCTGCTCGGCGCGAAGTGGGCCTACGAGGAGGTCGGCTGGGGCGGCTACTACGCGTGGGACCCGGTCGAGAACGCGGCGCTGATGCCGTGGCTCGCGTCGACCGCGTTCCTGCACTCGGTGATGGTGCAGGAGAAGAAGAACATGCTCCGGGTCTGGAACGCGGTGCTCGTCTCGCTCGCCTTCTGCCTCTCGCTGTTCGGCACCTTCCTGACGCGCAGCGGCGTGATCAGCTCGATCCACAGCTTCACGCAGTCGTCGATCGGGCCGTGGCTCCTAGGCTTCATCGCGGTCGCGGCGACCTTCTCGACGGCACTGATCTTCTGGCGGCTGCCACTCTTACGGACGAAGACGCGGTTCGAGTCGCTCGCCTCCCGCGAGGCCGCGTTCCTCTACAACAACCTGTTGCTCGTCGCATTCACGCTGACAGTGCTCTGGGGGGTGGCTTTCCCGCTGCTCTCGGAGCTCGTGCGCGGCGAGAAGATCACCGTCGGGCCGCCGTACTTCGACTTCTTCCTGCGCGTGCTCGGGCTGCCGCTCCTGCTGCTGATGGGGATCGGGCCGCTCGTGGCATGGCGGCGGAGCTCCCTACGCGCGCTCGGCCTGAGCCTGCTCGGGCCGGCGCTCTTCGCGCTCGCGTGCGGCCTGGCGCTCCTCGCGCTCGGTGCGGGCTCGAGCATCCCCGCGCTCGTCGCCTATACGTTCTGCGCCTTCGTGCTCGGGGCGATCGTGCTCGAGTTCGCGCGCGGGACGCGGGCGCGCCGGGCCTTGGACCGCTCGAGCTGGCCCGCGGCCTTCTCGTCGCTCGTCGGTCGCAACCGCCGCCGCTACGGCGGCTACGTCGTGCACGCGGGGATCGTGCTGCTCGCGGTCGGCATCGCCGGCGGCGCCTACGGCGCGACCAAGGTGCAGAAGCTCGAGCCCGGCCAGACGATGCGGATCCGCGGTTACGACCTCACCTACCTCGGGTCGGTCGTCCGTTCCGAGCCGAACCGGACGGAGATTCGTGCCCGCCTTGCCGTCTCGCGCGACGGGAAGAGCCTCGGCACCTACCTCGCCGGGAAGAACAGCTACCCGGTCGAGCAGCAGGTCTCGAACGAGGTCGGCATCCGCACCGACTGGCTGCGGGCCGAGGACCTGTTCCTGATCGGGGAGCAGTTCAACGGCGACGGCTCGGTCGTGCTGAAGGCGCTCGTCAACCCGCTCGTCGACCTGGTCTGGCTCGCGGGCTTCGTCTTCCTCTTCGGCGCGCTGATCGCGATGTGGCCGGACGAGCGGGAGCAACGCCGCCTCGCGCGACGCGGAGCACCCGTGCCCGTCACTCCGTGACGACGTACTCGAACGACGCCCAGGCGAGCAGCGCGAAGATCGTGTCGTAGAGCGCGAGGAAGCCGAGGTAGCGGCCCGACTGGCCGGCGACGCTTGCGCCCACGCCGCCGATCACGATCGGGAGCGCGAGCGGCAGGAACAACAGCGGAAGCAAGAGCTCGCGCGCCCGGCCCGCCGCGGCCATCGCGGCGAGCAACGTGCCGACGGCGCAGATGCCGAGGTCGGCGAGGAGCACGCCGGCGACCGTCGCCCAGCCGACCGGCGAGAAGAAGAGCGCGAACGCCGGCAGCGCGACAACCTCTGCGACGACGAGAAACGCGAGCGTCGCGATCGACTTCGCGAGCCAGATCGCGCTGCGGTCGACCGGAGCGAGGACGAGGCCGTCGAGCAGCCCCTGCTCCCGCTCGGCCACGAACGCGCGCCCGAGGCCGAGCAGCGCGGTGAAGAGAATCGCGACCCAGAGCAGCCCAAGCGCGGCAAGGCGCGAGGAGCCGTCGGGCAGCGCGAAGTGGAAGACAACCAGGATCGCGACCACGAACAGCAGCATCGCGGGCAGCGTGTCGCGGGCCCGCAGCTCGAGCCGCAGGTCCTTCCGCGCGAGCACGGCGGCATCTCCGAAGTACCTAGGCAAGGGCCAGCCTTCCGCTCGCGAGCGGCACGATCCGGTCCGGATCGTGTGTCGCAACGAGCAGCGTCCGCCGCTCGCGCATCCCGGCGAGCTCGCGGTCGAGCAGCTCCGCTCCCTCGGTGTCCAGGCCCGAGAAGGGCTCGTCGAGGATCAGCAGCTCCGGCTTGTGCAGCACCGCCCGGCAGAGCGCCAGCCGCTGCAGCTGCCCGCGCGAGAGCTTTGCCGCCCGCTCGCGCCGCGACTCCCAGAGGTCGTAGCGCTCGAGCAGCATCCCGATCCGCTCACGCCGCTCGGGCACGCGGTAGAGCCGCCCGTAGAGGTCGAGGTTCTCGAGCGCGGTCAGCTCACGGTAGACGAGCGGCTCGTGACCGAGGAAGCCGATCGCGCCGCGCTCAGGCTCGACCTCCAGCGTGCCCGCGGTCGGAATCGCGAGGCCCGCGCACATCCTCAGCAGCGTCGTCTTGCCCGCACCGTTCGGGCCGGTGACGACGAGGAAGCCGCCGCGGCCGAGCTCGAAGTCGAGGCCGCGCAGGACGCGCTTGTCGCCGTAGCGCTTCTCGAGCCCGGCCGCGCGGATCACAGGCTCTCCAGGAGCACGAAGACGAAGAAGGCGACCGAGATGACGCCGTTCATGGTGAAGAACGCGGTGTCGAGGCGGCGCAGGTCGCTCGGCCGCACGAGCGAGTGCTCGTACGCGAGCAGCCCGGCGACCACGGCCACGCCGAGCCAGTAGAGGACGCCGACGTTGAGCCCGATGCCCGCGGCGACGAGCAGCGCCACCGTGGCCAGGTGGAAGAGCCGCGCGCCCGCGAAGGCGCCGCGCTCGCCGAAGCGCACGGCAACCGACTGCAACCCCTGCTCGCGGTCGATCTCAAGGTCGAGCAGCGCGTAGAAGAAGTCGAAGCCGGCGACCCAGAGCGCGACCGCGCCACCCAGAGCCCACGCCTCCCAGGGCAGCTTCCCGGTGATCGCAGCCCATGCGCCGACCGGCGCAAGCCCGTCGACCGCGCCGAGCCAGAGGTGGCAGAGCCACGTCCAGCGCTTCAGGTACGGATAGACGACGAAGCCGACGACTGGGATCGGCCAGAGCCAGTGGACAAGCGGGTCGAGCTGGTAGACGGCGACGAGGAAGACCGCGAGCGCGGCGAGGCAGAAGGCGACCACCGCGGCCGGCGAGAGCAGCCCGGCCGGGAGCTCACGCCGTGCGGTGCGCGGGTTGCGCGCGTCGAGGCCCGCGTCGATCAGCCGGTTCAGCCCCATCGCGAGCGAGCGGGCGCCAACCATCGCCACCGTCACCCAGGCCAGGTCGTGCGCGCTCGGCACGCGGCCCACCGCGAGGAAGGCACCAACGTAGGCGAACGGCAGCGCGAAGATCGTGTGCTCGAACTTGACGAGCGAGTAGAAGCGTGCCGGATACGCGAGCGCGGTCACGTCTGCTTATGCGCGGTCGGCTCGTCCGCGAGCAACGCGACTGCGTGCGCAAGGGCAGGCCGAAGCACCTCGAAGCCGTCACGGCACCCGCCCGGCGAGCCTGGAAGATTCACCACCAGCGAGCAGCCACGCACGCCCGCCACCCCACGGGAGAGCAGGGCGTGCGGCGTCTTCGTCAGCGAGTCCGCACGCAGGGCCTCCGCGATCCCGGGCGCGGAGCGGTCCAGCACCTCCGCCGTCGCCTCGGGTGTCACGTCGCGTGGCGCTACGCCGGTGCCACCGGTCGTGAGCACGACCACAGCCTTCTCGGCGAGCTCGGCGATCGCCTCCGCGATCGCATCCCGGTCGTCGGACACGACCCGCCGCTCGACCTCGTAGCCCTCGCCGGCGAGAAGACCAGCGAGCAGGTCGCCGCTCTCGTCCTGCCGCGACCCCTCGAAGACGCCGTCGGAGACGGTGAGCACCGCGGCTCTCACGATTTCGTCTTCTCCAGCAGCTTGACCTCGGCCACCTCCATCGACGAGTCGATCGCCTTGGCCATGTCGTAGACGGTCAGCGCCGCGACCGACGCGGCGACGAGCGCCTCCATCTCGACGCCTGTCTGGGCGGTCGTTTCCGCGGAAGCGACGATCTCGACCTCCTCGCCGACCGAGATCTCCACTGCGACATGCGTCAACGGCAGCGGATGGCAGAGCGGGATCAGATCGCTGGTGCGCTTCGCGGCCATGATCCCGGCGAGCTTGGCGGTCGTGATCGCGTCCCCTTTCGGCAGTGAGGTGAGTCGCGCAGCGGTCTCCGGCGCCACGCGAAGAACCGCCCGGGCAACCGCGCGGCGGCGCGACGACGGCTTGCCGCCGACGTCGACCATTCGGACCTCCCCGGCCTCGTCCACGTGCGAGAGCTCCCTCACGCCGCGAACCGTACCGCCGCGGCCAGCGCGGTACGATGATCGCGGGGCTGATGGACCGGAAAACACGGATCGAGGAGAACGAGAAGCTCTTCCGCGAGGTGAACGAGCGCGTCGCGCAGATGCACGCGGGCTTCCAGTCGGGCCCGGATCCGGAATGCATCTGCGAGTGCGGCGACGAGACCTGCTTCGACAAGCTGGCCGTCCCGCTCGACACGTACCGCGAGGTCAGGTCGCACGACGACTGGTTCGTGATCAAGCCGGGCCACGAGAAGCTCGGCGTCGAACGCGTCGTTCGGGAGTCGAACGGCTTCGTGGTCGTCGAGAAGTACCGGCTCTAGCCGACCCGCGCGGCACCGCGATCTAGATCGGCGAGCTGTGCCTCGATCCACTCCGAGACGTCGTGCTCGCGCACATGAGCCCGGATCGCGGCGAGCCGCTCTCGCCGCTCGTCGGCCGGCATCGTCAGCGCGAGGTCGAGCGCTTCGGCCTGGCCGGCGACGTCGAACGGATTGACCGTGAGCGCCCACTCGCCGAGCTCCGCGTGCGCGCCCGCGTTCTCGGAGAGGATCAGCACCCCGTCGCGGTCGTTGACGAGCGGCGCCTCCTTGGCGACGAGGTTCATGCCGTCGAAGATCGCATTCACGAAGAGCACGTCGAACTGCTTGTAGGCCGCGACCGAGCCGACGAAGTCGTCAGCGATCACGAGCTCGACCGGCGCCCAGCCGCCCTGCTGGAAGCGGTCGTTCACGCGGCGCGCCTCGCGCTGAATCGCGCCCAGGTACTCGGCGTATTCCGGGATCTCCTGGCGCGAGGGATCGAGCAGCGCGAGCATCCCGACCCGGCGGTGCATCTCGGGATGCGCGTCCAGGTAGAGCTCGAAGGCTCTGAACCCGCGCACGATGTTCTTCGACGGGTCGGTCCGATCGACGCGCAGGATCAGCTTCTCCGGCCGCCGCGCGGCGAGCTCCTGCTCTGCCTGAAGCACCGCCGGCCCCGAGGCGAGCTCGTCGAACTCGGCCGCGTCCACCGAGATTGGGTGCACCGTCACGAGCGAGCGGCGGCCGTCCAGCTCGGCGGTGCCGTCGACGAAGTTCGCGTCGGCACCCGCGACGTCGCTCGCCGCGCGCAGGAAGTTGAGCCGCCACTGGTGCGTGTGAAAACCGACGACGTCGTTGGCGAGCACGCCCTCGTGGATCGCGCGCCGGATCCGGTCCGGAAGGACGTGCCAGTAGTCCGTCTGCGGCCACGGAATATGGACGAAGTGCGCAAGCAGCGCTTCGGGCGCGCTCTCCCGCACGAACCTCGGTGCGAGATAGAGGTGGTAGTCGTGGAAGAACACCGCGGCCTCGGGCTCGGCCTCGAGCTCCTCGAGCACCGCCGCCGCGAACCCCTCGTTGACGCGCACGTACCCCTCGTCCCAGGCATTCCGAAGCCCGATGTCCACCGACGGCGTGTACGCGAGCTGCCAGAGGTAGTGCTGGAGGAACCAGAGCATCGGGTTCGCGACGACGTTGTAGAACCAGTCGTAGGCCCGTTCGTCGTGCGCGACGAGCCGCAGCCGGAACGGAGAGCCGTCGCGCGCGCGCTCGTCGACGGCGCCACCGCCGCTCTCGGCCGCGACCGCCCGGTCCTCCTCGGTCATCGCGCTCGCGACCCACGTCACGTCGTGATGCGAGACGAGACTTCGAAGTGCGGTCACGAGCCCGCCGCCGCCGCGCTTGGTCACACGCTCGCCGCCGGGCCCTCGCGTGAAGGTCACCGGCCCGCGGTTCGAGACGACGATCAGCTTGCGGCGCTCGCCCATGGCCGCTGCCACCCTACCCGGCGCTTCCGCGCGGAAACGACCTACGAGGCGGTCGCGGCGACCGTGACCTCGGCGCCGGCGGTGTCGTTGCCGTCGAGCTTGTTCAGCAGCACGAGCCAGTCCCGCAGCAGGCGCGGCATGAGGAAGTTCCGGCGCACGTACTCCTTGCCGCGCAACGCGCGCTGTCTCGCCGCGGCCGGGTCGGCGAAGATCTCGAGGCACGCGCGAGCGCACTCCTCGGGCGAGTGCGGGTCGACGAGCCAGCCCGTCTCGCCGTCCTGGATCTGCGCCACGATCCCGCCGACACGGCTCGCGACCATCGGCCGCGTCTTCCAGAGCGCTTCGGTGACGGTCAGGCCGAAGCCCTCCTTCGTCGACTTCTGAATCACCGCATTCGAGTGCACCTGGAACGCGTTGACCTCCACGGAGCCGATGTTGTTCAGGTTGGAGAGGATGTAGACGTCGGGGTCGCCGGCCGCGTAGTTGACCGTCCGGTTGTAGTAGTCCCAGCCCTCGGGATCGTCGTGCGCCATCGACCCGACGAGCGCGAGCTGCACCTCGCGATGCTCGGCCTTCACGATCCGGTAGGCGTCGATCACGCCGAGTGGGTCCTTCCAGGGGTCGAAGCGCGAGACCTGCGTCAGCAGCGGCCGGTCGACGTCGATGCCGAACTGGTCGACGATGTACGCGGCGTCCTCGGGCGAGAGCGCCATGTTCTTCGGCGTCAGCGGGTCGATCGCCGGGGGCCAGATGTAGGCCGGAGCGATCTGGGCGTCGCGGGGCACGTACTCCTGCATGTGGAAGATCGCGGCGTCGTAGCCCGCGAGCCACGGCAGCAGGAAGTCGAGCACCTGCGGGTTCGGCTGCGAGAGGTCGATGTGGCAGCGCCAGATCCAGTGCGCGGCGCTGTCGGGGAAGTGCTCGATCAGACCGGCGGGCTGCGGATCGTGGACGAGCACGTAGTCGTACTCGTCGGAGAACTCCTCGGCGTTCAGCGCCTGGAAGCGGCGATAGACCTCCTGCTGCGTCTCGGTCAGCCCCTGCGGGTCGCCCTGGAGAGCGTTGTGGATCGTCTTCGTCGCGGCGAAGAACTCCTCCGCGCCGGCGATGATGCGCCACTCGGCGTCGAGGCCCGCGTCCCGCATCAGCGGCACGAGCGCGTAGTTGATCTCGGCTACGCCGCCGCCGAAGGCGGTCGCCGACAGGTGCACGAGCCGCTTACCGCGCAGGGGTTCCGCGAGCCGGCGGATCTCCTCCATCAGGCCACGCGTCGCGATCGTGCCGTAGTCGGCGAGCGACTTTTGTCCGACGTTGACGAGCTGGAGCATCAGCGGCCGCCGAGGATAGCTGGCAGGTCGGCGGCGGTCAGTCGGTCAGGAGCTTGACGAAGCGCAGGCGCGCACCGCCGCCCTCGCGCGGAGACATCTCGACCTCGTCCGTGACCGCGCGGATGATCGCGATCCCGAGGCCGCCCTCTTCCAGCTCCTCCGCGTCGGCGGCCGGCTGCGGGGGCTCGAAGCCGGTGCCGGTATCGCCGACCTCCACCGCGAGCCGGTCGCCGCTCAGCTCGTAGACGATGTCGACGCTCCCGCGGCCGTGATCGTCGTACGCGTGCTTGACCGAGTTCGTGCAGGCCTCCGTCAGCGCGAGCTTGAGATCGTGCAGCGTCTCGTCAGAAAGCGGCCGCACTCCCGCGATCGCCGTCAGGGCCAGGCGGCCGAGCGTGATGTACTCGGCCCGCGCGGGGATGGTCAGACGGACAGAACGGCCCTCTTCGCTCATCGCGACCGAGGTTCCCGTTCTGCGCCTGCGCGTAACCAGGAGGAAACCACCGGCCTGCCGACGAAGGACACGGGTTCCGATCCTAGTGGCTCTCTGAGCGTTCGCTCAGCCGGACCTGCAGCTCGAGCCGGGCATGACCTCGCTCGACCGCAAACGGAACAAGTTGGCCGGGAGCCAGGTTCGTGACAATTCTTGCAATATCCTCCGAGCCCGTAACTGGATGCCCGTCGATCGCGACGATCACGTCGCCGCTGCGAGGGAAGTCGACGCCGAACGCGCTCGCGGTGCGCGTGCCGGCGTGCAGCCCCGCAGCGGCGGCCGGGCTGCCGGAGACGGTGTTCGTGACGACGGCTCCCCGTGAGACCGCGTAGCCGAAGCGCCGCGCGAGCGCCGGCGTCAAGTCGGTGGTCTCGACGCCGACGTACGCGTACGAGACCGAGCCGTTGGCGATCAGCTGCTGCATCGAGCGCTTCGCGGAGTTGACCGGCACCGCGAAGCCCACGCCCTCGGCCTGGCCGCTGGTACTGCGAATCTGAGCGTTGATGCCGATCACGCGGCCGCGGGCGTCGAACAGCGGGCCGCCGGAGTTGCCGTGATTGATCGGCGCATCGGTCTGGATCGCGTCCACGAGGTCGAAATTGGAGGTCAGCGACTGCACCGACCGCTGCGTCGCGGAGACCACGCCTACCGCGAGCGAGTTCTCGTTGCCGAACGGGCTACCGATCGCCGCGACCGGCTCGCCGACCGCCACGGCTGCGGAGTTGCCGAGCGGTACGGGCACCAGCGCATGTGCCGACCGGTCGACCTTGATCAGGCCCACATCGTCGAAGACATCCCAGCCGACGATCTTGGCCACGGCGCGGTCGTGGTCCTGGAACTCGACGAAGACCTGGTCGGCCGGCTTTGCCACCGCCCCGTCGCCGGCGGTCGTGATCACGTGCGAGTTGGTGAGGATGTAGCCCTGCGGCGAGACGACGAAGCCGGAGCCCTGCGCGCGTGGCGCGGTCGCGGGATCGGTGCCGTAGACGGAGACGATCGTGACGACACCAGGCGCCCGGTGCGCGTAGATCGTGCTCGGGCTGAAGCCGTTGCCGGTCAGCGGCCGGGCGGCCGGACCGACCGCGGCTGTCGCGGCAGTGCCGCTCGGCTCGGCCGGCGGAGCTGACCGGAAGACCGTCGTCGTGGAGCTCGAGCCGGTCCAGCCGGTCAGGTTCCCGACCGCGAGCGCGGCGACCCCGCCGAGGACGGCACAGGCGACGGCAACGGCAGCGAGAGAGGCGCTTCGCACGGCTTTCGCACTGTAGCTACGCGTTTGCGGAACGCGACATTTCCCGTGAAATCGGCTCCGAGGTCGCTTCGGCCGGCGGGAGCACAAGCGAGAAGACGGTTCGTCCGGGCCGCGATTCGACCTCGACCGCGCCGTCCATCAGCTCGGCGAGCTCCTTGGCGATGGCGAGGCCCAGGCCACTACCTGAGGCCCGCGTACCGTCGAGTCGGTAAAAGCGCTCGAAGAGCGGCTCGCGCTGTTCCGCAGGGACTCCCAAGCCTTTGTCCTCGACCTCGAGGACCGCGGCGGCATCGGTGCGACGTGCCCGCAGCTCGACCGGCGTCCCCGGAGGCGTGTGCCGAATGGCGTTCTCGACCAGGATTCGGCCGAGTTGTAGCGCCCGGAGCTCGTCGGCTTCCGCCACGATCTCGCCCACTGTCTGGACTGTCAGTGGATGGCCGGTGGCGGCGGCGACCGGCCGGAACTCGTCGGCGAGATCCCGCACGAGCGCCGACAGGTCGACGGGCTCCCGCGCGACGGTCAGCCGGCCCGAATCGAGCCGCGTCAGGTCGAGCAGGTCGGAGGCGAGCTTGGTCAGCCGGTCGACCTGCTCGCGCATCGAGCCGAGGAACTCACGCCTGGTCGGCTCGTCGAGCTCCTCGTCGTCGAGCAGCTCTAGGAACCCCCCCAGCGAAAAGAGCGGTGTACGCAGCTCGTGCGAAGCGTTGGCGACGAACGCGCGGCGCGCGTCGTCGAGGTGGGCTAGGCGGACGCGCATGCGCTCGAACGCCGCGGCAAGCGCACCGAGCTCGCCCCCGCCCTGGTCCACGACCGCCTCGTCAAATTCCCCGCGCGCGATCCGGTCTGCTGCGCGCTCCAGCCGGCGAATCCGGCCAGCGAACATGCGCGCGCCGCCGTACCCGAGCAGCAACGCGATCAGGAGGGCGCTCCCGGCCGCGAACAGGAGCCGCCGCTTCACCAGGTCGACGGTCCCGATGCGATTTTCCACCGAATCCCTCAACAGCAGGACGTACGATCCGCCGAGAATCGGGACCGTCGCCTCGGCGTAGTGCTGGCCCGCTTCCGCGACGACACCGTGCTGGGCCTTCCCGGTTCGGATCGCGCGCAGTACGACGGTGTCGTCCTGGACATCCGCGGACGACTGCCCACCCCGCGAGTCCTGGAGCACCAGCGCCGTGCCCGACTCGGGCTGCACGAGGAGCACGCGCGTTCCGGTCAGGTCGTGCCAGGCATCGACCACGTCCGGGTTGAAAACGACGTCCTCATGGGCCTGGCGCTGAAGCAGAGCGGCGTTGTCCTCGAGTTCCGAGACCCGAGCAGCGACGAGCCGGCTTCTGAGCGACGGAACTACCGTCAGATAGACAATTCCGAGCGAGATCGCGACCACCAGCAGCAGCGCAAGGCTCAGCTGCGCGCCGACGCTCCGGAAGAAACGGCTCACGGACGGAAGCGGTAGCCGACGCCCCGGACGGTGAGGATGAACTCCGGCTCGCTCGGATCGGGCTCGAGCTTCTCGCGCAGATGGCGAACGTGAACGTCGATCGTCCGTGGCTCGCGGTAATCCGACCCGCCCCACAGGGCCTGCAGCAGCATCTCGCGCGTGAATACCCGGCCGGGGCTCGCGGCCAGGCTGCGCAGGAGCTCGAACTCGACGTACGTCAGCTGCACCACGTCTCCGCCGACCGCGACCTCGCGGCGACTGAGGTCGATGCGAAGGCCGCCGCGCTCGATCGTCTCCTCCTCGGTCCGCGCGCCCGCGGGGATCGCCGCGCGGCGCAGAAGTGCCCGGACCCGGCTGCGGAACTCGCGAATCGAAAAGGGCTTGGTGATGTAGTCGTCCGCGCCGAGCTCGAGGCCGAGGACCTTGTCGAGCTCGTCGTCGCGCGCGGTCAGCATGATGATCGGCACGCTGCTCGAGGCCCGCAGGCGCTTGCAGACCTCGAGCCCGTCGAGCTTCGGCAGCATCACGTCGAGCACGACGAGATCGACCCGCTCCTCGGCGAAGCGCGCCAGCGCCTCCTCGCCGTCTCGCGCCTGGACCACGCGGAACCCGTCGCGTTCGAGCGGATAAGCGAGGAGCTTCTGAACCGCGTCCTCGTCGTCGACGAGCAGGATGGTGGAGGAGTTAGGCATCGCAGCGCCTGCCGGCGCACGTGGTTCTGCCACCTACTATAGCCACGGCATGGCGGCGCTTCCGCACCGTTCTTCGCGGCGACGCCCGCGCCGAGGCTCGCTCGAGCGGCCCGTCAGCGGGCGCCTCTACCGCGGCACCTGGCTGCTCGTCGGAGTCCCGCTCCTCGCAGCAGCGTTCAGCGTGCACAAGCCGAACCCGCTGCCGGCGCCGCAGCCCGTGCTTCCGGCATCGTTCGACGGCGCCAGCGCCACGGGCCTCGCGGCCGAGCTCGCGCGCCTGTACCCCGATCGCGTGCCCGGCGAAGCAGGCGCTGCGGGCGCGGCGGACTGGGTGCGCGACCAGCTCACGCCGTACGGGCTGAAGGTCGTAGCCGACCGCTTCCGGGCCGACCTCCCCGGACTCGGAAGGAAGACACTCGAGAACCAGATCGTGACCGTGCCCGGCCACTCCCCCGACGAGATCGTCGTGATGTCGCACCGGGACGACAACGGGGTCGGGCCCGGCGCAAACAACAACGCGTCGGGAGTCGCAGCGCTGCTGGAGATTGCCCGGTCATACGGCTCCGCTGTCGGCGCGCAAGCCCTCGGCCCCCAGCACACGCTGGTCTTCGTGGCGACCGACGGCGGCTCCTTCGGCGCGCTCGGCGCGCGCCGCTTCGCCGAGACGCACCGCGGGCACGTAGTCGCGGCGATCGACCTGGTCGCGCTGGCCGGTCACGGGCCCCCGCGCCTCGTTCTCGCCGGCACCGAACCGCGGCTCGCCTCGCCCGCGTTCGTGGAGACCGCCGCGCAGCTCGTGCTCGAGCAGGCACGCCAACGGCCGGTCCATGCGGGCGCGCTCTCGCAGCTCGTGGATCTCGGCTTTCCCTACACGCTGCACGAGCAGGGACCGCTGCTCGCGCACGGGATTCCCGCGCTGACGCTGACGAGCGGCGGGGAGAGGCCGGCGGCGGCATTTTTCGACCGGCCCGGCCAGCTCGACGCCGTACGTCTCGCTCAGCTCGGCCGGTCGGCGCAGCAGCTGCTGCGGTGGCTCGACTTCGGGGCCGAGCTCGCACCGGGAACCGCGCGGTACGTGTACTTCGGCCCGCGCGTGCTCCCGGGCTGGGCGATCGAGCTCGTGCTGCTGGCCGCGCTCATGCCGTTCCTGCTTTCGGCCATCGACCTCTTCGCGCACTGCCGAAGGCGCCACATCCCACTCACACCGGCGCTGCGGAGCTACCGCAGCCGGGTCGGGTTCTGGCTGTGGGCGGCGATCGCCTTCGGGCTGTTCGCGCTGGTGGGCGTTTGGCCGTCCGCACCGCCTGTGCCACTGCCGCCTGACGCGACGCCCGGCACACAATGGCCGATTCTCGGCCTGATTGGCCTGATCGTCCTCGCCGGGCCCGGCTGGCTCGTGGCACGAGAGCGGCTGACTCCCCGACGGCCGGTCTCTGCGACTGAGGAGCTGGCGGGCACCACCGCGGCGCTGCTGGCACTCGCCGTCGTCGGGCTGCTCGTCGTCGCGACGAACCCGTTCGCTCTCATCTTCCTGCTTCCGTCCCTGCACGCCTGGCTCTGGCTGCCGCACTTCCGCGCGCGGCCGCTCTGGACACGGGTCGCCGTGCTCGCGGCGGGATTCCTCGGGCCGCTGCTCCTCGTGGGCTCCCTGGCGCTGCGGTACCACCTCGGTCTCGACACACCGTGGTACCTAGCGGAGTTGACCGCAATCGGGTACGTGAAGCTGCCTGCCGTCGCGATCGCAGTGGCGTGGCTCGCGGCCGCCGGGCAGATGACCGCGCTCGCAACTGGGCGCTACGCGCCGTACCCGAGCGCGCGGGAGCGGCCGCCGCGTGGGCCGCTACGCGAGACGGTCCGGCGAACCGTACTTACAGTGAGAGCTGCGAGGAAGCGCGCATCGGGCGCAGAGCGAGAGGCGTTGGAGGGGTGACGTGAGAAGGCTTGTGCGAATCATCGGGACGCTGCTGGCGGTCGGCGGCGTCGGCATGCTCGTGTGGGTGATCGTCGTCTGGCGCTGGCAGGACCCGTTCACCGCGCTCTACACGAGCTGGAAGCAGCATCGGCTCTCGAGCAGCTACGAGCGACGCGTCCGAACCTACCGGCCGCCGCCGGTCAAGCACACGGCGTCGCTCGCGGTGACCGCCGGCGAGATCCGCGCGCAGGCCCGCCGCTACCGCCTGGAGTCGAAGCGCGGCCAGGCGATCGGCCGGATCCTGGTCCCGCGGCTGCAGCTCAAGATGGTGATCGTCGACGGCACCGACCACGACTCGCTGACGAAGGGCCCAGGCCTCGACCGGCGGACGTACATGCCCGGGGAGGGACAGCTGGTGTACATCGCCGGCCACCGCACGACTTACCTCGCGCCGTTCGCCCACATCGAGCGCCTGCGCCCGGGCGATGCGGTGACCGTCGAGGTTCCGTACGCGACCTTCCTCTACCGCGTCTACAAGCACCGGATCGTCCCTGGCGACGACCTCGCCGTCCTGCGCTCGACCGGCCGCGAGATCGTGGAGCTGCAGGCGTGCCATCCGCGCTTCTTCGCGTCCCACCGCTACATCTCTTACGCGCGCCTGGTCCGGATCGACCCGCGGAGTGGCCCGGCCTTCCGGCCGCCGGCGACGGCCCTCGCCGCGGCGCCGCTCGCGTCAGCGCAGGGGTGATCGCGGTCAGGCGAGCCTGAGGTATCGGACCGCCGAGCCAGCCGCGAGCTCGCCGTCACCGCGCGGGACGAGGACGAGCGCATCGGCGGCAGCGGCGCGGGCGATCATGTGCGACTCCTGGCCCGCGAGCGGCTGGAGCTCGACGGCGTCACCTTCGTCGCTCCGCACGATTCGGGCGCGCACGAGCTCGTCCCTGCCGGGACTCCGCCTTGCGGCAGCCGCGAGCCTTCCCGGCTCGAACCGGGGCAGTGGGTCGGAGGCGCCCTGCTGCGCCAGCACCGCGGGCCGGACGAAGAGCTCGAAGCCGACGAGCGACGAGACCGGGTTCCCGGGCAGGCCGAAGACCAGTGTCCGCTCCCGGACGCCGAACGAGACCGGCTTCCCCGGCTTGACCGCCACGCGCCAGAAGACCTCGTCGACGCCGAGCTCGGACTCGATGCGGCGGACGAGGTCGTGCGGCCCGACGGAGACGCCGCCCGAGGTGACGAGCAGGTCGTGCTCGAGTCCACGCGCGATCGCCTCGCGGTGAGCCTCGTCGTCGTCGGCCACGGCCGTCAGGCGCTCGACGGAAGCGCCCGCCGACCTCAGCTGCGTCTCGAGGATCAGCCCGTTGGCCTCGTAGACCTCGCCCGGCCCGAGCGGCCCGCCCGGCCGGCGCAACTCGGTTCCCGTGGCGAGCACGGCGGCGCGCGGCACTCCGCCGCAGACGACCTCGGCGACGCCGGCCGCCGCAAGTGCTCCAAGCTGCGCCGGAGAGAGACGCGTGCCCGCGGGAACAACCTCGTCACCGGCGCGAAGGTCGCCGGCCTGGGGCCGGACGTTTGCACCGGGCTTCTCTGCGTCAGCAATCTCGACAGCGTTGTCATGTTCGACAACATATTCGATAGGGATGACGGCATCGGCGCCGGCCGGCACGACGCCACCGGTGGCGATCCCCATCGCCTCGCCGGGCTCAAGCCGGCGCGGGGCCGGCCGGCCCGCCGCGACGCGGAAGACCACGGGCAGGGTCGCCGGAAGATCGGCCGCACGAACCGCGTACCCGTCCATTGCGGAGCTCGGGAAGGGCGGCAGGTCGACCGCAGCGCGCGACCCCTCCGCGAGCACCCGCCCCGCGGCGTGCTCAAGCGGAACAGGCTCCGGCGGAAGCGGCTGCACCCGCTCGAGCACGAGGCGCTGGGCGTCCTCGATCGACAGAAGCTCGGCCACGACCGCCGCATACCGTACGCGCGGCGGATAGGCTCAGCCGCCGTGATCTCGGTCGTCGTTCCCGTTCACGACGAGGAGCGGACGGTGGCACTCCTCTACGACGAGCTGGAGTCGGCGCTCCAGCCGCTCGGCGAGCCATGGGAGGCCGTCTTCGTCGACGACGGCTCGACGGACGGCTCGTTCGCGGCGCTGACACGCCTCCACAGCGCGCAGGACAA
The DNA here is from genome assembly GCA_038237925.1 of Gaiellales bacterium. Lineage (GTDB taxonomy): Bacteria > Actinomycetota > Thermoleophilia > Gaiellales > Gaiellaceae > AC-32. The sequence continues at coordinate 115,755 of JBBRYF010000003.1, read as the reverse complement.
CGTCCGCGTCGTCCGCCTGCGCAAGAACTTCGGCAAGGCGGCGGCGCTGGGCGCAGGCTTTGCACACGCCGAGGGCGACGTGGTCGTGACGATCGACGCCGACCTCCAGGACGACCCCGCGGAAATCCCGCGGCTGCTGGCGAAGCTCGACGAGGGCTTCGACCTCGTCAGCGGCTGGAAGACGCACCGCCGCGATCCGTTGACGCGCCGCGTCCCCTCGAAGATCTTCAACTGGGTGACCGGCCGAGTCTCAGGCCTGCGCCTGCACGACCTCAACTGCGGCCTGAAGGCCTACCGCGCGGAGGTCGTCCGCGGGCTGCGTCTCTACGGCGAGCTCCACCGCTTCATCCCGGTGCTGGCGCATTACCGTGGCCACCGGGTCGCCGAGCTCCCTGTCAACCACAGGCCGCGGGAACACGGCAGCTCCCGCTACGGAGTCGAGCGCTACGTGCGCGGGTTCCTCGACCTCCTGACCGTCTCGTTCATCGGCCGCTACCGCTACCGCCCGCTGCATCTCTTCGGCGGGCTCGGTCTCCTCCTCGGCGCGGGCGGATTCGCGGTGCTGCTCTACCTCACGGCGGTGAAGCTCACCGGCCACGCGATCGGGCAGCGGCCGCTGCTGATCCTCGGCGTGCTGCTGATGGTGGTCGGGCTCCAGTTCTTCTCGCTCGGCCTGATCAGCGAGCTGATCACGAGCCAGCACGAGGAGCGGGCTGGTGCGTTGGAACGGACGGAGCTCCACGTCGAAGACGTCCTCTCGTAGAAGGCACAGATTCGGAACAAAGGCGTCACACATGCGTGCGCCACAGCGGGATAGGCTCGCAGTGGGGAGGAGGCCGGGTGCGCCTGAACCAGGGGCAGCAGCAGAATCGGCCGGGAAGTTGATGCGCGTCCTCTACTTCGGCACCTACGAGCGCGACTACCCGCGGAACGCGCAGGTGATCTCGTGCCTGCGGCACGCCGGGGTCGAGGTGCATGAGCGGCACGTGCCGGTGTGGGACGGGCGGCGCGACAGCTGGCGTGCCGGAGCCGGTGCGGCCGCGCGCCTCGCGCTGGCCGAGCTGCGGCTGCTGCGGCGGCCCTCGGAGGGATTCGACGCGCTGATCGTCGGCTACCCCGGCCACTTCGATCTGCCGGCAGCGCGGCGGACCGCGGCGGGGCGGCCGGTCGTCTTCAACCCGCTCGTGTCGCTCTCGGACACATTCGTCGCCGACCGCGCCCGGTTCCAGCCCGGGTCGGCCGCGGCCCGGGCGCTCGTGGCGGCCGACCGACGGGCCCTGCGGGCGGCCGACCTCGTTGTCGCAGACACCCGCGCCAACGCCGACCACCTCGCGCAGCTCGGCGGCCTGCCGCCCGAGCGCGTCGCGGTCGCGTTCGTCGGCGCCGAGGAGCGGGTCTTCGGGCCCGGCTGGTCGCCGGCCGAGCCGTTCACGGTCCTCTTCGTCGGCAAGCTGATCCCGCTGCACGGGCTCGAGACCGTGCTCGCCGCCGCACGTGTGGCCCCCGAGCTGCACTTCCGTCTCGTCGGGAGCGGCCAGCTCAAGCGCCTCGTCGAGCAGCGGCCCGGGAACGTCGAGTGGGTCCCTTGGGTCGAGTACGAGCGACTTCCCGGCGAGCTGCACCGCGTCGGGTGCGCGCTCGGGATCTTCGGCACCTCCGCGAAGGCGCAGCGCGTGATCCCGAACAAGGCGTTTCAGGCGCTCGCGTGCGGCACGCCGCTCGTCACGGCCGACACTCCGGCCGCGCGCGAGGTGCTCGTCGACGGCGAGAGCGCGCTGCTCGTCCCACCCGGCGACGCCGCCTCGCTGGCCGCGGCCCTGCGGCGGCTCGCGGGCGATCCCGCACTTGCGCGGGCACTCGCCGCGGGCGGGCGGGCAGCCTATGGGCAGCGCGCCAGCGAGGAGGTCCTCGGCCGTCACTGGCGCGAGCTGCTCCAGCGAGAGGTGGCGCGAGCGGCGTGACGCTCCGAGCCCCGGCGCCCCGCGCGCTTCTCTGGACCGCGATCGCCGCCTACGCCGCGGGCTTCTCCGCGCTGTCGGTCCTCGGGCATCGCGCTTTCGCGACCGGGCGGTTCGACCTCGGGAACATGGTTCAGGCCGTCTGGTCGACGGCGCACGGGCACCCGCTGCAGATCACCGGGCTCCGCGGCGACCAGATCTCCCGGCTCGGCGCGCACTTCGACCCGATCCTCGCCGCCTTCGCGCCGCTCTGGCTGGTCTGGCCGAGCCCCGACATGCTGCTCGTCGCGCAGGCAGTGGCGATCGCACTCGGCGCGCTGCCCGTCTACCGGCTCGCGCGCAAGCACCTCGGCTCGGACCGGGCCGGGCTGGGCTTCGCGCTCGCCTACCTCGTCTATCCCCCGACGCAGTGGCTGACGCTGAACGAGTTCCACCCGGTCGCGCTCGCCTGTCCGCTGCTCCTCTTTGCGATCTGGTACCTCGACGAGGGTCGGCTGCTGCCGTTCGCCGCCTGCGCCGCGCTCGCCGCGACGGCGAAGGAGGAGATCGCGCTCGTGGTGGCCGGTCTCGGCGTCTGGTACGCCTTCGCCCACGGGAGGCGGCTCGCCGGCGCCGCGGTCGGCGTCGGGGGCCTCGCCGTCGCGCTAGTCGCGATCGAGCTCGTCATCCCGCACTTCAACCGCGCGGGCACGTCGAGCTTCTTCACGCGCTACAGCCAGGTGGGCAGCACGCCGGGCGGCATCGTGCACACCGCGCTGACCAATCCGGGGACGATCGTGACGACGGCGCTCACCGCACGCGGCATCAACTACCTCGCGCGGCTCGTGCTGCCGCTTGGACTGCTGGTGCTGCTTGCGCCGCTCGCCCTGATCGCCGCGCTGCCGGAACTCGCCGTGAACCTGCTCTCCGCTGCAAGCCCGCAGACCTCGATCCGCTTCCATTACACGGCGGGACTGATCCCGGTCCTGGTCGCGGCGGCGGTCTTCGGCGCGGCCAGGCTCACGCGCCTTCGCCCCGGAGCGCCGATCGCCGCCGTCGCCGTGGTGGTCGCGGTCGTCTCGAACTACCTGCTCGGGCCGGTGCCGCTCTGGCGCTACTTCCCCGGAGCCGAGCAGTTCCAGGCGCGCGCAGCCGAGGTGAGCCAGCACGACCGGAGCGCGGCGCGCGCGCTGCAGCTGATTCCGCGAGACGCCGTCGTCAGCGCGACGAACTCGCTCGGCGCGCACCTCTCGGCGCGCCGGCGCATCCTCAGCTTCCCGTACGTGCAGGACGCGCAGTGGGTCGCGGCGGACGAGACCGCGCCGGGCTATGCCGACCGGCTCGCGCCCTTGCCGACGGCGGTCCAGCTTTCCTGGCTCCGGGCCAACCCTGAGTGGCGGCTCGTCTTTGAACGCGACGGGATCCTGATCTTCCGGCGGGCGAGCGCGGCGACGAGCACTAGGTAGAGCGCGACTACCACGAGGTCGCGCGCCAGCAGCAGCCACACCGGCCACTCGAGCCGGAAGAGCGCGCCGTAGTGGAAGAACCACACCTGTGCGAGCACGAGCGCGACCGCGGTCAGCCCGATCGCGATCGCGCCGCCGCCGGCCACGACGAGCGGGAGCAGCCAGACGAGGTACTGCGGCGAGAAGACTTTCGTGAACGCGAGGAAGCCCGCGACCGCGGCCGCGCACGCGAGCGGGAGCCGGTCTCGCAGGTCCAGCGAGCGCGCGTACAGCCACCAGACCGCCACGACCGCCACCGCTTCGAGCACGAGCAGCACCGCGGCGACGGCGTCTGCGGCGCCCCCGGCCAGGTTCCGCCCCGCCACCCCGGTCGTCTCCACGACGCGCGCGTGGTAGAGGCCGAGCCGGTCGAGCGCAAGCAGCACCGCCGCGCCCAGGCTCTCGGCCTGGAGCCCGCGGGCGGCCTGCGAGCGGAAGCTCTCGAACACGCCGTGCGGCGCGTAGGCCGTGAACGGCGCGATCACCGCCGCGGCCACGGCAACGAGCACCACGAGTGCGAGCGCGGCCCGGCGCGGGCCTTCACGCCGCCACACGAGCCACGCGGCGAGCGGCACGAGCACGAGCGGGTAGACCTTTGCGGTCACGGCGAGCCCGAGCACGGCAAATCCCGCAAGGTCGCGGCCGCGCAGGAGCAGCCAGAGCGCGAGCACCGTCAGCAGCGCGGGCCAGGCATCGTAGGTGTTCAGCGAGATCGGGCCGAGCGCGACCGGCGAGAGCGCAAGCAGCGCCACCGCGCCTGCGATCCGCCGCCGAGAGGCTCCGAGCTCCGCCAGCACGAGCGCGACGAGCACGAGCGTCGCGATTCCGCACACCGCCATGAGCGTCTTGAAGGCCGCGTTGTAGTGCGACGCCCCGAAGGCGGTGGGCGGCAGGAAGACGGCGAACGCGCCCGGCGGGTACTCGACGGACACGTCGCGATAGGGCAGCGCACCGTGGAGCAGTTGCTCCGCATAGCCCTGGTAGACGTGGACATCGCGAAACCGCGCCGCACGGAACAGCCCGCCGTCCGGGACGGCACAGGCGGCGACGTAGACAGGGATCGCGACGAGCGCGGCGCGCAGCGCCGGCCGCACGCTACGGACCCGGAGGCGGTGGAGGCGACGGCGGGGGTGGAGGCGGTGGCGGGGGAGGCGGGGGAGCGGGCGGCGCGGTCGTCACGGTCCTCCCAGTGGTCGTCGGTACCGTTCTAGTCGAGGGCGCCGTTGTCGTCCCGGTCGTCGCCGTCGTGCCAGTCGTACCCGTCGGCCTGTACGTGTTGGTCGGAGTGAGGCTCGAGCCGTACTGGCCCTGCGTCCAGGGCTGCCAGACGACGGGCTGGCGCGGCAACTGCCAGTTCAGCGCCGGCGCCTTCGCCAGCGCGGTCTCCATGAACAGCTTCCAGATCGAGGCGGGGAAGGTGCCGCCGGCCACCGCGATCCCGTGCACGCTCAGCATCGGGATCTCCCCTTGCGGGTACCCGACCCAGACGGTGGTCTCGAGCTGCGGCACGAAGCCGGAGAACCAGGCATCCGCGTGGTTGTCGGTCGTGCCGGTCTTGCCCGCCGAGGGCCGGCCAAAATACGCGCCAACGCCCGTGCCGCCAAGCACGTTCTGCTCCAGGATCCGCGTCACCTCGTAGGCCACGCCGTCGCTGATCACGCGGTTGCGCTGCGGCTGGCCCCAACCGGCGTCGACGTCCTCGCGCCCGTTCGCGAGCACGACCTTCTTGATCGCCATCGGCTTCGAGTAGATGCCACCGGCCGCAATCGTCGCGTAGGCGGAGGCTTCCTCCAGCGGCGAGATCGCATCGGCGCCGAGCCCCATCGCGGGCACGACGTCGAGACGGGTACTGATGCCGAGCTTGTGCGCCATCTCGGCGACCTTGTCGGGCCCGACGTCAAGGGTCAGCTGAGCGTAGACCGTGTTGTCGGAGGCGAGCGTCGCGTTCGTGACCGAGATCGAGCCCAAGTACGAGTGGTCGTAGGTCTGCACGTCCCAGGCCGGCGTGTACGGGTCGGGCTGGTAGTGGAACGGGGCGGATGTGTAGTAGGTGGTGCTCGGATTCATGCCCTGCTCGATCGCCGCGGCCAAGACGAAGGTCTTGAACGTCGAGCCGGGCTGCCGCCGTGCCTGCGCGACGAGGTTGAACTGGTTGCCAGTGCGGCCGGGCGTGACCGCCGTCATCGCGCGAATCGCGCCGTTCGCCGGGTTGATCGAGACGACCGCGGCCGCGGGGTCGTTGCGCAGGTAGAGCGTGTCGGTGATTGCCTTGCGAGCGGCGACCTGGAGCCGCGGATTGATCGTCGTGTAGACACGCAGCCCACCGGTGCGAACCGTGTTGGCGCCGTACTCGGCGATCAACTGGTCGCGAACGTAGCTGAAGAAGTACGGCTCGCGGATGCGCGTGTAGAGCCTGCCCGGCTTCAGCTTGAGGTTCCGCTGCGAGACCGCCTTCTCGTAGCGTGCCTCGTTGATGGCGCCATAGTCGCGCATCGCGCGCAGCACCTGGTCGCGTCGCTCGATCGCCGCCGCAGGCCGGTGCAGCGGGTCGTAGACCGACGGAGCCTGCGGCAGCCCGGCTAGGAGCGCCGCCTCGACCAGCGTCAGATCGCGCGCGTGCTTGGAGAAGTACGTCTGGGAGGCTGCCTCGATCCCGTACGCGTGGTTGCCGTAGTAGACCTGGTTCATGTACTGGCCGAGGATCCAGTCCTTCGAGCGCGCGCGCGAGAGCTTGATCGCCAGGCAGGCCTCCTTCAGCTTCCGCTTCAGGGTCCGCTCCTTCGAGATGTAGAGGTTGCGAACGAGCTGCTGCGTGATCGTCGAGCCGCCCTGCACGACGTGGCCGGCACGGAGGTCCTTCCAGGCCGCGCGCGCGATGCCCTCGTAATCGACGCCGCCGTGCTGGTAGAAGCGGTGGTCCTCGATCGCCACCGTTGCCTTGCTCATCCACGGGCTGACACGCCAGAGCGCGATCGGTGTGCGGTTGCGCTCGGCCGGAATCGAGCCGAGCAGCGAGCCGTTGGCAGCGAAGACGAACGAGTTCTCGCCGATCTGCACGGCCTTCAAGTCCTTGAGCGTGCAGTCGGAACGGAACCTCGCGACCGCACCCACGCCGGAGGCGATCACCGCCAGCACGATGATCAGCAGCGTCGCGAAGATCAGCGTCGTCCGCCGCTTGCGCTTGCCCTTGCCGTTGGCGCGGCGGCGGCGGCTGCGGCGGAAGACGTGGTCGAAGTCGTCGTCGGTCTGGCGGCCGCGTCCGCGAGGCGGGGGCGGCGGGGGCGTCACGCGAAGACCCCGGCCTCTCGCAGACGGGCGTGCGAGCGAAGGCGGAGCTCGTTCTCGAGGCGCTCGGCGCTCGGCTCATCCGGCGCCCAGACCCGCAGACGGAGGCGCGCGTGGTCGGCGAGCTCGATCACGTCGACCTCGGCGCGCTCGTCCTGCGCCGCCTCACGCAGAAGCGTGCGAGCGGCTTCGAGATCGGTGTCGAGAGGAACCTGGACGGTCACTTGCGCGAGCTTCTTTCGGCTGCGGATGGACGAGTTGCGGATGGTATCCGAGGCGATCTTCTCGTTCGGTACGACGAGGCGGTCGTTGTCGTCGATGCGAATGAATGTGTAGGTGAGGCCGATCTCCTCGACGACCCCGGTGAACCCCCCGGTCTCGACGTAGTCGCCGAGCCGGATCGGCTGCGAGATCGCGATCAGCAGGCCGGCGATGAAGTTCCCGATCGTCCGCTGGGCTGCGAAGCCGACGACGATCCCGATCACGGCCGACGAGGCAAGGATCCCGGTCGCGACCGCGCGCACCTGCGGGATCACGAGCAGCGCGGACAGCAGGCCGACGAAGACGATCAGCGTGAGCACACTGCGGCGCAGCACGCGGTAGCGCGTCGCGGTCGCGGCGTCGAGGTCGCGGCGCGCGAGCCTCCGGTCGACGACCCGCGCGACGACCAGGGTGACGAGCAGGACCGCGCCGAACACAGTCAGGCGGTGCCAGAGCGGCATGGCGATGGGTTAGTCGAACGGCAGGCGTTTCCTGCCCGCGAAGCCCTCCTCCAGGCCGTGCCAGTGGGCGACCTCGTCCTCGCCGACGTGCCAGCAGAGGAGCACCTCTTCGCCGTCGTGCAGGGCCGGGAAGTCGACGAGCCCGCGGTCGAGGTCCTTCACCTGCACCCCGATCCGCTCGAGCTCTTCGACTGCGCGCGCCACCGCGTCGGCCTCGCGCTCGAGCTGAGCCTCCAGCTCGCTCGGCTCCTGGGGATCGAAGTCGCCACCGTTGCCGGAGATCCTCGCGGTCAAGCTCGCGCGGCGGGCGGCGGCGGCTGTGAGTGCGCGCCGGTGCTCGACAAGCGCCTCGGCCGCCGGGCGCACCTGCGCCAGCAGCTCGTTCGCCTCATCGGGCGTGAAGTGCCGCTGGGACATCGGGGTATCATCGCGCGCCGTGGCCGCCGGTCAACGCGTGCGCTCGCCGAAGCGGACGGTACGCCGCGAGCTACGGCTGCCGCGCGCAGGGAACCCCGCGCCCGAGATCTTCCTCTGGACCCGGGCGGCGATCTGGGGTGCCGCGCTCTTCTCACTCTTCGTCTTCGTCCCGAACCGCCACCCGCGCGCAGTCGTCTGGGACGACCCGTTGCTGACGCACGACCTCGGCGCGATCACCGACGTCTGGGCCCGCTGGGACAGCGTCTGGTTCCTGCGCATCGCCAAGCACGGCTACGACTCGGCCTCGGGCGCGGCGTCCGCCTTCTACCCGCTCTACCCCGGTGTCGTCGGCGCGCTCGGACGCGTGCTCTTCGGTCACTACGTCGTCGCAGGCATCCTCGTATCGCTGGCGGCCGCTTTCGGGTCGTTCCTGCTCCTGCACCGGATCGCCGAGGAACGGCTCGGCGCCGACGGAGCCCGGCGGGCGGTGCTCTATCTCGCGGTGTTTCCGTTCGCCTTCTTCCTGCAGGCCGTCTACAGCGAGTCGCTCTATCTGCTGCTGACGCTGGCGGCGTTCGCGCTGGCCGAGCGCGGCCGATTTCTCACGGCGGGCGCGGTGACCGGGCTCGCGCTGCTAACGCGCCCGACCGCCGCAGCGCTGCTCCCGGCGCTCGCGCTCCTCGCGTGGCGGTCGCGGGAACGGCGGCGGTCGCTCGCATCGCTGGCGGTCGCGCCGGTTCTCTTCGCGGCCTACCCGCTCTACCTCTGGCGGGCCGACGGCGATCCCTGGGCGTTCCTCCGCGCCCAGCGTCTCTGGAGCCGGCACCTATCGCCTGTCGGGCCGCTCGGCGGGATCTGGGACGGGCTCCGCGCCGGGTGGGCCGGGATCGAGCAGCTGGCCTCCGGATCGCATACGCACGCGTACTGGACGCCCGTGCAGGATGCCGATCCGATCCGGGTCGCGACGCTCAACCTCCAGACGCTCGCGTTCCTCCTGCTGTTCGTCGCGCTGACGCCGATCGCGTGGCGGCGCTTCGGCGCGCCCTACGGGCTCTTCGCAACCGTGAGCCTCGCGATCCCGCTGAGCGTGCCGAGCGAACGCTGGCCGCTCCTCTCGTTACCGCGCTTCGGACTGACGATCTTCCCGCTCTTCCTCGCGCTCGCCTCGGTCGGCGGAAGGCCGCGCGCGCACACTGCGATCGTCGCGGTGAGCTCGCTCCTGCTAGGAGTCTCGGTCGTGCAATGGGCGTTGTGGCAATGGGTCGCATGAAAATCGCGCTTGTGGCGGCGGGCGCCGTGGTGCTTCTGGCCGGCACCGCGTGCGGCGAGAGGAGCGAGCCGGCCGGCGCGCTCGTGCAGAGCTTCCCTGTCACGGTGCAGGGCGGGGGCGACCGCCCGACCGTTGTGCAAGCCGCGCCCAAGCGAATCGTCCCGGTCGGCGCCGGGCCGCGGCAGATTCTCGAGTCGCTCGGTCTCGGCAAGCGGATCGTGAGCGTGAACGACACGCTCGTCGGCCTTCCACTGGTCGGCGCGATCCGCCGGGCGCGGCCCGATCTGATCGTCGCATCGGGTGGCACCGATCCGCTCGACCTCGCGCGCGCCGGCAGCGCGACGCGGGCGGCTGAGTACGTGGAGCCGAGCAGCACGCTCGACGACGTCGTGCAGGCGATCGGCGAGATCGGGCTCTTGACCGGCCGACCGCTCGAGGCGCGGCGGCGGACGGCGGCGATCGAAGCGAAGCGGCACGCGGTCGTGGCGAAGCTCGCCGGCTCGAAGGTGGTCACTGTCTTCGTCGACGACGGCGACTTCTCGACGATCTCGACTCACAGCCTGCTCGGCGACCTGATCACCGAGGCGCGCGGTCGCAGCGTCGCCGGCGGCAGCCCGGAGCAGGGCCCGTTCCCGCTCAGCCGGCTGGTCCAGCTCGACCCCGACGTCTACCTCGCGACGGCCGCCAGCGGGAGGACGCTGCGGCAACTCCGCTCGCGCTCGGGGACGAAGCGGCTGCGCGCAGTGCGCAGCGGTCGGTTCGCGATCGTGCCGGCCGACGCAGGGATCGCCGGGACGCAGGTCGCCGTCGCGCTCGAGGAGCTCGCGCAGATCTTGCACCCCGACGTGACCCGCTGACCCGTTGAGAACGTACGCGCAGCGGCTGACCGGCTGGCTCGGCCTCGTCGGCGCGCTCGCGGCCCTGAACTACGCGAGCCGGTTTACCTCCGGCAAGCCGCCGTCGGACACGCTCTACCGCTACGACACCGCGGTCAGCGGAGTCGTCTTCTACGCAGTGACGGGCGCGATCCTGCTCTGGATCGCGCGCGGGCTCTCTCGCTCGGACCTCGGACTGCGAGCGCCCGCCTCGTGGAGCCGCGCGCTCGGGTTCGCACTGGCGACGCTCATCGTCCTGCTCGTCGTCGAGGTCGCCCTCGAGACCGTGCTGCACGCAACGCGGGAGCAGGGCCTCCAGCCGTCGCACTGGGACTCTTCGAAGGCGGTGCCGTTCATCCTCAACGGCGTGGTCGTCGCGGTCGTCGCACCGATCGTCGAGGAGCTGACCTTCCGCGGAGTCGGCTTCCACCTGCTCGCTCGCTTCGGCACCGTCGCCGCCGTCGCGGGCACGGCGGCCGCCTTCGCCGCTGATCACGGCCTCGTCGAAGGGTTCCCCGCCCTCTTCGTCTTCGGGATCGCGGTGGCCCTCGTCCGCGTGCGCACGGGCAGCCTCTACCCCGGGATGCTCCTACACGCGACCTTCAATGCGCTCGCGCTCGTAGAGGCTCTCGCCCGGTAGCTCGTCTATGCTCGTGAAAGTGCGGCGTGCAGCGGTCTTCCTGGCGGCCTTGGCGTTCGCACCCGCGGCGCACGCGGCGGCCCCTGCCGTAAGTGCGCGAGCGGCGCCTTCGACCGGAGCCGCGCCGCTCGCGGTGACGCTCTCGGCCACCGGCGACGACGCGACCTACCACTGGGACCTCGGCGACGGCGCGACCGCGGACGGCCCGGTCGTCCAGCACACCTACGCAGCCGGCCGCTTCACCGCTCACGTGACCGCCACCAACGTACTCGGCGAGACCTCGCAGGCCACGGTGACAGTGACCGCGACCGGGCTCAGCCTCTCCGGCCCGAAGAGTGGGCGCTACCAGCAGCTCGCGCGCTTCCGCGGGCGGCTCGTCCCCGCGAGCAAGGGCGCGCGGATCGCGCTCTACCGCGGCGCGCGGCGAATCGCGACCGTCCGGGCCGAGCGCGACGGGAGGTTCTTCGTCCGCGGCCGCGTCGGTACGCCCGATGCTCGGTACACCGTCCGCTACGGCGCAGCCGTCTCGAACCAGGTCGGGCTCGCCGTGCGACCGGGGCTCGACACCGCATTCAGCGGGTCGGGCCGGGTCGGAACTCCTCTGGCGTTGGTCGTGCGCGAGCGGCCGGCTGCGGCCGGGACCGTGCGCGTCCAGGTCTGGCGTGGGCGACGCCTCGTCGCGAAGCGCGCGTTCCACGGCCGGCTTCGCCTCCGGCTGGGGACGGGGACCGCGGGCGCCTATCGCATCCGCCTGATCGTCCAGCCCGCACCGGGCTACCTCCCGGTGCGCCATGCGCTCGAGCGGATCGTGTTCGCGCCCAACCTCGGTCCCGGCTCGGCCGGCCCGAGCGCCTACGAGCTCGATCGCCGCCTGCACGAGCTCCACTACGCGCTCGGCCGCGTCGACGGCTACTACGGCCAGGATGACATCGACGCCGTGACCGCGTTCCAGAAGCTGCACGGCCTGCCGCGCACCGGCACGGTGGACGCACGCTTCTGGCGCGAGCTGCAAAGCGCCCGGGTCCCCGAGGCGCGCTACCCGGGCGACCACGTCGAGGTCAGCAAGGGCCGCCAGGTGCTCTTCCTCGTCCGCGACGGCAAGGTCGCCCTGATCGTGACGGTCTCGACCGGCGCCACCGGCAACACGCCGCTCGGACACTGGCGCGTGTACAGCAAGGTGCCGGGCTTCAACGCCGAGGAGATGTACTACTCGTCGTTCTTCGTCGGCGGCTTCGCGATCCACGGCTACCACAGCGTCCCGGCGTACCCTGCGAGCCACGGCTGCGTGCGCATTCCGCTGTGGGTGGCCGCTCGCGTGTACTCACTGATTGATTACGGCACCTCGATTTACCTCTACTGGTAGAGCGGCCACGTTGGTCGTCGTCGCGCTCGCGGCGGCCGGCTGGCTCGTCTACACGCAGTGGTGGGGCCAAGGCGGGGGTCACCAGGTCGCCTGGCGCGACCTGAGCTCGAAGCTGGGCCCGGTCGAGTTCACGCACAAGCTGACCGCCGTCTACCACTCGCGCGCCTCGTTCCACCGCCTGCTCGAGGCGACGATGCCGGGGCGCACGCCAAAGGCGCCCGCGGTCGAGTGGGCCCGCGACGAGGTGATCGTGATCGCCCTCGGCCCGCGCTCGAGCACCGGCTACTCGCTCCGGATCCTGCGGGTGGTCGAGCGCCGGCGCGGGATCTACGTGACGGCTCGAGAGCAGACGCCGACGCTAAGCGATCCGGTCGCGGCCCGCGTGACGTATCCGTACCGCGCGCTTGCAATCCACGGCAGCGCCAAGCCCGTCTACGTCAAGCTGCAGGGGAGACCGTGACCGAGAGCGACCCACTCATCCGCCAGCTGCGGGAGCAGATCTCCGACAACGACCGCGCGATCGTCGAGGCAATCAACGCACGGCTCAAGCTCGTCGCGCGGTTGAAGGGCTACAAGGAGTCGCGCGGGCTGTCCTTCGTCGACCCGGACCGCGAGCAGTGGATGCTGCAATACCTCGCGCGGGCGAACCGCGGGCCGCTCTCGTCGGAGGGCCTGAACGAGCTGTTCGAGCAGATCCTCGCGCTCACCAAGCGCGAGGTCGAGCGGGCCGAGCCCTAGGAGGGATTGGCGGAACGCCGCTCGCCGGTGTTTCGGCGAGCCCTCCTAGTCTTCGTCTGCTTCGGCGAACTCGTCCGGGGTCACGTGCTCGAGGAACTGCTTGAACTCCGTGACGATCTCCTCCTCGTTCACGTCCTCGCCCTCGAACTCGATCGCCGACTCCTCGATCACGTCCTCGGCCGCGAAGATCGGCGCCTCGGCGCGGACGGCCAGCGCGATCGCATCTGAGGGCCGGGAGTCGATCTCGATCTCGGAGCCGTTCTGCTGCACGGTGATGCTCGCGTAGAAGGTGTTCTCCTTCAGCTCGGTCACCGTGATGCGCACGACCTGCGCGTCGAGCTGCGCCAGCACGTCGCTGAGCAGATCGTGGGTCATCGGCCGCGGCGTCGAGGCGCCCTGCAGCTTCATCAAGATGGCCGCCGCCTCCGGGTGGCCGATCCAGATCGGCAGGAACTTGTTGCCATCGGCCGTCTTGAGCAAGACGATCGGCTGCTTTCCCACCAGATCGAAGCTCACCCCGTAGATGACCATCTCGTGCATCAGGCCTCGTCCCCGGCTTCGGTCATAGCCTCAGGGTACCGGCTCAAACTCCGTGCAGAGGAGGCGGCTCATCGGTCGGCACGGGCTCGATCTCGTCGACCGGAACCATGCACGCCTCGCCGGTCATGGCGTCCTCGAGGAAGGCCTGCCGGTTGGGCACGCTCATGGGGTCGAGGCCGCGCAGGAAGTAGCGTCGGCCCTCGTGGAGGACGAGGTCACCAATCTTCATAGCCGCAGTACCTGAGACGTCATCGACACGGTTTTGGGCGGTCCACATCCCTTGGGCGGGGGCGGCTACACTGGCCGCCGCGGGCGATTAGCTCAGTTGGTTAGAGCGCCGCTCTGATAAGGCGGAGGTCCGTGGTTCGAATCCACGATCGCCCACTTCGGAACGCCCTACTACCAGGGCGTTTTGAGCGGTCCGGCAGGGCTCGGGACGGACAGGGGCGGTCCTATTGGAAAGCGTTTGGAAAGTTCGGGCGCTCAGAAGTCGATGTCATCGCCTCACTCGGGCTCGGGCGGCGGTGGCTGCATGAACGGGCTGACCTCGTTCACGGGGAAACCGCTCAGGTGGGCAATGATCTCCTCGAGACCCCAGCGGGGGTCTAGCCACGGCGCCAGTTCGCGCCCTACACGTTCGTTGATCTGGCCGATCTCGTCTTCCGGGCACAACCAGATAACTCCGCTTGCGGGAATCTCGAGGTCGCTCACATGTCGCCACTCACGCTCCCACCAGAACTCCTTCAACGAGTTCTGCCACGTGCCCATCTGCTCGATGAACGGAAAGAGCTTCGCGAGAGCGGACTCATGGAAGTCGCGACCGATCGCCGGATCAATGAGCTGGTCGCGAAGCCGGTCGAGTGTGTTCGCGATCGTCCAATTGCGCCCTGGGGTCATATCGACGTACCACACCGGATTGATTCCAAGCTTTCGGGCCTTCAGCTTGGTTAGGGCGATGCCGTAGGGCTCCATCGCGATCGCTCGGCCCTCGATCGGCCCGCACATGAGGCTGATGTGCTCGAGCGGAGTTTCGCTGAAGCAAACGACCCTCTGACTCTGCTTCGCGGGGTCGTTCGCATCGTCCTGGGTTTTTGCCCATCCGAGCGCCGTTCGGGCTTCGAGGCGCTTGCTGCGGGCGATGTCCACGAGCGCGTCTTGAGGACCGTACTGGACACACTGCCGCCGCGTCAGGTGCACGACGAAGGTCGAGAGGTCAGTGCGGCGGTGAAGGATGTTGCGGATCTCGGCCACGAGCCGCACGGTAGCTCGCCGCACCGGACAGACAGGTTCAGTGTCCGCTGCTTGTCAGACCCACTTGAGGAGCTTCTCCGGACCAATCTTGTAGAGCCGAGCGAGCTTTCCCAAGGTCGTCAAGTGCACGCTCTCCGCCCCGTTCTCGATCCGACGGATGCTCGAGGCGGCGAGCCCGAGATGGACCGCAGCCTGCTCCTGCGTCAGGTCCGCTTTGTCGCGGCACTGACGCGCCTTCGTGCCGTTGACGACGAGGCGACGGGGCATGGGTCGGTCGGAAGTCCGGTGCTGTCCGGTGGGTTCCGTAGCATACCGCCGAGAAATAGGCGTCTAAAAACCGACGCTAAAAAGAAGCGGAGGTGACTCGGATGGCGAGAGGTGTGACGGCGAAAGAGGCAGCAGACGAGCTGGGAGTGGTCGAGCGAACCGTTCGGCGATGGATCGGAGCGGGAGAGCTGTCCGCAGAGAAGAGGGGCGGCGCCTTCGTGATCGACCTTGACGCTGCCCGCGAGGTACATCGGCGCTCGAGGGCAGGTCGCTCGATCGAACGGTCCACAGAACTCGCTGAACTCCGGGGTCGGTACCTCGAGGTGGCCGCTCGGCTCGCGCAGGTCGAGCAGGAACTCGCTGAAGAGCGGCGCCGGACGGCGCGGTTTGAGGCGATCCTCTACCCAGCCGCGTAACGAGGAGGTCACAGAGCGGACGTGAGTCCGGGCGCCGTCCGGCGCCGCTCTTACACTCGCTCACGGTGGAGCATCGAAGTGAAGCAAGGGCACGCGAGCCGCGATCGTGCGCGGATCTCGCGTGCCTTGCTCCATCGGCGCTGACCAGAGGCCAGAGCGCGCAACCTCAGCCTAAGCGGTCAGCGCGGTTCCTGCGTGCCGAGGTGGAGCCACGGACTCCGCTGTCGGCCAAGCCGCTAGGAAAGGGGGCCGCTAATGGCCACTGTTCCGTTTCCGGAGTCGCCTAAGGGCGACGTGCGAGTCGAAGGCGATGTGATCTTCGCCAACGGCATCGTGATTCCTGACGCCGAGCTTGCCGAGATCATTCGCCAAGCTCCCGAAGGCCGAAGGGTCGAACTTCTCGAGCGCGCGATCCGCGTGGGTCTAACGGCCATCGGCAACGACATGACCTCACGGCTGCGGGAGTCGATGCAGTTCGTCCACTCGACGCTCGATCAGCAGGTAAAGGCGTTTGGCGAACGCATCGCCGAGCGTGTGAGCGAGCAACTCGGAGACGCCGACAAGGACGGCAACGTGCAGCGGCGCGTCAACGAGATCTTGAGGAAGTGGGCAGCAGAGCTGAAGGCCGACTTCGAGAGGTCTCTTCCGGAGGTGTTCGACGGGCAGACGAAGAGGTCTGTTGAGCGTATCCAGGCCGAAGGCGAGCGAGTGCTCAAGCAGATCACCGCGCTTTTCACCGAGGACGGAATCGCGTTCAACGAGCTTCGCGAGCTGCGTCGCGACTTCGCCCAGCGTCTGGAGGAGGTGAAGACGACCTTCACCGTCGGCCAGACGAAGGCTGCAAACCCATCGCCGCGCGAGGCCGGCCTGAGCTACGAGGCGATCATCCACCGACATCTAGCGACCATCGGCGCGCTCCGTGGCGACGACGTTGAAGACACGGCGAACAACGTCGGCAGGGTCCCGAACTGCAAAAAAGGTGACACCCGCATCCTCCCAGCAGTTCCCGGCGTCAACGTGGTCGCAGCGCCCTGTATCGCTGTCGAGATCCGGGACCGCGAGGAGAGCGAGTTCAGCCTCTCGGATGTCGAGATGATGATGCGGAACCGCGAGGCCAACGCCGCAATGGTGATTGCCGCCCATGCGGGGTCACTGCCCAAGCAGTACTCGGGGCAGTCGTTCGCTCTCTCCTGGCAGAAGCGCCTGATCACGGTGGTCCTGAACCCCGACTCTCCGGACGCGGAGGTCGTGCTCGCTGCTGCTTACAACCTCGGGTGCATCCTGGCCATTGAATCCGTGCGCCAGTCGCACGAAGGTGACTGGGAGGAGGTTGCTCGAAAGGTCGCGTCCATCGAGGAAGCGGTTGAGGGCCTCCACGAGACGCGAACCGCGCTGGGCCAAATCGAGAAGAAGGCCCACGACGCTGGCGTGACAGCCGACAAGCGGCACGGTTCGCTCGTGCGGCTTGTGGCCGAGCTTGCCGCCATCGTCAGCGGACAGTAGATCCAAGAAACGCCGAACCCGCCGGGGCATGGAGGTCGCGCGGCGGGTTCGGCTTGATCTACTCCCAAGAGGACAGGACTCGAAGAGCGTCTTGAACCTCGAGTGCGGGCGCTCTACCCTCCCGCACGGCGCTCGTCCAGGCGGTTCTCTTTTGCCTTGTCAGCCTCGAAGGCTCGAACTCGACGAACCGAGTCTCAACTTGCCACTCGACAATCTTCCCCACCTGTACGAGCTTTGGGGAACGTTGCAGGTGATCGACGTTCCGCTCGGCGAAGCTCGAAATCTCGGCTACGACTCGATCGAACACCGGCTCGCTCGACAAATGTGGTGTCTACGTCAAGGTTCCTCCCTGACGGGGCTCCGGCGGTGATCTTGCGGCGAAGTGAACATCGCCGCGAGGTGGCTCGAAGCGCTGACAGCAGATCCCCTGCATCCAGTGCTTCTCCGTGCGCGGCTCGGAACCGTCCTGGTTGCGGCGATCCGCTGACTACTGCGAACGGCGTCTCCCGGCGAGTGAGCTAGACCTGTTCAGTGCGCGTGCGGCCTACTCGGTCGTGCACAACAAGACGACCTTCAGCCCCCCGCTGACGCAGAATTGTCTTGGTCCACGCGATCGCCTGAACGTCGGTCTGGTGGTGCGAGTTCACCCGTTTACCGCTCAGTCCGGTGACATTCCACCCGCCGGCTGGGTCTGGTCGCACGTGGCGCTCAGTCATAGCTGGACGCACTTCCTCCGCCATCGGAACGAGCGTAGAGGTGCGGTCGGACGAGCATTCTTTCAGTATGTCAGGTGCAGCTCGCGCCGCTGAGTCCCCCGATACATCTGGTCGTAGACATCTCTGGCGTACCCATCGGTCATTCCGGCGATGTGGTCGCAGATGAGTCGCGCCTTACCGGGCCACACACGTCTCGGTGACCTCCGGTAGGTGAGGGCGACGCGCGGCTTGCTTGATCGCTCTAGCGCGTCCCATTCCTCGCGCCGGGGGAGCATCTCGGGATGTTCCCAGTAGCCGTCGAAGATCCGCTCCACAAGCCGCCGCTGGCCGAACTGGATGGTCTCGCGGTCGGTTCGCTGGATCATCCATTGCCACGCCATGGCCTTTAAGACAGCGATTCTGCGCGCAACGTCACCGCTCGGTTCAAGAAACCTTCCACCGGCAGTCACAGCCGCAATCAGATCCCCGATGAGGATAGCCGTGTAGTTCTTGAGCGCGGCCCTCGCCCATCGGGTTCGGTCGAAAGGCACTCGGCGGAGATACTCAAGCTCATCCGCCTCGAATAGCGCCGTAAGCGTTGGGCCGAATTCCCCGTTTGCAAATAGCCCGTCGCGGTCGCGCTCGAGCGTTTTCGTCTCAAGGAGGCCAATGAGGTGCTCGTTCTCGAGAAGTAGCTCGTAAAGAGGAATCATTCCGGCCCACGTTCCATCCTCGAAGTCGTGAACGGCGTAAGCGATGTCGTCCGCAACATCCATAATTCGAGCTGCGAAGGTCTTCGCCGGCCGCTCGCCGTCCCAGACCCAGTCGAAGTACGCAGCGTCTTGTGGATCGCGGTAGGCGCCGAACTTCACGTGCTGCTCGCCAAGCATTGCGGGCGTCTCGATGGTCGGGTACTTCATAAGAGCCCTCAGCGTCGTGCGACTTAGGTCAAGCCCCACCCACCGGTCTTCGTCTGGCGGACCTGTCTGTGTCGGGCCGAAGAACTTCGACTCGAGGTACGTGACCATCCTGAAGCTCTGTGGATTGCCTTCAAACAGGCGGTCGCCGTACTTCTGCATCTTCGCGCGAAGGGCTAGCTCGCCGTTGTGGCCGAAGGGCGGGTGCCCAAGGTCATGCGCGAGGCAAGCCGCTTCGACAAGGTCCGGCAGGTGGAGCGGCTCCTCAACGACTGAATGCGAGTCATCGCTTTGCGCGACGGCCGTTGCGATGGCACGGCCGATCTGAGCGCACTCAAGGGAATGCGTGATCCGAGTTCGAAAGAAGTCGCCGACTTCGACCCCCACGATCTGACTCTTTCCCTGAAGTCTGCGGAAGCCGCTGGAGTGGATCAGGCGGTCGCGGTCCTTAGCGACTTCGGATCTGCCCGTTGTTGGCGACGCTGGCGATGCCCGGACTAGGAACCGGTCGTAGCGCACAGCCACCTTGTTGCGTCGCTCGAGGACACCAGCACCTTACTCAACCGCCTAAACCCGCTCGATCTGCCTGTCCCTTATCGAGAACCGCCACCTGCCAAATGTAGTGAGCAACGCCGAGGCCTACAAGATGCGCGTTCAGCCCTGCGTAAATGCCCAAGGGTTGACTCGACGCAACGTTCACGCAGTGGCGCACCCCCTCTACCGACGAGACGGCGGCGCGCTCATGCACTGCCGAGAGGCTCGTTTCCCTGCGCGAACGCGGGCGAGTCGAGCGCGCCATAACGAAGCTCTGGCCGTGTGAGCCTCCAGGCGAAGTGTGAAGCCCGATGTGACGGGATGTGAACACCATTGGGCGAGGCAGCTTGACTGATCTGGCCGACTCGGCTTAGTTTCGGGGAATGCCGCCCCCGCCGTCCTTTCTCTTGCTGTCGGCTGGAGGGCCTGACTCGGCTCGGAACTTCGAGGCCTCAGTGGCGATGCCACTAGAACCGGGACGCATCGCCGCGTGGCTTGGGTCGGCTGAGGCGGCTGCAATCACGAATCGGGTAACAAATCGATTGGGCACGTGGGGGTTCCGGGATAACACAAGGAACCTCCCTGGGGCCAGCGTCAAACCGCTCTGGTGGGACCGCCTCGCCATTGGAACGCTTGCGCTCTTCTCGAATCACGACGAGTACTTCACTCGGGCGCGAGTCATCGGAACAGGGGTCAGCGAGCAAGCGAGCGACGAACTGTGGGGCAGTGCCGAATTCAGGTGGCTCGTTTTTTTGACGGATATCGAACCGGTCGCGATCCCACTGGAGGTCGTCCGACAGGGCGCGGGATTCAGCTCGCTCTACAACCTAAATCGGCAAAGCCTCGTTCCGAAGCCGGCGCGGGACGATGATCTTTGGGCAGCGATCGCCCCCTTTTTTGACGGCGACCGACCTGTCTCCACTGACTCAGAAGTTCTCGTGACTCGGATCGCGTGCTAACCGAGACTTTCGAGGTCGCGCAGGTAGCCGAGATCCGGGAGGGACACCGACGCGAAGCCGCGCTTGTGGGCAGACTCATCGAGTGGTGGACGAAGCGCGACGGGCCGGATGTTGTTTGCGGGCTGCACATCGAACTGCCGGGAGGCGCCGGATCGCTCTTCGTTGACCTCTTCAATGAAAGAACGAACGAGCTGGTCGAGGCGAAGGCGAGCTGCCGGCGACAAGACATTCGAATGGCCGTCGGGCAGATGGCCGATTACCGGCGGTTCCTTCACCCTCCTCCCTCCTGCAAGGTTCTTCTTCCAGATGCGCCGCCATCCGAGCTGCTCGAACTCCTGTGGTCCCAAGAGATCGGTGCGCTCGTGCCCGATGAGGCTGCGTTTAGGGAACTCCTATCGGCGCCTGGTTCTTAGGTCCCGCCCCGCACTGCCCGGTGCCTTGTAAGTCTGCAAGCGTGAAGCCAAGGGGGAACGAAGGCCCCCGGTATCGAGGGCCTAACTTCTTCGGAAATCAACCCGCGTTGAGCACTCGACAGGTGTCCGATCAGCCCGGGCCGGCCGGCCCCTCCGCAGAATCAAGGCCCCGGGACACCCGGTCTGAACACAATCGCGCCGCTCGCAGGTGCCTTACGTGTTGGGTTGCAAGGGGTCGAGGGAGGACTCAAGCCCCGGGGTAGCGCCCGTTTGCGGCACATTCAACTTCCCGAAGTGCTGCTGCCGGTCCTCAGCGTATTCGACTGCTCCAAAAACGCTGCCGGCTGAGCGCCTGACAGGTGCTCTAGTAGTCGAGCTGGTGAAGCCCGGGACACAACGCGCTGACACACTCACTAACGGGGGGCGTCCGGCGTCGAGTCTTGGTGTGAGGCCGTGCGCCGTTACCAAAGTAACGACTCCGTAGCTGGTTTCCTCTTTCAGCTTTCGTGTCGCGGCGCCTCTCGTCCTCTACCTAACAGAGGAAGAAGCTGTTCGAGGGCAGGGAGCCCCGTGAGGACAGGCGAGGGCGACCCGCCGCCGCGACCAATAGGGAGCGCGGCGGGCGCGGGGGCCGCAGGCCCGCGCGAGGCCGAGGACGGTCGAACCTGAAGTCGAGCGGCGAAGCGTCGTCAGGTGTCAGATTCTCAAATCGCCTTCCGGAGCCTGCCGGCGAGATCTGGGCGTGCCTTCCATGCTCGGCTATGGGAAGGAATGAAGCCTCCGCCAACCCTTCACGCATGGGCCAGAGCCATGAGTTCTGCCTGCTGGTGCACGTTCCGCTTCTGTCGCGCGCCTTCGTCCTGTGCATTCTTCGCGTTTGGTCGATGGTGCGTTCGCCTGGTGTGCAGACATTCTCGCGGATGGGCAGGGAATGCGTATGGATTCCCGTTGTAGCGTTCCAGCGAGCAGCGAGCTGTATCCCAGGACCTGGCATTACGGGGGGAAGCAGGCGCTTTAGACCGCTTAGTGGCGGCGCGAGGGGCTTTTCGCGAGCCCGCCTTAATAGTCCGCTAGCAGTCCCTTATCAGTCGGCCTTAACAGTTCGGTTGCGTTGCTTTGCGGCGCTGCTTCGAGTGCCGCGACAGCACAACCGCTGCTAGGTCTGGACTTCGGCGAGACAGGTGGGCCCATTCTGAGCCGCTACGCCTACGGCCTCTCCGCTTCAGAACGCTGGGCCTCAGCGTGCAGCTCCTCGACGAGGATAACGAGAGCATCGCGCGCTTCGTCTCGAGCTACGACCTGCCCGAGAGGATTAGCTGCGATTCTCCAGCTCGGCCCGAACCTCTCGCGCCATTCTCGGGGAACTGCACCCAGCGCTTCCCAGCCCTCCTCGGTTAGGCGACCCCCAGCCTCGTTGCGAGGTCGGGATCGTCCGAATTTGGTCTCCCTGCCGTAACGCTGTCGAGTAAACAGTCCTCGCTTCACAGCTTCGCCAAGAGCGTTAGTGACTGTGTTCGGAGCGAGTGAGACAAGCGTCCCGGTGATTGTCCTGCCCGTCCAATGCCTAGACCACGACCCCCAATCGCTCGGATCGAAGAACGTCCGCCGAAGTTCATCGGCGGTCACGTAAGTCAGCGCGAGCAATGCGTACCAACAATCCGTCCGCTTCTGTGGGCGGCCGCCAAGTCGCTTCGGCTTCGTAGTCACGGCGAGGTTTTTGGGGAACCTAGGGTCACGTTTTTGGGGAACCCCTAAAAAGCTTCACCGACAACCCTGGCGCCCCTGCTCGCGGGCAAGCAAATTGGGCCTATGCAAGAAGCACAGTTGCCGAACAACCGCCCGGGCTTTCCGCGTCAGAAGATGGACAACGCGCAGCCTCGATCCCCACTCGACCGAGGGAGAGGGCTCGTATCTAGCGCCTTCCCTCCGGGCGTGCAGGAGATGAGCTACGGCATTGACACCGTCAGCTACGCCTTCCGGGGTCTCGATCCTGACGAGCTGAGGCAAATTGCGGAGAAGCAACCCTGTAGTTCGATCACCGGAGAGGTGCTTCCACTCAAGCGCCTTAGTCAGGGCGGCTGGGTTCTCAGAGAGCCTGCGTCCGGGATGAGACTCGGGTATACGGTCGATCGTCAGGGTCGATGGCTTCTCTGGAGCGAGGCTCGCCTCGCAGCCCTACTCGCCGGAGTCATGAAGGACGAGAGCCTTGCGTCACCTGGGGATCTCTGCACGGGAGAGTGGCGGGTCCGCGAGGCGGCCGCGAGCATGGGTGTGTTCATTCCAGACGGAATCGAAGCCACTACGCGCCGCTGTGATCTGGCCTCGGATGTCACATTCGTGACGACGGAAGATTCGCAGACCTTCCTCAGGGGGGTATCTGCGGTCAACCTTCCGCGCTGGAAGCGAGTCGTCACGACCGCGCCGGGGTCGAGTGTCCTCGAGTCGCTGGCTTGGGTAACAACTGGCGGCATTCAGCTCCGACTCTACGACAAGACCGAAGAGACTAAACGGAGGAAGAAGGGTCTTGTCAAAAGGTCGATCGACCTCGCTCTGCGAGTCGTTCGCCTCGAGCGTCAACTTCGGCCCAAGAAGGAAGAGCAGCTCTGCCCCGCCGCGTTCCGTGCGCAGGATCTGGCAGCACGCTTCGCCGGTCCGCTCGCCGACGCTGCCCTCGGGACGGTCGTCGCCGCGACACTTGAACGGCTCATCGACCTCTGGCGAAACGCCGAGTTTTCGAGAGGCATCGAGAGTGCCTGACAACACGAAGGAGCTTCAGGTCCTGGCTCAAGCGATTGCCGCCGCGCTTGCTCCACTCCTGCATTCATCTCTGGTCACCACAGCTCCGCTCCCGGGAGCATCAACGAGAGCGGAGAGGGATCAGGACCGCGATATCGCTGCTGCGATTGAGGCACATCTCAGCTCTAGCGGCTCAGCCACGGTTCCGGAGATTGCGCGCGCAATTAGCGGCCGCGACTCACGGATCCGCCAAGTACTTCACGCCGAGCCACGCTTCATTCGCGTGCACGCGGCTTCTGATCGCTCTCCCAAGTCGAAACCTTGGAGAGTGAACCCGGATCCGTCTCGACTCAGCCCAGCCGGCGGGACGAGTGCAAGAAAGAATCGACAATGACCGCTCGGCCCTCACGCGGTTCGCGGCGGCATTAGGTGGTCGAGAAGCTCCAAGTGGAGTTCATCCTCGACGGCTTGAACCTTGGTGTAATTGCCGAGCGCGTAGCGCAGATCTTGCAAACCAATCAAAGCGCGCGCACTGACCGGGAGTGGCCTGAGTGGATGAGTGTCGAGACGGCCGCGACCTACCTTGACATTTCCGAAGAACGGGTCCGTAAGCTGAAGGACAGGCACGGGATTCCTTACTACCAAGACGGCCCTGGCTGTCGTATTTTCTTCTATCGCTCGGAGCTAGACGAGTGGATGAGTGGTTTCGGTCGGGCAGCGTGCGAATGACCCCGCCGCGCCACCAAAGAAAGGACCATCGATGCAGACCGAAATTGCCCCGCCTGCCGTGAACGTTACGAACGAGGCATTTACAGGCGGCGCACACAAGCCGGCGACATCTGGGAGATCACTTTCACCGACAGCACCGGTCGCCAGCGATGGCGCACCGTCAGGGGCGGTCTAAGAGAGGCGCGGGCAGCTCGGGCTGACGTAGTTTCAAAGCTGGCGCGCGGCGAACGAGTCGGCCCATCCAAGTTAGCCCTCGCCGAGATCGCAGCTACCTGGCTTGAGGCGCAGGAGGCGAGGCTTCGGCCCACGACCCACGAGCGTTATGAGACGGTGCTCCGCCTTCATGTTCTCCCCCGGCTCGGGAAGCGGCGCCTAGCGTCGATCTCTGAGGACGACGTGGTTGGGCTGATCGCCCACATGCATTCGCAGGGACTCTCCAGTGCCACGACGAGGAAGACCGTCATGGTCCTCGGTCGCATCCTTGCTCATGCTGCTCGGCGCGGCTTCATCCCGATTAACCCCGTGGATCGCCTAGAACGAGGCGAGCGGCCAGCGGTGGATCGGACTGAGATGCGCTTCCTCGAGCGAGAGGAAATCGGCGATCTCCTAGATGCTGCCGGCGACCTATACCGAGCCCTTCTTGCCACCGCGATCTTTACCGGCTTGCGCCTGGGCGAGCTGCTCGGTGTGGCCTGGGGCGACATCAACTTCGCCGCCAGCGTCATCCATGTGAGAAAGCAGCTCGACCGCAACGGACAGCGTGTGGACCCGAAGACGCCGCAGGCCGTCCGCGACGTGGTGATGATGCCGGCGCTGGAGCGCATCTTGAAAGCCCGCAAGAAGGAAGCGTTCGCGCGTGGACACGCACGGCCAACCGACTTTGTGTTCTGCTCGCAGGTTGGCGGGCCGATGCACTACCGCAACGTCTCGCGGCGCGGGCTCGACCTGGCCGCGAAGCGGGCCGGCCTGAACGGAGACGACCGAGCGAGCCTCCGCTTCCACGACCTAAGACACACGTTCGCCTCATTGCTGATTGCTGAAGGATTGAACATCACCTACGTCTCGCGGCAGCTTGGCCATGCCGATCCGTCGATCACTTTGCGGGTTTACGCACATTTGTTTGACCATGCCGTGCACGCTGAACGTGCCAGGGCGGCGCTAGAGGCCAGTTTCAGCGGCCTGCTGGAAACGACGACGGCGTAGTACGCGAAGATCGAGGTCGGGCTCACGCAGTCGGGACTTCGTCCGCCAGGTAGAAGTTTGCGTCCAGTTCATTCACCCTGGATCCGAGCATGGAACTGAAGCGCCGGGGCGGAAGGGATGGAACCTTCCGTGAGCATCGCCGGAAGTTCCTCCAGGCGCGAGGAGAGCATGTCGTCGCGCCCGACGGATCTGTCGCCCACTGACTCAGGTCGAGGTGGCAGACCGTCCCGTCAGTTACGAGGCGCTGGCGCGCATGTGACGGACCGATCGGCGACCGACTTGGAATGGTCTTGCTCGCCCAACGCAGCTCTACACCGGTCGGTATGACGACGTGCGGGTGATCGGCTGGAGCACGAATCTGCACTCAGGGTTCGGCGTCACGAACATCCTCCGAGCGCGACTCGCGGAGCGCGTACAGCAGCTCCGCGATCTGGAAAGGCGTTGGAAAGGAGATATGGCAACAGCCGGCGAGTCGAGCGGTTGGCGAGCTGACGCAAAGCGGCCTCCTTCCATGCAGTCATCCGATGGTGGCGACACGTCGCTAATGAAAAATCGAACTGATAAGGCGGAGGTCCGTGGTTCGAATCCACGATCGCCCATCGCGGCACTGCGCCGGCCGAGCGACTTGGCGGGAAGCTCAGCCTGAGGACTGGTCCGGGCGCAGAGCTTCCTCGAGGAGCAACGGCAGGAAGACGCCCGCCATCACCACAGCCGACGCGATTACGCGATCGACGGAGGTGAGGACGTACCACCCAACAGGGCGAAGCCCGATCCAGTAGACGACGAGCAGCGCCACCACTACCGTGCCGACGGACGCCAGCGCGAGGAGCGACAGAGCCGGGCGCCGGGTAGCAGCGAGGAGCGAGGCAACGAGCATGAGCGGCATCGTGAGCAGCCATTGCTGCCGCGAAAAGACGTGGCCCGGGAGGACGTGCGCCGCATATGAGAGCCGATCCAGGCGCCCACTGAGCAGAGCGGGGCGGAGTAGGTCCGAGAGGTGGTAGTCCGGGGAGGGCGGCAGCCCGTGGACCCGCATCCAGATCCACCAAGGCGCCAACGCCGCCAGGGGCGCGGCGAGGGCGAGGGTGGGCGCCAGCGGGCGCCTGGGCGGGCGTGCGACAGCGACAACCAGCATTATCACGGCCATCACCAGGGCGGGCGGCATCCCTTCGTTCTTGGCGAGCGCCGCAGCCGAGAGGAAGAACGCGGCAAGGGCCGCAAAGTGACCCTCTCCCTCGAGGAGCCAGAGCGCCGCACAGGCCGAGCCGAGCCCGAGCAGAAGCATGAGCGGCTCGTCCCCGAGCGAGGAGGCAAGCATCGCCGTCACGTTCGGGAGCGAAGCAAGGAGCGCGAGGCACGGCCAGAGGATCGCCGGCCGGACGCGCACGGCCAAGAGCGACCAGAGTGCCGCGAAGAATGCGGCCGCAATCAGCCACTCCTGAACGGCGAGCGGAGAGGCGTCCGTCGTGCCGGTGAAGGAGAAGAGCGTCGCGTCGAGTGCCGGAACAAGCGGCGGATAGCCGGGGCTCGCGAAGCTCGTAAATCCTCCAATGCCTGTGTTGAGGCCACCAAAGTCCGCGATCGACCGGGCCTTCGGCAGCCAGAACGCCCACGCATCCCACTGCAGGGGAGCCCCTTGGGTTCTCACCCGCCAGAGGAGAGCCACGAGCTGGACGACGACGATCGCTGCACCCGCACATGCAACCCACCTTGCGAGCCCGTGCTCCCTCACCTTTCGCAGCCGGAACGCCGGGATGCGCCGGGCCCTCGAAACGCCGGCTGCTGCGATTGCGGCGCAAATCGACGCGACGACCCACCAGGAGAGCGAGGCTCCGGCGACGAGCGCCCAGGACTCGGCGATGCCCACCACGGCCCAGCCGAGGACGAGAGCGAGCCCTCCGTGTCGAAACACGTCGGCCCAGCTCCGCGCAAGGCCGAGCCCACAGAGAACCCCGAGGCCGGCAGCGAGAAGCAGCGTGTCGAGCATGGCGAGGCCGAGGAAGGGCGCCGCGCTCACCGACGGACCCGAAGGATCTCTCCTTCGCCGCCGAGATCCGCCACGACATCCGTCGCAACGCCGAGCCGCGAGCGGTCCTTGCCCCACAGCACGATCCATTCGGCCGCGCCGCTGTCCTTGCTACGCCGTCGAGGTAGCAGCCAGTACGAGTAGAACAACGGGGCGCCGGACAACGCTTGCCGCCTACCGACGACGACGGAGTAGACGGCGTCTCGCGGTATTACCTGCTCAGCGCGGAGTAGGAGCTTCTCGTTCATTCCCCACCAGCGGGCCGGCGCCAGCTCCCGTTCAAGGGCGGACCTTCCCTCGCTGGCCTCGACGCGTGCGTGCGCGGTGCGGAGGGAGCGTGGGACCTGCTTCGCGGCGGCAAGAAGCGCGACGGCGACGAGGACCGCCGCTGCGCGCGCGATCAGCCGCCCGTTTCGAGTCGTCGAGAGGGTCTCCGAGCGAGTGCGGCTACGGGTCCCCTCCACGAATCTAGCTTAGAGCCAGCGCGAAACCCTTTCGGCCCGCTTAGAAAGTCTGAGCTCGCTAGTGGACGATCTCGGTGCGGTTGAGGTAGTCCTCGACCGCGAGCAAGAACTCCGGGTCGTTCGCGATCTCCGCGAGGGTGCCCTTCGTCATGTCGTCGAGCTCGGCGTCGTGCGCGAGCTCGAACAGGAAAGGGCCGATCTTGCCGGCCTGCGAGAGGGCCGACATCCGCAGGACTAGGTCGCGCGTCATGTCGTCCTGATTGATCGCTTCGAAGGACTCGAGATTGTCGTGCAGCGTCCGGAGCATCGCAGTGGGTCAACGACCCGGCGAGGCCATTGGGTACGGCCGGCCGCTAGACGACGCGCTCGAGCGCTTCGGCGAGCTCGGCGAGCTCGGTCTCGTCGGTGAAGGCGATCTCGAGCCTTCCGGACGCAACGCGCGCCGGGAAGCCCGTCAAACGCTCGGCGGCCTTGCGCGCGCGTTCGGCGAGGGCCGGGTCGACCTTCGCGACCTTGCGCGGCTTGGTCTTCGCGCCCGCCCAGCGGGCCGCGCGCTCGGCGGCCCGGACCGACATCCCGCGCCTGACGATCTGGCGGGCGAGACGCCGCCTGCCGTCGTGGTCGGGAACGGCGAGGACGGCCCGCGCATGGCCCTCGGTCAGCTCGCCGCGCTCCACGAGCCCGAGCACGTCGTCGGGAAGCTCGAGCAGCCGCAGCCGGTTCGAGACCGTCGGTTTCGCCTTGCCGACGCGCTCGGCGAGATCCCCGAGCGAAAGCTCGAACTCGTCCAGCAGCAGCGCGTAGGCGCGCGCTTCTTCGACCGCCGAGAGCTCCTCGCGCGCAACGTTCTCGACCAGGCCGAGCAGCAACGTCTCGCGATCGTCGGCCTCGCGAACGAGTGCGGGGACGGTCGGAAGCCCAGCCTCGCGTGCCGCGCGCCAGCGTCGCTCGCCGGCGATCAGCTCGAAGCCGCCGGCCTCTCGCGGTCGCACGACCACCGGCTGCACGAGCCCCTGCGAGCGGATCGAGTCGGCGAGCGCCGAGGTCGACTCGTGGTCGAAGCGCTTCCGCGGCTGGCGCGGGTTCGCGTGAATCGTCTCGACGGGCAGGTGCGCGAGCTCCGGCTCGCCCGGCCCGCCGACGAGCAGCTCGAGCCCGCGGCCGAGGCCGCGGCGCTTCTCAGGAACGGCCGACAAGCTCCATCGCCACCTTCCAGTAGGCATCGGCGCCGGCCGACGCGCGGTCGTAAGCGGTTACGGGCAGGCCGTGGCTCGGCGCCTCGGCCACGCGCACCGAGCGAGGAACCGAGGTGCGGAAGACGAGCTCGCCGAAGTGCCGGCGCACCTCGGCGGCCACGTCGGCAGCGAGCCTCGTGCGCCGGTCGACCATCGTCAGCAGGACCCCGCCGAGCACGAGCTTCGGATTCAGCCGGGAGCGGACGAGCTCGACCGAGCCGACGAGCTGCGCGAGGCCCTCGAGCGCGTAGTACTCGGCCTGCACCGGGACGAGCACCCGGTCGGCCGCCGCGAGGGCGTTCACCGTCAGCGGCCCGAGCGAAGGTGGGCAGTCGACGAAGACGAAGGCGTAGTCGCTCGCTGCGTCCGCAAGTGCCTCCGCGAGGTAGCGCTCGCCGTCGGAGCGGCGAGCGAGCTCGACAGCCGCGCCGGCGAGCTCCGGCTTCGACGGCACGAGGTCGAGCCGCGCGAAACGCGTCGACTTGGCCAGCTTCGAGAGCGGAATGCCGTCGAGCAGGTCGAGCGACGAGGTTCCGTTTGCCCGCTCGCCGAGCCCTGAGGTCGCGTTCGCCTGCGGGTCGAGGTCGACGACGAGCGTCTTCTCCCCGGCTTCCGCGAGGCAGGCGGCAAGGTTGACCGCGGTGGTCGTCTTGCCGACCCCGCCCTTCTGGTTCGCGAGCGCGTAGATCCGTCCGGACACACGGCCACGCTAGCTACGCCAGCGGACGTTTCCGAGCCACTCCGGGCCGCCGCGGAAAACCCGGCGGCGTGAGCGCGAGCTTGCGCAGCACGAGCAGGCCCGGAGGCGAATCAACCGGCTCGGCAGCCAGCTGCCCGGCCACCAACGCCACCCGGTCGGCCTGGGCGCTCGGGCCGACGTAGAGCACGGCGGCACCTCCCGGAGCGACGAGCGGCAGGCACCACTCGGCGGCGGCCGGCGGCGGCGCGAGCGCCTTGGCCACCGCCACGTCCCACGCATCCAGCGGCTGCTCTTCCGCGCGGCCGCACACGACCCGTACGTTCGGAAGCTCGCGCGCCCAGCGTTCGAGGAAGTCGCACTTGCGCCGCGTCGCCTCGAGCAGCGTCACCTCGCGCTCGGGCAACGCGTGAGCGAGCGGAATCCCGGGCGCGCCCCCGCCAGAACCGACGTCCACGATCGGCCCGTCGAAGCTCCGCACGACCTCGAGCGCCGCGAGGCTCTCGTCGACGTGCACGCGCCGCGCTTCGCTGCGCGAAACCGCGGTCAGGCCCGGGGTCGCGACGAGATCGTCGAGCCAGCGCTCGATCACACGGGGTCGATCACGACGAAGCGGTTGGGCTCGGTGCCCTCGCTGCGCGTGACCACGCCCGCGTAGTCCTTCAGGCAGACGTGGACGACCTTGCGCTCGACCGCCGTCATCGGGTCGAGCTCCACCGACCGTGCCGACGAGACCGCGCGCTCGGCGCTTCTCGTTGCCAGCGCTGCCAGTGTCGCATCGCGGCGAGCCCGGTAGCCGGCGGCGTCCACGACGGCGGCCTTCCGCTCGTCGCCACGGCCGCGCCACACGACCGCGTTCGCGAGGTACTGGATCGCGTCGATCGTCTGACCGTGCTTGCCGATCGCGAGCCCGAGCTCGCGGCCGACGAAGGTCGCGGTGAGCGTCTCCTCATCCTCCACGATCTCGATCGTCGCCTGCACGCCGATCGCCTGGACAATGCGCTCGAGCACCTCCCGCAGCTCGGCGGCCTGGTCGCTCTCGTCGACGGGGTCGGACGAAGGCGCCTCGACCACGGCGGGCGCCTCGACGGACGCGACCACTCTCGCCGGCGCGTAGCCCACGCCGAGCAGCCCCCGCTCGCCCTCGGAGATGACCTGGAACCGGACCGCGGCCTTGTCGATCCCGGGCCGCAGCTTCTCCAGCTCGCGCAGGGCGGCCCACTTGGCCTCGCCGACGGTCTCGCCTGTCGCCTCGACTTGAACCGGTTCGGTCTGAGCTTCGCTCACCCGACACCCTCCGGTTGGGCGTGTAGGTCGGACTCGCGCCGCGAGGGAGCGCGACCAAACCAAACGCGTAGCGTGGTCACCGCCTGGCCTGCTTCTTCCGCTTCACGCGCCGCGGCTGCGAAGGCGCCGCGGGAGCAGGAACCGGCTCGGTCGCCTCCTCGGGAGCGGCCTCCTTCGGCGGCGTGCGCGAGGAACGTTTCTCCGGCGGCTGCGGCCGCGGCATCAGGCGCCGCGTGATCAGCCCCTGGCCGACCGTCCACAGGTTGGTCGTCATCCAGTAGAGGACGAGCCCGACCTTGAAGTTGATCACGAAGGGAATGAAGGCGATCGGCAGGACGAGCAGCATGATCCGCTGCGACTTCTCCGCGGTTGCGCTCATGAAGTAGCTCGACGCGAGCTGGCTCAGCGCGTAGACCGCGATCAGGAGCGGGCCCCAGCCGACCGCGGCTTTGTGCGTGATGTCCACGAGCCCGAGCCACGAGAGGTTGTCGCCGGCCTGGTGCGGGAAGTGCTTCAGCACCAGGTACAGCGAGATGAAGACCGGGAACTGCGCCAGCAGCGGCAGGCACGACGAGGCCGGGTTGATGTTGTTCTCCTTGTAGAACTTCATCAGCTCTTCCTGCTGGCGCTTCTTGTCGGTCTTGTACTTCTTCTGGAGCTCCTTCATCTGCGGTGCGTGGCGCTGCAGGTTCTGCATCGAGTGGATCTGCCGCACGGTCAGCGGGACGAGCAGCAGTCGCACGATCACCGTCAACGCGACGATCGACCATGCCCAGGGCAGGCCGACCGTGCCGTGCGGTCCGAGCCAGCGAAGAACGTGGCGGAGGACGTTCTCGAGCGGCGTGAGCGGCGACGCGAGGATCAGCTGCAGGATCATCGGAAGAGCCTCTGGTCGTGCGCGTAGTCGACCCCGCCGCGGCTCCACGGATTGCAGCGCAGCAGCCGCCAGACTGCGAGTGCCGACCCGCGCACGAGCCCGTACCGGCGAAGCGCGTCGAGCGCGTACTGCGTGCAGGTCGGGTGGTACTTGCATGACCCGTGCGAGAGCAAGCCGAAGCTCCAGCGCCACGCGTAGACGAACGCGAGACCGAGATAGGAGGGCATACGCAGCGCGACCCTCACGCCGCGGCCTTTCCGAGGATCTCGTCCACTCGCTGGCCGAGCCAGTCGAAGCCCCGCGTCTCGACCGCCTCGGCCAGCCCGGGCCTGACGACGAGCACGTAATCCTGGTCTTGCGGCAGCTCGGGCAGACGCTCGCGGAA
Organism: Gaiellales bacterium; assembly: GCA_038237925.1. Taxonomy (GTDB): domain Bacteria; phylum Actinomycetota; class Thermoleophilia; order Gaiellales; family Gaiellaceae; genus AC-32. Next base: position 83,869 of record JBBRYF010000003.1, on the reverse strand, counting down.
GAGCTCGCGGAGACGGCGCTTCATCTTGTTGCGGACGACCGACGGGCCGACGGCCTTCGGGACCGCGAGACCGAGCCGCGCCGAGGCGTCCGCGCCCGCTTCACGCGTGAACCAATACAAGACGAGGTAGCGCGTGGAGACCGAGCGGCCGTGCCGGTAGACCGCATCGAAGTCGCGCGAGCGCGAGAGGCGGTGGCGGCGTTGCACGCGCGTGTCCAGCGAGCTCAGGCCGAGAGGCGCTTACGGCCCCTCGCGCGGCGGCGCTTGAGGATCACGCGGCCGGCGCGGGTGGACATGCGAGCGCGGAAGCCGTGCTTCCGCTTCCGCCTGCGCACGTTTGGCTGATAGGTCCGTTTCACAGTCGAGCGAGGGAAGAAGAACCGCCCGATTCCCGGGCGGCGCCGGGCCAGTATAGACGAGGGGTGAGAGGTGCCAGTCCACAGACTTCGGGACGCACAAGCGGCACTCGAATCGTGGGGCGGCTGCGCCTCGGACCGATGCTAGCGTCGCCTCATCCGACAGCATCGTCCACACCTGTGGACGCAGGTGTGGAGTGCATAGTTTTCCCTGCAAACACCGCATGTTTCTTCCACCGTTCGGCCGCTTGAAGACCTCGTTGTAGGGCCGCGGCGACGCTGCTATGCTCGCCCCTCGCCAGTTCCCTAGAAGGAGTGCTGCCGGCGGCGTGAAGCCCTCAATCGAGCTGACTGCGGAAGGCCTGTGGAGCGAGGTATCTGGTCGGCTCAGAGGCGCCCTCAACGAGACGACGTACCGCACGTGGTTCGACCACGTGGAGGGTCTCGAGCTGAAAGACGACGAGTTCGTGCTCGCCGTCCCCAACGACTTCACGCGCGACTGGATCGAGGGACACTTCATCGGTCTGATCAGCGCTGCCGTGGGCGACACCACGGGCGGCGAGCGGCGGATCCAGCTCGCCGTCTCCGAGTCCGAGGGCGAACAGGCCGAGGCGGTCGAGGTACACCGCCGCGAGTCCCCGGGCGGGGGATTCAACGCGAAGTACACCTTCGACTCGTTCGTGATCGGCTCGTCGAACCGCTTCGCGCACGCGGCCGCGCTGGCCGTCGCCGAGGCGCCCGCCCAGGCGTACAACCCGCTCTTCATCTACGGCGGCACGGGCCTCGGGAAGACCCACCTCTTGCAGGCGATCGCGCAGTACGTCAGCGAGCACCAAGGGGAGCTCTCGGTGCGCTACGTGACGAGCGAGACCTTCATGAACGACTTCATCAACGCCCTGCGCGACAAGCGGATCGAAGGGTTCAAGCAGCGCTACCGCACCTATGACCTGCTTCTGATCGACGACATCCAGTTCTTCGAGCACAAGGAGCGGATCCAGGAGGAGTTCTTCCACACGTTCAACACGATCTACGAGGCGGGCGGCCAGATCGCGATCTCGTCCGACCGGCCGCCGAAGGAGATCTCGACGCTCGAGGAGCGGCTGCGCTCACGGTTCGAGTGGGGGCTGATCACGGACATCCAGCCGCCCGACCTCGAGACGCGCATCGCGATCCTGCGCAAGAAGGTGATGGCCGACAACATCCACGTGCCCGACCCGAAGGTGCTCGAGTTCATCGCCGGCCGGATCTCTTCCAACATCCGCGAGCTCGAGGGTGCCCTCACGCGCGTGGTGGCGTTCTCATCGCTGACCGGCCGTCCGATGACCGAGGACCTCGCTCAGGACGTGCTCAAGGACGTCTTCCCCCAGGGCGAGGTGCAGCAGGTCTCGATCGAGCGGATCCAGGCGCTCGTCTCGGAGCGCTTCGGGTTGTCGCTGGAGGAGCTCTGCAGCGACCGCCGCTCGCAGAACATCGTCTACCCGCGGCAGGTCGCGATGTACCTCTCGCGCGAGCTGACCGACTCCTCGCTGCCGAAGATCGGCAAGCAGTTTGGCGGGCGCGACCATACGACAGTGATCCACGCGACCTCGAAGATCTCGCGCATGATCCGCGAGGACCGGGATGTGTACAACCTGGTGCAAGAGTTGACCGCGCGCGTCAAGCAGGCTCGGTGAACCTGGGGACGGATCCGGCGGTGGTCTCGGCCCCTGTAGACAAGGCCGTTTCCTCCCCAAGTCGCGCCCACAGCGCAACCCCGCTCCCAGAGCCAGAACACGGCGTCTTCCCCGTACTCCACACTCTCTACTACTACGACAAAGGAAATTCATAAATGATGGAAACAGAAGCTGTGGTTGCACGGGGAACGCTCAAGACCACCTGTCCTCGCGACGAGCTGTCGCGTGCGCTCGGCGTCGTCTCGCGCGGCGTCTCGACGCGCACCACCGTCCAGATCCTGGCCGGCATCCTGCTCCAAGGATCCGACGGGAAGCTCGACCTCGCCGCAACCGACATGGAGCTCTCGCTGCGCACCTCGATGGAGGCGCAGGTCGAGTCGGAGGGATCCGTTGTCGTCCCAGGCCGGCTGCTGCTCGAGCTCGCGCGCTTGCTGCCCGACGCCGAGGTCTCGATCGAGCACAAGCTCGAGGAGGCGGCCGTCGAGATTCGCTCTGGCTCGGCGACCTACCGGCTGCACACCTACAACGCTGAGGACTTTCCGCGCCTGCCCGACGCCGACGCCGTCGACCGGCACCACGTCGACCGCGAGACGCTGCTCGAGACGGTGGCGCGGGTCAGTCGCTCCGCGTCGCGGGACGAATCGCGCCCGGTGCTCACCGGCGTCCTGATGCGCTTCGAGCCGGGGAAGCTCGTGATGGCAGCGACCGACTCGTACCGCCTGTCGGTGAAGGAGACGTCGATGGAGGGGTCGGTGCCGGAGCTCGAGGCGATCGTCCCGGCGCGGGCGCTCGGGGAGCTGGCGCGCATCGCCCAGACCGGCGAGCGGATCGAGCTCGGCGTGCACGAGAACCAGGTCGTCTTCTCGACCGGCGACGCGCTCCTGACGACGCGCCGCATCGACGGGCAGTTCCCGAACTACAAGCAGCTCGTGCCGGAGGCGTTCGATCACGAGCTGCCGCTGCCGCGGGAGGAGCTGCTCGACGTGGTGCGCCGCGTCTCGGTGATGGCGCAGCGCAACTCGCCGCTGCGGCTGCGCTTCGCGGACGGCGAGCTGACGGTGTCGGCCCAGACCCAGGACGTGGGCGAGGCCCGCGAGTCGCTGCCGGTCTCGTTCTCCGGCGAGCCGCTCGAGATCGGGTTCAACGCCGAGTTCCTACGCGACGGCGTCGAGTCGGTGATCGGCGAGCAGCTCCGCATGAAGCTGATCAGCCCGCTGCGGCCGGCCGTGTTGCAGGGCGAGTCGGACGACTTTCTTTACCTGATCATGCCTATCCGGCTCGCGGGCTAACTGATCGTCGCCGCGGTAGCGCTCAGGGACTTTCGCTCCTACTCCAAGCTCGACCTGGGACTGGAGCCGGGACTCGTTCTCGTCACGGGCCCGAACGGTGCGGGTAAGACCAACCTGCTCGAGTCGCTTCACGTCGGGACGCAGGGCTTCTCGCCGCGGACGCGCACCGACGCGCAGCTCGTTCGCTTCGGACAGGACGCCGCACGGGTGGCTCTCCGCGGCGACCGCGCCGGCGTGGGGCTCGAGCTGGAGGTCACCCTCGAGCTCGGCAGCGGCAAGCGGGCGGCCGTGAACGGCGCGCGGCTGCGGGCCGCCGAGCAGCTGCGCAGCGAGGTGACGACGCTCGTCTTCACCCCGGACCGGCTCGTGGTCGTGAAGGGCGGCCCGGCGGCAAGACGCGCCTACTTCGATCGCGTGCTCGGCCGGCTCGCGCCGTCACGGGGGGGTCTCTCGGCGGAGTACGGAGCCGCGGTCGGGCAGCGCAATGCCGCGCTGCGGCGGGTTGCGCAGGGTGTCTCGTCCCGCGAGGCGCTCGCGCCCTGGAACGAGCAGGTCAGCCGTCTCGCCGCCGACCTCGTCGCCGGCCGGCACCAAACGGTCGCGGCGTTGCAGCCGCGGTTCACCGAGCGGGCCGGCGAGCTGGGGCTGCCGCAGGCCGAGCTGCGCTACGACGGCGACGCGCCCACCGCTGCGCAGCTGGAGGAGCGGATCGACCGCGACCTCGAGCGCGGCGCGACCGGAGCCGGGCCGCACCTCGACGACCTCGGCGTGCTCTCAGCCGACCGTGATCTGCGGACGTTCGGCTCCCAGGGCGAGCAGCGCCTGGCCGTGCTCGCGCTGCTTCTCGGCGAGGCGGAGCTGCTCGAGGAGCGGCGCGGCACGAGGCCGCTCCTCCTCCTCGACGATGTGCTCTCGGAGCTCGACGGCGGTCGCCGCCGCATCCTCGCCGACCGCCTGCGGGCCTCCGGCCAGACGCTCGTCACGAGCGCCAGCCGCAGCGCGCTTCCGGGAGAGCCGTCGCAGCTGCTCGAGATCGAACAGAGCGACGACGGCACGAGCGAGGTGCGGGCCGGATGATGGAGCCGATCGGGAGCGAGGTCAGGCGCGAGCTCGGCCGCTTCGGGAGCGCGGGCGAGATGGCCGACCTGGTCGCGGCGTGGCCTGAAGCGGTCGGCGAGACGCTGGCCGCCAACGCGTGGCCCGCTCGCATCGCCCGCGACGGGATGCTGCGGGTCTCCGCGTCATCGTCGACCTGGGCGTTCGAGCTGCAGCAGCTCGAGTCCGAGATCGCCGGCCGCCTGCGCGAGGCCCTCGGCGAGGCCGCGCCGACGCGCTTGCGCTTCGCGCCGGGACCGCTCCCCGAGCTCCCGCAGCCGGCGGCTGAGACGCGCCGGCCGCCCGTTCCGGACCCGACGCCCGAGCAGGTGCGGGAGGCGCAGGAGCTGGCTGCGCCGATCGAGTCCGAAGAACTTCGCAAATCGGTAGAAAAAGCTGCGCGTTTGAGCCTCGCGCGTGCCGGTGACGGCCGCGCTGTCTGGTAGACTGGTCGCAGCCCGGAAATGCTGAACTTGCAGGGCTTTTTTCATGCCTGAGTCTACTTATACCGCTAAGGACATCACCGTTCTCGAGGGCCTCGAGCCCGTTCGGCTGCGACCGGGCATGTATATCGGCTCGACCGGGGCCCGAGGGCTCCATCACCTGGTCTACGAGGTTGTCGACAACTCGGTCGACGAGGCCCTCGCGGGCCGTAACGACTGCCTCGAGGTGATCCTCCACCCGGACAACTCAGTGACGGTCAAGGACAAGGGGTCGGGCATCCCTGTCGACGTGATGCCGGAGCAGGGATTGCCGGCGCTGACGGTCGTGCTGACGAAGCTCCACGCCGGCGGCAAGTTCGGCGGCAACGGCTACAAGGTGTCGGGCGGGCTGCACGGCGTCGGGATCTCGGTCGTCAATGCTCTGTCCGAGTGGCTGAAGGTGGACGTCCGCCGCGACGGCAAGAACTATCACCAGGAATTCGCGCGCGGGGTCCCTACGACCGAGATGGAAGTGGTCGGCACGGTCCCGAAGGGCGAGTCGGGGACGACGATCTCGTACATGCCCGACGCCGAGATCTTCGAGGAGCTCGAGCTGTCGACCGACACGCTCGTCCAGCGGCTGCGTGAGACCGCATTCCTGACACGCGGGCTGCGCATCGTCCTCACCGACGAGCGCGCCGGCGGCGAGACGCAGGAATTCCTGTACGAGGGCGGCATCCGCGACTTCGTCGGCTACATCAACGAGTCCAAGGATCCCGTCCACAAGCACGTCGTCTACTTCGAAGGCGCCAACGACCAGGGTCAGATCGAGGTCGCGATGCAGTGGAATACCAAGTACGTCGAGTCGGTGTTCTCGTTCGCGAACAACATCAACACCCACGAAGGCGGGACGCACCTCTCGGGCTTCAACGCCGCGCTGACTCGCACGTTGAACAAGTACGCGCGGGACAAGGCGCTGCTGAAGGAGAAGGACGACAACCTCGAGGGCGAGGACGCGCGCGAGGGGCTGGCGGCCGTGATCTCGGTGAAGCTCCAGGAGCCGCAGTTCGAGGGCCAGACCAAGACGAAGCTCGGCAACCCCTGGGTTCGGGGCTTCGTCGAGCAAACCGTCAACGCCGGCCTGGCGGAGTTCCTCGAGGAGAACCCCACCGACGCCAAGCAGATCATCCTCAAGGCGATCTCCGCGGCGCGCGCAAGGCAGGCGGCGCGCAAGGCCCGCGAGCTGACGCGCCGCAAGGGCGCCTTCGGCGGCGGGATGGCGAAGAAGTTCGCCGATTGCCAGATCCGCGACCCCGAGCTGACCGAGCTCTTCATCGTCGAGGGCGACTCCGCCGGCGGCTCGGCGAAACAGGCGCGTGACAAGTCGAACCAGGCGATCCTGCCGCTGCGCGGGAAGATCATCAACAGCGAGAAGAACCGGATCGGGAAGGTGCTCTCGAACACCGAGATCCAGTCGCTCGTCCAGGTGATCGGCACCGGGATCGGCGAGGAGTTCGACCTCGCCAAGCTCCGCTACAACCGCGTCATCGTGATGACCGACGCCGACGTGGACGGCGCCCACATCCGGACGCTGATCCTGACCTTCCTCTACCGCCACATGCCGGAGCTCTTCGACCGCGGGCACATCTACATCGCCGTGCCGCCGCTCTATCTGGCGAAGATCGGGGGGCGGGAGAGCTACCTGATCAAGGACATCCAGCTGGAGGAGCTGCTCGTCCGCGAGAAGTTCCCTGAGCTCGAGATCAGCTCTCGTGGGGGCGCACCGGTCAAGCTGACCGAGTCGCGCTACGGGCGCTTCCAGCGCGCCTTGACCGAATTCGAGGGCTGGTCCGCGCGGCTGCGCTCGGACTTCGGCTCGCTGCCCGCGGACTTCGTGATCGCGCACCGCCTGGTCGAGAGCGACGCCGCCGACCCGAAGGACGTCGCGCGCGTGCTCGAGGCAGCCCCGGCCAACGGGTACGCCTTCTCGATCCTCTCCGCAGACGCCGACGGCGTGCGCGTGAAGATGGTCGAGGTAGAGACGAGCGCGGCGACCGACGTCTCCGTTCCGAAGGAGCTCCTCAGCTCCCCGATCTACGAACACGTGCGCCGCACCTACGGCCGGCTCGCCGAGATCGCGGGCGGCCTGCCGCCCTTCTCGCTCAAGCTGGGCAAGAAGACCGCTGAGGCCGAGACCTTCGAGGATCTGCGCGACGAGTCGATCACCCTCGCAAAGGAGGGAATCCAGATCAGCCGCTTCAAGGGCCTCGGCGAGATGAACCACGGCCAGCTCTGGGAGACGACGATGGACCCGGCTCGCCGAATGCTGATCCGTGTCGACGTCGAGGACGCGTCGGCTGCGGACCTCTGGTTCTCGCGCCTGATGGGCGACCAGGTGGAGCCGCGCCGCGACTTCATCGAGCAGAACGCGACCGACGTCAAGTTCCTCGATGTCTGATCTGCTGCCCGACTCGATCTCGGGCGGCCGCGTCGAGTCGCGTGAGCTCGACCAGGAGATGCGGTCGAGCTTCCTGGACTACGCGATGTCGGTCATCGTCAGCCGCGCGCTGCCGGACGTGCGCGACGGCCTGAAGCCGGTCCACCGGCGCGTCCTCTACGGGATGCACGAGGATGGCCTCCAGCCCGGCCGTCCCTACAAGAAGTCCGCGGCCACGGTCGGCACCGTCATGAGCCGGTACCACCCCCACGGCGACTCCGCGATCTACGACACGCTCGTCCGGATGGCGCAGCCGTTCTCGCTGCGCTACCCGCTCGTCGACGGGCAGGGCAACTTCGGCTCGATCGACGGCGACCCGCCGGCGGCGATGCGCTACACCGAGGCGCGCCTGTCGCGGGTCGCCACCGAGCTGCTCCGCGACATCGACGCCAACACGGTCGACTTCGAGCCGAACTACGACGAGTCGCGGCGGCAGCCGAGCGTCCTGCCCTCGCGCTTCCCGAACCTGCTCGTCAACGGCTCGGCGGGGATCGCCGTCGGGATGGCGACCAACATCCCGCCACACAACCTCGGCGAGGTGATCGACGGGATCGTCGCGATGATCGACGACCCGGAGATCGACGTTGAGCGCTTGTCACGGCACGTGAAGGGCCCCGACTTCCCGACGGGCGGCTACATCGTCGGCCGGCCGGGGATTCGTGACGCCTACCGCTCGGGCCGAGGCCGCGTCGTGATGCGCGCCCGCGCACACATCGAGGAGCTGCGCGGGGGCAAGAACGCGATCATCGTGACCGAGCTGCCGTACGGCGTGAAGAAGGGCGGCGAGGGCGGCGTGATCGAGAAGATCGCCGAGCTCGTCGAGAGCAAGGTCCTAACGGAGATCCCGATGACCGACGAGGCACTCGCGGATCACTCCGACAAGGACGGCATGCGGATCTACATCGAGCTGAAGCGCGAAGCGGTGCCGCAGGTCGCCCTGAACAAGTTGTTCAAGCACACGCCGCTGCAGACGTCGTTCGGCTACAACGCGGTCGCGCTCGTCGGCGGCGTGCCGAAGACGCTCTCGCTGCTCGAGCTGATCCGGCACTACCTCGACTTCCAGCGCGAGGTCGTCACCCGCCGGTCGAAGTACGAGCTGCGCAAGGCCGAGGACCGCGGGCACATCCTCCAGGGCTACCTGACCGCGCTCGACAACCTCGACGCCGTGATCGCGCTGATCCGCGGCGCGGCCGACACCGACACCGCGCGCGAGGGCCTGATGGAGCAGTTCGAGCTCTCCGAGATTCAGGCGCAGGCGATCCTCGACCTCCGGCTCGCGCGCCTCACCGGGTTGGCGCGAAAGGAGATCGAAGGCGAGTTCGGCGACCTCCAGGAGCGCATCGCCGAGTTGCGCGCGATTCTCGGCGATCAGACGCGGATCGACGGGCTGATCAAGGAGGAGCTGCTCGAGATCAAGGAGATCTATGGCAAGAACGACAGCCGGCGCACCGAGATCGTCGCCGCGGAGGGCGAGCTCGAGCTCGAGGACCTGATCGCCGAGGAGGACATGGTCATCGCGATCACGCGCTCCGGCTACGTCAAACGTCTGCCGGTCACGACGTACCGCGAGCAGCGCCGCGGCGGGATCGGCGTGATGGGGATGGACCTGAAGGACGAGGACTACATCGAGCATCTCTTCGTCGCCTCGACCCACGACTACCTGCTCTTCTTCACCTCGGTCGGCAAGGTCTACCGGCTGAAGGTGCACGAGCTGCCGCTTGGATCGCGCCAGTCGAAGGGCCGCGCGATCGTCAACCTGCTGCCGTTCGCCCAAGACGAGCAGGTGAAGGCCGTGATCGCCACGCGCGAGTTCAAGGAGGCCCAGTACCTCGTACTCGCAACGCGCAACGGCATCGTCAAGAAGACGCGCTTCGAGGAGTACAACACCCCGCTCAAGGCCGACGGGATCATCGCGATCAAGCTCCGCGACGACGACGCGCTCGTCGACGTGCTCCACTCCTCGGGCAACGAGGACATCATCCTCGTCTCGCGCAAGGGCCAGGCGATCCGCTTCCATGAGGACCAGGTGAGGCCGATGGGCCGCGCGACCTCCGGGGTGAAGGGCATGGGCCTGCGCAAGGGCGACGAGGTGATCTCGGCCGGGATCGCAGACGACGAGGTCGACATGCTCGTCGTCACCGACCAGGGCTTCGGCAAGCGCACGAAGATGGCCGACTACCCGGTGAAGGGCCGCGGCGGCCTGGGTGTCAAGACCGTCCAGCTCACGAAGGCGCGCGGCAAGCTCGCCGGCGCGCTGCCCGTTCGCGAGGGCTTCCAGGTGATGCTGATCTCGAACGGCGGTACGATCATCCGCATGCCCGCCGAGGAGATCAAGCGGCTCGGCCGCGCGACACAGGGCGTGATCGTGATGCGGCTGCGTGGCGACGAGCAGGTGTCGAGCATCGCGCTCGTGGCCGAGGCCGAGGAGCCGCCCGAGGGCACCGACGAGCCGCCGGTCGACCCTGAACCCGCTTCTGCCACAGCGGCAGAAAACGGCAAGAACGAGTAAGTCTGCGCCGGTGGCCCTTCCATAACTGGAAGCAGGTCGCTATAACTTTCAACAAGGAAGCATCGGCGCGGGAGGCGTAAGGAAATGGTGTACGACAAGGCAGCGGACTTTCTCGAGCCGATCGACCTGGCCGAGCACCTCGACAAGATCGAGCTCTACCTCGGGCAGGTGTGCCACATCGTCGGCATCTCGAAGATGCAGCTCGACTACTGGACCAACAAGGCCCAGATCCCGACGAAGGGGAACAAGCAGCGCATCTACGACATCGAGGCGCTCGAGACGGTGATGCTGATCAAGCAGGCGAAGGACAAGGGCCTGAACCTGGGCGCGGCAATCGAGGCCGCGCGGCGCTTCCGCGAGACCGACGGCACGCCCGCGAGCTAGCGGCGGAGCTCCTCCGCTGCGCGCTCCGGCGCGAGCGTGTTGATGTAGTGGCCGGCGCCGAGCTCGAGCGACGCGTACACGTTCAGGCGCGGCAAGAGCTCGAGGTGCCAGTGTCCCGCCTCATGCAGCCAGAGGTTCGCAGGGCGCGGGCCGTCGAGCGCTGCAAGACGGCGCAGCGCCTCCGCGGCCACCTCGAGCGCGGCGCCGAGCAGCGGGCTTTCGAAGCCGTCGCCGTCGTGCTCGACCGGCGCGATCAGGCACTCGAACGGCGAGCGGCTCGCATAGGGGCAGAGGAGGACGAGCCCGCCGGCGTCTTCGACGACGCGGGTGCCTTCGCCGCGCTCGAGCTCGAGGTAGTCGCACAGGCGGCAACCGTCACCGCCCTCGGCCCTCGGGATCGGCGGCTCGGCATCGAGCCAGACGAGCTGCGAATGCGAGTGCAGCAGGCTTGCGCCGGCAGCGCGGCCCTCGTTGATCCCGGCAAAGAGCGTCCGGCCCTGCTCACGTGCATCCTCGGCCCGCAGGCGCCAGGCCTCGGCGACGAGGCCGAGCTGCGCCGCGCCGAGCTCGGCGATTGAGCGGGCGTGCTCGGGCGAATGGACGATCACCTCCTGCCGCTCGAAGGCGGGGTACTTGTTCGGCACGACGCGCACGTTCCAGCCGGGGGTGTCCGGCTTGCGGCCCTCGGCCGGCAGCGCGAGCACCTCGGGCGGCGTGCGATCCTCGCGCCCCTCGCAGAACGGGCAGGACTCGAGCTCCTCGGCGGAGGCGGGCTCGAGCCGCGGGGAACTGGCTCCCGGGCGGCCCGAGCGGCCCGACGCGACCGCGACAAAGCGGCCGGAGAGCGGGTCGACCCGCAGGTCCGGAGTCAGGACTTCTTGACGCGCTCGAGGAACGGCGTCAGCAGGTCGATCGGCGCGGGGAAGACGATCGTCGTCGACTGCGACGAGCCAAGCTCCAGCAGTGTCTGCAGGTAGCGCAGCTGGAGCGCGATCGGGTGCTCCTCGATCACGAGTGCCGCGTCCTTCAGCCGCTCGGAGGCCTGGAACTCGCCCTCGGCATTGATCACCTTCGCGCGCCGCTCGCGCTCGGCCTCGGCCTGCCGCGCCATCGCGCGCTGCATCCCGGAGGGAATCTCGACGTCCTTGACCTCGACGATCGAGACCTTGATGCCCCAGGGCGACGTCGCCTCGTCGATGATCTCCTGCAGGATCGCGTTGATCTTGTCGCGCTCCGAGAGCAGCTCGTCCAGCAGGTGCTGGCCGAGCACCGACCGCAGCGTCGTCTGCGCGATTTGCGAAGTCGCGACCATGAAGTTCTCGATCTGGACGATCGCGTTCTTCGGCTCGACGATCCGGAAGTAGGCGACGGCGTTCACCCGCGCCGGGACGTTGTCCTTGGTGATCACTTCCTGCGGCGGGATGTTCAGCGTGATCGTGCGGAGGTCGACCTTGACCATCCGGTCGACGATCGGAATCAGAATGAACAGGCCCGGGCCCTTCGGCTCCGGCAGGAGCCGCCCGAGTCGGAAGACGATCCCGCGCTCGTATTCGCGCGCCACCTTGATCGCCGAGACCAGGAAGAGCACGACGATGAACAGGAGTACGACGACGATGATTGCCGCGGCGGCCACGAAGGAGATCCTACTCGGCCAGCGGTTCCACGAGCAGCGTGAGCTCCGGGCCGACTCCGGCAACTCGCACCCGCTCGCCCGGATGCAGCAGCTCGCCGCCCGCCGTCCGGGCGCGCCAGAGCTCGCCCTGCACGAAGACCAAATCGTCGCGCCTGACCTGGCCGACCTCGCCCACCATCGTCTGCGGGCCGACGGCCACGGGGCTCCGCCGGACCTGGACCGCCTTCGTCATCGCGAAGGCCCAGATGCCGCCGAGCACGATCGCGAAGCCGACGAGCAGCGGGGTGTTGTGCTGGTTGTACGGCGCCGGCGCGTTGTGGAAGAGCAGCAGCGACCCGACGACCATGCTGATCAGCCCCGACACCGTGAGCGCGCCGTGGGTAATCACGTGCGCGTCGATCACGAGCAACGCCGCGCCGAGGATCAGCAGCGCGAGGCCGGCCCAGCTGATCGGGAGCACGGCGAAGCCGAACAGCGCGAGCACGAGCGAGACGCCGCCGAGCGCGCCCGGGAGCACGACGCCCGGGTGGAAGATCTCGAAGCCTAGTCCCGCGATCCCCGCGAGAAAGAGCAGGGGGATCAGGTTCGGGTCGATCAGCGTGTTCAAGAGACCCGTGAAGAAGCCGGGGTTGACGGAGACGATCTGGGCGTTGGCGGTGTGCAGCGTGAAGCCCTTGCCGATCGTCTTGCGACCGTCGAGCTTGTTGAGCAGGGCGGGCAGCGAGGGTGCGAGCACGTCGACGACGTTCATCTTCTTCGCGTTCTGCTCGTCGAGGTTCGAGGCCTTCCGCACGGCCAGCGCGGCCCATGCGGCGTCGCGATGGTGGAAGCGCATGAGGCTCGTCAGGGAGGCGACCGCGTCGTTGATCACCTTCCGGCGCAGGTCGGAGCCGAGGTTCTGGCCACTCGAGTCGATCGGAGTCGAGGAGCCGATGTTCGTCGCCGGAGCCATGGCCGCGATGTCGGCGGCTTCCGTGATCCAGACCCCTGCCGAGGCGGCCCGTGCGCCGCTCGGCGAGACGTAGACGATCACCGGGATCTTGAGGCCGATCTCCTTCTTGACGATCTTCCGCATCGACTCCGAGAGCCCGCCTGGAGTGTCGAGTACGATCACCGCGGCGTCGTAGTGATTCTTCTGCGCCGCGTCGAGCTCGTGGTCGAGATAGCTCGAGGTGACCGGGTTGACCTCCAGCTCGAAGTGAATCGCGAGCACGCGGGGCTGCCCGGAGGAGGCGGCGAGAGCAAGTGCCGGAACGGCGAGGGCCGCTGCCACCGAGCCGAAAAATGCCCGCAAGAACGGCCCTTTCACGGTCGTAAAGATTCTATCAGCGAGCAGCGGTTTTCCTTGCGGGCGAGGAAGTCCTCTGCGACTCTCGAAGTCGGGTCGTTCCTTGAAGTCGCTACTAATCGCAGCCGTCCTCGCCGCCGTGATGCCCGGTTCCGCACTCGCCGCCGGGCTCGTACAGCAGCGAGACCTCCAGCCGCAGGCTGCGCGGCGCGTGCTCTCGCCAGGCACCTTCGAGCTCGTCGGCTTCCACTGGCGCGGCCCGGGGCTCGTCCGTTTCCGGACGCGCGACCTTGCCGGGCGCTGGAGTTCGTGGCGGCTGTCGGCGGAGGAGGACGCGGCGCCCGACCGAGGCCGGGAACGGACGACACGCGGCTGGCGCGTCGGCGAGCCGTTCTGGACGGGGCCGTCGAGCCGGATCGAGTACCGGGCGGACGGCCGTGTGACTCGGCTCAGGGCGGTGCTCGTCCGCAGCCGGAACCCGGCGGGCCTCGTCAAGCGCGCCGAGATCGCAGGCGCCCCGTCGATCGTGACGCGGGCCGGCTGGCACGCCGACGAGTCGATCCGCCGCGCGGCTCCCTACTACGCCGACGGGATCCACCTCGCGATCGTCCATCACACCGCGGGTTCGAACGCCTACTCGAAGTCGCAGTCCGCCTCGATCGTGCGGGCGATCGAGCTCTACCACGTCAAGGGCAACGGCTGGAACGACATCGGCTACAGCTTTCTCGTCGACAAGTACGGCCAGATCTTCGAAGGCCGCTACGGCGGGATGACGAGGCCGGTCGTCGGCGCTCACGCGATGGGCTTCAACAGCGGCTCGGTCGGGGTCGCTGTGATCGGCGACTACAGCTCGACCTCGATCACGCCGGCAGCCCGTGCCGCGCTCGTCTCGCTGATCGCCTGGCGGCTCGACCTCGCGCACGTCGACCCGCTCTCGAGCGTCGTGCGCGTCTCGGCGGGGAACCCGCGCTACCCCGCCGGCAGGGCGGTCACGCTGCGCGCGATCTCCGGCCACCGCGACGCCTACCCGACGAGCTGCCCAGGTGCGAGCCTCTACGGGCAGCTTCCGTCGATCCGCTCGGCGGTCGCGAGGACGGGGCTTCCGAAGCTCTACTCGCCCACTGTCAGCGGCGCGATCGGGGGGCCGATCCGGTTCACTGCGCGACTTTCGGGCGAGGCCGGCTGGACCGTGACCGTTCGCGACTCGACAGGCACGACCGTCGCGTCCAGCACCGGGACAGGCACGCGCGTCGACTGGACCTGGGATGCGAGCGCCGTGCCGGAGGGTCACTACACGTGGGCGATCACCGCCCCGCAGATGCGGGCGGCGACAGGCTCGATCGGCGAGGCGCCGGCGCCTCTCTCCGTGCAGAGGCTGAGCGTCACGCCGGCGATCCTCTCGCCGAACGGCGACGGGCGCGGCGACGATGGGAAGGTCGCGTACAGGCTGTCGGCCGCAGCAACGGTCAACGTGACGGTGCAGGACGCGGCGGGGAACGTCCTGGCCACGCTCTTCAACGGCTCGCGTGCGGCCGGCAAGCAGGAGCTCACCTGGAACCCGGAGGCGCTTCCGGACGGCCGCTACCGGCTCACGCTGATCGCGACCGTGGTTGCCAAGCAGGTTCAGTCCGCGGTGCGCTTCTCGATCGACCGCACGCTCGCGGCTACGGCGGCCGACACCCCGGCGTTCTCCCCGAATGACGACGGCGTGCTCGACGCGGTAGGGCTCTCGTTCACCCTGCAGAACCCGGCGCACGTGGACGTGCTGGTGCTACGCGGGACCCGGGTCATGGCGACGCTGCTCGAGCAGGACTCCGCGCCCGGAGCGCAGCAGCTGAGCTGGGACGGAAGCGGGCTCCCGGACGGGCGGTACACGGTTGCCGTTCGGGCGACGGACTCGCTGCTCGAGGTGGTCCAGCGTGTGTTGGTGCGGATCGATCGTCACCCGCCGTCGCTGCGCCTCGTCTCTCGAGGGTCTCTCGTCTTCCGCGTCTCGGAGCCGGGCTCGCTGGTCGTGGCGGTCAACGGCCGCCGGCGACGGCTGAGGGTGCGGCGGGCCGGGCTCGTCCACCTCGCGCACCGCGGCCCGGTGCGGGGCCTGACCGCGTACGCCGTCGACTCCGCCGGCAACCGGAGCCGCGTGGTCAGCTTCCGGCGCTGAGCCAGGCGTCGTAACGGCGCTCGAGGCACTCGAGTAGCTCGACGAGCAGCTCGGCGCGGTCGAGCTCCCGTCCCGTCTCGACGAGCAGCGAGGTCGCCGCTAAGTAGACCTTCTGCGGGAGGTCCGCGGCCGGGACGTTGACGTTCACGCCCAGGCCGAGGACGACCCGCTCCTCACGCGCCTCGGCGAGGATCCCGGCGACTTTGCGGCCGCCGAGCAGCACGTCGTTCGGGAACTTCAGCTCGGGCTCGAGGCCCGTCAGTGCCGTGATCGCCTCCGCGCACGCGCGCGCCGCCACGCCGGTCAGCTCGGGCAAGCGCTCCTGCGGCACGGCAGGCCGCAGCTGCAGCGAGCAGAGGAGGCTCGTGCCGCCCGGCGCGAGCCAGCGCCGGCCGAGTCGCCCTCGGCCGGCTGTTTGCTCCTCGGCCGCGACGAGCGCGCCTTCGGGCGCTTCGGGAGCGACGAGCAGCTGGGTCGACGGCGTGGAATCGACGTGCTCGTACGGGCGGCCGAGCCGGCCGCGCAGCCGCGGCACGACCGTAGCGGGCGCCAGCGAGTCGGTCATCGCCAAATACACTAGGCGGCCGTGCAACCCGACCTTCGCCCGCGCCTCGCGTGACGGTCCTCAACCGCCAGGAGATCGAGGCGATTCTGCCTCACCGTGAGCCGTTCCTCCTCATCGACGAGGTGCTCGAGCTCGAGCCCGGCGAGCGGGTGGTCGCGCGCAAGACCGTGCGGCCCGACGAGTGGTATCTGGCGGGTCACTTCCCGGGTCGGCCGATCATGCCCGGTGTCTTGATCGTCGAGGCGATGGCGCAGACCGGCGCCGTCGCGGTGCTCACGCAGGAGGAGAACCGCGGCCGGCTCGCGCTCTTCGCCGGGATCGACGACGTCCGCTTCAAGCGCATCGTCGAGCCGGGCGACGAGCTCGTCTTCGAGTGCAAGCTCGAGGCGGTGCGCGGGCCGATCGGCAAGGGCAAGGCGACGGCGCACGTCGACGGTCAGCTAGCGGCCCGCGGGACGCTGACCTTCGCGGTGGAACGATGAGCGTTAGCTCGTCGGTTCAGCGAGGGGGAGGGGTCTCGGGAAACCGGGAGGTTTCCCGTCCGGCAATCCCGGCCTCTCGCGCCGATGAGAGCGGCGTGGGAGGTTGGGCGTGCTCAGGAAAAGAAGGGGGCACATGGGGGAAACATGGTTTCCCCCATGGCAGTGAGCCGAAGGCGAGCGACGCGGTGGAACGATGATCGGTACCGCCAACGGCGCCGCGATCTCGATTACCGGCATCGGCGCCCGCGTGCCCGACCGGGTGGTCACGAACGACGAGCTCTCGACGATGATGGAGACCTCCGACGAGTGGATTCGCGAGCGCACCGGGATCCGGGAGCGCCGCATCGCAGAACCGGGGGAGGCGCTCTCCGACCTCTGCCTCCCGGCCGCGCGCGACGCGCTGGAGCAGGCGGGCGTCGAGCCCGCGCAGATCGACCTGATCATCGTCGCGACGGTCACGCCCGACATGGCCTTCCCGTCGACCGGCGCGATCCTCGCCGACCGCCTCGGTGCTCCGGACGCGGCGGCCTACGACCTGTCGGCCGGCTGCACCGGCTTCATGTACGCAGTCGCGCAGGGCTACGGGATGCTGGCGGCCGGGCTCGCGCACAAGGCGCTGATCGTCGGCGGCGACGTGCTCTCGCGGATCCTGGACTGGAGCGACCGCGGCACCGCGGTGCTCTTCGGCGACGGCGCGGGCGCGGTCGTGCTCGAGCGGGTCGAACACGGCGGGTTCCTCGGCTTCGAGCTCGGCGCCGACGGCTCTGGCGGGCCGCAGCTGTACCTGCCCGCCGGAGGGTCCGCGCAGCCTGCGACCGCGGAGTCCGTGGCCGAACGGCTGCACTTCGTGAAGATGAACGGCCGGGAGGTCTTCAAGTTCGCGACGCGCGTCCTCGTCACCTCCGCCAAGGCCGTGCTGGCCGAGTGCGACCGCACGATCGACGACGTGGACGTCTACGTGCCGCACCAAGCGAATGTCAGGATCATCGAGCACGCGCGCCAAAGACTCGGGATCCCGGAGGAGAAGACCGTGGTTGACGTCGACCGTTACGGGAACACGTCGTCGGGCTCGATTCCGCTCGCGCTCGCCGATGCGCAGGCCGCCGGACGGCTGCACGAAGGGCAGCTCGTGCTGATGACGGGAATGGGTGCCGGGCTCACGTGGGGCTCCGGTTTGATCGAATGGACAGACGGAGGAACTGGATGAGCGCCACGAAGATCGCATTCTGCTTTCCCGGCCAGGGCTCGCTCGAGGCGGGGATGGGCCGTGAGATCGCCCTCGCCGTGCCCGCGGCGATGGAGGTCTACCACCAGGCCAGCGAGGCCTCGGGCCTCGACCTCGTTCGGCTCTGCTTCGAGGCGCCCGAGGAGGAGCTCGTCCAGACGGAGGTCCAGCAGCCGGCGCTCGTGGCCACGAGCCTCGCCGTTCTGGCAGCGCTGCGGTCGGAGGGCTTCGAGCCGGATGTCGTGGTCGGCCACTCGGTCGGCGAGTTTGCCGCGCTGGCGGCGGCGCAGGCCCTTTCGACCGAGGACGCGATCAGGCTCGTCCGCGAGCGCGGCCTCGCGATGGCCGAGGCGGCCCGCGAGAACCCGGGCTCGATGGCGGCGATTCTGGGCCTCGAAGATGAGGTCGTCGAGGCGCTTTGCGAGCGGATCGCGAACGTGTGGCCGGCGAACTACAACTGCCCCGGCCAGATCGTTATCTCCGGCCAGAATCCCTCGGTGGACGAGTGCTGCAGCGAGGCCGAGCGCGAAGGCGCTCGCCGGACGGTCAAGCTCCGCGTCTCGGGGGCGTTCCACAGCCCCCTTATAAGAGCCGCGGCCGAGCATCTGCGCCCCGCGATCGAGCGCGTGAAGTTCGCCGATCCGGTCGCGCCGTTCATGTCCACGGTGTCGGCGAAGATCGAGCCCGCTCAGCGGATGGCGTCGCTCCTGGTCGAGCAGCTGACGGCGCCCGTGCGCTTCACGCAGGCGGCGCGTGAGCTGATGCGCCAGGGCGTGAAGGTCTTTGTCGAGGTCGGCCCCGGCAACGTCCTGAGCGGTTTACTGAAGAGGATCGACCGCAGCGTCAAGGCGATCCCGGTCGGCGACCTCGCCTCCCTGGAGAAGCTCCGGGAGACCCTCAACTCTGCCTGACGCGGTGTTCTGCTCGCTCGAGGGCAAGACCGCGCTCGTCACCGGTGGCTCGCGTGGCATCGGCCGCGCGATCGCGCTCGAGCTGGCGAGCGCCGGAGCCGAGGTGGTGGTCGGTTACCGGTCCGGCGCCGAGGAGGCCGAGGCAGTCGCGAAGGAGGCGGGCGGCCGCGCGGTCCAGGCGGACGTCTCCGACGCGGAACAGGCGAAGCGCCTCGTCGAGGAGGCCGGCGAGCTCGACATCCTCGTCAACAACGCGGGCCTGACCCGAGACGGCCTGCTCGCGCGGATGTCCGACGAGGACTGGCGCGACGTGATCGAGACCAACCTGTCGTCGGTCTTCTACACCTGCCGCGCCGTCACCCGCGCGATGATGAAGAAGCGGGCCGGGGCGATCGTGAACGTGTCCAGCATCGTCGGGGTGCACGGCAACTGGGGCCAGACGAACTACGGCGCCTCGAAGGCCGGGATCATCGGCTTCACCAAGTCGCTGGCCCGCGAGCTCGGCAGCCGTAACGTGCGCGCGAACGTCGTCGCGCCCGGCTACGTGAACACGCGTCTGACCGAGGTGCTTCCCGAGGAGGCACAGCAGGCGATGCTCGGCAACACCCCGCTTGGCCGGCTCGGTGAGCCGGAGGACATCGCGGGGGCGGTACGCTTCCTCTGCTCCGACGAGGCCGCCTTCATCACAGGCGAGGTACTCCTCGTCGACGGCGGACTCGGAATGTGACGTGAGCAACACGCTATGCGTTTGGATTGGCCGAAGAACTGGCGCGCAAGGGCAGCTGGCCGCGGCGCTCGCGGAAGGTAGGCGTTGAATAACGGGATGAGCCTCAACGGACGGCGCAGGGTCGTGATCACCGGCATCGGCGCCGTCACTCCGCTCGGCAAAGACGCGGAGACGAGCTGGCAGAACCTGATCGCCGGCCGATCCGGCGCGGGCGAGATCACGCAGTTCGACTCGACCGACTACGCCGTCCACTTCGCCTGCGAGGTCAAGGACTTCGACCCGACCGACTACATCGACCGCAAGCAGGCGCGGCGCATGGACCGCTTCGCGCACCTGATCGTCGCGGCGGCGCGGCAGGCCGAGGCCGACTCCGGGCTCGACATCGCGGCCGAGTCGGATCGCATCGGCGCCGCGATCGCGACGGGGATCGGCGGGCTGAAGGCCTTTCAGGACTGTCACAGCGAGCTGCTCGAGCGCGGCCCGGACCGCGTCAACCCCTTCTCGATCCCGGAGATCATCCCGAACATGGGCGCCGCCTGGGTGTCGATGCAGCTCGGCACCCAGGGGCCGCTCAGCTCGCAGTGCACGGCCTGCGCCGCGTCGAACATGGCGATCGGCGACGGTCTCGATGCGATCCGGCTCGGTCGGGCCGACGTGATGCTCTGCGGCGGCACGGAGGCGCCCGTGACCGAGGTCGGGATCGCCGGCTTCAGCGCGATGCGCGCCCTCTCGCGGCGCAATGACGACCCGGAGGCGGCGAGCCGGCCGTTCGACGCCGCGCGTGACGGGTTCGTGATGGGCGAGGCCGGCGCCGTCGTGGTGCTGGAGGAGCTCGAGCACGCGCGCGCCCGCGGAGCGAACATCCGCGCGGAGCTGCTCGGCTACGGCGTCTCCTCCGACGCGCGCCACATCACGGAGCCCGATCCGTCCGGCGAGAATCCCGCTCGCGCGATGACGATGGCCTTCGGCGACGCCGGAGTCGACCCGAGCGAGATCGACTACATCAACGCGCACGGCACGTCGACACCACTCGGCGATGCGGCCGAGACGCGGGTGATCAAGCTCGCGCTCGGCGAGGAGAACGCCCGCAACACGTCGGTCTCCTCGACGAAGGGCGCCACCGGCCACTGCCTCGGCGCGGCAGGCGCCGTCGAGGCGATGTTCTCGATCCTGGCGGTCGAGCGCGGCGTGCTCCCGCCGACGATCAACTACGACGATCCGGACCCGGAGTGCGACCTCGACTACATCCCGAACGAGTCGCGTGAGGCGGACGTTCGCACGGCTGTCTCGAACTCATTCGGCTTCGGCGGCCACAACGCCACGATCGTCATCCGCCGCTTCGAGGACTAGCCACCACTCGGGTAGGCTCGTGCTCGTGGCGGGGGAGCGTTGGGCGACTTTCGACTGCTACGGCACCCTGATCGACTGGAACGGCGGGATCCGGGCCGAGCTCTCGCGCGTCTTCGGCGACGGTCGCGCCGACGAGCTGCTCGAGCGCTACCACGAGCTCGAGCCGGAGCTCGAGGCCGACGGCACCCGCTCCTACCGCCAGGTCCTGACCGAGGCGATGCGTCGTTTCGGGGCGCCTCTAGGTGAGGAGGACGCGCTCGCAAGGGCACTGCCGCACTGGCGGCCGTTCGACGAGGTTCCGCCGGCGCTGAAACAGGCGCGAGGCCGCGGCTGGAAGCTCGCGATCCTGTCGAACACCGATCGCGACTTCATCGATGCCTCGCTGGCACAGCTCGGGGTGTCGTTCGAGGTTGCGATCGTGGCCTCCGAGATCCGCTCGTACAAGCCCGCGCTCGGCCACTGGCGCGCCTTCGAGGAGCAGGCCGGCCGCCTGCCGGACGTGCACGTCGCGGCGAGCCTCTTCCACGACGTCGCACCGGCGAACGAGCTCGGCCTGCACTCGATCTGGATCAACCGCCTCGGCGAGCAGCCGGGACCGCAGCCCACGCGGGAGCTGCCCGACCTCACGCGGCTGGTCGACACGCTGGAGGAGCTCGCGTGAGCGTCACGCTTCGAGCGGTGAGTACCGGCGACGTGCCAGGGGTGACCAAGCTGATCGAGGAGCATTGCCAGGCCGCCCTCGGTGAGAACGAGATCAGCGAGAACGAGCTCCGGCAGTGGCTGTCTGTGCCGAATCTCTGGATGGCCGTCACCGAGCGCGACGGGCGGCTGACCGGCTACCTCGACGTTGTCCTCCAAGACCCCGAGCACCTCGACGTCGACATCCGCGCCCTCGACGAGGAGTCGGCGCAGGCGCTTGCAGCCGCCGCCGAGAACCACGCGCGCGAGTCAGGGCGCGGGAGGAAGGTTTTGCACGGCGTCGCGCAAGGGGACGACGACCTCGCTCGCGAGATGTACGAGCGCGAGGGCTGGCGGCTCGTGCGGCACTCGTTCCAGATGCGGATCGAGCTCGACGGCGAGGTGCCGGAGCCCGAGTGGCCCGCCGGCCTGACCGTGCGCAACGCCCGCCCCGACGAGGCCGAGAAGGTCCACGCGGCGCAGATGGAGGCGTTCGCCGACCACTGGGACTTCCGGCCACAGACGTTCGAGCACTGGCGCTCGTTCACGGTCGACCGGACCGACTTCGACCCGGCCCTCTGGTGGCTCGTCGAGGACGGGGAAGAGCTCGCCGGCCTCTCGCTGAACCAGTGGCACTTCTCTGGCGACCCGCAGTTCGGCTGGGTCGGGATCCTGGGCGTGCGGCCGCCCTGGCGCAGGCGCGGCCTCGGCAAGGCGCTGCTGCTGCATTCGTTCCGCGATTTCCACAAGCGAGGCGCGACGCGGGTCGGCCTCGGGGTCGACGCCGAGAACACGACCGGCGCGGTTCGCCTCTACGAGGGCGCCGGGATGCGACCCGTCCGGCGCAGCGACGTCTACGAGAAGACGCTGTGAGCCGGCTCCGCGCCCGCTGTCCCGACTGCCGCGGCTTCACCGCCGTCGCGATCGGCCCCGGCTACGAGTGCCACGCCTGCGGGCGCGAGTTCGGGGCTGGGCTCGTGCGCGTCCCACAGGCCTGGGGGGAAGGCGGCGAGTCGATGGCGGAGGCCGCGCGTCTGCCGCTGCCGTACCCTGAGGCGGCGGTCGTCGAGGAGGAGACGCTGGACGAGCAGACACTCGCGGTCGCGATCGACCTGCCCGAGCGGCCGCTGATCCTCGGCGGCTGTTGCTGCGCGCATATCGGTGCGGTGGAGGCGCTCTCCGCGCGGAGCGGCCGCCTCGGGCTCGTCTGGTTCGACGCTCACGGCGACCTGAACACGCCCGAGAGCTCGCCGTCCGGAAACGCCTGGGGGATGCCGCTGCGGATGATCCTCGACTCCGGCGCGGTTGAGCCCGAGGACACGATCTTGCTGGGCGCGCGGAGCCTCGACCCACCGGAGCGCGACTACATCGCGGCGATCGGACTGCCCACCGGCCCCGAAGGCCTCGAGCGGGCGCTCGAGGGAACCGAGGGCGTGTACGTGGCGCTCGATGTCGACTCGCTCGAGCCCGGAGAGATCCACCCGTTCATGCCGGAGCCGGGCGGGCTGACACTCGCCGAGGTCGAAGAGCTGCTGCGCCGGGTCCGCGAGCACGCGCCGGTTCTCGGCGCCGGCTTCAGCGGGCTTGCTGTCGAGCCGGCGAACGTGGAGCCGCTGACCCGGCTCGCGCTGGCGCTCGGGCTGTAGCTCCGGCTCCGGGCGGCGGGTCTAAACTCGCATGCTCGTGTCCGAACGCATCGACGTCTCTATCGAGCACCGGCACGCACCGACCGAAGACGGCGGGCGTCCGCACCCGAACACGTGCCCGAAGTGCGGTTCGCACTACCGCGACGACGAGCTCGCGGAGCACCTGAACGTCTGCCCGCACTGCGGCCACCACTTCCCCGTCCACGCACGCGAGCGGATCCGGCAGCTCACCGACGAGGACAGCTTTGT
Source organism: Gaiellales bacterium (assembly GCA_038237925.1). Classification (GTDB taxonomy): domain Bacteria; phylum Actinomycetota; class Thermoleophilia; order Gaiellales; family Gaiellaceae; genus AC-32. The sequence goes on along the minus strand of JBBRYF010000003.1, from coordinate 60,729 downwards.
GGAGGAGGCGGCCGAGCTGCGGTCGGACGACCCGCTCGAATTCTTCGACCTCCGGCCCTACACCGAGCGGCTCGCGGAGGCGGAGCTCTCGACCGGTCTCGGCGAGGCGATGGTGATCGGCCGCGCGGCGATCGAGGACCGCCCGTGCCAGCTCGCCGTGATGGAGTTCGGCTTCATGGGCGGCTCGATGGGCCGCGTCGTCGGCGAGAAGTTCGCGCGCGCCTGCGAGGGTGCGGCCGAGCGCGGCGTCCCGCTCGTATCCGTGACGACCACCGGCGGCGCGCGCATGCAGGAGGGGATCCTCTCGCTGATGCAGCTGCCGAAGACGGTGTGCGCCGTCGAGGACCTGCACGACTCGGGCGGCACACTGATCAGCGTGATGGCGCACCCGACGACGGCCGGCGTGCTGGCGAGCTTTGCGAGCCTCGGCGACGTGCTCGTGGCCGAGCCGGGCGCGCTGCTCTCGTTCACCGGCCCGCGCGTGGTGCAGCAGACCACGCGTGAGAAGCTGCCCGAGGACTTCGGCCTCGCGGAGGCCAACTACCGTCACGGCCACATCGACGCCATCGTCCCCCGACCCGAGCTGCGCCCCACGCTGGGCCGGCTGCTACGCCTCTTTGCCGATGGCAGGTGAGGCCGAGCTGAGGCTGCGGGACCAGCTGTCCCGGCTGCGGAGCCTGCCGCTGCTGCGCGGCGCGCGGCTCTCGGGCGAGCTCGAACGGCTCCAGAAGCAGCTCGACCGGATCGTCGCCGAGCCGAGCGACGAGGAGATCTGGCGCTCCGTCGAGCTCGCGCGCAACCCTGACCGCCCGTACACGCTGGACTACGTCGAGCGGCTGCTCGAGGACTGGTTCGAGCTCCACGGCGACCACCATCACGCTGACGACGCGGCGCTCGTCGCCGGGATCGGGCGCTTCCGCGGCCGGACGGTGGTGCTCGTCGGCAACCAGAAAGGGCGCGACGTGAAGGAGCGCACCCGGCGCAACTTCGGCATGGCCAATCCCGAGGGCTACGGCAAGGCGATGCGGGCGATGGAGCTCGCCGACCGGCACGGCTTCCCACTGCTCAGCCTCGTCGACATTCCCGGCGCCTACCCGGGCGTGACCGCAGAGCAGCACGGCCAGGGCGGCGCGATCGCGCGCTCGCAGGCGCTGATGTCGCGGCTGCACGTCCCGGTCGTCACCTGCGTGATCGGCGAAGGAGGCTCGGGCGGCGCGATCGCGACCGCGCTGGCCGATCGCGTGCTGATGCAGGAGAATGCGATCTACACCGTGATCTCGCCCGAGGGCTGCGCGGCGATCCTCTGGCGCGACGCGGGCCAGGCGCGCAAGGCGGCGGCCGCGTTCAAGCCGGATGCGGCGCACTGCCTGGAGCTCGGCGTGATCGACGCGGTCGTCCCGGAGCCCGAGGGTGGGGCGCACACCGACGCCGACGAGGCCGCGCGGCTGCTGGGCGAGGCCCTGGCCGAATCGCTGGAGCTGTTCGAGGGCCAGTCGGGCGAAGAGCTTCGCAGGCAGCGCCGTGTGCGATTCCGCACTATCGGCCAAGTGCCCGTAACCCGCTAGAAACCGCGGGCTGAGCGGCTCTTTTCCACATCTTCCACAGGCTTATCCCCCGGTCGTACACATGCCGAGGCCGGCTTGTAGCCGGCCTCGACCCTAACCCCCCGTTAGGTGGAGAAGCTTTGAAAGACGTACGACCCTGAGTCGCGAAGTGTATTTCCAGTCGCGGTGGATGCAAACCACGGCAAACGGGTACGAGGCCTGCATGGCGCGATCGCTCTGGACCGGGACGATCTCGTTCGGCCTCGTCAGCGTGCCCGTGCGCATGTTCAGCGCGACGCAGTCGAAGGAGCTCCGCGAGTCGGTCGAGAAGACGCAGCGGACGCGGAAGGCGAAGCCGAAGAAGCGGGTGCGCGCTAAAGAGGCCTCGTGAGCCTCCGCGAGTACGAGCAGAAACGCGACCCGAAGAAGACACCCGAGCCCTTCAGCGGCAAGCGCCGGGCGAAGCAGCCGATCTTCGTCGTCCAGCGCCACGACGCCCGGCGGCTGCACTACGACTTCCGGCTCGAACGCGACGGCGCGCTCGCGAGCTGGGCGGTGCCGAAGGGCGTGCCGCTCGAGCCGGGCGAGCGCCACCTGGCGGTTCACGTCGAGGATCATCCGCTCGACTATGCGACCTTCGCGGGCGAGATCCCGAAGGGCCAGTACGGCGCGGGAACGGTCGAGATCTGGGACTCGGGCACCTACGAGCTCCTCGAGGAGAAGCGCGACGGCGGCCTGACCGTTCGTCTCCACGGCAAGAAGCTCGAAGGCCTGTGGACGCTCGTCCCGGCGAAGCTCGGCGGCGACGAGAAGAACTGGCTGCTGATGCGCAAGCGCGACGAGGGCACTCCTGCCGCCTCGTCACCGCGGCGTTCGTACAAGCCCATGCTCGCCTCGCTCGAGCGCGAGGAGAACATGCCGCGCACCGGCGACTGGGTGTACGAGATCAAGTGGGACGGTTACCGCATCCTCGCGCGCGTGGCCGGCGGCGAGGCCGAGCTGCGCACGCGCAAGGCCCAGGACTACACCGAGCGGTTCGCCAACGTGGCAAAGGAGCTCGCCAAGGCGCTGAAGACGCCTGATTGCGTCGTCGACGGCGAGGTCTGCGCGCTCGACGAGGAGGGCCGGCCGAGCTTCTCGGCGATGCAGCAGTCGAAGGCCGGGACGCCGATCGTCTACTACGTCTTCGACCTGCTCGAGGTCGACGGTGTGCCGGTGATCGACCTCCCGCTCTCGGAGCGGCGCAAGCGGCTGAAGAAGCTGCTCGACGGGCGCAACCGCACGACCCAGTTCTCGGAGTCGTTCGACGACGGGAAGGCGCTGCTGCGCGCGGCGGAGGAGCGGCGGCTCGAAGGGATCATGGGCAAGCGCCTCGACTCGCGCTACCTCCCGGGCAAGCGCTCGCGCGACTGGCTCAAGTTCAAGACGCACGGTGAGCAGGAGTTCGTGATCGCCGGCTACACCCGGGGCAAGGGGCGCCGTGAGTGGTCGTTCGGCTCGCTCGTCTTGGCGACGAACGGCCCCGACGGGCTCGAGTGGACCGGCAACGTCGGTACCGGCTTCGACGAGGCAGAGATCGAGCGGATCCTGAAGAAGCTGAAGCCGCTCGAGCGCGAGGCGTCGCCGTTCCCCAAGACGCCGAAGATGCCACGGGTTCGGAAGGACGACGTCGTCTGGGTCGAGCCGAAGCTCGTCGCCGAGGTCTCGTTCGCGGAATGGACGCACGACGGCCGCCTGCGCGCGCCGGTCTACCAGGGCCTGCGCGAGGACAAGGACGCGAGCGAGGTCCGGCGCGAGCTCCCCGGCGAATCGCTGGCCCCGATCCCCGACACGATCAAACGTGGCAAGCATGTCCTGCGGCTCTCGAATCTCGACAAGGAGTTCTGGCCCGACGAGGGCATCAACAAGGGCGACCTGCTCGGGTTCTATCGTGACGTGGCGCCGGTGGTGCTCCCGCATATCCGCGGCCGACCGTTCACGATGAAGCGCTATCCCGACGGCTGGCAGGGGAAGCACTTCTTCCAGAAGGACGCGCCGGCGGGGATGCCCGACTGGATCGAGACAGTGAGCCTCGAGGTGACGACCCGCGACAAGGCGCGGCAGCGCCGACGCATCGACGCGCCGCTCGTGAACGACGAGCTTGCGCTGCTGTGGATGGTGAACATGGGCTGCATCGATCTGAACACGTGGTATTCCCGAGTCGACAAGCTCGACCGGCCCGACTTCGTGCTCTTCGATCTCGACCCCGCGGCCGACGTCGGCTTCCCCGAGACCGTGCAGGTGGCCCTGCTCGTGAAGGAGGCGCTCGACGCCCTCGGGCTAGAGTCGTTCCCGAAGACGAGCGGCGCCGACGGGATCCACGTGCTCGTGCCGCTCGAACGGCGGCACACGTACGACGACACGCGCGAGTTCGCCGAGATCGTCGCGCGCGCCCTAGCGTCGACGCACCGCGGGCTCGTCACCACGGAGTGGACGAAGTCGAAGCGAAAGGGCGTGCTGATCGACGCGAACCAGAACGGCGAGGGCAAGACGATCGCCTCGGTCTACTCGGTGCGGCCGCACGCGGGCGCACCCGTCTCGACCCCGCTGCGCTGGGAAGAGGTCGACGAGTCGCTCGAGCTCGGCGCGTTCACGATGGACGTGGTCCGCCAGCGGATCGCCGAGCACGGCGACCTCTTCGAGGGCGTGCTCAAGACGAAGCAGTCCCTCGGCGCTGCTTTACGGCGTCTGCGCTAGCGGGTACCCTGCGTCGGTTCGCTGTTTTCGGCAAAGGAGGTGCGTGATGACGACGATTGCACCCTCCGGTCGCAGAGCCTGAGGCTCCCGGCTAGCCGCAGCACACCTTCGTAGCGAGCTTCCGGCCTCGGGCCCGCCCGGTCCGTTATCTCGATCCGGAAGGAGACTCGCTTGAACTTGAACGACCTCGGTTGGGACGATGGCTTCGCCGCCGCGTTCGAGCCGTATGACAACTGCATCCCCGCCCGCGTGGCTGCACAGCACCGCGGTGCGTTCGACGTGCTGACCGAGCACGGCGAGTTGCGCGTGCAGCTCGCGGGGCGCCTTCGTCACGAGGCTGCGTCGGGCGCGGAGCTGCCGGCGGTCGGCGACTGGGTCGCCCTGCGCGACGAGACGATCCAGGCGGTGCTGCCGCGCCGCTCGGCCTTTTCGCGCAAGGTCGCTTGGTCCCAGACCGAGGCACAGGTCGTGGCCGCCAACCTGGACACGGTCTTCGTCGTCAGCGGTCTGGACGGCGACCTGAACCCACGCAGGCTCGAGCGGTACCTGACGCTTGCGTGGGAGAGCGGAGCCACCCCTGTGCTCGTGCTGACGAAGGCCGACCTGTGCGTTGACCGCGAGGCTGCGTTGCTCGAGGTCGAGCAGGTGGCGCTCGGCGTCTCCGCGCACGCCGTCAGCAACGTCACCGGCGAAGGGCTCGCCGAGCTCGCGCAGTACCTGGCCCCGGCGAAAACGGTTGCTCTGCTCGGTTCGTCCGGTGTCGGAAAATCCACCCTCGCGAACCGGCTGCTCGGAGAGGAGCTGCAGGCGACGAAGGAGATCGCCGAGGATGGACGCGGCCGTCACACGACCTCCAGCCGCCACCTCTTCCAACTCCCGGGCGGCGCGCTGCTCGTCGACACGCCGGGCCTGCGCGAGGTGCAGCTGTGGGATGCGGACGAGGGCATCCAGGACGCCTTCGCCGACGTGGACGAGGTCGCGGCTCAGTGCCGCTTCAACGATTGCGCGCACGAGCAAGAGCCAGGCTGCGCCGTGCAGGCGGCGATCGCCGAGGGGACGCTGCCGCTCGAGCGGCTGGACAGCTATCGGCTGCTGCAGCGGGAGCTTCGGCACCTGGCGGTCAAGCAGGACGCGAGGCTCCGCTCGGAGGAGAAGAAGAAGCGGGTCGCCTTCGCGCGCAGTCTGCGCAAGACGTCCTGGTGAGCTAGAGATCCCGGCGCGAGAAGCCGAGCGCCGCGACGACCGCGATCAACACCAGGTACGCGCAGGCCCAGATGCGAACTCCAGCGCCATGGATGTAGGCGCCGCCGAAGGGGCCGAGCTGGAGCAGGAAGCCAGTCAGCCCGGTCGTGTTCGCTGTGATCTCGCGCAGCGCGTCCTGGTAGAGGGCCTCGAAGGGGACGATCCAGGCCGCCACCGTCGCCGCGTGCTCGAGCGTGTGCGACGAAAGGGCGTGCCCGATCGTCCCGAGCAGCCCGGCCACGAGGCCCGCGCCGAAGACCATGAAGATCGCGATTCCGTTCGCGGTCGCGGTCAGGAAGACCGAGCCGAGCAGCGAGAGCGCCGCGACGATCGCGACACCGGCCGCGAGCTCGATCGCAGGAACGACGATGTGGTCTGGCCACCAGTGACCCGTGAGGCCGGTGATCAACATCGCGCCGAGGTAGACCCCGATCACGTAGGGCGTGCAGACCCCGATCGCGCCGAGCCAGCGCGCGAGCAGCAGCGTCGGCCGACCGACCGGGCGCACGATCAGCGGCTGCAGCAGTCCCCGCTCGGCGTCGCCGCGCACCGCACCGAGCGTGAGGAAGATGGCGAGCACGACGCCCAGGAAGAGCGTCGCGAACATCGCGAGCCCGAAGATGAAGGCCCCTGCGAAGGTGCGCGAGTCGATCGGCACACCTTGAGGAGGCGTGATGCTCTGGACGTCGCGGAACGCGTAGTGGTTGGCGAGCCAGTACAGGAGCAGGAAGCCGGCCGTGAGCAGCAGCACGACCGCAAACACCTTGCGCCGCAGCGCCTCGCGCAGGCCGTAGAAGACGATCGTCGGGATCGCGCTCACGACGTCTCGCCTTCGACCGCCTCGAGATAGGTCTCCTCGAGCGTCGAGGTCAGCACGCGCACGCCGTAGACCTTCAGGCCGGCCGCGACCAGCTCTGCTACGAGTCGCGGCACCTCCTCGCGGCCCCCGTCGTAGACGCGGGTGCCCTCGTCCGTCTCGATCTCGACCCCGCGTGCACGGCTGAGGTCGGCGGGCGAGCCTTCCGCGACGACCGCTCCGCGGAGGAGGATCACGACGCGGTCGCAGACCAGCTCGATCTCGCTCAGCAGGTGCGAGTTCAGCAGCACCGACGTGCCACGGCCGCGGAGCTCCTCGAGCAGCAGCCGCACGGTGCGACGCCCGACCGGGTCGAGCGCGCTCGTCGGCTCGTCGAGGAGCAGGAGCGGTGGCGCGCCCACCAGCGCTTGCGCGATCCCGAGCCGCTGCTGCATGCCCTTCGACATTTCCTCGACGCGGCGGTCTCGTGCCTCGGAGAGGCCGACGAGCTCGAGCAGCTCCGCCCGCTCGCCGCCGCCTCCCGTCGAACCGGACAGCCGCTGGTGCAGCGCGAGCACCTCGTCGGCCGAGTACCAGCCGGGAAAGCGGAAGAGCTCCGCAAGGTAGCCGAGGCTCCTGCGAGCCGTCAGGGAGCCGGCACGCGCGCCGCAGATCTCCGCCCGGCCGCGCGTGGGCCGCACCAGCCCGCAGGCGATCTTGACCAGCGTCGACTTGCCGGCGCCGTTTGGCCCGAGCAGGCCGACGAGCTCGCCCTGAGCCACCTCGACGTCGACCCCGGCGAGCGCAGTCGTCCGGCCGTAGCGCTTCTCGAGGCCTCGGGCTGAGAGCGCTGCGCTCACGAGGCCGGCGGGCGGAAGAACTTCGTGTAGTGGCCGAGCTCGTCGAATCCGAGGCGCCGGTAGAGCTCCTTCGGCCAGTCGTCCGCGTCGGCTACGAGGAAGACGAACTCGGCTCCCGCCACCCGCGCCTCTGCGAGGGCGCGGAGCACGACCGCACTCGCGAACCCGCGTCCTCGCTGCTCCTGCACGGTACCCACGTCTTCGACCTGCGCATCGGAGCCGTCCAGGTAGAGATCGGAGTAGCTGGCGACCTCGCCGTCTACGAGGACGGCGAAGAAGCGCGCGCGGACGCGTTGGCCGATGAGCTCTTTCGCGGCGAAGATCTGCTCCAGCACCTCGGGCTTGGCCCACGGCTCGTTCATCAGCACGCGGCGCCGCGCCGCGCGGAGCTCGGGTTCGCTCACTTCGCGCACGGGACTCAAGTCGGTCTCGCGCTCGGGCTCTCGCAGCTGCGCCATCACGAGATGCCGGTCTATCCGCCAGCCGTGTTCCCGGAACCACGGCGTGAGCCGCTCGCCCAGGTCGGGGTCGGGGACAAAGATGAGGCCCCGGTCGAGCCGCTCCGCCTCGGCCACGAGCTCTTCTGGGTCGCCCTCGCGGCCGACCCAGAGGTAGTTGCCGTCCAGCCGCTGCGGGAGCTCCTCGGTGAACACCGCCCGCCCGAACCGCGACTCCTCGACGCGTGTGCCGCCCATGTCGCCGCGGGCGAGGAAGTCGTAGGCGCGGGCAAGCTCGCTACGCATCAAGGCGGTGCGGGTGGCCGAGCATCGAAAGCTCGGCGATGTCGCGCCGGAAGAAGAGCGAGGTCGTCCAGTCGGCGATCACGCGCAGCCGTCTCGAGAGCAGCGGCAGCTGATAGAGGTGGTACGTCCGCGTGACGAACCAGCCGACGAAGCCGGTCAGGCGCAGGCCGAGCACGTCCGCGATCCCCTTGTACCGACCGAGGGTGGCCACCTGGCCGAGCATCCGGTAGCGGTAGGCCTCGGGCTCGCCGGCGATGTTCTTCGCCAGGCGCCGTGCCTGTCGCAGCGCGTGCTGCGAGGTCGGCGGGTCGAACGCGCCGGGCGTCGCGAGGTTCGGCACGCGCGCGTTGTCGCCGAGCGCCCAGACGTGGGCCTGTCCCTCGACCCGCAGCGCCTCGTCCACCCGCACTCGCCCTCGCTCGTCGAGCGGGAGCCCGAAGCGCGAGACGGTCGGGTTCGCCCTGACGCCCGCCGTCCAGACGACGGTGTGGGTGAGAATCCGGTCCCCGTTCGAGAGATGCGCCGCGTGCGGCTCGACGGATTCGAGCGTCGTGCCCACGTGGATCTCGACGCCGCGCTTCGTCAGCTGCTCCGCAGCGTAGTCGCCGAGCCTCGCCGGGATCTCGGGGAGGATCTTGGGCGCGGCGTCGACGAGTACCCAGCGCTGCGGCGCGACCTTCAGGGCGGGGTAGTAGCGCAGTGCGTCGCGAACGAGGTCCGAGAGCTCCGCGAGAGCCTCGACGCCCGCGTAGCCCGCCCCGACGAAGACGAAGGTCAGCTCCCGCTCGCGGTGCGTCTCGTTCGGCGCGGCGTCGGCCGCCTCGAGCCGCTGAAGGACGTGGTTGCGCAGGTGGATCGCGTCTGCGAGGCCCTTGAACCCGAGCGCGTGGTCGGCCAGGCCCGGGATCGGCAGCGCGCGCGAGATCGAGCCGATCGCGACCACCAGGTCCCGGTAGTGCACGTTGACGAGCCCCTCGAGCGTCTCGACCTGGACGCGGCTGCGTTCGAAGTCGAGCGTCGTGGCCGTACCGAGGACGAGCTCGGCGTGGGGGCACATCATCCGCAGCGGCACGACGACGTGGCGCGGCTCGAGCGTTCCCGACGCGGCCTCGGGCAGCAACGGCGTGAAGAGCATCGAGTTCTCCGGGCTGACGATTGTCGCCCCGCGCTTGCCGAGACAGCGCGCGACGTAGCTGCCCGCAAAACCCCCGCCGACGACGACCGTGCCCCCTCGCGCCTCCCGCTCGCTCACGCTCGCAGGAGCGGTCGCGTGAGGCACGTCGGGCCGCCGCCGCCCTTCGAGAGCTCCTCGCCGCGGTAGGTCAGGACCTCGACTCCAGCCCGCTCCATCCGCGCTCGTGTGCGCGGGTTCCCGTCGACCGCCAGCGCGACTCGCGGGGCAAGGGCGAGCACGTTCGAGCCCATGCTCTCGAACTCCTCGTCCGGGACCTCGACGAGCTCGATCTCCCGCTCCTCGAGCAGCTGCGCGAGGCGCGTCGGGAGCAGTGGCGCGTAGACGGCGGCGAGATCCAGCGCGAGCGGGCTGATCAGCGACATCAGGTGCATCACCTCGTCGCGGCCGTGCCAGTGCGGGAGGTCGTAGGCGATGACCTCGACCCCGGGCAGCAACTCTCGCAAGCGCGCGATCCCGGCTTCGTTCGTGCGGTAGCCGCAGCCGGCGAGCAGCGTGCGCTCGTCCAGCCAGCAGCAGTCACCGCCCTCGGCCCAGGCCGGGTCGCTCAGCCGACCGGCCACAGGCACGCCCACGTGCTCGAAGTCCTGCGCCATCGCGTCGACCTCCGCTCTACGGGACTCCTTGCCGGGGTGCAGCAGCAGCGCGCCACCGTCGGCGACCAACGCAGGGTCGTACGTATAGATCGCGTCGGGATTCCCGTCGGCCGGCGACTCCGAGAACAGGACCTCGGCCCCGGCGCCTTCGAGCAGCGCGCAGAACGCGTCGTGCTCCTCGGCGATCGCGCTTGCGTCCGGCTCGGCCCGCCAGCCGCACATCTGCCAGCCGTTGAGATCTTCGGCCCGCGGTGCGTGGACGAGGACGCGGCGCAACGCGCCGGTCATCGACTGGCAGCCGTAGAGCTTCGCCTCGACGCTCACGCTGAAGATCGTACTTCGGCGAGCCTCCGTTCCAGGAACGCGCGCTCCGCCGGCTGCGAGGCGAGCGCGAGCGCCCGGTCGTAAGCCTCCGCGGCCTCGGCACCGCGGCCGAGCCGCCGCAGCAGATCAGCACGCGCCGAGTGGAGATGCCGGCAGTCGCCAAGCCCGTCAATGCCGTCCATCAACGCTAGGCCCCGCTCCGGCCCCTCCGCCATTGCGACCGCGACGGCGCGGTTGAGCTCGACGACCGGAGACGGCGCCAGCGACTCGAGCCGCTTGTACAGCGCCGCGATCTGCAGCCAGTCGGTCTCCGGCTCGAGATGAAGCGAGGCGATCGCAGCCTGCACCTGATACGGCCCCGGCCGGCGGAGCGGCAGCGCGCGGTCGAGCACGCGCCGGCCCTCCTCGGTCCGCTTCTCGTCCCACAGCGAGCGATCCTGGTCGGCGAGCAGCACGAGCTCGCCCTCCTCGTCGAGCCGCGACGCACGGCGGGCGTCGTGGAGCAGCATCAGCGCGAGCAGCCCGAGCGCCTCGGCCTCGTCGGGCATCAGCAGCGCGAGCACCTTGCCGAGCCGGATCGCCTCCTCGCAGAGCTCCGCCCGCGGCGGCGGCCCGTAGCCCTCGTTGAAGATCAGGTAGACGACCGCGAGCACGGCGCGCACGCGCTCGGGCAGCAGGTGGTCGGGCGGCACGCGCAACGGGATCCCTGCCGCACGGATCTTGTGCTTGGCCCGGACGAGCCGCTGCGCCATCGTCGGCTCCGGAACGAGGAAGGCGCGCCCGATCTCCTCCGTCGTCAGGCCGCCGAGGCTGCGCAGAGTGAGCGCGACCTGCGCCTCCGGGGCCAGCGCCGGATGGCAGCACGCGAAGATCAGGCTCAGGCGCTCGTCGGGGATCGTGTCGTCCTCCTTCTCCTCCGCGGGTGGCTCCGTTTCTGCGAGCGCCGCCAGCAGCTCGGTCTTCCGCCGCAGGGTCTGCTCCCGGCGGATGCGGTCGATCGCACGGTTGCGCGCGGTAGTCAGCAGCCACGCGCCCGGGTTGGCGGGGGCACCGTCGCGCGGCCAGCGCTCGAGTGCCGCGGCGCAGGCCTCCTGCACCGCATCCTCGGCAAGCTCGACGTCGCCGAGAGCGGGGGCGAGGATCGCGAGCGTGCGCCCCACTCCTCCCGGAAGAGCTCTTCTACTACGAGCCGTTCTCCTCGAAGACCATGACGGGACGGACCTCGACGGAGCCGTAGCGGGAGCCGGGGATCTTCGACGCCCACTCGATCGCCTCGTCCAGCGAGCCCGCCTCGACGATGTAGTAGCCGCCGAGCTGCTCCTTGGTTTCCGCGAACGGGCCGTCGGTGGTGAGCGTCTCGTCGTTGCGGACGCGGACGGTGGTCGCCGTGTCAGTCCGCTGCAACGCGTCGCCGGCCACCATCGAGCCGCTGTCGCGGAGCTCCTGGGTGAAGGAGCCGTAGGCCTCCATCATCTGGCCGCGCTCTTGCTCGCTCAGGGTCTCCCAGCCGTTCTGGTCGCCGTAGATCAGCAGCATGTACTGCATCTCGCCCTCCTTCGGTCGCTTCCGACGGTACGACGAACGGCGGGGCCGTGGATCGACAGCTACGGGTTGGCCGGCGGGTAGCTGCAGTGGTCGTTCCGCGCGGCGGCGCTCCGGGCCTTCGGCGCCCTGCACGTTTTTGCGGCGTGCGTCGTGCTCATGGTCGTCGGCGGCGAGATCGACCGGTCGAGCGGCTCGAATTGCTTCCGCCGAGGCCGAAGCCGGCGAAGACGAAACCGAAGAGTGCGACCAGGATCAGGAGCAGTGCCATGACCGGATGTTACGCGCGGGAGAGCATCCGCTCCAGCAGCGCAAGGGCGCCGGCCTTGTCGAGCGGGTCGTTCAGGTTCCCGCACTTCGGGCTCTGGACGCAGGACGGGCAGCCTCGCTCGCACGGGCAACCGCGCAGGAGCCCCGCGGTGTCTCCGGCCCAGCCCTCGAAGACGTCGAAGCCGCGCTCGGCGATCCCGACGCCGCCGGAGTGGCCGTCGTAGACGAAGATCGTCGGCCTGCCGGTCTGGAAGTGGAGGTTCGTCGAGAGGCCTCCGATGTCCCAGCGGTCGCACATCGCCCACAGCGGCAGCAGCGCGATCAGCGAGTGCTCTGCCGCATGCAGCGATCCGAGCAGGCGCGGCTCGCGCTCCAGTCCCTCGAGCATCCAGGGCTCGGGCAGGAACCAGACCGCCTCGGTCTCGAACTCGGTCTGCGGGAGCTCGAGCGGGACGAGCTCGAGGCTCTCCTGCGTCTGAATCGATCTCTTCTGGTAGCCGACGACCTGGTCGGTGACGACCACCGAGCCGAACGCGAGCTCCACGCCCAGCTGCCGCTCGACGCGCCTCGGCTCAACGATTGCGGTGGTCGTCTCGACCTTCGCCTGCGTGTAGTAGTCGCCCGAGAACGGCTCGACCACGGCGGTGCGGTTCTCCAGGTCGAGCGCCCGCACGCGGTAGCTCTCGCCGAGGTGCAGGTAGATCGCGCCCTCGTGCACGGTGGTGAACGCGCGCTCCTGCTCGGCGATCCCGAGCACGGAGCCGCTGGTCGCGTCGACGATGGCGAAGGCTTCGGGGCCGGTCGAGCGGAGCGATACGCGCGCCGCGGGGAAATTGCGCCCGCTCCAGACGTAGCCCGCCTTCGTGAGCTGGAGGTCCGGGAGCAGCGCGGCGCGCTCGAGGGCCGCGTCACCGAGCACGTCGCCGTCGGCGTCGTCGAGCGGCGCCTCGTAAGCCGCTGCGCGCACATGGCCGTCGAGCACGCGCGGGTTCTCGTGGTCGAGGATCGCCGCCTCGACGCGGCGGCCGAGGAGCGCATCCGGCTCGCGCATGAAGTACTGGTCGAGTGCGTCCTCGCTGGCGACGAGCACGGCGAGCCCGTGGCCTCGGCGGCCGGCGCGGCCCCACTGCTGTCGCAGCGAGGCGACGGTCCCCGGGAAGCCGACCGAGATCACGCAGTCGAGCAGGCCGACGTCGATCCCGAGCTCGAGCGCGTTCGTCGCCGAGACGCCGAGCAGCTTGCCTTCGAGCAGCCGCTGCTCGATCTCGCGCCGCTGGGCAGGGGTGTAGCCGGCGCGGTAGGGCGAGAGCAGCGCGTCGTCGCCGAGGCGGTCGGCGGTGAAGCGGTGGATCAGCTCGGCGGCACGGCGGCTCTTCGCGAAGCAGAGCGTTCGGAGCCCGCGCTGGACGAGGTCGGCCAGCAGCTTGGAGGCCTCGCCGAGGGCGCTCGCCCGCAGGCCCAGCTCCTCGTCGGTCAGCGGCGGGTTCCAGAGCGCCACCGTCCGTTCCGCGCGTGGAGCGCCGTCGTCTCCGATCACGGTCAGGTCGACGCCGAGCAACCGCGTGCCGAGCTCGCCCGGGTTCGCGATCGTCGCCGAGGCGAGCAGGAACTGCGGTTCGGCGCCGTAGACGCGCGCCAGGCGGCGCAGCCGCCGCAGGACGTTGGCGACGTGCGAGCCGAAGACGCCGCGGTAGACGTGCGCCTCGTCCACGATCACGTAGGCGAGATTCGAGAGAACGTCCCCCCAGCGGTCGTGGTGCGGAAGCACGCCGACGTGAAGCATGTCGGGGTTCGAGAGGATCAGGTTCGCCCACTTGCGCACCTGCCAGCGGCGGTCGGTGGCGGTGTCGCCGTCGTAGATCGCGGCCCGCAGCTTCGGCAGACGGAAGGAGCCCAAGCCACGTAGCTGGTCTTGCGCGAGCGCCTTCGTCGGGTAGAGGTAGAGCGCCCGCTGCTTGGGCTCGCGGGCGAGCGCGTCGAGGACGGGCAGGTTGAACGCGAGTGTCTTCCCGGAGGCCGTCCCGGTCGTGACGATGAAGTGCTCGCCGCGCGCTGCCGCCTCCCACGCTTCGGCCTGGTGCGCATAGAGCGCGTCGATGCCCTGCGCGCCGAGCGCCTCGCGGACGCGCGGGTGCAACTCCCCCGGCAGCGGCGCGAGATCGGCCTCGCGCGCCCCCTCGGAGCCGAGGTACGCAAGCTCCTCGCCCGTGAGCAGATCGTCCCAGCGGGCGATGCTCGTGGCCATCGACCGATGGTAGCCTGGGCGAACCGGGGTGCCCTGACGGGCTGAGATCACACCCGACGAACCTGATCCGGGTCATGCCGGCGAAGGGAGCGATGGTTCCACGCGTACTGACGATTGCAGGCTCCGACTCGGGCGGGGGCGCGGGCATCCAGGCCGACCTCAAAGCCTTCGCGGCCGCCGGCTGCCACGGCCTGAGCGCGATCGTGGCGCTGACGGCGCAAAGCACGGTCGGCGTGAGCGCCGTGCACGAAGTCCCGCCCGAGTTCGTTCGCGCGCAGCTCGAGGCGGTCTTCGACGACATCGGCGTCGACGCGGCGAAGACGGGGATGCTCTTCTCCGCCGCCGCGATCGAGACCGTCGCCGACTATCTCGCGGAGCACCCTGTGCCGCTCGTGGTCGATCCCGTGATGGTGGCGACCTCGGGTGCGCGGCTGCTGGAGCTGGACGCCGTCGAGACGCTCGTCTCGCGACTCTTTCCGCTCGCGACCGTCGTGACGCCGAACCTGGCCGAGGCCGAGGCGCTCGTCGGCGAGGGGACGAAGCGCGATCTCGCGAAGCGCCTCGTCGACCTCGGAGCTGCGGCCGCGATCGTGACCGGCGGGCACGGCGAGCCCGTCGACCACCTCTTCGACGGCGAGCGCCACGTCGAGATCCCGGTCGAGCGGCACGACTCCGGCGCGACGCACGGCGCCGGCTGCACGCACTCGGCGACGCTCGCTGCGCTGCTCGCGCGGGGCGAGGGCCTCGAGGCGGCGGCGCGCGGTGCGGCGACGGCGGCCTCGCGCGCGGTCGCCCAGGGTCTCGCGGGGATCGGCGCGGGCGAAGGGCCGGTCGACGTGCTCGGGCTGCGGAGCGCGGCATGAACACCGGCGCCGATCTCGCCGCGATCCGCGAGCGCAGGCCGCTCGTTCACCAGATCACGAACTACGTCGTCATGAACGAGACCGCGAACGCGACGCTCGCCCTCGGCGCGCTCCCGGTGATGGCGCATGCGCTGCAGGAAGTCGAGGAGATGGCTGCTGCCGCCTCGGCGCTCGTGCTCAACATCGGCACGCTCTCCGACGAGTGGGTCGAGGCGATGGTCCGGGCCGGTCGCGCCGCCAACCAGGCGGGTGTGCCGGTCGTGCTCGATCCGGTCGGCGCGGGCGCGACGATCTATCGCACCGAGGTCTCACGACGGCTGTTGGACTACCTCGAGATCGCAGTCGTGCGCGGCAACTCCGCCGAGATCGCAACGCTCGCCGGGCGCGCGGCCGAGATCCGCGGCGTCGAGGCGGTGGGCACGGCAGGCGGACCGGAGCTCGCACGCGACGCGGCTCGCACGCTTGGGTGTGTCGCGGCCGTCACCGGCCCAGTCGATCACGTCTCCGACGGCAAGACGGTGCACGCGGTCGCGAACGGCCACGAGCTGCTTGGCACCGTCACCGGCACCGGCTGCATGTCGACCGCGATCACCGGCTGCTTCCTCGGCGTGCGGGGCGACGATCCGCTGCGGGCCGCGACCGAGGCGCTCGTCGCGTTCGGTGTCGCGGGTGAGGACGCCGCCGAGGGCGCCAGAGGCCCAGGCTCCTTTCACGTTGCGCTCTACGACGCGCTCTACGCACTCGACCCGGAGACGCTCGACTCGCGGGCGAAGCTCGCGTGAGGCTGCACGCGATCGTCGAGGATCTCGAGAGCGCACGCGCGGCGGTCGAGGGTGGCGCGACGGTCGTGCAGTTGCGGCTTAAGGGCGCCGGCACGGACGAGCTGGTCGACGCGGGCCGAGGCTTTGGCGAGCTGACGGCGACCTTCATCGTGAACGACGACGTCGAGGCCGCGCTGCGCCTCGAGGCCGACGGCGTCCACCTCGGCCGCGACGACGATGGCGCCGAGCGCGCGGTCGCCGCTGGGCTCTGGCTCGGAACCTCCGCGGCCTCCGTCGAGGAAGCGCGCGCAGGCGAGGCGATCGGCGCGGCGTACGTCGGCGCGGGCCCCGTCTGGGCGACGCCCTCGAAGCCGGACGGCGACCCCGCGATCGGCCTGCGCGGGCTCACGGCGATCTGCGAGGCCGTCGCGATCCCGGTGGTTGCGATCGGCGGCGTGGGCGACTCGAACGCGGGCGACTGCATTCGCGCAGGCGCGGCAGGAGTCGCGGTGATCCGGGCGGCACGCGACACGCCGGCCGTGCGCGCAGCGGTCGATGCGGCTCTCTGAGCTCGGCGAGCTCGGACTGCTTGCGGAGCTCGAGCGCCGAGGGCTTGCAAGCGGAATCGAGCACGACGCGGCGCTGCTCGGCGACGGGTTCGTGGTCACGCAGGACGCGCTCGTGGAGGGTGTCCACTTCCGCCTCGACTGGACGACCCATCGCGAGGTGGGCTACCGGGCGGCAGCGGTCAACCTCAGCGACCTCGCCGCGTCCGGCGCGGAGCCGGAGGCGCTGCTTGCCACACTCGCCGCGCCGGAGGAAACCGCGCTCGAGGACGTGCTCGCCCTGTACGAGGGCCTGAACGAGCCGGGTGTCCCGATCGTCGGCGGCGACACCACGCGCGCTCCACAGCTCTCGCTGGCCGTCACGGCGGTCGGCCGCTCGCAGCGGGTACCCGGCCGAGCGGGTGCGCGCCCAGGCGACCTCGTGGTCGTGACCGGCCCGCTCGGAGGCGCGGGAGCGGCCTTCCGCGAGCGGCGCCACGTGAGGCCGCCCCTGCGACTGGAGGAAGGCCGGCAACTGGCCTCGCAGGCCCATGCGCTGACCGACATCTCGGACGGGCTCGCCGTCGACGCGGCGCACATCGCGGCGCGCTCGGGCTGCCGGCTCGAGCTCGAGCTCGAGAACGTGCCGCTCGCCCCCGGCGCGATGATCGAGGACCTCGGCTTCGGCGAGGACTACGAGCTCCTGGCTGCGACGCAAGACCCGCTCGAGTTCGACGTGATCGGCCGCTGCAGCGACGGCGAGGGCGTCGAAATCCGCTACGCGGGAGAGCCCGTACGACTCGCAGGGTGGGACCACTTCGGCGGGCGGGTGGCCGGCAACTTGCGCTGAGACGCGCGAGCGGACAGGCTAGCTCGCGGTGCTGATCTTCATCTTCAGGCGCCTGATCTGGGCACTGATGCTCATCTTCGTGGTGACGCTGATCGCGTTCCTGATGTTCTTCGTGCTGCCGGGCGACTCGCGCAACGCGCAGCGGAACGAGCAGGGCTTCACGCCGAGCCTTCAGACCCAGTTCAACGTCCGGGGCTCCTTCGGCGTGGAGTACGCCCATTTCCTCAGCCACATCGTCCGCGGCGATCTCGGCGACTCGATGCGCTCACGCGACGCGGTCACCGACGTCATCCGGCGGACGCTGCCCGTCACCGCGTCGTTGATCATCGGCGGCGTGCTGCTCTTTCTGCTGATCGCCGTGCCGATCGGGCTGCTCTCGGCGCTGAGGCCGCGCTCGCTCCTGGACAAGGGGCTGATGCTGTTCGTGCTGATCGGGTTGTCGGCTCACCCGCTCTGGCTCGGGCTGATGCTCTCGTACCTGCTAGGCGTGAAGGTGCATGCGTTTCCGGTCGGCGGCTACTGCGACCTGGCCTACCACCCGACGAGCAGCAACCTCTGCGGCGGGCCGCGCTACTGGGCCTACCACCTGGTCCTGCCTTGGATCACCTTCGCGTTCCTCTTCGCGGCGATCTACGCGCGCATGATCCGCGCGAGCCTGCTCGAGGCGTTCGGCGAGGACTACGTGCGCACGGCACGCGCCAAGGGCGCCGGCAACTTCCGCATCATGCGCGCGCACGTCTTCCGCAACGCGATCCTGCCGGTGATCACGATGCTCGGGATGGACGTCGGCGTCGCCTTTGCCGGAGCGCTCTTCATCGAGACGGTCTTCTCGCTACCGGGGATGGGCCAGCTGCTCGTCCGGTCGCTGGCAAACGGCGACCTGCCGATGATCCTGGGGATCGTGCTGGTGGTGAGCGTCGCGGTGGTGATCGCGAACCTGCTCGTCGACATCGCCTACTCGATCGTCGACCCGCGGATCCGCCTCCGCGGCAAGGGCGACTCGATCGCGGCCTCGCGCTCGCTGAGCCGCCGGCGGGTCCGGGCTCAGCCGCGGGTCAGGGAGTCGGCGACGACGCCGTGAGCCACTGCGCCCACGCCTGCTCGTAGTACGCGCGGGGGCGGGCGCCGATCACCGTCTGCTTGGGCTCGCCGCCCTCGAACAGGATCGCCGTCGGGATCGAGAGCACCTGGTAGCGCGACGCCGTCTGGAGGTTCTGGTCGATGTCGAGCTTCGCGAAGGTGATGCGGCCGACGTGCTCCTCCTCCAGCTGCGCGAGCACCGGCTCGACGGCCCTGCACGGGCCGCACCAGGGCGCCCAGAAGTCGACGACGACCGGCGTCTCCGAGCGGAGGACCTCCTGCTCGAAGGTCGCGTCGCTGAGCTCGAGCATGCTTCGACTCTACAGGCGTCCGCGTAGCGCTCGGAAGCGCAGAGCAGGCACCTGCCAGATCGCCTCGGCGACGATGCCGCGGGTCATCTTCGAGCCGCCGTGCTCGCGGTCGGCGAAGGAGATCGGGATCTCGACCACGCAAAACCCCGCGAGCAGCGCGCGGTAGGTCGTCTCGATCTGGAACGCGTAGCCGCGCGAGGCGATCGCGTCGAGGTCGAGCGTCTCGAGCACCTCGCGGCGGAAGCACTTGAAGCCGCCCGTGAGATCGCGTACGCCGACGCCGAGCAGCAGGCGCGCATAGAGCGACCCGCCCGACGAGACGAACCGTCGCACCCGTCCCCAGTTGGCGATCGCTCCGCCCTCGACGTAGCGCGAGCCGAGCACGACGTCGGCCTCGGCCGCCGCGGAGATCAGGCGTTGCACGTCGTTCGGGTCGTGCGAGAAGTCGGCGTCCATCTCCAGCACGAGGTCGGCGCCGTAGGCGAGTGCCCGGCGGAAGCCGGCCAGGTAGGCAGGGCCGAGGCCTTCCTTGCGCGGCCGGTGGAGCACCTGCACGTGCCCGAGCTCAGCGGCCAGCCGGTCGGCGAGCTCGCCCGTCCCGTCCGGCGAGTTGTCGTCGATCACGAGCACCGAGACCCCCTTGTCCGCGAGCGCGCGGAGCATGCGCTCGAGGTTCTCGCGCTCGTTGTAGGTCGGTAGGCAGACGACCGCCTTCACGCCCCTATGATCGCTGTCGTGGCGAAGGCGCTCCCCCGTAACGGCGAGGTGGCCGAGCAGCTGGAGCTTCTGGCCGACCTCCTGGAGATCGAAGGAGAGGCCGCGTTCCGGGTGCTCGCCTACCGGCGCGCGGCCTCCCGTGTGCGTGACACGGGCACCCCGGTAGCCCAGCTGGCGCTCGAAGGGACGGCCAAGGAACTGCCCGGGATCGGCGCGACGATCCAGGACAAGATCGTCCAGATCGTCGAGACGGGTGAGATCGCCGCGCTCTCGAAGCGGCGTAAGACGATCCCGCCCGAGGTGGTCGAGTTCCTCAACATCCCCGGTCTCGGCCCCAAGACCGTGCGCAAGATCTGGCAGGAGCTCGGCGTCACCACGCTCGCGGAGCTGAAGGACGCGGCGCGCTCGCAGCGGCTGCGCACGCTGCCGGGTCTTGGCGCGAAACTGGAAGAGAGCGTGCTCAAGGCGGCCGGGCGGAAGAAGAAGGTGAGCGGCCCGCCGAGGACGCTGCTCGGCCAGGCCCTGCCGGCCCTGCTCGCGGTCGTGGGCGTCTTGCGCGAGCATCCGGCCGCCGATCGGGTCTCCGAGGCCGGGAGCGCGCGCCGGCGGAAGGAGACGGTGCGCGACCTCGACATCATCGCGACGGCCAGCGACCCGAAGGCGCTGACGGAGTACTTCACGAAGCTGACCTGGGTCGCCGAGGTGGTTGCGAAGGGAGCGACGAAGGCGACGGTCGTCTCCCACGACGGCTTCCGCTTCGACCTGCGCGTCGTGCCGCCGGAGAGCTACGGCAACCTGCTCCAGCACTTCACCGGCTCCAAGGAGCACAACGTGGCCCTGCGCGAGGACGCGGTGCGGCGGGGATTCTCCGTCTCCGAGTACGGCATCACAGAGGTCGAGAGCGGCGAGGTCTTCACGGCCGGGAGCGAGGAGGAGGTCTACGAGCGGCTCGGCTATCAGTTCATCCCGCCGGAGCTGCGTGAGAACGGGGGCGAGCTCGAGGCGGCGCGCAAGGGCGCGCTGCCGGAGCTCGTCGAGCCGGGCCGGCTGCGCGGCGACATGCACACGCACTCGCACTGGTCGGCCGACGGCAAGAACACCCTCGAGGAGATGGTCTCCGCCGCGAGGGCCCGCGGCTACGCGTACTACGCGATCACGGATCACTCCCACTACCTGCGCGAGGGCCGGATGGAGCAGCAGGCGAAGGAAATCGACGCGCTGGCCGAGCGGGTCAAGCCGCTGAAGCTGCTGAAGGGCGTCGAGGTGAACATCAAGGCCGACGGGACGCTCGACGTACCGGACGAGGTGCTGGCGGAGCGCGACTGGGTTGTCGCGTCGATCCACACCGCCTTCGACCGCTCGCCGACCGAGCGGATCATGGCGACGATGGAGAACCCGCACGTCCACGTGATCGGTCACCTCACCGGCCGCAAGATCACGCGGCGCGAGCCGATGGAGATCGACCTCGAGCGCGTGATCGAGAAGGCGCTCGAGACGGGGACGTTCCTGGAGATCAACTCGCAGCCGGACCGGCTCGACCTGCGCGACGTGAACGCGCGGCTCGCGGGGGAGGCGGGGGTGCCGATTGTGATCTCGAGCGACGCGCACCAGCTCAAGGCGCTCGACTACGTCGACTTCGGTGTCGCCCAAGCCCGGCGCGCGTGGCTCGGCCCCGATCAGATCGCGAACACGCGCACCTGGGCACAGCTGAAGAAGCTGATGAAGAAGTGAGCCCGGCCGTGCGCGCGGTGATCTTCGACCTCTGGAACACGATCGCCGAGTGGCCGGACGAGGAGTGGGCGAGAGTGCGCCCTCGCGTCGCCGAGCGTCTCGGCCTGACGCCGGAGGAGTTCGAGGAGCGCTGGTACGGCGAGCTCGCTCACATGCGCGAGATGGGTCCCTTCGCCGACGTGCTCGCTCACTTCGACGTCACGCCCGAGGTCTCAGAGGAGGTGGTCGAGCTGCGGCGCGCGGTCACGCGGCAAGGGCTCGTTCCGGTGCCGGGCGCTGCCGAGACGATCGCAGCGCTGCGCGAGCGGGGTTTCCTGATCGGCCTGATCACCGTCTGCAGCGAGGACGTGGCCCTGCTCTGGGCGGAGACCGCGTTCCACGGGCTTTTCGACGCCGAGGTCTTCTCGGCCACCTGTGGGCTGCGCAAGCCCGACCCGCGGATCTACCGGCTCGCGCTCGAGCAGCTCGGGGTCGAGCCTGGCGAGGCGGTGTTCGTCGGCGACGGCGCGAACGACGAGCTCGCGGGGGCCGAGCGCGTAGGGATGACGGCGATCGGCGTGGACTCGCCAGGCGGCGAGCTCCGCGACTGGGACGGCCTGCGGATCCGCGCGCTACCGGAGCTGCTCGAGCTGCTCGAGGGCGGCGTCGTGCAGCGCGACGCGGTAACGCCAGAGCGCACGGCCGGTTCCGAGTAGCGCGGCTCGCAGCGGCCCGGCGAGCTCCTCGGCGCTCCCCCAGCGTGCGGCGCTGATTTCCCGCACGTCGGTCGGGTGCAGCTCCTTCGCGACCGTGCGCGCCGAGAAGACGTGCGTGCGCCAGTCGATCACGCCGTCGCCGCAGCGGAAGGTGGCCTCGGAGCTGACGAGGAACCGCTCGAGCTCGATCTCGACGCCGAGCTCCTCGAGCGCCTCGCGCCGCACGCCGGCCTCGAGCTCCTCGCCGGGGTTGACGCCGCCGCCGGGCGGCCGCCAGATCCCCTCCGGATAGGACGGTTTCTGGATCAGCGCCAGCCGCTTCCCTGGGTCGAAGACGAAGAACGTCACATCGTGGCGCCGCTCCGGCGAGCCGCCGGCGAGCGTGAACTCCTCGGGGCTCACCTCGCCCTGCCAGACGAGTGGCCGCGGGTCGCCGTACCGCTTGCGGAGCGGCGCGAGCACCGCCTCGGTCAGGTGCATGCGCCGATGGTACGGTCGCCCGCATGCCGCTCGACGCGCTGGCGCTCGCGCTCGGAGCCGCGGCTCTCCATGCGTTCTGGAACGTGCTGCTGGCACGCGAGCAGGACGTCGAGGCCGGGACCGCGCTCGCGTTGCTCTCACTCCTGGCCGTGCTTGCGATTCCCGCTGCCCTGACGTGGCGGGTGGAAAGCGACGCGATCCCGTACGTCGTCGCCTCAGGCGCGCTCGAGCTTGCCTACATCGCGCTGCTGGCAGGCGCCTACCGTCGCTACGAGCTGAGCCTCGTCTATCCGGTCGCGCGAGGGCTCGCACCGGTGCTTGCGCTCTTGCTCGTGGTCGCCGCCGGCGGGGCGCGTCCCTCGGCCGCCGGGGTCGTCGGGATCCTCGTCGTCTCGGCAGGCGTTCTGCTCGTGCGCGGCACGCGCGGGAGCCTTCCCGGGCTCGCGGTCGGGGTTGTGATCGCGGTGATCATCGCGGGCTACACGGTCGTCGACCGCTACGGCATCCAGCACGCTGCGGCCGGGCCGTACCTGCTGCTGATCATGCTCGGCCCAGGGGTCGTGTATCCGCTTGCGATCGGCCGGCGGCGCTTGCGGGCCGCTGCGCGCGCGCTGCCGCTCCTGATCGGAGCGGGCCTCGCTGGTGGCTACCTCCTCGTGCTGCTCGCGCTGCGACTGGCGAGCGCGCCGGCCGTGTCGGCGGTCCGCGAAACGAGTGTCGTGCTCGCGACCGCGCTCGCAGCCGTCTTCCTCCGCGAGCGCGTCACGCGCGCCCGCGCCGCCGGCTCTGTGCTGGTCGCCGGCGGGGTTGCCGTGCTGGCGCTCTCCTAGAGCTCCTGCAGGAGCCTGAGCAGCTCGGCCGGTGAGCCGACTACGAGGTCCGCAGCTTCGCGGAGCTCCGCCGGGCCCTCGGCCGACGCCACCGCGACCCGGACGGCGAGCTCGAGCCCTTCGAAGCCGCGGAAAGCGTCGAGGTCGGTCGTGTCGTCCCCCGCGTACAGCGCCCGCCGCAGACCGCGCTCGGCGAGCAGCGAGCGCACCGCGGTTCCCTTGTCCGCCGCGACCGGCGGTCGCAACTCCAGCACCTTTCGTCCCCAGCGCGCCTGGAGACCGGCAGCTTCGGCACGCGCGGCCGCCGCCTCGAGCGTGCGCCGGGCCTCGTCCTCGTTCTCGGCGTTGCGCCAGTGGAAGGCGACCGTCAAGCCCTTGTCCTCGACCCAAGGCCAGGCCTCGGCCGCGAACGGCCTCAGCGTCTCCCGCCAGCGTTCCGCCTCGGGTGCGAGCTCGAGCCCGTGGACGCCGACGTACACGACCCCCTCGACGCCGACGAGCCGCGCAGCGTCCTCGCCGGTGCGCCCGCTCACGCATGCGACGAGGGCATAGCGCTCCGCGAGGCGCCGCACCTCGGCGCGCGTCTCCTCCGGCACAGCGGCCAGCTCGGGGCGCGAGACGATCGGCGCGAGCGTTCCGTCTACGTCCAGCAGAACGGCCGCCAGCCGGGGTTCTTCGCGCAGGCGCGCCAGCCGCTCGTCCACACCGCGCAGAATACGGCGGTGCGCCTCGTTGCCATCGGCCTGCTCGCCGGCCTCTTCAGCGCCCTCTTCGGCGTCGGCGGCGGAATCGTGGTCGTCCCGCTGCTGATTCTGCTCGCGCGCTACGACGAGCGGCCGGCGATGGGGACGTCGCTCGCGGCCGTCGGCCTGATCGCCCTCGTCGGCGCCGTCAGCTACGGCTTCCACGGAGAGCTCAAGCCGGGCGCGGCAGCAGTCGTCGGCGTGCCCGCCGCCCTCGGCGCCGTCCTCGGCGCCTGGCTGCAGCAGCGGCTGACCTCCCGGATGCTCTCGCTTGGGTTCGCGGCGCTCCTCGCCTGCATCGCCGTCTGGCTGCTCATCTGATGTGGGCGCTCGCCGCCGCAGGTGCGGTTGGCCTGCTCGCGGGCGTCCTTGCCGGCCTCTTCGGCGTCGGCGGCGGGATCCTGTTCGTCCCGGCGCTGACGCTGGTGCTGGGGCTCACGCAACTCCATGCCGAGGCGAGCTCGCTGCTCGCGATCCTGCCCACTGCGATTGCGGGAACCTGGCGGCAGCGACGCTATGGCAACGTCCGCTGGCGAGCCGCCCTGATCCTCGGCCTCGCCGCCGTCGCCGGCGTGGAAGCCGGCGTGCAGATCGCGGAGGCACTCCCCGAGCACGCGCTGCGGCGGCTCTTCGGCCTGCTAATGCTGGCCGTCGCCGCTCAGCTCGCCTGGCGCACGCTGCGGAAGCCGACCTATCCTTCCTGACGTGGCAAGCAACGACGAGTTCTGGATTCCGCTCGTAGATGAGCCGATCGGCTCGATCGTCGAGCAGATCCAGGCCGAGCATCCCGAGGTCGGCGAGCTCGTGGACTCTCCACGCAGGCTGCTCGCGTTCCGGACGTTCGCATACATCCGCGTGGGCATCCTGCTCGGCAGGCTGCTCGTGGAGCACGACGTCGACACCGACGACGACGCGACCTGGGCCGAGCAGCTGATGCGCACTCCGGAGCACCACGAGCGCGTCGTCGCCGAGGTTCGAACGGTCGCCGGGGAGGTCGCAGCCGATCCCGCGTACGGCTCGGAACCACTCGGCCCGAGCGACGAGGAGCGGGCCCGGTTCGCCGAGTTCGCCAAGCGCCGCCTGCACGCCGACGCCTAGGGTTTTCCCGCAATTTGCGTCACGCTGTCGCGTTCTTTGCCGATAATGGGGGGACGGTGGGAAAGCGGCTCACGATTTTCGTGGCGCTTGCAGGTCTGACCGTCCTGGTCGCTGGGACGGGCGGTGCCGGCGGAGCCGGCTCGACAGCGGGCGCATCCTCGCGCGCCATCGCGATCCAGGTGATCGTGCCCGGGCAGGCCGGGGCCCAGGCGGGCGTGATCTCTTCGCCCCCGTACCATGCCGCGTTCGGCTCGAGCTTCGCCTATCCCGCAGACGGCTCGGTTGTCACGACCGGGCCGATCAGCGCCTCCGCCTCGAGCGACTCCGGTGGCTCGGCCACCGCAGCGGCGACGAGCGAGATTCAGTCGCTCAACGCCTTCGGCGGCGAGGTCACGGCGTCAGTGATCAAGGGCGCGGCGAAGGGCTCGACGCGTCGGGCTGCGGCGAGCGGCGACTTCTCGGGTGCCACGATCTCTGGTCTTACCGTTCTCGGGTCCGCCGTTTCGGTCGCGCTGAACGGCCGTGCAGCGCTCGGCGACTGGGGTTACGCCGTGACCCTCGAGGAGGGAACGGACTCGAGTTCCGGCGCCGGCGGCTCGAGCGGCTTTCACGGTTTCGTGACCGCGCTCGCGATCCACCTGACGGCACCGCACGGCACGCTCCCGGCCGGCTCGGAGATCCGGGTCGGCTACGCCGAGGCGAGCGTCCAGTCGAGCGCGACGCCCGCCCCGAAGCCGGTTGTCCCGGGACCCGTGACACGGCAGCCGAAACAGGCGCGGAAGACGCCCGTCGCTCCCGAGCCGACGAAGCACGGCGGGACATCACCATCGCTGCTTCAGCCCCCGACGGGGCTGCAGCCGAAGCTCACCGGAGGCGGCTACGTCTTCCCTGTCTACGGCCCCTCGTCGTTCAGCGACACCTTCGGAGCCTTCCGCGGCGACGTCCCGGGGAACTGGCACCACGGCGACGACATCTTTGCCTCGCTGGGCGCGCCGCTGCTCGCCTGCGCCGACGGGATCGTGTTCTCGGTCGGCTGGAACAACCTCGGCGGCAATCGCCTCTGGCTCCGCGACGAGCAGGGCAACCAGTTCTACTACGCCCATCTCTCCGCGTTCACGCCGCTGGCGAAGGACGGACGCCACGTGAAGGCGGGCGAGGTACTCGGCTTCGTCGGCAACACCGGCGACGCTCAGGGCACACCCACGCACCTGCACTTCGAGGTGCACCCGTTCTCACTGCTCTTCATGGGCTACGACGGCGCCGTGAACCCGACGCCGTACCTCGAGGCGTGGAAGCATCTGCAGGACGTTCGTTTCTACAACGTGGCAGGCTGGCTCGCGCAGACCGGGATCTCCGATCCGGCTCCGAAGCCCGCCGCGATCCTGCTGCAGGTCTCCGACATCTCGTCGGCGAGTGGCCTTGACCCCGGCTCGCTGCAGCGCGCGATGGCCCGCCGCGGCGGCGGCGAGGCTCAGGTCACGACGGCCCTCGGCCTCAGGCCGAAGGCTCCCCGCCCTTAGCTCGAGTTCCCGCTAGCGCCGCCGCCGCCGTAGCCGAACTCCTCGTCCTCGCCGAAGATCCGGTCCTTCAGCCAGCGCCGGGTCTCGGGCCCGGTCATCGGGTTGAAGAGGATCCCGAGGGCGATGCCGGCCAGCAGCATGGTGCTGTTGCGTCCCGTGTGCTTCTCGTTCCCCTGGACGCGGTCGGCCGCGGTGCGGAGATCTTCGATGGCCGAGCGGAGCTGATCCTGGATGTCCTTGTCGCTCGCGACCCGCGTTGCGACGCCGGTCACGCTGCGGTTGCCGATCAGCTCGTCGTACACGTCACGAGCGGTGGCGTAGGCGCTGCGCAGGTTGTCGCGCAGCTCCTCGTCCTGAAGCGCCCGCTTCACGTAGGGCTTCGCGTCTTCGAGCTTGTCCTTCGCCTTGGCCATGAGGAGGCCCGTCCTTTCGCTCCGTTGAGGCATCGCTGGCGATGCCGCCTGAAAGGCCGCGCGGTTCATCGTGCGGCCGTTTACCACGAGCGGGGATTCTCTACCCTCAGCGCAGGCGGTGCTAAACGGATGCTGCTGCCTGGCGCTCCGCGGCGGGGGCAGCCTTCGGGCGCGAGCGGCCCGGCGAGGCGAATGCGACAGCGAAAACGTCTTCGATCGAGTCGGCGAGAACGAACTCGAGCTGCTTACGCGCCTCCGGCGGCAACTCGGCGAGATCGGGCTCGTTGTCGCCTGGTACGACGATTCGCTTGAGGCCGTAGCGCTGCGCCGCGAGCACCTTCTCGCGGAGTCCGCCGATCGGCAGCACCTGGCCGGTGAGGGTGATCTCGCCGGTCAGGCCCACGTCCTCGGCGACGGGCTCGCCGCGCACGAGGGACGCAATCGCCGTCGCGATCGTGATCCCTGCGGACGGCCCGTCCTTCGGCACGGCTCCCGCCGGCACGTGGATGTGGACGTCGTGCTCGGCGAACCAGCTCTCCGGCAGCCCGAGCTGCTCGGTGTGCGCGCGCACCCACGAGAGCGCGGCCTGCGCGGACTCCTTCATCACGTCGCCGAGCTGGCCGGTGATGGTCAGCCGGCCCTTGCCGGGATACGCGGTCGCCTCGATGAACAGCACGTCCCCGCCGACCGGCGTGTACGCGAGGCCGGTCGCGACCCCGGGGTCGGCGGTGCGCTTGCGCGGATCGGCCGGGAAACGCCGGGCGCCGAGCCACTGGTGGGCCTTGCGCGTGTCGATCTTGATCTTGGCGGTCTTGCCGCCGGCGACCTCGCGCGCGGCCTTGCGCAGCAGGTCGGCGATCCGCCGCTCGAGGTTGCGTACGCCCGCCTCACGGGTGTACTCGCGGATCACGACGCGCAGGGTGTTGTCGCTCAGAGTCACCTGGTCGGCGCTCAGGCCGTGCGCCTCGAGCTGCTTGGGGACGAGGTACTTGCGGGCGATGCCGAGCTTCTCGTCCCCGGTGTAGCCCGAGAGATGGATCACGTCCATCCGGTCGAGCAGCGGGCCGGGAATCGTGTCGAGCTGGTTGGCCGTGCAGATGAAGAGCACCTTCGAGAGGTCGAAGGGCAGGTCGAGGTAGTGGTCCCGGAAGTTGGAGTTCTGCTCCGGGTCGAGCACCTCGAGCATCGCGCTCGCAGGGTCGCCGCGGAAGTCGGCGCCCATCTTGTCGATCTCGTCGATCAGCAGCACCGGGTTCTTCGACTCGGCGTCGCGCAGGGAGCGGATGATCGTGCCCGGCATCGCGCCGATGTACGTGCGCCGATGGCCTCGGATCTCGGCCTCGTCGCGCACGCCGCCGACGGAGATTCGCACGAACTTCCGCCCGACCGTGCGAGCGATCGACTGGCCGAGCGAGGTCTTGCCCACCCCCGGCGGGCCGACGAAGCAGAGGATCGGGCCTGAGAGGTCGTTCTTCAGCTTCGAGACGGCCAGGTACTCGAGGATCCGCTCCTTGACCTTCTCCAGGTCGTAGTGGTCCTCGTCGAGGAACTCGCGCGCGCGGTTGAGGTCGAGGTTGTCCTCGGTGGTCTCGCTCCACGGCAGCGACAGGATCCAGTCGACGTAGGTGCGGATGACCCCGTACTCGGCGGCGGCCGGCGGCAGCTTCTCGAGCCGGCCGACCTCGCGCTCGACGGCCTTCTTCGTGTCCTCGGGCAGGTTCTTCTCCTCGATCCGCTCGCGCAGCTCTGCGACTTCGGCCTGCTGGTCGTCGCCTTCGCCGAGCTCGTCCTGGATCGCCTTCAGCTGCTGGCGCAGGAAGTACTCGCGCTGACCCTTCTCGAGCTCCGACTGGACCTGCGAGGAGATCTTCGTCCCGAGCTCGACGACCTCGAGCTCGCGCTTGAGGATCCGGAGCACCTCGTGCAGCCGGTCGTAGACGGTCTGCTGGTCGAGCAGCGCCTGCTTCTCAGCGGTCTTCAGCCGCAGCGTCGAGGCGACCAGGTGCGAGAGCGCTCCGGGGTCGTCGACGTTGGCCGCGGCGAGCTCGAGCTCGGAGGGCAGGTACGGGACGAGCGAGATCAGCCGCCCGAACTCCGTCTGCACGCTGCGCGTTAGCGCCTCGAGCTCCGGCGTCTCCTCGACCTCGTCGGGGATGGGCGCGAACTCCCCGACGAGGTAGGGCTCGTCCTGTACGCGGCGCTCGAGCTTGATGCGGCCGACGCCCTGGACGAGGATCCGCAGCGTTCCGTCGGGGACGCGGATCATCTTGTGGACGACCGCCGCAGTCCCGATCTCGTAGAGGTCGTCCCAGCCGGGCTGGTCGGGGTCGCCGTCGCCCTCCTTGACCGTTACGAGAGCCAGCATGCGCTCGCCCTCGAGCACGTCGTCGACGAGGCGCACGGAGCGCTCCTGGCCGATCGCGAGCGGCGAGACCGACTGCGGGAAGACGACCGTCTCCTTCAGCGGCAGCACCGGCAGCATCGAGGGGATCTCGATCTCGCCGGGCTCGAGCGGCTCTTCGAAGTTCAGCTCGGTCACGCTCGGCCTCGGATCGCGATGGAGACGCGCGCCGTCTGCGGTGGCATTGGCGCGATCGGGAGCTCGACGGTCAGCATTCCCCCCTCGTAGCGCGCGGTGGCGGCGCCGCTGTCCACGGGCTCGTCGAGTTGGATCCGGCGCTGGAAGGGGCCGTATTCGATCTCGAGCTGGCGGTAGCGCCCGCTGATCGGCGGCCGGCACCGCTCGCCGGCGACCACGAGCACGCGGTCGGCGGCGACAACCTTGATCGACGAGGGATCCACGCCGGGCACCTCCACGACGATGTGCAGCGCGGGCGGGTCCTCGCTGCGGATGCAGTCGACCTGCGGGCGGAAGCCGCGCCGGCCTCCCGCGAAGCGCGGCAGGTGCCACAGCTCGTCCACCAGCTCCTGGATCTCGTCGTGCAGCTGGTCGATGTCGGTGCGCCTTCTCATTGCTCCTCTGGGTAAACGGTAATCGGCCGGGAGGGGATCTGGTAAGTTAGCCGCTACTAGCTTAGCGATCGTCACCGGGTCAGGGGAGCCGCCGCACTTGGAGCGCTGGACGCGCTGGATTCTTCGCTATCGCTGGCCAGTCCTCGCGGCCTGGCTCGTCGTTCTCCTGGCCGGAGGCTGGTATTCGACGAAGCTCTCGGCGCTGCTCTCGAACACGTTCACCATGCCGGGGACCGACTCCGAGCGCGCGCGGACGATCCTCAAGGAGCACTACGGCGACCGCAGCGACGGTTCGTTCACGGTCGTCTTCACGGTTCGCGACGCGGGCGAGCGGCAGCTCCGGTTGCGGCTGCAGCGCCGGCTCGCCGACGCAGCGACCGCGGTCCCGACCGGGCACGCGCGCCTGCTCGTTCCCGGCGGACAGCACGTCCTCTACGGCGACATCGTTTCGACGATCGACCTCGCGACGGCCAAGAGGTACACCGACGACGTCCTACGCAGGCTCCCGAATGCGGGCGATGTCCGCTCGTTCGTGACCGGGCAGGCGGCGATCCAGCACGACCTCGACCCGATCTTCAACCAGGACCTGCGCAAGGGCGAGTTCGAGATCGCAATCCCGGTCGCGCTCGCCGTGCTGGTGCTCGTGTTCGGCCTCTCCTGGGCCGTCACCATCCCGCTGCTCTTCGCGGCGTGCACGATCGAAGGCACGCTCGGGCTCGTCTACGTCTTCGCGCACTACGTGACCATGGCGACGTACGTCACGAACCTGGTGCAGCTGATCGGCCTCGGGATCGCGATCGACTACTCGCTGCTCGTCGTCTACCGGTTCCGCGAGGAGCTCGAGCGCGGGGGCTCGAAGGAGGACGCGGTCATGAGGACGATGGCGACCGCCGGGCGCGCGGTCGTCTTCTCGGGTGCGACCGTGGCGATCGGGCTCGCGCTGCTCTTGTTCATGCCCTCGCCGTTCATGCAGTCGATGGGGATCGGCGGCTTCCTGATCCCGCTCGTCTCGATTCTCGCCGCGACGACGCTGCAGCCCGCGTTGCTCTCGCTGTACGGCCGCGGAGGAACCCGGCGCGTCCGCGTGTGGCGCCTCGGCGGCGATCCCGGCCGGCGGGGCTTCTGGGAGCGCCTCGCGGCCGCGATCATGCGCCGGCCCGCGGCCTTCCTCGCGGCCGGCGCGCTGCTGCTCGTCGCCGCTGCGCTCCCGGTCTTCGCGCTCAAGCTCACCCCGGGCTCGGCGAAGGGGATCCCGCAGAGCCCACAGGCCGTTCACGGCTTCGCGATCCTCAGCAAGTCCGTGGGCGCCGGCGCGCTCTCGCCGACCCAGCTGATCGTCGACACGGGCAGGCCGGGCGGGGCGGCCTCGCCTCGCGTACAGCGGTCGATCCGCGCGCTCGTGACGCGCATCCGGCGCGACCCGGAGGTCGTGTTCGTCCGCTACCGGCCGGGGCGGCCGTTCATCGACGCAAGCGGCCGCTACGCCCAGATCGTCGTCGCCGGGAAGCACGAGTACGGCGAGGGGCCGGCGCAGACGTTCGTGCACACCCTGCGCGGCAAGCTGATCCCGTCGACGGTCTGGCCCGCGGGCGTGCGCGTGCTCGCCGGGGGTGGGCCGCCGCAGGGCGTGGACTTCATCGACCGCTCGTACGCGGTCTTCCCGTGGCTCGTGCTCGGCGTGCTGGTGCTGACCTACCTGCTGCTGATGCGGGCGTTCCGCTCGCTGCTCTTGCCGCTCAAGGCCGTGCTGCTGAACCTGCTCTCGGTGGGCGCGAGCTACGGCCTGCTCGTCGTCGTGTTCAAGTGGGGGGTCGGCAAGAGCCTGCTCGGGCTCTACGAGTTCCAGCAGATCGAGGCCTGGATCCCGATCTTCCTCTTCGCGATGCTCTTCGGGCTCTCGATGGACTACGAGGTCTTCCTGGTCACGCGCATGCGCGAGGCATGGGACGAGACGCACGACAACGTTCGCGCGGTCGGGCTCGGGCTCGAACGAACGGGCCGGATCGTGACGGCGGCGGCGATCGTCATGGTCGCTGCGTTCTCCGGGTTCGTCGCCGGCCGCGTGGTGGGCCTGCAGGAGTTCGGCCTCGGTCTCGCCGTGGCGATCTTCGTGGACGCGACGATCGTGCGCGCGCTGCTCGTCCCGTCGCTGATGGCCCTTTTTGGCCGCTGGAACTGGTGGCTCCCGACCCGCCTCGCCAGGGTCGTGCGCGTGCCGCCCTCGCCGCTCGAGCGGCCGAAGCCCGCGCTGCGACCGGCGGGCCGCTAGCCCAATACGATCTGCGCGATGAAGGGACTGATCTGCGCAGGCGGCTCCGCCACGCGCCTGGCCGAGCTCACGCGCGTCACCAACAAGCACCTGCTGCCGGTCGGCAGGTGGCCGATGGTCTACTACCCGCTCCAGCTGCTGCAGCGGCTCGGCGTGCGCGAGGTGCTGCTCGTCACCGGCCAGCAGCACGCGGGTCAGTTCATCGACCTGCTCGGCGACGGGCGCGTCGAGGACCGCGGCGGGAGCGAGCTCCTGTTCGATCTCGATCTCACCTACAAGGTGCAGACGGAGCCCGGCGGGATCGCGCAGGTCGTGGGCATGGCTCGTGACTTCGCGCGCGGCGATCGGCTGCTCGCCTGCCTCGGCGACAACATCTTCGAGCACGCCCAGCGCGAGGCGGTCGAGTCCTGGCAGGACGGAGCGGTCATCTTCGTCAAGGACGTGCCCGACCCCGAGAACTTCGGCGTGGTCGCCTACGACGGTGACGGGTCGGTAACCGACATCGTCGAGAAGGCGGGTGTCGTCGACACGCGTTACGACAGCCCGCCGTCGAGCGACGCCGTGGTCGGGCTCTACGGCTATCCGCCGGAGGTGTTCGAAATCGTCGACTCGCTGGAGCCGTCCAGTCGCGGTGAGCTCGAGATCACCGACGTCAATCGCGAGTTCGCCCGTCGCGGCCAGCTCGAGGTCCGCCGCGTCGAGGGCTGGTGGCACGACGGCGGCAAGCACTGGCAGGACCTCGCCGACGTCGGGCGGCTGATCGAGGAGACGGGGGTGAACAAGTGATCGACGGGATCCAGGTCGTCCCGCTGCGCCGGTTCGAGGACGAGCGCGGCTGGTTCTTCGAGCTGCGCCGCGAGAGCCTGCTGCCGAAGCCGACGGTGCAGACGAACGTCTCCTTCTCGCGCCAGGGCGTGATCCGCGGGCTGCACTTTCACGAGCGGGGCCAGGACGATCTGTTCGCGTGCCTCTCCGGGACCGCGCGCGTGGTCGTGCTCGACCGCGAGAGCGGCGAGACGTTCACGGCCGACATCGGCGATGCCAACCCGGTTGCGGTCTACATCCCCGGCCGCCACGCGCACGGCTTCGAGGCTCTCACCGATCTCGTCTTCTGCTACCACGTCACCGAGGAGTACGACCCCGAGAACCCCGACGAGCAGGGCATCTGCTGGGCCGACCCGCGCGTGAAGCACCTCTGGAGCACGGACTCGCCGCTCCTTTCCGAGCGCGACCTCGCCGCGTGCTCCTGACCGGCGCGGGAGGCCAGCTCGGCGCCGCGTTGCGCGAGGCCTTTCCCGATGCGGACGCGCGCACGCGCGAGGAGCTCGACGTGACGCAGCCGTTCTCGGTCGAGACGGATCTCGTCCTGCACGCCGCCGCGTGGACGGACGTCGACGGCGCCGAGGGCGACCCGGCGGGTGTCGAAGCCGTGAACGTGCTCGGCACGCGGAACGTCGCCGCGCTCGGCGCGCCGGTCGTCTACTACTCGACCGACTACGTCTTCGACGGCTCCAAGCGCGAGCCGTACGTCGAGTCAGACGAGCCGCGCCCGGTCTCCGTCTACGGGCGCACGAAGCTCGAGGGCGAGCGCGAGGTTCGCGAAGGCTGGATCGTGCGCAGCTCGTGGCTCTTCGGCTGGACGGGGACGAACTTCGTGCGGACCATGCTGCATCTCGGCCGCGAGCGCGACGAGGTCAGCGTCGTCGCCGACCAGGTCGGCTCGCCCACGTATGTCGGCCACCTGGCCGCGGCGACGCGCGAGCTGCTCGCGCTCCCGGGAGGCGTCTGGCACGTGGCCGCCGAGGGCCAGTGCTCGTGGGCCGAGTTTGCCGTAGCGATCTTCGAGGAGGCCGGGATCGACTGCCGCGTCCGCGAGATCAGGACCGAGGAGCTCGGCCGCCCGGCACCGCGGCCGGCGTACTCGGTCCTGCGGAGCGAGCGCGACGGAGCACCGCGGCTGCCGGATTGGCGCGAGGGCCTGCGCGCCTGTCTCGAGCGGCTCTAGACCGCCTCCCGCGGGGCGGCTCGGATCGGCGAGCTCGTCACGCCCCAAACAAGTAGCGCGGCGCTCCAGCACACGAACAGCGCGACGGTCACGCGGGGCGAGGTCACGCTTAAGAGCAGGCCGGCCGCCAGGGGGCCGAGCGGGTCGATCAGCCGCGCGAGGTTGCTCCTCACGCTCTCGACGCGGCCGAGCAGCCGGTCCGGGATCATCGCGACGCGGTAGCCGACGACCACCGAGTCGGTCGCCGGGATCACGAGCGCTTGCGGCAGCATCCCCGCGACGAGGACCCAGACGCTCGGCCAAACCAGGAAGAGGCCGCTGCCGAGGGCGGCCCAGAGCTCGAGCAGGATGATCGCCCGCACCGAGAGCCGCCGGCGGACGAGGGGCGAAAGGAGCGCGCCGGCCAGCAGCGCCGCACCGAACGCGGCCACGAGCCCGCCGATCTCGCCGCTCGAGAGCCCTTCGCGCCTGCCGACGACGACCACGACCAGGACGAGCGCTGGGATGGTCACGTTTCCGAGCGCGTAGAGGAAGGTCGTCGCGCGGATGAACGGCTCTCGCCAGAGGTAGCGGAAACCCTCGGCGACCTCTGCCCGCAGTCGTCGTGCCTCGGGCTCGCGCCGCTCCTGGAACGGTGTTCGGATCGCCTTGAGCGACGCGATCGAGAAGACGTACGAGGCGGCGTCGACCGCGAACGGGAGGGCCCGGCCGACGGCGAAGAGCGCCCCGCCGAGCGGCGGGCCGACGAGCTCGACCACGGCCTGCCGCGCCCGCTGGGCGCCGACGGCTGCGGGAAGCTGCGGTTTCGGCACGATCGCTCGGAGCGCGCCGGCCTGGGCCACGCCGAACACGACCGCGCCGGCGCCCTCGCCGAACGCGACGAGCGCGATCAGCGGCCACCCGGCGTGGCCGTAATGAATCGCGGCCACGAGGACGACGAGGAAGGCCGCTCGCAGCGCGTCCGCACCGATCATCAGCGCCTTGCGGTTCCAGCGGTCGGCGGCCACTCCGGCGGGCAGGGCGAGAAGCGCGTACGGAAGGAGCCGCGCGAAGCCGACGAACCCCGCCTTCGCGGGCGAGTGTGTCAGGGCGAGGACGAGGAGCGGGTAGGCGATCCCCGTCGACGCGGTCCCGGCGCTCGAGAGCAGCCGCCCGGTCTCGAGCAGCACGAACTCGCGGTTCCTCCGGAGAGGAGTGGCGCTCAGCGCCAGGCCGCTTCGTCCACCGGCGCGCGGCCCCGGAGCGGCTCCCACCACTCGCGGTTGTCCGCGTACCAGGCGACCGTCTGCGCGATCCCGTCTTGCCAGGCGACCTCGTCGCGCCAGCCGAGCTCCTCGCGGATCTTCGTCGAGTCGAGCAGGTAGCGCCGGTCGTGCCCGGGCCGGTCGGGGACGATCGTCTTCAGCGACTCCGGCTTCCCCGTGTGCTCGAGCACGGCGTCGGCGATCTCCTCGATCGACTTCTCGACCCCCGAGCCGACGTTGTAGGTCTCGCCCGGCCGCCCGCGCTCCAGCACGAGCTCGATCGCGCGGCAGTGGTCGAGCACGTGCAGCCATTCGCGCGTGTTCGCCGTCGAGGCGTAGAGCGGGAGCGGCTTATCGTCGAGCGCGTTGGTCGCGAAGAGCGGGATCACCTTCTCCGGGAACTGGAACGGCCCGTAGTTGTTCGAGCAGTTCGTGATCGTGACCGACAGCCCGTAGGTCTCGAAGTACGCGCGGACGGCGTGATCGGCGCCCGCCTTCGAGGCGTTGTAAGGCGTGCGCGGCTGGTACGGCGAGTCTTCGGTGAATACCTCGT
The DNA here is from genome assembly GCA_038237925.1 of Gaiellales bacterium. Lineage (GTDB taxonomy): Bacteria > Actinomycetota > Thermoleophilia > Gaiellales > Gaiellaceae > AC-32. The sequence goes on along the minus strand of JBBRYF010000003.1, from coordinate 24,958 downwards.
CGGAGTCGAGCGGGAGGTCGCCGTAGACCTCGCAGGTCGAGACGTGGTGGAAGCGGCCGAGCTCGGTGCGACGCGCCGCCTCGAGCAGCGTCTGCGTGCCGATCACGTTCGTGCGGAAGAAGCGGCCGGGGTCGACGACGGCGAGCGAGTTGTGCGACTCGGCGGCGAAGTTGACGACGACCTCGATCTCCTCGTCGCGGAGGGTTCGCTCCGCCAGGTCGGCGTCGGCGATGTCGCCTTCGACGAAACCGGTGCGCTCCTCGACGTCCGCGAGGCTCTCGCGGTTGCCCGCGTACGTGAGCAGGTCATAGGCGACAACGTGGTCGTCCGGGTGGCGCTCGAGCCAGAAGCGGACGAAGTTCGAGCCGATGAATCCGGCCGCGCCGGTGACGAGGATTCGCATCGCGCGGAGTGTACGTAGCCCCAGCGCAGAGACAGGTCCTAGGGACTGTCCCTAGGCCATGGCCGGACGACGGGCGACGGGCGTGATGAAAACCGGTTACCGGCCGCGAGCTGTCTCTTCGAGCCATGGCGGAGGGACAGTCCCTAACCCCTGGCCGAAACAGCCGATCAGCAATGTTGCGCGCGCTGGCGGATCGCCGCCGGCTCGCTGCGGTTGGGCTCGAGCTTCTCGGCGCGCTTCAGGTACGGCACCGCCTCACTACAGCGGCCGGCTCGGTAGAGCGCGTAGCCGAGGTTGTAGTTCGCGTAGCCCTCGTACGGGTCTGACGGGCCTGTGCCCGCGAGCTTCTGGACGGCCTGCTGCAGGAGCGGGACAGCGCTGGAGTAGCTCCCTTGCCGGATCAGCGAGTAGCCCTGGTCGTTCAGCGTGTGCCCGTCAGTACCGGCAGTCGCGGGTGCGGGGGGCGGTGGCGGGGGAGGTGGTGGCGCGGGAGCGGCCGCGGTCGTCTGGTGCGTGATCGTTTGCCGCACTGTGGTCGTGCCGCCCGGCCCGGCCACGGTGCGTGTGATCACGGTCGGGGCCGAGTTGCCGCGACCGGAGATGACCGCCGCCACGACTGCGCCGATCGCTCCCGCGGCGAGCAGTAGCGCGAGCGGGAGCAGGTAGCGCGCGGGCCTGCGGCGAGCGCGGTGAGGTGCGGTGGGCGCGAAGGCAGCGGTCGTCCCGGCCGACTGGGACAGAGCCCCGTGCAGCTCGGCCACGAACTCGCGAGCCGAGCCGAAGCGTGCCGCCGGATCCTTTGCGAGCGCGCGCTGGAAGACGCGATCGAGCTCGGGCGGCAGGTTTTCGCACCGTTCCACGATCGAGGGCACGGGCGCGTTCACATGCGCCGAGGCCTCCGCGGTCGGCGAGTCGTTCGAAAACGGCCGCTCGCCGCTCAGCAGCTCGTAGGCGACGACGGCAAGCGCGTAGAGATCGCTGGCCGGCCCGGCGCGCTCGCCCATCGCTTGCTCGGGCGAGAGGTAGCCCGCGGTTCCGAGGACGGTCCCTGTAATTGTCATCGAGTCCATGGCCGCCGAGCTCGCAATTCCGAAGTCGGCCACGCGCACCTCGCCGCGCTCGTTCAGGAGCAGGTTCGCCGGCTTCACATCGCGGTGGACGATCCCGTGTCCGTGGGCCGCGTCGAGTGCCGCGGCGGCCTGCTCGAGCCAGCCGAGCGCTCTCGCCGGAGGCTCCGGTCCGTCGCGCCGCAGCCGGTTCTCGAGCGATCCCCCGGAGAGGTACTCCATGACGATGAACGGCCGTCCCTCCGACTCGCCGACGTCGAAGATCGTGATCGCCCCAGGCTCGCCCGAGAGCCGTGCCGCGGCGAGCGCCTCGCGCTTGAAGCGCTGGCGGATCCCGTCGTCCGCTGCATAGCGGTCTGCGAGCACCTTCACGGCCACCGCGCGCCCGAGCAATTCGTCGGTCGCGAGGTAGATGTCACCCATCGCCCCGCGGCCGATTCGGCGCGGCGAGTGGTAGCGCGGCGGCAGGAGTTGGGTGTCCACGGCCATCCTGCGAGGCGGTTTCCCCGCATCGGGCTGCCGGAAACGGTCCAATTGCCCCGCAAAGGCCGAAAACCGGCCAATCGTGCGCTACGCTCATAGGTGTCCGGCCGTGGCGTCCGGCCAGGATCCCCCGCGCGTCGGACCCGCCGTACTTCGCGATGGTCAGCACACTCGCAGCAACCCTCCTCGCAGCTTTGGGCCTCTCCGGCCCACCGGTCACGCATGCTCCAAAGTCGGGCCCTGCGTTCTTCGTCGCCGGGCACGGGTGGGGGCACGGCGTCGGGCTCGCGCAGTACGGCGCCTACGGCTATGCGTTGCACGGCTGGACGTACGACCAGATCGTGCCCCACTACTACCCCGGCACGACGCTCGGAGACGCACCGCTGAAGCGCGTGCGCGTCCTGCTCGTCGCCGCCGGCAAGAAGGTCGTGATCTCCTCGCGCTCACCGTTCACGGTCAAGGACGGAGCTGGGAAGACCCACAAGCTCCCCGCGGGGAAGCAGGAGCTCGGCCCCGGCCTGAAGCTCCAGCTCGCCGCGAGCACGACCAAGGCGCTCCCCGCCCCGCTCGTCTTCGCGCCGGGCGCGACGTCGCTCTCCCTCGGCAGCCGCGCGTATCGGGGCTCGTTCCGGGTCACCGGCGGCAAGTCAGTGCGCGTCGTCAACGTCGTCGGCCTCGAGTCCTACCTCTGGGGAGTGGTCCCGAGCGAGATGCCCGACCGCTGGCCGGCCGCGGCGCTCGAGGCGCAGGCCGTGGTCGCCCGCACGTACGCGCTCACTCACCTCGAGCACGGCGGTGACTTCGATCTCTACGCCGACACGCGCAGCCAGGTCTACGGCGGGATCGCTGCCGAGTCGCCTCCGGCGCGCGACGCCGTCAACGGGACGGCCGGCAAGGTCGTGCTCTACAAGGGTGAGCTCGCCCAGACCTTCTTCTTCTCGAGCTCGGGCGGGCGGACGGCGAACGTGCAGGACGTCTGGGGCAGCTCGAAGCCGGTCCCGTACCTCGTCTCCGTTCCTGACCCCTACGACACGCTCTCGCCGTACCACGACTGGGGCCCACTGCGCTACTCGCCGAGGTTGCTCGGCCGCAAGCTCGGCTCGCGCGGGACGCTGCTCGACGTGCGCGCGAGCGCCGCGCCGTCCGGGCGCGTGCGCTCGGTGACGCTCGTCGGCTCGAAGGGCAACCGAACGATCACCGGTGAAGCGGTGCGTGACGCGCTCGGGCTCCGCTCGACGTGGTTCACGATCGGGACGATGAGCCTGGCGGCCCCGCTGAAGCCGCTGGTCTACGGCGCGCAGGTCCGGCTCACCGGCTTTGCGCGCGGCCTTCCTCGAGTGACGCTCGAGTCGCGGCCGTACGGCGGCGAGTGGAAGCCGCTCGCGACCCTCCGCTCGCGCGGGGGCAAGGTGGCGGCGACGCTCTCTCCGAAGGTGACGACCGACTACCGCATCTCTTCCGGGATCTTCCGCAGCGGCGTCGTCCGGCTCGCCGTCGCACCGGCCGTGCAGATCTCGCCCGCGACCGACCGCACCTCGCTCACCGGCCTCGTCAAGCCGGTACTCGAGGGGGCGCCGGTGCAGATCCAACGGCAGGCGAACGGGTCCTGGAAGAGCGTGGCGAGCACAACCCTGACCTCGTACGGCGCCTTCAGTGCGTCGCTCGACCTCGTTCCCGGCACCTACCGCGCCCGCGTGGTGGCCGGCAAGGGCTACGCCGTCGGGCTTTCGCCGATCCTCACGGTGGTGCCGGCATGAAGCGCGTTCTCGCGCTCGGGGCGGTCGTGGCAGCGCTCGCCGGCCCGGCCGCCGCTGCTACGACTGCGATCTCTCCGCCGAACGACCCGCTGGCGCAACGGCAGTGGTACCTCGGCCGCGACCACGCGCTCGACGTGTTCGACGCCGCCAAGCAGCTCTTCTCGGTACGCGTCGCGGTGATCGACTCGGGGATCGACGCCGGGCACCCGGAGCTGCGCGGTCGCATCTGGGCGTCACGCAGCTTCGTCGGCGGCACGGTCGCCGACGAGCTGGGGCACGGCACCTTCGTCGCCGGCGAGATCGCTGCGATTGCGGACAACGGGGTCGGCATTGCCGGCCTCGCACCGCCTGCGCGGCTGATCGTGGCCAAGGTGGTGGGCGACGACGGCACGATCTCCCCGCTGGCCGAGGCTCGCGCGATCCGCTGGACGGTCAGCTCGGGCGCGCGCGTGATCAACCTCAGCTTCGGCAGCACGCGAGACCCGAGCGACCCGAGCCAGGACGGCTTTTCCTACCCGGAGCGGCGCGCGATCGAGTTCGCCGTGCGGCACGGGGTGCTGGTGGTGGCCGCCGCCGGGAACGGCAACGACGCGCCGCAGAAGCCGTGGCCGTACGCGAGCTACCCGGCTGCGTTCCCGCACGTGCTCGGAGTCGCGGCGTACGGCCGCTCAGGCGGCGTCCCGAGCTTCTCCAACCGGGACGACCAGTACGTCGACCTGGCCGCGCCCGGGATAGACATCTTCTCGCTCTTCCCGCGGCCCTTGACGCAGCGCTTTACCTCGTGCGACGAGCAGGGCTACTCGAGCTGTGGGACCAAGGAGTACCGCCACGCGGACGGCACGTCGTTCTCGTCGCCGCAGGTCGCCGCCGCCGCGGCGCTCCTGCTCGCTGAGATGCCGGTGCTGCGGCCTGACCAGGTGAGCGCGATCCTGAAGGAGAGCGCCGTCGACGCCACGCCCGCCACCGGTTGCGACGCCTGCACGCCCGGGCCGGATCCGCTGACCGGCTTCGGCCGGCTCGACGTCAGCGCCGCGCTCGACGCGCTCGCGGCCCCGCCGCCGCCGGCCGATAGGCTCGAGCCGAACGACGACACGGGCGTCCATGCGGCAGCCGTGTACCGAAAGCTGAGCACGCGCGCGACGCTCGACTGGTGGGACGACCCCACCGACGTCTACCGCGTTCACCTGCGCCGCGGCCAGGGCATTTCCGTGCTCGTTCGCGCGGGCTCAAAGCTCGACCCGTCGCTGATCCTCTGGAAGCCCGGCCTGCACTCGCTCGCCGGGGCGCGCTCCGACTTCCGCGCGCGCCGCTCGATTCACGGGCCGGGCGTGCCCGAGCGAATCTCGTACCGGGCGCACCGGAGCGGCTGGTACTACGTGCAGGTGAAGCTCGCGCGGCCGGGCTTCGGGCCCTACCGCATCAAGCTAGTTTTCTAGCAACTCCTCGTCGGGCACTTCGCGGATCTGCCGCGCGGGGCTTCCGACCATGAGCGCGCGCGGCGGCACGTCGCGGAGCACGACCGCGCCCGCGCCGATGAACGCCTCCTCGCCGATCTCGATCCCAGGGAGCAGCACCGCGCCGCCGCCAACGCGCGCCCCGCGCCGGATCGTGGGTCCCTTCACCAAGTCGTGCCGCTTCTCCGTGCGCCCCATGAAGTTGTCGTTGGTCGTGGTCACGCAGGGCGCGATGAAGACGTTGTCCTCGAGCACCGAGTAGGCGGTGATGTAGGCGTGCGCCTGGATCTTCGTCAGGGCGCCGACCGAGGTGTCGTTCTCGACGAGCGAGCCCCGCCCGATGACGACGTCGTCGCCGATCGTGCAGCGCTCCCGCACGCAGGCCTGGTCGCCGACGATTACGCGCTCGCCGACCGTCGTCCCGGCGAAGACGACAGCGCCGGTCGAGACGATCGTGCCCGCGCCGAGCTCGAGCGGCGGCAGCTCCTCGCGCTTCGCGGTCGAGCGCGGCGAGAGTGTCGGCTGCTTGCCGACGACCGCGTAATCGAGGATCTTGCAGCCCTCGCCCACCACCGTGCCGGGGTAGACGATCGCGGTGCCGGCGACTTCGGTCACGCGGGGGCGGCCACGAGTGACGCCTGCAGCTGCTCGAGGACCCGGACGACCGCGAGCCCGTCTTGCGCGACGCGCGTGGGATCGCCCTCGCCCGCGACCAGCGAGAGGAAGTGTCGGCCTTCGAGTCGCAGCGGCTCGTCGTTTGCGATCTTCGGGCTGTAGATATCACCCGTCCGCGTCTGCCACTCGCCCCAGGTCTCGGACGGCTGCCACGGGCCCTTCTCGTAGATCGTCACCTTGCGCTCGAGCTCCATGTCGTCGAAGACCACCATCTTCTCCTTCCCGACGACGGTGATCTTCCGCATCTTGTGCGGGTCGAGCCACGAGAGGTGCATGTGGGCGATCTTCCCCGAGGGGAAGCGGAGGTAGCAGAAGACGATGTCCTCCACGCCCTCGGTCAGGAACGCGTTTCCGTGCGCCTGCACCTCCGACGGCTCCTCGTCGAGCAGATACAGGATCACGGAGAGGTCGTGGACGCCGAGCGAGAGCAGCGCGTTCTCGTGCTTGCGGATCACGCCCAGGTTCTGACGGTTCGAGTACACGCAGAGCACGTCGCCGAGGTCACCGGATTGCACGAGCGACTTGAGTGTGTTGACGGCCGGGTGGTAGAGGAGCAGGTGCCCGGGCATCAGGACGACGCCCTGCTGCTCCGCCAGCTCGCAGAGCTCCTCCATCTCCTGGGCGCGCATCGCGGGTGGCTTTTCCACGAACACGTGCTTGCCGGCCTCGAGGGCGAGCTTCGCGAGCTCGTAGTGGGTCACGACGGGCGTCGCGATGGCGACCGCCTCGAGCTGGGGGTCCGCCAGCATCTCCTCGAAGTCACCCGTGAGCCGGGCCTTCGGATAGCGGGCGGCGAACTCCGCGAGCCTCGACTCGTCGGCGTCGCACAACCACACGAGGTCGGCGAGCTCGTCGAAGTTTCGAGCGAGATTCTTGCCCCAGGCTCCGACCCCGGCCTGGCCGAGACGCGTCACAGCTTCCAGACCTTCCCGTCGACCCGGCCGGTCCTGCCGGTGGCGTTGCGGAAGTCGACGACCAGCTGCGCCTCCTCGACGAGCCGTTCGTAGTCGATCGACGAGTGCGCCGTCACGATCGTGACGCAGTCGTACGCGCCGGGGTCGAGCGGCTGGGACGAGAGCCCGTACTTCGGCAGCTCGGGCACATGTGGATCGTGGTAGGAGACGTCGGCCCCCGCCGTCCGCATGAGCTCGATCAGCTTCAGCGCCGGCGACTCGCGCGTGTCGTTGACATCGGCCTTGTAACTGACCCCGAGCACGAGCACCTTCGACCCACTGAGCGACTTCTGCGAGCCGTGGTTCAGTGCCTGCGAGATCAGTGAGCGGCAGAAATACGGCATGTTCTGGTTGACCTTGCCCGCAAGCTCGATGAACTCCGTGTAGAAGTCGAACTGGCGGGCCTTCCACGAGAGGTAGAACGGGTCGACGGGCAGGCAGTGACCGCCGAGCCCCGGGCCAGGCTCGAAGCGCATGAAGCCGAACGGCTTGGTCGCGGCGGCGTCCACGATCTCCCAGACGTCGAGGCCCATCCGGTCGCAGAGCTGGGCGAGCTCGTTCATGAGCGCGATGTTGACCGAGCGGAAGATGTTCTCGAGCAGCTTCGTGAGCTCGGCTGCCTCGGGCGTGGAGACCGGCACCACGGTGTCGAGGGCGCTCTCGTAGAGCGCGACGGCGCGCGACGTGCACGCTTCGGTAATCCCGCCCACGACCTTGGGCGTCGTCTTCGTCGTCCAGTCCTCGCGGCCCGGGTCGACGCGCTCGGGCGAGAAGGCGAGGTGAAAGTCCTCGCCGGCCTTGAGGCCGCTCTCTTCGAGCAACGGCTGCAGCCGCTCGCGGGTCGTGCCCGGATAGGTCGTCGATTCGAGCACCACGAGCTGGCCGTTGCGCAGGCGCTTGGCGATCTCCCGCGTCGAGGCGAGCACGATCGAAAGGTCGGGCTCACGCTGAGGGGAGAGCGGCGTCGGGAGCGCGATCAGGATCGCGTCGGCCTCGCGCAGCTCGTCGTAGTCGGAGGTCGCCTTGATCGTGCCGGCGTCGACGAGCTCCTTGAGCGACTCGGAGGTGACGTCCTCGATGTAGCTCTCGCCCCGGTTCAGCATGGCGACGCGCTCTTGGACGACGTCCACGAGCAGGATCGAATGCCCCGCCCGGCCGAAGACCTCGGCGAGCGGCAGGCCGACGTAGCCGGCGCCGATGATCGCGATGGTGCTGCTCACGGGGCGCTAAGGGTATAGAGGGCATCCGCGATCCTCACGGCGGCGTGCCCGTCGCCGTAGAGCTCCGGCGCGTCCGCCGGAAAGCGGGCCTCCACGAGGGCGGACCCTAGCTTCGTGAGGTCGTCTGGGTCCACGAGGGTGTTCCCCCCCGCGAGCACGGTGTCGACCCACTCGGTCGAGGGCCGCAGCGTGATGCAGGGCACCCGCAGCCAATACGCCTCCTTCTGCAGGCCGCCCGAGTCGGTGACGACGCGTGAGGCGCCCGCGACGAGGGCCAGCATCTCCAGGTAGCCGATCGGGTCGATCGGCTGTAGCTGCGGCGGCAACTCGATCCCGTGCTCGTCGAGAACCTTGCGCGTGCGCGGGTGGACAGGAAAGACGAAGGTCCAGCCGGTCTCGGTCAGCGCGGCGATCAAGCGGCGGAGCCGGTCCGGCTCGGTGTTCGCCTCGCGGTGGATCGTCAGGACCGCGTACCGCTCGGCCGGGGTCGCAACCCTCGCACGCTTCAGCGCGATCGGTGCGAAGACGCGCGTGGCGTCGGCCATCACGTCGCCCACCACCTCCGCGTGGCCGGGCACCCCTTCGGCGGCGAGAGTCTCGCACGAGCGCTGGTCCGGGCAAAAGAGGAGTTGCGCGACGCGATCGGTCTCGATGCGATTGCGCTCCTCCGGCATCGAGAGGTCGCCGCTGCGGAGGCCGGCCTCGACGTGGGCGAGCGGCATCCTCGCCTCGACCGCCGCCTGCGCGCCCGCGAGCGTCGAGTTGGTGTCGCCGTAGACGAGCACCCAGTCGGGCCGTTCTTCGCCCAGCGGCCCCGCGATCGCCGCACGCATCTCGCCTGTGTCGGCGGTGCGCAGGTCGAGGGCGTAGCGCGGCTCGTCGAGACCGAGCTCCTCGAAGAAGACCTGCGAGAGCGACGGGTCGTAGTGCTGGCCGGTGTGGAGCACGACCTCGTCGATCCCGCGCTCTCGCAGCGCCACGGAGGTGGGCGCCGCCTTGATGAACTGGGGGCGGTTTCCGACAACGGAGAAGACCTTCATGCGGCGGCTACACTATGCGCCGCTTCGGGCCGTTAGCTCAGCTGGTAGAGCAGGGGACTCTTAATCCCAAGGTCGAAGGTTCGATCCCTTCACGGCCCATCTCCAGATCGAAGTCCGCTGGCGGCCGGCGCCGCAGCATGACGACTTCGATCGGGTCGTCTCCTTCGCAGTTGCCGCTGTGTGCCGCGCCCGCCTATGTCGGCCGCGGCGGCGGATGCGTTGCCTACGCCGGGGGGTAGAGTTCGGTCCCTTCCAGCCCTATGGTCGATCGGCACATCCCTGAGCCAGGCAGGGTGCGGCTCGCGGCATTCGCGGCGGCTGCGCGGTGATCGCGCGCGAGATCACGGCCGACGAAGGGGTGCGGTTCCTCGCCGAGGCCGGGGAGATGCTCGCCAAGTCGCTCGACTGGGAGGAGACCCTCGTCCAGGTCGCGCGGCTCGCCGTGCCCGCGCTCGCCGACTGGTGCATCGTGGACGTGCTCGAGGAGGACGGCGTGACGATCAAACAGGTCGCCGTCTTCGCGGCCGACGCGCAGAAGGAGGACCTGCTGCGCGAGATGCGGATGCTCTACACGCCGACGATCGACTCGCCACAGCCGGCTGCGCGCTCGCTTCGTTCGGGCGAGGTCGTCGTGTTCCCCGAGTTCGACCCGGAGTCGCTGCGGACGACGGTCCGCGACGAGCGCCATTTGGAGCTGATGACGAGGCTAGACCCGAGGGCCGCCATGGCCGTGCCGCTCATCGCGCGAACGCGGATCATCGGCGCGCTGACGCTGGCGATGTCGGAGTCCGGCCGCCGCTACGGCGAGGCCGAGATCGCGCTGGCAGTGGGTCTCGCGGGCCGCGCGGCGCTCGCGGTCGACAACGCGGTCCTTTTCTCGCGCGAGCGCGATGCGAGGGCCGCCGCCGAGGAAGCTGCGGAACGCCTGCGCGACCTCGAGGTGATCTCTCAGGCGGCGCTGACGCACCTCGACCTCGACCGATTGCTCGAGAACCTGCTCGACGGGATCCGCAAGGTGATGCGCAGCGATACCGCGGTCGCCCTGCTGCTCGAGGAGAAGGGCGAGGAGCTCGTCGCGTCCTGGGCTCGCGGGCTTGAAGAGGAGGTGGAGGCAGGCGTGCGCATCCCGGTCGGCCGCGGCTTCGCCGGCCGCGTGGCCGCGACTCAGAGCCCGGTGTTCATCCCGGACGTCGCGAAGGCCGAGCTCGTCAATCCCCTACTCATCGAGCGCGGCCTGAAGTCGCTGCTCGGGGTGCCCCTGCTCACCGAGGGGCGGCTCCTCGGCGTGCTTCACGTCGGGTCGCTTCAGCCGCGCGTCTTCACCAAGGACGACGAGCGGACGCTGCAGCTGCTCGCCGACCGCGTGGCGCTCGCGATCCAGCAGTCGCGCCTGTACGAGGGCGAGCGGGCAGCCAGCCGGCGGCTCGAGTTCTTGGCCGAGGCGAGCGAGCTGCTCGGCTCGACGCTCGAGCACGACACCGCGCTTCAGCGCCTGAGCGTGCTCGCCGTGCCGTACCTCGGCGACTGGTGCGTGATCGACCTGCTGCGGGCCGACGATCGTCTCGAGCGCGTCGCGGTAGCGCATGCGGACCCCGAGCTCCGGGCTGCCGCGTACGACTTCCAGCTCAAGTTCCCGCTCGAGCTGAGCTCCCCGCACGGGCCGGCCCTTGCGATAACAACCGGCAGCCCGGAGCTGATCCGTGAGGTCACCGACCAGCACCTGCGCGAGGCGAGCCGTGGCGACGAGAGGCTGCTCAAAGCCCTCCGCGCGATCGGGATGACCTCGCTGATCTCGGTGCCGCTGAGCGCTCGCGGGCGGGTGCTCGGCGCGCTCACAGTGCTTTCCACCACGACCGAGCGCCTGTTCGGCGACGACGACCTTGCCACCGTCGTCGAGCTGGCAAGGCGGGCCGCGGTCGCCGTCGACAACGCCCTGCTCTTCGACGAGGCCGAGCGGCGGGCCGACGCGGCGCGCGTGCTCGAGCACATCGGTGACGGTGTCTTCATGCTCGATCTCGAGGGGGTCGTTCGTCTCTGGAACCGCGCGGCGGAGGCGGTGACGCAGCTGCGCGCCGAGGACGTGGTGGGCCGTCCGGCGGTCGAGGCGATCCCCGGCTGGGCCGCAATCGCCGCTCGCGTGCCGGTGGCGAGCACTCCCAGCGCGGCGCGCGGGGCCGAGACGCTGCCGCTCGAGGTTCCGGGCCGGGAGCTCTGGCTCTCGATCGCGGCGGTCGAGTTCGCGGAGGGCACCGTCTACGCGTTTCGCGACTTGACTGCCGACCGCGTCCTGGAGGAGCTGCGCAGCGACTTCGTCTCGACGGTTTCGCACGAGCTGCGCACGCCGCTGGCGGCGATCTATGGGGCGGCGCTGACCCTCCAGCGCGAGGACCTCCCGCTCGACGCGACGCAGCGCGGGAACCTGCTGAGCGTGATCGCGACCGAGTCCGAGCGGCTCGCGCGCACGGTCAACGACATCCTCTGGGCCAGCCGGCTCGACGCCGACCGCATCCACCTGGACGTCGGCACCCACGACCCGCGCGACCTGACACGGACGGTGGTGGAAGCGGCGAAAGTGCACTTGCCTGCGAAGGTCGAGCTCTCGTTCTCGTGCGAGCCAGGGCTCCCCGCAATTGTGGCGGACCCGGACAAGGTGCGGCAGGTGCTGACGAACCTCGTCGACAATGCGGTCAAGTACTCGCCCGACGGCGGCCCCGTCGACGTCGAGATCTCCAAGCGCGAGCACGCCGTGCGCTTCAGCGTCGCCGATCGCGGCCTCGGGATCCCGCCGAGTGACCAGCGGCGGATCTTCGACAAGTTCTACCGGGTCGATCCGAACCTCACCCGAGGCGTCGGCGGCACCGGGCTCGGCCTCTACATCTGCCGCGAGCTCGTACGCCGGATGAACGGCTCGATCTGGGTCGAGTCGCGCGAGGGCGAGGGCTCGCGCTTCAGCTTCGAGCTGCCGGTAGCCGCAGCGTGAAGCGAGCGCCGTGGGGCTGCGCCTCCTCGTATTCGAGGCTGCCGCCGATCGCGCCCGCATAGGCGGACGCGATCGAGAGGCCGAGCCCGGCTCCCGCCGACCCGGCGCGCCGGGTGTCGTCGCTGCGGCTGAAGCGCTCGAACAGGTGCGGTACGAACTCCCGCGGCACGCCTGCGCCGTGATCCTCGACCACGAGGCGGAAATCCGTGCCTTCCTCGACCCGGACTTCAACCGGCGGCACGCCGTAGCGCAGGGCGTTCAGGATTAGATTCGCCGCCACACGCTCGAACGCGATCGGGTCGGCGACGATCGCGCAATCCGGGTCGGCGATCACGCGCACCTCCGCCACTCGCTCGCCGGCGATCCGCGGCAGCAGCTCGCCGAGCCGTTCCCGCGGATGGATGAGCTCGGGCCGAAGTCCCGCGCTCCCGGACTCGAGGCGCGAGAGGTCGAGCAGCTGGTCGGCGAGGTCGCGCAGGCGGTCGGTTTGTTGCACGAGCGTTCTTAGCAGAGCGTTCACCTGAGCCTCCTCGAGCTCGTCGATGCGGGCGTGCAACGTTGCTGCGATGCCGTGCACCACCGAGATCGGCGTGCGCAGCTCGTGCGAGGCGATCGAGACGAAGTCGGTCTTGCGCCGCTCCGCCTGATCGACGTCGCGGGCCCGGTCGGCGACGGCTGCAGCGGCCTCGCCCAGCGCGGTGAGCACCGATAGGTCGGCCGCGCTCGGAGACGGCTCTCCCTCGCCCGGCACGGGCACGAGGCCGTTCGGCGACCATTCGACGCGCTCGAAGCCGAAGGCCTCGCGGGTCCCTGCGCAGACGCGGTCGATCAGCTCGCGCGCCTGGAACGGGCTGTCCGCTACAACGCGGGCCAGTACGTGCAGCGCCCGCTCCTCCCCTGCCGTCCGCGTCGGCATCGTACGGGGGTGTGACCCACACGCCTCGCTCCGAAACGCAGGAGCGGCCCAATTGGGCCGCTCCGGATGGAACCTTCCTCGTCCTAGTAGCCGGGCGGAGGCGCCTCGTCGACGTACCCACCGCGGCGGCGAGACCAGTAGCCGGGGCCTGCCCACGACGACCAGAAGATCATCGAGAGCACCGCACCGACGATTCCGACGATCAACAAGATCCAGCCGATCGTCTGCACGTCGACACCCGAGACGTGCGCGTTGACCGCGAACGCGAGAATCGCGCCGGCCGCGATCAGAAGCATGCTTACACCGAGTCCCATGGATCCTCCTTAACGGGGTTGCCGTCCGGACCTACCCGATTTCGGGCCTCACTGAACCCTCCTAGTTGCAGGAGTTTCCAACTCTTCGGGGCCGACGGTCGCTTCCCTCGCGGAACCGCCTCCGTGTCCAGTAGTCTCGCCACCGGTGCGCAGGGGATCGATCGTCCAGCTCGTCATCCTCGGAATCCTGTTCGGCGGCGGAGCCGCGGCCGTGGCGCTGCTCGTCCCGTGGCTCCCGCGCCCGGCGAGCGAGCAGGCCGACCGGGTCGACTTCGTCTTCTGGTTCGTGACCGCGATCTGCATCTCGATCTTCGCGCTCGTGGCGGCGGTGATCGTCTACTCGCTGCTGAAGTTCCGCGCCCGCCCGGGCGACGACGCAGACGGCCCGCCCATCCACGGGCACACCGGCCTCGAGATCGTGTGGACGGCGGTCCCCGCGGCTCTCGTGACCGCGATCTCGATCGTTAGCGCGATCGTGCTCTCGAGGAACGAGCACCTGCCGAGCGCCTCGGCGGCTTCGGGCCAGCGCGACCCGCTGGCGCCGCTCGTCGTCAAGGTGACCGGCCAGCAGTTTTCGTGGCTCTTCCAGTATCCGGCCTTCAAGAACGCGACGTCGTCGACCCTGCAGCTGCCGAACCATGCGCCGGTGCAGCTCCGGCTGACCTCGCTCGACGTGATCCACTCGTTCTGGGTCCCGGAGTTCAGCCAGAAGCAGGACGCGGTGCCGGGCATGGTGACGAAGCTCGTGATCACCCCGAAGCGACTCGGCACCTTCGACGTGATCTGCACCGAGCTCTGCGGCCTCGGTCACGCGCTGATGCGCTCGGAGGCCAAGGTGATGTCACGGGCCGCGTTCCTCAAGTGGGCGAAGAGCCAGGGCAGCGCCGCGAACCCCGGTAACGCTGCGCCCGGCGGCACCTCCGGGAAGACGCTCTTCGTCGCGAACGGGTGCAACGGCTGCCACACGTTCAAGCCGGCGAACGCGACCGGAAACGTCGGTCCCGACCTCGATAAGCTGCCCGACTTCGCTCGGCGTGCGGGCAAGCCGTTGAACCAGTTCATCCGCGAGTCGATCGTTGATCCGAATGCGTACGTCGAGCCGGGCTTTCCGAAGAGCGTCATGCCCGGCACCTACAGCACGCTGCCGCCGGCGCAGCTCGCCGCGCTCGTGAAGTTCCTCGGAGGCGGCAAGTGAGCGACGCGGTCGTCGGCTTCCACGAGCACGAAACACAGGCGGAGCATCCGCCGCCCGCGGGCCCTGCACGCGGCTGGCACCGGCTGCTCGCGCCGGGCTGGCTGCGCGTCCCGTGGATGACCGCGCTCTTCTTCGGCATCGGCGCGGGGATCACCGTTCTCGTCCGCTGGCTCGAGGCCTGGCATCCGATCTGGGACGGCTCGATCATCACCACCGTCGAGCTGACGACGGTGCCGTTCGGCTTCCTCGCAGGCATCGGCGGCTTCGACTACTGGATGCGCTACGCCAGCGGCGCGCCGACCCGCCCCGAGGACCACTCGGGCCACGGCGCCCGCAGCTGGCGCGACTACTTCCGCGTCAACACCGACCACAAGGTGATCGGGATCCAGTACCTGGTCACGACGCTCGTCTTCTTCGTGATCGCTGGCCTGCTCGCGATGTTCATGCGCGCCGAGCTCGCGCGGCCCGGGATGCAGTTCGTCGACAACCAGGCCTTCAACAGCCTCTTCTCGGTGCACGCCGCGCTGATGATCTTCCTGTTCGTGATCCCGGCCTTCGCCGGGATCGGCAACTACGTGATCCCGCTGATGATCGGCGCGCCCGACATGGCCTTCCCGCGCCTGAACGCGCTCTCGTTCTGGCTGCTGCCGATCGCGGGCGTGATGATGGTCTCGAGCTTCCTCGTCCCCGGCGGCGCGTTCGCGGCCGGCTGGACGAACTACGCGCCGCTCTCGGTGCACCAGCCGCTCGGCAACACGTTCTTCGCGATGGCGGTCCAGTGGGCCGGCGCCAGCTCGATCATGACCGCGCTCAACTTCCTGGTCATGATCATCACCATGCGGGCGCCGGGAATGACCTTCTGGCGTATGCCGCTGCTCGTCTGGGCGAACTTCACGACCTCGCTGCTCGTCGTGATCGCGACGCCGTTCATCGCCGGCTCGCAGTTCTTCGTCCTCTTCGACCGGGCGATGCACACCCACTTCTTCGACTTCACCCACGGCGGCTACCCGCTGGGCTACCAGCACATCTTCTGGTTCTACTCCCACCCGGCGGTCTACATCATGATGCTGCCCGGCTTCGGCATCGCCTCGGAGGTGATCTCCGTCATGGCGCGGAAGCCGATCTTCGGCTACCGGCTGATGGCGCTCTCGCTGATGGCGATCCTCGTGCTCGGGTTCTCGGTCTGGGCGCACCACATGTTCGTGGCCGGGATGGCGCCGTGGCTGCGCGTGCCGATGATGGTGACCTCGATGGTGATCGCCGTGCCGACGGGGATCAAGGTCTTCTCCTGGCTCGCGACCTTATGGGAGGGCCGCATCCACTTCGACACCCCGATGCTCTTCGCGCTGGGGTTCGTCTCGATGTTCGTGATCGGCGGCCTCTCGGGGATCTACCTCGCGGCGGTGCCGATCGACATCCACACCTCCGACACCTACTTCGTCGTCGCGCACATCCACTACGTGCTCTTCGGGGGCTCGCTGTTCACGATCTTCGCCGGGATCTACTTCTGGTTCCCGAAGATGACAGGCCGGATGTACAACGAGCGGCTCGGAAAGCTGCACTTCTGGCTGACCTTCGTCGGCTTCAACCTGACGTTCTTCCCGATGCACTGGCTCGGGATCCAGGGCATGCCGCGTCGCGTGGCCGACTACGCGCCGCGCTTCGGCGACCTCAACCTGTTCATCTCGATCGCGTCGTTCGGACTCGGCGCCTCGACGGTCGTCTTCCTCTACAACATGCTCACGAGCTGGCGCTTCGGTGCTCCCGCGCCCGCCAACCCGTGGCGGTCGATGACGCTCGAGTGGCAGGTGAGCTCGCCGCCGCCGATCTTCAACTTCGACGAGATCCCGCAGGTCGTCGGCACGCCCTACGAATACGGGGTGCCCGGCGCGCGCCACGCGGTCTTCGACGGCGACCGGGTCGGAGAGTCGCAGGAGGTGCCGGCGAGGTGAGCGCCGAGCGGCACGTCCTCGTGATCGCGAACGAGACCGTTGCCGGCCGGAGCCTGATCGAGGCGATCGAGCGCCGGCGCAAGGACGGCCCCGTGCGCGTGACCGTGATCACGCCGGTCAATCAGCCGCGCGAAGGATACGTGGTCTACGAGGACACCCGCCGCGCGGCCGCCGGGCGCCGCCTGGAGCAGACGCTCAAGGCTTTGCGCGCCGCCGGGATCCCGGCGGCGGGAATGATCGTCGAGACCGACCCGGTCGCCGCAACGCGCGACGCGATCGCGCAGCTCGAGCCGCCGCCGGACGAGGTCGTCGTCTCGACACACCCGCAGCAGCGCTCGGGCTGGCTGCGCCGCGACGTCGTCGAGCGGATCAAGGGCGCCGCTGGCAGCCTGCCGGTCGAGCACGTCGTCGTCGACCTGAGCCAGGACCGGCCGGAGGCGGAGGCCAATGTGCTCGTGGTCGCGAACCAGACCGTCGTCGGCGAGCCGCTCCTCGACAAGATCCGGGAACGGGCCGGCCGCGGTCCGGTCTCGTTCCTGATCCTGTCTCCGCAGAGCGACGAGTCCGAAGCCGCCCATCCCGAGGCTGAGCGGCGGCTGCGCCGGACGCTGACGATCCTGCGCGGCGAGGGCATCGACGCCCACGGCCAGATCGCGCACCCCGATCCGTTCACCGCCGCCGTCCAGGCGGTCCAGGACGAGCGCGTCGACGAGATCATCGTTTCGACGTTTCCGGGCGAGAAGACGTCGAGTTGGCTGCGCGGCGACCTGATCAACCGCCTGCGCAAGCAGACGGGCTTGCCGGTCGAGCACGTCGAGGTCGCGCGCGAGGAGGCACCGGTCGCATGAGCGCCCACGCCGAGACGCACGCGGCCCATCCGCCCGCAGCGCACCAGAGCTCGCGCGTCGACGCGCGCACGCTCGGGATGTTCCTCTTCATCGCGTCGGAGATCATGCTCTTCGGCGCGTTCTTCACGGCCTACTTCTTCGTGCGGGTCGCGGCCCATGCGCCGTGGCCGACTCCCGGGCACAACCTGCCCGTCTTCGTCGCCGGGATGAACACGATCATCCTCGTGACCTCGAGCTTCACGATGCACTGGGGGCTACAGGCGATCAAGCGGGGCAACCGGGCGGGGCTCCAGGCCGGCCTGACGCTGACCTTCCTGCTCGGGCTGACCTTCCTGCTGACGCAGATCAGGGAGTACTCGCGGATCGGGTTCGCGCCCTACACCGATGCCTTCGGCACCGTCTTCTACTGCCTCACCGGCCTGCACGGCGCCCACGTCTTCGTCGGACTGACGCTCCTCCTCGCGGCGACGATCCGCTCCTACCGCGGGCACTACTCGGCCGAGCATCACCACGGCGTCGAGATTCCCGGGATCTACTGGCACTTCGTGGACGTGATGTGGATCGTCGTCTACACGACGGTCTACATCCTCTGATCAGAGCCGATGAGAGCAGGCAAACGAATCGACCGGTCGTTTCAGACGGACACGCGGACGGAGCCCGCGCGTCCTGAGGACGGCACCGCAAGCGGCGCCTGATGTCCAATCCGCTCCGCTCCGAGGCTGAAGCGTTCCGCTTCCTGCTCGGCGCGGTCGTGTACTTCGCGGCGATCGCCGTCGCCGGAGTGATCAACACCTGGGCGGGGATCGCGGTCTTCATCGTCCTGACGCTGGCAGTCGCGTGGTGGTGGTGGCGCAGTCGGCAGCACCCCGTGCCGCGGCAGACCACCACGGTCAGCCGTTCCGCTCCGGGCGAACGGCGGCTGCTAGTGGTCGCGAACGAGACGGTCGGCGGCGCGCCGCTCCTCGACCGCATCCGCGAGCTCGGTGATGGCCAGAAAACGGAGGTGCTCGTCGTGACCCCGGCGCTGAACAGCCCGCTGCGGCACTGGGCCTCAGACGAGGATCCTGCGCGCGAGGCTGCGCAGCAACGGCTGGACCGGAGCCTCGCGCGGCTGCGGCAGGACGGCATCGAGGCGCGGGGCGAGGTGGGCGACGGCGACCCGCTGCAGGCGATCGAGGACGCGCTGCGCACCTTCGGCGCGGACGAGATCGTGATCTCGACCCACCCTGAGGGCCGCTCCAACTGGCTCGAGCGAGGAGTGGTCACAGGCGCGCGCGAGCGCTTCGCCGTGCCGATCCACCACGTGGTGGTCGATCTCGAGCGCGAGGGCTAGCGGCCGGCGACGGACGAGACGTACTTGGCAACCGCCGTGATCTGAGCCGGCGTGAGCGTTCCCTTGAAGGCCGGCATCACGCTGCCGCCGTTGATCACCTGCCGCTGCACGCGCGAGAGGTCAGGTCTCAGCTGGTCGAGGTTCGGCCCGACGCTGCCGCTCGTGCCGGCGTTCTTGAGCGTGTGGCAGCTGCCGCAGTTGGCGACGAAGATGTCCTTGCCGCTCGTCGGGCTCTTCGACGTGGCGGCGTTCCCGGCCACCTGCGCGACGTAGGCCGCGACCGCGTCGGCGCTCGCGCCCGAGACGAGGTTCCGTGGCATCGGCGGGATCGCCAGGTCGATCTGCTGCCTCACGACCTGCTGGATCGTGATCTGCTTGAAGCCCTGGCGCCGCGAGGGGCCGAACGCGTTGTCGAGGTTCGGGCCCTGGGTGCCGTGCGAGCCCGCGTCGGCGAGCGTGTGGCAGCCGGCGCACTTGGCGAGGAAGAGCTTCTTGCCCCGGTCCTTGTCGCCGCTCTTCGAGATGCCGCCCGTGCCGCAGCCGGCTGCGAGCAGCGCGGTCGCGAGGGCGAGGAGCGCGGCGCCGCGCCGCACTAGCTCGCTGTGGATCCCGAGGATTCGAGCTGAGCCACTGCCTCGTCGCGCGTCGGGTAGATCGTGAAGACGCGGTCGAGGCCCGTGATCTCGAAGATCTTCGTGATGTTGCGGTCGCTGCAGACGAGCGAGAGCTGCCCGTCGTTCGCGCGCAGCCGCTTGACGCCGCCGACGAGCACGCCGAGCGTCGTCGAGTCGATGAACGTCGTGTTGGAGAAGTCGACTACGACGTGCTTGGCGCCCTTGCCGATCACGTCGAGGAGCTGCTGCTTGAACTCCGGCGCGGTGTAGAGGTCGACCTCGCCCGCGAGCGCGATCGCGAACGCATCGTCGGAAAGCGGTTCGGTCTTGATGTCGAAATTCATCCCGGCCTCGGCTCCTGAGGGCGGGAGTCTACCGCTGCGGGGTGCCCAGGGATGCCTGGAGCTGCGCCAGCGTTTGACGGACCGTCGGGGCGTTCGGGTTGTCGGGCGCGACCCGGAGGAATTGCCCGTAGGCGGTGACCGCCGTGGTGACGTCGTTGGCGCTCTGCGCCGCGCTCGCCCACTGCAGCAGGGCGTTCGGCTCGGACGAGGTGTCCTTTGCTGCGTCCACCGCCCGCTTGTAGACCGATGCGACGGTCGAGTACGCGGTCGTCACCTTCGTGTACGCCTGCTTCAGCTGCGTCTGCAAGCCCTGGGTGTACGGGTCGGAGGTCAGCGCCTGCCCGAGCTGCGAGCTCGTGTCGATGCCGGGCGAGGCCGCGGCGTTCTCGCTGTAGACCGCGAGCACGTTGCGGTACTCGTCTCCGGCGCGTGCGGCGCGAGCGCCGTAGATGCCTGCGATGCGGTTCAGGACGTCCACGTTCTTCGGCGCCACCGTCTCCGCCTTCCGGAGAGCCGCCAGCGCCTGCGACTCCTTCTGGTCGCTCTGGTAGAGCCCGGCGAGGTCGAGATAGAGGCCGACGTCCTTCGGGTGGCGGCTGATCGCCTGCTGCTTGTCGTGGACCTGCGAGCTTGTGGAGGAGCCGCTGTTGCTGCCGAAGAGCTTTCCCTGCAGCAGGTCGCCGACCCCGGTCGAGCCGGAGCCGACGCCCAAGACGACGAAGCCCAGGGCGAACACCAGCGCGAGCAGGACGTAGATCACCTTTGCGTGCCGCCGCAGGCGCGAGAAGAAGAGCTGCTCCTCCCAGCTCGGTGCGGCAGGCTTCTTGCGCCTCGGCTCCTGCTTGGGGCGCGGCTTGCGCGCCTGTGCGGCTCCTCGGGCCATGGCGCGCCTAGGGTACCTGCCAGTCGTAGGAGTCGCCGATCTCCTTTAAGCGAGCTTTGGTTGCCTCCTCGCAGAGCACGCCCTGAAGCCCAGCGTCGTACGCGTCGCGCGGGTGGAGGCCGAGTGAGGCGGCGGCGTCGTAGTCCTTGCCAAGGTCGGTGCCGAACATCGCCGGGTCGTCGGTCGAGATCGAGCAGCGCACACCCGCGGCTATGAGCTGCGGCAGCGGGTGCTCCTCAAGCGAAGCAACCGACTTCGTGCGCAGGTTCGAGATCGGGCAGACGTCGAGCACGACGTTGCCTCCGGCGATCTCTCGCACGAGGCCGGGATCCTCGACCGCGCGGATGCCGTGGCGCACACGGTCCGCGGCGAGCTCCTCGAGCGCGCCGCGTACCGACGGCGGGCCAGCGCCCTCGCCTGCGTGCGGGACCGACGCAAGGCCCAGCTCGCGCGCGAGCGTGAACACCGGCTCGTAGGGCTCGGGCGGGTACTCGGCTTCGAGCCCGCCGAGACCGACGCCGACGATTCCGCGCTCGCGGTACTTCGCCGCGTAGCGGACGAGCTGCTCCGCCTCGTCGAGCGGGAAGCCGCGCACGATGTCGGGCGTCAGCCGCAGCTCGACCGCGTGCAATTCTCGCGCTTCCTGCGCGCCGTCGCAGTAGCCGCTGAAGAGCGCGTCCCACTCGACCCCACGCCGCACCCGCTCGCCCGGCGAGAAGATGCCCTCGACATAGACCGCCCCGTGCGAGGCGGCCTCGGCCGCGTAGTCGACCACGACCTGGCGGAAGTCCTCCTCCGTCCTCAGCGCGTTCGTGGTCAGGATCCAGACGTCGATGAAGTGCGCGAAGTCGCGGAACTCGTACAGCTGCGCGAGCCCCTCCTCCGTCTCGGCGGGCAGCGCGTAGTCGTTCCGCGCCGCAATCTCGAGCAGCGTGGCCGGCCGCACCGTTCCCTCGAGGTGCACGTGAAGCTCGATCTTCGGATAAGGCGCCGCTTGCGGTGCCGTCGTCAGGACGCGTGGGCTTTGCTCACGTGTCCGTCTGAAATGACCGGTCGAGTCGCTGGAACTCAGCACGGAGGCCCTAGCTCATTCGCGCCAGCGCGGCTCGAGGAAGGTCGCGAGGCCGACCGCGAGCAGATAGAGCACGACGAGGGGGATCACCGAGAGGAGCGTCGAGACGGGATCGACGCCGGGGAGGATCACGCCGATCACCGTCATCACGAAGACCCCGACCCGCCAGGTCCGGCGCAGCTGCTCGGCGCTGAGGATCCGCAGCCGCACGAACGCGAGCACGAACACCGGCACCTCGAACGCGAGCGCGACGCCGAGCAGGACGAAGCTGACGAAGCGGTAGTAGTCGCGCGCGCGAATCTGGATCCTGAAGTGGCTCGAGTCGTAGTTGGTGAGGAAGTGGATCGCGGGCGGCAGGATCACGAAGTAGCCGAACAGCACACCGCCGAGCCCGAGGACGGTCGCGAACGCGACGGGCACGAGCATCGAGCGCTGGCGCCGCTCTTCGAAGGCGGGCGCGAGGAACGACCACAGCTGCCAGAGGACGATCGGGAGGGCCAGGAGGAGGCCGGCCCAGAGGCTGACCCAGATCGAGGTCGTGAACGGCTCGATCGGGCTAAAGGTGACCGGCTTCTGCAGGCGGTCGGGCAGCGGGCGGTTGAGCCAGTCGAGCAAGCGGCCGTGGAAGCCGTAGGCGACGCCGAAGCCGGCGGCGAGGGCGGCGAGCGAGATGATCAGCCGCGTTCGCAGCTCGCCGAGGTGCTCGACGAGCGTGGCCTCCTCGCCGTGGCGGAGGCGCCGCGGGAGCACGCTCATCGCGCTATGGCGACGGGGGTGGCGGTGACTCGTCCGAGGAGCGCGCCGGCAGCTCGGCCTTCTCGTCGTCCTGGTGGCCGCTGATCGAATCCTTGAACTCGCGCATGCCCTTGCCGAGCGAGCGCCCGATCTCCGGGAGGCGCTTCGGCCCGAAGACGAGCAGCGCGACGATGAGGATCAGGATCAGACCGGTGATGCCGATCTCGGGAATCATGACCGAAGCGTAGCGCTTCGGCCCACGGGTATCGACCACTCATGGCGAAGAAACGCTTCGCGAGCAAGTGCTCGTCGTCACTGGAGCCTCGAGCGGGCTCGGTCGCGCAATCGCGCGCCTCGCCGGTGAGCGCGGCGCGAAGGTCGTGGTCACGGCGAGAAACGCCGAGGCGCTCGACAGCGTCGGCGAGATCGAACGCGCGGGCTCGGAGGCGCTGGCGGTCCCGGGCGACGTCACCGACCGCGGTCACGTCGAGCGGGCGGTCGCCGCGGCGGTCGAGCGCTTCGGCCGCGTCGACACCTACGTCGCGAACGCGATCGTGACCGTCTACGCGGAGGCAGAGCGGCTGGACGAGGCCGAGCTGCGACGCGTCTGGGAGGTCAACTTCTTCGGCGTCGTCTACGGCTACTGGGCCGCGCTGCCCCACCTGCGCGAGTCGAAGGGCACCTTCCTCCACGTCAGCTCGGCGCTCGCCTACCGCGGGATCCCGCTTCAGGCCGCGTACTGCTCGACCAAGGCCGGCACAAGCGTGGCGATCTCGCTCGTCCTCCCGGGAGCGATCAACACCGCCGCAGTTCGACCGCGACCGCCAGAAGATCGGCTTCCAGCCGCAGCCGGTGCCCCCGATCTACCAGCCCGAGCCCTTCGCCGAGGGGGCGCTGCACTGCGCCGAGCATCCCCTGCGCGAGCTGCCGGTCTCGTGGGCGCGCAGAAGCTGCTCTGGGGCCAGAAGCTCTCGCCTCGGGTCGGCGACTGGATTCTGCGCCGCACCGGCTGGAAGAGCCAGCACACCGGCGAGCTGAAGCCGATCGGCGCCCCCGACAACCTCTGCGATACCCTGCCTGGAGACCCGGGCGCTCACGGTCGCTTCGACCGGCAGGCGCGCGGCTCAACGCTCTGGACACGCCTTCGGCTGTTGCTGCCGAAGGGCTGAACCCGCTAGCTAGCATGGACCTGACATGGCTTTGCTCGAACTGAAAAACCTCCACGTCGCGCTCGAGGATGGCACCGAGATCGTCAAGGGTGTGGACCTAGCCGTGGACACGAACGAGATCCACGCGGTCATGGGGCCGAACGGCTCGGGCAAGTCGACGCTCGCCTACGCCCTCATGGGCCACCCGGCCTACAAGATCACCGAGGGCCAGATCATCTTCGACGGCGACGACGTGACGGAGCTCGAGGCGGACGAGCGCGCACAGCGCGGCCTCTTCCTCGCGTTCCAGTACCCGCACGCGATCCCCGGCGTCACCGTCACCAGCTTCCTGCGCTCTGCGATCAATGCGGTCCGCAAGGCGCGCAACGGCGGCGAGGACGACCCGGTCAAGATCCCCGAGTTCCGCAAGGACATGCTCGCCGCGATGGAGAAGCTGAAGGTGCCGCGCGAGCTCGCGCAGCGGTACCTCAACGACGGCTTCTCCGGCGGCGAGAAGAAGCGGGTCGAGATCCTGCAGATGGCGATGCTGAAACCCCGCATGGCCGTGCTCGACGAGACCGACTCCGGCCTCGACATCGACGCGCTCAAGACGGTCGCCAACGGCGTGCGCGAGCTGGTCGGCGAGGAGACCGGCGCGCTCGTCATCACCCATTACCAGCGCATCCTCAACTACGTGAAGCCCGATTTCGTGCACGTCTTCGTGGACGGGCGTATCGTGGAGGAGGGTGGTCCCGAGCTCGCCCACCGGCTCGAAGCCGAGGGCTACGAGGGCTTCGGCGCAAACGGAAGGAACAATGGCAGCAACTCCTGAAACCGAGATCGTCGCCGGAATCGGCAACGACTACAAGTACGGCTTTCACGAGATCGAGGACTACTTCTTCAAGTCCGGCCGCGGGCTCTCGGCCGAGTTGGTCGCGGCCATCTCCGAGCACAAGAACGAGCCGGAGTGGATGCGCAAGTACCGGCTCAAGTCGCTGGAGTACTTCATGGCGCGCCCGATGCCCGACTGGGGCGGCGACCTCTCGGAGATCGACTTCGACAACATCTTCTATTACATCCGCCCGACCGAGAAGCAGGCCAACTCCTGGGAGGACCTGCCGCCCGAGATCAAGGACACCTGGGACAAGCTCGGCATCCCGGAGGCCGAGAAGAACTACCTCGCGGGGGTCGGCGCCCAGTACGAGTCCGAGGTCGTCTACCACAAGCTCCAGGAGGACCTCGAGAATCAGGGCGTGATCTTCAAGGACATGGACAGCGGCCTCCGCGAGCACGAGGAGCTCGTCAAGGAGTACTTCGGGACGATCATCCCGCAGAACGACAACAAGTTCGCGGCACTGAACAGCGCGGTTTGGTCGGGCGGCTCGTTCATCTACGTCCCGCCGGGAGTGCGGATCGAGATGCCGCTCCAGGCCTACTTCCGCATCAACGCGGAGAACATGGGTCAGTTCGAGCGCACACTGATCATCGTCGACGAGGACGCCTACGTGCACTACGTCGAGGGCTGCACCGCGCCGATCTACTCATCCGACTCGCTGCACAGCGCCGTCGTCG
>JBBRYF010000002.1:0-165541 GCA_038237925.1 Gaiellales bacterium | reverse complement strand
GTGACACGCTCATCGAGATTCGGCTCGGAAGTCTGGATGAGGCGCCCTTCGAACTGAAGCCGGAAGCCGAGGTCTGGGTAAAGCGGCGCGAGAGCTGGCTCCTGCCGGTCGAGGGGGCAGCGCAGCACGACGAAAATCGTCCCTAGCGCTCTACCGTCATTCGAAACACCGGCCCAAGTGAGCGCCCTCGGCCTGGTCGGGGTCACATCGTGGCCTGGGGCGGCGTCAGCCTCTGGCGGTCACTCATGCGGCTCGACCTGATCGACGAGTTCCACCTGGGCTTGCACCCCTTCGTTGGGGACGAGGGGACCCGGCTGTTCGACGACGTCCCCACGTCCTACCGGCTCGACCTGGTCTCCAGCACTGCCTTGCAGCCGAGCGGGATCGTCGAGCTGCAGTACCGCCGGCACCGCTAACGCAGAGACCACAGGCTTAGGGGACATTCCCGAACACTGGCCCACGCGAGTCAGGTCGTCTCAGCAGCGGCGGCCGAGACCGAACCGGACAGTAGCCCTGCGATGTCCTAGCTTTAACCCCAGCGGTACGCATGCAGCTCGAGAGCGCAGGTAGAAGCCGCCGGCGTACGCATCGCCTTCGGTCACGGAGCCGGCGCAGCTGGCGATCTTCAACGTACTCACGGGCCCAGGGCGGTTCCCCCAGGTGATTGCGGCGCGACTCCGCCACGCTCGGGGCACGGGCGCCCGACCGATACTAGCGCTTTCAAGGGACATTCCCGGTCACTGGCCCAGGCGACAGTTGAACGGTTCTGCCGAACGGGGGAGAGACGGCGGGTTACATTCGTCGCCGGTAGGGCGCGCGCCAGTTTGCGTCTGGTCGTTTGAGACCACGGGAGGTGGTCGTGGCACGGGTTTGGAACGATGGCCATCGCTTTTCGGGCCGGGTCGTGCTTGTCACTGGTGCCGGGGGGACGCTGGGCGGGGCGATCGCGGGTCGCTTCGGCGGGGAGGGTGCTTCCGTGGTTGTCGGCTACCGGCGGTCACAAGCGGCGGCTGAGTCGGTGGCAGCCGACATCGCGGCCGCGGGGGGTTCAGCCTGCGCTGCCCAGCTTGATGTCACCGACCAGGCTTCGGTCGACCGGTTTGTCGCAGAGGCCGAGACGCTGTACGGACGGATCGACGTGCTGGTGAATACAGCCGGACGGATCGACGAGGCCGACACGGCTCGTTTCGAGGACATGAGCCCCGACGCGGCCACGGCGCTCCTGATGGTCGATGTGGTCGGCTCGATGCGCATGTGCCACGCCGTGATTCCGTACATGCGGCGCAACGGTAGTGGCGCGATCATCAACTTCTCGAGCACCTACGGGAACGGCGTCACCCCGGAGAACCCGATCAACTGGGTGCCGGTCACCTACTGCGCCGCCAAGGGCGCGATCCGAGGGTTCACGGCCTCTCTGGCACGAGACATCGCACCCGACATCCGCGTCAACGCGCTCGCCCCCGGCCCCATCTCCGGGAATTGGGAGCAGGAGTGGGGCGTCGACCCCGAACACATCGAGGAAGCCAAGGCAATGAACCCAATGAAGCGTTTCGGCGATCCCGGCGAGATCGCCGAAACGGTCATGTTCCTCGCATCGGACGGCGCGGGATACATCACCGGCCAAGTCATCCACGTAGAAGGCGGCTGGGTTGCCGCCGGGTGAGCCCTGAGCGCGTACCCGCGGTTAAAGGTGAGCGCGAAGGCCGCTTAGGCCGCTCGGGTGACATTCTCGAACGCTGGCCCAGCCGGCGATGCGTTCGTCTGAGGGTGTCTGAAGCCAGACGGCTCCGGCTCTTGGCATGGAGGCCCGGGCGACGCTACTCCTCGCCCTCCCAGTACTCGAGGGTCGGTCCTCGCCGCGCCACCATGATCGGTTCGCCTTCAGCGCTCGAGGCGGAGACCTTCTCGGTATCGGGGTAGTGCACGATGGATGCCAGCACGGCCTCGGGTGATATTCCGTCACCTTCGCATCAGGAGCCCGGCTGCGAGCGCGCCGAGCGCGACCACGGCGCAGCTGAAGAGCAGCACGACGTTCAAACCGCTGACGAAGCTGACCGTCGCCGGGTGCGCCAGTGCAGGTCGGCTCGCCGCGACCCGGGTGCCGGTCGCCGCGACGGCCGAGGCGAGGCTCCGGCCATGCGGGCCGAGCGACGATGCGAGCGAGGCCGAGATGCGGCGCTCCAGGATCGCCCCCAGCGCGGCGACGCCCAGCGCAACGCCGGTCAGGCGGCAGGCGTTGTTGATCCCGGAGGCCATTCCGGTGCGCGACGGGTCGACGGCGCGCAAAGCAGCCGCCGCGATCGCCGGGTTCGCGAGGCCGATGCCGATTCCCGCGACGATCAGGCCGGGCAGCAACGCGGTCCAGTGCGAGCTCGGCGTCAGCCCGTGCATCAGCAACAGCGCGGCGACGACGAGCACCAGGCCGCCGGCGAGCAGGAGGCGTAGCGACGCCCCTGGTGCGAGCTTTCGCATCACGATCGGGACAGCGAACACGAAGCAGGTCAACGGCAGAAAGCGGAGTCCTGCGCCTAGTGGCGAGTAGCCGAGGATGTCCTGCAGGTAGATCGAGAGGTAGGGAAAGAGCGCGAACATCCCGGCTCCGATGCAGATCGTCGCCACCGAGACGCCGACGAACGCGGGTGAGCGGAAGAGGGCGAGGTCGAGCATCGGGCGGGCCTGCCGGTGCTCGACGAGGACGAAGATCACTAGCAGGACGGCGCCGCCGATGAGCGAGCCGAGGATCAGCCCGCTCGCCCAGCCGCTCGCGTTGCCGCGGAGCACGCCGAAGACGATCAGGAAGAGCGACGCCGAGAAGGTCAGCAGTCCCCAGACGTCGGTGCTCGTCGCCTGCGGATCGCGTGACTCGCCCATCCTCGTGGCGGCGACCCACAGGGCGAACGCGCCGACGGGAACGTTGACGAAGAACACCCAGCGCCAGTCGAGCGCGTCCGTGATGATGCCGCCGACAAGTGGCCCCGAGGCCACCGCCGCCCCGATCGTCGCGCCCCAGATCGCGATCGCGCCGCCGATGTCGGGGCCGCGGTACTCCGCTCCGATCAGCGCGAGCGCCGTGGCGAAGAGGGCCGCCCCGCCGATCCCCTGCACCGCGCGGGCGACGTCGAGGACGGCGATGTTCCACGCGAGGCCGCACACGAGCGAGGCGCTCGTGAACACGAGCACCCCGACGAGGAAGAGGAGCCGCCGCCCGTAGCGGTCGGCGAGCGCGCCGGCCGTCAGGATCAGCGCCGCGAGCGTGAGCGCGTAAGCGTCGACGACCCACTGCAGGCCGGTCAGGCCGGCGTGGAGCTGCCGCTGGATGTTCGGCAGGGCCACGTTCACAACCGTGATATCGAGCAGAAGCATGAACGTCGTCGTGCAGACGGCGACGAGCGTCCACCGGCGGTCGCGGGCCACGGGCTCCATCGGCGGCTGATCTTAGGAAAACCGTCCCTACAACGACGAAACGGCCCAAGGGCCGTTTCGTACGAGGGGGATGGGGAGGTGGGTCGCGATGAATATCGGCGGCTCTCGCGCCGGCTCTCTCCCCCGTTCGAGTGAAAACGAAGGGCGCCCGCAGGCGCCCTTCGCAGTGGTCGTGGGGTCAGGCTCCTACGGGGTCGGGTCCGCGTACGTGCCGCCGTAGATGTCGCTGTTGCCGAAGTTCGGCAAGCAGTCCTGCTGAGGCGCCGGTCTCGCCACCGACGTGTCCCCGGTCGCGAGTGCCTGACGCCACGCGTCGAGCGCCGGGCAGTCCGCCGCGTTGCGGGTGTCGTTCCATACCGCTGCGCCGTAGTCGTTCGTGGCCGCGGCATAGACGTAGTCGCCGAGGAACTCGCCGACCAGGTTGTTCTGGCTCGACCCGCGGGCGTCGCCGGAGGGCGAGCGGCTCAGCTCGGTGAAGGCGCCGGTCGGCCCGCTCAGTCCGGGAGCGTCCGCGTGCAGGACGACACCGGTCAGCTGCCGGTCGTTGCCCGGCCCCACGACGCTCGTCCGGTACGGGGTCGTGAACGCGTTGTAGACGACGTAGACCTCGCGCCCGTCCGGCGAGATCGCCGGTGCGGTGTAGAAGCCGCGGTCGAGGGCTCCCTCGATTGGCCGCGGCTCGGACCAGGTCGCCCCCAGGTCGGTCGACTCCGTGAAGTAGACGTGCGGGTGCGCGAGCTCGCCGCTCACGTACGTCATCACGATCCGGTTGCTCGCCAGGGCGCCGGTCGGCGCCCCGTTGGCGATGTCGACGCTCGGAGCAGGCGCAAGGTCGCTGCGTGCTCCGGCGAGGCCGTCGATCACCGGTCGTCCCACGTTCGGGTCGAAGACGCCGGGCTGGGTCACCGGCCCGGCGACCGGGCGGAACCGGGTCCAGCTCGAGCCGCCGTCCGTCGACTTGGACATCAGCTCGAAGGCCTGATGGCCCTGCGACGAAACGGTGCCGACGCCGAAGACGTATGCGTTGCCGTCGCTGTCGGTGCGGATCGTGCAGCCGTCCTCCGGGTTGCGCTGGCCGTTGTTGGCGGCTGCGCTGATCTGCCGAACGCGCCAGGTGTCACCGCCGTCGTGTGAGACGCCGACGGTGAGCGGCGCTGGCCCGGCACCGTTGCTGCGGAAGGCGGCCCAGCAGACGTAGACGGTGCCGAAGAAGGGGCTCAAAGAGGCGTTGTCCGCCCAGATCTGCTCCTTGTCCGAGAACGTCGTTCCCCCCTGCCGGGAGATGACTACCGGCGGCATCCAGGCCGAATTGGCGCCTGTCGCCGCGAGCTGAGCATCGTCCGTGCGGGAGACCGCAATCGCCTCGTAGCCCTTGAAGACCGCCTCGCCGCGCGTCACTCCGAGGTTGGCGGTGAGGTTCGCGTAGTACAGCCGCGAGCCGTTCGACCACGAGAAGCTGCCGTCGGTGGCCGGGGCCGGCCCGAACGCGACCGCCGGGTCACCGTCGGAGGTGAGCCCGTTCTCGTAGTACAAGGGCAGGGTCCCGATCTGACCCACGGTGGGTGTGCAGTCGAGGTCGGAGTTGCCCACGACGCCGAGGCAGTTGCGAGCCGTGAGGCCGTTGTAGATGGGCTGGGTCCACGTCGACCCGGAGTCGAACGAGAAGTAGACGCCGGAGACTCCGATGCCGGGCGTGAACGGACACGTCGTGTCGTCGCCGCTGTTGCACGCCTCCATGTCGATGTTGTCGTTGGCACCCGCGACGAGCACGTTCGGGTGCCCCGCGTCGATCGCGACCGCGGGCTCGTTCTGCTTGTTCTGCGAGAACGGTGCCGTCGGGCTGCCGTTGCTCACGAGTATGTCGGGGTTCAGCGCTCCGGCGACCCGGTCAGGACCAGGGCCATCACTGCCACGAGCGGCAGAGCCCAGAAGAACTTTCGCATGGTTCCCCTCCTCCCCAGAGGTGAATGAGAGGCGATCCTACCCTTCTCGTCCGCAAACGAAGCGAGGCGACGATCGCTCACCGCCTCGCTTCTTGGAACCGTCGCTATGGCGTCAGGTCGCCGTAGATGTTCTGGTCGAGAACCGCCGTCGCGCGGACAGAGGTCACCGGCGGTGCCGTCGCTGAGACGGCTCGAGGTCGGCCAGGTGGCCCCGTAGTCGGTCGCAAGGGCGGCCCACGCGTCCAGCGACGGCACCGGGTAGCCACACGGCCCCAGCCGTGATCGACGAGCAGGCGCTCGGCCACCAGATCTTCCCGGACGTCTCCGCGGACAACCCCGTGGCGGATTCCCGGGGAACCGTGCACGCGATCTGGTGGGACAGCCGCACGGCGATGTCAGGGAACTGCACGTCGGAGATCGTCTGCGAGACCTTCAACGGGTGCGTGAAGCTCGCGCCGTGGTTCGCTCGTGTACCCGCCGCCGACGTCGTTCCTCAATCGTGCATTCGTTCCCGGGACCGACCGCGGACACCAGGACGGCGAAGACGAATCGCTTCATTTGCACCACTCCCCCTTTTGGTGGCGTTCTCTGTGACAGGACGCGTTCGGACCCATCGAACCTGTCCTCCGCCCCTCTGCGCTGTGTCAGCTTGCTTCCGTCACCGTCGCAGTAACTGGCAAGCTGTTTCGTGTGGCCGAGACCTTCGCCCTTTCACGCGGCTACGTCGCCGTGAGTGGCCCGGACGCGGCGGACTTCCTCGAGCGGATGCTCTCCAACGAGGTCGCGACGCTCGAGCCGGACGCCGAGGCGCGGCCCGCGCTGTTGCTGACGCCGAAGAGCCGCATCGTCGCGCCGGTGCGCGTAGTGCGCGAGGGAGAGGACGCCTTCCTGCTGCTGACCGAGGCGGAGCTCGCCGAGACGGTCGCCTCGACGCTATTGCGGGCGCGCTTCGCCGCAAAGTGCGAGATCGGGGTCAAGCCCTACCGTGGCTACCTCCACCTGGGCAACGGCGCCGACGGCGTCCCGAACCGCGATTACGGCGTCGACGCCCGCGAGAGCTGGGGCGAGGACCAGCTCGACGCCGCCGATCCAGCGGAGCTCGAGGCGCTGCGCATCGAGGCGGGGACGCCTGTCTGGGGCAAGGAGCTCGACGAGACCATCCTGCCCGCCGAGGCCGGGCTCGACGAGACGCACGTCTCCTTCACGAAAGGCTGCTACCCCGGCCAGGAGCCGATCGCGCGGCTGCACTACCGTGGGCGGCCGAACCGTCGCCTGCGGGTGCTCGAGGTCGCCGACGCGAAACCTGGAGACGAGATCCTGCTTGGCGAGAAGACGGTCGGCCGCGTGACCAGTGCGGTCGCGGGCCTTGCCCTCGGCTACATCCGTCGCGAGGTTCCCGACGACGCCGCGCTGGAGATCGACGGCGCCGAGGCGCGGCTACACTTGCCCTCCCCGCGCCCGTAGCTCAGGGGATAGAGCGCTGCCCTGCGGAGGCAGAGGTCGCAAGTTCGAATCTTGCCGGGCGCATTGCCGTGCGACGCCACGCGTCGCCGCTCCCTGATAGAAGCTTCCGCCCGTGACGATTGCGCTCCAGATGCTCGTCTCCGGGCTCGCGGCCGGTGGGGTCTACGGGCTCTTCGCTGCCGGGCACTCGCTCGTCTACCGGCTCACCGGGATCGTTCACTTCGCCTTCGGCGACCTCGTCGGGCTCGGGGTGTTCGCGGCGCTGCTCGTGCTCGCGGGGACGTCGCCGGTCAGCCAGGCCGGGGCGCGCGAGCCGCGGTTTTTGATCGCGCTGATCGTCGGTCTGCTCGTCTGCGTGCTCGCGGGCGCGGCGACCTACATCGGGCTCGTCCAGCCGTACCTGACGCGCGGCTCCACGATCGGGTGGGTGGCCGGGACCGCGGCCGTCGCGTTCGCGATCCGGGCTGCGATCGGGGCCGCCTTCCAGCGCTCGAGCTACGTGTTCCCGGACCCGCTCCCGTTCCATCGCGTCGGGCGCGCCGGCTATGTG
The DNA here is from genome assembly GCA_038237925.1 of Gaiellales bacterium. GTDB lineage: Bacteria > Actinomycetota > Thermoleophilia > Gaiellales > Gaiellaceae > AC-32. The sequence goes on along the minus strand of JBBRYF010000002.1, from coordinate 158,161 downwards.
CACCTCGGCGGCGCGCAGGTGCAGGCGCGCGCCTTCTTCGTCGTGGGCCTGGCCGTGGCGCTCGCGCTTGCGTCCGCCTGGTTCCTCGAGCACACGCGTTACGGCAAGGCCCTGCGCGCGGTCGCGGACGACCCGGAGGGCGCTCGCGTAGTTGGAGTGCCGGTCGAGCTGCTCGTCACGCTGGCCTTCGCGCTCGTGGGCGCACTCGCGATGGTGGCGGCGATCGCCGCCGCGCCGGGCGAAGCCGTCAACGCCAACACTGGGACGCTGCTCGGCCTGAAGGGCCTCGTCGCCGCGCTCGCCGTGCGGTTCGGCCCGCCGCTGTGGGCCTTTGCGGCCGGCCTCGTGCTCGGCGTCGCCGAGGCCGCGATCGCCAACGTCCATCTCGGTAGCTGGCAGCTCGGGCCGTCATACCGTGAGGTGCTGCCGCTCGCGTTCGTGCTGTTGCTGATCTCGCTGCGGCCCTCGCGCGAGGCGCTGGAGGAGCGCGAGTGAGCGTGCTCGAGCAGACAGCCGTCGAGCTGCGGCGGGCCGCCGGAGACGCCCGCGCGCGCTGGCGAGCACCGGCCTGGATCTCGCTCGCCGTGCTCGCGGTCGCGGCAGCGGTGCCGTTCTTGTCGCTTCCGGGGATCCGGATCGACTCGCTCGCGGACACGGCCTACCTGGCGCTCGCGGCCACGGCGCTCGGCCTGACGGTCGGGCCCGCGGGGTTGCCGTCGCTCGGGACGGGCGCGTTCATGGCGATCGGGGCCTTCACCTCGGGGCTGCTCGTCGCGCGCTCGGGCTGGCCGCTCGAGCCCGCGGTGCTCGCGGGAGCGGCGGCCGCGCTCGTCGCCGGATTGCTCTCGGGCGGGGTCGCTCGGCTCCGCCGCGCGTTCGTCGCCGTGAGCACCTGGCTGCTCGCGTGGCTCGTCTGGCTCTTCCTGCTCGCGTTTCCGTCGGTCTCCGGCGGCTCGCAGGGACTGATCCTGCCGCCGAAGAGGCTGCTCGGGCTCGACGCGACGCCGACGGTGCACTTCGAGCTCGCGCTCGCGCTGACTGCGCTGACCGCGCTGGCGGTTGCGGCGGCGCGGCGCGGCGCGCCGGGGCTCGAGCTCTCGGCGCTGCGGCAGGCTCCTGCGCTTGCGACCTCGCTCGGCGTGCGGCTCGAGCGCCGCAGGCTCGGCGCGTTCGCCGCGACAGCTGCGATCGCCGGCCTTGCGGGAGGCCTCGCGGTGCAGCTTCAGGCCGTCGCCGACCCGGCGAGCTACGACCCCTTCCTCTCGTTCAAGCTGCTCGTGGCGGTGCTGCTCGGCGGCGCGGCGGCAACGCTCGGCCCGGCGACCGGCGTGGCGCTGCTCGGGCTGATCGGAGTGCTCTCAGGGCCGCTTGCACGTGCGCTGCAGCTGCCGCTCGAGCGCTTCGACACCGCGGTCGCGGCGCTGCTGCTCGTGTTCGTGCTCGCCTTCGGGGGCCAGGGCGTGCTGCCGTGGGCCTTGCGATTTCTGCGGCGGGACGAGCGGCGGGAGCGCACTCCTGCCTCGCCGCGGGCCACAGTGGCCCCGAGCGGGCCGATGCTCCGCGCGAGCGGGCTGCGCAAGTCGTTCGGCGGCGTGGTCGCGGTCGACGGGCTCTCGCTCGAGCTCCAGGGCGGCGAGACGGCGGCGCTCATCGGGCCGAACGGCTCCGGCAAGACGACGGCGCTGCGGCTGATCTCGGGCGCGGCCGTTCCCGACGCGGGCGCAATCGTGGTCGGCTCGACCGATGTGACTGCGGCCGCGACGGCCGAGCGCGTTCGGCTCGGGATCGCACGGACGCTCCAGACGACCGCCGCTTTTCCGGAGCTGACCGCGCTCGAGAACGTGCTCGTCGGTCGGGCCACGGGCCGCCGCTACGGCGGGCTGCTCCGCACAGCACTCGCGACGCCGAACGCCCGTCGCGAGGACCGCGAAGCGGAGACTGTGGCGCTCGAGGCGCTCGCGCTCGTCGGGCTCGAGCGCGTCGCGGACGTCGCCACGCCCGAGCTCACGACCTCACAGCGGAGGCTCGTCGCACTCGCCGCCGCGGTCGCCACCTGCCCCCAGGTCCTACTGGTCGACGAGCTCGCCGCGGGAGCGGGCGCCGACGAGCTCGACGCGCTCGCCGCTGCGATTGGCCGCATCCGCGAGCTCGGCGTCGCGGTGCTCGTCGTCGAGCACAACCTCCGGCTCGTGCGGAGCGTCGCCGACCGCGTGCTCGTGCTCGCCGCGGGAAGCCTCGTGGCCGAGGGCTCCGTCGCCGAGGTCGCCGCGAGTCGGGTCGTCCAGGAGGCGTATCTCGGAACCGCTCGGCTGTAGGCTCTTTGCCGTGCGCCGGCTCGTGCTCCTCCTCGCCGGTCTCGCGCTGCTCGCCGCCGGGTGCGGGAAGAGCTCGGGCTCGAACAAGGGCGCTGGGCGGCTCGTGATCGCCGTCGACGTCCCGGTGACCGGCAGCCCGTACGTGGCGCAGACGATCCGCCAGGGCGTCGAGCTCGCGGCATCGAACCTGAACGGCGGCGGCGGGATTCGCGTCGGCACGAAGAGCTACCTCGTCACGGTGAAGCTCTTCGACAACCACGGTTCCGCCCGCCGCGCCGTGCAGGACACGCGGCGCGCACTCGACGCGCACGCCGCGGCGATCGTCACCGACGGGTCCGGCGTCGACGCGACCTGGCAGCTCGCCGACCGCGACGGCGTCTCGATCTGCATCGCCTACGACGGAGGGACAGGCCTCGTCGACCCGACCGTGCGCCCGAACGTCTTCCGGATCGCGCCGACGAACCACGGCATCGCGTTCCGCTACGCGGAGTACCTGATTCCGAAGAAGCTGAAGGTCGCGCTGCTCTCAGACGACAGCGCCTACGGGCGCGAGGGCGCAACCGACGTTGGCCGCGCGTTCTCCGGCAACCCCGAGGCGGTCGCGGTGAAGCTGACGCTGCCGGCCGGGCAGACCGATCTCACGCCGCAGATGCTGCGCGCGCGCCGTTCGGGCGCGACGGCGCTGCTCGTCTGGGGCCAGCCGGCGACGATCGCCGCCACGCTGTCGGCCGCACGCTCTCTGGGTTGGACCGTGCCCGTCTACGCCCCGCCCACCGGCGCAGACCCGTTCATCCGACAGCAGCTGGCCGACCACCCGGACTGGGTCGACGGCCTCACCTTTGCGTCTGGCCGGATGACGGCCGAGGTCGGGACGGGGCCGTTCACGAGCTTCCAGTCACAGTACGAGTCGACCTACGGCGCTGACCTCGTCGGCGTCAAGACGAAGGCCGGTGAGCCCGTCGTGCAGCCGCCCGAGTTTGCGATGTACTCGTACGACTTCGTGCACGTGCTCGTCGCCGCTGTGACGCGGGCCGCCTCGGTCGACCCGAAGAAGATCACCGCCGCCCTGAACCAGGTCACGGCGCAGGGCGCGAACGGGGACGAACGTGGGTTCAACGAGCACAGCCACGAGGGAGTCGTCGACGACGACGTCTACTTCGCGCGCTTCCACGACATGACGTTCGCTCCGGTTCATGACGACCCGCTCTCGGCGACGCTGCCGCCGATCCCGCAGACGCGCACGCAGTGAGGCGCGCACTGGCCGTAGTCGCATTCGCGGCGCTGGCGGCACCGGTTGCCGCCCTGGCCGAGACCCAGCAGGTGCTGCTGCCCGGCCCGACGCCGTACCCGACGGTGAGCCCGCCGCTCGTCACCGTCGCGGCGCCCCCCTGGGCGACGCTGACTTTCAAGATCCACGCCTCGTCCGAGCAGCGGGTGAACGTCGGCACCGGAGCGGGCGGGCGACCGGTCGCGCTGCGCGTTCTCCAGCGGCTGCGGCTCACCGGGACCGGTGACTACCTGATCGTCGTGAGCGCGCCCGTGCTGGACGTGCGGCCCGGGCCCGGCTCGCAGTCGCAGCCCGGTCTGCGGCGCGGGCAGATCCTCTGGTCGGGCTTCTCGTCGAGTCACAAGCTGCTCGCGGCCGACGCGACGCTGCGGCGGGGGCCGGCGGAGCAGTACTTGCCGCTGCGGCTGGAGGCGCGCCGCGAGGGCGACCGCTACACGCTCACCGTCGAGAACGCGACGCGGACGCCGCAGGTCGCCTTCCAGGGCGCGGCCTCGGCTCCGGAGCTGGCGAAGCTCCTCGACCGGACGCGGAAGGAGTCGCTCGCGCACGTGCGGCTGACCTCCGAATACGTGACTATCGACGGCCTCGTCTCGCAGCGGCCGGAGAAGGCGCAGATCGTGGCGCCCCTCCGCGTCGGGGGCGAGCTGCGGTTCCCGTCGGCACCGTCATCCGCCAGGGGAGGGACCGTGCACGGCCGAACGGTCTCGTTCGCGGTCGTGCTCGGCGACGGACGGCCGCTCGTCCACCGGGTCGAGGTCAGCGGTGGCGGCGGCGATCCGCGCCTGCACGTCGAGGCGCGGCCGACGAGCCTCGTGCATGCGCTTGTCCCTCCCGGCGCGCGGAGATGGGCCGAGGCGCAGCGGCGCCGGCCCTTGCCGGCGAAGACACTGCTGAAGCGGCTGCTCGACGCTCGCATGGACCTCGTGCGCTCCGACCAGTACCAGTCCTTCCTCTCCAATCCCGACCCCCAGGGCCGCAACCGCACGGTCTACGTCTACGAGAGTGCAGCAAGTGCGCGAGCAGCCCCCTCGTCACGAAGCGCGTCCTCGGGCGGCGGGGGCGCGCTGATGCTGCTGCTGGCCGTCGGTGGCTCGGTGCTCGCCGCCGGCGCCGCAGTCGTCGCCTGGGCGCACAGCTGAGAGGAACCCGGCTCCGCCCCGCGAATCGGCCGGGCTGGCGAACGCACCGGATGGTGCTCGACGGCGAGCCGATCGTGCTGATCGAGGACGGCCGCGTGCTCGAGCGCAACGTGCACCGCGAGCGGTTGACACGTCACGAGCTCGAAGAGCAGGCACGCTTGAGCCAGATCGCCTCGCTCGACGACGTACGCTGGGCGGTGCTCGAGACGAGCGGCGAGATCAGCTTCATCCCGAAGCAGTAGCCTCGGCGTCATGCCGCTCTACCTGACCGAGGCGGAGGTCGCGGAGCTGCTCGGCCCGGACGACGCGCTCGACGCGGTCGAGGAGTGCTTCCGTCGCTTGGCCGCGGGCGAGGTCGAGAACGTGCCGCGGCAGCGGACGCGCTTCGAGGAGGGCTTCCTCGCCGTGATGTGGGCGGTCGACCGCGAGCTCGGCCTGGCCGGGCTGAAGTCCTACGCGGCGGGCCGCGACGGCGCCTCGTTCGTCGTGCTCCTGTTCGATACCGAAACCACCGAGCCGGTCGCGGTGATCGAGGCCGACAAGCTCGGCCAACTGCGCACCGGCGCCGCGAGCGGCGTCGCCGCCCGGTACCTCGCGCGCGAGGGCGCCTCTTCGCTCGGCCTGATCGGCTGCGGCTGGCAGGCACGGAGCCAGGTCGCAGCGATCCGCGCGGCGCTGCCGTCGATCGAGACCGTGGTCGCGTACTGCCGGAGCGAGGAGCGGCTGGCCGAATTCTGCCAGGAGGTCGGCGCCGAGGCCGGCGAGAGCCACCGCGACGCGGCCGCGCAGAATGTGGTCGTGACCGTGACGACGTCGCGCGACCCGGTGCTGCGGGGCGAGTGGCTGCAGCCTGGCGCGCTCGTGTGCGCGGTCGGCGCCAACGATCCGCGCCGGCGCGAGCTCGACAACGTCGTGCTCGAGCGGGCCGCTTTCGTCTGCTGCGACTCGGTCGAGGACGCGAAGCGCGAGTCGGGCGACCTGATCGAGCCGGTCGAGGCCGGCGTGCTCGACTGGCTCGAGGTGCACGAGCTGCAGGAAGTCGTGGCCGGCGAGCTGCTCGGCCGGCAGGCGGACGACGACATCGTCGTCTTCAAGTCGAACGGCCTCGCCGCGTGGGATGTGGCCGTCGGCGCCATCGTGCTCGAACGCGCTCGCGAGCGCGGCGTCGGCACCGAGCTCTAGCTCTAGGTCAAACGCTCCTGCTCGGCCGCGACGACGCTGTGGCCGAGGGCGTGGATCACTTCCGGCCCGTCGAGGAGCCGCGCGACCTCCTGCGGCGTCGCGCGGTTGCGCACGAACGGGTCGTCGAGGATCTCGGCGAGCGGCCGCCCCCGCTCGTGCTCCCGGATCACGTACGCCGCGAGCCGCTCCTCCTGCGAAGAGCGCGCGAACAGGAACGAGAACGGGTTGCGCAAGAAGCTCGAGAGGCGTCCGGCCATGAGGTCGATCCTATCCTCGCGCGCTAAAGTCGAGCCCGTGAGGAAGCCTTCGGTTCGCTTTGCCGAGCGCGAGGTCCTCGGCGTCGACGACCGCGGCGAGGCCGAGCGGATCGTGATCTGGATCGAGCGGCTGCCCGGTGCGCTCTGGGCGGTCGGTCGAGCGGTCAACCCGCAGCACCGACCGTCCGAAGCCGCTCGCCCCGACGACTACGTCTTCCAGGGCTACGAGCTCGTCGACGCGCTTGAGGCGGCGAACGGGACGCTCGAGGACGACGCCCGCGTCTCGGAGCAGGATGGGCTCAACGAGAAGGTCAAGCCTTTCGTGCGCGACGAGCTGCTGCGCCCGCTCGAGCGCTGGTTCTTCGGCAGATGAGAGACACCGCGGAGGCTCGCTACTTGGGCCACTCGAGGTCTGCGTTCGGGATCGGGTCCCCGTGCGGATCGTGGGTCGGGAACCCAAGCGCGCTGTCGATCCGCGCCTCGAGCTCGTCCGAGAGCACGTGCTCGAGCCGGTCGGCTTCGTCGTGCACCGAGTCGACGTCCAGGCCGAGCGTCTTCGCGAGGTAGAGCTCGAGCAGCCGGTGGTGGCGGATCACCTCGACCGCGACCTTCTCGCCGGCGCGGGTGAGCCGCACCCCGCGGTACGGTGCGTGCTCGACGAGCTCGAGCGCGGCCAGCTTCTTGACCATCGCGCTGGCCGACGCGGGTGAGACCTTCTGCTCCCGCGCGAGCGCCGTCACGGAGACGCGGCCGTCGCTCGTCTGCAGGTGGTAGAGCTGCTTCAGGTAGTCCTGAATCGACTCGCTCAACCCCGGCTTCGCCACCGGTTCAGTCTACGGCGCGGTTGCCCAAGTCAGCCCGGAGCGCCGGTGGTAGCCTCCGGCGCTCGATGCAGATCCGCCTCGGCCACAGCCCGGATCCCGACGACGCCTTCATGTTCTGGGGCCTCGCCTCGGGCGAGGTCGACCCGCGCCGCTTCGAGTTCGAGCACGTGCTGCGCGACATCCAGACGCTGAACACCTGGGCGATCGACGGCAAGCTCGAAGTCTCGGCGATCTCCCTGGCCGCGTACCCGCTGGTGCAGGAGCGGTACGTGCTCCTCCCGCACGGCGCCTCGATGGGCTCGGGTTACGGGCCGATCGTCGTCGCCCGCGAAGAGCTTTCGACTACGGAGGCACGCGACGTCGAGATCGCCGTCCCGGGCGAGCTCACGACCGCGTTCCTCGTCCTGCGCATGTGCCTCGGCTCCTTCCGGTATCGCGCGGTCCCGTTCGACCAGATCATCGACGAGGTGCAGTCGGGCCGCGCCGACGCGGGGCTCTTGATCCACGAGGGCCAGCTCACCTACGAGGCCGAGGGCCTGAAGAAGGTCGTCGACCTCGGCGAATGGTGGCTGCTCGAGACCGGGCTGCCGCTGCCGCTCGGCGCCAACGTGGCGCGGCGCGACGTCGGCGCCGAGAACCTGTTCGAGCTCTCCGACGTGCTGCGCGACTCGATCCAGGCCGGCCTCGACAACCGCGAGGAGGCGATGGAGTACGCGATGCAGTTCGGCCGCGGGCTCGACACCGAACTCGCAGACCGCTTCGTCGGTATGTACGTGAACGACCTCACGTGCGACTACGGCGAGGAAGGCCGCCAGGCCGTCCGCGAGCTGCTGAAGCGCGCCGAGGCGCTCGGCACCTACGAGCACCCGGTCAAGGTCGAGTTCGTCGGCTAGCGTTGGCGCGGTGCCCCGCGCTGTCGTCCTTTCCGCAGTTCGCACGCCGGTAGGCCGGTACGGCGGCGCGCTCTCCGGCGAGCGGCCCGACGACCTGGCTGCGCTCGTGATTGCAGAGGCGGTTTCGCGGGCTGGAGTTCCCGGGGGCGAGATCGAAGACGTCTACTTCGGCGCCGCCAACCAGGCGGGCGAGGACAACCGCAACGTCGCTCGCATGGCGGCGTTGCTCGCCGGGCTCCCCGAGTCTGTGGCCGGCGTGACCGTGAACCGCCTCTGTGCGTCCGGCCTTTCGGCGGTGGTCGGCGCCTGCCATGCGATCGCCGCCGGCGACGGCGACCTCTTCGTCGCGGGCGGGGTCGAGTCGATGTCTCGCGCGCCGACGGTGATAGCGAAGCCCGAGAAGGCGTTCCCGCGCGGCGACCAGACCGCCTGGGACACGACGCTCGGCTGGCGCTTCCCGAACCCGCGGCTCGAAGCGCAGTTCCCGCTCGAGTCGATGGGCGAGACGGGCGAGAACGTGGCCGAGCGCTACGGCGTCACGCGCGAGGAGCAAGACGCGTTCGCGCTCCAGTCCCAGCAGCGCTGGGCGGCGGCCGACGCGGCCGGCCGTTTCGCCGACGAGCTCGTCCCGGTCGGCGACGCGGTTCGCGACGAGCATCCGCGGCCGGACACGAGCGCGGAGAAGCTCGCTGCACTGAAGCCCGCGTTCCGTGACGGCGGCTCGGTGACCGCCGGCAACTCGAGCGGGATCAACGACGGTGCCGCCGCGCTCGTGATCGCGAGCGAGGAGCGGGCGCGCGAGCTTGGCGTCGAGCCGCTCGGCGCCTTCGTGGGCTCGGCCGTCGCCGGGGTCGACCCGCGCGTGATGGGCATCGGGCCGGTGCCTGCGGTGCGGAAGCTGCTCGAGCGAGCCGGGATCGGCGTCGACGCGCTCGACCTCGTCGAGCTGAACGAGGCCTTCGCCTCGCAGAGCCTGGTAGTGGTCCGAGAGCTCGGCCTCGATCCGGCGAAGGTGAACGTGAACGGCGGCGCGATCGCCCTCGGCCATCCGCTCGGCATGACCGGCGCACGCCTGGTCGTGACGCTGCTGCACGAGCTTCGCCGCCGCGGCGGCCGCTACGGCCTCGCGACGCTGTGCGTCGGCGTCGGTCAGGGCCAGGCCGCCCTGTTCGAGCGTGGCTGACGCGGTCGAGCGTTACCTCGAGCTGGCGCTCCGCCTGGGGCGGCACTCCGACGACCTCGTCGACTTCTACTACGGCCCGCGCGAACTGGCCGCGCGCGTCGAGGCGGAAGAGCTGCGCGAGCCGGCCGCCCTCGCTGAGGAGGGCGAGGCGCTGGTCGGCGAGCTCGAGGACGACCCGTGGTTGGCCGCGCAGGTGCGGTCGCTGGCCACGACCGCACGCAAGCTCTCCGGCGAGTGGCTCGACTACGCCGAAGAGGGTCGGCTCGTCTACGACCTCGAGCCGCGCTGGCACGACGAGGAGTCGTTCCGGCGCGCCGCCGCGATCTTGGAGGAGGCGCTGCCCGGGCCGGGGGAGCTCCGCGCGCGGTACGCGCGCTGGTTCGAGCAGACGACGATCCCGCCCGAGCTGCTCGGGCAAGCGGTGCGCGACGCTGCCGCCGAGCTGCGGCGCCTGACGCGCGGGACGGTCGGGCTGCCCGACGGCGAGGAGTTCGAGTTGGAGCTCGTGGCCGGCGAGCGGTGGACGGCCTACGCGCACTATCTGGGTGAGTTGCGGACGCGAATCTCCTTCAACACGGACCTGCCTCTGCCGGCGAGCGATCTCGTCTACGTGACGGCACACGAGATCTACGGCGGGCACCACACGCACCGGGCGTGGCAGGAGGTCGACCTCGTGCGAGCGCGCGGTCAGCTCGAACGGACGATCGACGTGCTCTGGTCGCCCGACGCGGTGCTCTCCGAGGGGATCGCCCAGGTCGGGCCGGAGATCGTCACGGGGAGCGAGGGGCAGTCGCTTGCCGCCGAGCTGCTCGGCCGGCTCGGGTTCGAGTACGACGCGGGCGTCGGCTCACGCGTCAGCGAGGCGCGGTGGCTGCTGCAGCCCGTCTCCGCGAACGTGGCGATGCTGCTCCACGACCGCGGCGCGTTGCCCGAAGAGGCTCGCGAGTACGCGGCGACCTGGTCACTTCAGCCGGACTCGCGCCTCGACAAGCTCGTCGCCTCGCAGCTGGCGAGTCCGTCGCCTGCATACCAGCACCTGTACTGGCAGGGCTTCGAGCTCGTCGACGCGCATGTTCGCGGCGACGCGGCGCGCCTCCGCGAGCTGCTGACGGAGCGAGTGCTGCCCTCCGATCTGGCGCATTCGGCGTAAGTCTTGCGGGGGAGAAGAACGCCGCCTCGGCGCGATCCGCGGACCCAGCTCGTGGCTCGTGGCTACGACGCGATCGGCGGGCGCTTCGCCGAGTGGCGCGATCGGATCGTGGGCGATCCGCGACGCGAGTGGGAGGCAGAGCTCGTCTCCCGGTTGCCGGAGGGAGCGCGAGTGCTCGAGCTCGGCTGCGGGGCGGGAGTCCCCGACACGCAACGCCTCGCCGCGCGCTTTCGGGTGACCGGCGTCGACGTCTCCGCCGAGCAGGTGCGCCGCGCTCGGGCGGCGGTGCCGGAAGCCGAGTTCATCGAGGCGGACTTCACGTCGATCGAGCTCGACCCGGAGTCCTACGACGCGGTCGTCTCGTTCTATGCGTTCAACCACGTGCCGCGCGAGCTGCTTGCGCCGACCTTCGCGCGGATCCGCAACTGGCTCGTTCCGTCCGGCCTGTTGATGACGGCCCTCGGGACGAGCGACCTGGAGAGGTGGGTCGGAGACTGGCTGGGAGCTCCGACCTTCTTCTCCAGCTTCCCGCCCGAGACGAATAGGCGGCTCGTGCGAGAGGCGGGCTTCGAGATCCTGCGCGACGAGGTGGTGACGTTCCGCGAGCCGGAGGGCGACGTGACCTTCCAGTGGGTGCTGGCGATGCGCTGAGCTGCGGGTGACGTCTTCGTTCGCGTGAGCCAGTGTGCTTGACGTCTGAAGAGGACCGACGCTAACTCAGCGGCGGGCGGACGTAGATCACGCCGTCGTGCTTGATCGGCACAAAGTTTGCGCCGATCCGCATCGTCACCGACTCGACGTGGGCGAAGACCTCGTCCGTGATCTCCTCGGCGTTGTCGCCGACCCGGACCTCGATCCCGACCTCGTCGACCGCATGGGCGTCGAGCCCGGCCTCGCGCAGTTCCGCCAGGAGCCGGTCGCGGTCAGGGATTCGCGCGGCCTGGACCTCGAGGTTGTCGCTCACGCAGCGCAGTATCCCTGCTCGCGCCCGCTGCGCGGTATCGTCCGGCCCCGATGGCGGTTGCGACCGGACGCGAGTACGGGCTCTTCATCGGCGGTGAATCCGTCGAGCCTGTCTCGGGCGAGACGCGCGAGCTCGTCGAGCCTGCGACGGGCGAGCCGCTGGCCGTCGTCGCGGTGGCGAGCGAGCAGGACGTCGACCGTGCCGTCGAAGCCGCGCGCGGCGCGCTCGAGGGCGACTGGGCGAAGACCGCGCCCACCGAGCGCTCGCGCCTGCTGCACGCGCTGGCCGACGCCCTCGTCGCGAACCGCAAGGAGCTCGCCGAGCTCGAGGCGCGCAACGTCGGCAAGGCGATCTCGTCGGTCAAGGCCGAGTTCGCACAGGCGGTCGAGAACTTCCGCTTCTACGCGTCCGCGATCGCGTCGATCGCCGGCCGCTCGAACCCCGTCGGCGGCTCGCTCCTCTACTACTCGCTGAAGGAGCCGGTCGGCGTCTGTGGCCAGATCGTGCCGTGGAACTACCCGCTGATGATGACCACGTGGAAGCTCGCGCCGGCGTTGGCCGCGGGCTGCACGGTCGTGCTGAAGCCGGACTCAGCGACGCCGCTCTCGGCGCTGCGGATGGCCGAGCTCGCCACGGACGTGGGCTTCCCAGCCGGCACGATCAACGTCGTCCCGGGCCCCGGCCCCACGGTCGGCGCGCATCTCGTCAAGCACCCCGGCGTCGAGAAGGTCGCGTTCACCGGCTCGACGGCGACGGGGTCGGAGATCATGCGGCTCGCCGCCGACGGGATCAAGCGCCTGATCCTCGAGCTCGGCGGCAAGAGCCCGAACCTCGTCTTCGCCGACGCGAACCTCGAGGACGCGATCCCGAGCTCGGTCTGGTCGATCTACTACTCGGCCGGCCAGAGCTGCGAGGCGCGCTCGCGCGTGCTCGTCGAGAGCTCGATCTACGACGACTTCGTTTCCCGGTTCGCCGAAGCCGCGTCCAGCCTCAAGGTCGGCGACCCGCTCGAAGCCGAGACCCAGGTCGGCTCGCTGATCTCCGGCGAGCACCGCGACCGCGTGCACGGCTACGTCGAGAGCGGCCGCGAGGAGGGCGCCGAGATCGTCACCGGTGGCGAGTCGCCCGACGGCAAGGGCGCGTTCTACCCGCCCACCGTCCTCGCGCAGGTCGACAACTCGATGCGCGTCGCGCAGGAGGAAATCTTCGGGCCGGTTGTGACCGTGATCCCGTTCGAGGACGAGAAGGACGCGGTTCGCATCGCCAACGACGTTCGTTACGGGCTGATGGCGACGGTCTGGACGGGCGACCCCGCGCGCGGGCACCGGCTCGCGCGGCGGATCAAGGCGGGCACCGTTGGGATCAACATGCCGTACACCGCCTTCCCGGGGATCCCGTTCGGCGGCTACAAGCAGTCCGGCTTCGGTCGCGAACTCGGGCTCGAGACGCTCGATTCGTACCTCGAGACGAAGAGCGTGATCGTCTCGACGAGCCCGAAGCCGTTCAACCCGTTCGGGCTCTGAACCGGTACCGCTGGCTGGTGCTCGCCGCGGGTACCGCGGCCCAGACGTCGTTCTCGGCGGTCCTGATCGGCCTGCCGGTGCTCGCGCCGGCGCTGCGTGATGCGCACGGCCTGAGCCTGGTTCGCGTGGGCGTCCTGCTCGACGGCGTCTGGGTCGGATCGCTCCTGACCCTGCTGCCGTGGGGCCTGCTCGCCGATCGCATCGGTGAGCGGCTCGTGCTCGCCGCAGGCCTCGTCGCGTGCGCGGGCGCACTGGTCGCGAGCGGGTACGCGGGCGGGTTCTGGACGCTCGTGCTCCTACTCGGGCTGGCAGGCGCGGCCGGCGCGAGCGTCAACGCGGCGAGCGGGCGGGCGGTGATGCAGTGGTTCCCGGCGGCCGAGCGCGGGTTCGCCCTGGGCGTGCGACAGACGGCGATCCCGCTCGGCGGGCTCGTTGCGGCATTGGTGCTGCCGCAGCTCGGGTTACGGGCGGCGTTTTTCTTCCTGGCGGCGATGTGCGTCCTGGGGGCGGTTTTTGGCTTCGCCGTGATCCGCGAGCGCGAGGCGGAAGCGGACGTGCTCGAGCCGCGCGGGCTCGGGGCGACGCTGCGGGATCGCCGGCTCTGGCTGCTCTGTGCCGGGAGCAGCTTCTACCTCGTCGCCCAGCTGGCGATCACCGGCTTCCTCGTGTTGTTCCTGCACGACGAGCGCGGGCTCTCCGCCGGTGCGGCGGCCGGCGTGCTGGGCGGCGTGCAGATCGTTGCCGCGGCGCTGCGGATCGGCGGAGGGCGCTGGTCGGACCGCGTCGGCTCCCGGATCAAGCCGCTGCTCCTGGTCGGCCTCGGCAGCAGCGTCACGCTCGCTGTGGCGGCGATTGCGCTCGCTGCGCCGCTCGTCGTCCTCGTTCCGGCGTTCGTGCTCGCCGGTGGGCTCTCGATGGCGTGGAACGGGCTGTCGTTCACGGCCGCTGCGGAGATCGCGGGACCAAGTCGCAGCGGCGCGGCGCTCGGGATGCAGCAGAGCGCGCTCGCTGCGGCCGGCGCGATCGTGCCGCCGGCGTTCGCGGCCATCGTGGCGGCGAGCTCGTGGCGCGTCGGGTTCGCCGTCGCCGCCGTGTTCCCGCTGGCGGGCGTGCAGTTGCTCCGGCCGCTGCGGTCGTAGGGTTCGCTTGTGCGTGTCGGCGAGCGCCTCGACGAGCTCTACGCGATCGGCGGCGGCCCCGGCGCGAACCGGCTCGGCGGGAGCCCGGAGGAGGACCAGGCGCACGCGCTCGTCGCCGGTTGGATGCGGGAGGCGGGGCTCGAGGTCGAAAGCGACGCCGCCGCCAATCTCTTCGGCCGGCTCCGGGGACGACGTCCAGACCTGGCGGAGGTCTGGACCGGCTCGCATCTCGACTCGGTTCCGCACGGCGGGCGCTTGGACGGCGCCCTCGGCGTGGTCGGCGGCCTCGAGGCGGTCGCCCGTGCGGGGCAGCAAGAGCGGACGCTGGCGGTGGTGGCCTTCCGCGACGAGGAGGGGTGCAGCGGCCGCGGCTGCGTCGGCTCGCGCGCGGTGTGTGCCGCGGGCTTCGAGCGGGTTCCTTCGGCATTCGTCGAGCTGCACGTCGAGCAGGGCCCGCGGCTCGACGCGGCGGGCGCTCCGCTCGCCGTCGTCACGGGGATCGCGGCGACCGCACGAGGGGAGGTCGTGCTCCAGGGCCGCGAGGGCCATGCGGGAACGACGCCGATGGCGGCTCGCGACGACGCCCTCGTCGCTGCGGCCGAGGTCGTGCTGCGGGTCCGCAATACGGCGGCGGCCGTCGACGGCGCGGTCGCGACGGTCGGTCGGCTGGCGGTCGAGCCGGGAGCATCGAACGTGATCCCTGGGCGAGTGGTGCTGAGCCTCGACCTGCGCGCGCCCGACGACGAGCGGCTCGAGCGGCTGTGTGCGGTGGTGCCCGCGAAGCTCTCGCGGACGGCGGCGGTCGCGATGGCGCCCGGGCCGATGCTAGTGCTGTGGGAGGAGCTCGAGCGGCGCGGCCTGTCGCCTGTCGCGCTTGCCTCCGGCGCGGGGCATGACGCAGGCGTTCTGGCCACGGCGGGCGTCCCGAGCGCGATGCTCTTCGTCCGCAGCCTGAACGGCGGGATCAGCCACTCGCCGGACGAGCATTCGTCGGCCGAGGACGTCGAGCTGGCAGTGGACGTCCTCGCAGGCGCCCTCGGGCGGCTCGCGGCGACCGTGGACGAGTAGTCATGAAGTCGGCGCGAAGGCGTGACAGACACGCGCCAGTTCGAGCGGTACGCTCGCAGCGGGCGGCGGATGGAACCTCTCATCCCCACCCAAGGGTGGGGCGTGATGTTCTCGCGAGGGCTAGCCCTCGGTGATCCGAAGCGGCTGGGCGCCTTCCCACAGCACCTTGCGACCGAGCTCGCCTAGCGCCTCGACTCCCTCGACGACGGTCGCGAAGTGGTTGCCCGCCAGCAGCCCCGCCTTGCTCGCGAACGCGGTCGGGCCGTACGGGAACAGGATCTCGGTCTCGCTCACGCCGCCCGGGTAGAACAGCAATTGCCCCGGCGCGGGGTAGCACGTCGCGTTCTCGGCCCCGAAGCCGACCTCGAGCTCGCCGAACGGGATCCAGCACGACTCGCCGCTCCAGCGCGCGTGGATGATCCGGCTCTCGAGCGGCAGCAGCTTCCGGAACGCGGCGACCGTCTCCGGCGCCGCCTCCTCCTCGAGTCGACCCGCGAAGCGGAACTCACCGGACACGATCTCCAGCACCCGGCGAACCTACTTGATCCTGGCGCCGGAACGGATCCACGCGCCGAGCTCGCCGCGCTCCTCGGCGGTCATGCCGGTCGCGTTGCCGAGCGGCATCGCCTGCGACTCGACCGCGACCCGCTGGATCGCCGACGCCTGAGCGCGCATCTGCTCGCCGGTGTCGAGCTGGATGCCAAGCGGTGCCGCCGCCACCCTCGTCGGGTGCGCGGAATGGCACGGCACACACCGCTCCTGGACGATCGCGCTGGCCCGCGAGAACGACACGCCACCCGCGGCGACCGCGCCACCCGAGTTGTCCGCTGGCCGAATGGCCACCGCCACCGCCGCGATCCCGAGGGCCGCCGTGAGCGGGATCCACCACGCGTTACGCCCGGCGTGACGGAGATTGAAGAAGTGGCGAATCCAGGCGCCGATCGCCATCAGCGCGACGAGCACGAGCCACGCGTAGCTGTGCCCATAGGCCGTCGGGAAATGGTTGCTCAGCATCGCGAAGACGACGGGCAGCGTCAGGTAGTTGTTGTGCACCGAGCGGCGCTTGGCCTCCAGGGCGGGCGCGGGATCCGGGTCGCGGTAGGCGTCCTTCGCGCGGATCAGCTCACGGTGCGCCGGGATGATCACGACGAAGACGTTCGCGACCATGATCGTGCCGAGCATCGCGCCGACCTGGAGGTACGAGGCCCGCGGCGCGAAGAGCTCGTCGGCTCCCCAGGCGGCGAGGGTCGTCAGTCCGAGCAAGACCGCCGCGAGCACGAGGTCGTTGCGCAGGACCCGGCAAAGCACGTCGTAGACGACCCACGCCACTGCGAGCAACGCGACGCTGACCGTGATCGCCCAGCCGGTGCCGAGCGGCCCGCCGGGCTGGACGAGGTACGTGCCCGCGTTGAAGTAGTAGAGGACCACGAGCAGCGCGAAGCCCGAGAGCCACGTCGTGTACGCCTCCCACTTGAACCAGTGCAGGAGGTCCGGCAGCCGCAGGGGCGCGACCTGGTACTTCTCGATCCGGTAGAAGCCGCCGCCGTGGATCTCCCAAGTCTCACCGCCGACGCCACGCTCTGCGTCGTCGCGCGAAGCAGGCGGGCGCAGGTGGTTGTCGAGCGCGACGAAGTAGAACGACGTCCCGATCCAGACGATCCCCGCGACGACGTGGAGCCAGCGCGCGAGGAACTGGAGCCACTCGTTCGCGTAGGGGTCCATCAGCCTCCTTGCCAGCGATCGCGAGCGATCGCCACCAGCTCGGACAGTCCGGTCTCGAGCTCCTCCTCGCGCGTCCGCTCGAGCCGGCCGCGCAGAACCTCGAGGATCTCCGCCTTCGGCCGGCCGGCCACGAAGACGACGAAGCGGAAGCCGAACTTCTCCTCGTAGACCTGGTTCAGGTAGGTGAGCTCGGTCGCGATCACCGGATCGGCATCCGCGCCCTGCTCCTCGGCCGACCTCGGCGAGAGCGTGCGCGCGCCGATCGCGGGGTGGGCGTTCAGCGCCTCGAGCTTCTCCGCCTCGTCGAGCTCGTCGATCACCGCAGACGCGCTGCCGAGCGGATCCTCGCGCTCCGCGAGCAGCTCGACGAAGCGCGTCCTGCCCTCGAACAGCTCCGCGAGCTGCTCGGCGCTCAGCTGCCGCGGTAGGTCACGCATCCGAACGAGGAGACGAGCAGCGGGACGTGGTGGTGGCCTTCATCGAGCTCGAGCTCGAGCTCGACGCGGCGGAAGTAGGGTGAGGGTGGCTCGAACGCGAGGCTGTAGCGCCCGGGATCAAGCCCGTCTGCGAGCTGCGCGCGACCGTCGCCGTCGGTCTCGGCGCTCGCCACGACCTCGGAGCCGCGCCGGAGCTCCACGCGCACGCCGCTCCCGGGGCGCCCGCGTTCGGTATCGAGGACGTGCGTGGAGAGCGAGACGTTCATCTGGAGAACTTCTCCGCCACGCGCCGGTGCTCCTGCGCGATCTCGCGCTCGTCCGCGCGGACGAGCCGGCCCTCGCGGACGACGTCCTCGCCCGCGACCACGAGCCGGTCGACGCGGTGCGGCCCGCTGAAAACGAGCCCTGCGACGAGATCGCCCGCGCCGCCGAGCTCGAGGCCGTCTGTCCGCCAGATCGCCAGGTCGGCGCTCTTCCCTGACTCGAGCGAGCCGAGGTCGTCGCGCTTCAGCACGGCTGCGCCACCACGCGTGCCGAGCCGCAGCGCCTCGCGGGCGGAGAGCGCCTCCGGCCCGCCGCGGCCACGTGCAACGAGCAGCGCCTGCTTCACCTCCAGGAAGAGGTCCCCGCGCTCGTTCGAGGCCGAGCCGTCGACGCCGAGGCCAACGCGCACGCTCGCGTCGAGCAGCGCGCGCACCGGCGCGACCCCCGCTCCGAGCCGCAGGTTCGAGGTCGGGCAATGTGCGACGCCGGTCCCGGTCTCGCCGAAGCGAGCGATGTCGGTGTCGGAGAGGTGGACGCAGTGCGCGCACCAGACGTCGCCGTCGAGCCAGCCGAGCTGCTCGAGGTACTCGACCGGCCGGCAGCCGTACAGCTCCCGGCAGTAGGCCTCTTCCTCGACGGTCTCGGCGAGGTGCGTGTGCAGGGTCAACCCGAGCCGGCGTGCGAGCTCGGCCGAGTCGCGCATCAGCTCGCCGGTGACTGAGAACGGGGAGCATGGGGCAACGACGAGCTCGGGATAGCGCGCCGCGAGCCGCTCGGTCTCGGCGAGGACGTCGTCCGCCTGCTCGACCAGCGAGTCCGGCGGGAGACCGCCGTCCGACTCGCCGAGGTCCATCGAGCCGCGCGACGGAATCAGCCGGACGCCGAGCTCGCGCGCCGCGGTCATCTCGGCCTCGATCAGGTCGCCGCCACCGGGCGGGAAGACGTAGTGGTGGTCGAACACAGTTGTGCAGCCCGAGAGCGCAAGCTCCGCCAGCCCGGTGCGCGCGGCCGCGTGCTCCGCCTCCTCGTCGAGGCGCGCCCAGACCGGGTAGAGCGCCCTCAGCCACGCGAACAGGTCGGCCTCCTGCGCCCGCGCGCGCGTGAGCGTCTGATACAGGTGGTGGTGCGTGTTGATCAGGCCGGGCGTGACGACGGCGCCGGCGAGGTCGACCCGCTCCTCGGCTTCCGGCTCCTCGCCGCCGCCGGTCGCGGCGATCACGCCGTCCTCGACTAGCACCCAGCCGTCCTCGTGCTCGGTGCCCGGCGCGTCCATGACGACGACGTGGGCGTTGGCGAAGAGTCGCTTCACGCCTTGAGCGGCACGACCTCGAAGCGGTCGACGTCGACGAGCCCGCGATCGGTGATCTTCAGGCTCGGGATCACCGAGAGCGCGAGGAACGCCATCGTCTGGAAGGGCGACGAGAGCGTGCAGCCGAGCTTCGCGGCCGCCTCGATGCAGCCGCGGCTCGCAGCGACGACCTCGTCGAGCGGTGCCTCGGAGATCAACCCTGCGATCGGGAGCGGCAGCTCCGCGCGGACACCGCGGTCCTCGACCACGACCACGCCGCCACCGATCTCCGCCAACCGCGCGACCGCGCGGGCCATGTCCTGGTCGTCCATCCCGACGACGACGATGTTGTGCGCGTCGTGCGCGAAGGTCGAGGCCAGCGCGCCGGTGCGCAGACCGAACCCGCGCACGAGGCCGACCGCCTGCCTCCCGGTGGCGAGGTGGCGCTCGACCACCGCGATCTTGGCGAGATCGCGCTCCGCGTCGGCGACCGCGTGGCCGTCGACGACCGTCGGCTCCTCGACGAGCGCCGCGGTCGCGATCTGGTCGGGGATTACGCCGATCACGCGCGCCCGGCCGCCCTCCCACGGAACGGTGAAGTCGCGCGCTGCGACGTGGCGCACGCGCACGGTGTGCTTGACCCAGTCGGGCACGGCCGGCCGGTCGATCTCGCCGATCGGCTTCCCGCGCTTGAGCACCGTCTCGGGCACGAACGACTCGAGGTCGGGCAACACCAGCAGATCGGCCTGGTAGCCCGGCGCGATCGCGCCGAGGTGGCCGAGCCCATGCCAGGTCGCCGGGTTGAGCGTCGCCAGCACCAGCGCGTCCTCGGGAGCGATCCCCGCCGCGACGGCGTCGCGCACCATCGAGTTGATGTGTCCGTCCTCGGCGACGTGCTCGGGCTCGCGGTCGTCGGTGCAGAACGCGATGCGGGCCGGCCCGTACTCGCGCACGAGCGGCAGCAGCGCGTGCAGGTTGCGCGCCGCGGACGCCTCGCGGATCAGCAGCCAGATGCCGGCGCGCAGCCGCTCGCGTCCTTCCTCGAGCGTGGCCGCCTCGTGGTCGGAGTAGATCCCGGCCGCGGCGTACGCGTTGAGCGGCTTGCCGACGAGGCCCGGCGCGTGACCGTCGACGTGCTCGGCGCCCGGGAGCCGCAGCTTCGCCAGCTCGTGCTCGTCGCCGGAGACGACGCCGGGGAAGTTCATCATCTCGGCGAGGCCGATCACGCGGCGGCGGCGCAGCAGGCCCTCGAGGTCACCCGGCGACAGTGGCCGTCGCGGCGACTCGAACACGGATGCGGGCACGCACGACGAGGCCATGAAGTAGACGTCGAGCGGCAGCACGCCGCAGACGTCGAGCAGCCAGTGCACACCGTCGGTGCCGAGCACGTTCGCGATCTCGTGCGGGTCGACGACCACCGTTGTCGTCCCGAGCGGGAGCACGAGGCGCGCGAACTCGTCGACGAGCAGCTTCGAGGACTCGAGGTGCATGTGTGCGTCGACGAAGCCGGGCACGACGAAGCGGCCCGAGGCGTCGAGCTCCTCCGCGCCCTCGTAGACGCCGAGCCCGGCGACGTGGCCGTCGACGATCGCGATGTCGGTCTCGAGCCACTCGCGCGTGAAGACGGAGAAGACGCGGCCGCCGCGCACGACCAGCTCGGCGAGCTCGTCTCCGCGCGCCACCGCGAGCCGTCGGGCGAGGTCGGGCATGGGGCGACCCTATCCGCGTCGAAGTAGATTTGCCGTCATGGAAGTGCTCACCCCTCGCACGCTCGACGAGGCTCTGCGCCTGAAGGCCGAAGGGCCGGACGCGGTGCCCATCCAGGGCGGGACCGACGTGATGGTCGACCTCAACTTCGACCGCGCCCGCCCGTCCGCATTGCTGAACCTGAACGAGGTGCCGGAGCTGCGGGGCTGGTCGCGCGAGAACGGCTCGCTGCGGCTCGGGTCGGGCCTCACCTACACCGAGGCGATGGGACTCGCCGAGCCGCTGCGCGCGCTGGCGGAGGCCTCGCGCACCGTCGGCGGCCCGCAGATCCGCAACCGCGGCACGATCGGCGGCAACCTCGGGACCGCCTCGCCGGCCGGCGACGCGCTGCCGCCGCTGCTCGTCTACCGCGCGGACGTCGAGCTCGCGTCGTCGCGCGGCTCGCGGTCGGTTCCGCTGAGAGAGTTCCTCGTCGGGCCGAAGCGCAACACGCTGGAGCCGGACGAGCTGATCGTCGCGGTGCGCCTGACCGCGCCGGGGCCGAGGCAGACGTTCATGAAGGTCGGGCCGCGCAACGCGATGGTGATCGCGGTCGTTTCGCTCGCGCTCGTCGTCGACGAGGACGAGGTGCGCGCCTCGTTCGGCTCGGCCGGGCCGGTCTCGGGCCTCGTCACCGCGCCGCTCGAGGAACGGGACGAGCTGCCGGAGCGCGTTGCCGCAGCCGCGAGCCCGATTGACGACGTGCGCGGCACCGCGCGCTACCGCCGCCACGCGCTGCGCATCCTCACCGAGCGCGCGCTCGAGAGGTGCCTGGCATGAGGATCGGGCTGACCGTCAACGGCGAGCGCAAGGAGACCGAGGTTTGGGAGGGCGAGAGCCTCCTGTTCGCGCTGCGCGAGCGGCTCGGCCTGCCGGGCTCGAAGAACGCGTGCGAGCAGGGCGAGTGCGGCTCGTGCTCGGTGCTCCTCGACGGCACGCTCGTGTGCGCGTGCCTCGTGCTGGCCGCGCAAGCCGACGGGCACGAGGTCGTCACCGTCGAGGGCCTCGCGCAGGACGGGCAGCTGCACCCGGTGCAGGAGGCGTTCGCCGAGACCGGCGCAGTCCAGTGCGGCTTCTGCACGCCCGGGCTGATCGTCGCGACCGCCGACCTGCTGGAGCGCAACCCGGCACCGAACGACGACGAGATCCGCGAGGCGCTCTCGGGCAACCTCTGCCGCTGCACGGGCTACGCGAAGATCTTCGACGCGGTCAGGCTGGCGGCCGAGCGGTGAGCACGACCGCCCGCAAGCTCGAGCTCGGCCGCGTCGGCGAGGTCGTCAAGCGCGCCGACGCGATCCCGAAGGTCACCGGCAAGTTCGCGTACTCGAGCGACCTGATCGCGGCCGGGATGCTCTGGGGCCACACCGTCCGCAGCCCGCACGCGCACGCGCGGATCGTCGAGATCGACATCTCCGAGGCGCTCGCGATGGCCGGAGTCCACGCTGTGCTCACGCACGCCGACGTGCCGGGCGCGAAGACCTACGGCCTCGAGTTCGCCGATCAGCCCGTGCTGGCGATCGACCGCGTGCGCTACTTCGGCGAGCCGGTCGCGCTCGTCGCGGCCGAGCATCCGGAGCAGGCGCGGCGCGCCGCCGAGCGGGTGCGCGTCGAGTACGAGCCGCTCGAGCCCGTCGTCGACATGGAGCGTGCGACCGAGCAGCCGCCGATCCACGACGGGAACCCCACAGCCGGCCACGGCTTCCGCGATGACTCGCGGCCGAACGTGCTGCGGACGATGGTGATCCGCCACGGCGACCCGGATGCGGCCGGTGAGGTCTCGGTCGAGGGCGTCTACGAGGTCGGCATCCAGGACCAGGCGTTCCTCGGCCCGGAGTCGGGGCTCGCGGTGCCCGACGGCGAGGGCGGCGTCGACGTCTACGTCGCGACGCAGTGGCTGCACGTCGACCGCGACCAGGTCGCGCCCTGCCTTGGCCTGGAGAAGGAGCAGGTGCGGATCCATCTCGCCGGCGTCGGCGGCGCGTTCGGCGGGCGCGAGGACCTCTCGATGCAGATCCACGGCGCGCTGCTCGCGCTCCACACCGAGCGCCCGGTAAAGATCGTCTACACGCGCGAGGAGTCCTTCGTCGGCCACGTCCATCGGCACCCGGCCAAGATCTGGATGGAGCACCGTGCCAACCGCGACGGCCGCCTCGTGAATGTCCGCGCAAAGATTCTGCTCGACGGCGGCGCGTACGCCTCGAGCTCGGCTGCCGTCTGCTCGAATGCGGCCGCATTCGCCTGCGGGCCCTACAAGGTCGCGAACGCGCTGATCGAGTCGACCTGCGTCTACTCGAACAACCCGCCGTGCGGCGCGATGCGCGGCTTCGGCGCGGTGCAGGGGTGCTTCGCGCACGAGGCGCAGATGGACAACCTCGCGGCCGCGCTCGAGATCGACCCCGTCGAGCTGCGGCTGCTGAACGCGCTCGAGCCGGGCGACACGCTGCCGACCGGTCAGCGCGTGACCGGGTCGCTGCCGGTTGCAGAGGTGATCCGCCGCGCGGCGGCGCTGCCGGTTCCCGAGGCCGAAGAGCTCCCGCGCGACCCGATCCGGCTTCCCGGCGGCGCGGGGAACACGACGCGCGGCAAGGGCGTGCAGCGCGGCGCCGGTTTCGCGGTCGGTTTCAAGAACATCTGCTACTCGGAAGGCTTCGACGACGCCTGCTCGGCGCGCGTGCACCTATGGGTCGGCGCCGACGAGCAGCTCGCCGCCGAAGTGCACTGCGCGGTGGCCGAGGTCGGCCAGGGCGTGACGAACGTGATCCTCCAGGTCGCGCGGACCGAGCTCGAGACCGAGAACGTGGTGCTCGCGGCGGGCTCGACCGACGGCGTCGACTCGGCCGGCTCGGCGTCGGCGTCGCGTCTGACCTGGATGGCCGCGGGCGCAGTGCGGCTCGCGTGCCAGGAGGCGCTGGAAGAGTTCCGCGCTACCGGCGGTGAGGTCGACCTCGAGCGCACGTATCACCACTCCCGCACGTTCCCGCTCGACCCGGAGAACGGTCAGGTTACGGGCGACCGCGTCCACGTCGCCTACATCTGTGCGGCCATGCGCGTCGTCGCGGAGGTCGACGTCGACCTCGGCCTCTCGCGCGTCGTCTGGATCGGCGCGGCGCAGGATATCGGCAAGGCGATCAACCCACAGGCGGTCTACGGCCAGATCGAGGGCGGCACCGCCCAGGGCCTCGGGCTCGCGCTGATGGAGGAGATCCAGACCCGCGACGGGCTGATCACGAACGCGAGCTTCACCGACTACCTGATCCCGACCACGCTCGACATGCCGCCGGTCGACGCCGAGCTGATCGAAGATCCCGAGCCCGACGCCCCGTACGGGGCGAAGGGCGTCGGCGAGCCGCCGACGGTCGTCTCGACGGCGGCGGTTGTCTCGGCGCTACGGGCGGCGAGCGGGCGCGAGCTCAGTCGCGTCCCGGTCCGGCCCGACGACCTCGCCGGACTCTGAAGCGCTCTCGCGCTGGAGCACGATCGCGACCGCGGCGAGGATCAGCAACGCGCCCAAGACGATGCGTAAGGTGATCGACTCGTCGAGCACGATCACTCCGAGGGCAATCGCGATCACCGGGTTGACGTAGGCGTACGTCGACACCTTCGCGATCGGCGCGTTCGCCAGCAGCCATACATAGGCGCTGTAGCCGAGCAGCGAGCCGAAGACGATCAGGTAGACGAGCCCAAGGATCGAGCGGCCTGACCAGCGCCCGGGGTCGAGCTCGCTCGGGTTGTAGGCGACGAGCCCGATCACGAGCAGGACGAGGCCGCCCGCGAGCATCTCGTAGCCCGTGGCGACGAGCGGGTCGCGCGGGACAGACATCCGCGGCGAGAGGAACGAGCCGAGCGCCCACATGAACGAGCCCGCGACGGTCAGGAGCAGGTAGCTCAGCGGGCCGGTGTCGCTACCCGGGTGGACGAGCAGCATGATCCCGGCGAAGCCGATTAGAAGCCCGATCGTGGACATGAGGTCGGGACGCTCGCGAACGAGCAGGCGCAGGAGCAGGACCCAGAGCGGGATCGCGGCGATGATCAGCGAGGTGAGCCCGATCGGCACCTTCTGCTCGGTGACGAAGAGGATCGAGTTCGCCCCGGGCAGGAGCAGGCCGACGACCGCCGCAGACGCGAGCTCGGCCGGCCGAGCTCGCAGCGCGCTGCGGCCCCGCCGCCACGCGCTGAACCCGAGCATCAGCAGCCCCGCGATCGTGAACCGCACACCGGCGCCGAAGAGGCCCGGCATCGTCTCGCCGGCGAGCTCGATCCCGAGATAGGTCGAGCCCCAGATGACGTAGACGATCCAGAGCCCGATCCAGACCTTGGCGCCCTTGCTCACACGCCTGATAACGACGTTCGGCCGCTGATCGTCCCGCGCTACTTCTTCAGCGTCAGGCCCGCGCCGATGCCGAGCAGGAGGATGCCGGCGACCTTCCACCACCCGACGCCGACGCGCTCGGCGCCGAGGAGGCCCCAGCGGTCGATCGCCGCGCCCGCCGCGAACTGGCCGGCGAGCAGCACGGACACGGTTGCGATCACGCCGACTCTCGAGCCGGCGACCGTGATCGCGAGGACGATGATGATGCTCATCAGCGCGCCGCTCCAGAGCCACACGGGCTGGCGTGCGGCAGCGGTGAGCTCGCCGAAGCTCTGCCTCGTGACGAGCAAGAGTGCAACGGCGAGGATGGCCGCGAGGGAGGTCGCCCACGCGAGCGCACCGAAGACGCCGACCCGATCGCCGAGCTTCGACATCACTGCGACCTGCACGGAGCCGGCGACGCCGGCCAGGATCGCGAAGAGAACGACGAGCACGCCCACGCCCGGCGACGCTAACAGGCTTCGCGTTACGCTCCGCCGGTCCTCGACCGAAGGGGGAGTGCCGGGTGATCCGCGTCTTCGTCCTCTACTCCGAGCAGCCCGAGCCGGAGCGCTACGAGCAGCACGCCGAGCTTTGCCGCCAGGTGCCCGGCGGGACATTTCGGCACGGCGAGGTGTTCGGCGCGCCGATGGGCGAGCCGGCCTACGCGTACTACGCGGAGTGGGAGTTCCCCGACCGCGAGGCCTTTGGCGCCGCGTCGCAGAGCCCCGAGTTCATGGCGACGGGCAAGGACGCGATGGAGATGGGCGGGCGCTTCGAAGTCCTCTTCGCGGACGTCTCGTGAGCGAGCGTCAGCCCGACGCGCCCAAGCCGCTCGCGGCGGATGAGCTCGGCTTCGAGCGGATCGTCTACGAGAAGGCGCCGCCACGGGCGACGATCACGCTCAACCGCCCGGAGGTGTTGAACGCGTTCGACTTCCGCATGCTGCGCGAGCTCGCGCGCGCGTGCGAGGACGCTTCCTGGGACGACTCGATCCGCGTGGTCGTCCTCACGGGTGCGGGCCGCGCGTTCTGCGTCGGTGCCGACCTCAAGTCGTGGGCGGACGAGTATCTCGGCAACCCGAACGAGTACTGGAAGTGGTTCGGCGCCTTCAAGGACGCACACGACCGGCTGCGGGAGATCGGCAAGCCCACGCTGGCGCGGATCAACGGGATCGCGGTCGGCGGGGGCAACGAGCTGCAGATGGCGTGCGACCTCGCGGTGATGGTCGACGACGCGTTCATCCGCCACGTCGGCCCGGAGCACGGCTCCGTCCCCGCTGGCGGCGCGACGCAGTGGCTGACGATCATGGTCGGCGACCGGCGCGCCCGAGAGATCGTGCTCATGTGCGAGGAGCTCCCTGCACCGAAGGCGGCCGAGTGGGGGCTCGTGAACTGGGCGGTGCCCGCGGGCGAGCTCGACGCGAAGGTCGACGCAGTGGTCGAGAATCTCGCGCGCAAACTGCCGCAGACGACGCGCTACGCGAAGCAGCACCTGAACTTCTGGAAGGACCTCGCGTGGCACGAGACGATCAACCACGCGCGTGATTGGCTGGCGCTGTCGATGGCGACCGAGGAGCCGCGGGCCGCAATCGAGCGCTTCCTGGAGAAGAAGTGACCAACCCCGTCCGTTCCGGACCTAGTCTAGGGACAGTCCCTCGGCCGTGTCCCTTTACCGGCGCTGGACGGCGTCGTTCCTGCAAACGGTTGCCAAGCGTGGCCGTTCGGCGCGTGGCCGAGGGACTGTCCCTGGGGCATGGCACAGGGGGCCATGGCTGAGCTCGTCCTCGTCGAGCACGACGCCGCGATCGCCAGCGTGCTCCTGAACCGGCCGGAAGCGCTGAACGCGCTCTCCGACGAGCTGATGGACGAGCTCGTGACGAAGCTCGAGGCGCTCGATCGCGACGACGGCGTCCGCGCGATCGTGCTCGGCGGGAACGAGCGCGCCTTCGCCGCGGGCGCCGACATCGGCGAGCTGGCGCAGGCCTCCGCTATCGACCTCTACTACCAGCGCCGCGTCGAGCGGTGGGACGCGATCCGCGGGCTCTGGACGCCACTAGTCGCAGCTGTCTCCGGCTACTGCCTCGGCGGCGGCTGCGAGCTCGCGATGTCGTGCGATCTGATCGTCGCCTCGGAGAGCGCCGAGTTCGGCCAGCCAGAGACCGGCCTCGGGATCATCCCCGGCGCAGGCGGCACGCAGCGCCTGACCCGCGCGGTCGGCAAGGCGCTCGCGATGGACGTGATCCTCAGCGGCCGGCGCCTCTCCGCGCGCGAAGCGCTCGAGGCCGGCCTCGTCGCCCGCGTCGTTGCGAAGGAAGCGTGGCTCGACGAGGCCAAGCGTGTCGCGCACGAGATCGCGGAGAAGGGTCCGGTCGCCACGCGCCTGGCGAAGGAGTCGGTCGACCGCGCGTACGAGACGACGCTGAACGCCGGTCTCGAGGCCGAGCGGCGCGCGCTCTACCTCGCGTTCGCGTCAGAGGACGCGAAGGAGGGCCTCGCGGCCTTCACCGAGAAGCGCAAGCCGGAGTTCAAGGGCCGCTAGTCGAGCTCGTCCGGCACGAGCGACAGCTCGAGCTCGCGCCCCTGGCGCAACACGCGCACGGGCACCGGCGCGCCGATTCGCTCGACCACCATCAGCCGTTGGATGTCGCCGACGTCCGCCACCGCGGTTCCGTCGAGCTCGACGATCAGGTCTTCCGGCCGCAACCCTGCCGCGGCGGCCGGCGAACCCTCGACGACCTGCACGACCTCGACGCCGGACTGGCGCCCGAGCTTCCGCGCCACCCGCGGAGGCAACGGCCTCGAGCCGCCGGCGATCCCGAGGTAGGCGCGGCGGAAGCGGCCCTCGGTCATCAGCGCGCCGACGATCTGGCGCGTGGCCGCGTTCACCGGCACGGCCAGCCCGAGCCCGACGCCCGCGACTGCCGTGTTGATCCCGACGACCCGACCGGAGCCGTCCGCGAGCGCGCCGCCGGAGTTGCCGGGGTTCAGGGCCGCGTCGGTCTGGATCACGTTGTCGACGATCCGCCCGCTCTGGGTCGGGAGCGAGCGGCCAAGCGCTGAGACGACGCCGGCGGTCACCGAGCCCGCAAACCCGTTCGGGTTGCCGATCGCGACCACGAGCTGCCCGACGCGCAGGCGTTCGGCCTCACCGAGCTCGGCCGGCACGAGGTCGTCCGCCTCGGCTCGCAGCACGGCGAGGTCCGCGTGTGGGTCGGCGCCGACGAGCTCGAAGCCGAGCTCCCGCCCGTCCACGAAGGACGCGCGACCGCCCCCGTTGCCGCCGGCGACCACGTGCGCCGAGGTGAGCAAGAAGCCGTCCGGCGTGATCACGACCGCGCTCCCGCCGCCGCTCCGGCGACCGCGCGAGACCCGCAGGTTCGCCACGGACGGAGCGAGCCGCTCGGCGACGGTGATCACCGCGTTCGAGTAGGCGTCGAGCGCCTCTTCCTCGGACGAGATGTACGCCAGTTCCGCCATGCGCCGAAGCTAGCAACGCGGTTGTAGGCTGCGCCGGATGGCCGAGGTCGAGACCAGCCGCGACGGCGCGGTACTGACGATCACGCTCAACCGGCCCGATGTTCTCAACGCGTTCACGGTCGAGCTGCACAAGCAGCTCGTCGGAGCGTTCAAAGAGGCGAGAACCGACGATGTGCGCGCGGTCGTCGTCACCGGGGCCGGGCGAGGCTTCTGCGTCGGCCAGGACCTGAACGAGTTCGGCGAGGCCGCGCGCGACATTGCAGGCCGCTTGCGCGAGAACTACCACCCGACCATTCGGGCGATCCGACAGCTCGAGAAGCCGGTGCTCGCCGCGGTCAACGGGCCAGCCGCGGGCGCGGGGCTCTCGTTCGCGTGCGCCTGCGACCTGCGGCTCGCCGCCGAGAGCGCGACCTTCGTCCCCGCGTTCATCAACATCGGCCTCGTGCCCGACATGGGCGGCACGTTCTTTGTGCGCCGGCTGCTCGGCACCTCGCGCGCGTTCGAGTGGATGACCTCCGGCCGGAAGCTGAGCGCGGCCGAGGCGCGCGATTGGGGCCTCGTCTCGGAGGTCGTGCCCGACGGCGAGCTGGCCGGCCGCGCCGCCGAGTGGGCAGCCGAGCTGGCTGCGCTGCCGACGCGCGGGATCGGCCTCTCGAAGCGCCTCTTCGACCACGCGGAGCACACGACACTCGAGGAGCAGCTCGAGCTCGAGGCCCAGCTGCAAGCCGTCGCCACGCGCACGGACGACTTTCGCGAAGGCGTCGCTGCGTTCCTCGAAAAGCGGGAGCCCCTTTTTGAGGGTCGCTGAAACCGCGATAGGGTGGCCGTATGGAGTCCACCGTCCCGGCTGCGGCCAGCAGTAGCGCACAGCATCCGATCCGCCTCGTCGTCAACGACGACCTCCAGCGGTCTCGCCTCACCGTCTTCTTCCGCCTCATCCTCGCGATCCCGCATTTCATCTGGGTGGCGCTCTGGGGCGTCGTCGTGGTGCTCGCCTGGATCGCGAACTGGTTCGCGACACTGGTCAAAGGCCGCTCGCCGGAAGGGCTGCACACCTTCCTTGGGACCTTTCTCCGCTACACGACGCACCTCCGGGCCTACGTGCTGCTCGTCGCCGATCCGTACCCGGGGTTCACGGGCAGGCAGGGCAGCTACCCCGTCGACCTCGAGATCGATCCGCCCGAGGATCAGAACCGCTTGACGGTCTTCTTCCGGATCATCCTTGCGATCCCGGCGCTCCTGCTGACGAACCTCCTCTCGCAGCTCAACCAGCTGCTCGCCGTCTTCAGTTGGGTGATCGCGCTCGTCACCGGGCGGGTGCCCGAGGGGCTGAGGAACTTCGCCGCGCTCGCGCTTCGGATCGAGACGCAGACGTACGCCTACGTGCTGCTGCTGACCCCGCGCTACCCGAGCTTCAACGTCGGCATCCAGAGCTAGATCGTCTTGAACTGCTCGAACGGCTGGCTGCAGCTGCGGCAGTAGCGCAGCGAGCGGCACGGTGTCGGGCCGAAGATGTTCTCCAGCGCGGTGTCGCGCGAGCCGCAGTAGGGGCAGCGGAAGCCGTTCGACTGCAGCTGAACCAGCTGTGGCGGCTCGGCGCCTCGGGGCGTGGGCGGGGCAAGGCCGGCGGCGCGCAGCTTCTCGCGCCCGTCGGGCGTGATCCGGTCGGTCGACCAGGAATCGTCGAGCACGACCTCGACCTCCGGCTCGGCTCCGAGCTCCGCGATCCGGTCGGCCATCTGCGAGCGCATCACCTCGAGCGCCGGGCAGCCGAGGAAGGTGGGCGTGAACTCGACGTGTACGCGCTCCTCGTCGACGCGCACGTCGCGCACGACGCCGAGGTCGACCACGGAGATCACCGGGATCTCCGGGTCCGGGACCTCGGCCAGAGCCGCCCAGACCTGGGCCTCGGTCACCATTTCGTGCCGGCCGGCTGGGAGCGGCGCACCGAGGTCATCTCCTCCCACAGCTGCGCCAGCTCCGGGGTGTGACCGTTGCGCCGGTCGACGAACGGGCGGAGCTCCTCGAGCGCGGCCGTGAACCGCGGCTCGTCCTGGAGGCGCTCGGCCCACATCTGGGCGTGCAGCCGGTGGTAGACCTCCTCGCGGTCGATCTTAGCCGCGAGGCCGGCGACATCGGCGTCGTCGGAGGCCTTCAGCCGCTCGAGCCGCTCCGCGTCCGCCTCTTCGTAGAGCACATGTCGGGCGATCGTGCGCTCCCACTCGGGCAGCCGCAGCTCGACGAGCTCGCAGCAGCGGTACTCCTCGGGCTTGCGGTCGAAGGCGAGCTCGTCTGCGGTCGTGCCGAGGTCGCGCGCTGCTAGCTCGTAGAGCGCCCGCGCGTGCCCGACCTCGTTCTGCGCGATCGACGAGAACGCGACGTCCTCCTCCAGGAACGGCGCGATCCCCGTCCACTCGGAGTCGCGCCAGCCGAGGATCAGCTCGTCGTCAGCGATCGCCAGCAGGAGCTCGGCTCGCTCGCTCACGTGCCTCCTTCAGCTTCTCCTTGAGTGGATACCCGTCGACGCGGTGGTAGTTCCGGTTCAGCTCGTCGACGAACTCGTCGATGCGGAGGATCGAGCCGCGCTCGACCACCCAGAGCGCCTGCGACTCGCCGCGGCGGCCGTACTGCTCGCGCGCGTACGACTCGGCGAAGCGCTCGTCCGCGGCCTCGATCGAGCCCGCGTGCTGGAAGGCCTGGCCCTTTCGCTCCTGCCTGAAGACCTCGTAGATCACGCGGCGAGCAAGACCGACCGAACCCAGGCCGAGTTCTCGCGGGCGGCGCGGCGCAGGTCGAGCCGGTCCTGCGTCTTCGGCCCGTGGCCGGTGACGACATGCATCAGCTCGTCCCAGTCCGGCTCGGTGTAGAGCCAGCGCCCGCTCTCCTCGTCCTTGCGCAGCTCCGGGTCGGGCACGGTCAGCCCAAGCTCCCAGATCTGCGGCACGTAGCCGTCGAGGAACTGCTGCCGCGCCTCGTCGTTGCCCTGGCTCTTGATCCGCCAGATGAACATCGGGTCCTTCTCGGGCTCGATCGGGTTGCCGTGGAACTGCATCAGGGGGCCCCACCAGCGGTCGAGCGCCTCCTGGACGAGCTCGCGCTGGTCGTCGGTGCCGTTCATCAGCGTGAGGATCACGTCGCGGCCGTGGAGGATGTGGAACGACTCCTCCCAGCAGATCTTCTTCATGATCCGCGCGTACGGCGCGTACGAGCACTTGAGCAGCGCCTTCTGGCTGATGATCGCGGCCGCATCGACGAGCCAGGCGATCACGCCCACGTCGCCCCAGGTCTTCGTCGGGTAGTGGAAGACGTTGTGGAATTTCGACTTGCCCGAGATCAGGTCGTCGAGGCACTCCTCGCGCGGCTTGCCGAGGTCCTCGACCACGCGGTAGATCAGCTGCGCGTGGCCGACCTCGTCCTGCACTTTCGCGGTCAGGGCCAGCTTCCGTTGCAGCGTCGGCGCGCGCAGGATCCACTCGCGCTCGGGCAGGACGCCCATCAGCTCCGAGTTGCCGTGCATCTCGATGAACTTGCGCAGGCGCGTGCGGTACTCGTCGGGCATCCAGTCGCCGGCCTCGACCTGGCCGCCGCCCTGGACGTACTCGAGGAATTCGCGCTCGCGGTCTTCCATACCGAACGGTCGTTAGGGTACCAATCGTGTCCGCACGACGAGTGGAGCTGACGAGGCAGGCGGCCCGCCTCTTTGCCGAGAAGGGCTACCACGGCACCTCGATCGGCGAGATCGCCGAGGCGCTCGGCGTGCAGAAGGGCTCGCTCTACGCGCACATCTCGTCCAAGCAGGACCTGCTGTACGAGACGATGCTCGAGGGAGCGCGCGCGTTCCACGCCGGCCTCGACGCGATCGACGACGCGCTTCGTCCCGCCGAGAAGATCCGGCTCGCGCTGCGCTCGCACCTGCGCGTCGTCGCCGACCAGCTTGACGTGGCGACTGTCTTCGTGCAGGAGTGGCGCTATCTCGAGGGCGAGCGGCGGGACGAGATCATCGGCGAGCGACGCTGCTACGAGGAGCGGATTCGCGCGCTCTTCCGCGAGGGTCGTGAGCTCGGCGAGCTGCGCAGCGACCTCGACGACGCGACCGCGGCGCTGCTCGCGCTGTCGGCGGCGAACTGGGCGTACACGTGGCTGCGGCCAGGCCGCGACACCGACGAGCTCGCCGACCGCTTCTACGCGCTCCTGCTCGACGGAATGCGCGGGTATGCGACGCCTGACTGATTAGTCAGTCAAAAAACGGGTGGTTTGCAGCGCAATCGTCGCGGCTAGGTCGGCGGGAGATTCCCGACCGATCGATTTCGAAGGAGCATTCATGGGTCTGCGATTTCTCGCCCTCGCCGGAGTGGCGGCCGCCTTCCTCGTCGTGGGTGGCACGGCCAAGGCCGACTCCGGCACCTTTTCCGGCAGCGTCACTCCGACCTCGTGCGGGCCGATGCACCCGATCGCCGTCGCCGCCGGCGAGACCACGATCGACGTCGTGGCGGCCGAGACGATCTCGGCCAACGACATCACGATCGACCTCTACGACCCGAGCGGCGCCCTCAAGGCCCACGGCGACACGGCCACGAGCCCGGAGGAGATCGTCTACCAGAGCGCCGACCTCCCGCCCGGCACCTGGCACGCCCAGGTCTGCTCCTTCCCGGGGGGCCTCGTCGCGGCGCCGTACGACTACACCGGCACCTACTCGACGAGCAGCGCGCCGGTCGCGCCCGGGACTCCCGGCTCGGGCACCGGCGGCAACGGCGGCACGCCGGCGCCGAAGTACGTCGCCGGCAAGCTCGTCTTCAGCCCGGCCACGGTGGTCGACCCGCAGCGCACCGAGGGTGAGCCGCTGAACTTCCTCGACCCGAAGACGAACGACTACTGGGAGAGTGGGCCGTACGGCACGACGACGCAGAACTCCTTCATCCACCGCTCGACCGACAACGGGCTCGAGTTCCACCTCGACAGCCCCGCCGGCCTCAGGCCCGACGCGCCTCCGGGCGGCGGCGACACCGACATCGCGGTCGACGACCAGGGTTTCCACTACTTCGCCGACCTCGAGGGCCTGGTGAACCTCGGCACCTCGGTCTCGAACGACGACGGCAACACCTGGCGCAAGAACCCGGTCGCGGTGCAGAACGCCGCCGTCGACCGGCAGTGGTTCGCGGTCGACAACGGGACGACGACGACCGCGGCCGACAACACCATCTTCCTCGCCTTCCACGAGTCGGCGGTCGGGACGTACATCTACTCGAGCCCCGGCTCGACCAGCGCCACGGACCCGGTCGGCGGCCTCGTCTGGCAGAACGCCTCGGCCAACGCGCCGATGCCGCTCGCGGCCGACGCGACCTGCGGGCAGATCCGGTTCGACCAGGTCACGCGGACCCTCTACTACGCGTGCAGCGAGGGGAATCACGTGCGCGTGACCATCGGCCATGTCGCCCCCGGTCAGCGCACGGGGATCGTCTTCCACAACGTCACGCTCCCGACCTCGCCGGGCGGCGGCGGACCCGGGCACCTCTTCCCGGCGCTTGCCACCGACAGCGGCGGCAACGTCTACGCGGCCTGGGTCGACACGAACGACAGCGGCGTCTACTACTCGTCCTCGACCGACAAGGGCGAGAGCTGGACGACCCCGGTGCGCGTGAGCACGGCCCCCGCGACGACCGCGGAGTTCCTCTGGGCGCAGGCCGGCTCAGCAGGGCAGCTCGCGCTCGCGTGGTACGCGACCGACACCGCCGGCCAGCCGGACACGTTCCCGAACTGGGCGACGGATCCGCAGGGCGCGACGACTGTCAAGTGGTGGGGCTACGCGGCGGTCGTGTCGAACGCCGCCTCGCTCTCGTCGACGATCGCCCAGCAGCGGTTCACCGAGAAGCCGATGCACTACGGCCAGATCTGCAACCAGGGCATCGGCTGCACGGTCTCGAGCGGTGACCGCACGATGGCCGACTACTTCGCGCTGAACCTCGACAAGACCGGCGCGATCCGGATCGTCTACAACGACACGACGAGCCAGCACCACGGCGCCCATCTCTACGAGGTGCGCCAGCTGCAAGGCAAGACGGTCACGGGCAAGTCGGCCAAGGAGCCGGTGCCGAAGAGCCCGATGAAGGACGTCACGGGCGACGCGCAGTGGCCGCACTACTCGCCCACCGGCGCGGGCCCGAACCAGCCGCAGCTCGACCTCTCCAACGTCGCGCTGAGCATGGCGAGCCCGAGCATGCTGCGGGTGAAGATGAGCGTCGCCAACCTCGCGGGGATGCTCCCGCCGCCGGGCAAGACGAACGCCGTGTGGCTGACGCGCTTCCAGGCGCTGTCGGTCGGCGACTTCGGCGAGGAGGCCTACCGGGTCTTCTACGTCGGCGCCGAGTCGACGGGTGGGCTCGCACCGCAGTTCTTCGCCGGCTCGACGACGTGCACCGACACGACGCCGCAGAACTGCAAGGTCGTCGACTACCCGCGCACGATGGCCGTCCAGGGCCGCGTCTGCGGGAACACGATCTCGGTCGATGTGCCGGTCAACGGCGGCTTCGGGATCGGGCTGCCGGTCGGGAACGCGCTCTACAACGTGACCGCGTTCACCTTCGGTCGCAACGACGCGAACGATCTCTACGCGGACGTCGACGCGACGCACTCCTTCGACTTCGCTCTCGGCGGGACCCCGGGGGGAAGCCCCTGCTGAGGCGTTGACGCGCTACGAGCCCGGTTTGTAGCCGGGCTCGTAGCGCACCGTTGTCTCGCGCTGGAGCCGGGCGACGAACGCGGCCATCTTCCGGTTGCGGGCCGCGGAGCCCTTCACGCCGCGGGCGACCTTCGCGAAGATTCCCTCCGTCAGCAGCTGCGCCTCGACAGAGTCACGCGCGAACGTGTCGGCGCCCGGATCGCCCTCCTGCTCGCCGCTGCCCGTTGCCCCCAGGCGCCGCGTGATCTCGTTGGGATCGGCCTTCACGCCGAGGCGCACCGCAGCCTGCTGCAGCTCGACCCGGTAGACCAGCAGGCTGAGCAGCTGGTTGCGGAGTTGCTTGAAGGCCCGCGTGCCGTCCTGCGGGAACTCCTTGCCGTCGCGCTGCGCCTGGGTGCGGAAGTGCGAGACGAGCCCGTCGAGCTGCTTCGTCGTGATCGCGTCGCCGCCGACGTGCGCCACCGTCTTGTTGCTTCCGTCCCCGCAGCCGGCGAGCAGCGCGAGGCAGAGCGCGGTCATCACGGCCGACCTCACGGCAAATGACATCCTCGTGGAGCTTATGGATGTCGTCCTGATCGTGAACCCGTTCGCGAGCGCCGTGACCGAGGAGCGGGTGCGGGTCGTTGAGCACGAGCTGGCGCGCGCAGGCGCGGTGCGGACGATGTTCACCGAGCGCCCGGGCCACGCGGTCGAGCTCGCGTCCGCGGCCGGCGGCGACGCCGTCGTCGTCTACTCCGGCGACGGGGGCTTCAACGAGGTGCTGAACGGCGCGCCCGACGGTGTGCCGCTCGGCTTCCTACCGGGCGGCAGGACAAACGTGCTCCCGCGCGCGCTCGGGCTGCCGCGCGACCTCGCCGCCGCAGCGAGCGGCGTCGCCGAGGCACTTCAGGCGGGGCGGACGCGCTCGATCTCGCTCGGTCGCGTGAACGGCCGGCGGTTCGGCTTCGCGGCGGGGGTCGGCCTCGATGCTGACCTCGTGCGCCGCGTCGACGGGCTCGGTCGCCGCGAGGACGGGAGGCGCCCGGGCGACCTCGCCTACATCGGAGCGGCGGCGCGCCTCGTCGCCGGGCGGCGCGGCCGCTTCGGGCCGGCGCTCGAGGTGCTAGGCCTGGGGAGAGCCGCCTTCGCGCTCGTCGCGAACACCGATCCGTATTCGTACGTCGGAGCGGTGGCGTTGCACGTCGCACCGGCGGCGCGCTTCGAGCTCGGGCTCGACGTCGTCGCGCCGCAGGAGATTCGCGGCTCCGGCCTGCCCGGACTGCTTCGTCGACTCGTCGGCAACGGCGTCGCCGGCACCGCCGGCGTGCTCCACGCGCACGACGTCGACCGCGTCGAGATCGTGTGCGACCGGCCGCTTCCGCTCCAGGCCGACGGCGAGGATCTCGGCGACGTCGAGAGCGCCGTCTTCGAGGCCGAGCGTGGCGCTGCGACCGTGCTTGTCTAGGGTTCCTCCATGAGCGGCGGTCGCAGGCTCGTCCTGAGCGGTGTCGGGCTGACGGCGCTCCTCGCCCTCGTCGCGATCGCAAGCCACGCGCACCGTCCCGGCGGCGGCTCGGGCGGCGGCGGGAGCTCGGATGCGCCGAGGCTCGTCTTCGTCTACCTCGCGAGCCTGATGTTCGTGCTCTTCCCGATCGGCGCGCTGATCGTCCTCTGGGTGTTCTCCCTGCGCCGCCGGCAACGCTTGCTGGAAGGCGGTGCGAGCCGCCGTCAGCTGCTCAGCCTGCTGGGGCTGGTCCTCCTCGGACTTCCGGTCGCGCTCGGGGTGCGCTACTACTCGAACAGGAACCACAGCGGACCGCCGGCCGCCGGGCTGCAGAAGCTGAAACAGGGCAAAGGCCCACCGCTCCACGCAGGTCACACGGCGACGGCGCAGTTCCAGTGGCTGCCGGCCCTGGTGCTCGCGTCACTCTTGCTCGCGGTCGTCCTCGGTCTCGTCGCCGCGCTCGTCTGGAAGCGGTACCGCGGCGCCGACTGGGAGAGCGAGGCCGCGCTCACCGCCGCGCTCGACGAGGTGCTCGCCGACACGCTGGACGACCTGCGTGCGGAGAAGGATCCCCGCCGAGCCGTGATCGGCGCGTTCAAGCGGCTCGAGAAGACCTTCGCGGCACACCACGTGCCGCGCGACCCGGCGGAGACGCCGCGCGAGTATGTCGACCGGGCGCTCGAGCGGCTCGGCGTCAGCGTCTCCGCAGTGCGCAGCCTGACCGGGCTCTACGAGCGCGCCAAGTTCAGCCGGCACACGATCGACGCGTCGATGAAGGACGACGCGATCGAGGCGCTCGTCTCGCTGCGGGCCGAGCTCGAGGCGGAGACGGTGAAGGCTGCCGCGTGAAGCGTCTCTTCGGAGCCTGGGTCTTCTTCACGTGCCTGGCGTCGGTCGCGCTGCTGTTCGCGCGCCTTCTCGCACGCGGCTGGTTCACGCTCGAGCTCGACATCTACATCCTCGTGGTCGGCGGGATCGCGCTCCTCGACGTCGTCGTCCTGGCGCGGGAGGCCTACCCGCGGGAGGACGTGCCCGCGATCGTCGTGGCCCTCGAGCGCGAGCCCGCGGAGCGGCAACGGCTGGCCGAGCTCGAGCGGCTCGAGCGGGAGCTGACGATGGCGACCGCCACCGCGTTCGACCTCCACGCCCACCTGCTGCCGCAGCTGCGCGAGATCGCCGGGATGCGGCTGGCCGTGCGCGGGCTCCGGCTGGACGAGAGCGAGGAGGCGGTGGGCGAGGAGCTCTGGGAGCTCGTCCGGCCCGAGCGGGAGACACCGACCGACCGGCACGCCTCCGGGATCGCTCCGGATGCGCTGCGCCGCGCCGTCGAAGGGCTGGAGGCGCTGTGAACGTCGACGACGTTGCACGACGCTCGAGCGCCGTGCTCGACGAGGTCGAGCGCGTGATCGTCGGCAAGCGCGAGGCGCTCGAGCTCGTGCTCCTCGGGATGCTCGCCGACGGCCACGTGCTGATCGAGGACTTCCCCGGTCTCGCGAAGACGCTGATCGCCCGCGCCTTCGCCCAGGTGACGAGCATCGGCTTCACTCGCATCCAGTTCACGCCCGACCTGATGCCCTCGGACGTCACCGGCGCGTCGATCTACAACCAACGCGAAGGCGACTTCGAGTTCCGGGCCGGGCCGATCTTCACCAACCTTCTCCTCGCCGACGAGATCAACCGCGCCCCACCGAAGACGCAGGCGGCGCTGCTCGAGGCGATGCAGGAGCGGCAGGTGACGATCGAGGGAGTCACGCGCGCGCTCGAGCCGCCGTTCCTCGTCCTGGCGACGCAGAACCCGATCGAGTACGAGGGAACCTACGCGCTGCCGGAGGCACAGCTCGACCGCTTCCTGCTGCGGATCGGCGTCGGCTACCCGGACCGCGACCAGGAATGGGAGGTGCTCGAGCGGCGCCTGCAGCGAACCGTCGACGAGCTCGAGCTCGAGCCGGTCGTCGGGCGCGATGAGCTGCTCGAGATGCAGCGCGCAGTCGAGCAGGTGCACGTCGACCGCAGCGTCGGGATGTACATCGTCGACCTCGTCGCCGCAACGCGCTCCGCCAACGGCGTGCAGGTCGGCGCGAGCCCGCGCGGCTCGCTCGCGCTGCTGAAGCTCTCGCGCTGCAGGGCCGCCGTGGCCGGCCGCGACTACGTGACGCCCGACGACGTGAAGGCGGTCGCGGTCCCAGCGCTCGCACACCGGATCGCCCTGCGGCCGGAGCTCTGGGTGCAGCGCCTCCGGCCCGACGACATCGTGCTCGGGCTGCTCGACCGCGTTCCGACGCCCGAGGCCGAACCCGCCGCCGAGTGACGCGCGCGGCGACCTCGAAGCTCGGCGCCTACGCTGCGCTCGCGGGGGCCGGGGTGCTCGCGGCGCTCGTGCTCGGCCGGCCGGAGCTCGCCGCGCTCGCCGCACCGTTCGCGGTCCTGCTCGCCGCGGGCCTCTCGCTCGCGCACGCCCCCGAAGTGACGGGCGTGCTCGAGCTCGACGCCGAGCGGCAGGTCGAAGGCGAGGCCGTGACCGCCTTCCTGGAGCTGCGCGCGCACACGACGGCCGAGCGGCTCGAGCTGCTGCTCGACCTTCCCGACGGGCTTCGCGCCGAGGGCCCGAACCCGCAGCTCGTGCACCTGCACGCAGGCGAGCGGCACGAGGTCGAGCTGCCTCTGCGCTGCGACCACTGGGGCGCCTATCTCGTCGGCGACGTCCTCTTGCGCGCCCAGGACCGTCTCGGCCTGCTCGCCTTCGAGCAG
The DNA here is from genome assembly GCA_038237925.1 of Gaiellales bacterium. Lineage (GTDB taxonomy): Bacteria > Actinomycetota > Thermoleophilia > Gaiellales > Gaiellaceae > AC-32. The sequence goes on along the minus strand of JBBRYF010000002.1, from coordinate 119,045 downwards.
ACGCTCGAGCTGCGCCGGCCGCTGAAGGTCTATCCCCGTGGCGAGGCGCTGGAGAAGATCCTACGCCCGCTCGACACGCAGACGTTCGCCGGGAACCAGTCGCCGAGAACGCGCGGCGAGGGGATCGAGTTCGCCGACCTGCGGCAGTTCGTCCCCGGCGACCGGATTCGTCGCATCAACTGGCGCGCGACCGCGCGCCGCGGCGAGCCGTGGGTGAACGAGACGCACCCGGAACGGAATACCGACGTCGTGATCTTCCTCGACACCTTCGCGGAGGCGAGGAGCGGCGGCACGAGCACGCTCGACCTCGCCGTCGAGGCCGCCGGCTCGCTCGCGGCCCACTACATCGGCGAGAAGGACCGCGTCGGCCTGGTCGCCTTCGGTGGCGTGCTCAACTGGCTCACCGTCTCGAGCGGCGTCGTCCAGCTCTACCGCGTGCTCGACTCGCTGCTCGACGCCGAGATCTTCCTCAGCTACGCGTGGAAGGACATCGACGTCCTGCCCGTGCGGACGCTGCCGCCGAACGCGCTCGTCCTCGCGCTGACCCCGCTGCTCGACGAGCGCTCGGTGGGCGCGCTCGTCGACCTGCGCGCCCGCGGCTTCGACCTCGCGGTGATCGAGATCTCGCCGGTGCCGTTCGTCAGCGCGGGCAGTGGGCCGCTCGACGACCTGGCGTATCGGCTCTGGCTGCTGCGCCGCGACGCGTTGCGCTCGTCCTACCTGCGGCTCGGAGTGCCGGTGGTCGAGTGGCAAAGGGACGCGCCCCTCCAGGCCGCCCTCGAGGAGGTGAGGACATTCAGGCGCCACGCCCGGGTCACGCGCGGATAGCGACCGCGGCCGCCTCGGTGCTCGTGGCGGCGGGGCTCGTCGAAGCCGGCGTCCTGCGCGCGGGAGGCCACGAGCTCCTGCTCCTCACGCTCGGCGCGTCTGCGCTCGCGATGCTGCTCGCCGGCCTGCTGCTTCGCTGGAGCGCGGCGCTCGCCGTCGGCATCGGGTTGCTCGGCGTGCAGCAGGCGATCCGGCTCGAGCTCGGCCCCGACAAACTCGACGCGTGGACGCCGTTGGTGGCGGGCGGCCTGCTGCTCGCGGCCGAGCTCGCGTGGTGGTCGGTGGAGCCCCGCGTGCCGGCGTGGTCGCCGCCGGGCGTCGGCGCGCGCCGGCCCGCGACGGTGCTGTTCGCGTGCGTGGCCGCGACCGTCGTCGCGGCCGTGGTCGTCGTCGCGGCCGGCGCGCGCGTGAGCGGCGGCGTCGGGTTGGAGCTGGCCGGCGTGGTCGCGGCGATCGGCGCGCTGGCGGTCGTCGTGTGGGTCGCCCGGCGCGCCGTCGGGTAGATTCGCGGCGTTATGGCCTCTGTGCTTCCGGCCGAGCGCGACCTGCGGCGCGTGATCGGCGACGGCGAGAGCGTTCCGGACGGCGAGGTCGAGGGGCTCTCCGAGGGGGATCTGCTCGAGCTTCACCGCCGGCTCGTCCTGCTGCGGACCTACGACGAGCGCTCGGTCGTCTACCACAGCCAGGGCCGCATCGGCACCTACGCGATCTTCTGGGGTCACGAGGCGATGCAGGTGGGGTCGGTGCACGCGCTCGAGCGCGAGGACTGGATCTTCCCGAGCTACCGCGAGTCGGCGATCGGCCTGCTGCGCGGGATGCCGGCCGCGACGATCCTCTCGTGGTGGCGCGGCCATCCCACGGGCTGGTGGAACCCGGCCGAGTGGAACGTCGCCTCGATCTGCGTTCCGATCGCCACGCACGTGCCCCACGCGGCCGGGCTCGCCTGGGGCAAGAAGCTGCGCGGCGAGCCGAGTTGTGCGATTGCCTACTTCGGCGACGGCGCCACCTCCGAGGGCGCCTTCCACGAAGGCGCGAACTTCGCGGCCGTGATGCGGGCGCCGCTCGTCCTCTTCTGCAACAACAACCAGTGGGCGATCTCGACCCCGCTCTCGGCACAGACCGCTGCGGAGACGCTCGCGGACAAGGCGGTCGGCTACGGGATCCCCGGCGTGCGCGTCGACGGCGGCGACGTGCTGGCCGTCTACGAGGCGACGCGGGAGGCGGTCGCGCGGGCGCGGGCGGGCGAAGGGCCGACGCTGATCGAGGCCGTCACCTACCGCGCGGCGCCGCACGCGACCGCCGACGACCCGGCCGCGTACATCGACCTCGAGCGCGTGGCGGAGGAGCGGCAGCGCGAGTGCGTCGGCCGCTACGAGGCGTACCTGCGCCGGCTCGGGCTGCTGTCCGACGACGCCGCGGAAGCCGTGCGCGCGGAGGCGGCCGACCTGATGCGCGCCGGGATCGCCGCGGCCGAGGCGGAGCCGCCCGCCGACCCCTCGTTGCTCTTCTCGCGTGCTTACGCCGACCCGCCCGCCTCGTTCGAGGCCGACCTCGCCGAGCTGCGGAGGGTGCTCGATGGCTGAGCTGACGCTCGTCGAAGCCGTCAACGACGCCTTCCACGTCGAGCTCGAGCGCGATCCCGACGTGATGGTGATGGGCGAGGACGTCGGCCGCGCGGGCGGCGTCTTTCGCGCGACGGCCGGGCTGCGCGATCGCTTCGGCCCGGACCGCTGCGTCGACACGCCGCTCGCGGAGGCGGGGATCCTCGGGTCGGCGGTCGGCCTCTGCATGGCCGGCTGGCGGCCGGTCTGCGAGATGCAGTACGACGCGTTCTCCTACCCGTGCCTCGACCAGCTGATCACGCACGTGGGGCGCTACCGCTGGCGCACCGGCGGCGCGATGCAGTTCCCGCTCGTCGTGCGGATGCCGTACGGCGGTGGGGTGCGCGCGCCCGAGCTGCACGACGACTCGCCCGAGGCGTACTACGTCCACACGCCCGGGGTGAAGGTGGCAATCCCGTCGACTCCGGCCGACGCGAAGGGGCTGCTCGCCGCGGCGATCCGCGATCCGGATCCTGTGATCGTGCTGGAGCCGAAGCTGCACTACCGCACGATGCGCGGCGAGGTGCCGGAGGGCGAGCACGTCGTTCCGCTCGGGCAGGCGCGGACGGTGCGCGATGGCGACGACCTGACCTTCGTCGCGTACGGGGCGATGGTGCCGGTTGCCGAGGCCGCGGCCGACGCGCTCGCGGACGAGGCGTCGGTCGAGGTGCTCGATATCCGCACGCTGAAGCCGCTCGACGAGGAGGCGCTGCTCGCCGCCGCCGCGAAGACGGGGCGCGTCGTGATCGTGCAGGAGGCGCCGCGCACGGCCGGGTATGGGGCCGAGCTCGCGGCGATCCTCGCCGAGAAGGCGATGCTCGACCTGCGCGCGCCGATCGTCCGCGTGACGGGCTACGACGTGCCGTATCCGTACTGGCAGATCGAGGACGCGTACATGCCGTCGGCCGAGCGCGTCGCCGACGCGGCGCGGAAGCTGCTCGAGTTCTGAACACGCCGCCCTACAGGATCGTCACCGAGCGCCTGGTCGTGCGTTGCTGGGAGCCGGTCGACGCGCCGCTCTCCAAGGAAGCCGTCGACTCGAGCCTCGAGCACCTGCGTCCGTGGCTGCCGTGGGCGCACGAGCTGCCGATGCCGCTCGAGGAAACCGTGGAGCTGCTGCGACGCTTCCGGGGGGACTTCGATCTCGGGCAGAACTTCATCTACGGGATCTTCTCGCGGGACGAGTCGGAGGTGCTCGGCGGGACCGGGCTGCACACGCGTCGCGGCGAGGGCGTGTTCGAGATCGGCTACTGGATCCGCGCCGGCCGGGCCGGCGAGGGGCTGACCACCGAGGCGACGGCGGCGCTCACGCGTGTGGCGTTCGAAGTGTGCGAGGTGGAGCGGGTCGAGATCCGGGCCGACCCCGAGAACGGGCCGAGTCTCGCGATCCCGCGCAAGCTCGGATTCGTCGAGGAGGGAACGCTGCGCGGAACCTTCCATGCCTCCGGCAAGCCGCTGCGGGCCGACGCGGTCGTCCTCGCGCTCCTGCGCGAGGAGCTCGAGGGGACGCCCTCGGCCGGCGCTCGGCTCGAGGCGTTCGACGCGGTTGGCAACCGCGTCCTCGGGTGATGAAGACGACGTTGCACGAGTTGCCGCTCGAGGCTCGCGTGTTGCACGGCTACTTCTCGCGCGAGCTCGAGCCCGTGCTCGAAGTGCGGTCCGGCGACCACGTGCGGTTCTCGGTGCCGAACCACTCGTGGGACCTCGGGCCGGACGAGGAAGTCGCGCCGCGGAGTCCCGAGCTCGACACCGGCCACGCTTTGGCGGGGCCGCTCGCCGTGCTGGGCGCGACGGCCGGCCAGACGCTCGCGGTGCGTGTCGAGTCGGTCGAGCCCGGCGCGTGGGGAGTCACGCACGGCGGCGAGAACCACGCGGTGCACTGGGAGCTCGAGGGGAGCGTCGGGCGCGCGCTCGGCTGCGAAGTCACGCTGGCGCCGTTCCTGGGCGTGATGGGCATGCCGCCGCCGGAGCCGGGGGTCCACTCGACCGGGCCTCCTCGTCGTTCCGGCGGGAACATGGACTGCAAGGAGCTCGTCGCCGGAACGACGCTCTTCCTGCCGATCCCGGTCGACCGGGCGCTCTTCTCGGCGGGCGACGGCCATGCGGCGCAGGGGGACGGCGAGATCTCCGGCACGGCGATCGAGGCGCCGGTCAGCGCCGAGCTGTCGCTCTCGCTGCGTGACGACATGCCGCTCGAGTGGCCTTGCGCCCGGCTCGCGGATGCCTGGCTGACGCTCGGCTTCGACGAGCACCTCGGGCTGGCGGCCCGCGTCGCCGTCGACGGGATGCTCGCACTGCTGGATCGCGAGCTCGGGCTGACCGGGCCTGACGCGGTAGCGCTCGCCAGCGTCGCGGTCGACCTGCGCGTGACCCAGGTCGTGAACGGCGTCCTCGGCGTGCACGCGATCCTTCGCGACGACGCGATCCGGTAGAAACTCGGGCCGTGGCCTACGAATTCAAGCTTCCGGATCTCGGCGAGGGCCTGACGGAAGGCGAGGTCGCGCGCTGGCTCGTCTCCGAGGGGCAGGAGGTCGCCGAGGACGATCCGCTGGTCGAGATCCAGACCGACAAGACGACCGTCGAGATCCCCTCGCCCGCAGCGGGCAAGGTCGCGCGCATCCTCGTCGCCGAGGGCGACGTCGTCCCCGTCGGGACCGTGCTCGTCGTGATCGGCGACGACGGCGCCGGGCCGCCCGCCGACGACCAGCCGCGAGCCGAGCCCGCCCCGTCCGTTCCGGACGTGGCCCAGGGACAGTCCCCAGGACCTGGCCAGGACCGCGCGCGGGCGACCCCGCTCGTCAGGCGCATGGCCAAGGAGCTCGGCGTCGAGCTTGGTTCCGTCGAGGGAACAGGGCCGCAGGGGCGGGTGACCGAAGACGACGTGCGCCGATCGGCCACGGCCGAGGGACTGTCCCTGGGCCACGGCTCGGAGGGACGGCGTGAGTCGCTCCGCGGCGTGCGGCGGCTCGTCGCCGAGCACATGGCCCGCGCGCACCGCGAGGTTCCGCCGGTGACCTGGGTCGAGGAGTGCGACTTCGGCTCGGTCGACCGCAAGCGTCTCCTGCCGACGGTGTTGAAGGCCGTCGCCGAGAGCCTGCGCGAGTTCCCGGAGCTGAACGCGCGCCTCGAGGGCGACGAGATCGTCTACCTCGACCGCTACGACCTCGGCCTCGCGGTCCAGACCGAGCAGGGGCTCGTCGTACCGGTCGTCCGCGGCTGCGACTCCACGAGCCTCGACGAGCTCGAGACCGAGATCGACCGACTCGCCGAAGCCGCGCGCGCCGGCAAGCTGAAGCCCGAGGAGCTGCGCGGCTCGACCTTCACAGTTACGAGCGCCGGCAAGCTCGGCGGCCTGCTGACGACGCCGATCGTGAATCACCCGGAGGTCGCGATTCTCAGCATCGGCCGAGTGGGCGAGCGCGCGGTCGTCCGCGGCGGCGAGATCCAGGCGCGCCCGGTCGGCACGATCGCCGTCACCTTCGACCACCGCGTGGTCGACGGCGCCCGCGCGGCCGAGTTCGGCCTCGACGTGATCCGCCGCCTAGAGCAGCCCTAGAGAACGATTGGAGCCCGGCGGCGAGGGTCCACCGGGCCCCGTTCGTGAGGGGCCTAGGCCTCCCGAGCCAGCTGGCCGCGCATCGCGCCGGCCGGATGCTTCGCGTTGTGCACGTTCACGTAGTAGGCGCGGGGCCTCTTCAGAATCGCCCTGACGAGCGCCTTTGCCGCCCTGGTGCAGCCTTGGCGCTTGTAGTTCGCGCCAAGCGGGACGACGACGTTCCCCGCCACGCCCTTCCCACCCTTGTGGATGTGGGCCTGCATGGCCTTGCCGTCGATCTTCGTGAGCTTGAAGTCCCAGCAGACCTTGCCGGTGGCAGCGGTCAGCCGGAGCTCTACCTTGCCGCGGTTCGCCGCGGCGGCGGCGGGTCGCTCGTTCGCGCCCTTGAGCGTCGCTTCGAGCTTCGTGGTGCCGGTAGTCGCGGCTCCCGCTGTCAGAACTCCGACCAGCGAGACGGTGGCGACCAGGATTGCGATCAGTGTCTTGCGCATGTTCCTCCTCTCCTCAGGAGGCACATACGGCCCGCCGCGGTGCGCGGTTTCCTAGAGCACTCCCTGCGTCCTTGCCTCGGAACGGCCATCGCGCCCCGAGAGCGGGCGGCGTTCCGCCAACCCCTCCTAGGTGGCGAGGTGAGGCTCGAGCATCCGTTCGATCCTCGGCGCGCTCGCGCGGCCCTCGAGCCGCTCGACGACCCGCTTGCCCTTCACGAGCGCCAGCGTCGGAACCGTCCGGACGAGGAAGCGCTCGGCGAGCTCCGGCTGCTCGTTGATGTCGACCGAGGTCACGCGCAGGCGGTCGCGCTCCTTGCGCGCGAGGTGCGCCATCAGGCTCTCCATGCGGCGAGCGGGACCGGATTCGGTGGCGCCGAAGAAGACGAGCAGCGGGCGGGAGTCGGTTGCCACGGTGAGCCTTTTCCCTGCAAACGCGCCTGCTAAACCCGGCGGTAGACTCAGGCCGAGATGTGGGAGGCCTACCGCATTGGACTCGCCCTCGGGGTCGGGATCGGCATCGGCGGCCTGCTCTCGGCGCTGAGCGCGCCGCGCCGCTTGCTTGCGGTCGTCGTCGCGATCGTCGCCGTAGCCGTTGGAGCTGCGCTCGGCTATGTGATCGGCGGTTGGCACGAGGCCGTGGCCGGCGGCATCGGCGGCGCCCTCGGCGCGGTCGTGGTCGCGGCGCTCGTCGCGGGCACCCTGCGGCGCGGCGGGACCCGAGGCGGCACGGCGGCGCTCGTCGGCCTCGGAGCGCTGGCCCTTGCGGCTCTGGCGCTCGTCCCGGCCGTCGGCTACCTCGAAGCGGTCGCGCTCCCTGCGCTCGCGGCCCGGGCGCGGCGCCGGCAGCCGGAGCGCTACGCGGGTCTCCGTAGCCTCGCGCGCGACTAGTGCGCAAGAAGCTGATCCTGGCCGTCATCGACGGCCTCACGCCCGACGTGTTCGAGGACGCGGTCGCGACAGAGTCGGCGCCGGCGCTCGCGTTCCTCGCCCGCCACGGCACCTACCGCCGCGGCGTCTCGACCTTTCCGTCGCTCACGCCGGTCTGCCTCTCGTCGATCGCGACCGGCGCGCACCCCGACGTGCACCGCATCCCGCACCTCGTCTGGTGGCATCGCGGCGAGCAGCGCCTGGTCGAGTACGGCTCGTCGTTCGCGGCGATCCGGGCGGCCGGAGCCCGGCGCTCGATCCTCGACGCGATCTTCAACATGAACGAGCAGCACCTCGGCCGAGACGCGGTGACCGTCTACGAGGCGCTCGAGGACGCGGGCCTGACGACCGCCGCGGTCAACATCACCTGCTACCGCGGCCGCACGCCTCACCTGCCGTTGCTGCCCGGCTTCACGCGCCCGGCCTACGGGCCGAAGGAGTTCTTCTTCTACAGCCTGTTCGAATCGGAGGTGACCGGCGCGCCGGTCGCGGTCTCCGGCCGCTCGACGGGCTCGATCGACGCCTACGCCGCCTACGTCGGCCGCTGGCTGGTCACGCGCGACGGCTTCGACCTGCTCGTCTACTACCTCCCGGATTACGACTTCGCCTCGCACGCGCTGGGGCCGGGGGGGACGCAGGAGGCGCTCGCCCGCAGCGACGCCGCGATCGGGGCGCTGATCGAGGCGGCCGGCGGTCCCGACGAGTTCCTCGAGCGCTACGCGCTCGTCGTCTGCTCGGACCACGGCCAGACGCGTGTCGACCGTGCGGTCTCCCTCCACGCCTCCCTGCCCGGCGTCGAGGGCGTGCTCGTGACCGCGTCGAACCGCGCCGGCATGGTCTACCGGCTACCCGAATGCCGCGAGGACACGGGCGAGCTCGCGCGCCGGCTCGACGGCTCGCCCGCGGCAGAGGTCGTGCTCTACCGCGAGGACGGCGAGGCGGTGGCACGGCGCGAAGGCGAGGAGCTCCGCTTCTCGCCGGCAGACGGCGCCTGGCGGACGAGCGGCGACCTCTCGCTGCTCGACCAGCCCGACGCGCTCGAGCGGGTGTGGGCGGCGCTTGCCAACCCGAACGCCGGCGAGCTGCTCGTCTCGCCGCCGCTCGGCGTCGAGCTGACTGATCTCGCCGGCCACAGCCATCTCGGCGGCGGCAGCCACGGCTCGCTGGAGGCCGGCGACTCCGAGGTGCCGATCCTGACCGTCGGGATCGAGGGCGAGCCGAGGCGGATCGTCGACCTCGCCCCGCTTGCGCTCGAGCACTTCGGCGTCAAGCTGCCGGCGTACGCCGATGCCGCCTGACCGGCGGTCGATGGTCGAGCGACAGCTGCGCGGGCGCGACATCGTCGACGAGCGCGTGCTCGAGGCGATGGGACGCGTTCCGCGCGAGCTCTTCGTCCCGGAGGAAGAGCGCCGCCGCGCCTACCGGGACGCGGCGCTGCCGATCGGTCACGGACAGACGATCTCGCAGCCCTACATGGTGGCGCGCATCGCCGAGGCGCTTTCGCTCCGGTCCGGCGAGTGCGTGCTCGACGTGGGCACCGGCTCCGGCTATCAGGCCGCCGTGCTCGCGGAGCTCGGCGCGAGCGTGGTCACGATCGAGCGGATCCCGGAGCTCGCCGAGAGCGCACGCGAGAGCCTGGCCGCGGCGGGGTACCCGGAGGTGGAGGTGCGCATCGGCGACGGGACGCTCGGCGTTCCCGAGCTCGCGCCGTTCGACGTGATCGCGGTCGCGGCGGCTGCGCCCGCGGTTCCCGAGACGCTCTACGAGCAGCTGCGCCCCCGCGGCCGCCTGGTCGTCCCTGTCGGAGGCCAGCGCGTGCAGCGTCTCGAGCTGATCGTGCGCAGTCCCGAAGGACCTGCCGTCGTGCACTCGGTGCCGTGCCGCTTCGTGCCCCTTGTCGGCGAGGAGGGCTTTCGCACGAGCGGTTAGCCGGGCGCCCGACGGGGCACACGCCCGACCCGTGAGGGGTCTCACGGGAGACGAGTTGCTCCGGCGGCCGGTGCGCGTGCACGGCATCCAGCTCGGCCACGCGGTCGACGTGCTGCTGCACCCGAGCGAACCGCAGGCACTGGGGCTCGACGTCCTCTGCGGCGACGAGAAGCATCGGTTCCTGCCCTTCTCGGCCGCGTCGATCCGCGACGACCACGTCGAGGCCGCCTCGCCGCTCATGCTGCTCGACCTGCGCGAAGACTCGTTCTACCGACGCGAGGCGCGGCCGCTCAGCGGCCTGCGCGGGACGCCGGTCGCTGCCGGCCGGACGCTCGAGGACGTCGTGCTGGGCGACGACTGGGCGATCGCCGAGCTCGTGCTCGAGGACCGCGACGGCACGCACCGTGTGCCGCTCGACGGTCTTGTGCTGCCATCCCGCTGAGGGCGGTTCGGTACGCTCGGCCGCCGATGGCCTTCTCGCCCGCAACCGCCCTCGCCCGCACCCGTGCGGGCCGCGCGCTGGCGAAGCCGCACAACTGGGTCCAGCTCGCGAAGTTCTCCGCGGTCGGCGCGAGCGGCTACGCGATCAACCTCGCCGTCTACGCCGCGCTTCTGAAGGGCGCGGGCTTTCACTACGCGGCCGCCGCGACGGTCTCGTTCCTCGTCGCGGTCACGAACAACTACACCTGGAACCGGCGCTGGACCTTCCATGCCGAGCGCGGGCATGTCGGCTGGCAGGGACTGCGCTTCCTCGTCGTGGCCCTCGTCGCGTACATCGCGAACCTCGCGCTGCTGAGCGGCTTCATCGCGTTCGGCCTCGACAAGATCGTCGCGCAGGCGATTGCGGTCGTCCTCGTGACCCCGCTGAACTTCGTCGGGAACAAGCTCTGGTCTTTCAGAGGGGGCCGCTAGGCTGGCGCCGTGATTCGCGCCCTCGCCGCGGCCGCGGTCGTCGGATTGGCGCTCGCGGGGCCGGCGCTCGCGGCGTCGGACACTCCGCACCCGTCGAAGCCGCTTGGGCCGCCGGAGAAGCGGCTGGCGGCTGTCGAGGCGAAGCGGATCTTCCTCGAGAACGGCAAGGTTGCCGGCTGGCTGCGCCACTACGCCCCGCGGCTGCGCCAGACCGACGCCACCTTCGACAACGACACGCACGCGTGGACGATCAAGGTCTGGGCCGGCCCGGCGGGCGAGATCGCCGACGGGAAGGTCGACGACACGAGCGGCGCGGTCACGGAGGCGTGGACCGGGCCGCAGGTGGCGTGGAAGATGGCACGCGGCTACGACGGCGCCTTCGGCGGCCGCGAGATCAACAGCGCACCGGTGTGGCTCGGCTTCTGCGCGCTCTTCCTGCTCGGCCTCGCCGACCTTCGCCGGCCGCTGAGCGTCCGCAATCTCGACCTGCTCGTACTGCTCTCGTTCAGCGTCTCGCTGTGGTTCTTCAACCGCGGCGAGATCTTCACCAGCGTGCCGCTCGCCTACCCGCCGCTGCTTTACCTGCTCGGGCGGATGGTGTGGAGCACCTGGCGCGGCCGGCTCGGGACCGGCGCTGTGCCCGTCTGGCCGGTGTGGCTGCTCGCTGCGGCGACGGTCTTCGCCGCCGGCTTCCGGCTCGGCCTCAACGTCCGCGCCTCCAACGTGATCGACGTCGGCTACTCGGGCGTGATCGGCGCGCAGCGGATCGCGAACGGCCAGTCGCCGTACGGCCACTTTCCCGTCGAGCTCGGCAAGGCGTGTGGGCCGAGTGACGCCGCCGGCGAGACCCGCGAGCGCATCCAGACGAACGGCCGCTGCGAGTCGGCGAACCCGCAGGGCGACACGTACGGCCCGGTCGCCTACGAGGCCTACCTGCCTGGCTTCCTTGCGCTCGGTTGGACCGGCAAGTGGGACGACCTCCCGGCGTCGCACTTCGCCGCGATCGCCTTCGACCTGCTCTCCGTGCTCGGGCTCGGGCTCGTCGGCCTGCGCTTCGGCGGCACCCGGCTCGCGGTCACGCTCCCGTTCGCGTGGGTCGCGTATCCGTTCACGCAGTACGTCTCGAGCTCCAACACGAACGACGCGCTGCCCCCGCTCTTCCTGATCTGGGGCTTCTGGCTCGCGACCTGGCCCGCCGCCCGCGGCGCCTGCGCCGCGCTTGCGGGCTGGACGAAGTTCGCGCCGCTGCTCGTGGCGCCGCTCTGGGCGTCGTATCCGGAGCGGCGGCTGCGGCCGACGCTCGTCTATGCGGCGGGCTTCCTCGTCGCCACGCTCGCCGCCTTCTCCATTCTGCTGCTCGAGCCGAACCCGGCCCACGCGGCGCGCGTCTTCTGGGACCGGACGCTCGGCTGGCAGATCGGGCGCGAGTCCCCGTTCTCGATCTGGGACTGGCGGCAGTACCACGCCGGCCTGCCCGACCTGCACGTGCTCCAGTGGGTGCTCGAGGGCCTGCTCGCGGTCGGCGCGGTCGCCGTCTACTTCGTGCCGAGGCGGAAGTCGCCCCTGCAGCTCGCCGCGCTGACGGCCGCGCTCCTGCTCGGCTTCCAGCTCGTGCTGACGCACTGGTTCTACCTCTACCTGCCCTGGTTCTTCCCGTTCGCGGCCTTTGCGGTGCTCGCGCCCGCCGCCGAGCCACTCCGAGCCCCCGCGCGAGCCCCCGTTGAGCGTCCTCGCCAAGAGCTGGTCGTCGACTGAGCCGCGACGGCTCCTCGTCGGAGCCGCCGGTTTCTTCGCCGCCTCGCTGACGCTGCTGCACTGGGGCTGGTACCAGCACGCGCTGATCCTCGACACGGTCGAGTACCACCGCTACGGCACGGCGATGATGAACGGCCACGTGCCCTACCGCGACTTCTCGGTCGAGTATCCGCCGGGCTCGCTCCCGGCCTTCGGGCTGCCGGCGCTCGGCAAGCCGAGCTTCTTGGTCTACAACCGCGAGTTCCAGCTCCTGATGGCGCTCTGCGGGCTCGGAGCGCTCGAGGCGATGGCGTCGACGCTGCGCTCCCTCGGCGCGACGGGGACACGGACCGCCGCCGCGCTCGGGTTCTTCGCGCTCGCGCCGCTCGTGCTCGGCTCGGTGATCCTCTATCGCTACGACCTCTGGCCGGCGGCCCTCACCGTTGCCGGCCTCGCGGCGGTGCTGTCCCGGCGCGAGCGGCTCGGCTTCGCCGCGCTCGGGCTCGGGATCGCCGCGAAGGCGTTCCCCGCGGTCGTGTTGCCGCCGGCACTCGTGTACGTCTGGCGCACGCGCGGGCGAAGCGAGGCCCTGATCTGCCTCGGGGGCGCCACGGCCGTCGTCGCGCTCGTCGTCGTTCCGTTCCTCGCGCTCGCCCCGCGCGGCGTTGGGGAGGGCATCGCCCACCAGGCGGCCCGGCCGCTGCAGATCGAGAGCCTCGGGTCCGCCGTCCTGCTCGCGGCCCACCACGCCGGGGGGCTTGCGCTCACGCTCGACTCGAGCCACGGCTCGCATAACCTGGTCGGCTCGGTGGCCAGTGGGATCGGCACGGCTTCGAGCGCGCTCCTCGTCCTGGTTTTGCTGGCGATCTGGGTCGCAGCCGCTCGCGGGCCCGCGACGCCGGAGCGGCTGATCCGCTACTCGGCGGCCTCGCTCGTCGCCTTCGTGGCGCTCGGGAAGGTGCTCTCGCCGCAGTTCCTGATCTGGCTGATCCCCGTGGTCCCGCTCGTGCGTGGCCGCCGCGGCCTCACCGCCTCGGCGCTCCTCGGGCTGGCGCTCCTGCTCACACAGGTCTGGTTCCCGATCCGGTACTACGACCTGGTCGCGTTCGACCCGTTCCCGTCCTGGGTGGTGCTCGCGCGCGACCTCGTGCTCGTCGCGCTGCTCGTCGTGCTCACGGCACCGGCACACGAACCGGCTCGCAGCTGAGCGCGCGCCCTTCGGCGTCGCACTCGACGAGCGCGCCCTCGATGCGCACCCCGCCGTCGGCCGGCTCGAAGCGGACGCCGATGCCGGTCCGCATCCGGCCGATCGCGAGCTCGGCCTTGACGCCGATCACGGAGTCGTGCGGCCCGGTCATGCCCGCGTCCGTGATCGCGGCGGTACCCCCGGGCTGCACGCGCGCGTCGCTCGTCTGCACGTGCGTATGCGTCCCGATCACGGCCGTCACGAGCCCGTCGAGCACCCGCGAGAGTGCGACCTTCTCGCTCGTTGCCTCCGCGTGGAAGTCGACGAGCACGACCTTCGCCGCGGCCCTCGCCTCCTCGACGAGCGCGTCCACGACCTCGAAGGGGCTGATCGGCGTGGACATGAAGAGCATGCCCTGGAGGTTGAGCACTGCGACCGGTGTCCCGTCCTCAGCCTCGACAACCGCCAGCCCGCGGCCTGGCGAGCTCGACGCGAGGTTCGCCGGGCGGACGACCCGCTCCGACGTCTCGAGGTAGGGCCCGATCTCGCGCCGCCGCCAGACGTGGTTGCCGAGCGTGAGCACGTCGGCGCCCGCCGCGAGCAGACGGTCCGCCAGCCGCGGTGTCAGGCCCGCGCCGTCCGCCGCGTTCTCGGCGTTGACGACGCAGAAGCCGGCGCCGAGCTCCATCTTCAGGCTCGGCAGCCGCTCCTCGACCGCCTTGCGGCCGGGCGTTCCGAAGACATCGGCTACGAAGAGGAGCTTCAGGGAAAGCTCATTTCAGCGCGACGGCACAAGGCTTCACGTTGAAATGAGCGTTAAGGAAGCGACAACGTGGCGGCGTGGATCTCGACCGCCACGTGGTTCCCCGCGTCCTGAGTCACCTGCGCGAGCGCCTGGCGCTCGACCTTGGCGAAGTCGAGGATCGTCCCGACCTTCGAGGTCGTCGCTGCGAGCGTCGAGCCGACCGTCAGGAACGGGTCCGGCCTGAGGTGCGTGAGCGAGACCACCACCGAAGGGTTGCCGCTCGGCTGGATGTCGATGCGCGCCCCCATGTGCTTCCCGGCGAGGATGTACGGCGTGATGCCCACGACCTGGCCGTCGACGGGCGAGTAGACGTCGGTTCCAGGAGGCGCGCCGACGTCGAGCGACGAGGTCGCGGGGCCGTCGCCGCCGAGCACGTAGTAGCGCAGACCGCTTCCGCCGGTGCCGAAGAGCGTGCGCGCGACTCGCCCGACGAGTCCCTGGTTCATCTGCCGCCCGACGGGGCGAAGCGCGAGCGCGCCGTCGCCGGATGCGTGGTATCCGAGCGCGGTCAGCCGCGAGACCGGAAGCATCAGCCTGATCGAGCCCTGGAGGGCCACGACCTGCGGCCGGGGCGGCCCCGCGGGCAGCAGCCGCGTGGCCGGCGCGGGCGACACGGACCGGACCGGCGTTCGGCCGCCCGACCCAAAAGCGGTCAGGAGTAGCGTGATCAACGCGACCGACGCGAGCAGGATCAGCCCCGCCAATCGCCTCTTCCGGCGCGCGACAGCGGTTTCCGCCCGTCGCCGCCTCGCATGCGCGGAGGCGCGTGGCATCGACGGCACGGTAACCGAGGCTGGGCGGTCCTGCAGCGCGACCCGTCTCGGCTCGAGTGCCAGACCGCCGTCCGTGCCGAAGTCCCACTCCCACGCCGGTGGCCGAGTGGAGCGAAGCGGTACGACGCGCGCGCTAGCATGCGCGACATGGCCGGGCCTACCGCCGGGGTCGCGAAGATTCAGATCCCGCGCTGGATTCAGCTCATCGGCCTGCCGTTGCTGCTGCTGTTCCTCTGGGTGCTGGCGGGCACGGCGCGTCACGTTGTCTTCCTGTTCCTGATCGCCGCGCTGATCGCGTTCCTGCTGAACCCGATCGTCAGGGCGCTGACTCGCGTCTGGATCCCCCGCGGGTTCGGCGTTGCGCTGGTGTACCTCAGCTTCCTCGCCATTCTCCTTGCCGCCGTCGTCGCACTAGGCTCGGTGGTGGTCGACCAGACGAAGTCGAGCGCGAACCGGGTCAACAACTACTTTACGGTCGTCCACGGACACCCCCCTCGCACGCATGCCGATCGCGACGTCGACCGCTTTCAGCGGTGGCTCGACACCCACCGGCTCGGTGGCATCGCCATCCAGAAGCAGGGGCACAACCTCGTCAAGCAGATCCGCAAGAAGGACGTCACCAGGTACACGGGCGACGTGATCAACTTCGTCGAGGGCGCCGCGATCGGGACGCTGAAGTTCCTGTTCGCGTTCGTGCTGGTGCTCGTGGTCTCGATCTACATGCTGCTCGACATGCCGCGACTCGGGCGCGCCGTCGACCGGCGCTTCCCGCCGCGCCCGGGCTCTCCGTCGCTGCTCACACGGATCGAGCGCTCGCTCGCGAGCTACGTGCGCGGGCAGGTGCTGTTATCGCTGATCATCGGCACGAGCGCGGGTATGGGCCTGTGGGTGCTGGGCACGCTCGGCTGGGCGCCGGGCGCGGACCGCTACGCCGTGCTCTTCGGGGCCTGGGTCGCCGTGACGGAGCTGATCCCCTACCTCGGCCCATGGCTGGGGGCGGTGCCGCCCTTCATCTACGAGCTCGTCGTGCACCCCGTGGCGGCGATCTGGGTTGCGCTTCTGTTTCTCGTCGTCCACCAGGTCGAAGGGCACATCGTCGTCCCGAACGTGATGGGCAGCGCGTTGCGGCTCCACCCGCTGCTCGTGATCTTCGGGCTGCTCGCCGGGGGCGAGATCTACGGGCTACCCGGCGCGCTCGTCGCCCTGCCGCTGCTGGCCGCCGGGAGGGCGATCTGGGAATTTTTCGCCGAACGGGTATCGCTGGAGCCGTGGGAGCAGGGCAGGGCACTACCGGTGGAGGTCGAGCTCGAGGACACGCGTCCAGTCTCGCCCCTGCCGCCGGCCGACCCGCCGGCCGCGGCCAGCCGTTGACGCCGCTGCTCGCCGCGCGCGGCGCGGGTCGACGGTTCGGCAAGACGAGCGCCCTCGAGCCGGTCGAGCTCGAGATCTGGGACGGCGACGCGGTCGCGCTCGTCGGCCCGAACGGCGCCGGCAAGTCGACGCTGCTCGCGCTGCTCGCCGGTGCGCTCGAGCCGAGCATGGGCCGCGTCGAGCGGCGCAAGGGTGTTCGCGTGGGGTGGGCGCCGCAGCGACCCGCGCAGTACGGCCGCCTCTCCGCACGCGAGAACCTGGAGTTCTTCGCGCGCCTCGAGGGCGAGCACGACGCGCGCGCCGTGGCCGAGCGGCTGCTTGCCGACTTCGAGCTCCCCGGAGAGCCGGCGCCGAGCGCGAACCTCTCCGTCGGGAACCGCCAGCGGCTGAACCTCGCGATCTCGCTGCTCGGCTCGCCTGACGTGTTGCTCCTCGACGAGCCGACAGCAGCCCTCGATCCCGCGCAGCGGGCGCGGCTCTGGGAGCGGGCGGCGGCTCTGCGCGAGGCCGGAGGGGCGATCGTCTTCGCAACGCAGAACCTCGAAGAGGTCGAGCGTGTCGCCGACCGCGTCGCCGTCCTGCGCGACGGGCGGCTCGTCTTCGCCGGCACGCAAGACGAGTACGACCGGTTGCAAGACGAGAGTCTCTCCGCATGAGTCGAGTGCTGCTCCTCCTGCGCAAGGACCTGCTGGTCCTGCGCCGCTCGCCGCTGCTGCTGGGGATCCTGCTCGCCTACCCGCTCGCGATTGCCGTCCTGGTCGGGCTCGTCGCGAGCTACGGAAGCTCGAAGCCGCGCGTCGCGTTCGTGGACGAGGACAACCTTCCCTCGACGCTCGTGCTCGGGGGGAACCGCTTCCACGTCGACCGCACGATCAACGCGGTGAGCAAGAACGTGAAGCTCGTCCGCCTGTCCGCCGACGAGGCCGCGCGGGAGCTGCGGAACGGGCGGGTGGTCGCGGTCGTGACCGTGCCGCCGGGCTTCATCGCGACGCTGCGCGGGATGGTGCACAGCCCGCAGCTCGAGCTCCAGCTCTCGACCGGGACGATCTCCTCGCGGGTCGAGCAGCAGGTGCAGGCGCTCGTCTACTCGCTCAACCGCCAGCTCCAGCGCGCCTACATCGCCAGCAACCTCCGCTACGTGACGCTGATCCTGCAAGGCGGCGACGGCAGCTTCCTCGGCGCGCCGATCACCGTGCTCGGGATCGAGAAGGCGCAGGCGCTGCTGCGCTCGATGCCGCCGACGGCGAGGACGCGCACGCTCCTCGACTTCCTCCACGACGCCCGCCTGGCGCTCGCGCACACCGGCGACGCGCTCCGTTCGACGGCGCACCCGATCGAGCTCGTGCGTGCCCCCGGACGTGGCCGCAGCCAGTTGCTCTCGGCCTCGGTCGAGGCGTACGCGCTCGGGCTGACGATCACCTTCCTCGCGCTGATGATCGCCGCGGGATCGCTCGCGGCCGAGCGCGACGAGAACGTGGTCGGCCGGCTCGGCCGCGGGCTCGTCGGCCTGGGCCAGCTCGTCTGGTCGAAGGTCGCGCTGGCGGCGGCCGTGGCACTCGCGCTCGGCCTCGCGATCGCGCTCTCTTTCGGGCTGATCATCCAGATCGGCGGCGTGACCGGCGGCGAGCCGTGGCGGAGGCTGCCCCTGCTCCTCCTCGGGCTTGCGCTCGCGGGCGGCTCGCTCGGCGCGCTCGGGGCCCTGCTCGGGGCGCTCGCGCGTGAGGCTCGCTCGGCGTCGCTCGTCGCGCTGCTCGTGGTCATGCCGATCGTCTTCCTCGGCCTCATCCCTGCCGAGGTCGTGCCTCCCGCGGGCTGGGCGAGCGACGCGCTCCCGTTTGCCCACTCGGTCCGGTTCTTCCGCTCCTCGCTCTACGACCTCAGCCCGTGGGGCGAGGTCGCGCGGCAAGGGCTCTGGCTGCTCGGCGGAATCTTCGGCGGGCTCGCCCGGGTGGGAGCGCGTAGATTGCTGGTGTGAGTGCCTTTCCGTTGACGCGCATGCGGCGGCTGCGCCGGAGCGATCGGCTGCGCTCGCTCGTGCGCGAGACGCGTCTCGACCTCGACGACTTCGTCTTGCCGCTCTTCGTCGGGCCGGCGACCGAGCCGAACCCCGACCTGCCCGCGCTCGGCCGCTTCTCGGTCGAGGACCTGGTCGCCGAGGCCGGTGAGGCTGAGCGGCTGGGCGTGCGCGCCGTCCTACTCTTCGGGATCCCGGACGAGAAGGACGCCGAGGGCTCGGGCGCCTGGGACGACGACGGCGTCATCCAGCGCGCGCTGCGCGCCCTGCGCGAGTCGAGCCCCGGGCTCGTGCTCCTCACGGACGTCTGTCTCTGCGAGTACACCTCGCACGGCCACTGCGGTGTGCTCGAGGGCGAGGAGGTCGACAACGACGCGACGCTCGAGCTGCTGGCGCGCACCTCGGTCAGCCACGCGGCCGCCGGCGTGGACGCGGTCTTCCCGAGCGACATGATGGACGGCCGCGTCGCCGCGATCCGCTCGGCCCTCGACGAGGACGGTCGCGGCGAGACGCCGATCGTCTCGTACGCCGCGAAATACGCCTCCGCCTTCTACGGCCCGTTCCGCGAGGCCGCGGACTCGACGCCGGCCTTCGGCGACCGCCGCGGGTACCAGATGGATCCGGCGAACGTGCGCGAGGCCCTGCGCGAGTGCGAGCTCGACGTCGCCGAGGGCGCCGACGCGCTGCTCGTGAAGCCGGCGCTGCCGAACCTCGACGTTCTGCGCGCGGTGCGCGAGCGCTTCGACCTCCCGGTCGGCGCCTACAACGTCTCCGGCGAGTACGCGATGCTGAAGGCCGCCGGCGCGCGAGGGTGGATCGACGAGCGCCAGGCGGCACTCGAGTCGCTGACCGCGATCGTGCGCGCGGGAGCCGACCTCGTCGTCTCCTACTGGACGAAGGACCTGGCGAGCTGGCTGTAACCCTGGACGTCTGGGAGACGATCGCGCACGAGGCCGCGCGCGAGAGCCTGCTCTGGGCGGAGGCGCTGCGCGCGCCGGCCGAGCGAGAGCACGGCGCGGTCTTCTCGCCGCTCAGCGAGCAGCGCTACGCCCTCGGCCTCGAGACGATCTACGAGGGCTACCTGCTCCACTACGGGCGCTCGCGCCTCTTCGATCCGCGAGACGCCGACACCGCGCTCCTGCTCGGCGACTACCTCTACGCCCATGGGCTCGTCCACGTTGCCGAGGCCGGGCCGGTCGAGGCCGTGACCGACCTCGCGGCGCTGATCTCGCTGTGCGCACAGGTGCGCGCGGACGGCCTGCCCGGCGACGGCGAGGCCTGGGCGGCGACCGCGGCGACGCTGGGCCGAGGCGAGGACGCGCGGCTGACCTGGCAGCCGGGCCCCGAGGCCGCGACGGCCCTCGAGAGCCACCGGCGGCTGGTCGGGTAGCATCGCGCCGATGGCTCCGCTCGGATCGCTCCTGCCGCTTGCGAAAACGGCTGCCGAGGAAGGCAAGTCCGTGATCGAGGGGATGCTGATCGTCGGCCTGATCTTCCTGAGCGTGATCCTGCTGGGCGAGCTCTCTCGCTGGTTCCGGCACCGGCGTCACTAGCGAAGTGGCGCCCCCGGGCGACCTCCGTGAGTGGATCGCGCTGCTCGAGCGCGAGGGCGAGCTCACCCGCATCTCGGCGGAGGCCGACCCGCACCTCGAGATCACCGAGATCGTCGACCGCGTCGTCAAGGCCGGTGGGCCGGCGCTGCTGTTCGAGAACCCGAAGGGCTCCGAGCACCCGCTGCTGATCAACCAGTTCGGGACCGAGCGGCGCATGTGCCTCGCCTTCGGGGCCGACTCCCTCGACGACGTCGGCCGCCGCCTCGGCGATGTCCTCGAGATGCAGCCGCCCCAGGGCTTGGCCGAGAAGGTGCGCGGGCTGAAGAAGCTGAAGTCGATCGCGGACACGCAGCCGAAGAGCGTGCGCGGCGGTCTGGTGCAGGAGGTCGTGCTGGAAGGCGACGACGTCAATCTCGGCCTCCTTCCGGTGCAGACCTGCTGGCCCGGAGACGCGGCACCCTTCATCACGCTCCCCGCGGTGATCACGAAGGACCCGCGCACCGGCGGGCGCAACGTCGGCATGTATCGGCTCCAGGTGCTCGACGAGCGCACCACCGCGATGCACTGGCAGATCCACAAGGACGGGCGCGCCGACTACCTGCTCGCCGACGGGAAGCTCGAGGTGGCCGTCGCGCTCGGCCTCGACCCCGTGACCGCGTACGCCGCGAGCGCGCCGCTCCCGAAGCACGTCGACGAGCTGATGCTCGCGGGCTTCCTGCGCGGCGAGCCGGTCGAGCTCGTTCAGGCGAAAACCGTCGACCTGGAGGTGCCCGCGAACGCCGAGATCGTGCTCGAGGGCTACATCGCCAAGGACGAGCTGATCGAGGAGGGCCCGTTCGGCGACCACACCGGCTACTACACGCCACCGGAGCCGTTCCCCGTCTTCCACGTCACCGCGATGACGATGCGACGCGACGCGATCTACCCGTCGATCGTCGTCGGCAAGCCGCCGCAGGAGGACGCGTGGCTCGGCAAGGCGACCGAGCGGATCTTCCTGCCCGCGATCCGGATGAGCGTCCCGGAGATCGTCGACTACGACCTGCCGGTCGCGGGCGCGTTCCACAACTGCTGCATCGTCTCGATCCGCAAGAGCTACCCGGGCCACGCGCAGAAGGTGATGCACGCGATCTGGGGCCTCGGCCTCTTGAGCTTGACGAAGTCGGTCGTGGTCGTGGACGAGTGGGTGGACGTGCACGACTACGAGGAGGTCTTCTTCCGCGTCGGCGCCAACGTCGACCCGAAGCGCGACGTGCTGATCAGCGAAGGCCCGCTCGACCACCTCGACCACGCGCCGACGCTCCAGTTCTACGGCGGGAAGCTCGGGATCGACGCCACGCACAAGGGGCCGGCCGAGGGTGCGCGCCCGTGGCCGGAGGAGATCTCGATGAGCGACGAGGTCCGCCGCCGGGTCGACGAGCGGTGGGACGAGTTCGGCCTCGGTGCCCCCGCGGAGGCGGACGGGCGCGGCAAGGGTGCGTTGCGCCAACTGTTACGTCGTTGACGCGGCCAACCTGCAACGATTGAATCCAGCCCGCCAGAACGAAGGAGAGGCACGCTTGGAACACCGCCCGGGGGACGATCGACAGCTTCCGCCGCCCAGCCTGTGGCCGGTGGGCTTTGCCGTAGGGATCGTCTGCCTGCTCGTCGGCCTGATCATCAGCTGGGTCGTCGCTGCGGTGGGCGCTGCGCTGGCGCTCGTCTTCGGCTTCCTCTGGGCTCGTGAGGCCGCAATCGGGCGGCCGCGGGTCGCCGCGCCTGCACCGGGCGGGCCCGCGGATAGCACCGACGCGCCTGCGATTCCCGCCCACCAGGGCGAGGCCGCGATGCCCGAGCCCCAGCCCGGCGAGCGCTTCCCGCGCAGCCGCTTCCTCGAGGGCGCGACCCTCGGCCTCGGCGGCGTCATCGGCGCGATCGTGACGCTGCCCTCCGCCGGCATGGCGCTGCTGCCCGGGTTCGTCAAGCAGAAGGCCCACAAGGTCGACCTCGGCCCGCTGGCCGACTTCGAGGAGAACAAGTGGAAGGTCGTCACCTTCCTCCGCGACCCCGCGCAGGGCGAGGTGTCGAGGCGCACCGCCTTCGTGCGCAACAACGGCCTCCTGAACGGAGCGCCGAGCTTCACGATCATCTCGAACCGCTGCGCGCACCTCGGCTGCCCGGTGCAGACCGGCGGCCCGCTCTTCCAGAAACAGGAGAAGACGGTCAAGACCAAGAACGGCGACGTGCAGATCACGCCGACCTTGCCGGCGGCCGGATTCATCTGCCCGTGCCACGGCGGCGCGTACGACCAGGAGGGCAACCGCATCGCCGGCCCGCCGGTTCGCGGCCTCGACCGCTACGAGTTCTCGATCGTGAACGGCCGGCTCGTGCTCGGTAACACCTACAGCGTCGCCCGCGTCGAAGGGTCGGGGAAGAGCGCGCGGATCAAGCGCTACGAGCTCGCCGGGCCGGGCCAGCACGTCGACGGCATCGAGTCCTGGCTCTATCCGATCCAGGCGCCGCATTGAGCCCGCGCAAGCGATCGGCGCGGGCCGCGCAGCTCCAGCGTGTGGCGCAGTACCCGCTCGACTGGCTCGAGGAGCGCTCCGGCCTCGTCGGCGGGATCCGCTACTTCCTCTTCCGCAAGGTCCCGGGCGACGCCGGCTGGTGGCACACGCTCGGCTCGGCCACGCTGACGGCCTTCCTCGTCCAGCTCGTGACCGGCGTGATCCTCGCGATGTACTACAAGCCGAGCCCGGCGGAGGCCCACAAGTCGATCGACCACATCACGCACGACCTCACCCTCGGCTGGCTCGTCCGCGGCATGCACCGCTGGGGCGCGAGCGTCTTCATCATCCTGATGTTCATGCACATGGGCCGGGTCTTCCTGTTCGGCGCCTACAAGTACCCGCGCGAGCTGAACTGGATCGTCGGCGTGCTGCTGCTCGCGACCGGCCTCTTCGAGGGCCTCACCGGGTACCTGCTCCCGTTTGACCAGACGGCGTACTGGGCCACCGTCGTCGCGATCAACATCAACGGGACCGCGCCCTTTGTGGGGCCGTTCCTGGCGACGCTCTTACGAGGCGGGGCCGAGATCGGGCCCGACACGCTCAGCCGCTTCTACTCGCTGCACATGCTGCTCGTCCCCGGCGCGCTGATGGGCCTGATCGGCCTGCACCTGTACCTGGTCATCCGCCTCGGCGTGACCTCGCCGCCGTGGTCGAGCGACGCTGCCGGCCGTGACCCCGATCCCGACCCGCCGCCCGCGCGCTCCGGGCTCGTGACGCCCGGCCCGCGCGCCTCCGGAGTCCGAAAGAGGCCAAGCGAATGAGCTCGCTCGACGATCGCCGCTCAGCGTTCCAGCGCTACAAGCAGGACGTCAAGGACCGGGGCAAGCCGTTCTACCCGTTCGCGATGTTCCACGACACGGTGATGAGCCTCGTCGTCGTGAGCGTGATCGCCGGGCTCGCGATCGTCTGGCGCTACACCAGCCTGCTCGGGTCGCTCACCGGCCCCGCGGCCGACCCCGGCACGACCTCGTTCGTCCCGCGCCCGGACTGGTACTTCTATTTCCTCTTCTACCTGCTCCGGATCTTCAAGTGGCCGGAGACGGTGATCCTTGCGACCGTCGGCATCCCGACGATCGCGCTCGTCCTGCTGCTCGCGATGCCGTTCGTCGACCTGCGGCGCGAGCGGCGCCTGAGCCGGCGGCCGGTGGCGATCGTGGCCGCGGCGCTGACGGTGCTCACGATGGGGGTCCTCACCTACAAGGGCGCGACCGCACAGGAGGCGATCGCGGCCGAGGTGAAGGCGGCGATCCCGAGCTGGGAGAAGAAGCAGGGCTTCGGCGGCAACAAGCAGGCGCACGCAGGCGCCGAGCTGTTCGCCGAGTCAGGCTGCACGAACTGCCACACCTATCTCGGGACGGGCGGGTCGAACCTCGGCGCGCCGGACCTGAGCGCCGAGGGCGCCAAGGGCAAGGGGATCCAGTTCCAGATCGACCATCTCAACTGCCCGAGCTGCGTCAACCCCGGCTCGCCGATGCCGCCGTTCGCGGCGCTCGGCGACGACAACCTGCGCAAGCTCGCGGCTTTCCTCGAGGCCTCCAAAGGCCCGAAGTAGCGCCACCGTGCGCGTCTTCCTCGGGATCACCGGCGCCTCGGGGGCGCCGTACGCGGGACGGCTGCTCGAGGCGCTCGCCGCGGCCGGGTGCGAGATCGGAGTCTGCGCCTCGCGGGCCGGCCTCGAGGTGGTGGCGACCGAGCTCTACGGCGACGCGCGGCTCTCTCCCGACGAGACGCTCGCGCGCCTGATCGAGCCCGTCCGCGACTCGGTCACGCTCCACGACGAGCGCGACTGGCACGCGCCCTACGCAAGCGGCTCGGCCAAGGTGGACGGCTACGCGATCTGCCCGTGCTCGATGGGCACGCTCGGCGCGATCGCCTCGGGGACGATGACGAACCTGATCCAGCGAGCCGCGAGTGTCGCGCTGAAGGAGGGCCGTAAGCTCGTGCTTTGCCCGCGCGAGACGCCGCTCTCGACGATTCACCTCGAGAACATGCTGCGCGTGCGGCAGGCGGGCGCTGTGGTGCTCTTCCTCGCGCCCGGCTTCTACCACGGGGCCGAGACGATGGACGACCTCGTCGACTTCGTGGTCGCGCGCTGCCTCGACCAGCTCGGGCTCGACCACGAGCTCGTGCGCCGTTGGGGACAGGACTGACGTGAGCGTCGAGACCGGCAGGCTCGCGCCCGACGCGGTGCGGACGATGTTCGACCGGATCTCGCCGGTCTACGACGCCATGAACCGGACGATGACGCTCGGGCTCGACCGGCGCTGGCGCCGAGCGGCGGCGGTCGCGGTCGTCCACGACGGCGACCGGGTGCTCGACGCCTGCTGCGGCACAGGCGACCTCGCGCTCGCGGCTCGCCGTGCGGGCGGCCGCGTGACCGGCCTCGATTTCGCCGAGCGCATGCTCGAGCGGGCGAAACGCAAGTCGTCCGAGATCGACTGGGTGCAGGGCGACGCGCTCGCGCTGCCGTTCGCCGACGGCGCGTTCGACGCCGCGACGGTCGGCTTCGGGGTCCGCAACCTCGACGACCTCGAGCGCGGGCTCGTCGAGCTGCGGCGTGTGCTTCGCCTTGGCGGCCGAGTAGCGGTCCTCGAGATCACGCGCCCGCGCGGGCCGCTTGCGCCCTTCTACCGGCTCTGGTTCGAGACGCTCGTGCCCCGGCTCGGCAAGGCGCTACCGGGCGGCTCGGCCTACTCGTACCTCCCGGCCAGCGTCCGCCGCTTCCCTGGCCCGGACGAGCTGGCTGCGCTGATGCGTACCGCCGGTTTCGGGGACGTCCGCTGGCGCACGTTCGCCGGCGGAATTGTCGCGCTGCATACAGGAGTGGCCGCATGAGCCTCGCCACGATTCGCGAGACGCCGGGCCTCGACGCGTACCTCGAGGACCTCGAGGAGCGGCTGAACGACGCCGTGGCCGCGTACCCCGGCCTCGTCTCGGAGGTCGGCGGCGAGGCGCTCTCAGCGGGCGGCAAGCGGCTGCGGCCGCTGCTCGTCTTCCTGGCCGCCTCGCACGGCGAGGCGCCGCTGGCCGCGGGCGCGGCGGTCGAGCTCGTGCACATGGCGACGCTCGTCCACGACGACCTGATCGACCGCGCCCGCTACCGGCGCGGCCGCGAGGCGGCCTGGGCGAGCTACGGGACCGAGGCCGCGCGTGCCGCCGGCGACTACCTCTTCGCGCGCGCGTTCGCCGAGCTCGCCGCGACCGGCGACGAGCAGGCGGTGCGCTGCCTCGCGCGCGCGACGCTCGCCCTCGCCCGCGGCGAGGCTCTGCAGCGCTCGCAGACGAATGACCCGGAGACGAGCGTCGAGAGCTACCTCGAGCGCTGCGCCCTGAAGACGGGGAAGCTCTTCGAGGCCGCCTGCCTGCTCGGGAGCGGCGGCGACCGGGACCTCGGCGCGTTCGGCCTGGCGCTCGGGATCGCGTTCCAGATCGCGGACGACATCCTCGACTGCTTGGGCGAGACGATCGAGACCGGCAAGATCGCCGGCACCGACCTGCGCGAGGGCACGCCGACGCTGCCGCTGATCCTGGCCGCGCGCGAGGACGCGACCGTCCGCGCCGCGCTCGCGGGCGGCCCGCTCGACGGCGCGCTGCTGCGCGTAGCGGAGACCGGCGCGCTCGACTCGGCCCGCGAGACCGCCCTCGACTATGCGCGCCAGGCGCGCGCCTGCCTCGACGGTCACCTCCGGCGGGACGAGCTCGAGGCGTTGACCGACGCCGTCGTCGACCGGGAGTCCTAGTGATCAGGCTCGGCCGCATCTCGTACGTGAACATGGCGCCGGTCTTCTACCGGCTCGAGGCCGAGGTCGACGAGGTGCAGGGCGTGCCGACCGACTTGAACGCTCGCCTGCTGTGCGGTGAGCTCGACCTCGCGCCGATCTCGTCGATCGAGTACGCGCGCAATGCCGACCGGCTGCGGCTCCTGCCCCGGCTGTGCGTGTCGTCCGAGGGCGCGGTCGACTCGATCCAGCTCGTCGCGCGCCGGCCGCTCGAGCAGGTGTGCACGATCGCGGTCACGCCCGAGAGCGCGACCTCCGTCGTCCTGACGAAGGTGCTGCTGCCGGAAGCCGAGCACGTCCCGCTCGGCGAGGAGGCGGACGCGACGCTGCTGATCGGCGACGCGGCCCTGAAGAGCGCGTTCGAGGACCCGACGCCGCACCACGACCTCGGCCGCCTCTGGCTCGAGCGCACCGGCCTGCCGATGGTCTTCGCCGTTTGGGCCTGCCCGGAGCCCGTCGCCGAGGGGCTCGCCGAGCTCGAACAGGCTTTGGTCGAGTCGGTCCTCACCGCGCGCGCCGAGCCCGAGCGGCTGGCGTACGAGGCGAGCGAGCGTTACGGCTATCCGGCCGGCTTCCTCGCGCGCTACTTCGAGAAGCTCCGCTACCGCTTCGGCCCGCGCGAGCGGGCGGGGCTGCTCACCTTCCTCGAGCTGGCCCGCGACGTCGGCGAGCTCGACGAAGTGCCCGAGCTCCGCTTCGTGGCCCGCGCTGAAGCGACCGTCTAGATTCAGGCGACAGGACGCTCGCCCATGCCAACGGCGCTTCCTGCTTTCTGCGGGTACCTGACCTACTATTGTTGTGAGGCGCATGAAGTTCTGGACGCGAATCGCCGCACGTAGGCAGAGGAAAGCTCACGAGCGCTACTTGGTGGAGCGCGCACGGCAGCAAGTCCTTCAGAGCCAAAACGCGCAACAAGCGACTCGAGACGTAGCGCAGCGTTCTGCAGGGTGGTCGGGCCAGTTTCGGCCACTGGCAGTAAAGCCCTTCCCGCTCGACGCAGCCAGCTGACTCGGGGGACATTCCCGCACGCTGGCCCAGCCGAGGATGGCCTGGTTTAGCGCTTCTCGCCGATCCGCCGAGCGAGCGAGTACGCCAACGCGGCAAGAGTTGCGATCACAAGTCCTGTGTACAGCCAAGGGTGCGGATCAAGACCGCCGCAGGAGACGGACACCCCCGCCGAACTCGGCGCGAGCTCAAGCGTCCCGCTCGGTGGGCATGCCCGGTCGTCGCGATGCAGGTACGCGATGACAAGGAGAAGGAGTCCTACGCCCTCGATGAAGCCGATGCTTTCCGGCCAGCGTGGAGAGAGGTACAGGACTAGCCATAGAAGCAAGAGGGCGAATGGCAGCAGCAGCACGCCAATCGAGAAGCCAGTGAGGAAGCTGAAGGCGAGCGCCCCGCCGACCACCGACCAAGCCCAGAACCATCGACACCCGCGACCTTCACCGCCGGATCGGCCACGAGACCGCCACAGGATTACGGCCACGAAACCGAGCGCAATCGCGAAGACGAGGATCATCGTTTCTCACATCGTAGTTCGTGAGCGACTCAAATCATCTCGTGATCGGCCATGTGAGCGAGTCGCGTCGGGTGACATTCCGAACCGGGAAAGGCGGGCGGCCCTCCCATGCGACGAGAGGGGCCGCCCTCTATGCATTTCCGTCACGCGGGGACGCTTGGCGAGCGTTCCGGCTGTTCTGCGGCGAGCAGCTCCGGTATGACCCCTGGACTCACGGAGTATCGGGTTCCTATGGGCCGTCGATCATCCCCCGAAAGGGTGCCGTTGTTGCCAAGAGAGGACAGCAGGGAAGAGCTGGTCGGTACTCTCTCCGCGCACCACGTTCGAGTCCTGCGTACCCGTCAGGCGGTGGCTCGAGCAGCGGGCGCCGATGCTCGCTCGGGGCGAAACGACCGGTACGCGAACGAGTTCGGGATCGGGGTCGGCGTGCTCCCTCTTGGCACCTAGCTATTGGCGAACGCTTACGTGTCGGTCCCTGCGGCTGCTGCGGGCCTCTCTTCGACTACGACCACGAAGGCGTCGTAGCGGCCCAGCTTGATTCGGGGCAGCTCGTGACCGGGCACAAGCAGAGACCGCCGCTCCCTCTGTGCGCGTTCGTACAGCCTCCGCGGCAAGGCAATAACCTCGCCGCACCCGCTTCGTCCGCAGTCACAGGCGATTTCGACCGTCGCACCAAGAACATCATCTAACTCCTGGCTTGCCGGCAGCTCGAACTGGGAATCGCGCCTCACACGAGATCCCTTCCTTGGGTCTTCGACGTCTAACGAGTCGAAGGTGCGGCCCGCCTTCCTCCAGCCTACACCCGCGCGGCGCGGGCATCGCTCCAGGGCACCTCTTGTCATTTACGCCGGCGTGGTCCGAGTCAGCGCGCCGTCAAACGAGGGGTCATCACTCGATGCCCAACACCGCTGCCGAGACGATCCAGGTTGGGGGTCTCAGCGTCTGTTTTCATGTCGACGCAGACGAGTCCGGACGCAGTGTCAGCGTCT
The DNA here is from genome assembly GCA_038237925.1 of Gaiellales bacterium. GTDB lineage: Bacteria > Actinomycetota > Thermoleophilia > Gaiellales > Gaiellaceae > AC-32. The sequence continues at coordinate 90,532 of JBBRYF010000002.1, read as the reverse complement.
TCGAAAGCATGGGTTCCTGCGAATGCACGCATGCCGGAGCCGAAGACCACCGGCCACACGCTCCGTGAGCCTCGGCCGCCGACATCAAGTTCATCGCGGCTGCTCGGAGCCACATGCCTCGGCTACTCAGCGAGCTTCGGCGGCTCAGGGGACATTCCTGAACGCCGGCCATGCCATCGAGCTGGTGCCCGGTCTAGTCCGCGGACAGAGAGGTTCGCCGCTGCCACCGCGTGTGAATCGGCCTAACCACGGGATCGGACAGGCGCTCGAGCAACCGAGCACAGCGGTCGAGCAAAGGCCGCCCGAACCGCACGACCAGATATGCCGCAATCACGGAAATGACGAGACTGGCGACGACATCGGTCAGGTAGTGAGCGCCAACGAGGACGCGGCCTAGTGCGATCAGCGTTGCGACAGCTATGAAGAAGCGGCCGACGCGGCGATCAACAAAGTAGATGCCGAAGGCGATTCCGAAAGCGGCACTGGCGTGATCACTTGGAAATGAAGGATCGTGAGAATGAGACAGGTGGTAAACCTGCGGATGCGTCTCGTACGGGCGAGGACGATGCCAGATGAGGTTGCCGATGACTTGGTTGATCAATAGCGAGACCCCAGCGGATGTCCCTCCTGCGAGCGCAGCGAGCTTCCAGCCGCGCTCCTGGCCGGGCGCGGTCGCAAGCCAGAGCACGAGCACCGCTACCCCATAGACCACGACTCCGACGGTCTCGAAGAAGTAGGTGGCGTGTGCCAGCCACTTGAAGTCAACCGCGAACTCGTTGACGGCGTGGTAGATGCGGTAATCCAAGTCGCAGATTCTGCCCGAACCCCTAGGTCCCCGCGCGCACAGGCCACGCATTCGAGGCAACCCCGCGTCGAGGGACATTCCCGAACACCGGCCCAGGCCAGCTCCACGTGAACCGGTCCGAATGTGACGGCCGCCAGGATGGTGCGAGACTTCCCGGGTCGACCGTGTTCTCGACCGTGGCACGATCCCACGTCGCGAAGCCGCAGCCCGTCCAACAGGAGGTTCGTATGTACGCCACCGTTCGCACGTACTCCGGCAGCCCCGAGCTCGCCGATGCGCTCGTCAGCCACGAAGCCGACGTCAAGAGCTTGATCACCGGGATCGACGGATTCAAGGCCTACTACCTCGCCCGCACTGCCGATGGCGCGGTTTCGATCAGCGTGTACGACGACGAGGTAGGCGCGAACGAATCGAACAGCGCGGCGGCAAATTGGATCCGCGAGAACCTGCCGGAGCTCGGCGGCACGGCGCCGCAGGTCTCGGCCGGCGAAATCGTCATCTCCGCATAGAGCAGCGAACTCCCCTGCCCCGATCAGCGGGGCAGGGGAGGTGAGGACCATTCAGCTCAAGGGACATTGCCGAACGCTGGCCCAGACGAGGCCGGTTCGCGCAAGCCGCCGCTATGCCCAGGACTCGGGCGCGATGCGGGGACCGAAGTCACCCCTCCTCATTGTGGTGGGCGCTGGTCACGCGCGCCGCGGCAGATGACGGCGACGACGGAAGTGTCCCGACTCGAAGGCGTCGCGAGGTACCGATGTTGCACTCAGCCGACAGTAGTCACGCCCAAAGGGCCGATGCCCGCGCTTGGTGGCAGCGAACAACCCCCTACACTCGGCTTGGTGGACGAGGAGGTCGTGCCAGTTCTGTACGTGGAGGATGCAGCACGAGCTGTCGCTTGGTATGAGCGCCTTAGGTTCCGCAAGGAATGGGAGCATCAGTTCGAGCCGGGCTTCCCGTGGTTCGTTTCGGTAGCGCGAGGTCACGTCTGCCTCTACCTCTCTGAGCACAAGGGCGACGCCCGGCCCAACACGCTGATCCACCTATACGTCACCGACATCGACGCGGTATCGAAAGAGTTCGGGACTCCCGTCGATGAAGAGGGGCTCGCCGGGCGGGAGTGCGAACTCGAAGATCCGGATGGCAACAGGCTGCGGGTGGCAACTCGACGCTCCTGACACGACCGCTCGGGTGAGATACCCGCACACCGGGGTTCGGCCTTCATCACCTCGCATTCTTGGTCGCGAGCCGCGCGGTCGTCCGAGAGGCACACCAATGGGCCCGTACGCGCGAAGCCATCGTCCTGGACGAGCCGCGCGAGTTCTCCCAGTACGGGGAGCACTGCTTCGCGATCTACTGGCTTGATCCCCATGGAATCAAGCTCGAGGCGGTTTGCCACAGTCCCGAAGAGCGCTAGCCCTGGCGGGACTCGCCGGGACTAGCGCTTGATGCTGTTGTGCACCTCGAGCACTTCGGGCTCGCCCGGATTGATCCCCATGTCGGACAGGATCGGCTTGAGGCGCTCTCCGAACGCGTCGAGCTGCTCCTTCGAATCCCACACCTGGCTGACCTTGAGGTTGCCCTCCGAACCGAAGCAGAGCTCGTAGTCGAGCCCGTCCGCGGGGAACACGCCGTCAGCCGTAAGTCGTCGAACCACTTCGTCGTACTGCTCCGCCGTCAGGGACGGGGGCGAGAACCGGATCACCAAACTCACGGAAGTCCTTCCTGCTTGGGGTCCGTGGCACCCTAGCCCGCTCCGTCGTGGAGTGGAGACTTCGGTGCCGTGCGGGCCAAGATCAGAGCTGTGGACCCTTGGGTCCGAGATGGCCGCCGCGGTAGGTCGCTCCGCGCAGGGCAAGGCCCGCGTTCTGGCTCGTCGTGCACTCCGTGGGGGGCCGCCGAGGCCACGAGCCTTTGGCTGATCACGGGTCCCACGAGTGCGAGCATTTTCGACGGTGCCTGGGTGACATTCCCGCACGCTGGCCCAGGTGATGGCCACACTCGCCCGGCGTCAGGATGGTCCCTCCCGCCGCGCCGCAACGTCGATCACGAGCCCGCGAGGAAGCACTGCCACCTTCGCCACGACACAAAGCGCAAGCACGCAGAAGAACACGGCCGTACCGATGCGCCACAGCCCGCCCGTCTCGAAGAGGCCCGTCGCTATCCACCCCAAGGCAGCTGCGCCAAGCAACTCACCAAGAGCATACGCGCCGACCCGCGAGAGAAGCCCTAGGCGGAAGGAGGAGCGCCTTCGTACCAGCAGCGAGCCGACTACCAGGCCGAAGACAATCGCGAAACCGATGACGAGTCCTTCTCGCATTCGCTCGTATTATCGGCCAGCGCGGATCGGCTCCGTCTCGTCGGGTGACATTCCCGCACACTGGCCGAGGCGAGGGCACGGGCCGCCTACTCGCCTACGAACGATCCATCTGGCGCTCTGACGAAGCCGTCTGACAGAGGAACGAACGCACGCCAGCCGCCGTCGTCGACGTTCACGAACACGCGCAGGTTGCCACTGGCCACATCGTCCCAGAGGCCCTGCACCTCCACCCGGTAGCGGGTGCCGTCGGGAGCGACCCTTTCGAACGTCTCCTGCTTATCCAGCAGCCGCGAGACGAGTTCTTCGTATCCCACCTCACGGAGCCTCTCGACCTCGGCCGACAAGATGCTTTGCGCCTGCTCCCGATTCACGCGCCCCGACGGTAGCGCCTGCGCTCTAGTGACATTCCCGCACACTGGCCCAGGCGAACGCGGTACGACTCAGGGACGGCGGGATCGTTTCGCGAGGTCAACCGCCATGGCGGTGGCCAACTCTCCATGGCCATGCCCGTGCGAGGCCGGTTGCTAGCCCGAGACGAAAAAGTCGCGATGCTCGAGGACGAGCCCGTCTCCGCCGAAACGCAGGAGCGAGACGCCGGCTAGATCCTCGGTGCCGCCATCGACGAGCTTGGTCTGGGCGCTCCAGGGAATTGCGGCTTGATCGCCATCGACGATCGGCCTTCCAAACTGACACACCGCCGACTCCTCCTCCGCGAACACGCGGGCGAGATACCCCGGTTCAGGCTCGCGGAACGGATGCTGCTGCCAGAACGCACCATCGGCGTAGAGCGCAGCGATGGCGTCCGCGTCGTGCTCGCGCCAGCCGCGCCCCCAGACCTCGGCCCACCTCTGTGCGGCCTCCCTGCCATCCACACACGCAGTCTAAGCAGGGCCCAGCGAAGGGCGAGATGGCCCAGGGGAGTGGGCTACTCGCCGGAGCGCTGCGCGTCGAGCTTCGCCTGGGCCCGTTCGGCGAGCTCGCGGGTGCGCCGGGCATTCTCGAGCACCCGCCTGCGATCCTCAATGCGCTGCTCGCGCTCAGTCTTCGTCAGCTTCTTCCGCTTCACCGTCGTCCTCCAGGAGCTCTTCGATCCGCGACAACGTGGCTGCAATGTCGCTCACGTTGAAGAGTAAGGCAACGATCTCGTCGCGCTCGATCAGTCGAGGCCGCTACGGCGCGGTCAATGCGGCAGGCCGCTCGGCTCGCCGGTACTCGACCTCATAGCCGAGCCGGCGCGGCACGGTGAGCAGCGCGTCGAGGTCGAGATCGATCGTCGCGCCGGCCTTCTGGGTGACCTCGTCCTCGATCGGCAGGTCGAAGTCGTCGGCGCCGAAGTCGAGCGCGCGGAACGCCTCCTCGTTCTGCGTCAGCACCGAGGTGCGGATGTGCTTCACGTTGTCGAGGAAGATCCGCGAGAGCGCGATCCAGCGCCAGTACTCCTGCGGCGAGATCTCGCGGCCCCCGAAGGCGGTGCCGTACGGCTTGTACGTCCAGCAGAGGAACGAGAAGAGGCCGCCGCCCTCGTCCTGGAAGTCGCGTGTCCGCTGCAGGTGCTCGAGCCGCTCGTCGAGGGTCTCGTCGAAGCCGATCACCATCGTCGCCGTGGTCTGTAGGCCGGCCTCGACGATCGCGCGCTGGGCCTCGAAGTAGTCGGCGACGGTGTACTTCCACTTGGCGTGGCGGGCGCGGAAGTCCTCGGTGAGGATCTCGCTGCCGCCGCCCGTGATCCAATGGACACCGGCCTCGCGCAGCCTCGCCGCGGCCTCGGCGTACGACAGCTTCGCGCGGTCCGCGAGGAAGACGAACTCCGCGATCGTGAGCGCGTAGAACTCGACCCGGTCGCCGTACCGCGCTCGCACCGCGGCGAAGAGGTCGCAGTAGAAATCCAACGGCAGCCGCGGGTTGAAGCCGCCGTTGAAGGCCACGAGGTCGCCGCCGGTCTCGACGAGGTCGTCGATCTTCCCGAACACGTCCTCGCGCGAGAGCACGTAGCCGCCGGCCTGGTTCGGCAGGACGTAGAAGGCGCAGTAGTCGCACTGGGCGACGCAGACGTTCGTGTAGTTGATGATCCGCATCACCATGTACGTCGCGTGGTTCGGCTCGTGGTAGCGGCCGCGCACCTCCTGCGCGAGCCCCTTCAGCTCCTCGTCGGAGGCTTCCTCCCAGAGCGTCCGCGCCTCGTCGAGCGAGATGCGATTCATGCGAGCACGTCCATGAACGAGCTGACCGAGAAGACGGCGCGGCCGGGGCCCGGCTCGCCATAGCCCGGCGGCGGCTGCAGGCCGTGTCGCTCCAGCGTCTCGCGGTAGGACTCGAGCAGCCGCACGTGGTACTCGAGCGGCGCGCCGTCCGGGTTGTCGCGGCCGAGTGGCGTCGTCGGCTCAGGGCACCAGGTCGTGAAGCGCGGTGTCACCCCGCGGCTCATGAAGTAGTCGAGCCCCTCGGTCGTGCTCGCGATCGCCTTGTCGATCGTGGCGAAGCCGAACGGCCGCGCCATCTCCACTCCCGCGACGAAGTTCGGGATCACGTAGCGCGGGCCGAAGACGTCAGCCGCGTCGAGGATCCGCCTGTGCCACTCCTCGCGGCCGACGTAGCGCTCCTTGCCTGGGGAGATAATCTCGAAGAGGCGCTTGTCCCAGACCTCGTAGTTCGGGTGGTAGATCGAGATCCCGTAGTCCTTGAAGCGCTGCGCGTCGGCCTTCGGCAGCGCCTGCGCGACCACCTTGCCGATCCAGCGGCCGGGGAAGCGCTCCTCGATCGCCTGTGCGTAGCGGCCGTAGAAGTCCGCCTCCGCGAGCCCGTCGACCGTCGACGTGACGGAGCCGCCCGTGAGCGTGTACGCGTGGCTTGCGCCGCCGTCGTAGCGCTCGATCAGCGCGAGCGCTTCGAGCACGTCCTCGACCGGCTTTACGCCGGTGTACGGCCGCCCGGCCTGCTTGTGCTGGCGCCAGTTGTGGTTGATGTCGCAGAAGCCGCACTCCTCGTTCGCGCCGAAGTACTGGCACAGCCGCAGCACTGTCAGGTAGATCAGGTAGCCCCACTGGATCGTGGGCGCCGTCTCCATCACGGTCTTGCCGTTGGCGAGCTCGTGGCGGTAGTACTCGGGCATCGGCGGCAGCTCGACAGCGGCCAGCTCGCTCCCTTCGAGCGACAGGACGAGCAGGCCCTCGGTGCGGCCGACGCGGTATGGCGAGTCAGGGTTGACGCGCACCGAGACGATCGTCCGGCGCAGCTCGAACGGCCCGCCGCTCAGCGCGAGCTCCTCGGGCGGCCGTTGCGTGGCGGCGGCGCCGAGCTCGGCGAGCGGCTTCTGGTCGAACGAGAAGATGAAGTAGGACTTCGGCTTGACGCCGCCTTCGAGATTCTCGGTCAGCGCGGTGTCGTCGAAGGCGATCCCGGTGCGCAGCAGGTCTTCCTTCAGGACCGCCTCGGGAGGGATCTGCGAGTACCGCCCGATCAGCTCCTCGAGCAAGCCGGTACGGGTGCCGACGGCTGCGCTCACGGTATGGAACCTATCTCCATGAGCGGCCCCGCGGCGGCTTTACGAAAACTTCATCGGCCGCCGTTGGACGTCCGCTCGAACCTTCCGCTACGGTGATCCGCGGGTCGTGCTCCGCCGAGTCCTCATCGGAGCCCTGCTGGCTAGCCTCGCCGCCGCGTTCACGGGGTCTGCGTCTGCCGGGTCACAGGTGCTGATGCCGAACGTGAGCTATTCACGCACGGTGCAGTTCACCGCGCACGGGCCGGTCGTGATGCACGTGATCACGGCTCCGCGCCCGGGCGGCTTGTACCGGCTCGCGCCGCTGCTCTCGAACGGGACGATCCTCGGCAAAGACCGCGTCACCTCGATGGAGAAGAGCGTTTCGGACTCGGCGACGGTCGTCGGCGTCAACGGGGACCTTTTCAACTTCAAGGACGGCCATCCCTCCGGGATGTTGATGCAGAACCGCGTCCTGAAGAGCCAGCCGTACCGGTTCCGCTCGAGCATCGGCATCACCGGCGACGGCACATTGAACGTGCAGCGGGTGTCGTTTTACGGCTACTGGCAGGGGCTCGGCCAGCGCAGGCCGCTGACAGGGCTGAACCAGCCGCCGCGCGCCGACGGCACCTCGCTCTTCACGCCCGCGTGGGGCGCGGCGACTCCGAGGATCCCGGGCGTTGTCGAGGCGGTCATACAGTCGTTCCCGCCGGCCGTTCCCGGCAGCGAGCTGAGCGGCGTCGTGTCGGTGCAGCACACAGGCGGCGGGACGCCGATCCCGCTGAACGGCGCGGTGCTCTTGGCACGCGGCTCGCAGGTCGCGAAGCTCCAGCAGGAAGCGATCGCCGGCACGCCGGTCGTGACGCGCCTGATCCTCTCGCCCGATTGGCTCGCGAGCGGCGTGACCGAAGCGCTCGGAGGCGGGCCGCTGATCGTCCGGAACGGCAAGCCGGTGTGGACCGCCGGCGAGGACTTCCTGCCGACGCAGCTCGGGCCGCGCAACCCGCGCACGGCGGTGGGGCAGCGCCGGGACGGCAAGATCATCCTCCTGGCCGTCGACGGCCGCCGCCGCGGGTACAGCGTCGGCGCGACGAACTGGGAGCTGGCGCAGGCGCTCGTCCGTCTCGGCGCCGTGACCGGGTCGGCGCTCGACGCCGGCGGCTCGACGACGCTCGCGTTCGACGGCAAGCTGCTAAACCGCCCGTCCGACCCCGGCGGAGAGCGGCCGGTCGCCGAGACGCTGGCGGTCCTCTACACGGGCGTTTACGCACCGCCGCCGGCCCTGTCGGTCGTCTCCCCGAACGGCGACGGGATCGCCGAGAAGCAGCAGCTCTCCTACAAGGTCGTCCAGCCCTCGACCGTGACCGCGAGCCTGGTCGGGCCCGGCGGAGCGACCGCCTTCACCGACACGGGGACGCGGCAGCCGGGGATCTACACGTTTGCCTGGCCCTCGAGCACCCACCGGCTGACGCAGGATGACCCGCTCGGGCGCTGGCGCTGGGTCATCTCGGCGACCGACAACCAAGGGCACGAATCGTCCGTGGAGCGTGCGTTCTGGCTGAACGACACGCTCGGCTACATGCGCGTGGCGCCGCGCTCGGTCAAGCTCCGCAAGCGAACCCGAACGGCCGTGGTCGCACACTTCAAGCTCGCCTATCCGGCTCGCGTGACGCCGTCCGTCTGGACGACCCGCGGCATCCTCATCCGTCGCCTGCCGACCCGGAACCTCCCGGCCGGCACGAGGGCGATCGCCTGGAGCGGACGCTTCCAGAACGGGCGGCTCGTCTACCGGGGCACCTACGTCTTCAAGGTCTTCGCCCAGAACGCGTACGGGCCGGTCGACCTGAACCAGGCGTTCGTCATCCGCCGCTGAGGGCCACGTAGACTCGGCCGGTGGTCGCGTCGATTTCCGGCTCCGTCACGTCCTTCGTCGGGAACCACGGGGTCTACGCGGTTTTCGCCTTGATGGCGCTCGACGCGGTCTTCCCGGCCGCGAGCGAGCTGGTGATGGTCTACGCGGGCGCGCTCGCCTCGGGTGCGTTGGCCTCACAGCACGTCGTGCTGTTCGGCCACCGGATCGGCTCGGGCACCGGAGCCTTCGTGACGATGGCGCTCGCCGGGACGATCGGCTACGTCCTCGGCTCGATCGTCGGCTGGGGCATCGGCCGCTACGGCGGCAGGCCTTTCGTCGAGCGGCGCGGACGGCTGTTCCACCTCGGTCCGGAGCAGTTGGAGCGCGCGGAGCGCTGGTTCGAGCGCCACGACCGCTGGGCGGTGCTGCTCGGCCGGATCACGCCGGTCGTCCGCTCGTTCGTGTCGATTCCGGCCGGGGTCTTCGAGATGCCGTTCTGGCCGTATCTCGTGCTGACGGCGATCGGATCGGCGATCTGGGCCTTCGCGCTGGCCGGCGTCGGCTGGGCCTTCGGAAGCAACTACGAGCACTTCCACCACGCGTTCGACATCGCCCTCGAGGCAGGAGCCGCGCTGCTCGTGCTGTACCTGGTAGCTCGACTAGCCTCATCTAGACTGAAATCCCGTGCTTAAGAGCCCATTGCAGACCGACGCCTTGTGTCCCCGGGCCGCGCTGCGCGGCGCGTGGTCTGCGTCCTCAGTCGTACTCGTAGCCTCCGGCTACGAGTACTCCCTGCATCCTTGCCACACGCCACCCATCGCACCCCGGGAACAAAGCATCGATCCGCAATGAGCTCTGAGATCCCCCTCGTAGACGTCAAGGCGCAGTACGAGCGCCTGATTCCGCAGATCATGGAGCGGATGCACGAGGTACTCGATTCGGGCACCTTCATTCTTGGCCCCAACGTGCGGGCCTTCGAGGCCGAAGCAGCCGCCTACCTCGGCGTGCCGAGCTCGATCGGCGTCGCGAACGGCACCGACGCGCTCGTGCTCGCGCTCGACGCGATGGAGATCGGTCCCGGCGATGAGGTGATCTGTCCTTCGTTCACCTTCTACGCCACCGCCGAGTCGATCGCACGGCGCGGCGCCACCCCGGTCTTCGCCGACATCGACCCGGACACGCTCAACCTCGACCCGGAGGACGTTGCCGCGCGCGTCACCGACCGCACCCGCGCGCTGATGCCGGTGCACCTCTTCGGCCGCGTGATGCCGCTCGGCGAGCTTCAGAAGCTTGGGATCCCAATCGTCGAGGACGCCGCCCAGGCGTTCGGCGCCGAGGGCGTGGCCAAGGTCGGCGCGCTCTCGACCTTCAGCTTCTTCCCGACCAAGAACCTGTTCGCGCTCGGCGACGGCGGCCTGGTCGCGGCGACCGACGAGGCGCTCGCCGACCGGATCGCGCTGCTGCGCTTCCACGGCTCGCGCGAGAAGAAGAACTTCGAGGCCGTCGGCTACAACTCGCGCCTCGACGAGCTGCAGGCCGCTGTGCTGCGGCTCTTCCTCGGCGAGCTCGACGGCTGGAACCGCTCGCGTCGCGAGGCTGCTGCGCGCTACGAGGAGCTGGGCCTCGGCGAGCTCTGCGAGCTCCCGCCCGACGAGCCGGGCCACGTCTACCACATGTACGTCGTCCGCTCGCCCGAGCGCGACCGCTTTCGCGAGGCCCTCTCCGTCGCAAGGATCGGCAACGCGGCGTACTACGTGGTTCCGCTCCACCTCCAGCCGGCGCTGCGCTATCTCGGCTGGAAGGAAGGCGCTCTCCCGGAAACGGAGAAGGCCGCCGCGGAGAACCTCGCCCTGCCGATGTGGGCCGGCATCCCGGCCGACACGCAGGAGCGGGTGGTGAGCGTGATCCGCGAAGCCGCGGCGGTGCGCGCGTGATCCCGATCAATCGACACCGGATCTGGCAGCTCGTCGCCGACGCGGGCCTGATCGCGCTCGCATGGTGGCTCGCCTTCGAGCTCCGCTTCGACCACGGCGTTCCGCGCTACTACGACACGCTCTTCCGCCGCACGATCCTGATCGTCGTAGCGATCAAGCTCGTCGTGTTCGTCCTCTTCCGCTTCTACGACCGCTGGTGGCGCTACGTCTCGATCCGCGACATGTGGTCGGCGATGCGCGGCGTCACGGCCGCCTCGCTCGTCGCCGGGCTGACCGTCTACTTCTTCTCGCCGGTCGCGCAGGTGCGGCTGCCGCGTTCGGTCGCGGTCATGGACTGGCTGCTGCTGCTCGGGTTCGTGGCGGGAAGCCGCCTGCTCGCGCGCAGCGTGATCGAACGGCCGGGAACAAGCGGCCTCGTCGCGCGCGGCAAGGAAGTGCTGATCGTCGGCGGCGGCGACGCGGGCCAGCTCGTGATCCGCGAGATGCAGCGCAACCGGCAGCTCGGCTACACGCCGATCGGGCTGATCGACGACGACCCGCGCAAGAAGAACCTGCGCATCCACGGCGTGCGCGTGCTCGGCACGACCGACGACCTGCGGCACATCCTGCGCGACAACCGGCCCGACGAGGTCATCCTCGCGATCCCGTCCGCCTCCGGCGAGATGCGGCAGCGGATCGTCAACGTCACGCGCGAGAGCAACGTGCCGGTGAAGACGCTGCCCGGCCTCTACGAGCTGATCGCCGGCGAGAGCGCTCTCGCCACGCAGATCCGTCCCGTGCAGGTCGAGGACGTGCTCGGCCGCGAGCCGGTCGAGGTCGACTTGGAGTCGACCGCTGGGTACCTGAAGAACGCGACCGTGCTGATCACGGGAGCCGGCGGCTCGATCGGCTCCGAGCTCTGCCGCCAGATCGCGCGCGTCGGCCCGCAGCGGCTGATCCTCGTCGACCAAGGCGAGACGGCGCTCTTCGAGATCGAGCGCGAGCTCGTCGACGAGCGCGGCTTCGCGGCTGCGATCCCGGTCCTCGCCGACTGCAGGAGCCGGACGAAGATGCGTCAAATCTTCGACCGCTACCGGCCCGCCGTCGTCTTCCATGCCGCGGCCTACAAGCACGTGCCGCTGATGGAGGCGAACCCGCTCGAGTCCGTCCGTAACAACCCGCTTGCCACGCGCGTCCTGGCTGAGATCGCGGTCGAGCATGGAACCGAGCGCTTCGTGCTCGTCTCGACCGACAAGGCCGTCAACGCGAAGACGGTGATGGGCCAGTCGAAGGCGCTCTGCGAGTGGATCGTCGAGGCCTACGGCGCCCGCGACGACATCGCGACGCGCTTCGTGGCGGTGCGGTTCGGCAACGTGCTCGGGTCCTCGGGCAGCGTGATCCCGATCTTCCGCCGCCAGATCGCCAAGGGCGGGCCGGTGACCCTGACGCACCCGGAGATGACCCGCTACTTCATGACGATCCCCGAGGCAGCCTCGCTGGTCGTCCAGGCCGGCGCGATCGGCGGGCGCGGCGACGTCTTCGTGCTGGACATGGGCGAGCCGGTGCGGATCATGGACCTGGCGATGCAGATGATCCGGCTCTCCGGCAAAGACCCGGAGCGCGACATCGACGTCCAGGTCGTCGGGACGCGCCCGGGCGAGAAGCTCCACGAGGAGCTGTGGGGCGCGGGCGAGACGGCGGTGCCCACGCAGCACCCCAAGATCATGCGCGTGAGCGGCCCGATCGTCGACTCGGTGTGGCTCCAGGACGAGCTCACCGAGCTCGAGCGCCTCGTGCGCGGCGGCGAGACGCTCGAGGTCGTTTCTCGCCTCTCGTTGATGATGCGGGCCCCACGCCACGTCCGCGCGCCCTCGGCGGTCGACGAGGACACCCTCTCGGGCAAGACACTCTCCGGCTGACGCCGCGCGGTGGGGGTTGACGCCCGCCGCCCGCAGTCGCAAGATGGCACCTCAGCAGTCGGAGGGCCCGCTCATCTGCGGCGGCGGACCGGGAAGGAGTCGCCCTTGGCCCGTCACTAGGCACTAGGCCTACCTCCTGCGGCAGTTGTTCGGCCGCCGACCTGCTCGAGACGAGGGCTATCGCCCGATTCGACTCACGCACCTGTCGCCGGCCGTCGAGCACTCAAACGGAGGTGAACGATGAGTCCCGGATCACGCGAGACCCCGAAAGGCTTCATCGGTGACTCGCACAACCCGATCATCCAGAGCCTGATCGACACGGGCGCGGTCGACTTCAACGCGATCGGGCGGGCAGTCGCCGAGATCGGCCCGACCGTCGGCTCACTACGGGCGAGCGGTGAGGACTGGTTCTGCAAGGTCTACCACTCGTTCATCCACATCTACATCCTGCGCAAGGTGGCGTCGCTCGCCGAGCTCGCGACTCTGCGCGAGATGGGCACGGAGCTACAGGGGTAGCTCGAAACGATTGCCGTACGCCGGTGAGGGGAGCTGGCACCCTCGCCGGCGGCGGCCTGACGAAAGGGGTTCCGGTGGACGGAACGAGTGACCTCGCGCGCCGGCTCGCACGAGTGCTCGACGTCGCGGAGACGGTTGTACGAACCCTGCTCGCGGAGGAACCGGCAGATGGCGAGGAGCTGCAGCCCGAGAAAGTGCTCTCGGAGACGGCCCTTCTGCTGCTGTTCGCTTCGCGCGTGGACGCCTCGCACCGGCAGATCCACCGCCGGATCCGCGCCCTCGCGAAACTGCTCGTTCCCCACGCTCGCTCGGACCGCGTGCTCGCGGGCATCACGCTCGCGCCGGTGCTCGCGCGGGAGTGCGCGGCGGCTCACGTCTGCCTCTCACGGCTCGGGTATCCGGACCCGAAGTTCGACGAGGTGCTCGCACGGTCGCTGTCGTCGAGCGCGGCACAGCGGCGTGAGCGCGTTCCTTATCGCCAGCTCGAGCTCGAGTGGCTCAGCGAGGTCTGGGACCCTGCGCGGGGTAACCGGAGACCGCGCCCGAACACGGCCCTTGCGGCCGCCACGACCGCCGGCATCGGGCTCGATCCGCTCAGCCCGACGCGCGACGACGCATACGCCTTCACGCACTCGCTGCTCTACCTCACCGACTTCGGCAGGCGCCGCCGCCTGCCGCGCCCGAAGACCGAGCTCGTGGCGGACGCGGAGCCCGCCCTCGCGAGCTCCCTCGACGGCGACGACTTCGACGTCTCGGCAGAGATCCTGCTCGCGTGGCCGCTCCTGCACGCGCGTTGGTCGGCCGCCGGAGCCTTCGGGTTTCGCGTGCTCAGGCGCGTCGAGGACGAGGTCGGGTTCCTGCCGTCGCTGAGCCTAAGCGAGGAGCGCTTCCGCGAACTCGAAGGTCCTGACCGAAAACGGTACGTCGTCGCAGAGGCGTACCACACGGTGTATGTGATGGGCCTTCTCTGCGCCGCGACGTTGCAGGCAGGCGCGCCGCCGCCTGAGCCACTGGCCGCTCGCAGGGCGACCGGGTTCGCCGACGAGCTCGTCGGGTGCCTCGTCCCTCGTGAGCCGGAGTCGCAATGGCAACGCGACTTCGTGGAGCTCGAGCCTCGGCAGCGTGAAGCGCTTGCTCCCTTCCTCGCGAACGTCGCTCTGCAGCGCGCGGTCGAGGCCTCGGCGTTCGAGCGGATCCGCGAGGTCCTCGAGGTCTGTGTCGAGCGGGAGATCGAGCCGTCGAACGCAATGACGCAAGCCGCCGACCTGCTGCTGCGGGTGGCGCAGTCGCCCTACGCGGCTGTCCGAGGATGAAGTTCCACTCTCGTCACGAACGCGTCCCGAGGGGCGTCTGGCGCCGCGGCTAGGGTGGCTCGATGGACGTTCTCGAAGGGCTGAACCCCGAGCAGCGGCGCGCCGCCGAGACGGTGCGCGGGGCGGTCTGCATCCTCGCCGGCGCTGGCTCCGGCAAGACGACGACGATCACGCGGCGGATCGCGTGGCAGGTCGGTTCGGGCGCGGCGCGCTCCGACCAGATCCTCGCCGTCACCTTCACCGACAAGGCCGCCGGCGAGATGCGCGCGCGGCTTGCGCGGCTCGGTGTCGACGGCGTCGAGGCGCGCACCTTCCACTCGGCCGCGCTCGCGCAGCTGCGCAGCGCGAAAGGCGACGGGCCCGGCCGGATCCTTTCGACGAAGGCGCTCCTGCTGCGTCAGATCGGGAACACGCTGCCGCCGCCGTATCGCTTCCGGCCGGCGGGCGACCTCGCGACCGAGGTCGAGTGGGCGAAGAACCGGCGCTTGACGCCGCAGACCTACCGGCAGAGCTTGAACGGCCACGAGCCGCCGATCCCAGACGATCTGATGGCCGGGGTCTTCCGAGAGTACGAGCGGCGCAAGGAATCCTCCGGCGCGATCGACTTCGAGGATCTGCTCGAGCTGACCGTGCGCATGTACGAGGAGGACGAGTGGGCGCTGGCCGCGCTGCGCGAGCGCTACTCCGCGTTCACCGTCGACGAGTACCAGGACGTCAACCTGCTGCAGCAATCGCTGCTCGAGCTCTGGCTCGGCGAGCGGGACGACATCTGTGCGGTCGGCGACGACTACCAGTCGATCTACGGCTTCACGGGCGCGTCGCCGGAGTGGCTGCTCGGGCTCGGGCGGCGGTACCCGCAGGCGACCGTCGTGCGGCTGGAGGAGAACTACCGCTCGACCCCGCAGGTGCTCGCGCTCGCGAATCGGCTCGTGCCGAGGCTCGGCGGCGCGGAGAAGACGCTGCGCGCGACGCGGCCGGAAGGCGCCGAGCCCGAGCTGCGCGGCTTCGACTCGCCTGAGGCCGAGGGTGCCTTCGTGCTCGAGCGCGTGCGCGCGCTGCACGGGGAAGGCGTCGCGTACGAAGAGATGGCGGTCCTGATGCGGCTGAACGCGCGCTCGGTCGACTTCGAGGAGCTCTTCGCCGACGCGAACGTCCCCTTCCAGGGCGCGGCGTTGCTCTCGCGCGACGGGGCTAGGCAGCTGCTGAAGGGCCTGCGCGGCGCGGGCTTCGGCTCGCTCGCGCAGGAGGTGCGTCGCGTAGCCGTACAGCAGGGGCTTGTCGATCCGGTTCCGGAGAAGGTCGGCGAGCGCGAGCTCGTGCGCCAGGCCGACCTCGCCCGGCTGTGCAAGCTCGCCGAGGAGTTCGACGACGGCTCGCAGACGGTCGAGCAATGGGTCGAGTGGCTGCGCGCGCGCTTCGCCCACGGAAGCCAGGGCGGTGTCCACCTCCTCACGCTCCACCGCGCGAAGGGGCTCGAGTTCGACGCCGTCTTCCTGCCACGCGTCGAGGAGAAGGAGCTGCCCTGCAAGCAGGCGCTTCGCGTACCGGGCCAGCTCGAGGAGGAGCGGCGGCTGCTCTACGTCGGCATCACGCGGGCGCGGAAGCACCTGGCGCTGACGTGGGCCGGCAAGCCGAGCCGCTTCCTGCTCGAGCTCGGCGTGGAGGCCCCCGTGGCCGCGCGGAAAGAGCGTGCCGAAGAGCCCGACAGCCCCACCTACCGGGCGCTCAAGCGCTGGCGGCTCCAGCGGTCGAAAGCGGACGAGATCCCCGCGTACGTCGTTTTCCACAACTCGACGCTGGCCGAGATCGCCGAGCGCCGGCCCAACACGATCGCCGAGCTCGCGTCGGTGCCCGGCGTCGGCCCGGCGAAGCTCGAGCGCTACGGGCCCGAAGTGCTAGACGCTCTCGCGAGCTGAGAGCAAGAGCTCGAGCATCAGCGCCGGGTCGCGCCTGACGCGCTCGAGTTCGTCATCGCGCTTGTGCAGGTCGAGCGCGCGCGGGTCCGAGAGCGGGATCAGCCGGCCCTCGCGGATCAGCATCTCGTCGACGCCGCCGAGCCGCCCGCCGTACGTCGTGTAGACGGGCACGCCGAGCGCGACGGCCTCGCGGTTCATCGTCCCTCCGGCCGAGACGACGAGATCGGAGAAGGCGATCAGGCTTTGCCCGTCCACCGCGCGGTCCGGCACCTGCACCGACGGAAGCCCGAGCCCGCGGACGAAATCGCGCTGTTCCTGGGTCCGCGGCAGCACGATCGCGTGGACGGACTCGTTCCGCCCGAGGTGGTCGAGCACTTGCGGGAAGAGCGGGTTCGAACGGCGGTGGTAGAGCGAGACGTCGGGCGGCGTGCGCACGATCACGAGCGTCCGCGCCGAGTCGAGTTCGAACTGCTCGAGCGCCCTCGGGTCCGGCTCGAAGTCGGCGAGGTAGTACTCCTCCTTCAGGCCCGGGTACTGGAGCAGCTTCGGCGGCCGCACGCCGTAGCGCTCGAGCCGCTGCGGCGGGATCGCCTCGGGCACGACGACGCGCGTCGCCGCGCGGCAGCCGAGCTGGTGCTGGAGCCAGGCGAACTCGTAGTCGAAGGTGGTCGAGCTCGGGATGCCGAGCCGCTTCGCCGTCATCGTCAGCTCGTGCGAGCCGTGCGCGAGCGCGATGTCGAACTCCCGCCCGCGCGCCCAGCGGCGAAGCTCGCCGAGGCGGGAGGTCAGCGAGCGCGCCTTGCCGAGCCGCGAGCGCCCGCCGTGCCGGCCGAGGACGTCCGCCTGGACGCTGTGCAGCTCGAGCAGCTGCACGGTCTGTGCGTAGTCGCGGGCCGTCACCGAGACCTCGTCGCCGCGGTCGCGCAGCAGCTTCATGAGCGGGCGGAAAACCAGGACGTGTGCCGGGGCGGTGATGTCGATCCAGACCTTCATGCGACGGCAGCGTCGAGACGCGGCTCGCGCAGTGCCTGCGGCTCGCGCTCGACGTGGCGCTCGTGCCAGAGGGTGAAGGCGAGCAACCCCCAGAGCTGGCGCGAGAGATCCTCCTGGCCAGCGACGTGGCGCCCGATCAGCGCCGTCACCGCCTCCGGCCGGAAGAACCCCTGGCGAATAAGCGTCTCGGCGCTCAGGGTCTGACGCGCGAACGGCTCGAGCTCGCCGCGCAGCCAGGCCGCAGCCGGGATCGAGAAGCCGCGCTTCTTGCCGCGGACGATCGGGTCCGGCACGAGCGGCGCGACCGCCTTGCGCAGCAGCACCTTCTTCCGCAGCCCGTGCACGCGGTGCCGCCTCGACAGCGCGTGCGCGAAGTTCGTCACCACCGGGTCGAGGAACGGCACCCGCGCCTCGAGCGAGTGCGCCATCGACGCTCGGTCGGTCTTCACGAGCAGGTCGTCGGCGAGGTAGATGCCGAGGTCGATGTCCTGTAGGCGAGCGAGGAGCTCGGCGCCCTCGGTCTCGGCGAACCGCTCGCGGTAGAGGTCGACGGGGTCGAAGCCGCTCCGCCGGCCCGTCAGCTCGGCCCGCGCGTCGGCGGAGAAGATCTCTTTCCACGCGTGATGGCGCTCGAGCGGCGGTAGCTGCGCGCCGCGGACGAACCGCTTGGCCTTGTAGTCGAAGCTCGCGCGGCCGGTCGAGGTCGGCAGCAGCTCGACTAGCGGGCGGGCGAGGCGCGCGAGACGGCCGGTACGGTGCGCGAGCAGGTCGGCGACATAGGTGTAGTAGCCGCCGAAGAGCTCGTCGCCGCCCTCGCCCGAGAGCGCGACCTTCACGTCCTCGGCCGCGAGCTGCGAGACGAGGTACGTGGGCAGAGCCGAGGAGTCGGCGAACGGCTCGTCGAACGCGTCGGCGAGCGCGGGCAGCAGCAGCGCGGCGTCGGGCCGTAGCACGAGCTCCCGGTGGCGCGTGCCGTAGCGGTCGGCGACGAGGCGCGCGTCGGCGAGCTCATCGAAGGAGCGCTCTTCGAAGCCGATCGAGAACGTGCGCAGCGGCTCGGCCGTCTCCTGTGCCGCGAGCGCTGCGAGCGCAGCCGAGTCGACCCCGCCGGAGAGCAACACCCCCACGGGCACGTCCGAGACGAGGTGCGCGCGCACCGAGTCGCGCAGGCGGGCGCGCAGCTCCTCGATCAGCTCGGCCTCGTCGTCGCCCCGCAGCTCTTGCTCAGGGACGGGAGCGGGCCGCGCATAGCGCTCGAGCCTAGCCTCGCCGCCCTCCCAAACGAGCGCATGCCCCGGCGGGAGCTTGCGCACTTCGCGGAAGATCGTCAGCGGTGCGGGGATCGAGTTGAAGGCCAGGAACGCCTCGAGCGCATCGAGGTCGATCTCCCCGCGCGGCAGCGCGCGCAGCTCGGAGGCGAACTCGAGCCCGTCGGCACCCTGGCGGTAGTAGAGCGGCTTGATTCCGTAGCGGTCGCGGGCGAGGACGAGCCGCCTCCGGGACGAGTCCCAGAGCGCGACGGCGAACATACCGCGCAGCCGCCGCGCGAACGCGGGGCCGTCCTGCTCGTACAGGTGCACGAGCACCTCGGTGTCGCCGTGGGTGCGGAAGCGGTGGCCGGCGCGCTCGAGCTCGGCGCGCAGCTCGCGGTAGTTGTAGAGCTCGCCGTTCTGGACGACGTGAACCGTTTCGTCCTCGTTCGCAATCGGCTGGTCGCCGGTGTCGAGGTCGATGATCGCGAGCCGCCGTGCGGCTAGCCCCGCGGGACCGTCGACGAAGATGCCGTCACTGTCGGGCCCGCGATGGACGAGCTTGGCGCTCATCCGCGCGAGCCGGTCGGGGTCGGCAGGCCCGCTGGCAGCAACGATCCCGCAGATCCCGCACACGCTTCGAGTCTAGTGACCGCTCGTGACCATGCTCTTCATGGTCTGCGCGGCGATGCGGAACGCCGTCGCGATGAGCGTGCGCAGGTAGAGCGGGACCGAGCGGTCGGCGATCCACTCGAGGTCGTGCGCGAGCTTCTCGGCCATCGAGGCCTCGTAGCCGCGGCGAACCTGGGCGAAGCCGGTCAGCCCAGGGCGGACGACGAGTCGCTGCCAGTAGGCGGGCAGGTCGCCCGCGAGCTGCTCGAAGAACCGAGGCCGGATCGGCCGTGGGCCGACGAGGCTCATGTCGCCGCGGAGCACGTTCCAGAGCTGCGGCAGCTCGTCGAGCTGCGCGGCGCGGAGGCGGCGGCCCAGCCGGGTCGTCTCCTCGCGCGTGCGGGTGACGAGCTCCTCGCCGAGGTACGGCCCAAGCCGCTCCTCGGCGCCCCGGCGGAGTGTGCGGAACTTCAGCATCTGGAAGATCCGCCCGTCGCGGCCCACGCGCTCGCCGCGGTAGAAAAGCGGGTTTCCGCTCGTCGCTAGGAGCGCGGCGGCGATCAGGAGCAGCAGCGGCAGCGACACGAGCAGGAAGAGCGATGCGAAGAGGACGTCGAGGGTGCGGAGCTCGAGATCGACGCGCCGCTTCGCCGACCCGCTGACGAGCGTGGAGAAGCGCTCGACGAAGGAGTCGCTCGGCCTGGGCTGAGGTGCCGCCACGGGTCAATGCTAGAGCGTCCGTGGCGATCCGCCGCCCGGCGATGAATCTCTCGCTCCTGGGGCACCCCTAACCCACCACCCAGCCGCGATCGTAATGGCGAGATACGCACGAGACTGCCACGAATTTGTGCAGGAAATGTGACTTCGCAGATAAGCTCTCCTTATATGGATACGCGACAACTAGCGGCCTTCTGCGCGGTGGTCGAGCGCAAGAGCTTCTCCCAAGCTGCGGAGCGTCTCGGCGTCACCCAGCCCGCCGTCAGCCTCCAGGTGCGCTCGCTCGAGAAGCGCCTGGGACGCCGTCTCCTCGACCGCTCTGGGCGCCGGGTTGAGCCGACCGAAGCAGGCGCCGCCCTCTACCGGAGCGCCCAGCGCATGCTCCAGCTCGAGGAGCAACTGGTCGACGAGCTCCAGGCGGCCGACGGCGGCGACCTCGGCGGAACGCTGCACGTCGGCGCCTCCACCGGCCCCGGCAGCACCGTGGTGCCGGTGCTCCTCTGCGAGTTCCAGCGCGCCAACCCGGCGGTCTCGGTCTCGCTCTCGATCTCTGACACGCAGTCGGTTGTCGAGCGCGTCGCGGAGCGGGAGCTCGAGCTCGGCGTCGTCGGCGCGGCACGACGCCATCGCGGGGTCGTCTTCGAGCCGTTCTTCCGCGACGAGGTCGTGCTCGCCGTCCCGCCGGGCCACACCTTCGCGAACCGCACGGTGAGCCTCGCGCAGCTGCGTGAGGAGCCGTTGATCGTGATGCAGGAGGGGGCCGGAGTGCGGCAGGTGATCGAGGACGAGCTCCGGAGGGCCGGCGTGCGCCTGCGTGACCTCGAGCCGCGGCTCGAGCTCGGCCTCCAGGAGTCGGTCAAGGCCGCGGTCGTCGCCGGCTATGGCGTCACGTTCATCTCTCGCGCTGCGATCGCCGTCGACCTCGAGGCCGGCACCCTGGCCACCGCGCGCGTGAAGGGGCTCGATCCCGCCCGCGACATCTCGCTCGTCCGCTCCGCCGGCCGGTCGGTGACGCGCGCTGCCGAGGCGTTCCTCGACTTCGCACGAGCCCGCCTGTGATCGTTCGCTGGGGGCTCGACGAGCTCGAGCCGCTCCTCGCGGAGCTCGGCATCCAGCGGCCGTTCCTCGTCGGCAGCGATCGCTGGACCGATCTCCCGTTACGCGTAATGGGCCGCTGGAACGAGGTCCCGAGCGACCGGATCGACGACATCGTCACCGCGGCGAGCGGAGCCGACGGCGTGCTCGCGATCGGCGGCGGGAGCGCGATCGACCTTGCGAAAGCGGTGTCGGCCGAGACCGGGCTTCCGCTCGTCTCGATTCCGACCACGTACTCGGGCGCTGAGTGGACGGACTTCTTCGGCGTCCGCGACCCCGACCGCAGGATGAAGGGCGGCGGCTCCGGGGCGCACCCGGCGGGAATCGTCTACGAGCCGCGGCTGACGCTCGACCTGCCGCGCGAGCAGAGCGGCGGGACCGCCCTGAACGCGCTCGCCCACTGCGCGGAGGCGCTCTACGTGGCCGGCCGAAACCCCGAAGGCGACCGCGAGGCGCTCGAGGGCACGCGACTGATCGGCGAGGCGCTGCCGGAGGTGCTGGCCGACGGCCACGACCCCGAGGCCCGCAGGACGCTCCTCCAGGGCGCGCAGCACGCCGGTGCCGCGCTCGGCTCTGCCGGTCTCGCGCTCGGCCACGCGATGGCGCAGGCGCTCGGCGGCCGCTACGGGATCGCGCACGGCGCGGCGAACGCGCTCTGCCTGCCGCCGGCGCTGCGCTTCAACGCGCCGGTCGCCGCCGCCGAGATCGCCCGCTTCGGCCAGGCGCTCCAGGCGGCCGACCCCGTCACCCGGACGGAAGAGCTCGCGCGCATGGCCGGCTTCGAGCGGCTGCGCGACCTGGGCGTGCCCGAAGACGAGCTCGACGAGGTCGCTGAGGCGACCGCGTTGCGTGCAGGTGCGAAGGCGAACCCACGTTCGGCGAGTCCGGCCGAGATCGCCGAGCTGCTCCGAAGCATCTGGTAGCTCAGCAGGGGCCGGAAGCGGCCGCGCCGCCGGGACCGGCGAGGTGCGCGGCCTCGGCCTGGATGCAGTATGTGCTGGCATCGGCGCGAACGAGGGTCACGCCGAAGCCGGCGAGCGAGGTCCCTGCGTAGGTCCCACTGAGCGAGTGGGCCTGCTCGAGTTGCGCTTCGGCCTGCTGGAAGGCAACTCCCGCAGCCGCCTGCTGTGCCTCGGCGACCGCCTGCGTCGTCTGCTGCCGCGAATGGGCGGACTGCTGCGCCGTCAGCAGCCAGCCGCCGATGAGCAGCGCCGCGAGCAGTGAGACGACGGAGAAGCCGCGTGCCATGGCGCAGAGATCGGCATCGCCGCCGCAGACCTCAAGTCCCGCAGCGTGCGACGAACGAGAGCACGGTCACGCCGAGCGCCTCGGGCGTGTAGCCGCGAAAGCGCTCCGCTGGCTGGAGCGACCGCAGCTCCTCGAGGCCTTCCTCGCTCGGCCCCGAAGGCAGCTCCACGACGAGGTCGAGCCCGGCCTCCCGCACGAGCCGCAGGTAGTCCGGCGAGCGCAGCCGGTTCTGGTGGTGGAGAGGCGAGTTGACGA
The DNA here is from genome assembly GCA_038237925.1 of Gaiellales bacterium. Taxonomy (GTDB): domain Bacteria; phylum Actinomycetota; class Thermoleophilia; order Gaiellales; family Gaiellaceae; genus AC-32. Next base: position 68,333 of record JBBRYF010000002.1, on the reverse strand, counting down.
GGCTCCAGGCGCGGTCGGAGAAGCGGAGGAAGTTGTAGCGCGAGAGGCTCGGGTCGAAGTACGCGTAGTGGTCCTGGAGATCGATCCGGCAGCTGAATGCGCCACCCGGGCGCAGGAGCCGCCGCGTCTCCCGGAAGATCGCCGCGAGCTCCGCCGCGGGTATGTGCTCGCAGGTGTCGGTGCTCGAGGCGAACTCGATCGAGCCCTCTGCCAGGCCCGTGTCCCGCGCGTCGCACGGCGCGAGGTAGCGGATGCCGAATCGGTCGAGCTCGTCGAGCGACTGCAGCGGCTCGCCGAGCGGACGCAGCTCGCGTCCCGCCTCGGCCTGGAGCTCGGCGCGCAACCGCTCGAACGACGTGAGCGAGTCGTTCACGAGCTCGAGCCGGGCGCTCGGGCGGATGTCGACCAACACCTGGCGGCCGACGCCGAGCACCGCGTAGGCGAGCGGGATCGCGAGATCCCAGCCGGCGCCGAACTCGTAGAAGCACGCCTCGGCCGGCGGGGCGCCAGGCCCGTGCTCCGCGTACACGCCGAGGTGCTGGACGGCACGCGCGAACTTCCGCCGCAGAGCCGCGTCGCCGGCCGGGAGCGAGCGGAGCACGCGCCGCTGGAAGACGTAGTTCAGGCGCTCCCCCTGGGGAAGCACTCCGAGCCCGCGTTGGAGCGCTGCCTTGGCCAGCCATCGCATCGGGCGGCGAGCATAGCCCTCCGTACTCGAATAAGTCGATCTAATGCGATGAATTAGGGTACGATGAGATCCATGGCCGAGCGGCTCTCTTTTGACGTGCTCGTGGTCGGAAGCGGGGCGTCGGGCCTCGCGGCCGCCCTGTCCGCTGAACGGGCAGGCGCGAGCGTCGCCCTCGTGACGAAGGGTGCGCTCCAGTCGTGCAACTCCGCGAAAGCACAGGGCGGCATCCAGGCCGCCTTCGGCGAGGACGACTCGCCCGAGCAGCATGCCGAAGACGTCTGGCAGAGCTCGCACGAAACGGCCGACAAGCGGCTCGTCCAGGTGCTCACCGGCGAAGCGCCGGGAGCGATCCGCTGGCTCGAGGAGCAGGGGGTCGAGTTCACGCGCGAGAACGGCGGCTACCGGCTGGCCCGCTGCGGTGGCGCCACTCGGAAGCGCCTGCTCCAGGTCGGCGACCGCACCGGCCAAGCGATCACGAGCGCGCTGCGCGACGCCTATGTCGACTCGAGCGGCGAAGCGCTCCCGAACTGCCCGCTCGTCTCGCTGGAGGCGCACGAGAACGGCTGGGTCGCGACCTGCAGGCGCAAGAGCGGCGAGGAGCTCGTGATCGACGTAGGCTCGGTCGTGCTCGCCGCCGGCGGGCGCTGCTACCGCGAGGCCGAGGAGCGCGGCGAGCTCTCGACGAACCATCCCGGCGCGACCGGCGAGGTCACGCAGCTCGCGCTCGACCTCGGCGCCGAGGCCCGCGACCTCGACGCGCTTCAGTACCACCCGAACGGCGGCGCGTGGCCCCCGACGATGCAGGGCTACTCGATCCCCGAGACCACGCGCGCGTACGGGGCGACGCTGCTGAACGCCGCGGGCGAGGAGTTCACCGACCCGCTCGGGCCGCGCGACGCCGTGTCGCAGGCGATCTTCGACGAGGTCACGGCCGGCCGCGGCGTCGAGACGCCCGACGGTCGCCCGGCGGTGCTGCTCGACACGACGCGGATCGCGGAGCACGACGCCGAGATCTCGCTTCCGTACATGCTCCGCCGCTACCGTTCCGGCGGGATCGATCCGCTGCGGGAGCCGATCCTGACCTACCCCGTCTTGCACTACCAGAACGGAGGTCTCGTGATCGACGATCACGGCGAGACGACGCTGCCCGGCGTGTTCGCCTGCGGCGAGATCGCCGGCGGCACGCACGGGCGCAACCGGATGATGGGGAACAGCCTGCTCGAGTGCACCGTCTTCGGGCGGCGCGCAGGCGACGCGGCTGCGGCGAGGGCGGCATGAGCGCGGTCGCAGTGGACATTCACCAGGCTGTCGAAGACGCGGCCGCGCACCTCTACGTCTGGGCGCTGAAGGACATCCCGCAGGACCTCCGTGACGCTCTCGTCGACGCGCAGCAGCGCGAGACCTCGGTCGCGGGAAGGCGTGTGCTCGACACGATCGTCAAGAACGTCCAGGTCGCCGACGACAACGGCAACCTCGTCTGCCAGGACACTGGCATCGCGGTCTACACGTGCCGCGTCGGCGAGCATTTTCCCCTGCACCCGGCCAAGATCTACGAGGCGCTGAAGACCGGTACTGAGCGCGCGACGCTGGAGCATCCGCTGCGCTCGAACGCCGTCCACACGCTCACGCGCGAGAACACCGGGCCGAACACCGGCTACCGCCTGCCCATCGTCCACTGGGAGTTCATCGACGACTGGGACGGCCTCGACGTCAAGTGCGTGCCGAAGGGCTCGGGCTCCGAGAACATGAGCTTCCTCAAGATGTGCGTCCCCGCCGACGGCGTGAAGGGGATCAAGGAGTTCGTGCTCGAGTCGATCGTCGGCGCCGGCGGCAAGCCGTGCCCGCCCGGGATCGTCGGCGTCGGCATCGGCGGCTCGGCCGACTACGCGATGTACCTCGCCAAGGAGGCGATCGCCCGCCCGATCGGTACCCGCAACCACGACCCGCACGTGGCCAAGCTCGAGGTCGAGCTCTACGACCTGCTCAACGAGACCGGCATCGGCCCGATGGGCCTCGGCGGCGACGTCACCGTCCTCAACTGCCACATCGAGCACGCGGACACGCACATGACCCTCAATCCCGTCGCGGTCAACTACCAGTGCTGGGCTGCCCGCCGCGCTTCGGTGCACGTTTTCCCCGACGGCTCGGTCGAATTCGATCGAGAAGCCTGATGGCCAGACACGAAGTCACCTTCCCGATCACCGACGAGGCCGAGATCCTCAAGCTGCGCGCGGGCGACGAGGTCGTCGTCCAGGGTCACATCATCGGCATCCGCGACCGCACGCAGATCCGGATCTTCGACCAGGGCGTGGAGCCGCCGATGGACCTTGAGGGCGCCTTCCTACTCCACACGGCTCCAGGCGTGCGCAAGCTGGACAGCGGCAAGTACGAGCCGGTCTGCATCGGCACGACGACCAGCGCGCGCATGGTGCGCTTCACCGAGCCGCTCGGCGAGCAGTACGGCGTGCGCGCGATCTGCGGGAAGGGCGGCTTCCCCGACGAGGCGATCGAGCCGATGGAGCGCCTCGGCATGGTCTACTTCGCGATCGTCGGCGGCGCCGCGGCGCTCGAGACGACCCAGATCGAGGAGATCGAGGAGGTCGCCTGGGAGGATCTGATGCCCGAGTGCCTCTGGAAGTTCCGAGTCAAGAACTTCGGCCCGCTGACCGTCGGCATCGACGCGCACGGGAACTCGCTCTACCACGATGTCCAGACCGCAGCCCAGGAAAAGTTGAAGGAGCTCTTTGCCCGCCTATAGGACGTCTGAGTTCCTCGACCTGCGCCGCGACGGCGGTCTCACCCATGTGATCGACAAGGGTCTCGGCCCGCGCGCGTGGGAGGACGTGCTCGAGACGAGCGGCGAGTACATCGACATCGTCAAGCTCGGCTGGGGCACGGCCTACGTGACCCCGAACCTGAAGCGCAAGCTCGAGGTGCTGCGCGGGAAGCCTGTCGTGATCGGCGGCACCTTCTTCGAGGTCGTCTACGCACAGGACAAGCTGGACGAGTACAAGCGCTGGCTCGGCGAGCTCGGCCTGACGCACGTCGAGATCTCCGACGGTGTGCTCGACCTCCCGCGCGAGCGCAAGCTCGAGCTGATCGCCGACTTCGCGCGCGACTTCACCGTCCTCTCCGAGGTCGGCTCGAAGGACGCCGAGGCCGTCTTCGCCCCGTACCAGTGGGTCGAATGGATCAAGGGCGAGCTGCAGGCCGGCGCGTGGAAGGTGATCACCGAGGGCCGCGAGGGCGGCACCGCCGGGATCTACCGGCCGACAGGCGAGATGCGCACCGGTCTCGTCGACGAGATCGCGCACGAGGTCGATGTCGCCGACCTGATCTTTGAGGCCCCGAGCAAGGCGAGCCAGGCTTGGTTCGTGAAGCACTTCGGGCCGAACGTGAACCTCGGCAACATCCCACCGGAGGAAGTGATCCCGCTCGAGACGCTGCGCCTGGGGCTTCGAGCCGACACATTGAGGGAGGTGCTGCTTGGCGACGCCGAGCCTGCAGCTCCCTGACCTCGAGTCGATGCAGGCCGAGGACGTGCTCCGCTGGGCTCACGCCGAGTTCGGCGACGGGCTCTGCCTGACGTGCTCGTGGCAGAAGCAGTCGTCCGTGCTCGTGCACATGGTGGCCGAGCTCAGGCTCGACATCGCGGTGGTCGAGCTCGACACGCACCTCTTCTTCCGCGAGAGCTACGAGACGCGCGACCGCCTGGTCGAGCGCTACGGGATCAAGCTGCTCCCGCCGCCGCCGGTGATCACGATTGCCGAGCAGCACCGCGCCGAGGGGCCGAACCTGTGGGAGACCGATCCCGACCGCTGCTGCCACATCCGCAAGGTCGAGCCGCTTTTGCAGGCCCTCGAGCCCTACGACGCCTGGATCTCCGGGATCCGGCGCGACCAGTCCCCGAGCCGCGCGACCACGCCGAAGATCCAGTGGTCGGAGCGCTACGAGACGTGGAAGCTGCACCCGCTCGCCGACTGGGACGAGAAGCGCGTCTGGGCGTACATCATGATCAACGAGATTCCCTACAACCCGCTCCACGACGCGGGCTTCCGTTCGATCGGGTGCATCCCGTGCACGCGGCCGACGACGCCCGAGCAAGAGGAGCGCGCCGGCCGTTGGGCCGGCTCCGACAAGCTCGAGTGTGGGATCCACCTCGAAACGCCACTAGGAGGAACATGACCGATCACATCTACGCCGCCGAGCACCCCGAGACGAATCACGTCCGGCCCGGCGGCTTCACGCTCTGGTTCACGGGCCTTTCCGGCTCCGGGAAGACCACGATCGCCCATCTCGTCGGGCCCGAGCTCGACCGCCGCGGCCTCGTCGTCGAGTACCTGGACGGCGACACCGTGCGCACGCATCTCTCGAAGGGCCTCGGCTTCTCGAAAGAGGACCGCGACACGCACATCGAGCGCGTCGGCTGGGTCGCCTCGCGCCTGACCCGCCAGGGTGGCACGGTGATCGCGGCCACGATCTCGCCCTATGAGGCGACGCGGCAAGAGGCGCGCGAGCGCATCTCCGAGGTCGGGACCTTCGTCGAGATCTACGTCAAGACCTCGGTCGACGAGTGTGCCAAGCGCGACGTGAAGGGGCTCTACGAGAAGGCGTTCAAGGGCGAGATCAAAGAGTTCACCGGCGTCTCCGACCCCTACGAGGAGCCCTCGAATCCGGAGCTCGTGATCGACACCGAGGAGCACGAGCCCGAGGAGAGCGCGGCGCTCGTCGTCGCCAAGCTCGAGGAGCTCGGGCTCATTCCGTCGCAGGTGCCCTCGTGAGACGGCGCTCGCGGCGTCTCGTTCAGGACGCACGGGCTTCGCTCGTGCGTCCGTCTGCAATGACCGGTCGACACGTCAGCTGTGAAAGGCGCTACCGATGACGGCCGTCGAGACGGCGCAGCTGATCGAGCCGCACGGCGGCAAGCTGGTCGACCGCACAGGCCCGCGGCCCGCCGGCGTCGAGAAGCTCGAGCAGATCGCGCTCACACCGCGTGAGCTCTCCGACCTCGACATGCTCGCCTCGGGCGCGCTCTCGCCGCTCGAGGGCTTCATGGCCAGGCACGACTATGAACGAGTCGTCGAGGAGATGCGGCTGGCGAACGACGTGCCGTGGGCGCTCCCCGTGTGCCTCGCGGTCGATCGCGAGCCCGAGGGCGACCAGGTCGCGCTCACCGACGGCGCCGGCACGCCGTTCGCCGTCCTCCACGTTGACCAGGCGTACGAGTACGACAAGGAGCGGGAAGCCGAGCGCTGCTTCCGCACCACCGACGATGCGCATCCCGGCGTCGCGCGGCTGTACGAGCAGAAGCCGCTCTACCTGGCGGGCCGCGTGACCGTCTTCAAGCGGGCCGAGCCGGCCTTCCCGGAGCTCGCGCTCGACCCGGAGCAGACCCGCGTGATCTTCGCCGAGCGTGGGTGGCGCCGCGTGGTCGGCTTCCAGACGCGCAACCCGATCCACCGCGCACACGAGTACCTGACCAAGGGCGCGCTCGAGACCGTCGACGGGCTGCTGATCCACCCGCTCGTCGGCGAGACGAAGTCGGACGACGTCCCTGCCGCGACGCGGGTCGAGTGCTACCGCGTCCTGGTCGACAATTACTTCCCGGCCGACAGGGTGATCGTCGCATCGTTCCCAGCGGCGATGCGCTACGCCGGGCCGCGTGAGGCGATCTGGCACGCGATCTGCCGCAAGAACTACGGCTGCTCGCACTTCATCGTCGGCCGCGACCACGCGGGCGTCGGCGACTACTACGGCACCTACGACGCGCAGCTGATCTTCGACGAGTTCGAGCCGCACGAGCTCGGAATCGAGCCGATGTTCTTCGAGCACGCCTTCTTCTGCAAGGTCTGCGGCTCGATGGCGACGCCCAAGACCTGCCCGCACGGAGGCGACGACCACGTCTTCCTCTCCGGGACGAAGGTGCGCGAGCTGCTGGCCGAGGGCAAGCTCCCGCCGGTCGAGTTCACACGGCCCGAGGTCGCCGAGGTCCTGATCAAGGCGTCTCGCGACTAGCCCATGACCTGGCAGTTCACGCTCAGCGGCCTGCTGATCGGGCTGCTGGTCGGGGTGACCGGAATGGGCGGCGGCTCGCTGCTGACGCCCATCCTGGTGATCTTCTTCGGCTTCAAGCCGACCCTCGCGGTCGGCACCGATGTCCTGCACGGGGCGATCTTCAAGAGCTTCGGCGCACTGCGGCACCGCCGGCTCGGAACCGTCCACGCGCGGCTGACGTCTTGGATGTTCCTCGGCTCGGGGCCGATGTCGCTGCTCGGGGTCGTGCTCGCCACCTGGCTGAAGCACCACTCGAGCGGGGCCGAGAGCATCGAGGCCTACGCCGTCGGCGTGGCGCTCGTTGTCGGCGGGGCCGGCCTCGTCGGGAAGACGTTCATCCAGCGGGGCGTCCAGCCGGACGACGCGCCGTTCCTGCTCGAGCGGCGCGACCGGATCGTCGCGGTCGCGATCGGCGCGACGTGCGGTTTCGTCGTCGGCCTGACCTCGGTCGGCAGCGGCACCTTCTTCGGGCTGATCATGGTGCTCGTCTTCCCGCTGACGCTGCCGAAGATCGTCGGCACCGACATCTTCCACGCCGCAGCCCTGCTCTGGGTCGCGGGCTTCGGGCATCTCGTCGCCGGCAACGTCGACCTGCGGACGATGGCATGGCTGCTGACCGGCTCGATCCCTGGAGTGCTGATCTCGAGCCAGTTCACGCTCAAGATCCCCGACCGCGCGCTGCGACTCGGGCTCGCCTCGGTGCTGATGCTGAGCGGCATCAAGCTGATCGACCCGCCGCAGGTCGACTATGTGATCGCCGGCGGCGCGATCCTCGCGGGTCTGATCTTCGCCGTCTGGGGCCTGGTCGCCCGCTCGGGACGGCGCCGAAGCGCCGAGACGCCTGCATAAGGCGGAGGGATCGATGGAACACTGCTCGGCACAGTCCGTGTTTCGTCGAGCGCTCCATCGGTTCCGACTAGACTCGCCGTCCCGTGGTGCGCTTCCTGCCGACGCTGGTGGTGCTGGCTCTGCTCGGCTGCACCGCCGCGGCGTTCGCGGTCACGGAGGGCCTGAAGCTCCAGAAGAGCGCGATCGCGAACACGGAGGTGGACAAGGTCGTCGCGCCCGACTCGGTCGCGGCCAGAAAGGCTTCGATCCGTTTCGTGTTGCGCAAGCCCGACCGGGTGACGGTCGAGATCGTGAACGGGAGCGGGATCGTCGTCTGCACACTCGCGCGCTCGCGCCGCGTCGCAAAGGGGTTGGAGCGCTTCAGTTGGAACGGGCGGGACAACAACGGCGAGGTGGTTCCCGACGGCACCTACCGTCCGCGAGTCCACCTCGCACGGGAGCACCGGACGATTCTGCTGCCCAATCCCATTCGGATGGATGCGACACCGCCCCTGATCCGCCTCGTCTCGGTGAGGCCGAAGGTCTTCTCGCCCGACGGCGACGCTCGTAAGGACTTCCCGCGCATCCTCTACCGGACGAGTGAGCGTGCCCGCGCGGTTGTGTACGTGAACGGCGAACAGCGCGCGATCGTCAAGCGGTACGTCCGCGCGGGCAAGTACGACTGGCGCGGCCGAGCAGTTCGCCGGCTCGCCCCCGGGCGGTACCGGATCAGGTTGCGGGCGCTCGACCTGGCGACGAACCTCGGCCCGCCCAGCCGTGCCGTGACCGTCGTCGTGCGTTATGTCGAGTTGCGCCCTCATGCGCTGAGGGTGAAGACGGGCTCGCGCTTCCGCGTGCGCGTCCTCACAGACGCGAAGCGGTACACGGTCCACCTCGGCTCGCTGCACACGCGGCGCAGCGCCCGCGTGCTCGTCCTTCGCGCGCCGAAGCCGGGGCGCTACCTGTTGCGCGTCGCGGCGAACGGTCACACCGCGCGCGCGATCGTGACGGTGACGCGGTGACGAGCGAGGTCGCCCGCGCTGGAGGTGTGCTCGGCGCGGCAGGGCTCGCACTCCTGCTCGTGGCGCCCACGCGGGTGCTGCGGCTCGGGGCTCTGGCCGGGTGGGCGCTCGGCGCGATCCTGCTTGCCCTCTACCTCTCGCCGACGGGGCACCGGCCGCTGCTCGCCGCGGCGGCCGTTGTCGGGATCCTGCTCGCGGCGGGAGGCGCGGCCGCGTTCCGGCGCTGGCCCTACGTCCTCCCGTTTGTCGTCCTCGCCTGTGTCGCCGCGCGCATCCACGTCAAGGTGGGCGCGACCGACGCGAACCTGCTCGTGCCGCTCTACGCGGTCGTCGCCGCGGCTGCGCTGCTACTCGCCTGGGAGCTCGTCAAGGGTGACCCGCGCGGGAGGGAGCTCGGGCCGGTCGCCTGGCCGCTCGCGGCCTTCGTCGGCTGGACCGGCCTCTCGATCCTCTGGAGCGGCGACGTGCGCCAGGGCGCGATCGACCTGCTCTTCTTCTACCTGCCGTTCGGCCTGCTCGCGGTCGTGCTCGCGCGCCTCGCCTGGAGCCGTCTCCTGGCGCTCGGCCTGCTCGTCGAGCTGACGGCGATGGCGCTCATCTTCGCCGCGATCGGGATCTACCAGCACGAGACGCGCGACATCTTCTGGAACCCGAAGCTCCTGGTCTCGAACGCCTACGCGCCGTTCTTCCGCGTCAACTCGGTCTTCTGGGACCCGTCGATCTACGGGCGCTTCCTCGTCGTCGCGATCCTCGCGTGCCTGGTCGGAGTGCTGTTCGCGCGCGACCGGCGCGTGCTCCTTGGCGGCACAGGGGCGATCGCGCTGGTCTGGGCCGGGCTCTACTTCTCGTACTCGCAGTCGAGCTTCGCCGCGCTGGCGGCCGGGGTTGTCCTCGCCGCGGTCTTTGCCTGGGGCCGCCGAGGGGCCGTGCTCGCCGGCGTCGTCGCGGTCGTAGTGGTCGCCGGAGCGCTCGCGCTGCCGAGCGTGCGCCACGACCTCACCGGCCACGGCGGCGGCAAGAGCACGACCAGCGGCCGCGGGAAGCTCATTCGCAAGGGAGCCCACATCGCCGTCCACCACCCGGTCGTCGGCGTGGGAGTCGGCGGCTTCAAGCACGCCTACGCGGAGCTCACGCACCTGAAGGGGAAGGAGCCAAATGCGGCCGCCTCGCACACGACACCGGTCACCGTCGCCGCCGAGACCGGGCTGCCCGGTCTCGTGTTGTACGCGTGGCTGCTCGTGGCCGCGCTCGGCCTCGCGTTCAGACGCTTTGCCCGCGATCTAGCGGGTCTCGCCGCGCTCACGTTCGGGCTGATCGTCGCCGCGATCGCGGTCCATAGCCTCTTCTACAACGCCTTCTTCGAGGACCCGACCGTCTGGGGCGCGATCGGCCTCGCGGCCGCGTTACCGGGCCGGCGAGACGAGCGCGCGGATGCGCCGCAGCTCGACCGGAAGGTAGAACCCGAGCGGCAGCAGGGCAAGCGGGTACACGGCGCTGAGCAGGACGGCGCCGGCGAGCGAGACGTGAAGGCTCTTCCCGAGCACCGTTAGGCCGACCGCCGCGCCGGCGGCGAGCGCGATTCGCCGCCACTGGTAAGGCACCGGGAAGACCTGCTGCGCGCGGACGGTCATGCCGAGGAACATGATCACGTAGGCGACGAGCGTCGAGACGGCTGCGCCCATCATCCCGTAGCGTGGGATCAGCACGAAGTTGACGCCGACGTTTACCGCCGCGGCGGCGCCCGTGACGACCCAGTTGAACTGCGTCTTCTTCGCCCGTCCGATCCCGATCGACATGACGTTGAACGCGATGAACGCCGTCGCGCCGAAGACGAGCAGCGGCACGACACGCGAGGCCGGGTAGAACCTCGGCGTCGTGAGCAGGTGCACGAGCCACGGCGCGAGCAGCGACAGCGTCAGGGAGAGCCAGCAGCAGGCGTAGAGCACGTAGGTGAGCACGAAGCCGTACGTGCGCTTGGCCTCCTCGTCGTCCTTGATCGAGAAGGCGAAGGCGGGCCACGCCGTCCGCAGCGCGATCAGCACCAGCAGGATCGCCGTCGAGATGCGCACTCCGATGGAATAGAGGCCGTTCTCGGCGAGACCTTTCATCCGCACCAGGAAGAAGCGATCGGAGAGGTCGATCACCCAGAGCGCGATCCCGGACGGCACGAGCGGCAGGCCGAAGCGCTGCATCTGGCGGAAGAGGTCGCGGTCGAACTCGAGCCCGAGCTGGAAGCGGCGGTAGGCGAGGAGGACGAAGTAGACCGCCAGCGTGCCGGCGAAGTTGCCGACGATCACGCCGATCGCGCCCTTGTGCCAAACCGCGACGAGCAGGATCGTCGCGACGACGGTGATGATCACGTTGGCGAGAGTCGCGGCGACGTACGAGAGCGAGCGCTCCTCGACCCGAAAGAGCGATGTGAGCTGCTCGTAGTTCATCTGCGCCCAGAGGAGGACGAGCGCCGCGCGCACCAGGTTGGCGCGCGAATCGGTGGCGAAGAGGAGCTGCGAGAGGTCCTTCGCGACGATCGAGCCGACGACGAGCCCGAAAGTCGCCATCGTCATCGTGAACCAGAACGACGTGCGGACGACCGTCGTCCGGCCCGCCTCGTCCACGGCGTCGAAGTAGAAGCGGAAGAACGCCATCGAGATTCCGGCGCGCAGCACGATCACGAGCACGACCGAGAGTGAGATCAGCGTGTCGACGGCGCCCACGTCGCTTCGGCTCAGGTAGCGCGTCACGACCGGGAGCAGGAAGACGCTGATCAGCCGCGAGACCACCGCACCGAGTCCGTAGACGGCCGAGTGCTTGGCGAGCCGCCAGAGCTGGTCCGCGATCACGGCACCAGTTTGGCGAAATGGCCCGCCGATAGACTCCGCCGCGTGGCTCTGAGCGGCAAGAAGATCCTGATGACGGGCGGCGCGGGCTTCATCGGCACGGCGCTCGCGCGGCGTCTGGTGGCCGAGAACGAGATCGTCGTCCTCGACAACCTCCACCGCGACTCGCTCACGGGAACCGACCTCGCCCAGCACGAGAACCTGCGCTTCGTGCAGGGCGACGTGCTCGACTTGACGCTCCTGCGCGAGCTCACCGCCCGCTGCACGCACGTCGTCCACCTGGCCGCGATCGCGGGCGTGGACTCCGTGCTGAAGAGCCCCGTGCGCACGATGCGCGTGAACCTGATCGGCACCTCGAACGTGCTCGAGGCGGCGCACGAGGCCGGGTCGCTCGAACGGCTGATCGACTTCTCGACTAGCGAGGTCTTCGGCACGCACGCGTACAAGGTCGAGGAGACGCACGTCACCTCGCAGGGCTCGGTCGGCGAGGCACGCTGGACGTATGCGGTGTCGAAGCTCGCCGGCGAGTACCTGGCGCACTCGTACTTCGACGAGTACAAGCTGCCGTCCACGACGATCCGGCCGTTCAACGTCTACGGCCCGGGTCAGCTCGGGAGTGGCGCAATCCATCACTTCACGGTGCGCGCGCTCGCCGGCGACGAATTGGTGATCCATGGCGACGGCTCGCAGATCCGCGCCTGGTGCTTCGTCGACGACGTGGTCGAGGCGCTGCTCGGGATGCTCGAGCGCGAGGAGGCCGTCGGCCAAGTGTTCAATGTCGGGAACCCGCGCTCGGTGGTGACTGTCTTCGACCTCGCAACGCGGATCAAGCGGCTTGCCGGCTCGGAGTCGGAGATCATCTTCCAGCCGCTGCATTACACCGACGTCGAGATGCGGATCCCGAACGTCGACAAGGCGCTGAAGCTGCTCGAGTGGGAGCCGCGGGTCGACCTGGACGACGGGCTCGCCCGGACGATCGCGTGGTATCGCGAGCGGCAGCCTGTGCAGAGTCTCGCCACCGGGGCGTGAGGCTCGCCCTCGCCGCGACGGCCGTGGTGCTCGCGGTCGTCCCGGGTGCGGCTGCTCGCTCGGCGCCCGCGCTGCGGCTAGTCTCGTTGAGCCCGGCCGTGATCAGCCCGAACGGCAACGGGGTCAACGACGTGTTGCGGCTACGCACGAATGCGCCCATCGGCGCGCTCGTCGGGCTACGAGCATACGCCTGGGGCGGCCGGCTCTCGGGCTGGAAGCGGATCCGGACGGGCGTCTCGGCACGCGGTCCGGAGGTGAGTTGGAACGGCACGACCGCGACCGGCGGCAAGCTCGGCGACGGCTCCTATCTAGTAACAGTCTGTTACAAGAATTCGGGACGGCTGCTGCTCCCGCGCGGTGTGGCCAGGCCCGGTGCGGCCGAGCGGAGCGTGCTGCAGCCGGACTGGCGGCGCTCCGGGTGCGCGGCGAACCCGAGGGTGGTGCGCGTCGAGCGGCTGGCTGCGTTCGTCGACTCGACCGGCAGCTTCAACCAGGGCGACAGGGTGCCGCTGGTCGTCTCGTCGTACAATGGGCACGCTGGGGTGAGCCTCGAGCGCGACTGCACGGCGCCCGGCTCGGACCAGTTGATCCTGAGCGATGCCGGCAGCGTGACCATCCCGTTCGGCGATCCGCCCGGCCTCTACCACGCCGTCGCGAGCGACTCGGCAGGCGACCAGTTCCGCGCGCCGATCGTCGTGCGCTCGCCGGTCCGGCTCGACCGGCCGCAGCCGCACACGGCGCTTGTCGTCTGGCCCTACCTCACGTGGCGCGCCTACAACGCCTACGACGCCGACCTGAACGGGATTTCCGACAGCTGGTACCAGTTCTGGCGTCAGCGACGCGTCTCCCTGAAGGGACCGATCCTGCGCGCCGGTGTCGAGGACGACCACCAGGCGGCGGTCCCGTTCTCGCGCTGGCTCTGCTCGCGCTCCGTTCGCACGCAGCACATCACCGACGTCGAGCTCGGCCTGCTGCCGCTCTCGGCGCTGCGCCGCTACCCGGCGATCGTGTTCCCCGGCCACACCGAGTACTACGAGCCGGCGACCTACGACCTGCTCAAGCGCTACCGCGACGCTGGGGGCAAGCTCGTCTTCCTGCAGGCGAACCCGTTCTACCGGCAGGTGCAAATCGACCGCGAGCACAACGCCGTCGTGATGACCGACTACGACGCGCGCGAAGGCCGCTCCGACTTCGCGCTCGCGGGGGTCGGCTACGACGGTTGCTGCTTCCCGAAGGATCGCGCGGCGCCGTACGTGGCCGCCACGGGGCACGATTACGACCGCGTCCGCTGGCTCTTCCGCGGCACCGGCATCGGGCCGGGCCAGGCCTTCGGCGTGGCCGCCTCCGAGAGCGACCGCACCGATCCCGAGCTGACTCCGCGCGACCACGTCGTGGCGGCAGAGGCGCTCATCCGCGGCAAGCGCGGCGTGATCCACTCGGCGATGGTCTGGTCGCGCGCGGGCCGCGGGCAGGTCTTTGCGACCGGCAACTACACCTTCCTGCGGATGGGCCGTGGGATCACCTACAAGCTGCTCGACAACGTATGGCGAAAGTTCGTGGGGTAGCGCTCGTCGCCGCGCTGGCGCTGGCCGGCTGCGGCGGCTCGGCGTCGAAGCCTTCGCACGTCGAGCTGAAGCTCGCGCTCCCGCTCGTGCCGGGAACTCTCGACCCCGCGACGGCCCTGGACCTGCCCTCGCTGAACGTCGCGCACGAGCTCTACGCGGGGCTGACGCGCTTCACCCCGAGCGGCGTCGAGCCGGACCTGGCTCAGTCGTGGGACGTCGAGCAGGGCGGCCTCGTCTGGACCTTCCACCTGCGCAAAGGCCTCCGCTGGAGCGACGACACGCCGATCGTGGCCGCCGACTTCCGGCGCGCCTGGCTGCACGCGCTCGCGCCGAAGACCGGGGCGCCGTACGCCGGTCCGGATCTCGGCATCGTTCGCGGCGCACGCCACCTGCACGCGGCCGGGACGGGCGGGCTCGGCGTCGAGGCGCCGGACGCCCGCACGCTGCGCGTCACGCTCCAGCACCCGGTTCCCTGGTTCGACGAGCTCGTCGCCTACCCGGTGGCGATGCCGCAGCCGCCGCGCCCAACGGCCTTCAGCGGCCCGTTCCGGCTTGCCTCCCGCACCGCGAAGAAGCTCGTGCTCGAGCGGAACTTCAACTACTGGAACGCGTCGTCCGTCAAGCCGAGTCGGCTCGTGCTGACCGCTTCGCCGAAGGGCGCCGACGCGGTCCTGCCGCGCGGGCGCGCTGGCCCGGGGCTGCCGTGGATCGACACCGTCGGAGGCGCATCGCCCGGCACGCGTGAGCTGCCGACCCTCGCCACGGGGCTGCTCTGGCTCGCAACGAAGGACTCAGCGCTCGCGAACCTCGCGGCCAGGCAGTACGTCGCCTGGGTCGTGACGCACCTCGATCTCGATACCGCGCCGTCATCGCTGATCTCTCCCGCGCTGCCCGGTGCAGGAACCGTCAACTCGCACGCGCCCGTGCTGTTGCAGAAGGCACCCGGCCCGCTGCGGCTCTCGCTCGCGTGGGCGACCGGTGACGTCGGCGGCTCGAAGATCGCCACAGAGCTGAGCCGAAATGACAAGCAGCTGCGCGAGTTCGGGATCACGCTCTCGTTCCGGCCGGTCGCAACGGTTCGGGAGCTGCTCGCGCTGCACAGTGACCTGGTGCTGCTCGGCTGGAGCCCGAAGGTCTTCGACCCCTACAACCTGCTCGACCTCTTCCCCTGCGGCAGCGCGTTCAACGTCGCGCGCTGGTGCGACCCGTTCTACGACGCGCTGATGGGCCGGGCGGTGCGCACGCTCGACGACCAGGCGCGCTGGCGGATCGAGCGGCGGCTCGTCGAGAAGCTGCACGACGCAGTGCCGGCGATCCCGGTCTACACGCCGACCGAGCACTACCGCCTCGCCGCCGGCGTGCACGGCTTCTCATGGTCGCCGATCGGTTTCTACGAGCTGTTGGGCATGACGCGCTCGTAGATGTCGAGCACGCGCCGCGCGACCGCCGTGTGCGCGTGGACGCGCTCGACGTAGTCGCGGCTTCGGCGGCCTAGCGCCGGGAGCTCGGCACCGCTCTCGACCAGCCCGGAGAGCACGTCCTCGAGGCTCCTCTCGTCGGCGCGCACGAGCGGGAGCTCGAGCCCGAACGCCTCCTCCGTCTCGGCCGCCGCCTGCTCGTCGAGGTGGGCGACGACCGGCTTCGCGAGCGCCATCGACTCGATCGCGAACATGCCATACCAGCCGATGCGGAGCTGGTCGACGACGACGTCTGCGGCCGCGTAGCGCAGGCGCGCCTCCCGGTTCGGGACGCCTTCGATCAGGTCGAGCTCGATCGGCGCGCCGCGGGCGCGGAGCGACTCGACGGCCGCCAGCACCGCGTCGGTTCCCTTCACCACGCGCTTGCTCGGCGCGTGCGCGACCCGCAGCGTCTCGCCGGGCTCCAATGGCGAGGGCTGCCAGTCGTCGAGCACGAGCGCGGGCGGCACGACCTCGTACTCGGGCCACGGCCCGCGCGGGGACAGCCTCCGCGTCAGGTAGCTCCCGACGATCACCGCATCCGCGCTTCGCAGGTACGAGACGTCGGCCGCGCTGCGACCGCGCAGGTCGGAGCCCCACGACTGGAAGACGATCGCCTTCCGCGCCGCGCGCAGCGCCGGCAGCGTGATCCGTTCGGGCGCGAGCGTCAGGCCGGCGTGGAAGTGGAAGACGTCGAAGCGCCGCAGCGCGCACGCGAGCGCGCGCAGCTGCTTCGGCAGGTTGAAGGGAACTGAGCTCAGCCGGCTCGTGTCGCGCAGCGCGAGGTTGACGTCGAAGCCGCGCTCGAACGGCCGCTCGTTGAAGACGAGCAGCGTGCTCTCGACGCCGAGCTCCCGCAGCCCGGCCGAGATCGCGCCCGGCCCGCCCGCGATGTTGATCGGCGAATGTAAGACCTTCACCTCAGCGCCGCACCTTCTAACGGGCAGCGCATCGACCGGTCATTTTAGACGGAGGCACGAGCAGAGCTCGCGCCTCCTGAGGCGGCGTCGCAAGCGACGCCTTCGGCGCTCTCGACCACGATCTCGACGTCGAGCGCCGCGAGCGCGCGGTCGGTGAGCGCGTCGAGCTCGTCCTCGCCGGACGCGGTGAGGAGCACGTAGCCGAGTCGCTCGGCGCCGGAGGTGAGCGCCGGCAGCGTCATCCCCTCGCGCCAGTACCAGCCGGCCTCGTGGACGCCGTCGAGGGCGAGCGCAGGAGTGGTGTCGAGCCGGACGATCCGGCCCGGCGGCGCCACGACGAAGCGCACCTGGCCGACCGGGGCCTGCGGCTCGCCGGACTCGAGGTCCTCGCGCCGCAGCTGGGCGAGCGCCCAGAGCACGTTCGCCCGGATCGCGTCGAAGCCCGTGACGAGCTTGGCCAGCTCCGCGTCCTTGCCGCCGCCGAGGCGCGCGCCGACCTCGATCGCCCACGGCTGGCCGTCCCGCATGCGCACCTGCACGTACGACGGGCCCGTCTCGAGCCCGACGGCGAGGCTCGCCTGATGGGCGAGCTCGAAGAGCGGCGCCTCGTTCTTCAGAAGCGACGGGTAGCGGTGCGCGACGCAAACGCCGAGCGGCGGCGGGGGATGGAGCAGGCGGCGCGTGATGCTCATCGGGAAGTACTGGCCCTCGAGCAGGAAGCCGTTGACCGTGAACTCGTCGCCGTCGAGGTACTGCTCGAGCACGAGCGCGCCGCTGCGGGATGCCGCGAGCGCGCGGTCGACCGCGTCCGAAAGCTCGCGTTCCTCTCGCACTTCGGTGACACCTCGCTGGGCTGAACCGTCGACCGGCTTCACAACCACCGGCGGCCCGAGCTGGTGGAAGGCCTGTTCGGCCTCCTCGAAGGTCGTGGCCTCGCGGCCCTTGGGGCAGCGCACCTTCCTGCGATCGAAGGCGGCGCGCATGCGGCGCTTGTCCGCGACGGTGCGGGCGGTCTCGACCGGGAGGCCCGGAAGCCCGAGCCGCTCCGCCAGCTGCGCGGTCGGCAGCACCGCCTGGTCGGAGCCCATCGTCGCGACCGCGACCGGCTCGATCCTCTGCGCCTCGAGGTCGCCGATCACACCGTTCACGTCGGTGAAGCTGCGGACGATGCGGTGGTCGGCGTCGGCGAGCAGCGGCGCGTCCGGCGAGCCGTCGACGACGCAGACCTCGTGACCGAGCGCGCGTGCCTGCTCGAGCAGGCCGAGCTGCGACCGCGATCCGCCGGTGAGGACGAAGGCGCGGGGCATCAGTGCCTCTTCCAGTGATGGTGCACTTACGCGGTGGCGCCGGCGCGGAGCGACTCGAGCAGCCGCTTCATGCCCTCGTCCAGCGAGACCTCCGGTCGCCAGCCGAGCCCGCGCATCCGCTCGATCGAGATCCGCGTCATCACGCGGCCCGGCGGCGGCTCGACCTCCTCGATCAAGTCCTGCGGCGCGCCCGTCAGCTCGCACGCGAGGCGAGCGACGTCGGCAAGCGAGACCGCCTCGCCGTCGGCGCCGACGTTGAACGTTCCCGTTGCCACCGCCTCCAGCACGAGCCTGATCGCACGGACGACGTCGCCGATCCAGCAGAACGTGCGCGCCTCGCCGCGGAAGACGGGAATCGACTCGCGCGACTCGGCCTGCCGCAGCATCGTCGGCAGCGCGCCCTTGCTCTGGCCCGCGTCGACGCCGGGCCCGTAGGGGTTCGCGAGCCTGAGCACGGTCAGGCCTTCAGGCGCATAGAGCGCGGCCGCCTGCTCTCCCCAGAGCTTCGTGAGCGCGTAGAGGCTCTCCGGCGCCGGCGGCGTCTCCTCGTCGGCAGCGACCGCCGCTCCGTAGACGTCCGAAGTCGAGAGGTACGCGAGGCGAGCGCCGTGAGCGGAGGCCGCTCGCGCGATGAGCGCCGTCGCGAGGGCGTTCGACCGGAGAGCGAGCTCCGGCTCGTCGTCGGAGCGGACGACGCCGATCCGCGCGGCCGCGTGGACGACCACGTCCGGCTTCGCCTCCGCGATCGCAGCCTCGGCGACGCCTGCGCCCGCGAGGTCGCCGTCCTCACGTCCGAGCGGTTGAACCTCGTAGGCTCCGTTCGCGTGACGAAGCTCCTCGATGAGCGCGCGCCCGACGAAGCCGGAGGCGCCCGTGACCAGGACGTTCATGGCCGCCGAGTCTACTGCCGCGCCTGCGCCCTCTTGGCCGTCGCCCTGCTCGCCGGGTGCAGCCACGGCAAACGGCACGTCCAGCCGCGGCCGCCCCGGCCGAGCCAGTCGTTCCCCGCCCTCGACCGGGAGCAGCAGCGGCTCGTGCACGACTACGAGCCGGTGAGCGCTGCGCTGACGGCCTACGAGCTCGCGTTCCGGGACTGGCGGCTGGGGCGGCTCCCGCAAGCGAAGCTGCTGCGGCGCGCGAGGTCGTATAGCGCCGTCGTCGCGCACTCGGTCGTACTCGTCCGCGGCGACCCTGCCACGGGGGAGACACGCCGCGTCAGGCGGCTCTTGCTGGGCGCGCTCGATGCCCGCAGAATCGCGTTGCGCGCGCTCCCGGTGCTCGACCGCTACCGGCCGGCATGGAACCGCTCGGTCGTCGATGCCCGCCGCGCGCTGACGCTGCTGCAGGACATTCGCGACCGGGCACGGCTGATCCCACTCCCGGAGGACGCGGTGAGTTGAGGTCTTGACAGCCGTTGTGAGTGAGTGCTAACTTCCAACGCGTGAACGCAGCCACCTCCACCCGGAAGACCGCCGACGAGCGGCGCGAGGAGATCCTCGCCGTTGCCGTCCAGGAGTTCGGCGAGCATGGCCTCGACGGCACGTCGACCGACACGATCGCCCGCAAGGCCGGCATCTCGCAGCCGTACCTCTTCCGGCTCTTCAAGACGAAGAAGGAGCTGTACCTCGAGTCGGTGCGGCGCTGCCTGCGCGAGACGCTCGAGCTCTTCCAGGAGTCTTCGGCCGGCCTCGAGGGCGAGGCGGCGCTGAAGGCGATTGGCCAGGCCTACATGGGCCTGCTCAAGGACCGCACGCGGCTGCGCGCGCAGATGCAGGCCTACGCCGACTGCGACGACGACGAGGTGCGCGCGATCGTGCGCGAGGGCTACGGCGAGCTCGTCAAGTACGCCGAGCGCGTCTCGGGCGCCGACGCCAGGCGGATCCGCGATTTCTTCGCCTTCGGGATGCTGCTGAACGTGTTCGCGGCAATGGACCTGCTCGACAAGCCGGGCCCGTGGGCCAAGCGGCTGCTCGATGCCTGCCTGGAAGATGCGTGAGTTTTTTTCACACCAAAGTAAGTGAGTGATAACTAGCAATGCGAGGAGGTACCGGCATGACTCAACGCACCGCCACGATCTGGACGTTCGCGATCACGTCGCTCGCGCTCTTCATGACGACGCTAGACAACCTCGTCGTCACGACGGCGCTGCCGGTGATCCACAAGGACCTGCACGCGAGCCTGAGCGGGCTCGAGTGGACGGTCAACGCCTTCACGCTCACCTTCGCGGTGCTGCTGATCACGGGAGCCGCGCTCGGCGACCGCTTCGGCCGGCGCCGGCTGTTCGCGATCGGCCTCGTCATCTTCACCCTCGGCTCCGCGGCTGCGGCGCTCGCGCCGTCGATCGACGTGCTGATCGCCGCCCGCGCCGCGCAAGGCCTCGGTGGCGCAATCGTGGCGCCGCTCACGCTGACGATCCTGAGCGCGGCTGTTCCGGCCGAGCGCCGCGGGCTCGTGCTCGGCGCGTGGGGCGGGATCAGCGGCCTCGCGGTCGCGATCGGCCCGCTCGTCGGCGGCGCGGTCGTGCAGGGGATCTCGTGGCAGTGGATCTTCTGGCTCAACGTGCCGATCGGCATCGTGCTGATCCCGCTCGCGCTGCTGCGCCTGCGCGAGACCCGCGGGCCGAACGACGCGCTCGACCTCCCGGGAGTCGGCCTCGCGAGCGCGGGCCTCTTCGGCATCGTCTGGGGCCTCGTGCGCGGCAATTCGGTCGGCTGGGGGAGCCTCGAGATCGTCTCGGCGCTCCTTGCCGGGCTGATCCTGCTCGCGCTGTTCGTGGTCTGGGAGTTGCGGGCGCCGCAGCCGATGCTGCCGCTGCGCTTCTTCCGCAACCGGACGTTCACCGCGGCCAACATCGCGTCCCTCCTGATGTTCTTCGGGATGTTCGGCTCGATCTTCCTGCTCGCGCAGTTCTTCCAGACCGTCCAGGGCTACTCGCCGCTCGACGCCGGCCTGCGCATCCTGCCGTGGACGGCGATGCCGATCTTCGTGGCGCCGCTCGCGGGCGCGCTCTCCGATCGCATCGGCGGGCGGCCGCTGATGGTGACCGGCCTTGCGTTGCAGGCGATCGGCCTTGCGTGGATCGGGCTCGTCACGACCCCGACTGGCGCGTACATCCACGTCGTCGCGCCGTTCGTGCTCTCCGGGATCGGGATGGCGCTCTACTTCGCGCCGGTCGCGAACGTGGTGCTCTCCTCGGTCGAGCCGGAGGAGGAGGGGCAGGCGTCAGGCGCCAACAACGCGATCCGCGAGCTCGGCGGCGTCTTCGGCGTTGCCGTCCTGGCCTCGGTGTTCGCGCACTACGGTGGCTACGGCACGGGTCAGAGCTTCGTCAACGGCCTCCAGCCGGCGATCTACGTCGGCGCCGCGCTGGTGGGAGCGGGCGCGATCGCGGCCCTCGGTGTCGCGCGGAAGCAGCGGACGCCGCGGGAGCAGGAGTCGCTCGAGCCCGCTCTAGCGGGCCAATAGCGCGTAGCCCTCGCGCAGGAAGGGCGTGCGGTCGATGAGGGCGCCGATCTCCTCCGGCAGGTAGGCGCCCTCCTCGGTCAGGACGCAGTCGAGGAGCTCCGGCGGCGTCAGCTCGAACTCTTTCTCCGTGAGCGGCGGTGCCTCGGCGGCGGCGATCGGCGCCAGCTTCACGACCTCGCAGGCCACGATCGTGGGGACGCTCTCGTCGGTCGCGGCCTCGGCCAGTGCGCGCGTGCCCGTCTTGTTGCAGAGCGTGCCGCAGTGGAAGACCGTGTCTGCCCCCAGGAGCAACAGTGAGGCCCACTCGAGCTGGCGCGGGGCAGTCGAGTCGTCGACGAGCTCGACGTCGAGGCCGCTCCCGCGCAACTCCTCCGCGAAGGCGCGGCCCTCGCCCTGTGGCTCGGAGGCCGTGCAGATCACCCGGCTCGGCGGTGTGTGAAGCAGGGCTTCCCGCACGGTTGCCGAAGCGGAGTGCGTGAGTACAATGGCGTCTTCCAGCCGCTCCCGCAGCTGGATCGCGATCGAGGCCGCAGCGCGGCGCCTTCCGTCGACGAGCGACGCGGCCTCCTCCTGCACCAGTTGGCGCAGCTGCTCGACCTCGAGCTGGGCGCTTCCGGCCGCCGCGGCCAGCAGCCGACCGACCGCGCCCGCCACCGCTCCGACGCCCGGCCGGCTCCCCGCGAGCTCGCGCCCTCCGGCAACCAGGCTGGCGAGCAGCGCTTCGCTCGAGCTCGCCTCCTGCTCCGCGACCTCGGCCAGCGCCTCGACCGCGCGGCGGGCCATCCAGCTGGCGCCGTGCCCTCGGTCGGCTCTCAGCTCTTCGACGCGCTCCGCCAGGATGGCCGTCACCCCGCCATTGTCGCGGCTCGCGGCTTTCCCTGCAAACGGGCGGTTACCGTGAGAATCCTGGTGCTCGGCGCGCAGGCGACGGGGCTGGTGGCGGCGGCGCGCGCCCGAGGGCTGCTGGTGGTCGCCGTCGACCCTGACCCGAGTGCGCCCGGCTTTGCGCTGGTGCACCGTCGCGCGATTCTTCGGCTCGACGACGAGCCCGCGCTCGAGCGGCTCGCCGAAGCCGCGCGCGTCGGCGGCGTGATCGCCAACGGCCCCGCCACGGGCGCGGCGGCGCGCATTGCCGCGCGCTTTCGGTTGCCTCATCCGCTCTCGCCAGAGAGCGCCGTGCTCGTCGGCTCGAGGCTGCGCCAGCGCGAACGTCTGCGCGAGGCCCATGTCCCGCAGACGCGCTGGGCGCTCGTACACGGAGCCGCAGCTCCAGGTTTCCCGTGCGTCGTCAGCCCGCCTGACCGCAAGGGGCGCCGCCTCGCCGAGGAGGCGCCGGGCGCGGCTGAGGTGACGGTGACGGCCTTCTCCACGGACGGCGAGTTCCAGCCGCTGCTGGGCGTCGGCCCCGCCGCGGCCGTCGCGGCGCGCGCGGCCGAGGCGCTCGGGATCGAGAACGGCATCACCTCGACCCGGCTGCGGCTTGGCGTCGACGGGCCGCGCGTGGCGGAGCTGCGCACGCGCGTGAGTGATCGTGAGGCGGAGCTCTGCCGCCTCCTGCACGGGATCGACGTGCACGCGCTCGCTCTGGACGCGGCTCTCGGAGAGCCCGCGGCGGCCGAGTACGTACGCTTCGGCACTGCCGATGCTGACGTCGCGTAACAGTTGAGGAACCGTCTCCTCCGGCTCGCCGGGACGCTCGCCGTCACCGGCCTCTGCACGGCATACCTCGTCTGGAAGATCGACCTCACTCGCACGTGGCACCTGCTGTCGCACGCGAACGTCGGCTACTTCCTCGGCGCCGTCGCGATCATGGTCGGCTCGGTGTGGCCGATGGCCTGGCGCTGGCAGTGGCTGCTCGCGGCCCGCGGGCTCCACGACCGGCTGAGCTGGCTCGTGCGGGCCTACTTCGTCGCCTACACCGCGGGCCAGGTGCTGCCGACGGCCGTCGGCGGCGACGCGGTTCGTATCTACGAGACGTCGAAGCGCCATCCCGGACAGGGCGGCCCGGTCGCCGGCTCGGTGCTGCTCGAGCGGGCCCTCGGCGGTGCGGCCACGCTCGCGCTCGCCGGCGTCGGCTTTGCGCTTGCCATCGGCCGCTACGACGTCGGCGCATACCTCTGGATCGAGGGCGCGTTCGTGGTCGCGACGATCGTGCTCGCGGTCGCACTGTTCTCGCGCGGCATCCGCCCGCTGCTCGCGAAGTCCGTGCCGCTGCTGCGCCTGCTCCGCGTCGAGCGGCCGATCCGCGCGGCCTACGAGGGGATCCACGCCTACCGCGGTCATCCGCGCCTGCTCGGCGGCGTCTTCACGCTGACGCTCGCCGTGCAGGCGGTGCGCGTGCTTGCGATCTGGCTCGCCGGGCGCGCCGTCGGGGTCGACCTCTCGCCGCGGCCGTACTACGTGATGGGCCCGCTGCTCTTCCTCGTGCTGCTCGTGCCGTTCTCGGTGAACGGGATTGCGGTGCGCGAGTCCTTCTTCGTCAGCTTCCTCGGGAACCTCGGCGTCGACGCGGACAAGGCCTTCACGACCGGCTTCCTGTTCTTCGTCGTGACGCTCTGCCTGTCGGTACCCGGGGCGGTGCTGCTCGGCTGGCAGAGCCTGCGCGGCTTCCGCAATGCGTAGGGTCTCCGTCGTCGTCGTCACCTACAACGCGCTGCCCTGGGTGGAGCGCGCGCTCGAGAGCGTGCGCGGGCACGAGGCGATCGTCGTCGACAACGGCTCGACCGACGGCACCGTCGAGTTCGTGCGGGAGCGGTTCCCCGAGGCGCGGCTGATCGAGCAGGAGAACACGGGCCTCGGCGGCGGCTCGAACACCGGCATGCGGGTCGCGAGCGGCGATTGGTTCCTGCTCCTGAACTCCGACGCCTGGGCGCTCGAGGGCGCGGTCGAGCGGCTCGTCGCGTTCGCAGAAGAGCACCCCGAGGCCGGCGTCGTCGGCCCGAAGCTCCGCTACCCGGACGGCTCGCTGCAGCGCTCAGTGCGCGGCTTTCCGACGGTGTGGCGGCTCGCGACCGAGTACCTCTTCCTGCGCAAGCTCGCGCCGCGCTCTCGCGCGCTGAACGCGTTCTACGGGGCAGGCTTCGCGTACGACCGGCCGCTCGAGGCCGAGTTTCTGATGGGCTCGGTCTGGCTCGTACGCCGAGAGGCCGCCGACGCGGTTGGCCTCTTCGACGAGGATTTCTTCATGTTCAGCGAAGAGACCGACTGGGCCTACCGCTTTCGGCAGGCGGGCTGGAAGGTGCTCTTCACCCCGGACGCGGAGTTCGTGCACGTGGGCGGCGCCTCGACGAAGCAGAACTGGGGGCCGATGTTCCGGGAGCAGGTGCGTGGGCACGTGCGCTTCCTCGCCAAGCACCACGGGCGGCGCGAGGCGGAGCGGGCGCGTCGGCTGCTGCTGGTCTCGCTGCGGCTGCGCGGGATCGCCTTTCGCGGGGATCGCGGCCGGACCTACGCGGAAACCGCGCGCTGGTTGGCGGGCTCGTCGGTCGAGGAGCTGCTGGCGAAGTGAGCACGGCGGTCGTCGTCGACGTCGGCTGGGTGAACGGCCTCGCGGCGATCCGCTCGCTCGGGCGCGCGGGCGTCCACGTGCTCGCACTCGACCACCGGCCGAGCGCGCTCGGCTTCCGCTCGCGTTACGCCGAGCCGGTGCTGACGCCGGATCCGCAGGATGAGGAGGCGTTCGTTGATTTCCTCGCCGGGCTCGACGTGGAGCTGGCGCCGCTCTTCGCGACCCACGACGAGCCGCTGAACGCGATCGCGCGCGGGGCCTCGCGGCTCGGTGGAAAGTTCCTCCACCCGTTCCCGGCCTGGGAGGTGCTCTCGAAGATCCAGAGCAAGCGCTCGCAGCTGGCAGCGGCCGAGGCGGCCGGGATCCCGGCACCGCGAACCGTGTACCCAACCTCGGCCGACGAAGCGCGCGCTGCCGCGGAGGAGCTCGGCCTGCCGGTGCTCGTGAAGCCGTCCTCGACGGAGGGATTCAAGCGCCGCTTTCGCAAGCAGGCGTTCCGCTGCGGGACCGCGGCCGAGGTCGAGCGCGCCTACGCCGACACCGAGCCGTACGAGCCGATGGTTCAGGAGCTGATCCCGGGCGGCGACGACGAGCTCTTCACGCTCGGGTCTTACCTCGCCGAAAGCGGTGAGGCGCTCGGCCTGTTCAGCGGACGCAAGCTGCGGCAGACGCCGCCGGGTGTCGGCACCTGCCGCGTCGGCGAGGCGGTCTGGGTCGAGGAGGTCGTCGACCAGGGGCTGAAGCTACTGCGCGCGGTCGACTTCCACGGGCTCTCGCAGGTCGAGTTCAAGCGCGACCCGCGCGACGGCGCCTACAAGCTGATGGAGATCAACCCGCGGCTCTTCCAGTGGCACGGGCTCGCCGCGGCGTGCGGGGTCGACCTCCCGCTGATCGCCTACCGCGACCTCACCGGCGAGCGCGTCGAGCCGGTCTCGGCGAACGGGTGCCGCTCCCGCTGGGCGATCACGCTGCTCCCGGGCGAGTCCGCCGCGCCGCAGCGGCCGCCGTACGTCGACGCCGTCTTCGCGCGAGACGACCTCAAGCCGGCGCTCGTCCAGGTCGCGCGGCTGCTGCGCAGATGAGCCTCGTCGCCTGGCTGCTCGCGCCGGTGCTGCTGGCGCTCACTCGGCTGCTGCCCGCCGAGGGCGTCGGCCTGGGGCTGCGGCTCGGCGCGGCGACCGCGTGCCTGTTGCTGCCGGGCGCGCTCGTCTCGCGGGCGCTCGGGGTGCGCGGATTCGCAGGCGTGGTGGCGTGGAGCCTCACCGCCCTCTTCGGCGCGACCACGGTCATGTTCGCCGTGCACGGGTCGCTGTGGCTGGCGCTCGCGCTGCTCGCGACGGTCGCGATCGCCGCCGTGCCGTTCGCGGCTCGCCGCTCGGTGGAGTTCTCGCCGTGGGCGGCCGCCGTGGTCGCTCTCGGGATCGTGGCCGGGATCTCGCTCTGGTGGGTGTCGCACTACGACGGCGACGCCTTCTTCCACCTCGCCCGCGTGCAGAAGCTGCTGGCCCTCGACTCCCTCTCGCTGCGCTCGGTCGACGAGTTCCGCGACGGCGGCTTGCACCCCGGCTACGCGTTCCCGCTCTGGCACGCGGCCATGGCGCTGGTGACCCGGCTCGCCGGCGTCGGCGCGCCCGCAGCGTTCCTCCATGCGCCGACGGTGCTCCTGCCGCTTTCCTTCGTCCTCGTCTACGAGGCCGGCTCGACACTCTTCCGCTCGCGCTGGTGCGGAGTCGCGGCGGCCCTCGCGGAGTTCGCCCTGCTCGGCCTCGCGCCCGGCCACGGCGGCACCTACAGCTCGCTCGCGCTTCCTGCGACCGCATCGCGCGTGCTCTTGCTTCCTGCGCTGCTCGCGCTCGTCTTCGCGTTCGTGCGCGAGCCTTCGCCCGCGCTGCTCGCATCGGTGGCAGGCGCGTCGACGGTGATGACGCTCGTTCACCCGAGCTACTCGGTGCTCGTCGGGGTCGGGCTCGTCGGCTTCTTCCTCGTGCGCGCGGTGCTCGACGTGCGGCACGACGTGGCCCGCCTCGGGGCGGCGCTGGCCGCCATCGCCGTGCCGGCAGGGCTCGTCGTCCTCTGGCTGCTGCCGGTCGTCCGCCAGACGGCGTCGCACAGCCCGGGGCACGCCGAGCTGCGGCGGGCGTTCGCCGGCTACGGCCAGGAGCTCGATGTCTTCGGCCTGCACAGCTACCGCCTCGGCCCGGAGCTCTTCGGGAGAGCGGGGGCGATCGCCGTGGCGGCGCTCGGGCTGGCGCCGCTCGCGGTCTTCGCCCACCGTCGGCTGTGGGGCGCGTTCGTGCTCGGGACGATGCTCGCCACCTTCGCGATCGCGCTGCTGCCGTTCGTGTTCCCGCACTTCGCCGACGCAATCTCGATCTCGCAGGCGCGCCGGATCATCGCCTTCTCGCCGCGGCCGTTCGTGCTCGTGGGCGGCGCGCTCGTGCTTGCGGGATTCCTGCGCCTGGCGCTCCTGCCGGTCGCGCTCGCGGCCGGGATCGCGCTTCAGCTCGTCTTGCCCGGAGACTTCGGCGCGCCCTACCGATTCGTCGACGGCGGTCCTCGCGCCCTGACGTGGGCCGCCTTCGCCGCCACCGCGGCGGCGGCGGTCGCTGCCGCGCTCGCTGGCCGCCGGATTCCGGAGGTCGAGGCCCTGCCGCTGCTCGCGGCGGTCGCCGTCGCGCTCTTCCTCGCCCCGGTCGCCGTGCACGGCTACTCGCACTGGACGCGTGCGCCCGCGGCGCGGCTCGGGCTTCCGCAGAAGCTCGTGACCGCCGTCCGCAAGCACGTCCCCATCGGCGAGGTCGTCTTCTCTGACCCGCTGACGGCCTACGAGCTCGCCGCCTTTGCGCCGGTGTACGTGAATGCGGCGCCGACCTCGCACGTCGCCGACACGAAGGCGAACCGCCCGACCACCCGGTTCCAGGACGCGGAACGCTTCTTCCGCGACGGCGGCCCGCTCTCGCTGGTGCGCCGCTACGGCGCGCACTGGCTGCTCGTCGACCGCACGCGGGTCCTCGCTGCCGACTTCAAGCTGCCGCGCGTCTACGCGGGCTCGCGATACGTTCTGTACCGGATCCCGTGAAAGTCCTGCTCGTGACCATGTATTACCCGCCCGCCGGCGGGGGCGGCGTCCAGCGGCCGCTGAAGCTGGCGACGCACTTGCCCGCGCTTGGGATCGAGACGCACGTCCTTGCACCGGACGACCCGAAGTGGCTGCATCGGGACGACGACCTGCGGCCGCCGACCCAGG
This sequence comes from Gaiellales bacterium, assembly GCA_038237925.1. GTDB lineage: Bacteria > Actinomycetota > Thermoleophilia > Gaiellales > Gaiellaceae > AC-32. Next base: position 40,406 of record JBBRYF010000002.1, on the reverse strand, counting down.
CGTTCGTCCACCGCGCCCGCTATCTCGGGCCGAAGGCGCGCCTGCCCTCCGAGGAGCTGCGCGGCCTGACCGGGCTCGACCTCGTGCTTGCGCAGACGCGGCTCGCGGGCCGCCGCCTGCTGCTGCCCGACGCGAGCGTCACCTGGGCGCCGACGGCGATTCCGGCCGCGGTCCGCCTCGTCCGCAGCGAAGGTATCGACGTGGTGATCACGACGAGCCCGCCGCTCTCGATGAACCTGATCGGCGCAGCCGTCAAGCGGCTGACCGGCATCCCGTGGGTCGCCGACCAGCGCGACTCGCTGGTGCAGAACGCCGACCGACGCTTCGAGCGCAGGGCCGTCCAGGCGAAGGAGAAGGCGCTCGAGCAGGTCGTCCGGCTGGTTGCGCGGCGGGCCGATGCCGTCGTCGCCGTGTCGGAGTCGATCGCCGACGAGGTGCGCGCGTTCGACCCGGCCGGCCAGGTGCGCGTGATCCCGAACGGCAGCGACTTCGACGACTTCGCCGGCCTCGAGTACCGGCCCGGGGAGCGCTTCCGGATTACGCACACCGGCAGCTTCTTCGGGAAGCGCAACCCGCGCGCGTTCCTCTCGGCGCTCGCCTCGTCGGGCCTGGACGACGTGGTCGCGCGCTTCGTCGGCGATTTCCGCTCGGTCGACCGCGAGTGGGTGCAGGAGCTCGGCCTCGGCGACCGGCTCGAGCTGCTCGACTACCTCCCGCACCGCCGCGCGCTCGAGCTACAGCGCGACTCCGAGGCGAACCTGCTGCTGCTGCCGGACGCGGCGGGTCGCGGCAAGGTCGTGCCCAGCGGGAAGATCTTCGAGTACCTCGCCGCGGAGCGACCGATCCTCGCGGCCGTGCCGACGGACGGCGCCGCCGCGAAGCTCGTGCGCGAAACCGGCGCGGGCGTCGTCGTCGGGCCGGACGACGAGGACGGCATCCGCGAGGCCCTGCGCGGACTGCACGCGCGCTGGCGCGCGGGGCAGCTTGGCGACGGCTATCTGAGCGACGACGAGCGGAAGAAGCTCTCACGGCAGACGCGCGTCGAGGAGCTCGCGGAGCTGCTCTGGAGCCTCGAATGACCGGTCACCGCGAGAGCAGGCTCGTCCCGTTCTTCTTGTTCGCGGCCGCCTTCTGCTGCACGTTCGCGAAGGTGCAGTGGAACGTGGCCGGGTCGGTGTTCCTCGCCGACCTCGCGGCGGGCGGCTTCCTGCTCGCCTATGCGCTGGACAGCGGTCGCCGCGCGCGTCCCGCGCCGCGCACGGCGGCGGTGCTGCTCGCGTTCCTCGCCGCCTTCCTGCTCGTCTACCTGATCGGCTTCTTCAACCTCGAGACGAGTCAGGCGCTCGATCAGTTCGTCAAGGGCCTCGCCAAGTGGCTCCTCCACTTCGCGTTCCTCGTGGTCGGTGTGGTCTACCTCGCGCGCAAGCCGCTCGCGTTCTACTGGCGCACGCTCGGCTGGTTCCTCGGCGGGATCGCCGTCAACGGCGCCTACGGGATCCTGCAGCTGCTCTCGGCCCAGGCTGGCCACAACCTCGACTCGCTCGTGCTGAAGCCGCTCACGCACGGAGCGAGCCAGATCAACGTCTACGGGGCGGTCAACGGCTCGAGCGTCTACCGGCCGAACGCGCTCACCGGCGACCCGAACCACCTGGGGATCGAGCTGCTGCTGCCGATCCTGATCGTTCTGCCCCTCTATCTGAGGCTCGAGCGGGGACACCGCCTCCGCACGCCACTGGGGGTCCTCGTCGCTGTCCTGTTGCTCATCGAGCTCGCAACGCTCTCGCGCAGCGGGATGCTCGGGCTCCTGGTCGGCGGTCTGGTGCTGCTCGTCCCCTACAGGCACCTGCTCTTCTCGCGAGCGGTCGCGCTCCCACTCGTAATTCTCTCGTTGCCCGTGGCGTTCGAGCTCGACCGTCGCAGGCACTTCTTCAGCGTCGTGATCCGCGCGCGGCTGCAGACCAGCGGGAAGGCGAGGACGCATCTCGGCGTGTACGACTTCATCCCGCAGGTGCTGCACCAGCATCCGCTCTTCGGCCTCGGCTTCAACAATTTCGCCGTCTACTACGAGTTCGTCACCGGCAAGACGAACTGGGGCCCGCACTCCTACTACGTGATGCTGATCGTCGAGGGCGGCCTCGTCGGGACGGCGCTGTTCGCGGTCTTTCTCTGGTGGCTGTTCAGGCGGCTCGGCGTGGCCCGGCAGCTCGGCCGGGCGCTTGCGGCGGCGGGCGATCCGCTGGCGGCGCGGCTGCGGCCGCTCGCGTGGGGGATGACGGCCGCGCTCGTCGGGACGATGGCGTCGAACGCCTTCTACCTGACGATGCCGTTCCTCTACTTCTACGTCTTCGTGATGCTCGTGCTGGCGACGCCTGCGGTCTTCTCGAAGCGATGAAGGTCGCCGTCCTGACGACCTCGTACCCGCGGTACGAGGGCGACCCTGCGGGGAACTTCGTCGCCGACGCGGTCGAGCAGCTGCGCGGCCGCGGGGTCGAGGTCGACGTTGTCTCGCCCGCCTCGTTCCGGCACTTCGGGATCGCGTACGGGTCGGGCGTGATGGGGAACTTGAAGCGTCAGCCGTGGCGAGGGCTGCTCGTGCCGGCGATGCTCGGGTCGTTCGCCCAGGCGGCTCGGCGCGCGGCGCACGACGCTGACCTCGTCCACGCGCACTGGCTCCCGGCAGGCGCGGTCGCGCTCACGTGCGGGAGGCCGTTCGTCGTCCAGCTCTGGGGGACCGATGTCGAGCTCGCACGGCGGGCGCGGCCGCTCGCGCGGCAGGTGCTGCAACGCGCGAGCCTGGTGATCTGCGCCTCGAACGCGCTCGCCGACGCGGCCCGCGAGCTCGGAGCCCGCGAGGTGCGTGTGATCCCGAGCGGCGTCGAGCTGCCGGAGCGGGTCGGCGAGTCGGCCGAGCCGCCGGAGGTGCTGTTCGTCGGGCGGCTGTCGCCGGAGAAGGGCATCCTCGAGCTCGTGCAGGCGGCCGAGGGAGTGACGTTGACGGTGGCAGGCGACGGCCCGCTGCGGGACCGCATCCCGGGGGCACTCGGCTTCGTCCCGCATCACGAGCTCTCGCCGCTCTACAAGCGAGCCGCGGTGGTCGCGGTCCCGTCGCACCGCGAGGGCTTCGGCGTCGCGTGCGCCGAGGCGATGGCGCATGCCCGGCCGGTGGTCGCGAGCGCGGTCGGCGGCCTGCTCGACCTTGTGGTCGACGGCGAGACCGGCCTGCTCGTCCCACCGCGCGACGTAGCCGCTCTGCGCGGCGCTCTCGAGCGGCTGCTCGGCGACCCGGAGCTGCGGCGCCGCCTCGGCGAGGCGGGCCGGGAACGCGTGCGCGAGCACTTCGCGTGGCCCGCCGTGACCGCCGCGACGATCGCGGCGTACGAGGAAGCACTTGCCGCCTGAGCGGCCGGTCGTAGTGCTCGGCCTGCTCTGGGCCGGGCTCTCGTTCGCGCGCAGCCTCGGCCGCGCCGGCGTTCCCGTGACCGGCATCACGATGCACCCGCACGAGTTCGGCACCCGCTCGCGCTACCTCGTCGACGTGGGCCGCGCCGACGGCGACGCGGCGGTGCTCAAAGCGCTCCGCCACGCCGCACAGGGCGACGTCAAGCCGGTGCTGCTACCGGAGCGCGACGACCATGTCGAGCTCGTCCTGCGCCACTGGGACGACGTCAACGAGCTCTACGAACTGCCGATGCCGACCGACCCGGAGGTCACGCGGCGCCTGCGCCACAAGGTGACGCTGCCGCTGGAGGCCGAGCGCGCCGGGCTCGCGGCGCCGCGCACCGTCGAGGCCGACTCGCTCGAGACGCTGCGGGGACTCGACCTGCGCCCGCCGTTCCTGCTCAAGCCGGTCGAGGGCCAGCACTTCGCGGGCTCGTTCGGCGAGAAGGTGATGGTCGCGCAGACGCTCGACGAGCTCGTCGCCGCGTGGACGCGCACCCGCGAGCGCGGCTTCGACACGATCGTCCAGGAGCTCGTGCCGGACGCCGAGGAGCAGATCTGGTCGCTCTTCGCGTACCTCGGCCGCAGCGGCCGGCCGCTCGCGACGGCGACCGGGGTCAAGGTGCGCCAGGGCCCGGTCCACTTCGGCACGAGCGCGGTCTTCCGCACGACCCCGGAGCCCCGCGTGCGCGAGCTCGGCCTGCGCCTGCTCGAGAGCTCCGGCTACCAGGGCTTCGGCCACATCGAGTTCGCCTACGACAAGCGCGACGACGAGTTCAAGCTGCTCGAGGTGAACACGCGCGTGCCGATGTGGGCCGGCGTCGCCATGAGCCGCTACTTCGACATGGCTCGGATCGCGTACGACGACCTCAGCGGGAAGCCGGAGCCCGAGCCGGTCGACCTGCAGCAGGAGCTCTGGTGGGCGTTTCTCGCGAAGGATCTCTCGGTCTCGCTGCAGATGGCGCGCGAGCGCGACCTTTCGCCGCGCGCCTTCCTCTCGCCGTACCTGCGGCGGCGCAAGGTGCGGGGTGTGCTCGCGGCCGACGACCCGCTACCTGCGCTCGGCGTGCTCTCCTACGCACGCTCGAAGCTCGCCTGATGCGCGTCGCCCTGCTCGACCCGCCGAGCTTCACAGCGCCCTACGACCACGCGCTCGCCTCGGCGCTCGCCAGGCGCGGTCACGACGTGACCCTGCTCACGTCGCCGTTCGCGCACGGAGAGGCCCCTGCGCCGGACGGCTACCGGCGTGAGGAGCTCTTCCTGCCGCTCTCGTCGCGGCTCGTTCGCCGGGCGCCGCGCTCTCGTCTGCGGCTGCCGTTGAAGGGGATCGAGTACGGGCCGAGCGTCGTGCGGCTGCTTCGCCGCGTGCGCTCGCTCGACCCGGCCGTCGCGCACGTGCAGTGGCTCGCGATCCCGCGCTATGACATCCGCTGGCTACGACGGCTTCACCGCCCACTGGTCCTGACCGCCCACGACGTCCTGCCGCGACGGGCGGAGAACGTGCGCGCCTGGGGCGAGGCGCTGGCGCTCGCCGACCGCGTGATCGTCCAGTCGGAGCGGGCGCTCGAGCAGCTCGCGGCGGTCGGCGTGGAGCGCGACCGGCTCGTCCGCATCCGGCACCCCGTCTTCGAGAGCGGGATCGAAGCTGCGCCGCCGAGCGGCTCGACGATCCTCTTCTTCGGTCTGATCCGCGAGTACAAGGGCCTCGACGTGCTCCTGCGAGCCCTCGCGGAGGTGTCGCAGGCGCGGCTCGTCGTCGCCGGCGACCCGCTCGACCCGGTCGAGCCTCTGCAGCGTCTCGCGGCCGAGCTCAGGATCGCAGAGCGGGTCGAGTGGCGACTCGGCTTCCTGCCCGACGCGGAGATTCCGCGCCTGATGGCGGAGGCTACGCTTGTCGCGTTGCCCTACCGGAAGATCGACTCCTCGGGCGTCCTCGCCACGGCGCTCGGGCACGGGCGCCCCGCAGTCGTCACGGACGTCGGCGGCCTTCCCGACGCCATCCGCGACTTCGGGGCCGGGCGGGTCGTGCCGCCGGAGGATCCGGCCGCGCTCGCCGCCGCGATCCGGGAGTTGCTCGAGGAACCGGCTCTGGCCGAGGCCTTCCGCGGTGCGGAGGCGGCGCGACGCGCGCTCACCTGGGACGCGGCGGCCGCCCAGCACGAGGCCGTCTACGAGGCGGCGATCGCGCGATGAGGCTCGTGAAGGCGCTGCTCGACCGGCTGCTCGCGACCGTCGCGCTCGTGCTGCTCTCGCCGCTCTTCGCGGGGCTCGGGCTCTGGATCCTGCTCGAGTCCGGGCGCCCGGTCGTCTTCAAGCAGCTCCGAGCGGGCCGCGGCGGGAAGCCGTTCTCGATGCTGAAGTTCCGCACGATGGTCCCGAACGCGGTCGAGCTCGGCCGCGAGCTGAAGCTCAGCGACGACCCGTACGGGCTGCTGCCGAATGACCCGCGCATCACGCGCAGCGGGCGCTTTCTGCGGCGCTCGAGCCTCGACGAGCTGCCGCAGCTCTGGAACGTCTTGCGCGGCCAGATGAGCATCGTCGGTCCACGGCCAGACCTCGTGGAGCAGGTCGCGAACTACGAGCCGGGCGACCGCCGCCGCCTGGACGTGAAGCCGGGGATCACGGGCTGGGCGCAGGTGAAGGGGCGCGACGAGATTCCGTGGGAGGAGCGCTTCCGGCTCGACGCGTGGTACGTCGACAACTGGTCGCTCGGGCTCGACGCGCGGATCGTCGTGATGACGTTCACGCAGCTCGGCCGCCCCGAGCCGGAGCCCGTCGAGGACAAGCTCAACATCGAGCGCGCGAAGCGGAGCCGCCCGTGAGGGAGGTCGAGCAGGCCGAGTGGGACGCGCTCGAAGGGCTTGACGCGTACTACCGGCGTCCGTACGTCGAGAGCGCGGCGCTGCTCGAACGCGAACGGCCGTTTCTGCTCGAGCACGAAGGCGCGGTCTTCGCAGGCGTCGAGCGGGAGGACCCGCGGGACGTCGTCACCCCCTACGGCTACGGCGGGCCTGTGGGCGACGGAGGCTTCTGGCCTGCGTACGAGGCGTGGTGCAGCGAGCGCGGGGTCGTCAGCACGTTCGTGCGGTTCCACCCGCTGTACGCGAACCAGCTCGACGCGCCGATCCACGTGGAGCAGCTCGCGCCGACGGTCGCCTGGCGCGTGGGAGAGGGCCGCGACCTGCTCGCCGGCCTGCACTGGAAGCACCGCAACAAGGTGCGCAAGGCCGAGAACGCCGGGGCGAAGGTCACCGCCGCCGAAGGCCTCGGCGGGTTTGTCGAGCTCTACGAGGACACGATGCGCCGGGTCAACGCTTCGGGCTTCTACTTCTTCGAGCCGGCCTACTGGGAGAAGCTCGCCGGGCTCGGCGAAGGGCTCGTGCGGTTCGACGCCGAGATTGACGGCGAGGTCGTCGCGAGCGCGCTTTGCCTCGCCTCGCCGCCGTGGCTGCACTACCACCTAAGTGGCACGACCGACTCGGGCCGCTCGACCGGCGCATCGACGCTCGTTCTGCTCGAGGCCGCGCGCTGGGCGCAGGCAGACGGGTACGAGCGCTTCCACCTCGGCGGCGGGCTCGGCGGCAAGGAGGACTCGCTGCACCACTTCAAGGCCCGCTTCGACCCTGAGGGCCTCGTCGACGCCGTGGTCGGCAAGGCGATCCACGACGAGGACACTTACCGCAGCCTGAGGGGCGGCGAGGCGGGTCTCGAGGGCTTCTTCCCCGCCTATCGTCACCGGACCGAGTAGCTTCAGGCCGTGTTCGTGAAGGCCCTCTTCTGGACGAGCCTGGGGGGTCTCGCCTGGACCCACGTCGGCTATCCGGTCGCTGCCGCGGCCCTGCGGCGCGTGCGCTCGCAGCCGGTTCGCAAGGAGGACATCAAGCCACCGGTCAGCCTGATCGTCCCCGCGCACGACGAGGAGGACGTGATCGGCGCGCGGGTACAGAACCTGCTCGAGCTCGACTACCCGTCCGAGAAGCTCGAGATCGTGGTCGCCTCCGACGCTTCGGGTGACCGCACCGACGAGATCGTCGAGGGCTTCGCGGCCGAGCACGACCACGTTCGCCTGCTGCGCTGCGAGCGCGGCGGCAAGCTGCCGGCCCTGAACCGCGCCGTGCGCGAGACCGGCAACGAGATCCTCGCCTTCGGCGACGCGAACGCGACCTGGGCGCCCGACGCCCTGCGCAAGCTCGTGCGCAACCTCGCCGACCCAGATGTCGCCTACGTCTGCGGCCAGGTTCGGTTCCAGCGGCGCGACGGGACGAACAAGGAAGGCGTCTACTGGCGTTACGAGATGTGGCTCCGCGAGAGCGAGTCGGCTCTGGGCTCGATCACCGGTGGCAACGGCGCGATCTACGCCCTGCGCCGCTCGGACTACGTCGACTGGCCGTTCGGGCACGACCAGGGCTTCCCGAATCTGATGGTTCAAAAGGGCCGGCGCGCGGTGTACGAGCCCGAGGCGATGGCCTTCGAGAAGCCGAGCCGAGACAACGAGGACGAGTTCCGCCGCAAGGTGCGGATGCTGCCGTGGTCGTGGCGGCACCTGTTCGAGGCGGGGGGACTGCGTGGCGTCCCGCCGCTCTACCTCGCCGAGCTCATCTCGCACCGCGTGCTGCGCTACGCGAGCGGATTCCTGCACGTCGCGCTCCTCGCCACGAGCTTCGCCCTCGTCGACGACGGCTGGGTCTACGAGGCCGTGCTCGCCGCGCAGGCCTTGTGGCTCGCGCTCGCCGCGGCCGGCAAGCTGAAGCTGCGCGTGCCGGGGGCCGGGATCGCCTACTACTACCTCCTGATGAGCGCCGCGACGATGGTCGCGCTCATGCGCTACCTGCGCGAAGGCACGCAGTTGATGTGGGAGAAGGCGGAAGGCACCCGCTAGCTCGACGTGCCAACCGTGCGTGTGTCTAGCCTGGGGCGGGTGCGCTTGCCCGCCCTGATCGTGCTCGCGCTGCTTCTCGCCGGCTGCGCTTCGGACCGCAAGGCCGAGCCGCAGCAGCCTCAGACCCCACCGGCCGCGCTGCAGCCGCCGCCGAAGTCGAAGCCCGCACCCAAACCAAAGCGCTCGAAGGTGCACGTGATCGTGATCGACGGCGACACCGGCGCGCCGGTGAAAGGAGCGCTCGTCCACGTTGGGCGCTTCGGCGGCCGCAGCGATCGACGCGGGATCGCCCGCATCAAGATCGGCCGCCACGCGCGTCTGCGGGTACACGTCGCGAAGCGCGGCTACGACGGATTCGAGCAGCGGCTTCAGTTCCGGAACCGGCCCAAGGTCGGCGTCCGGGTCTATCAGGCGAAGCTGCAGTGGCTGCGCTACGGCGCGACGCCCGGTCGCACGCAGTCGCAGCAGTCGATCCGGATCCGGCCGCCGTTCCGGGAGATCTGGAGCCGGGCCGTCGGCGGCCTGATGGAGTTCCCGGCCGTGGTCGACGCCGATGTCGTCTTCGTCGCGAACTACCACGCCAGCGTGCGCGCCTACTCGATGCGCAACGGCAAGGCGGTGTGGCGCCGCGACCTGGGCGGGATCATGGCTTCGTCCCCCGCGGTCGTCGGCGAGGACGTGGTCGTGCACGCGATGAACGGTCGCGTCTACGTGCTCGACCGCCACAACGGGCGGATTCGCTGGAGCTACCGGACCGGCGCGCCGATCGAGTCCTCGCCGCTCGTGCTCGGCGGCGTCGACTACTTCGGCGACTGGAGCGGAACAGTGTGGGCGCTCGACCTGAAGACGCACCGCGCACACTGGACGTATCGCTCCGGCGCCAAGATCACCTCGAGCGCCTCGTACTCGGGAGGCACGATCTTCATCGGCGACTACGGCGGACGGTTGCTCGCCCTGTCCCCGGCGAACGGCGGCCTGCGCTGGTCGGGCTCCGTCAACGGGCGGATCTACGGCACTCCGGCGACCGCCGGCGGCCGAGTCTTCGTCCCGTCCTCGACCGGCGGCTCGCTGACTGCGTTCTCGACGCGCGGCTCGCGCCTCTGGTCGCTCGGCACCGGCACGTACGTGTACGCGTCACCCGCGATCTGGAACGGGCGCGTCTACATCGGCTCCTACAACGGGTCGCTCTACTGCCTCTCCGCACGCAGCGGCTCGGTGCTGTGGCGCTTCTCGAGCGGCGCCGCGATCGGCGGGGCGGCGACCGTCGTCGACGGCGTCGTCTACTTCGCCGATCGCCACCACCGCATCTACGGCCTCAATGCGCGCACCGGCAAGCAGGTCCTGCGCTGGCCCGACGGCGCCTTCGTCCCGGTCGCCGGCAACGGGCGCCTCCTGCTCCTGCACGGCTTCTCGCGCCTGTACGCGATGGTGCCGAAGCACCGACGCCGATGAAGCGGATGCTCTTCGCCGCGGTCGCGTTCGTGATCCTCGTGGGCGCGGGCCTCGCCGCCTTCGGGCTCTACCGCAACCACCAGGGCCACGACGTGCGCGGCTCGCCGACGCAGGAGTTCGTGACGACCCAGTCCGAGCCGAAGCCGCCACCGCTGACGGCGAAGATCCGCTGGCCGATGTACCGCTTCGACGCCTCGCGCCAGGCGAATGCCGAGAAGATGCTCGTCCAGCCGCCCTACCGGCCGCTGTGGTTCTTCCGCGCGCATTCGCTCGTCGAGTTCCCACCCGCGGCCGCGTACGGCCGGCTCTACTTCGCGAACGCGACCGGGACGCTCTTCGCCCTCGATACGAAGCGCGTGAAGGTGCGCTGGGCCTACAGCACCGGCCGCTGCACGGCAGCCTCCCCTGCGGTCGACAACCACACCGTCTACATGACGTTCATGAACAAGCCGCCCTGCAACGCGACGCGCGCGGGACTCGACGGCGAGGTGGTTGCCATCAACGCCGACACCGGCAAGCTGCGCTGGCGGCTGCACCTCGGCCCGAGCGAGTCCTCGCCGCTCGTCTTCGACGGCGTCGTCTACATCGGCGACTGGAACGGGAAGGTGTACGCCCTCAGCGCAGCCTCGGGCGCGACCCGCTGGACCTTCCAGGCCGGCGACAAGATCAAGGACGCGGTCGCCTACGCGGGCGGCCGGGTCTACTTCGGCTCCTACGACCACCACGTCTACGCGCTGAACGCGCGCACGGGCAAGCTCTTCTGGCGCGCGACCGCCCAGCAGCGGCTCGGCAGCCGCGGCACCTTCTACGCGACCCCGGCGGTCGCCTACAACCGCGTCTACATCGGCTCGACCGACGGCAAGGTCTACTCGTTCGGTGCCACGAGCGGGAAGCTGCGCTGGTCGCACGGGACCGGCGGCTACGTCTACTCGTCGCCCGCGGTCTTCGAGCAGCGCGTCTACGCCGGCTCGTTCACCGGGACGCTCTTCTGCTTCGACGCGGCGACGGGCGACGTGCGCTGGAAGTACAAGACCAACGGGCCGATCTCCGGCTCGCCGATCGTGATCAACGGCGTCGTCTACGTCTCGTCGCTGAAGGGCCGCACGTACGGCCTCGACCCTCGGACCGGCAAGCTGCTCTGGAGCTTCAAGCGCGGCGCGTACGCGGCGGTGATCTCCGATCGTCGGCGCCTCTACCTTGTCGGCTACGCGCGGATCTTCGCCCTCGCGCCACGCCTGCGACGGTAGGCTCACCCGCCGATGGCGAAGCACACAGACACGCCCGACCTCGACGCCGAGCGCGATGTCGACCTCCGCCGCTACTGGGACACGATCACCACACACTGGTGGCTGCCGCTCGCCGGCCTCGCCGCCGGGCTCGTGATCGGCTACCTGATCTCGCTCGGCGGGGCGCAGGTCTTTAAGGCGAAGGCCGTCGTCTACCTCGGCCAGCCGCTCTCACAGGGCGGCGTGCAGGTCCAGAGCCAGAACACGAACCCTTCGACCGTGCGCGAGATCGTCACCGCCGAGTCGACGATCCAGGCTGTCGCGCGCGATTCGGGTCTGCGACCGGGCCAGCTCCGCGGGCGCATCTCGACGCAGGCGGTGACAGGGAACATCTCGCGACTGGGGCAGAACCCGCTCGTGGCGATCCTGGTCACGGGTCATGCCCGCAGGTCGGTGGCGCGGGCCGCCAACGACTTGGCGAGGAAAGTCGTTTTCTCGACCGCCTTGGCGGGCTACTCGAACCAGAAGATCAAGAATCTGCAGCTCGAGGTCGACAGCGAGAAGTCCGCGCTCAGCATCCTCGACAAGAACTTGAAGGCCCAGCAGGTGGCGCTCAGCAACGCCGCCGGACTTTCGAATACTGACCGGCTGATCATCGTCTCGCAGCTGAACGGTCTCGTGCAACAGCGGCTGACGACCGTCGACCAATTGACGACGAACCAGCAGCAGCTGGCACTCGCGCAGCAGGTCGAAGCGCCGCAGATCACGAGCCTCGCGGCCGCTACGAAGACGACCGCGCGTAGCCGCCGCAACACGCTGGTCGTCTCGGCGCTGATCGGCCTGATTCTCGGCGGCATTGCGGCGCTGCTCTTCGAGCCCGTCTCGCGGGCCGTCCGCTCCCGTTCGTAGCCTCCAAACCGTGCTCGACGGAAAGCGGGTGTCGGTCGTCGTCCCCGCGCACAACGAGGAGAAGCTGATCGCGGAGACGATTCGCGGGATCCCCGCGTTCGTCGATCGCATCTACGTCGTGGACGACCGCTCGGACGACGACACGGTCGGCGCCGTGCGCGCGCTCGCCGATCCGCGCGTCGCGCTGATCGAGCACGAGCGCAACCTCGGCGTCGGCGGCGCGATCGTCACCGGGTATCAGCGCGCGCTCGCCGACCGCATCGACGTGACGGCGGTCATGGCCGCCGACGCGCAGATGGACCCGGGCGACCTCGAGATGCTCACGGGCGCCGTCGCGCGTGGCGACGTCGACTACGCGAAGGCGAACCGTCTTTTCACCGGCCAGGCGTGGGACGTGATCCCGCGCTACCGTTACCTCGGCAACGCGGTGCTGAGCATGCTGACGAAGATCGCCACCGGCTACTGGCACATCGCCGACTCGCAGTCCGGCTACACGGCGATCTCGCTCTCGTACCTCGAGCTGCTCGACCTCGAGCGGATCTACAAGCGCTACGGCTTTCCGAACGACCTGCTCGTGCACCTGAACGTCTGGAACGCGCGGGTGCGCGACTACCCGTCACGACCGATCTACGGCGTCGGCGAGCGCTCGGGGATCCGGTTGCGGAAAGTGATCCCGACGATCTCGTGGCTACTCGTGAAGGGCTTCTTCTGGCGGATGCGCGAGAAGTATGTGATCCGCGACTTCCACCCACTCGTCTTCTTCTACGCGCTCGGCATGCTGGCCACGTTGATCGGCTTCGCGCTCGGGATCGCCGAGCTCGTGCTGCGGATCATGGGCAACCCGATCACCCCGGCCACGATCGTGCTGGTCGCGCTGCTGCTGATCTCCGGCTCGCAGTTCACGCTCTTCGCGATGTGGTTCGACATGGAGTCAAGAGGACAAAACCCCGCTTCAACCGCATGGTTAAGCCAAAAAACGAGTACGTGTTTGCTATGATTGTCGCCGGTGGAGGCAACGACCGCGCGCATCTTGAGAGTCATTGGCCGTCGGCGGGGAGCCGAGTCGACTCACGCGTCGGGTGCGCGGGTGCTTCGAAGAGTCGAGAGAGACCGAACGCTTGGGGAGTGGCTGCAGGAATGGCTTGAGCGCTGCGTAGCTCGGGGGCTATCTGCCTCGACCGTATCGAGCTACAGAACGATGATTCGGCTGCACGTCGAGTCGTCGGCCTTATGGGAAGAAGGACTCGCGGAAGTGAGCGCCGGGGATTTGAATGGTCTCTACTCGCGTCTGCTCAGTTGTGGGCGCCTACATCATGTGGGCGGACTGTCGCCGCGAACAGTGAGGTACGTGCACGCGCTCCTCAACAAGGCATTCTCGGACGCTGTGCGCCTAGGAGTCCTAGCCGCCAACCCGGCAGCAGCTGCGGATCCTCCCTCATCCCGGTCCGCACGCTCGCCAGTTGCTGCTGTTTGGTCTCCGGACGAGTTGGCGCAGTTTCTCGCGTCGGCAAAGGCAGACCCTCACCACGACGCGTTCCATCTGGCGGCTGCGACCGGGCTGCGCCGCAGCGAGCTGCTGGGACTGCGCTGGTGTGACGTTGACCCGCAGGCCGGCCAGCTGCAGGTCATTCAGGGCGTCGTCCAGGTCGGTCATGAACGGCGGATCACGCCGCTGAAGACGGAGCGAAGCCGACGCCTGGTCGCCTTGGATGAGAGGACGACCCAAATACTTGCCCTCCGGCGCGCCGCGGCGGAGGCGGCGAATCCGACCTTCAGGACGGTCGACCTCGTCTTCCCCGCCGAAGATGGGGGCCCCATCCGCCCCGGTACATTCACCTATTCCTTCGGACGGCGAGTGAAGCTCGCCGGTCTCAGGCGGATTCGGCTTCATGACCTGAGACACACCCACGCAACACACGCCCTGCAGATCGGCGTCCATCCAAAGGTCGTAAGCGAAAGGCTCGGCCATTCCTCAGTGATGGTGACTCTGGACATCTACAGTCACGTGCTGCCCAGTCTCCAGCGGGAAGCTGCTGAGGCCGTCGCGGCCTTAGTTAACGGCGAGCAACCTCAATCGACCTCTCCATAACGTCCATCCGCAGAGCTGATAGGGCCGGTGACAGCAGTGGCCGTCCACGACGCGTCGCTACACACCCGGCAACGGCAACGCGCTCAAGGGCAGTCGCAGCCCTCGTGGCTGGCGAACGGCTCCAGCGCTCAGGCCGCATCGTCGAACCGGTCGCCATCGACTAGGAAAGCTTTGTGGAGGTGCTAGCCGACGCGTCTGCTATGCCGTGCGCGTCTTGAACAAGCACGGCCACAGTAAGACGCTCGTTGCAGCCCATCCCGGCAACCGCAACGCGGTCAAGTCTGGCGTCTTCTCGCCGGCGATCTTGACGCCGCGCATCGAGGCAGCTCAGCGCGTTATCGAGGAGCGGCCACCGCATGAAGTGATCGCGGAGGTGCTCAGGCACGAGATCGCGGCACTCACAGTTCTCGTGACCGCGATGGATCAAGCGCTTGAGGAGCACGGAATCGTTCGCCGCGGAGGCGAGCCGAAGAACCTGCTCAATCTTCGGCTGCGCGCGAACGAGAAGCTCCGACAGACACTCGAGCACTACTACCGTGTGACTGCGGACGAGGACGACGTCGAGCAGGCGCCCCCGCCTGTCGCAGAAACGCCGCTGGCTGCGGAGACAGACGGCGATGTGGCGGAGCCTTTGCTCGCCACGATCGCTGCCGCTCACCTATGCGGGTCTATTTCGGAAGTCGGACTGGCTCGCCTTCAACCCGAGCGCTACCTCGCCGCGCTCGTGACCAGCGCGGACGTGCCGAATCGAGATCGGCTCCGTGCCCGGCGGCTGTTGACGCGCCGCAAGCTCGAGCGTTCCCGTTACTGCGTCTGCTCCGCGACGCTCATCGCCAGGGACGAGTTCGAGTTCCGTGATTGGATCAAAGACATCCGGGAGGCGGGCGTGGAGACGCATGAGTACGACTCTTTGGTTGCAGCGCTGGTGAGGAGCGTGGCCGGCGGGGAGCAATTCGAGCCCTGGCCCCACTACCGACGGACTCAGGACGCTGTCCATGCCGTTCTGGCACGCGCCGTCGAATGCGCGGGGCCGGAAGCGAGCAGGCGAGGACGCAGCCGAGACCAGACGGAACAGGAAGACCCCACCGTCAAACCATTCTGGGCGCTGCTTCTCTCCCCGGACGAGAAGGTGTCGGCAAGGGAGCGGCTGCAAGCGTTCGAAGCACTCGAAGAGATGGAGGCCCTGCCGAAGTGCACGTGTAGCCCTTCCAAGAATGAGTTCGTGGAGCAACACCACGACTCATGGCGCGCGATGATCATTCACCTCGCCGCTCAGCTAAGCTACAAGGGCGCATTGGTAGTAGGGCATTTCCCCGAGACGTACTTCGCGGTGAGAGACTCGATCGACGCGGCGATCATCGCTGCACGAGAGACGGCGGAGACTCAGCTCCCCTGAGGCGCGGCCTGACCTCTTCCGCCCACGGCGAGACCGGGGTCCAGAGACCTGGCCCCGCGGATGTGGCGTCACCGTCACCCTTCGGTCACCCTTTTTACTCGTTTGAGTGAACTTTCGTCCGTTCCCACGGCCGCCTATCGATGTGGCTCTCCCCGGCTGCTCATGCGATAAGAGCGGAGATCGACGGGCGCAGCTTAACTCCAGTAGGTCAGCTAGGAGCGCGACTCGCGAACAGCAACCGATCGCCTGCCCCAGGTGATCTGGCACACGTTGCGTCGAGGACGGACCGGGTGGCTGACACTGCTGCGGCTATTTCGCGCATGCTCCCTCATCGCCGCGCGCATGACTCAGCCGAGACCGGAGCCCGGCGAACCCGTCGCCACGACACCGATCCGGCTGACCCGGGACGGCCTGATCAACTACTCGGGAGTCCTCGTCGCCGGACTGGTGGGGATAGCGGTCGTGCCGACGATGCTGGATCGGCAGGGTCGCAGCCGTACGGGCTCTGGGTCGCGGCCGACCAGAGATCGCGCGAAACAAGTGAAGCCCAGAACCTGTTCGCATCGGCCGGGGAGCCGCAAAGCTACCTGCAAGACGGGCACTTAGTCGGTGTTGCGCCTGCCGCGGCCGCCCAAATCTCTGTTTGATTCCATATCGAACCACATCGCGAACAGCGTGAACTGCGAGCCGGAGATCAGCAGCAGCGCGACCAGCACGATCGTGGCCGGCGTGATCGCGTTGCCCAGGATCCGCAGCACGAGCTCGGCGATCCCGAGCGAGAAGCCGATCAGCGTGGCCAGCATCCCGAGCGCGTAGAAGAAGACGAGCGGGTGGAAATCGCGGATCACGTACTTCTCGCGCATCCGCCAGAAGAAGCCCTTCACGAGCAGCCACGAGATCGTCGGGATCACCTTCCGCAGCCGGATCCCGGAGCGCTCGCCGACGCCGTAGATCGGTCGTGACGGGTAGTCGCGCACCCGCGCGTTCCAGACATTCAGGTGCACGAGCAGGTCGTTCGGAAAGCCGTAGCGCTTGTAAATCCGGTCGAGGTCGAGCAGCTCGAGGTACGAGAGCGAGATCGCCGTGTAGCCGGACTGCGAGTCGGCGATGTGCCAGTAGCCGGAGGCGATCTTCGTCAGCATGCTCAGCACCGCGTTGCCGAGGTAGCGGTAGCGCGGGATCACGTCCCACGCCTGGCCGGTGAAGAGGCGGTTCGCCTTCGCGTAGTCGACGTCGCCGCGAGCGACGGCACCCGCAAGCATCTCGAGGTCGCCGGGGTCCATCTGCGCGTCGGCCGCCATCACCGCCGTCACGTCGATGCGGTCGGCGAGGGCGCGCTGATACCCGGTGACGATCGCGCCACCCACGCCGAGGTTCCGCTCGTGCTCGATCAGCGCGACGCGCGGATCGGCGAGGGCGCGGACGGCGCCGACCGTGTCGTCGTCCGAGCGGTCGTCCACGACGTAGATGCGGTCGACGAACGCGGGGATCCCGCGAATCGTCTCCGCGATCAGCTTCTCCTCGTTGTGCGCGGGGACGACGACGGCCACGCGCTTGCCTTCCAGCATCCGATCCGATGCTACAGCCGGCTCCGGCGGATCCAGCCCAGCCTCTCGCTCAGGCCGCTGCAGTGAATGTCAAGGCTCTTCGTGGTGTGGTCACATTGAGTCGAATCGAGACCTTGGCGGCCGCGGCCGGCGCCGCACTGAGCCGTAGCAGCCTCGGCGCTCCGTCCTCCGCAACGGGCTCGCTCACACATCTCGGTGACAGAGCTTCAAGGCCGCTAGGACAGCGACCTTGAGCTCACCGACCGCGTCAGGACGCGCAGGCGGGGGCCGGCTCGTCGATGCGGAGCGCGGCATCCTTCGGGACGACATAGGCGACGTAGAGCACCGCCAGATCGGAACCCTCGTTGCGGATCTGCATCACGGGGTCGTCTCCGGTCTCGATGAACGATTGACCGGCGCCGTAGGTGATCGAGTGACAGTCGGGTGCGAGGTAGCGGGTGACCGCGCCGGACTTCACCAGCACCAGCACCAGCCCAGGGTGACGGTGCCAGCCGGAGTAGGCGCCGGGCTGATAGGTGATCGTCTGCGAGGCGAAGTCGGTCGGGTCCATGGTCTGGAACTCGATCCGGTCGGCGTTTGACTGCACCGAATCGTTGAGCTAGCAGGCGGTCGCAGCCGGTGGCAAATCGTTTTCGCTGATTTCTACGGTTTCCGGCGCTGGAGCATTTGCCGCCGTTTGCCCCTGGTTGCGACCCTCGGGTCGCCATAAAGGCTCCATCCGCTTGCCGGGAGAACGACTCCGATTCGTCATCGTGGCAGCCGCTCCCTCTTTTGAAGCTCCTCTCTATGCCGAGGCGGCCGCGCCGGGTTGAACGAGACCGCTTTCGTAGGCGAGCACGACGGCTTGTGCGCGGTCGTGGAGATCGAGTTCCGCGAAGACCCGCGCGACGTGTGTTTTTGACCGTCGCATCGCCGACGACGAGTTCGCGGGCGATATCGCACGCTCTTGTGTAGTAGGTCAGTTTGAAGTCGACCACCTCCTCGCCGCGCGCTATGACGCGCTCTCGAAGAGTGGCCGAGGTGCCTTTTTCGGAGCGGGGAGCTTTCGGAACCCCGTCGGAATGCCAGTTACGGGTCTGCCGCAAAGCCGGCTCAACCCATCACTCATCCGCCTGCTCTTGATTTCTGAGCGCTGGAACCAGCAACAGGCCACCGTCCACGACCACCGACGCGCCAGTCATGAAAGCGGCGTCGTTGCTGCAAAGCCAGGCGATCAGTGATGCAACCTCGCGCGCGTCGCCGGGCCGGCCAAGCGGCACCCCTGGGCGATCGAGCGTCCGCGGGTCGACGTCCTCGTTGCCGGTCATCGGAGTAGCGATCTCCCCAGGCGCGACCGAGTTGACGGTGATTCGGTGCCGGCCGAGCTCGAGCGCGAGTTGCTTTGTCCCCCCGCCGAGCGCGTGCTTTGCCGCGACGTAGGCAGCCGACTCCGGCAAAGGAACGAACTCGTGCACCGAGGTCACGTTGACGATCCGCCCCCCGTTCCCGGCCGCGACCATCTGCCTGGCCGCGCGCTGGGCGCAGAGGAATGCTCCGTCGAGGTCGACGGCGAGCGTCTCCCGCCAGTCGCGATACGTGAGCTCGAGCGCCGGTGCCTGTCTCGACGTGCCTGCGTTGTTGACGAGCGCATAGGCGCCGCCGAGCGCCTCGCTGAGGTCGTCGATCACGTGCACGGCGTCCGGGAGGCGCTGCGAGAGATCGAGCTGGCGAACCTCCGCGTGCCTTCCCAGCGAGCGCACCTCGGCGGCGGTCTGATTCGCGTTATCGATGTCGCTGTGCCAGGTGATCCCGATGTCATAGCCGTCAGCTGCGAGCGCGACGGCCGTTGCCTTTCCGATTCCCGAATCAGATGCCGTTACGATCGCCGCGCGAGCCATGGGCGCATTAGATCCCCGACCGCCCCTCTCAGGAAACGGATCCGCTGATCCGGTCGTGCCCTAGAACTCGCGGCGCAGCACGGCCGCACCTAGTCGCGCCAGCATCGACGGCGAGCAAACGGTCGAAGACGTTTTCTCCCGATTCGCTGGCGCCCGCAGCCGTGGCAGCTCAGCCGGAGCAGCGCGTCGGCTCCTATCTGGCCTCGGCGCCTTCTCGCCATCCCAGCGGCGCCAAAAATGATCAGACGACGATCGAACGCCTTGAGTACGCTTTCCCACCCGAGCCTCCAGACTTGGCCCTTTGCCTGAATCGGGAACACGATTTACCCCCGGAAGTAAGGGCGTCGAAGTCGAGCCATCGAAGCAGTGACGGAGCTGAGATCAGAAGATCCTGAACAGATTGGTGCGAACGCTCCACACGCTGTGCGTGGCGACGAGCGACCACTGCCGATGCAGGCCTGCATGCGCAGGCGGTTTAAGAAACCAATCGTCCGCCGGCACTATCAGCGGCGACGAGAGCAGCAACGGCTTCCGCGGCCTCGCGCTGAAGGCTCGGCAGCACGTGGCTGTACACGTCCAAGGTGATCGTGGCCGAAGAGTGGCCGAGACGCTCGCTGACGACCTTCGGGTGGACTCCCACTTGAAGTGCGTGCGTCGCATGCGTGTGCCGAAGGTCATGTAGCCGAATGCGACGAAGCCCAGCGACCTTCAGCCGCCGTTGAAATGCGTAACTGAACGCCGCTGGATGGATTGGCTGCCCATCGCTGGTCGCGAAGACAAGGTTCCCCTCGCTGAAACCGCTGTGCAACTCCTCCACGGCGCGGCTTTCGCTGAGCACTTCGACTGTCTTCGCATCAAGTGAGACCGTTCGACGACTTCGATCGGTCTTCGGCAACGCCACTCGCGGGTGATGGTCGACTTCGACAAGCGTTTGGACGATGTGCAACTGGGCGCCCTTCAGGTCGACGTCGCACCATCGTAGTCCGAGCACCTCGCTGCGGCGGAGCCCAGTTGAAGCGGCAACGTAGAAGGCTGCGTAAAACGGGTCAGACTTAGCGTGCTCAAGGAAGCAGGCTAATTCAGCAGGTGACTACACCGCCGTCGGCCGGGCTCGCGCTGCGCGGGGTGAAGGCGGATCCGCACCTGACGCCGGATTCATCCCGAGTTGGCCGCGCCGCACAGCATCGGTCAGTGCCTTGTTGATCAGAGCGTGCACGTATCGCACGCTTCGAACCGAGAGACCGTTGCGATTGCGTCCGCCCGTCTGAAGAAGGTCCGCATACAAGCGGTTTAGGTCGCCCGCGGTTACAAGCGGAAGCTGTTTGGTGGCGATTCCTGAGCGTGCGACGTACAGCCGCACCATCGCGCGATAACTTGCAATGGTCGTGGCTCGCAGGCCGCGGGCCTCGCATCTTTCCATCCACTCATCGAACCAGTCTCCGAGCGTGGGAGACGACGCATCGGCGGCTTCGGGTCGCGCGGCGCCGCCGGGCCGTCCGCTCAACGTCGAGATGCCGGCTGTGGTGTTCAGCATCTGGCCTCGCATTGTCGACATCAGAACCCGAACATACCGTTGGCGCGAGCCATGCGGGTGAATGCAAGTGGAACGCGAGCTCGCCGTCTGGAGGGCAGCACTAAGTACTCGCGAACCAACGCCGCGGCCGCTGATCGCTGGCGCATGTTCAAGTTCTGGCGGGTGCGGCCGATGACTTCTTCGTGAAGGTGGTTTCGTCCGACCCGTTCGCTGGAATAGTGAGAGTGACCGACCCCCAGGTTCTCAACGGGAGGTGCAGCCTGTGAGCGTCGGGGTAGTCATTTCTTGCATAGCGGTAGGTGCAGCCTCGATCTCGCTCTGGGTCGACATCCGCTTTCCGAAGCTGATGCCGTGGAGCCTCCGTAGGTTGCTCGTCCACTTCATCTTCGCCTTCCTCGTGCTCTACGCGCTTGCGCCGATGATGTCCGCAGTTCAAGGCAGCGGCATCCCTGCGGCCCGCTTGGCTAGCGTTTTCGCGGTCGCGTTTCCGGTGCTTGTCTACGAGTTTCTCGTCGGCGCCTGGATGCTGAAGCTCGCGCAGGCGAGCGGTGCCGGCTTCCGCGCGTAGCAGGTCGCAAAAAAATCCGCAACGAGCGGATCTTCACAAATGGCGATAGTCGCCATAAGATCAGTGTCGGGAGAGCGTTGTCGTACGCACGAGGGAAGGAACTGCGGCTGTGGGCCAACTGAGAATTGTCGCGATCGACGACCACCAACTGATCCTGGAGGCGATTCGTCTCACGCTGGAGCAGGCAGAGGGGCTTGAGCTAGTCGGCGAGGCGCTATCGGCGAAGGAGGCGTTGCCCCTCATCGAGCGGACACGACCCGACATCGTGCTGCTGGACATACGCATGCCGCAGATGGACGGCCTCGCCTGCCTCGTGAAGATCCGGGAGCGCTTCCCGAATGTCAAGGTTGTGATGTTGTCGGGCATCGACGAGCCGGAGCAGATCCGGACGGCGCTCGAGAAAGGCGCGGCGGGGTTCATGGTCAAGCATGTCGACCCCCGCGACTTGGCATCGGCCTTGCGCCAGATCGCCGACCAGACCGTCTTCCAGTTCGTCGGTGCAACCGAGTCTGGCCACGAGAACGCCGCGAAGACTGCCGGGATCACCGAGTCGGAGCTACGCGTCTTGCGCGCACTTGCGCAGGGTCATTCCAACAAGCAAATCGCCGGAGAGCTCTTCATCACCGAACAGACGGTGAAGTTCCACCTCACCAACATCTACCGCAAGCTGGACGTGTCGAACCGGACGGAAGCGACACGGTTCGCGTACCAACACGGGATCGTCACGAACCCCTTCTTTGAAGTCGCCTGACCTTAACTCAGCAGCTCGACCTCGACGTTCGGCCGATCTGCCTGCCAGGCCCTGAGGAAGAACAGGAGCTCGGTTCGCGCCTCTGCCTCGTCGGGCGCGAGAGGGAACGTCACGAGCAAGGCGTCCTCCGCAATGGGCACCGCGGAGCAGTCGGCCCCGGCAAGTGCGGCTCGAAGCTCAGCGAGGCAGGCGGGGTCGTTGACGTGAATTCGCAGCAATTGGCGGCAGGACCGGGCGTCGTCGACCGATCGCTCTTACAGTAGCCGCATCGGGCCCGGTCGCGTCGGGCGGCCGTTCAGTCATTGCAGTTCTGGTCAACTGTGGACCACGCACGCAGAAAGAACGTGAGCTCGATCGCCTCCTCGCGCTCGTCCAGAGCCGCCGGATATCCGACTGCAAGAGCGGTCTCGCCCAGTCTTACGGGCACGCAGCCGACGCGGCGGAGATCGCGGGCGAGCGTGTCCACGCGCTTGGGGTCGGCGGCGTCGATCCTCATCCTGCTGCGTTCCGCTTGGAGGTCAGAACAGCGATTCGCGAGTCGAGGTACGCCTGGCGCATGCCGTGGTCAAGGAGCAGCGCGCGGCGCACGCCCTCGTAGTCATCGCGGTTCAGCGCAATCACCCGGTAGCCGTGGCCAGCCTCCTGCCAGCGCGGGGCGATCCGGCCGAAGTAGCGGCGCAGCTGCCGGATCTGCTGGGGCGTGTTCAGCTCGAAGCGGATGTCGAAGGCGACCCGGCCTTGCAGGCCCGGATCACGCCAAAGGAGCCAGTCGGCGAGGCGATCGCTGGCGAAGACACGCCCGGACGGTGAGGCAGCGACCATCACGGCCGCCGACGCGCGGTCCGGCCATTCTCTCGTGTACCAGCTGCTCGGCTTCGCCCCCACGATCACGGCGGTCGCTGCGACCACGGCGATCGCGGCAAGTCCGAGCGCACGTGTGATCCCTTGGCGGGCACGGCTCGCGCTTCGTGCGCGCGCTTCCTCGAGCAGGCGCGGCGACAAGATCAACGCTGCGAACCCGAACCAGACGATGTTCCGGATCGCATGCAACGACGCAGCGAGCATGAGGAGTAGCACGACCCGCTCGAACATGGTCAACGCCCGGCCCCACCGGCCGAGTGCGAACACGGTGGCAAACGCGAGCATGTAGAAGATGGCCGTCCACGCATTCGGGGTCGGCGCTGTCCACTCACTCACGAGCCGTGCGAAAGGCGGGTTGATCAGCAGGTGCCGGTAGTAACCCGGAAGCGACAACGCGTAAGGCGAGCAGACGACGGTCGCCGGCGCGAGGATCAGTAGCGCGATCCACTTCTGCCGCTCGGAGCGGTGGCCGCCGATGATGCGGTCGAGGCCGTAGACAGCGACGATGGCCACGCCGAGCAGGACTGAGCCGTGAAGGTTGGCCCACAAGATAAGCAGCGGCAGAACCGTCAGAACTCGCAGCGAGGGCGCTTCACGATCCGCAAGAAGGAGCCAGAGCGTTCCGACGAAGAGCAGGGGCGCGAAGCTCTGCGCCCGGAGCTGCCAGCCCCAAGGTGCCACGAAGGCACAAACGGACGCAACGATGAAGACGCTCGACGCTGACGCGCCGCGCCGGCGAGCCGCGATCAGGGCAAGACCGAAGGCGGAGCCGAGGAGCGCGACGTGGATGAGCAGGATTAGGCGATAGCCGCCGACCTTGAACGCCTCGTAGAACAGCCACTGCGCCAGCCATTGTTGGTCGACCCAGCGGACGCCGTGGGCCATCACCGTGAGCGTTTCGTGTTGGGGTAGCCCGTGCGCGGCGATCTCGCGGCCTGCGACTAGAGTGCTCCAGCTGTCCTGGACAAGCTCGGCCGGCATCGCCAGCAGTAGGACGATCACGTAGAGCGCCGAGATCGCGAGCGGAAAAGCCTCGCGCTCCACCCACGCGAGCACCCCAGCCGGCTGGAACCCGGCCGCGCGGTCTACAGCCCCCAAGCGCATACCCGCCTCCATGCGCGCATGGAAGCGCAAGACACACCGAACTCTCAACAGCCGAAAGGTCAGGATCGTCTAGGTCGTCCGGGGGGCAAAGCCGCAGGTCCATCCCAAAAGGCTGGCCTAGACCCCCCGTTTAGCGGGTTCTAAACCGACGGTCTCCGACACAGAATGGCGGTGTGGGCTGGGTCACCAGTCCCAACGGCCACCTGGGGAGGGAGGTCAGCGTTGCTCAACTCGATCCGTCGTACTCCGCGCCAGAACGCCCGCAACCGTGCCGCACTGCGGCCGAGTGGCGAAGCGAGCAAGGGCCTAGGCGCCCGCGGCCCGCTGCAGGCGTCTGTGCCGGAGGCCGGTTCGAGAGCTACGCAGGAAGACCCGAGTCTCAGCCACTACGGCGAGACGGCGGGAATGTAGTTCTACGAGGGAAGGGAGAGCCAAGCATGAACGAGCTGCTTCTCAAGCTCACGGCGTTCTGGGCGAGCTACCGGGACGGCGAAGAGGGACAGGGACTGGTCGAGTACGCCCTGATCCTGGTTCTGGTCTCGATCGCGGCGATCGTCGCGCTCGGCCTGATTGGCACGAACGTCACGGCCATCCTGAACAAGGTCGCGGACGCGCTCAAGGTTCCGTAGTGCGGTCGGACGGGTCACAAGGGAGGACGTCATGATCAGGTCAGTCAGGCAGCTCAGCGGCCTATGGCAGGACGAGCAAGGTCAAGGCCTCGTCGAGTACGCCCTGATCCTGGTTCTGGTCTCGGTCGCAGCGATCGTCGCGCTCGGGCTGATCGGCTCGAACGTCACGACGATCCTGAACACGATCTCCGACCACTTGAACCCGGTGCACTAGAGAAGGAAGACAGAGCAGCGAAGCGATCTCCCAGTCCGTCCTCGGCAGACACGTCGCGGCCGGACTGGGAGATCACTCGCAGGAGGAGAGAATGCGTCCGAATCGGGCATGCGGTACGGGCGGAGAACGCGGGACTGCAGTAGTCGAGTTCGCGCTCGTCGCGCCGATCTTATTGGTCATTTTGCTCGCTTTGCTGGATTTCGGCAAGGCGTTCAACTACTGGATCGACGAGACGCATCTCGCGACCTCAGGCGCGCGTTGGGCTGTCGTGAACAATTGGCCCGGTAAGGGGTCGGTACCGCTATCGCAGTTCATTCAACAGCTCGCCGACACGTCGGAACTCAAGAACGGAGGCACAACGTCGGTGCCGCAGAAGAGTCGCGTGTGCATCACGTTCCCGCCAGTCGGGCACACGACGCCCCAGACGGGTGATCCCGTCAAGGTGACCGTTTCAGTCACGTATCACTGGCTTCCGCTGA
The DNA here is from genome assembly GCA_038237925.1 of Gaiellales bacterium. Taxonomy (GTDB): domain Bacteria; phylum Actinomycetota; class Thermoleophilia; order Gaiellales; family Gaiellaceae; genus AC-32. The sequence goes on along the minus strand of JBBRYF010000002.1, from coordinate 15,432 downwards.
TTGGCAGCAAGTTGCAATCCCCCTCTACCACGATTGTCGGTAACGCGACCATGCGCCTCGAGGCCGCTGGAGCGCTTGGCTACTCGAACAACGAGTGTTATCCGGCATGAAGAATGCCTACCCCCCAAGGCGTTCTGAGCGCGGCACTGTTCTCGTCATGGTCGCACTTTGGCTGCCGCTAGTCGTACTAATGCTTTCGCTGGTCGTCAACGTCGGGCATTGGTTCGAGCACCGCCGGCACCTTCAGGTCCAGGCCGATGCGGCGGCGCTCGCCGGTGGTGACCTATTCGGGGCTTGCTTCAACGGCGGTGGAGGTGACGCTGCAATATTCGGTGAAGCAACCAAGTACGGCGGTAGCACCGCTCAATTCAACGGCTCGTCGCTGCCCTACACTCCTCTATACAACTTTCAGGTCGGCGGCACCAAAGCCGAACGGGTGGCGGTTCTCTACCAGAGTCGGCGGTTCGCCAACGAGTCGGCGAACACCGTCAGTGACCCGACGGCAGAAACGCAAGCGCCGTGCGAGACGCCGAGCCTGATGTTTGACGTCAAAGCCACGGAATCAGACCTTCCGTGGTTTTTGACGGCCGGAACGGTAAAGGCCATTAATGCGCAGGCGCGAGTGCAGCTGCGGGGACTGAACAACATCAATCCTTCGCTGCCGCTCGCTGTACCCGACGTTAACCCGAGGCAGGTCGGCGTCACCTTCGTGAACGAGGCGACCGGCGCAGAGATTTCTGGATGTAGTGGCCCCGGCAAGGTCACGGGCACCACGTGCACGTTCTCGCTCACTAAGGGTGCTCCGGCGGGTGGGCTGAACATGTGGAGCGGGCTTGCAAGCATCACGGTGCCTGCCGTGCCAGCAAAGGTCGGTGTCCGCATCGGGCTCGGCGGTCAGGTCGGAAGTTGTGCGAACACCGGTGGAACCGCTACCTACACGTGTTTCGACGGGGCGAGCACCTCGACAGGACTCACGATGATTCGCTCTTACGCCGTGTCTGCTCCGGCGCCTCCAGTTGCGCCGTCGAACATGAGCGCGCCGGTCCTCGAGGGAGTGTGGCCAACCAGTTGCTCCGGCAACGGTGCCTTCTACTTCATTACTACGGGCACTTGCACAAGCGGCGTAACCGCCGAGGTCAATTACGGTACCGGCTCAGTCCAGCCCGGAAGCAGCCTCTTCATTCGGGCAACGGTAGGAAGCACGACGTTGGCCCTTCGGCCCGTTGCCTTCGATAGCGCACGGAATTCTTGGGTATGGGCTCTCCCGGCCGGTACCTCGTTTGCGTTGCCAGCTCAGGCTGGCGCCCAGGGAGTCTCGCTCGCTTGGGAAGTGCAAGATACAACCAAAAAGATCGGCGGCAGCGCGTGCACAGCCAAAAACAATAATCCTTGTAAAGGTAACTTCGTCAATGCGCCGCAGCAGCGGTTCTACAGCGGCACAGACAATTTCGCCGCTTCCGGGCCGATCAGATCCGTCCAGATCACCGGGGGCACTGACGTGAACGGGCCGGCATCGCTCGTGCCGGGATCCTCCGGCGCGCTGAATATCTCGATTGGTGTTGCGGGGAGTTATGGCGTTCACACGCCGTGCTCTCCGCCACCGTCTGGTGGAAGCTACACGTGTTTCGCTAGCGATCGTGCCGTCCTGCTTCGCCTCAAACAGGACAGAGGTCCGAACACCTACACAGTCGATTGTGGCGGCAAAAACATCCGCGACATGATCGAGAACGGCTGCTCGAATCGTTACGGGATTAACTCACCAGACGTCTGTCCGGATCCCGCGAACCCCAGCCCACCGGACTGCGTTCCTGTGCAGACCGGAACTGCCACCGGTCAGATTCGCCAAGGCATGAATAACCGCTTTTCGAACCCGAGCACAGGCGCTTGTTATCCAAATTCCTACCCGACCGTCGTTCCCGGCGACCCGCGCGTAGTAATCGTGATGGTCACCGATTTTTCGGCGTTTAGTGGCGGCGGCGGGAATCTCACTGTGCCGATCGTGACGTACGGTGCCTTTTATGTTGTTGGCTGGGATGGTGCAGCGGGAAGCTGCAATAACGAGCCGTATAGCAATACCGGCAATTCTGGGAGCTCCGGTACTGGCGACGTCTGGGGCCACTTCATCAAGTATGTGCCAACAGATGGCACGGGAGGGTCGGGCTCGTGCGATCTAGCCGGACTACTTCCATGTGTGCCAGTGCTTACACGCTAGAGGAGGAAAAAGCAGTGTCTGAATTCGCAGAAAGACTTTCGTCAAACCGGCTCTTTTCGACGCGCGGCGGGACGATCGCAGTCGGGGTGTTCGCGGCGCTGCTCGCGCTGCTCGTCCTCCTTCTGTACCTGAGTCATTACAGAAGCAGCATCCGGAGCTCCAGTGCGCCCGTGCCGGTGCTCGTCGCGAAGCGGCTGATTCCGCAGGGAACGGCCGGCGACGTGCTCGGGACGGCTGGCGGCTTCGAGGCGACGGAGGTCGCCAAGAACACAGTGAAGGACGCCGCGATCACGGATCCCGCAGTGCTCAAGGGGCGCGTCGCGGTGGCCGACATCTACCCGGGCCAGCAGTTGACGCTCACCGACTTCACGGCGACGGCGACCGCGACGCTCGGCTCCCGGCTGACCGGGAAGCAGCGCGCGATGTCGATTCCGCTCGACACGGTCCACGGGATGATTGGAACCGTCGTCCCGGGCGATCGCGTCGACGTCTACGCCAACCTGAGCGGCGTGATCAAGGCGATCATGCAGAACGTTCTCGTGCTCGCGGTGAGCGGGGGCGGAGGCTCGACCACCGTCAGCGGGTCCGGCGGTTCGGCAACGTCCATGACCCTGCGCGTGTCTCCGACCGGTGCGGCTCGCCTCGCATTTGCGTCGGATAACGGCGAGATCTGGATCGTCCTGCGGCCCGCCACTCGCGGTGGCGCGATCAGCTCTGCCCCGACAACCCTTCAGAAGCTGCTGTCGGGGTCGACGGTCCCGGGAGGCAAATGATGGCGGATCAGATCAAGACACTCGTCGCACTCGACGCGGGGGTTGACTCGGAGGTGGTTCGCGCGGCGTTGCCGGAGAATGCCGGCGACATCCAGATCGTCGGCCTCGTCCAGGGGTTCGACGAGACATGGCGGATCCTCCAGGAGACGACGACCGACCTGCTGGTGATCAGCTGCAACGGCTATTCCGATCGGGCCCTTTTCCTGGTCGATGCCTCCGCGAAGCAGCGACCAGAGAGACCGGTGGTCGTTCTGAGCCATGGGCCCGCAAACGGGTTCGTGCGACGACTCTTCGAGGCAGGAGCGGACGACGTCGTGCTGCTTCCGGAGTCGCCGGATCGGGTTCATTTCACGCTCCAGAAGGCGATCGCGCGAAAGCAGGGCTTGGCGGTGCAAACCGGCGTCGCGGTAAATCCGATGATCTGCGTCCTCGGGCCGAAGGGTGGCAGCGGCAAGACCGTCACCGCGACCAACCTCACCGTCGGGCTCGTGCAGCAGGGTTACTCCGCCGTGCTCGTCGACCTCGATCTCCAGTTCGGAGACGCCGGCCTGGCGATGGGCGTGGCACCGGACCGGACGATCTACGATCTCGTCAAGTCCGGCGGCTCGGTCGACAGCGAGAAGATCGAGGCGTACCTCGTGAAGCACGAGTCGGGTGCTCGTCTGCTCCTTGCGCCGACGCGGCCCGACCACGCCACCGCCGTGTCGGTGGATTTCCTGCGTGACGTCTATGCCGCGTTGAGGCAGTCCTACGATTACGTGATCGTCGACACGCCCCCCGGCTTCACGCCGGAGGTGATCGCGTCGATCGACAGCTCGTCGCACCTCTGCCTTGTGGGCATGCTCGATTCGCTTTCGCTGAAGAACACGAAGCTCGCCCTCGAGACGCTCGACCTGATGGGGTACGACCGCGAGCAGATCTGCCTCGTGTTGAATCGGGCCGACAGTCACGTCGGCATCGAGCGTGACGATGTGACCGCGGTGATCGGGCGAGCCCCGGACGTGATGGTGCCGAGCGATCGTGAGATCGCGCGTGCCGTCAACGAGGGAACGCCGATCATCCTGGCGCACGAGCGGTCGGAGGCGGCACGCGCCTTCCACGACCTCGCCACCTACTTCAGCTTCATCCCGCCGACTGACGAACGTGCGAACGGGAACGGCAAAGTCGGGCTCCGGGCGCTCCTGAGGAGGCATTGATGGAACTCCACGAGCGACTGCTGTCCGCGCCGACGACGGCGCCGGCGGCGGGTCACGATCCGTTCTCCGACTTGAAGGACCGGATCCACCTGGCCGTGATCGGCGAACTTGGCCCGCAGCTCTTCAACGTCAACATCGACACCGACTCGCTGCGCGAGCGAGTCGTCGGCGACATCCGTGGGCATCTCGCACGAGAAACGGGGATCGCCCGCGACGACCGCGACCGCCTCACGGCTGAGATTGCGGACGACATCCTCGGCCACGGGCCGCTCGAGCGGCTGCTCGCGGACGAGAGCGTGACCGAGATCATGGTCAACGGTCCTCTCGACGTCTGGGTTGAGCGGCAGGGGCGCCTCTACGAGACGACCGTGCGGTTCAAGGACGAGTCGCACTTGCGCCGGATTATCAACAAGATGGTGGCGCAGGTCGGACGGCGAATCGACGAGTCGTCGCCGATGGTCGACGCGCGCCTGCCCGACGGAAGCCGTGTGAACGCGGTTCTGCCGCCGCTGTCGCTCAGCGGCCCGCTCGTCACGATCCGGAAGTTCAGCACGAAGCGGCTGGACATGCAGGAGCTCGTGAAGCTCCAGACGGTCACCACCGAGGTGGTCGAGTTTCTCGACCGCTCTGTCCGGGCGGAGCTGAACATCCTCATCTCCGGCGGCACCGGCACGGGTAAGACGACGTTCCTGAACGCGCTTTCGAGCTCGATCCCTGACTCGGACCGGATCATCACGATCGAGGACGCGGCCGAGCTCAAGCTCAACCAGCGTCACGTGCTGCGCCTCGAGTCGCGCCCGAAGAACATCGAGGGCGAGGGCGAGATCGCGATCCGAGAACTGGTGCGCAACTCGCTCCGCATGCGCCCCGAGCGGATCATCGTCGGCGAGGTGCGTGGCGCGGAGGCGCTCGACATGCTCCAGGCGATGAATACGGGTCACGACGGCTCGCTCTCGACGGTGCACGCGAACGCGCCGAGAGACGCCCTCGCCCGCATCGAGACTATGGTGCTGATGGCCGGCTACGACCTGCCTGTGCGGGCGATTCGTCAGCAGGTCGCGTCCGCGCTCGACCTCCTGATCCACCTCGAGCGGATGGAGGACGGTTCCAGACGCGTCACCTCGATTGTCGAGGTGCAGAGAATGGAGTCGGACACGATCACGCTCCAGGAGCTCTTCAAGTTCCAGGTCGAGCGGATCACTCCCGACCGCACCATGGTCGGCAGCCTTGTCCCGACGGGACTCCGGCCGACGTTCATCGGCAAGTTCGAGCGGCGCGGTGTCTCGCTGCCCGTAGGCCTCTTCCGCGATGGCCGCATGCCCGAGCCCGTTGCGGATGGGGGACGGCCGTGAGGAGGCGGTTGCAGCTGGCTTTGCCGCTGGCACTTGCGACTGCCGCCCTCACGGCCGTTCAAGCTGACGCCGGGACACGCCTCGGTCTGACGGAGGCGGCTGGCCGCAGGTTCCCGGATCGCGCGTTCGTGTTGACCCTGCCGTCCCCGCGCCCCTTGTCGGCGTCTGAGCTCCGCGTGCGCGAGAACGGCGGTGGCGTGACGGGCCTCACGGTCGTTCCCGCGTCCACCGCGAGCGCGACGCAGTTCGGCGTCGTGCTCGTGATCGACGCGAGCAACAGCATGCGCGGCAAGCCGGTCGCCGCGGCGCTTCGGGCGGCTCAGCTGTTCGTGGCGCATCGAACGCCGGCACAGCAGGTCGCGGTCATGACGTTCAACGACCAAACGAAGGTCGTTCAGGCGTTCACGGGAGACTCTGCCCAAATCGTGCGCGCGCTCGCACACCGGCCGGACCTCGCGTTCGGAACGCACCTCTACGACGCTGTCGGCGGGGCAATCACGCTTTTGAAGCAGGCGCAGATCACTGCGGGCTCCGTCGTCGTGCTCTCGGACGGCGGCGACACCGGAAGCAAGAAGACGCGCAACGATGTCGTCACTGCCGCAAAGGCCGCGCACGCGCGGATCTTCGCGATCGGGTTGAGCTCACATGACTTCAAGCCGCGTGCCCTGCGGAGCCTTGCTACTCCGGGAGGCTTCTCCGAAGCCACGTCGCTCGATGCGCTCTCACGTATCTACGACCAGCTGGGAGCGCGGCTCTCGCACGAGTACCTCCTGCGCTACCGCTCATTGCAGCCACTTGGAGTGAAGGTCACGGTGTCGGTGCGCTTGAAGGGGGACGCCGGCGCGGCACGGGCCGGCTACGCGACTCCGACGCTTCCGGCCCCTGTCTTCCACTCGTACCGTCGCAACCTCGGTAACAGCTTCTGGACGTCGCCGCTGACGATGATCGTCTTTAGCGTCTTCGCGATCGCGCTGTTTGCGTTCTGTATTGCAGTGCTGCTGATCCCGAGGCGGCGAAGCGTGCAACGGCGCCTGTCGGAGTTCGTCACCCTCGCGCGGGCGGCCGACGGCCGCACGCTGGGCGACCTCGTGCCCAAGTCGTTCAACGTCTCGGACGAGCGGCCGGTCGAGGACTCGCGCTGGTGGGCCCGGTTTGCCGCGGAAGCCGAGCTCGCCGATATCAAGCTCGCCCCAGCGCGCATCGCGGTGTGGACGATGCTCGCGACGGTCGCAGTGATGTGGCTTGCTGCGGTCGCCGTCGGTTTCGTGGCCGCCGCAATTGGCTTTTTCGTGCCGGTTCTCGTTTGGGCGCTGATCCGGCGGAAGGTCGAGCGCAAGCGCGCGCTCTTCGCCGAGCAGCTCCCGGACAACCTCGCAGTGCTTGCCTCGGCGCTTCGTGCCGGCCACAGCTTCGTCGGCGCCCTGTCCGTGGTCGTCGATGATGCTCCCGAGCCCGCGCAGTCGGAGTTCCGGCGTGTCGTCGCCGAGGAGCAGCTCGGCCGACCGCTCGAGGACGCACTCGACCTGATCGTCGAGCGCATGCAGAACAAGGATCTCGCGCAGGTCGCACTCGTCGCGGCCTTGCAGCGGGAAACCGGCGGTAGCACCGCCGAGGTGCTGGACCGCGTGGTCGAGACGGTGCGCGAGCGGCAGGAGCTGCGACGGCTGATCCGCACGCTAACGGCCGCTGGGCGAATGTCACGCTGGGTGGTGTCGCTCCTGCCCGTCGTGCTGATTCTCGTCATCACGCTCATCAACCCCGGCTACCTCGACCCTCTCTTCTCCCACGGGTCCGGCCGTCTTCTCATCGCGCTCGCCGCCGTTCTCGTCATTTCGGGCTCTCTCCTCATCAAGCGAATCATCGACATCGAGGTCTAGCCAATGGTCATCTTGCTCATCATCGGCCTGACGTTGACTGTCCTGGCCGTCGCGCTCCTCCTACGTGCGATCGGCTTCGCGCGAGTCCGGTCCGCAGCGACCATCGAGAGCATCGACTCGTACGGATACACCGGGCGAACCGAGGCCGTTCTCGTCGAGTCGCACTCCGCACGCCCGTCCGTCGATGACATCGTGACGCGGCTCGGCGACTTCATCTCGAAGCGCTTTGCCGGTCTCGACACCGCACGAGTGCGCAAAGAGCTTGTGAGTGCCGGCCTGTACGACCTCACGCCGCGCAAGTTCGCCGGCTACCGGCTAATCGCGGCTGTTGGCGTACCCGTCTTGTCCACCTGGGCGCTGCTGACGACGGCGTTGCCGGGGCCCGTCATCTTCCTCGTCGCGCTCGTGACGATTTTCGCCGGCTGGCGGATCCCGCTGTGGCTCGTTCAGAGCAAGGCGCGACGGCGGAACGCCGAGATCGACATGCAGCTGCCGGAGCTCATCGACCTACTCGTCGTCACAGTGGAAGCCGGCCTCGGCTTCACCGGATCCCTCCGCGTCGCGAGTGAGCGAACGGGCGGCCCCTTGGGCCAAGAGCTGAGGCTGACGCTCCAGGAGCAGACCATGGGCCTCGCAACCAACGAAGCGCTTGCGAACATGCTGGAGCGGGTCGAGACGCCCGGGCTCCGGTCGTTCATTCGCTCGGTGCTGCAGGGCGAGACGCTCGGCGTCTCGATCGGTCAGATCCTGCGCAACGTCGCCATCGAGATGCGCAAGCGCCGGCGAGCATTTGCCGAAGAGAAGGCACAGAAGGCTCCGATCAAGATCCTGTTTCCGCTCGTGTTCATGATCTTCCCCGCGATCTTCCTGATCATCCTCGCGCCGGCGATCTACTCGCTGCTGGACACGCTGAAATGATGAAGGCAGGAGTTCGCAACGTCACCGTTCGTGGCGAAGCCGGCCGGATCGTGTGCGAGCGTTGCGAGGTCGCTGATGGCCTCATCTCGCGTGCGCGCGGGCTGCTCGGAAGGAGCGGGCTTGGCCCCGGCGAAGGCCTTCTGCTACGCCCGGCCTTCTCGATCCACACCTTCTTCATGCGTTTCCCGATCGACGTCGTCTTCCTGGACCGGAACGGTGAAGTCGTCGCCGTCGCCGAGTCCGTGAGACCGTGGAGGGCCGCGACGCGGTTTCGTGCCCGGGCGGTACTGGAGCTCGCGGCCGGGGAGGCCGCGCGACTGAAGTTGCGGCCCGGGGAGCGGCTCGAGCCGCGGGGGGCGACGGGATGAGCGCCGAGGCGCAGAATCTCCCACTCGCGACCGCGCGGGCCGGGACGCGCCGGGTGCCGGACCTCCTGGCGACCGCCGTCGCGTTTGCGCTCACGGCTGCGTGCTTCCTTCACTTCGGCGTGACCGCGCGTGGGTTCGTCTCGGCGTTCTTCGTCGTCGTCTTGGTCGTTCTCTCGGTGATCGATATCGAGCAGTCGCTGTTGCCCAACCGCATCGTCCTGCCCGCTACGGCGATCGTGCTCGTCCTGCAGCTCGCGCTCTTCCCGAGCCAGGCTGCGGAGTGGATCGCCGCGAGTCTCGGCGCCAGCGTGTTCTTCCTGCTTGCGCACCTCAGCAACCGCGCCGGCCTCGGGCTGGGGGACGTGAAGTTCGCTCTATTGCTCGGGGCGGGACTCGGGAAGGCGGTGGTGCTCGGCATCTTCCTCGGAATGTTTGCTGCCGGCATCGCGGGCCTCGTGCTGATCGCCCGTCAGGGACTGGATGCACGGAAACAGACGATTCCGCTCGGGCCGTTCCTTGCCCTCGGCGCGGTCGTCTCATTGCTGACCGGCGGCGCCAACTTCATCAGCTTCTGAAGATGACGACACTCGCGTCCACGGCTGCGCCGCTCCCGGCAATGCGGCGCTCGCTCGAGCGGGTCGGCCTCGGCCTTCTGCCATTGGGCGTCGTGGCGCTGCTCGCGGCGGAGTCGACTCGGCGCTACTTCTGGGACTTTCGCGTCTTCTGGCACGCGGGCAACGACGTGCTCGCGGGTCGCTCTCCGTACCCACCGCCGGATGCTGCCGTGCTCGCTCACCAGAGCTCGTTCGTCTACCCGCCGGAGACGGCGATCGCGATGGCGCCACTCTCGCTCCTTCCGTACGGGCTCGCCGCGGCGATCTTCTTCGTCGCTCTGCTCGGGGCGCTCGTCCTCACGCTCTGGGTGCTCGAGGTGCGCGATTGGCGCTGCTACGGGGCGGCCCTGCTGATGGCGCCCGTGGTGAGTGCGGTCTCCAATGGCACGATCAGCTGCTTTCTCGCGTTGGGCGTCGCCGTTGCCTGGCGCTACCGCGACAGTTGGGTGCGCGTTGCTGCCGCGGCCGCGGCCGTGATCATCGCGAAGGTCTTTCTGTGGCCGATCGCGCTCTGGCTGCTTGCCACCCGCAGATTCGCTGCAGCGGCAGCGGCAATCGGTGGCGGAATCGTCGTCACGCTCGTCTCCTGGGCCGCGCTCGGCTTCGCCGGCCTCGGTGACTATGTGCACCTGTTGCGCCTCCTCTCCAACGTCGAGCAGGCTCAAGGGTTCTCCGCCGTTGCGCTCGGCCTGGCCGTCGGCCTTTCCACGACCGTGGCGCACGTAGCAGCGATCGGGAGCGGCGTCATCGCCCTCGCCGTCATGTTCGTGGTCGCGCGGCGGTGCGACGGCGATCGTCTCGCGCTCCTCGCCGCTCTGGCGGCCGCGATCCTGCTGTCCCCGATCGTCTGGCTGCACTACTTCGTACTCCTGCTCGTGCCGCTCGCGATCGCACGGCCGCGCTTCGGGGCCTCGTGGCTGCTTTTGCCGTTGCCCTTCTGGGTCTCGAGCACGAGTGGCCAGAGTCACGGTCACGGCGCGCTGATCGCACTGACGCTCCTCACGGCCTCGGCACTGCTGGTAGCCGGCGTGCGCGGGAGGACCGCGTGGTAGTCGAGGCTCAGGCTGTCACGGTCCAGCAGCAGCGGCGACGGTCGCGCGCGGCCGCGCTCGTGGTGGCGTACCCGGCGGCGGCGTGGCTGACCGGGCTCATCGCGCTCTCGTTCATCGCCCGTTTCGCGATCGCCTACTGGATGCCGGTGCCGTGGTACTTCGCCGACGAGCTTCAGTACTCGGAGCTCGCGAAGAGCCTCGCCAAGAGCGGCACCTTCGCCGTCCGAGACGTTCCCGGGCTTCGGATCGACCCTCTCTACTCCGTCCTGATCGCGCCGGCCTACGCGCTTTTCGAAAGCGTCCCGCACGCCTACCTGGCGATCAAGGCCATCAACTGCTTGATGATGTCACTCGCGGCCATCCCGGCCTACCTGCTCGCGCGGCGGTTTGTCAGCCGCGGGTGGGGATTGGTTGTGGCGGCCCTCACGCTCGCGATCCCCTCGTACGCGTACACCGGCATGGTGCTGACCGAGAACCTCTTCCTTCCGCTGTTCCTCGTCGCGGTGCTCACGACAGTTCGCGCTCTCGAGCGTCCCACCGCGCGGCGGCAGCTCGTCGCGCTCGCGGTGGTGGCGCTCGCTGCCCTGACGCGGCCGCAGGCCTTGGCGCTGGTGCTCGGCCTTGGGACGGCGCTCTTGTTGGTCGTCATTGGTGACCGAATCGTCGAAAAGCGACCGCTCCTCCGCGGAGCGGCGGCGTTCCTTCCGACGATCGCCACGTTCGGCTTCGGAGTCGTCGCGCTTGCTAGCTGGCAGACGCTGCGTGGGCGGTCGCTTACGGCAAGTTTCGGCGATTACGCGGTCGTTCTGAAAACGCATTATTCGCTCGCGGCCGTGTCCCGCTGGTTGTTGTGGCACACGGCGGAGCTGGATCTCTACACAGGCATCATTCCCTTTGCCGCTTTTATCCTCCTCGCGTCATTCGTTTTCACGAAGAGGGATCGAAAGCTCCGAGTCTTTGCGAGCGCGTCAATCTCAGTCGCATTTTGGTTGCTGATCACTACTGCAGCTTTCGTGTCTAATGTCTCACGCTACGACTCACATCATTCTGTTGCTCGGATTTCGGACCGCTATACATTCTATCTGGTGCCCTTGATGCTCATAGCTCTCGCGGCTTGGCTAGCAGGCGCTTTGCGAAGACCGCCGCTTGCCGCTGCTATTGCGGGTGCGACCGCGGCGACGCTGGTCATTGCGATTCCGTACGACCGGTTCACCATTAATGACGCAATTCCAGATTCGTTCGCGCTGATGCCGTGGGCGGTCGCCCGGGGTCCCGCGCTCGTCGCAGTGCCACACGTCGCGCTCAAGGTCGCGTTGATCGCGTTCGTGCTGGGGGCGCTCTTCTTTCTCTTGCGGCCACCCCGCTTTCCTCGCGTTGTCCCGGTACTCGTGTTTCTCAACTTCCTCGCCGTGATGAGCGGCGCCCAGATCCGGGTGCACGGCTCGTCGGCGTTCGCGGCAACGTCGATCCGGGCCGACCGCGGCTGGGTCGATGCTGCGATCGGTTCGAGCGGCAACACGGTGCTGATCTGGTCGGGGCGCGCGGATCCGCACGTCGTCTGGGAGAACGAATTCTTCAACCGTAGCGTCGGTGACATCTACTACCTCCGCCAACCAAGCTGGAGTCAACTGCACGAGCAGAGGCTGGTGGTCCGCCGGCGGAGCGACGTGCTCGTCGACCAGGCCGGCCACCCGCTGCGGGCCCGCTACGCGCTCGTCGACCCGTGGGTCATCCTCCGCGGCCGGGTCGTGGCCCGCGATCGGACGAGCGGAATGCGTCTCTACCGGCTCAGCGGCGGAATCGGTCGGATCGCGGCCCAATAGCCGTTCCTGGACCTTCGGTCGTCTATTCCCCCCGGAGGTCTAGTGACTTCGTTTCGCTGGCGCGAGATGCTGCTAATTGGCCGAAAAGGCTGGGAGCAAGGGGGAGAAGTCAGTGGGACCGTGGTCTGCGGAGCTACAGCGTCGTAGGACTCGTGCCTCTCGAGTGAGGCCGGACGGCCCATTGGCGTCGACCCGGAACGAACTGAGCATTGGACACAGAGCCACGGGCGCGGCGCGAACTGCGGTCAACGAGGACAAGGGGGAAGGGCGGATGTACCTGCGGAGTGCTGGCACGCGGCGCGAAGCCGCGATTGGCGTGGACGCCACGGGAGACGTGGCGGAGCTTTCGACGGACGGGGAGCCTGCGACGACGACGTCGCGGCGAGTCCACGCGCTGGCAGCGCTGTTCCTGGCGCTCGCGTTCGCCGTTCTCCAGCTCACCCTCGCGCACAACGGCTCCGCTGCGACCGGAAACCCATGCCTCCAGACAGGCATGGAGACAGTGGCTACTGACGACAGCCTCTACGCGCCGGGCTCGATCGTCCATGTCACAGGCACGGGCTACGCTGCCGCGTGCGACGTAGTCGTCAAGATCACGCGACCCGATGGCCTCGTCGTCATCGGCGACGGCAGCCAAACGCCCGGCAGCGACACTGTCACGACCGATCTCTTCGGCAACTTCTCCTACGACTACCAGCTCCAAAGCATTCCGGCCGTCATCGGTACCTACGTCGTCGACGTGCTGGGCGCTGGCGACGCGGCCCTGGCACATATGACGTTCGAGGATGCGTCGACCGATCTGCCGCTTCGATCCGATTTCACAACCGGCATCTTTCACGCAACTACGTCACGAACCATCAGTGCGACAGCGGGCACCACTCCGCATAGCGATACCTTCACACTCGGTACCGGGGGGTCTACGAGCTTTGACTTCTACTCGGCCCCACTCACCACCAGCGGGCCGGCACTTGCGTCTAACGACAAGGGCCAGGTGACGGCCTACCTACAGAGTTCCGGCGCGTCGTTTCAAGCAACCGTCGAGGGCCTCTTCTACGACTACAACCCTGCAACAGGGACCCAGACCCTCATTGTCGACGCCGGGCCTTCGAACTGCAATGTCGGGACTGGCGCCACGAAGTGCCAGTCGAATCAGACCAACATCGGTGGCGGCGGATATACCGTTCCGGCGGGGCATCTCCTGAAGGTGACGGTCGTAATCACCCGCGTTAGTGGAACCGCCAACGGGACATTCGTCTACAACGGCAACAATCCGGGCTCGGCGGGCAACGAATCGATCGCAAGTCTGCCGGCTACGCAGGCCGCGACCTGGCCGTTCGGCTCCTTCACTGGAGGCCCCTTCGTCACCTTTTCGGCCAGCACGGCTGCAAGTGGCGCCGCGATGACGGCGACGAACAAGATCACGGTCACCTACACCAAGAACGGGACTGCTGGATCTACCGCCTCAATCTGGGACGGCAACAGCGTCACGGACGTTGCGGATACAGGCAGCACAGTCACCTACAGCGCCGCTTCATCGAATCCGCCGGCGAACGAGCGCTGGCAGGCAAACGCCGCCGGCACCGCCCCGACGTTCAGCGTCACCAGCAGCTCCTCGACCTTTTTACAGATCTACTACGACCAGCTCAAGCTGGCGGTGAACGGGCAGAGCGTCGGCGGCAGTGCCGCCACACACGACTCGCCTGGGGTGAGCGGAACCGCGTTCGGTGCAGCATCGGCAAGTAGCTGTACCCCGTCTCCTTGCAACTTCTCCGGCTTCTTCGACCGCGGCTCAACTGCGAGCGCGACGCTTGGGAACACGAGTCCTAGCGAGAGCGGAACCACCTACCAATTCCTGAACTGGACAGGCGATGCGAGTGGAACGGCATCGCCGAGCAGCAACATCACGATGAATGGCGCGAAGACAGCGACTGCGATCTGGGATGCGGTCCCGACCGCGACGGTCTCGCTGAGTGATCTCAGCCCGAAGACCAACGACACGCTCACGGCCACTGCAACGAAGAGCGACTCCGACGCCGGCGACACGGTCACGCTCACGTATCTCTGGAAGGTCAACGGCGTCATCAAGAAGACTACGACGAACACCTCGAGCCTTACCGACACCTTCAACCTCGCGACCGTCGGCAACGGCGACAAGGGTCAGACCGTGAGCGTCGAGGTGACGCCGAAGGACAACCACAACATCAGTGGTGCAGCGGCGATCGATTCGGCAACTGTCGCGAATACCGCGCCGACCGTGACGCTCTCTGCTTCGAACGGCCTTACGGTCAACGAGGGCTCGACACCCCATACATACGGCTACTCGATCAGCGACGCTGACGGCGACACGATCGCCTCCGTTGCCACGAGCTGCGGGGCGAAAGGGACGAAGTCGAACGCCGCCAATACCAACACCAGCGGCTCCTTCGACTGCATTTTCCCGGATGGCCCGAACAGCTCCACCGTCTCCGCTCAGGCGACGGATTCCGGTTTCGGCGCCACTGCGGGTAACAACGCGACGCAGTCAGTAACGATCAACAACGTCGCCCCGTCGATCGCGATCAGCGGCAACGCCAACGTTAACGAGGGCTCGGCTTACAGCCTGACGCTCGGCTCGGTGACGGATCCGGGCACCGACACCGTCTCCAGTTATGTCGTGCATTGGGGCGACGGCAGCTCCAACACCTATAGCTCGAACGGCGTCAAGACGCACACCTACGCCGACGGCCCTAACGACTACAACGTCACGGTCGATCTGACCGACGAGGACGGCACCTTCCTCGACCGGGCGAATGCACTCTCGGTGCACGTGAACAACGTTGCCCCGACTGTCACGCTCTCGGCCTCGAACGACCTGAGCGTCAACGAGGGAACGACTCACACCTACTCCTACACGGTCACCGATCCGGGCCAGGACACCTTCACCGTCGACGCGACCTACCCGCAGTGCGGCGCGCACGGGACGCTGGTCGGCACGCCGACCACAACCGCTTCGGGCGGCTCGTTCCAGTGCAGCTTCCCGGACGGCCCGAATACGAGCAGCGTGGCGATCAAGGTGACGGACTCCGACGGCGCGAGCGATACCGCTTCGCAGGCCGTCCAGATCGTCCAGATCGCCAACGTCAACCCAACCGTCACCGCCGCTTCCAACCAGAGCTCGAACGAGGGCGAGAACCACTCCTTCAGCCTCGGCTCCTTCAGCGATCCGGGCACCGACAGCCCCTGGGACGTCTCGGTCGACTGGGGCGAC
>JBBRYF010000001.1:0-360515 GCA_038237925.1 Gaiellales bacterium | reverse complement strand
CGTCATCAGGGAACAACTCCAGGAGCCGCCGGTCGATGGCGGCGATGTCGTCCGGGTCTCCGGAGAGCGCAGCCCAGCGAAACGGACCGATCCCGCGACAGAAAAGCGGCCGGATATAGGCCGGGACAAAGCCCGGGTATGTGAACGCGTCCTCTACCCCGGCCTCTAGTGCCTCCCCTCGCAGGTTGTTGCCATAATCGAAAACATAGCTACCGGCTCGGACGTACTCCAAGAGCGCCCGGACGTGGTGTGCGATCGACTCGCGCGCGCGCCGCAGGTACTCCTCGGGGTCCTTCGCTCGCAGCGCGGCGGCGTGTTCGACGTCGAGGCCCGTGGGGACATAGCCGTTGAGCGGATCGTGTGCGGCGGTCTGGTCGGTGACGAGGTCGAACGGCTCTCCGCGCCCGGCGAGCTCCGGCACGACGTCGGCGGCATTGCCGAGCAGCCCAACCGACAAAGCCTGCCCATCGCGCGCCGCCGCGCGCACGCGCTCGAGCGCGTCGTCCAGCGACTCGGTCGCCTCGTCGAGGTACCGCGACTCGAGCCGGCGTTGGATCCGCGTGGGATCGACCTCGACGCAGAGGATCGCCGCTCCGGCCAGCGTCGCGGCGAGCGGCTGCGCGCCGCCCATGCCGCCGAGGCCCGCGGTCAGAACCGTGCGCCCGGAAAGGGCCGGCGAGCCGAAATGCTTCTCCGCCGCCGCGACGAACGTCTGGTACGTCCCCTGCAGGATCCCCTGACTGCCGATGTAGATCCAGCTCCCGGCGGTCATCTGCCCGAACATCGTCAGGCCGAGGGCCTCGAGCCGGCGGAACTCCTCCCAGGTCGCCCAGCGCGGAACAAGCAGGGAGTTCGCGATCAGCACCCGTGGCGCCGACGGAGCGGTGCGGAAGACGCCGACCGGCTTGCCGCTCTGGACAAGAAGCGTCTCGTCGTCCCCCAGCGTGAGCAGCGAGCGAACGATCGCGCGGAGGGCGTCGGGGTTGCGCGCAGCCTTGCCGGAGCCGCCGTAGACGACGAGTTCCTCGGGGCGCTCGGCGACCTCTGCGTCGAGGTTGTTGAGCAGCATTCGCAGCGGCGCTTCGGCTGACCATGAGCGGGCGTTCAATCGCGTCCCGCGCGGCGCCCGAATCGAGGAGAGGTCGCCGCAGAGAGCTTCGACCGCGGCGTCAAGGGAGCGAGTCGTGCTCACGGCGCCTGCCGCCCCGGCGCGCGCTCGCGCGACCGCATTCGCCACCACGTCCACGCGGTCGCAAGCACAGCCGCACTTACTCCACCGACCAGCGACCTCAGCAGGCCGCTACCGCTCGCGTAGGCGATGACCACGACGAGACCGCCGAGGGCGGCGTAGGCCAGCGCGCTGTCGCGGTACGGGTGAGCGGAGCGACGGCGCTTCGGATTGATGCCGTTCCCGGTGCTCATCGCAGCTCACCCGCCCCGGCTTCGACGGCCTCGACCAGCGACCCATCGCCGATTGCCATCGCGACGGCCTCGATGTCCCCGGCGAGCGGTCGATCGTCGCGTAGCCGCGGCGAGAGTGAGCGAATGAACTCGCGCGCCGCCCGAACACCGATTCCCGGCTGGAGCGGCGCCAGGAACTCGACGGCTTGAGCGCCCGCGAGCAGCTCGATCGCGAGCACGCGCTCGGCATTCGCGAGCACCTGCCAGGCCTTCAGCCCTGAGGCGTTACCCATCGACACGTGATCCTCCTGGCCTGCGCTCGTGGGAATCGAGTCGACGCTCGCCGGGTGCGAGAGCACCTTGTTCTCGCTGACGAGAGAGGCGGCGACGTACTGCGGGATCATGAAACCGGAGTTGAGCCCGCCGTCGCCGGTCAGGAACGCAGGGAGTCCTCCGGAAAGGCTCGGGTTGACGAGCCGTTCGACCCGCCGCTCGGCGATGTTCGCGAACTCCGAGACCGCCATCGCGAGCACGTCAAGCGCGAAGGCAAGCGGCTGCCCATGGAAGTTGCCGTTCGAGACGAGCATCCCGTCCTCGACGAGGACGAGCGGGTTGTCCGTGGCCGCGTTGAGCTCGATGCCAACAGTCCGCGCGCCGTAGTCGAGGAGGTCACGCGAGGCACCGTGCACCTGCGGCGCGCAGCGAAGGGAGTACGCGTCCTGCACTTGGTCGCACCAGCGGTGCGACTCGTTGATCGCGGACTCCTCGAGCAGCTGAAGGACATTCGCCGCGGAGGCACCCTGGCCCTCGAGCGGCCGGAGGACGTGCACCTGCGGCAGAAAGCTCGTGCGCGAGCCCTGCAGCGCCTCGAGCGACATCGCACAGGCGATATCGGCCGTCTTCGCCAACCGCTGCGCGCGAAGAATCCCGAGCGCACCGAAAGCGGCCATGAACTGCGTCCCGTTCACGAGCGAGAGGCCCTCCTTCGCCTGTAGCCGCACCGGCTTCAGGCCGACCTCCGCGAGCGCCTCAGCACCGCCGAGCCGGCGGCCGTCAACGGTCGCCTCGCCCTCGCCGATCAGCGGCAGCGCAAGATGAGCGAGCGGCGCGAGGTCGCCGCTCGCTCCGACCGAGCCGCGACTCGGAACATGCGGCAGGACACCGCGGTTCAGGCACTCGATGAGCAGCTCGACCGTCTCGACGCGCGCGCCCGAGTAGCCCTTCGCGAGCGCGTTGGCGCGCAGCAGCATGGCCGCGCGCACGATCTCGTCCGGGTACGGCTCCCCGACGCCGCAGGCGTGGCTGCGGAGGAGGCGGAGCTGGAGCTCCTCGGTCAGCTCCTCGGGGATCGACCGGGAGACGAAGCGGCCGAAGCCGGTGTTCACGCCGTAGGTGTGCTCCTGCTTGCCGTGCGCCGCCTGCTCGACGATCTCGCGCGCGGCGCCCATGCGCTCCCGCGCGGAGTCCGCGAGAGCGACGGCGTGACCCCGCACGGCGATCTCCCAGACGTCCGCGAGAGCGAGATCGTCGCCCGTCAGCGCCTTGCTCTCGATCACCGCGCGAGTGTATCCCGGTCGCGGCGCGCCGCTCGTTACCCGAACCGCTCCTTAGTACGGTTCGCCCGGCCTCCTCCCCAAGGCGATCGTAACCCGGGGATTCGCACGTGTCTGTGCCCGGACCGTGACGAAACTGTGACGGCTGTCCGCGAGCGTCGTCAGCCGTCGAGGAGCCGGCACTCGAGCACCTGCGAGGCGTCGAAGCCGTCGATGCGCAGCGCTGCGCCGGCCGCCGCCGCAGCGGCTCCCGCGGGCATCAGCCCAACCAGCTCTGAGCCGACGAGCTCCGCACCGCGGCTCGCCGCCTCGCGCTCCACTTGCGCGACGATCTCGTGCAGCGCGGCGGTCTCCCAGTCCTCGACGTTCATGCTCACCTGCACGAGCCCGGCCCGCGGCAGCTCGAGCCCGAGCGCCCGCACGCCGGGAAAGCCGCCGCCGGCCTCGCGCACCACGGCTGCTGTCTCGCGCGCCGCGTCGAGCGATCCACGCAAATTGACGTTGAAGGCAATCAGCGGCCGCCGCACGCCCACGAGGACCCCGCCGGCCGCGTCCGAGAGTCGGCCGGGCCCGAAGTCCGGCGAGACCTCGTCCGCGTCGATCCGCCGCTGCAGCTCGCCGGGGCCGCCGGTGCGGAAGAACGCCGGACCACGGCCGTCCCCCACGTCGCCGTACAGGAACACCGGCAGCGAGAGCTCCTCTCCGACCCGCAGGCCGAGCGCGAGCGCCGCTTCGCGAGCCGCCTCCGCGTCCTCCGGATCCAACGGCACAATCGGCACGACGTCTGCCGAGCCGATCCGCGGATGAGCGCCCTCGTGCCGTTGGAGGTCGATCCGCTCGGCGGCACAGGCGATCCCGGCGAGCAACGCCGCGACGAGCTCCTCGCCAGAGCCGACGAGCGTGAAGACCGAACGGTTGTGGTCCTCGTCAGCGTGGACGTCGAGCAGCCGCGCCCGCGAGCCGAGCGCCTGCGCGAGCGCATCGATGGTCACACGGTCTCGCCCTTCCGAGAAGTTCGGGACCGACTCGAGCGGCCGCACCACGGACGTAGTCTAGGAAGCGTGGAGGCGTACTACGACCGGCGCGCGCCCGAGTACGACGACTGGTACCGCGGCTCCGGCCGTTTCGCGGAGCGCGACCGTCCCGGCTGGCAGGGGGAAGTCGAAGCGCTGTGTCGCGCCCTCGAAGCGCTGCAGCCCGCCCGCACGCTCGACGTCGCGTGCGGAACCGGCTTCCTCACCCGCCACCTGCCCGGCGAGATCGTGGGGCTCGATCAGAGCGGGAGCATGCTCGCGGAGGCGCGCCGACAAGCGCCGGAGGCCACGTTCGTCCAGGGGGACGGGTTCACGCTGCCGTTCGAGGACCAGGCCTTCGAGCGCGTTTTCACCGGTCACTTCTACGGCCACCTGGACGCACAGGCACGTGAGCGGTTCCGCGCCGAAGCCCGCCGTGTCGCCACCGAGCTCGTCGTCGTCGACTCCGCGCTGCGGCCAGACGTCGAGCCGAAGGAGCAGCAGGAGCGGATCCTCAACGACGGCTCTCGCTGGGAGGTCTACAAGCGCTACTTCGAGCCGGACACGCTCGGGTGCGAGCTCGGCGGCGGCGAGACACTCTTCGCTGGCCGCTGGTTCGTCGCCGTCCGCTCTTGACGCGCCGCCGCTCGAGCTACCGCTCGCTCGCCTCGCTCCAGCGCGACAACCGCGTCTGCCGCGCCTGCGTCGACGCGGGCTATCCGCTCGAGTCGCTGCCGATCGTCCAGCCGTTTGAAGGGCAGCGCGCCTACATGTTCGGCCAGGCGCCGGGCATCGTCGAGGGCGAGGAGCGCCGGCCCTGGCGCGGCCGAGCCGGCCGCACGCTTCGCCGCTGGCTCGGGCTCGACGAAGAGGAGTTTTACGCCGCGTTCTACTGCGCATCGGTCACGCGCTGCTATCCGGGCAGAGCGCCGAGCAGCCGCGGCGACCGGGCGCCCACGCCTTCCGAGCAGGAGCTCTGCGCATTCTGGCGCGAGTGGGAGCTCGAGCTGATCCACCCGGAGTTGATCGTCCCCGTCGGTGGCCTCGCCGTCCGACGGCTGCTCGGGCTGAAGAGCGTCACCGAGAGCGTCGGCAGCCGCTTCGAGCGCGACGGCGCGGTCGCGGTCCCGCTGCCGCACCCTTCCGGCGCGAGCGGCTGGCTCAACGATCCGGCCAACCGCGAGCGAGTCGCCGCCGCCGCCGAGCTCGTGCGCCTAGAGCTCTCGCGCATCGGTGAGGAAACGCCCGGACGCTAGATTTCGAGGGTGCAGGACACGCCCCGATATCGCGACACATTTGCCCGGCTGCTCGGGTTCCTGCGCCCCTACAAGATCTCGCTGATCGTCTCGATCGTGCTCGCGGTGGGCTCCCAGGTCGCGCAGCTGGCCTTGATCTGGATCACCAAGCACGTGATCGACGACGCGCTACGCCCACACGACGCGCATCGCCTGCGGGTCCTCGTGGCGGCGATCGTCGCGCTCGGCTTCGCGCGCGCGGTGCTGATGGCGGGACGCCGGCTGATCTCCGGGCGCCAGGCGCTCGCGGTCGAGATGGACATGCGGCAGGGCCTCTACGCGCACCTCGTCAGGCTCTCGTTCGGCTTCTACGACCGGCACCAGACCGGGCAGCTGATGTCACGTGCGACGGTCGACCTCCAGGGCGTGCGCTTCTTCCTCGGGTACGGCCTGATCTTCTTCTTCCAGAACGCGCTGACCGTGATCTCGGTGACCGCCGTCCTGTTCGTCTTCCAGTGGAAGCTCGCGCTGATCGTGCTTGCGATCACGCCGGTGCTCGTGGCGCTCGCTTACCGCTACAGCCACATCGCGCATCCAACCCTGCGCGAGGTCCAGCAGAAGCTCGCCGACGTCGCGACCGTGGCCGAGGAGAACATCGTCGGCGTCCACGTCGTCAAGTCGTTCGCGCAGGAGCCGCAGGAGTCCGCGAAGTTCCACGCGCGCTCCGAGGACGTCTTCCGCGAGACGGTGCGCGCGAACCGGCAGCGGGCGACGTATGTGCCATTGATCTCGTGGGTGCCATTGCTCGCCCAGGGTGCGGTGCTGCTCGTCGGGGCCCGGATGGTGACGAGCGGCCAGCTCTCCGTCGGAGGCTTCGTCGCCTTCAACCTCTACCTGAGCATGCTCGTCACGCCGCTGCGCTCGCTCGGCATGTGGATCGGGCAGTCCCAGCGCGCGACCGCGTCCGGCGAGCGGATCTTCCAGGTCATGGACGAGCCGGAGGAGATCGGCGAGCGGCCGGGCGCAGTGGAGCTTCCACCCGGGGGCGGCGACCTGCGCTTCGAGAACGTCAGCTTCGAGTACATGAAGGGACGGCCGGTGCTCGAGGACGTGGACCTGGCCGTCGCCCCGGGCACGACGATCGCGCTGATCGGCCAGACCGGCTCCGGCAAGACGACGCTGACGTCGCTCGTCCCGCGCTTCTACGACGTGACCGCCGGCCGCGTGCTGATCGACGGCACGGACGTGCGCGACGTGACGATCACCTCGCTGCGGCGGTCGGTCGGCGTGATCTCGCAGGATCCGTTCCTCTTCTCCGCGAGCGTGCGAGAGAACATCACCTTCGGCGCCCCCGACCTCGACGAGGCGCAGGTCGAGCACATCGCCCGGCTCGCGCAAGCGCACGAGTTCGTCGAGCAGCTGCCGGAGGGCTATGACACGGTCATCGGCGAGCGCGGGATCACGCTCTCGGGCGGACAGCGCCAGCGGCTCGCGATCGCGCGGGCGCTCGCGGTCGATCCGCGGATCCTGATCCTCGACGACGCGACGGCCTCGGTCGACGCCACGACCGAGGCGCGGATCCGCGCAGGTCTGCGCGAAGCGACCCGTGACCGGACGACGCTGATCATCGCGCACCGGCTCTCGACGATCGCGCTCGCCGACGAGATCGTGGTGCTCGACGAAGGACGGATCGTCGCCCGCGGCACGCACGACGCGCTGCTCGAGACGAGCTCGGTCTATCGCGACATCTACGAGCACGGGCTGCTCGAGCGCCAGTTCGCGGATGCCGTCGAGTCGCGGGCCGGCGGCGAAGCGCTGGAGGCGGCGTCGTGAGGGTGTGGCAGCCGGGCAGCCACCTGATGCACCAGCGCGAAGCGCGCGTCGACGACTGGTCCTGGCGCCGCACGCGCCGCCGGCTCGGGACGCTCGTCCGCCTGACGCGGCCGTACCGCACCCGCACGCTGCTCTCGATCGGCTCGCTGCTGCTCGCGACGGCGACCGCGCTCGCACCGCCTTTCCTCTCCAAGTACGCGGTCGACGATGGGATCCGCCAGCACGACCTGACGAAGCTCTGGTGGATCGTCGGCGCCTTCCTCGCGGCCGGTCTCCTGAACTGGGGCATGAGCTACGCCCAGACGTACCTGACCGGCTGGGTCGGCGAGCGCATCCTGGCCGACCTCCGTAACCGCCTCTTCGACCACCTGCAGCGCCTCTCGCTCGGCTTCTACGAGCGAAACCGCGCCGGCGTGATCATCAGCCGCCTCACGAACGACGTCGAGGCGATCGACCAGCTCGTCACCGACGGTGTCACCAGCCTCGTCCAGAACACGCTCACGCTGATCGGCACCGCGATCCTGCTGTTCGTCCTCGACTGGCGACTCGCGCTCGCGACGCTGCTCGTGATCCCGTTCATGAGCGTCGCGACGGTGATCTTCCGGACGCGCTCCGCTCGCGCGTACGCCGACGTGCGCGAGCGGCTCGGCCTCGTCACGGCGACGCTCGCCGAGGACATCGCCGGGATGCGAATCGTCCAGGCGTTCACGCGCGAGCAGACGAACATGCGCAACTTCAAGGCGGTGACCGAGCACTACCGCGAGTCGAACATGCAGACGGTCGTCTTGAACGGCCTCTACTTCCCGTTCGTCGACCTACTCTCGACCGTGGCGCTCGCCGTCGTGCTCGGCTACGGCGGCCACCTCTACTTTCAGAGCGCGGTCACGCTCGGAACGCTGTTCGCCTTCATGCTCTACGTGCAGAACTTCTTCGACCCGGTGCAGCAGCTCTCGCAGCTCTATGGCACCTTCCTCTCGGCCACGGCGGCGCTCGACAAGATCGTCGACGTGCTCGACCAGCAGCCCGAGGTGCTCGATCGCCCGGGCGCTGGGCCGCTGCCGAGCGCGGTGGGGCACGTCGCTTTCGAGGACGTCCGGTTCGGCTACGGCGACGGGCCGGAGGTGCTCCACGGCCTCGAGCTCGACGTCCCGGCAGGGACGACGGTCGCCCTCGTCGGCCACACCGGGGCGGGCAAGTCGACGATCGCGAAGCTGCTCGCCCGCTTCTACGACCCGCGCGAGGGGCGCATCACGATCGACGGCCACGACCTCCGCGACGTGACCCAGGCGTCGCTCCGGCACCAGCTCGGGATCGTCCCGCAGGAAGGCTTCCTCTTCGCCGGCACGGTCAGCGAGAACATCGCCTTCGGGCGGCCCGACGCGCGGCAGGACGAGATCGTCAGCGCCGCCGAGACGATCGGCGCGAACGAGTTCATCCTCCGGCTCGAGGACGGCTACGAGACGCAGCTCCAGGAGCGCGGCAGCCGCCTCTCGCTGGGGCAGCGCCAGCTCGTCGCGCTCGCCCGCGCCCTGCTGGCCGATCCACGCATCCTGATCCTCGACGAGGCGACCTCGTCGGTCGACATCGGGACCGAGCGGAAGATCGAGCAGGCGCTGCGGACGCTGCTCGCGGGTCGCACCGCCTTCGTGATCGCGCATCGCCTCTCGACGATCCGCGACGCCGATCTGATCGTCGTCCTCGAGCACGGCCAGGTCGTCGAGCAGGGCAGTCACGACGAGCTGATGCGCAAGCGCGGCCTGTACACGTCGCTGTACGGCGACTGGGCCGCAGACGTGGCCTGAGCCACGGCCTTCCGCGCGACTTCGTAACAGAAGCGACAACACCCTGAAACGAGGGATCCGCGAAGCCGTGCGCGCGCCCGATTCTCGGGGTAGTGACCCGCATTCGAATCGCTCTGCTCGCGGGGGTTCTGGCCCTCACCGCCGCGGTCTTCGTGCCCGCTGCCCTGGCCTGCCCGAAGGGCTACTCGTACGCCGGGCTCTACAGCGACTCGAAAGCCTCCGGAATCGGCGCGACGATCAGCATGCTGTACGAGCCGGCGGTCTTCAGCGGCTCCAACCACGTCGCAGGCTGGATTGGCGTCGGCGGCCCCGGAGTCGGCCCGCACGGTGAGGACGAATGGCTCCAGGTGGGCCTCGCGACCTTCGGCGACTCGAACGAGGGCCGCCTCTACTACGAGCTTGCCCAGCCGGGCCACGCCGCGCGCTACACCGAGCTCCAGACGGGCATTCGCCCGGGCCAGAAGCTTCGGGTCGCGGTGCTCGAGCTGCCGTTCGCCCGCGACTCCTGGATCGTCGTCTCCCTTACGGGAATCGCCGGCCCCTTCTACCTACCGCGCAGCCACCGCGCCTTGGCCCCGATCGCGACCGCCGAGAGCTACGCGGCGACGACCCAGTGCAACCGCTACTCGTACCGCTTCGACGGACTGCAACTCGCGCGGCCCGACGGCAGCTGGCGCACGATGCGCCGCGCCTCCACGCTCGAGGATCCGGGCTTGCGCCTGCGCCGTCACGGCTCCTCCGCGTTCAGCGCCACCAGCGCATGAGCGGGGCTACACTTCCCCCCGCCGCAACGGCATGTTGCGGGGTCGTCTAATGGTAGGACGCTCGGCTCTGGACCGAGTAGTCTAGGTTCGAATCCTAGCCCCGCAGCCTCTCGAACCCGCTGCAAACCGGCGGGTTCTTCCTTTGGATGCCTTGCGAGCTCCCCGAGGCCTGCGCACCTTTGCGAGGCGCTCGGCCGTTGTCTGCCTGGTGACCGCGATCGACGACCAGCGACTGAAGCAGCCTGTCCAGGAGGCGCGCCAGCGCGGGCGCAGCGGGAGCGGCTGGTATGAGTGGCTCGCGCGCTTCGGGCTGGTCGCCAAGGGCGTGTCGTATGGGATCGTGGGAGTCCTCGCGATCAAGCTCGCGGCGGGCCACGGCGGCAAGGCGACCAGCAGGCAGGGCGCCTTGCACACGCTCGCGCAGGACACCTTCGGCAAGGTCGTCCTGGCGCTGCTCGTGCTCGGCTTCGCCGCGTACGCGATCTGGCGCTTCGTCGAGGCGCTTGCCGCAGGGGGCGACGAGAAGAAGAAGTGGGGCAAACGGCTCGGCTCGGTTGGCCGCGGCCTGATCTACGCCGGCCTCGCCTTCTCGTCGGCGAAGATCCTCTTCGGCTCCGGTGGCGGCGGCTCGCAGAACGCGAAGGCGCACAAGACGGCAGCGGTTGTCCTCTCCTGGCCCGCCGGCACCTGGCTCGTCGGCATCGCGGGCGCGGTCATGATCGGGGTCGGCCTCTGGAACGGCTACCGCGGGCTCACCCACAAGTTCGAGGACAAGTGGCGGACCAGCGAGATGGGCGCCACAGCGCGCACGTGGGGCGACCGCGTGGGCCTGGTGGGGCACCTGGCCCGCGCCGCCGTGTTCACGCTCATCGGCGTCTTCGTGATCAAGGCCGCGCTCGACTACAAGCCGAAGGACGCGATCGGCCTCGACGGAGCGTTGCAGAAGCTCGCCGAGGCGTCCTACGGGTCGTACTTGCTGGGCCTGACCGCTGCCGGGTTGATCGCGTACGGGCTCTACTGCCTGGTCGACGCGCGCTACCGCGACGTCTCGGCCTAGGCGCGGTCGCGGTCGCGACGCTCTTCGGCCGAGAGGTCTTCCTGCGGCGCTCCGCCCGGGCCGCTCATCACGACGCCGTCCTCCTCGACGAGCTCGCGCGGATCGGCATGACGGTACTCATCGCTCTGCGCGCCGCCGCGAGGATCGCCCTCGACGTCGAGCGCGTGCGGGTCGCCCTGCTGCTTGTTCGCGCGGCGCTTCTCGCCCCGCTTGAGCCATCGTCCGAGCATGGCTCCGTTCTGCCCGCTCGTCGCTACACTAAGCCTCCGCCGCGGCGCATTCGTCTAGTGGCCTAGGACACCGCCCTCTCACGGCGGCGGCACGGGTTCGAATCCCGTATGCGCCTCCTTTTTGCAGCTCACGCCTTCCCTGCCGACGCAGCAGGCGTGTCTGCACCGATGTGCCCGCAAACCCCTCGAACGGGTGACGGCACGGGAGGCCGAGCGCTCGATGCTTGTCGGTGGAGATGCGGCTCCAGTTGACCCTGCGGCATGCCTTGCTCGGATCTGCTGCCGGTAGCGCGGTAGCGATCTACGGTGCCTTCCTGCTCTACGAGCGGCCTGGACTCGGGATCGGCCATTTCTATTACCTGGCGATCCTGCTCGCCGCGCTTGCCACCGGCCCCTGGCTCGGCGCCCTCGCGGGCGCAGGCGCAACGGCGCTCTACGCGACCGGCGTGGTGCTCAACCCGGCGATCTCCTCCTCCGAAGTGCTCACCGCCAGCACCGCGATCAGGCTCACCACCTACGTCGCGGTCGGGGCCGTGACCGGGTATTTCGCGAAGACCAGTCGCGCGGCGACCGCGGAGCTGAAGGTGCTCGCCGATCGTGACGCCGTCACGGGACTGCCGAATACGCGCCTTCGAGCGCGCGATCGGCGACCGCCTCGCGACGCAACTGCCGTTCGTCCTCCTCGTCGGCGGCCCGGAGCCGCACAGCCCAGCTTCAGACGCCGCCACGCTCGTGCACACCGTTGCCGAGCGCCTGATCCACGCGCTCGAGCCGGAGGACGACGTCGCCCGCATCGGCCACGAGGAGTTCGCCGTGCTCTCGCGGGTCGACGATGCGCGGCGACTCGCTTCTCACCTCCAGCGCTCGCTGGCCGGGAGCGGCGTGGCCGTCACCTTCGGCTGGGCCGTCTTCCCACAAGACGGCGACAACGCCCTCTCGCTCTATCGCGCCGCAGACGAGCGGCTCTACGCGCGGCGCGTGATCAGCCGCAACGACGACGCGACGGTAGTTCCGATGCAACGCACGGGTACGACCTCCACACTCGGCGCCTAGCGAGCCTGCCAGTCGAGGAGGTCCGGCGGCCAGACGCGCAGCCGGCCGAAGCGCCTCGTAACGGCACCCGTACGAGGGTCGAGCTGCCAGATGCTCGAGCCGTCCGCCCTCCCCGCGAGCAACCGGCCTGCGATCGCCTGCCGCCAGAGCAGCGGCGACCGCTTCCGATAGAGCAACTTCCAGTGCCGGTCGTAGACGATCAGCGAGCTGCCGCGGGAGCCCTTGCTGTCGGGAGCGAACCCACCGACGCTCGCCGAGCACAGGTAGAGGCCGAACGCCGCGCTGCACGAGGTCAGCGACAGCGTCCTCACGGTCGTCCACGTCCGGGTGTCGATCACCTGGAAGCCGTAAGGTACGTATCGCTCTCCGAGCCCGCCTGACGCGAGTTGGACGGGATAGCTCGCTCCGCCGGCGACGCCGAGAAGGGCACGGCCGAGCCAGACGGCCGAGCGGTAGTAGGCGAGCTGCGGCTCGCTGGTACCGGGTCGGCGAGCCGGCGGGCTCGGGAGCCCGAGCGACCGGCTCGTGAACTCGACCCGGTGCGTGCGCACGCGAAGCGACCGCAGGTCGATCTCGCGCACAGGCTCAGCATCCGTGACGACGAACGCTCGGCCGCCGTGGTCTGTGACGACCGTCGGCCACCGCAGCGCGGGGAAGTACCTGCCACCGACACGCGACCCACCACCCCTACGCGACCGTTGCGCAAGCGCGACCGTCCGCACCTCTCCGGCCGGCGAGACGACCACGACGTGCAGCTCGGCGCGGGTGCGGAGCGGGAAAACGGTCAGCACGAGCGACCCGTCCCGCTGCTTCTCGGCCTGCTCGACGAAGCCGAAGAGACGGCGGTGCCGCACCACCCGGTGGGCGACTGGATCGACCGTCGCGACGGAGTCTCCCCAAGTGTTGTGCACGGAGAAGCGCCCGTAGACGACCAGCATCCGGTCAGGGCGCGGCCACGAGTCGACGTCCACGACGTCAGTTCCGCGAGGCAGGCGAATCGCACCCAGCCGCCGCAGGCGCGCGGGATCGATCAGCACGATCTGGCCGAGCGAGCCGCCGAGGGCGAGGGTGTTCCCGTCCGGCGATAGTTGGCCCACCGGCGAGGTTGCCCCCGCGTCGGTGTCCGCACCGACGGCGTCGCGCAGCCGCAGGACCCGTCCGCGCGCCCGGAGCGTCTTGCGGTCGAGCGTGACGAGCTCGGTCTCGCCGTTGCCGACCTCCTCCATGACGTTGAAGCCGATCAGCCGCTGGCGCGGAGCCTTTGAGGACGACGAACAGCCGAAAAGAAGCAGGAGCGAGACGACGGCGCTGGCAGCGAGCGGGACGCGCCCGGAGATCAGACGCCGAGCTCCGCGAGCAGCGGGCCCGTGTCGAGCGGGTCGAAGCCGATCCGCCCGGCGATCTCCTCGCTCGACGGCCTCGTCCCCTCGCGGAAGAGGTCCCGCAGGCGGTCGCCCGTCTCGTTACTCGCCCACCACTCCTCGCCGATTTCGCGCTCGAGGTGCGCCCGGAGCTGCGCCGCGCGGATCCACGCCCGCAGGTAGTCGGCTGAGTAGAACCCGGCGTCCATGTCCGCGAGATAGCCCTCGCGGCGGTACTCCATCCCGGTTGCCTCGGTGAGACCCTCCGCGTAGCCCACGTCCGTGCCGCCGACCTCGTGGAAGCGGCCCCAGAAGTCGAGCTCGAACCGCAGTTTCGCGGCATAGCGGCGGAAGAGGAGCGCCTCCATGAAGACGGTCGCCTCCGCGTTCTGGGTCGCGTCCTCGTCGGAGAGGTCGAAGTAGCGCGCGTGCCACCCCGGCTGGCGCGAGATCGCCTCGACGATGTACGAGTAGATCTCCGTCAGCGCGTGGTCGCGGGAGATGTTGCGAAACGTGTAGGGCAGCGAGGGGTCGCAGCCCGCGTAGTGCAGCGCGTGGCCGGCCTCGTGCAGGAACGCCTGGTAGTCGTGCAGCCCGCCCTGCGCGCGCGTGATCAGGTGGACGACCTTCGGCGGATCGGCCGGGATCACGCAGGCCCGCGGCGACTTCTGCGGCCGGTCGTCGAGATCGAGCTTGATGTTTGGCTCGTTCTCGAGGTCGAAGCCGAGACGCGTCAGCGTGTCCATGCAGGTCGGGACCGCTTGCTCCTTGGTGTAGATGCTCTCGAGCGGCGAGAGGCGACGCAGGTACGCGACGTGCGACGAGCTCGGCACGTCCTCGCGCTCGCGACCGAGCAGGCGCTCGAGCCAGCGCTCCTTCAGCTCTGTGTAGACCTTCGTCGCGGCATCGCTCGCGGCGGCGAGCGCCTGCTCGAGCTCGCGGATCGAGATGCCCTTCTCCTCCTCGTTGCGCTCGACCGGGTCGGCGATCTCGCTGACCTCGGCCTCGAGCTCCTCGCCGGCGCGAAGCACGTCCAGGCGGGCGTCGTTGAACCCGGCCGAGACCTCGGTCGCCACGCGGCCGAGCTCGTCTCGGTCGGCGTAGCCGGTGAGCACGGCGAGCTTGGCCTGCGCGGTGCGCAACGGCAGCTGCTCGCCCTTGAACTCGACCCGCGCCGCAAGGATCGCGTTCTCGAGCGCGTCCTCGCGGCCCGCGAGCTCCGACGAGATCAGGCCCGACTCGCAGGTCTTGCGCAGCCGGTAGAGCCGCTCGCGCTCCTCCCCCGCGCCTGCCTCGGTCTCCGCCTGCCGCAGCGCCTCGAGCTGGTCGCGCGTGAAGAGCTCGGCGTAACGGGCGACGATCTCGGCGCGCTCGGAGATCTCCTTCTCGCCCACGCGGACCGCGCGGCCCTCCTCGGCTCGTTCGAACAGATAGCGCTGGAGGCGCGACTCGTAGTCGGCAGGGCGCAGGACGGCGGCGACGCTCATGACGCGGGGAATCTACCCGCCCCGGAGGTCAGCGCGGGGCGAGCTCGCGAACGACTCCGAGCAGCTGCTCGAGCCGGAACGGCTTCGGCACGACGCCGTCGGCTTCGCCGGCCGTCTCGCCGTCGATTCGCGCGCTCCCGGTGAAGAGCACGACCGGTGCCTCGTGCTGTCGTCTTCGTAGCGAACGCATCAGCGCGATCCCGTCGTCGGCGCCGATGTGGACGTCGAGGAGGACGAGGTCGACTCGTTCCCCCGCGAGAACCTCCTCCGCGGCGGCCACGTTTGGCGCCTCGAGAACGAGGTAGCCGTCGAGCTCGAGGTTCACCCGGCAGAGGAGTCGAAGCGACGCGTCGTCGTCGACGATCAGCACCAAGGGCGAGCGCGTGAGGTCAGGTGTGCCGGTCACTGCCGTAACTGTTTACCCCTCTCGATCGTTTTGTCACTCAGAAATGGTAAATACTGCGGACCGACTGCCTCAGCCCACGCCGCTCTACCGGCGGCGCGCCTGGCTCCTCTTTCAGCGTGCGCTCGACCCGCTCGCACCGCCGCGCCCGCTGCCCAGGCGCGCGAGGGACTCCTCCTTGCCGAGGACTTCGAGACTCTCGAAGAGGCCGGGCGATACCTTCGACCCCGTCACGGCCAGTCGAATCGGCTGAAACGCTTCTCGCGGCTTGAGTCCGAGCCGTTCGGCGAGCCCGCGTAGGGCCGTCTCGATCGGCTCTGCCTCGAAGGGCTCGACCGACGCGAGCGCCTCGGCCGCGGCGGGAACGACTTCGCCGTCCACGGTTCCGTCCGGCTCGACGCGCGCGAAGAAGAAGCCGGCGAAGGCGGGAAACTCACCCAGCGTCGCGATCTTCTCCTGCACGAGCGGCGCAACCTGGCGTACGAGCGTCTCGTCCCACTCGTAGCCCTGCTCCCGTAGGTAGGCGAGGAGCCGGTCCGCGTACTCCTCGGGAGGAAGGGCGCGCAGGTAGATCCCGTTCAGGTGCGTGAGCTTGTCGTAGTCGAAGACGGCCGCGCTCTTGCCGACGCGGTCGAGCGTGAACCGATCGACGAGCTCCTCGCGGCTCATCACCTCGGTGTGGTCGTCGTAGCTCCACCCGAGCAGCGCGAGGAAGTTGACGAAAGCCTCGGAAATGTAGCCTTGCGCGCGGAAATCCTCGACGGTGACCGCGCCGTGGCGCTTCGAGAGCTTGCGGCCGTCAGCGCCGTTCAGCAGCGGCACGTGGGCGTAGGCGGGGAGCTCCGCACCGACGGCCTCGAGGATGCGTAGCTGCTTGGGCGTGTTCGAGACGTGGTCCTGGCCGCGGATCACGTGCGTGATGCCGTCGAGCGCGTCCTCGAGTGGCGAGACGAAGTTGTAGGTCGGGCGGCCGTCGGAGCGTAGGAGCACGAGGTCCTCGAGCTTTTCGTTCGTGGTCTCGACCCGCCCGAGTACGAGGTCGTCCCAAGCCGTGGTGCCCTCGTCGGGCATGCGGAAGCGGATCGCGCCGTCGTCCTCGTAGGCCTGGCCCTCGTCGAGAAGGCGGCGCGCAACCTCTTGCGCGTGCTCCAGCCGGTCCATCTGGAAGGTCACCCCGCCGTCGACGTCGAGGCCGAGCCAGCTCAGCGTCGCCTGGATCTGGTCGACGGCCTCGGCGACCTCGCGGCTCGTGTCGGTGTTCTCGATCCGCAGCCGGAACGCACCACCCTCGTGTCGTGCGAAGAGCCAGTTGAAGAGCGCCGTGCGGGCGCCGCCGACGTGCAGGTAGCCGGTCGGGCTCGGAGCGAAGCGGGCGCGAGTAGGCACGGCGTTAGCGTACTGGCGTGGCTGAGCGGGTCCTGACGCAGCGCGAGCTGAACCGCGCGACGCTCGCGCGACAGCTGCTTCTGCGCCGCACGCGGCTGCCGGTCGTGCAGGCGGTGGAGCGCGTCGCGGGCCTGCAGGCGCAGCTCAGCTCGACGCCGTACGTGGGGCTCTGGACGCGGCTCGACGGGTTCCGGCAAGAAACCCTCGAGCGGGCGCTAAAACGGCGAGCCGTAGCGCGCGGAGTGCTGATGCGCGGCACCGTGCACCTCGTCTCGACCCGCGACTACGGCCTCTTCGGGACCGCGCTCGACGTCGCCTCGCCGGGCTGGGTCACACCCGAGATCGAGGAGACCGCAGTCCGCCTCGCGGGTTCACTTCGCGAGTACGCGTCGGAGCCGCGGACCCGCACGGAGATCACCGAGTGGGTCGAGCGCGAGCACGGCATCGCACCGGACGGCACGAACCGCCTCTGGTACGCACTGCGTCTTCGAGCCCGAATCGGACACTCCCCCGCGTCCAGCCTGTGGCGTGCGCCGATCCACGGCCCGACCTTCGTGGCGGTCGAGCAGGACGAGCTCGACGGCGACGAGGCGCGCGCGGAGCTCGTCCGCCGCTACCTCGCGGCCTTCGGGCCGGCGACGCGCGCGGAGATCGCGGGGTGGTCCGGCCTCAAGGTCCGCGATTTTGCGAGTCAGCTCGAGGGGCTGAAGCGCCTGCGAGACGACCGCGGCCGCGAGCTGCTCGACCTGCCACTCGCGCCGCTGCCCGCGGCAGACACTCCGGCACCCGTCCGCCTGCTGCCGAAGTTCGACAACGTCCTCCTCGACCGGCAGCGCATCCTTCCCGACGAATACCGCACGCTCGTCGTCCGCAAGAACGCGGACGTCCGACCCACCTTCACCGTCGACGGCCTCGTCGCAGGAGTCTGGCGCGTGCAGCGCGGGCGCGTGGTCACCGAGCCCTTCGCTCCACTCCCCCGCGCGGCGAAGCGCGAGCTCGAGGACGAGGCCGCCCGGCTCGAGGCCTGGCTCGGCTAGCGTCTCGACGTGCTCCTCGGCGGTCACTGCTCAGGCGGGATCAAGAAGGCGCTCGAGCGCGCGCACGAGTTCGGGATGGACTCGGTCCAGCTCTTCGCGCAGAGCCCGCGGGCGTGGCGCTTCCCGGAGCACGATCCCGCCGACCTCGAGGCGTTCAAGCGGCGACGTGAGAAGCTCGGCATCGGCGCCGTCTCGATCCACGCGCTCTACTTGCTCAACCTCGCGAGTCCGGACGACGAGCTGTACGAGAAGAGTGTCGCGACCCTGCGCTCGACCGTCGACGCCGCGTGCGCGATCGGTGCCGAAGCGGTCGTCTTCCACGTCGGCTCGCACATGGGCGCGGGCTTCGAGGCCGGTCTCGAGCGCGTCGTGCCCGCGCTCGCGGAGGCGCTCACTCGCTGCTCGGACACGACGTGGCTCTGCATGGAGAACTCCGCCGGAGCCGGCGGCACGATCGGCCGCTCCGTCGAGGAGCTCGCCGCGCTTTACGACGCGCTCGACGACCATCCGCGGCTCGGCATCTGCCTCGACTCCTGTCACCTCTTCGTCTCCGGCTATGACGTCACCGACGCTGACGAGATGAACCGCGTGGTCGAAGAGGTCGACCGCTCGATCGGCCTCGACCGCCTGCGCTGCCTGCACGTGAACGACTCGAAGGCGCCGCTCGGCTCGAACCGCGACCGGCACGAGAACATCGGCGACGGGCTGATCGGCGAGGAGCTCTCGGTCTTCCTCGGTCACCCGAAGCTCCAGGGGCTTCCCGCCCTGCTCGAGGTGCCGGGAACGACCGGGCACGGGCCTGACCTCGAGCAGATGAGGAAGCTGCGGGCGCTCTACGCGAAGGCTACGAAGCGAGCCGCGCGAACACGCGCTTAGGCATCGCTGGCGATGCCGCTTGGAGGACGTGCGGGCTCTGTCCGCGCGTCCGTGCTAACTGCTGATGCCTCACCGCTACGAGGCGCGAATCTGGGCGAATACTCTGAAGCTCGGCTCGCCGACCGGCAGCTCGTGGAACTCGGGGTTGACGCACCCGAGCTCCTCGCCGCGGCTCTCGTAACACGCCTCCACCTCGGCGTGGCACATCGGCAGCGCCGGCGAAGTGGCGCGCACGGCGCCGAACCCGCCTGCGCGCGACTCGGCTTCTTGCAGGAGGTCGAAGTCGATCTCGACGTCGAAGACCTTCATCACGCAGCCCATGTACGTGTGCCCGAACTCCTGGTGCGCATAGACGAACGGGCAACCGCGCGCGACGCACGCGCCCGGATAGACGACCTTGTCGCAGTGGACACCGCAGCGGCGGCATTCGACCTCGTCCTGAGGGCGGAGCGGAAGCTCGGTCGGCTCGGTGGCCGCCTGCTCGCGTATCTCCATATCGGGATTGTGGGGCCTACCACCCACGCTCCGCAAGACTTGACAAGCCGCGAATTCCTGGCTAGGAGGGTGCGCCGGGATACCGCCCGGCGGCACAGTCGGGTATCTCGGCGCTCCTTACGCGAGACGCGCGGCGATGTTCAAAACGTCTAACTGCGTGAATGCCTGGTGGTCGGGCTCGGCGCCGTCGGGATGCTCGTCCGCACGGAACCAGAGCGCCTGCGCGGTGGTCATGCCGACCTCGGCCGCCCCGCGCACGTCCTCGTAGAGCCGGTCGCCGACGAACAGCGCTCGCTCCGGCTCGACGCCGAGCGCATCGAGCGCGCGCTCGAAGATCGCCGGGTGCGGCTTCCGCATCCCGACCTCGGAGGAGAAGACGCTGAAGTCGAGCCGCTGGTCGAGCCCCATCTGCGCCAGGTCACGGTGCAGGAGCCAGCCCGGATCGAACGCGTTCGAGACGAGCCCGAGCCTGAGCCCGCGCTCACGCAATGCCTCGAGCAGCGGGTGCGTGTTCGCCGCGAGGATGCGCGCGGGGTCCCACGCGACGTGCTCGGCCTCGAGGTAGCGGCCGAGCTCCTCGTCGTCGATGCTCACGCCGAATTCGGCCAGGAGCCGGCGCACGAGCTGCGGGTATTCGATCTCCTCGATCGTGCCGGGCGCCCAGAAGAGCGGCTCGTACTCCTCGCGGAAGTGCTCGGTCACCTTGTCGACGTCGGGCAGATCATCGCGCCTGAGCGCGGCGAGACCGGCGCGGTGACCGGCGGCGACGAGCTCCGGCGAGTACGCGAACTGCATCAGCGTGTCGCCCCAATCGAAGAGAACCGCCTCGAGCACCGGGTCTAGGCGTCGCTTGCGACGCCATCATCAGGAGCGCGGACTATGCCCGAGCTCCGTCTGCAGCGACCGGTCGACGCGTCGGGGAAGCCAAGCACGCGGCTAGGCTAGCGACGTGGGCCGCAAGCTCCTGTGGGCGTCGCTCCTGCTGGCCCCGATCACGCTGTTGCTGCGCTACGGGCTCCACGCCGGCGACACGGCGCTGTTCGCGGCCGCCGCGATCTCGCTCGTGCCGCTCGCCTGGCTGATCGGCGAGGCCACCGAGCACGCGGGCGAGCACACCGGCCCCGGGATCGGCGGCTTCCTGAACGCGAGCTTCGGCAACGCGCCCGAGCTGATCATCGCGCTCTTCGCAGTCAACGAAGGGTTGCCGGCCGTGGTTCGCGGGTCACTCGCGGGAAGCGTGGTGTCGAACATCCTGCTCGTGCTCGGCGTGGCGCTCGTCTTCGGCGGCGAGGGCGGTGGGGGCCGGCCGCTCGACCGCTTCTCCCTGCTCCTCCAGCTCGGCCTCGTGCTGGTCGCGGTGCTCCTCTTTCTCGTGCCATCGGTGCCGGGGTGGACGGGCGACGCGGAGCGCCACACGCTTGCGGTCACGACGATCCCGGTTGCGCTCGTACTGCTGCTGCTCTACCTCATGGTGACACGGGTGTCGCTGCGGCGGCACAGGCGCCTCCATGCAGAGAGCGGCAATCAGGCGTCTGGTGGCTGGTCGCTCCCGGTGGCCGTCGGGGCGCTCGGGGCCGCTACCGTCGTGACCGCGCTCATCAGCGAGACACTCGTGCACTCGCTGCACGCCTTCGCTCAGTCGGCCGGCCTGTCGGAGTTCTTCATCGCGGCGGTGATCGTCGCAATCGTCGGCAACGCGGCGGAGCACGGCGGCGCGATCGTGATCGCCTCACGGGGCAAGCTGCCGCTCGCGACCGAGATCGCCGTGTCCTCGAGCGCGCAGGTCGCGTTGCTCGTGACGCCGGCTGTCGCGCTCCTCTCGTGGTGGGTGCGGCCCCCGCTGCCGCTTGCCTTCCGGCCGGTCGAGCTCGGGGCGATGGGAGGAGCGGCCGCGCTCGTCGCGCTCGTCCTGGCCGACGGCCGGGGGCGCCGCTGGGAAGGCGTCCTGCTGATCGGCGTCTACGCGCTGGTCGCGGTCGGCTTCCTCGCGGCCGGCGACCGCTGAGCGGCGTCAGCCGGCGCGGCCGGCAGAAGTCACACCTTCGTCACGGTCCGTGACAGACACGTGCCGCGTTCCCGGATACGCTCGCCTCGGGGAGGAGGCCGGGCGAACCGTACTCAGGGACGGTCACGCGAAGCGCCGAAGATCTCGGGCGTGCGGGTGAACGGGTACGTCGCCCAGTAGAGCCGGGTGACCTCGCCCTGCTCGTCGCGGACGACGCGCAAAACCTCGCCTCGCTCGCGGCCGGAGACGGTCCGGAAGCAATCCTCCCCCTCCGGCTCGAACACCGAAGGCGGCCACTCTACCGGCGCCTCCGCGAGGCGCGCCTCGAGCTTCCCGCTGCGCCAGCTGAAGATCGTCTCGTCGCCCTCAGACCACCAGCGGCCGAGCAGCGGCAGGACCTCCTCGGTCGGCGCGGCCTCGGGTGCCCACGGCTCACGTTCCGGCGCGAGCTCCTCCAGCGCGGCCTCGGCGAGATCGAGCCCGGTCGGGCTCAGATTCGACCAGCGGCCCGAGTTCGTCAGCAGCACGGCTCCCAGCCGATCGCGGCGTGAATAGACCAGGATCGAGAGGAACCCCGGGAACCCGCCGGTGTGCCCGCCGAAGATCCGATCGCCGCGCCGCCAGAGCTCGATCCCGAGCCCCCAGCCGAGCGTCCAGTCCGGCTGCGCCATCACCTGCAGGTCGTGC
Organism: Gaiellales bacterium; assembly: GCA_038237925.1. Taxonomy (GTDB): domain Bacteria; phylum Actinomycetota; class Thermoleophilia; order Gaiellales; family Gaiellaceae; genus AC-32. Next base: position 338,837 of record JBBRYF010000001.1, on the reverse strand, counting down.
ATCTCCGCCACGCTCCGCGCCGCGAGCACCGATTCATCGGGCTCGCAGAGGAATCCGCCCCAGCGGGCTAGGTCACCGACCGTGCTGTAGAGGCCGGACTCCCCGCCCTTCGCGCCGGCTTCGAGCTCCGGCTCGCGCCGGACCGAGTCGGAGTACGGCTCGACGAAATACGGCACCGCGGCGCCGTCCCCCGGCCCCCAGGTCGTCCGCTCGAGCCCGACCGGCGCGAGCAGCCGCTCCCGCACGTAGTCCTTGAACGGCTTGCCGGACACGCGCGCGACGACGTGACCTAGTAGGGCGTACGCGAGGTTCGAGTAGTGCCACGCAATCGCAGGCGGCAGGACCTGTTCGGCCTGATCGAGGGTCCGCAGCAGCTCCTCCTCGCCCGGGAACTCGAGCGACTCCCAGACTTCGCCGGGTGGCTCGCGCTGCAAGCCCGACGCGTGCGAGAGCATCCGCCGGAGCGTCGGCGTCCCGTGCGCCGCCTCGGGCAGGTGGCGCGAGAGGGGATCGTCGAGCTCGAGCTTCCCCTCATCCCGCAGCTGCAGGACGGAGGCCGCCGTGAACGTCTTGGTGATCGATGCGACGGCGTATTGCGTGTCGCCCGAGGCCTCGATCTGCTGCTCGAAGTCGGCGAAGCCGACGGCTTCGTCCCACACGAGCTCTCCCCCGCGGAACACCGCGGCGCTCAGGCTCGGCAGCCGCCCCGCCGACTGCGCCTCGAGCACGAGGCGCCGGAAGCGCTCAGGCGCGGGCAAGGGCTCCGAGGGCGCGGGGGATCAGCTCGACCGCGCGCTCGACGTCCTCGTCGTCGATGTCGAGATGCGTGACCGCCCGCAATCGGGTCGGGTGGACCGTCATCGAGAGCCGGACGCCCTGCTGCGCCAGCCGCTCGAGCGCCTCCTCCGGGTCGAGACCGAGCGGTGCCACGTCCACCTGCACGAAGTTCGTCTCGACCCGCTCGAGATCGACCGGGACTCCCGCGTCGTAGAGACCCTCGGCGAGCCGCCGCGCGCGACTGTGGTCCTCGGCGAGGCGGTCGACGTTGTGCTCGAGCGCGTAGACACCGGCGGCCGCGACGATCCCCGCCTGCCGCATGGCGCCGCCGAACTGGTGCTTCAGCCGCCGGGCCTTCGCCATCCGCTCGGGCGAGCCGGCGACGAGCGCGCCGAGCGGGCAGCCGAGGCCCTTCGAGAGACAGATCGTCACGGTGTCGAACCGTCGCCCGATCTCGGCCGCGGGCATACCGAGCGCGGTCGCGGCATTCAGGACGCGCGCGCCGTCGAGGTGCACGTTCAGACCGAGCTCACGTGACGTGGCGACCACGGCGTCGAGCTCCTCGAGCTGCCACACGCGACCGCCGGACGCGTTGTGCGTGTTCTCGACCGAGACGATCCTCGTTGCGGGCGTGTGGGTCGCGTCCCCGCGGCGCACCGTCTCGCGGAGCTGCTCCGGAGTGAAGCGGCCGTTCGGGCAACGGAGCGGTCGTGCCATCAGCCCGGCGAAGACCGCCGGCCCTCCCAGCTCCGAGACGAAGATGTGCGAGTTCTCCTCGGCGATCACCTCGTCGCCCGGCTCGCTCAGGACGCGGAGCGCGATCTCGTTCGCCATCGTCGCGGTCGGGACGTAGACCGCCTCGTCCTGGCCAAGCAGCTCGGCGGTACGCCGCTCGAGCTCGTTCACTGTCGGATCCTCGCGGCGCTGCTCGTCGCCCACCTCGGCGGCGGCGATCGCGGCCCGCATCTCGGGTGACGGCTTGGTCTTCGTGTCGGAGCGGAGGTCGATCATCAGGCGCCCTTCGGAGCCTCGACCGCAGCAGGCGCGGCGGGCTCGGCGCTGAGATCAGGGTGGTCATCGAAGAGGTAGCGCACGACCACGCGCTTGACGGCCTTGACCTCGTCGAGCCGCCCCACCGCGCGCCCGTGCGGCGCGCTCTTGAGCAGCTCCGGATCGTCTGCGGCCTCGGCGGCGATCGCAAGCATCGCGTCCGCGAAGTCGTCGAGGGTCTCCTTCGCCTCGGTCTCGGTCGGCTCGATCATCAGCGCCTCGGGAACGACGAGCGGGAAGTAGACCGTCGGCGGGTGGAAGCCGTAGTCCATCAGGCGCTTCGCGACGTCGAGAGCGGTCACCTCGTGCTCGCGCTTCAGACGCCGCGCGGAGAGCACGAACTCGTGCATGCAGAGCCGGTCATACGGCAGCTCGTAGGCCTCACGCAGGCGCGCGAGCAGGTAGTTCGAGTTCAGCACCGCGACCTCAGACATCTCGCGCAGGCGTGGCCCGTACGCGCGAATGAACGCGTAGGAGCGAACGAAGACCCCGAACGGGCCGAGGAACCCGCGCACCTTGCCGATCGACTGCGGCCGGTCGTAGTCGAGCCGGTAGCGCTCGCCGTCGCGGACGATCGCCGGCACCGGCAGGAACGGCTCGAGCCGCTTCCCGACCGCGATCGGGCCGCCGCCCGGCCCCCCACCGCCGTGAGGCTGCGAGAAGGTCTTGTGCAGGTTGATGTGGACGATGTCGAAGCCCATGTCGCCCGGGCGCGAGATGCCGCAGACGGCGTTCAGGTTCGCGCCGTCGTAGTACATGAGCGCGCCCGCACGGTGGAAGATCGCGGCGATCTCCTCGATGTTCTCGTCGAAGAGGCCGAGCGTAGACGGGTTCGTGAGCATCAGCCCCGCGGTGTGCTCATCGACCTTTGCGCGCAGGTCCTCGACGTCGATGTTGCCCCGCGCGTCGGTCTTCACCGGCGTCAGCTCGTACCCGGCCATCGTCACGCTCGCGGGGTTCGTGCCGTGGGCAGTGTCGGGGATCACGACCTTGCGCCGCTGCTCGCTCTCCCCGCGCTCGGCGAAATACGCGCGCATCAGCATCAGCCCGGTCAGCTCTCCCTGTGAGCCGGCGGCGGGTTGCAGCGAGACGGCGTCGAGCCCGGTGATCTCGACCAACGCCTGTTGGAGCTCCCAACACAGGCGCAGCGCCCCCTGCGCACCGTCCTCCTCTTGGTGCGGGTGCAGGTCGCGGAAGCCCGGTAGCGCGGCGAGCCGCTCGTTCACGCGCGGGTTGTGCTTCATCGTGCAGGAGCCGAGCGGGTAGAAGCCCGTGTCGATACCGAAGTTGCGGGTCGAGAGCTCGGTGAAGTGGCGCACGAGGTCAGGCTCCGCGAGCTCGGGCAGGCGCGGTGGCTCGGCACGGCGCAGGTCGGTCGGGAGCTCCGGGACCGGCAGGTCGAGCTGCGGCGGCCGGCCTGCGCGGCGACCGGCCTGGGACTTCTCGTAGATGAGCTTCATGCGCCTACCTCGGCGAGCACGTCGGTGAGGCGGTCGAGCTCGTCCGGGGTCCGCTTCTCGGTGAGCGCTACGAGCAGCACGTCGTCCATTCCCGGGTAGTCGCGGCCGAGGGCGTATCCCGGGTGGACGCCGCAGGCGCGTGCCTCGCGGACGACCTCCTGAGCGGGCCGTCCGACGCGGATGGCAAACTCCTTGAACGTTGTCCGCTCCGAAAACAGCAACGGTCGTCCGAGCCGCTCCTTCGCGGCCTCGGCGAGCACCATGCAGGTCTCCCCCACTTCCCTGAGTCCCTCTGGGCCGAGCCACGAGAGGTAGACGAGGCCGGCCAGCGCGAGCAGCGTCTGGTTGGTCGTGATGTTCGACGTCGCCTTCTCGCGCCGAATGTGCTGCTCGCGCGTCTGGAGGGTGAGGACATAGCCGCGGTTTCCCGCGGCGTCAGTGGTCTCGCCGACGATGCGTCCCGGCATCCGCCGGATGAAGTCGGAGCGCGCCGCGAGGAACCCGTAGTGCGGCCCGCCGTAGGAGAGGTAGTTGCCTGCCAGCTGTCCTTCTCCGATGGCGATCGCGCAGCCGTAGTTCCCAGGGGCCTCGAGGACTCCGAGCGACATCGGGTCGATGTGTGCGATCGGAAGCGCCTCGGCGTCGTTCGCCGCCGCCGCGAGGTCAGGCGCCGGCTCCAGCACGCCGAAGAAGTTCGGGTGCTGGAAGATGACGCACGCTGCGTCCGTCGCGGCAATGCGGAGCTCGTCGGGATCGGTCGCGCCGTCGCGGTGCGGCACCTCGACGACCTCCAGGCCAAAGCCCGGCGCGTAGGTCTTCACGACCTGCCGGACCTGCGGGTTCGTGGCTTCCGTGACGACGACCTTCGAGCGGCCGGTCGCGTGCTTCGCGATGAAGCAGGCATCCGCGGCGACCGTGGTGCCGTCGTAGCCCGACGCGTTCGAGACGTCCATGCCGGTGAGCTCGCAGATCGCGGTCTGGTACTCGAAGATCGCCTGCAACACGCCCTGGCTCAGCTCAGGCTGGTACGGCGTGTAGGCGGTCAGCAACTCGCCGCGCTGGAGCACGGTGTCGACGATCGCCGGAACGTAGTGGTCGTACATGCCCGCTCCGAGGAACGACAGCTCGGCGCCGACATGCGTGTTCTGGTTCGCGAGCGACTCGAAGTACGAGGTCAACTCCTGCTCGCCGAGGGCCGGCGGCAAGGCGAGCTCGCGATCGAAGCGAACTCCGCCGGGCAGGTCTGCGAAAAGCTCGTCGACCGAGGAGACGCCGATCGTCTCGAGCATCGCCTCCCGGTCGGCGTCGGTCAGCGCGAGGTAGCTCAACCCTGCTCGGCCAGGAGCTGCGTGTAGCCCTCGACGTCGAGGAGCGCGTCGACCTCGCCCGGGTCCGAAAGGCGTACGCGGACGAGCCAACCTTCGCCGTATGGGTCGTCGTTGACTATCTCGGGCGCGTCGACGACCCCGCGGTTGACCTCGAGCACCTCGCCCGAGAGCGGCGCGATCACGTCGGAGACCGCCTTCACGGACTCGACCTCGGCGTACGACTGGTCCTTCGTCACGGTCGCACCCGCCTCCGGAGGCTCGAAGTGGACGAGCTCGCCGAGCGAGTCCTGGGCGAACCAGGTGATGCCGAACGTCGCCTCTCCGTCCTCGACTCGGGCCCAGTCGTGCTCCGCGTGGTAGCGCAGCTCTCCTGGATAGCTCTCCGCAGCGGCCATCAGCTCTCCTCCCGCGCATAGATCGGCTTCTTGACGACGCGCGCGTTCCGTGGTCGCCCCCGCACGTCGATCGTCAGCTCCGAGCCCGGCTGCGCGCGCTCGGCCGGGACGTAGCCCATCCCGATGCCGACGCCGAGCATTGGCGAGTGCGACCCGGAGGTCACCTCGCCGCCCTCGGCGATCCCCATGCCCTGCCGCGGGATCCCCCCGTCCTCCATCACGAACGCCGCGAGCTTCTGCTCGGGGCCGGCCTCCTTGATGCGCCGCAGCTCCTCTGCGCCGATGAAGTCCTTGTCGAGCGCGCAGACCCAGCCGAGGCCTGCCGAGATCGCGTCGGTCTCGGGCGTGATGTCGTTGCCGTGGAGCGGGTAGCAGACCTCGAGCCGCAGCGTGTCGCGGGCGCCGAGCCCACACGGGACGGTGCCGCGCTCCAGCACGCGGTCCCAGAGCTCGGCGGCAGCACCGGCTTCGACGAGCAGCTCGACTCCCTGCTCGCCGGTGTAGCCGGTGCGATTGACGGTGCACGCGACACCGTCGATCTGGCCCTCCGCGAACGTGAACGCCGGCGCCTCGGGAAGGCCGAGCCGGTCGAGCGACCGCGGTCCCTGGACGGCGATCAGCGCGTAGTCGTCGGAGACGTCATTCAGGTCCACGCCGTCGGGCTGACGCTCGACGAGCCACGCGAAGTCCGGCTCGCGGTTCGACGCGTTCACGATCAACAGGAACCGCTCGGGCGCGAGCTCGTAGACGATCAGGTCGTCGACGATCCCGCCCCGCTCGTTCGTCAGCAGCGTGTACTGCGCCTGGCCCGGCCCGATGCGATCCAGATCGTTCGAGAGCACGGACTGGAGGAACTCCCGCGCGCTCTGTCCTTCGACTGTGAACTCGCCCATGTGCGACACGTCGAAGGCGCCCGCGTCCGTGCGCACGGCACGGTGCTCCGGGATCACGCCTTCGTACTGGACCGGCATCTCCCAGCCGGCGAACGGGACGAGCCGCGCGCCGAGGGCGACGTGACGCTCGTATAGCGGCGTTCGGAGCAGGGTCTGCATCGGACGCTGATGCTAATGGAGGCGAAAAGGGAGCCGCCCCGGCTTCGACTTGGGGGTCGACGCCGGGGCGGCCGGACCGGGTCATCGCGGGTCAACCGCTACCGGGTCGACCCGAGAGGGCAGGCAAATAATGGCCGCGACGCGCGACTTCTAAACCTACGTTGGGTAAACGTCCTAGTCGCGCAGGAACGACGGCACTTCGAGCACGTCGTCCGGGACCTCGAACCGCTCCGCGGGCTGCTCGCGCTGCTGACCCTCCGAACCCTCCCGGCCTTCGGTTTCCGGCCGCGTCTCTTCGGTCCGCCGGCGGCGCCGGGTCCGACCGGGGCCGAAGCCGGTCGCGATCACGGTCACCCGCACCTCGTCCTTCAGCTTCTCGTCGATCACCGCGCCGAAGATCACGTTCGCGTTCTGGTCGGCTGCCGAGGTGACGACCTGCGCCGCCTCGTTGACCTCGAAGAGCCCGATGTCGGAGCCGCCGGTCACGTTCAGCAGGATTCCTGTCGCGCCCTCGATCGACGACTCCAGTAGCGGCGACGACACCGCGGAACGGGCCGCCTCCGTCGCGCGGTTCTCGCCGGACGCGGCGCCGATTCCCATCAGTGCCGAGCCGGCCTCGTTCATGATCGTGCGCACGTCGGCGAAGTCGAGGTTCACGAGCCCGGGGATCGTGATCAGGTCGGTGATGCCCTGAACGCCCTGCCGCAGGATGTCGTCGGCCATCGTGAACGCGTCGACGATCGAGGTTCGCTTCTCGACAACCTGGAGCAAGCGGTCGTTCTCGATCACGATCAGGGTGTCGACTTCATCGCGTAGCTCGTCGACTCCGCGCGAAGCGACCTCGGCTCGCCGGCGGCCCTCGAAGGAAAACGGCTTCGTGACGACACCGACCGTGAGCGCGCCGATCTCCTGCGCCAGGCGCGCGAGCACCGGCGCGGCGCCGGTGCCGGTGCCACCGCCCTCGCCTGCGGTGACGAAGACCATGTCGGCGCCCTTCAGCGCCTCCTTCAGCTCGTCGCGGCTCTCTTCGGCTGCGCCTTTACCGACAGCGGGGTCCGCGCCTGCGCCGAGACCGCGAGTTACGTCCGAGCCGATCGGCATCTTCACGTCGGCGTCGCACATCAGCAGCGCCTGTGCATCGGTGTTGATCGCGATGAACTCACAGCCCGTCAGGCCGGCGTCGACCATCCGGTTGACGGCGTTCGAGCCGCCGCCGCCGACACCCACGACTTTGATCAGTGCCAAGTAGTTCCCGCTTTGATCTCGCACGCTCAACCCGTCTCCACCTCAAGCTTTAGTCGACAGTACGTCTTCAGCGCACGGCAGGGTACGCCTCCGCGGACCCGCTGTCAACGCCAACCGTGGCGCTAAACTCTAAGGCTTAGGCTGAGAGTCTAGACTTATGCCAGCCACCGTCCGCTCGGGGACGCTCACGTCGAGGTAGGCGTACCGGCCCTGCGAAAGGAGTCCCGGCAGGATCCGCGAAGCGGTTGCGAGCTTCAACGGGACCGCCCGCAGATCGCCCAGGCGCAGCTCGATTCCGGAGCCGAGCAGGAAGGTCAGGTCGCGCTCGCGGACGCGGACCATGCGAATGCGTTGACGGAACCCCGCGGTGCGCGCGAACGCCAGCGCTCGCACTGCCCTGAGTCCGTAGCGGTCGGTGATCGAGTCGCCGACCGACGGGGCGTTCGAGTGCGCGAGCCAGATGCGCGGAAGATCAGGTCTCGTCCGCAACGGGACGCTCGCGATCGTTCGCGTGCTGGCCGCCACCAGCCATGCCTTCGGGCCGCGTCGCGCGACGGCGACCGCATGCTCTGGGTGGACGACGACCCGCAGCGTGTTCGGGAAGTCGCGATCGTAACCGGCGGCCGCGACGTCGGGGAGGGTCACCAGGCGGCGCTCGACCTCGGCCGAGTTCAGTGCGAGCAGGCTTTGGCCCTCGAGTGGCGCGAGCGCGGCACGCACGTGCGCGGCCACCGCCGGCGGCGCGCCTTCGACCTTGACCTGCCGCAGAGCGAACATCGGCGTCTCGCGCGCAAGGACATATGCGCCCACCGCCCCGAGCACGATCGCGAAGCCCACGAGCAGGGAACGACCAGACGGCAAGAGGCGCCCGATCGGTGCCCGCTCGAACGCCGGCAGGTGGACGACAGCGGCACGGGTCCGCGACCCCTCGGATGACTGGCGTCCCACGACGGGGCTTTCGCCGCCACGAGCCGTGCTCCTACCCCAGCGGCGGGAGCTCGAGCGGTCCGAGAAACTCGACCTCGTGCACGAGCTCGACGCCGTACTGCTCGTGCGCACGCCGTCTCGCCTCGGCCATCAGGACGATCGCGTCGGCCGCGCGCGCACCGCCGGAATTCTCGATGAAGTTCGCGTGCCGCGGCGAGATCTGCGCGCCGCCGATCCGGTGGCCCTTGAGTCCGCAAGCCTCGAGCATCCGCCCCGCGGTCAGTTCGTGCTCGGGGTTCTTGAACACGCTCCCGAAGGTGCGCTTGTTCGTCGGTTGCGCGGCCTTGCGGAGCGCTTGGAGCCGGGCGACGTTCGCCTTGATCTGGTCCTCCGGCAACGGAGCGAGGCCGAACTCGGCCCGCGCGACGACTTGCCCATGGCGCAGCTCGGAGTGGCGATAGCGGAGTCCGAGCTCGGCAGGCGTCTGCCAGCGCGGCCCGTGCTCGTCGACGACGAGCGCGCGATCGAGGATCGCCGCCCAGTCGCTGCCGTAGGCGCCCGCGTTCATCCAAACGCCGCCGCCGATCGTTCCCGGGATCGCGCACGCGAACTCGAAGCCGCCGAGGCCGGCCGCCCGCACCCGGTGGAGGCAGACCGCGTTCGCCGCACCGCCGCCCGCGAGCAGCTGCTCGCCTTCGACTTGCGCCTCCGCGAGCTCGCCGCCGAGCTTGAGCACGAGCCCGTCGAAGCCTTCGTCTGAGGCGAGCAGGTTCGAGCCGAGCCCGATCGTCGCCACCGGCAGCTCGCGCGCCCGTGCCCACGCGAGCGCCTCCTCGAGCTCCTCGAGCGACTCCGGCCGCGCGAACGCCGCCGCAGGGCCGCCGGTGCCGAGGGTCGTGAAGCGCGCAAGGGCGACGTCGTGCTCGATGTTCACGCGAGCTCCGCGAGCAGCATCGGCCCGGCCCGGTCGACGTCACCGGCGCCGATCGTCAGCACCAGATCGCCCGGCCGCACTCGGCGCGCAAGAAACGCCACCGCGTCTTCGAGCTGCGGAGTCCACGCGACCGGCATGCCCGGCCGCTCCGACACGAGCTCCTCGACAACGAGGTTCCCCTCAACCCCGGCCACCGGCTCTTCGCGGGCCGCATAGACGCTCGTCACCGCGACCGCATCAGCCGCTGCGAGCGCGCGGCCGAGCTCATGCGCGAGAAAGCGCGTGCGCGAGTAGAGGTGCGGTTGGAAGACCACGAGGACGCGACCGCCGTTCGCCGCCGAGCGCGCAGCCTCGAGGGTCGCGGCAATCTCGCGCGGATGGTGGCCGTAGTCGTCGTAGACGCGCACTCCGGCAGCGTCGCCGCGTAGCTCGAAGCGGCGGCCGGCGCCCGTGAACTCCGGCAGCACGCGCTCGGCGTCCTCACGTGAAACCCCGGCGAGCTCGAGCGCGGCGACAGCCGTCGCGGCATTACGCCCGTTGTGCTCGCCCGAAACGGCGAGCTCGAGCTCGAGCGGCTCCAGCTCCTCGCCCCGCACCGTTTCCGGCGCCTGGGCGAGCCAGCGCTCGAAGAGCTCCCGCACCTCCGCCTCGGAGGCGAAGGTCGCGTGGTGGTCGAGCTCGACGTTCGTCAGCACCGCAATGCGCGGGCGCAGCAGCTCGAGCGACCGGTCGGACTCGTCGCCCTCGGCCACGAGCCAGCCCTCGCCTGCCCGCGCGTTGCCGTCGAGCTGTGGAATCTCGCCGCCGATCAGAAAGGCGGGATCGAGCCCGAGTCGGTCGAGCACGAACGCGATCATCGCGCTGGTCGTCGTCTTGCCGTGCGCGCCGGCGACGACGATCGACGGCCGCCGCTCCACGAGCTCGGCGAGCAGCTCGGCCCGTTTCTTCTTCACGCGCGCGCGTGTGACTTCGGGGTTGTCCGCGGCGATGGCGCTGGAGACGATCACCTCGGCGCCGTCGGGCACGTTCGCCGCGTCGTGCCCGATCGCGACCGGAATCCCCGCGGCTTCGAGGCGCTCGACGTACGACGAGCGAGCCCGGTCGGAGCCTCCAACCTCCGCTCCCCACTCCCGCGCGACGAGCGCGAGCGCACTCATCCCGGCGCCGCCGATCCCGACGAACCAGAGCCGCCTACCCTCGAGCGGCCGCAAGCGTCATCAGCTCCTCCGCGATCTCCTCGGCGGCACCCGGCCGCGCCACGCGCTTCATCGAGGCGCTCATCTCGGCGAGCCGTCGCGCGTCCCCGAGTAGCGACCGCACGGTTTCGGGCACGCGCCCGAGCTCGCCCTCCGGGATCAGAATCGCGCCGCCCGCGGTCTGGAAGTAGCGCGCGTTCTTCGTCTGGTGATCGGCCGTGGCCAGCGGATACGGGACGAGCACCGCCGGGACGCCGGCCGCAGCCAGCTCCCACACCCCGCCGCCGGCCCGCGTCAGTGCGAGGTCGCAGGCACCAAGGACGGCGCCGTAGTCGTCGACGAACGGGAGCAGCAGGTAGTCGGGCCGGGACACGCGGCCGCGCAGGTGCTCATACTCCCGCTCGCCGCTGAGGTGGATCACCGCCGGGCCGGAGGCGCCGAAGGTCTCGACCGCGAGGTCGTTCAGCGCGCGCGCTCCCAAGCTCCCGCCGGCGACGAGCAGCACGGCTCCTTCGGTAGGCAGCTCGAGACGGCTTCGCGCTTCATCGCGCGGCATTGCCCGCGAGCGAGGTGGGATCGGCCGGCCGGTCACATGATACTTCGGCGGCTCGCGGCCCGGAATCGGGAAGGAAAGGAAGACGCGCTTCGCGAACGGAGCGGCGAGGCGGTTCGCCAGCCCGAGGTGGGCGTCGGCCTCAGTCAGCGCCGCCGGGATCCGCCGCCGCGCGGCCGCAGCGACCATCGGGCCGCCCACGTAACCGCCCGCGCCGAGCACGGCGTCGGGCCTGCGCCGCGCCAGGATCCGGTCGCACGCGGCCGGTGCGGCAAGCGCCCGCAGCAGCGCCCGCGCCTGGGCCGGCCCCGGCTGCCGAGGCAGCCCGCTCACGCGGAAGGTGTCGAGCTCGTAGCCCGCGTCAGGAACGAGCCGCGCCTCGGCGCGATCCGGCGACCCGGCGAACGTCACCCGTGCTCCGCGTGCGCGGAGCGCTTCGGCGATCGCCAGCGCGGGCAGGACGTGCCCGGCCGTCCCCCCTGCTGCGATCAGAAACACTGGCGCTCTTTGCTCCGGCATTGGCAGCGATGTTAAGGAGGATCCCGACGCAGACGAGCCCGACCACGAGGCTCGAGCCGCCGTACGAGACGAACGGCAGCGGAATTCCGGTCAGCGGAGCGAGCCCCATCACGGCCGCGAGGTTGATCGCCGCCTGACCGCAGACGAGCGCTGTGAGCCCGGCCGCGAGCCGCTTTCCGAATGGGTCCTTGCAGGTGAGCGCGATCCGCAGGCCGGCGTAGGCGAACGCGCAGTAGGCCGCCATCACGGCCGTCGCGCCGACGAGCCCGAGCTCCTCGCCGATGATCGCGAAGATCATGTCCGTGTGCGCCTCGGGGAGGTAGTTCGCCTTCTGGACGCTCTGGCCGAGGCCGACGCCGAAGATCCCGCCGGAACCGAGGCCGATCATCGCCTGGACGGTCTGGAAGCCCGCGCCCCGGGCGTCGTGCCAGGGATTGAGGAAGCTGAAGAGGCGCGCGCGCCGGTACGGCTGGAGCCACACCGCGAAGAGGCCGAGCGTGGCCATGATCCCGAGGCCGCTGCCGAGCGTGCGCGTCGGCGTGCCGGCGACGAGCAGCATCGCCGCGAGCATCACAATGATCGCGATCGCCGTCCCGAGGTCGGGCTCGACGACGATCAGGCCGCAGAAGACAAACGTCAGGAGCCCGAGCGGCCGCCAGAGCTCCTTGAGCGTGCGCGGCGGGCGGCGACGGGCGAGGTAGCCGGCCGCCCAGACCGCGAGCGCGAGCTTCCCCAGCTCGGACGGCTGGAAAGCGGCGGGCCCGAACGAGATCCAGCGACGCGCGCCGTTCGTCGCGTGCCCGACCACGAGCACCGCCAGCAGCAGCGCGAGGCTCGTCACGACGAGGGCCGGCGCCATCGCCCGCAGCGCGCGGAAGTCGATCCGCGAGAAGACGACCATCAGGATCAGCCCGAGGAAGGCGTAGATCGCCTGGCGCTTGAGGTAATAGGCGGGGTCGCCGTTGGCCAGCGCGGCCGACGCCGAGGTTGCGCTGTAGACCATCACGAGCCCGAACGCGACCAGCCCCAGGGTCACGAGGATGAGCACGCTCGATTCGAGCCCGCGTTTCACGCGGACAGGTTCTGCATCAGCCTCCTGAACTCCTCGCCGCGCTCCTCGAAGTCGCGGAACTGGTCGTAGCTCGCACAGGCCGGCGAGAGCAGCACCACGTCGCCCGGTTGCGCGTCGATGTGCTCGAGCGCGGAGGCAAGGTCGCCGTCGCGCTGGGCCCGCGGGATCGCGGCCGCGAGCTCGCCGGCCGTCTCGCCGATCAAGTGGACGCTGCGCACGTTCGGCCCGATCGCGGTGGCGAGCGGTGCGAAGTCCTCGCCCTTGCGCGAGCCGCCCAGGATCAGGTGCACGGGCTCGTCGGCGTACGCCGCGAGCGCGCGGATTGCGGCGGCGACGTTGGTCGCCTTCGAGTCGTTCACGTAGCGGACGCCGTTCGTCTCGCCGACCGGCTCGAGGCGGTGCGGGACCCCCGGAAAGGTGCGGAGCGCTTCGGCGATCTGCTCGTCGGGAGTGCCGAGGGCGCGCGCGGCCGCAGTGGCAGCGGCGGCGTTCTCGCGATTGTGGGCGCCGCGGATGAGCGGCTCGGCCGGCAGCTCGTCGTCCGCCGAGAACTCGATCCCGTCGAGACCGCTTCCCTGCGGCACGACCTTCGCCCGGGCCCGTTCGAAGATCCGCAGCTTCGCGTCGCGGTAGGCCTCGAAGGAGCCGTGGCGGTCGAGGTGGTCGGGCTCGAGGTTGAGCAGCACCGCGACCTCGCAGGCGAGCTCGTGCACATCCTCGAGCTGGAAGCTCGACAGCTCGCAGACGACGAGCGCGCCCGGCGCGACCTGGTGGTCGAGGTCGGTCAGCGCCCGGCCCACGTTGCCGGCGACCGGCGCGCGCAGAATCGCACCGAGGAGCTCGGCGGTCGTCGTCTTGCCGTTCGTCCCGGTGACGCCGACGAGGCGCGGCTCCAGGAGCCGGTAGCCGAGCTCGACCTCGCTCCAGATGGGCAGACCGCGGCGCTGCGCCTCCACGACGAGCGGCGCGTCCCGCGGCACACCCGGGCTCTTGACCATCAGCTCGACCCCGTCGAGCAACGCCAAGTCGGCGTCGTTCCCGAGCTCCCGGCCGGCCGGGACGGCCTCCACCCCGCGCCGCTCGAGGGCCGCGACCGCCGCCTTCCCGGAGCGAGCGAGCCCGAGCACGAGCACCCGCTGCGGCAGCGTGCTCAGCGGAACCCGGTGAAGTAGCGGTAGTACAGCGCGAAGCCGATCGAGCACAGGATCCCGGTCACGATCCAGAAGCGCACCATGATCTTCGTCTCCGACCACGCCTTCAGCTCGAAGTGGTGCTGGATCGGCGCCATCAGGAACACGCGCCGCTTGAAGTACTTGAAGCTGAAGACCTGGATGATCACCGAGAGCGCCACGAGCGCGAAGATCCCGCCGATCAGCAGCAGCAGGAAGATCGTCTTCGTGAAGATCGCGAACGCCGCCAGCGCCCCGCCGAGGGCCATCGAGCCGGTGTCGCCCATGAACACCTCGGCCGGCCAGGCGTTGTACCAGAGGAATCCGATCGCGCCCCCGATCAGCGCCGCGGCGATGATCCCGAGGTCGAGCTTCGTCTCGAAGCGATGCCCCGGGGTTCCGGAGCGGATCCACGAGATCACGATCATCGCGGCGAACGTGAAGAGCGCGATGATCACCGTCCCGGCCGCGAGCCCGTCCAGGCCGTCGGTGAGGTTGACGCCGTTGGCCGCGCCCGCGATCACCAGGAAGAGCAGCCCGTACCACGCGTACGAGAGCGCCAGATCGCCGACGCCGGGGATGTAGACGCTCGTCGGCAGATGCTGGTGCCGGGCCGCGATGCCGACGCCGACGGTGATCGCTCCCAGGAGGATCAGCTTCCAGCGGCCGTTGAGGCCGAGCGAGCGGCGGTGCGTCAGCTTGATGAAGTCGTCTAGGAAGCCGATCGTGCCGCAGGCGAGGGTGACGAAGAGCACCGTCAGCGCCGGAACGGTGTAGCGGCTGAACGCGAGGAAGCCGATCGCGGCCGAGAGCAGGATCAGGAGGCCACCCATCGTCGGCGTGCCCTGCTTGGCGACGTGGTGCTCCGGTCCCTCCTCGCGGATGTGCTGGCCGAACTCGTTGCGGCGAAGGAAGTCAACGAACTTCGGGCCGACGAAGATCGAGATCAGCAGGGCGATCACGCCCGCCAGGAGCACGCGGCTCAAGCGCTCACCGCCGCCAGCGCCTCGGCTACTCGCTCGAGCCCGACGGCGCGCGAGGCCTTGACGAGGACGCAGTCACCGGGCTCGAGGAGCTCGCCCGCTTCGGTGGCCGCCGCTTTCGCATCGGGTACCCAGCGGGTGAGAGGCACGCCGACCGCCCCGTCGAGGTAGCCACGGCTGAGCTCCCCGACCGCGACGAGCGCCTCGACCCCGTGACGGGCGAGCTCCCAGCCGATCTCCTGGTGAAAGGCTGGCGCATCGGCCCCGAGCTCAGCCATGTCTCCGAGGATCGCGACTCGGCGGCGCTCGCCAGCGACGGCGGCGAGATGGGCAAGCGCCGCGCGCATCGAGACCGGGTTGGCGTTGTAGGCGTCGTTGATCAGCAGGCCGCCTCCCGGCAACGGCAGCTCCTCGCCGCGCCAGCGCGAGAACTCGACGTCGACGCGCTCCGGCCGCGGCAGGCCGAGCGCGTCGAGCGCTGCGAGCGCGGCGGCGGCGTTCGCAGCCTGGTGGCCGGCGGTGAAGTTGAAGCTCACGCCGTCCACGATCGTCCGGCCGCCCGTGGCCTCGACCGCGGGCTCGCCGACGCGCACGACCTCGATGTCCTCCCGGTCGACCGGGAAGCCCTCCGGCACGATCGCCGTCCCGCCGGCGGGAAGCGAGGCGACAAGCTCGCCCTTCGCCCGCCGCACGCCTTCGAGCGAGCCCACGAGCTCGAGATGGACCGGGCCGACGTTCGTGACGACTCCGACGTGAGGTCGCGCAATCCGGCAGAGGTCGGCGATCTGGCCGAAGCCGCGCATCGCGAGCTCAAGAATGCAGATCTCCGTGTCGGGCTCGAGGCGACAGAGCGTGAGCGGGACACCGATCTCGTTGTTGTAGCTCGCCTCCGCGGCGACGGTTCGCGCTGCGGGCGCGCAGAGAGCGGCCAGGACGTCCTTCGTCGAGGTCTTGCCCGTCGAGCCCGTGATCCCGACGATGCGCGCCTCGGAGCGGTCGCGGACGAGCGACCCGAGTGCGGCGAAGGCCTCGAAGGGACGGTCGGGGACGAGCGTCGCGACGGCACGGTGGGCGAGCGCGTCCTCGAGGAAGTCGGCCCCGCGGCCGACCGCCACGAAGAGATCACCAGGCTGAACAC
Organism: Gaiellales bacterium; assembly: GCA_038237925.1. Classification (GTDB taxonomy): domain Bacteria; phylum Actinomycetota; class Thermoleophilia; order Gaiellales; family Gaiellaceae; genus AC-32. Next base: position 323,039 of record JBBRYF010000001.1, on the reverse strand, counting down.
GGCGCGAGTCCACTTGGACACCGGTGATCTCGCCGCCGCGTACGTCGAGCTTCCCGAGCTGCGGGAGCTCGTCGACCCGCACAGGGATCACGCCGGTGCTCCGAGCCGCTTCAGCACCTCGCGCGCAACCTCGCGGTCGTCGAACGGGATCGTGCGGTCGGCGAACTGCTGGCCTTGCTCGTGCCCCTTGCCGGCGATCACGACGACATCGCCCTCGCCCGCGGCGCCGATCGCGCGAGCGATCGCCTCGCGCCGGTCGGCCTCGACCTCGGCCCCAGGAGCTCCCTCGAGGATCTCCGCGATGATCGAGTCCGGCTCCTCGCTGCGCGGGTTGTCCGAGGTGACGATCGCGAGGTCGGCGAGCTCGGTCGCGATGCGGCCCATCAGCGGGCGCTTGCCGCGGTCGCGGTCGCCGCCACAGCCGAAGACGCAGATCACTCGGGCCTGCGCGAGGTCGCGGGCGGTGCGGAGGACGTTCTCGAGCGAGTCGGGCGTGTGCGCATAGTCGACGAGAACGGCGAAGGGCTGTCCCTCGTCGACCGCCTCGAACCGGCCGGGGACACCGCGAAGCTCGCTGACGCCGTACGCGATCGCATCGTCGGCGATCCCCAGCAGCCGGGCGGCCGCGACCGCACCGAGCACGTTCTCGACGTTGAAGCGGCCGCGCAGGCGCGTCTCGAGCTCGATCCCGCCGGCCCGGAAGCGTGCTCCGCGCGGACCGATGTCCAGGTCCTCGGCGCGTAGGTCCGCGTCGTCGGCGAGCCCGAACGTGAGCAACTCGTTGTGGCCGCGAAGCTCTTCGGCGAGGCGCCGGCCGTGCTCGTCGCCGACGTTGACGGCAGCCGGCGGGCGCGCCTCGGTGAAGAGACGGCGTTTCGCGTCGAAGTAGCGGTCGAGCGTCCCGTGGAAGTCGAGGTGGTCCTGGGTCAGGTTCGTAAAGACGAGCGCGCTGAAGCGGACGCGATCGAGGCGCCCGAGCTCCGAGCCGTGCGAGGTGGCCTCGACCGCCGCGCTGCGGTCGCCCGCGTCGAGCATCTCGCGGAAGTCGCGTTGGAGGTCGATCGCCTCGGGCGTCGTGCGGATCGCTGGGCGCCGCTCGCCCCCGACGCGACTCTCGATCGTGCCGAGCAGGCCCGGGCGCCGGCCCGCGGCAGCGAGGATCGCGTAGAGCAGGAACGCCGTCGTCGTCTTGCCGTTCGTGCCGGTGACGCCGGTGACCTCGAGCTTCTCCGTCGGTCGCTCGAAGAACTCGTCGGCCGCGGCAGGCATCGCGCGGCGCACGTCCTCGACGACGAGTTGCGGCACCGGCAGCTCGAGCGGCCGCTGGACGACGAGCGCCACAGCGCCGTTCGCCACCGCCTCCGGCGCGAAGTCGTGCCCGTCGGCGCGCGTTCCCGGCACGCAGAAGTAGAGGCTGCCGGGGCCTGCGGCGCGAGCGTCGTACGCCAAGTCCTCGATCTCGACCGGAGCGCGGCCGACGACCTCGACGGGCGCGAGCGCGGCGATCAGGAGCTCGATGTCCATGCGGCGCGAGTCTAGCGCGGCCCGCAGCCGAAGCCGCTACCTCGCGAATCTACAGAACCGCCCGTTTGCAGCACTTTTATGACACTTCTGTGACTGACACGTGCGCCTCCACGCGTTACGATCGCCTTGGGGAGGAGGCCGGGCGAACCGTACTAGGGGACGCTAGGGGTCGAGGTTGTCGTCGCGGGCGCGTCGGGCTGCACGCCGCCGTCCAGGTACTGGAGGTCGAACTTCGCGATCTGAGCGAAGGCCGGCGCGGCGACCGTTCCGCCCCAGATCGCGCCCTTGGGCTCGTCCACCGAGACGAGGATCACGAGCCGCGGTCGCGAGGCGGGCACGATGCCCACGAACGACGCCACGTAGCGCGAGTCGGAGTAGCCGCCCTGCGCGTTGACCTTCGAGGCCGTGCCCGTCTTGCCGGCGACCTGGTAGCCCGGCACCGCTGCGAGCGTTCCCGTTCCCTCGGCGACGACGTTCTTCAGCATCCCCATCACCTGGGACGCGACCCAGGGCGTGACGACACGGCGCCTGGCCGGGCGCACGGTGTTGCCGTCGCCGATGTGGTCGACGAGGTGCGGGCGCACCCACATGCCGCGGTTGGCGATCGCGGCGTACGCGGACGCCACCTGGATCGGCGTGACCGCGATGCCCTGCCCGATCGGGATGTTCCCGATCGAGGAGCCGGACCACTGATTCTCGGGAGGCACGATGCCCGGGCTCTCGCCGGGGAAGTCGATCCCGGTCCGCTTGCCGAAGCCGAAGCGCCCAATCCAGTGAGCAAGGTGATGCTGCGTCAGCCGCTCGGCGATCGTGATCGCGCCGACGTTGGACGACCGGGAGAGAATCTCCGCCACGCTCATCGTCTCGGTGCCGCGCGGCTCGGCGTCGTGGATCCGCCGGTCCGCCACGTGAATCTCGTACGGGAGCGTGAAGCGCGTCGACGGCGAGACGAGCCGCTCCGACAGCGCGCCCGCAACCGTGACCAGCTTGAACGTCGAGCCGGGCTCATACGTGTCCGTCACCGCGCGGTTCCGCTGCAGCATGCGCCAGACCTCCGGATAGCGATTGGCGTCGAAGCCCGGAGCGACGACCATCGCGCGCACGGCGCCGGTCGCGGGGTCGAGCACGATCGCGGTCGCGCTCTTCGCGTGCCAGTGGAGCACGGTGTCGCGGAGCACGGCCTGCGCGTTCGCCTGAATCGTGTGGTCGAGCGTGAGGTACGCGTCCTGGCCGTCGCGCGCGGCGCGCGAGACGATGGTGTCGATCGCCTGGCCGGCTGCGTCCTTGATGATCCGCTCTTTCCCCGGCCGCCCGGCGAGCTCGCGATCGAGCGAGAGCTCCAGGCCCGCGAGGCCACGGTTGTCGACGCCCGCGTAGCCGAGCACCTGCGAGGCGAGGTTGAACTGCGGGTAGAACCGCTTCTCCTCGGCGTAGAAGCCAAGGCCGGGCAGATCCTTCCGCGCGAGCTTCGCGACGAGGGCCGGGTCGGCCTTGCGTGCCACGTAGACGAACCCGCGCGACCGGTCGGACAGCGTGCGGTAGACAGCGTTGGGGTCGAGCCGCATGATCCGCGCCACCGTGCCCGCCTCGCCCTGCGGATCGGTCACGTGCGGCGGGTCGGCGAAGACCGTCTGCGCCTGCTCGCCGATCGCGAGCTGCACGCCGCCGCGGTCGTAGAGCGTCCCGCGCGCTGCGGGGACGACGACGTCCTCGCTGTGCTGGCTCGACGCAAGCCGGCCGAACGAGGAGGCGCGGACACCCTGAAGCCACGCGGCGCGCAAGAAGGTTGCGCCGAAGGCGAGGACGAAGACGGCGAGGAGGAGACGGATGCGGCGGTTGGCGACCTTCGCGCTCACCGCGTCCGCGGCCCCAGCCGCACGTACGTCGTCTCAGCTGGGTTGGCGGCCACGAGGCCGAAGCGCGTTTGGGCTTGAGCTTGGATGCGCGGCGAAGCGGCTGCCATCGAGAGCTGCGAGGCGAGCGCCTGCTTCTCCGCACGCAGCTGGGCGCGCTGGGTGTCGAGTGAGTCGACCTGCATGTTCAGGCGGAGAACGGCGACGTTGAGCGCGACCACCCCGGCGAGCAGGACCGCGACGACGGCAATCCAGACAACGCCGCCGGCGACGCCGCGGCGGGCGCGCGGGCGCCGTTTCGGACGGGCCTCCAGGCGTGGCCGAGACCGCTGACGAGGCGAAGGAAGCGCAGGGGCGGCGTCGCTCCAGGAAGCCATGGCGCTACTCCTCGTCTCCGGTCTTCACGGCGGCGCGCAGTCGCGCCGAGGACGCACGCGGGTTCGCTGCGAGCTCGCCCGGCGACGGCTTGATCGGCCGGCGCGAGAGCGCGCGCAAATCGGGCTCGTTGCCGCAGACGCAGACCGGGAAGTCGGGCGGGCAGGTGCAGCCCTTCTCGCGGGCACGCAGGAAGCGCTTCACGATCCGGTCCTCGAGCGAGTGGAAGCTGATCACCGCGATCCGTCCGCCCGGACGCAGCATCTCGAGCGCCGCCGGCAGCGCCGCCTCGAGCGAGCCGAGCTCGTCGTTTACCGCGATGCGCAGAGCCTGGAAGACGCGTTTCGCCGGGTGACCTTCGCCGAACCGGGCCGGGGCCGGGATCGCCGCCTTGATCGTGTCGACCAACTCGCCCGTGCGCTCGAAGGGCTGCTCGCGCCGCCGGCGCACGATCGAGCGGGCGATCGGCCGCGCGTAACGCTCCTCGCCGTACTCGCGGAAGATCTGCGTCAGCTCGCGCTCGCCCGACTCGTTGACGAGCTCGCGCGCCGACAGCTCCGAGGCCGGGTCCATGCGCATGTCGAGCGGCGCATCGGTGCGGTACGAGAATCCGCGCTCGGGCAAATCGATCTGCATCGAGGAGACGCCGAGGTCGAAGACGACGGCGTCCGCGCGCACGTCGTTCCCGGCGAGCTGCTCGAGCACGTCGGAGAACTCGCCACGCAGGAACCGGCCCTGCACGCCGGTGCGCTTGCGCATGCTCTCGAAGTAGGGGCGCACCGACGGGTCGCGGTCGATCGCGATCAGCTTGCCGCTGCCGCGCAGGTCGGCCGCGAGCAGCTCCGAATGGCCTCCCGCGCCGAAGGTGGCGTCGACGACGGTCTCGCCCGGCTGCACGGCGAGCGCCTCACGCACCTCGTCGGCGAGGACCGGGACGTGATCAGTCGCGTTGGGACGCAAGACGTTCGGCAACATCCTCTGCACTCCCTTCGAACTCCTTGACGTGTGCGCGCCAGGCGGCGCGGTCCCAGATCTCCAGACGGTCGCCCACTCCGGCGACCACGACTTCACGCTTGAGGCCGGCTTCATTGGCGAGCGAGGCCGGCACCGGTACGCGGCCCTGCTTGTCGGGCTCGGCCTCCGATGCGCCCGCGAAGAAGTGCCGGTGCATCATGCGGCCCTCCCGGCTGAGCGGGTCGAGCCCGGCGAGACGCCCTTCGACGAGCCGCTCCCAGCCCGCCTGGGGATAGCAGTAGAGACACCCGTCCATACCGCGCGTGATGACGAGACCGCCGGACAGCGCCTGGCGAAACTTGGCCGGTAGCGTGAGGCGGTTCTTGTCATCGATCGTGTGTTCAAACTCGCCTAGCAGCATGCTCCACTGCGCCCCACTTTAAACCACAATCCCCCACACCGCAACCCCCGCGTCCCACGAGGACGAATTACTGCAGGAGCGAGGCCGCCGAGTTGATCGTGAGCGCGAAGATCACGGACACGAAGACGAAGGAGAGGAGCCCGTGGCGGGTTGCGGTACGACGCATCGTCTTCGTGCAGAGGTTCGTGTCCGAGACCTGGAAGGTCATGCCGATCGTGAACGCGAGGTAGGCGAAGTCGCGGTAGTCCGGCGGGTCGTCGTCGTTGAAGTCGATGCCGCCGACCGGGTCGCCGTAGTAGAGGTCGCCGTAGCGGACGGTGAAGAGCGTGTGAACTGTCGTCCACGAGAGCGCGACGACGGCGACTGCGAGCAGCATCATCAGCGCCTTGGCTGCACCGTGACGGCTGCTCGCCTCGAGCAGCGTGTAGCCGATCGCGATCAGGCTGGCGAGGCTGGCCGCGAGCACGACGAGATCCGATGTCGCGCGCGAGAAGTCCTCGGCGCGTGCGTTTGCTTTCGTCTGCTTCGCGTCCATGCGGGCGATGCGCAGCCAGATCGACGCGGTGATCACGAGCGCCGCGACACCCCAGGCGCCCGAAGTGGCCACCGGCCACGGCGCCCCCGCGAGAAGCGCGGCCGCCAGCGTGACGGCGGCAAGTGCGAGGCCGACCACCGTGCGCTTCGCGGCGAATCCCTGGCGTTTCGAGGAGGCCATCGCGGCAAGCATGGCAGCGCCGTCTCACACGCGGGCGGCGGCCGGCGTTTGTAGGAATGATGGAAGTCGTGACGGTCCCCCCGTTCGAGCGGTTCTACGAGGAGCAGCAGGGGCCCGTGCTCGCACAGCTCAGGGGGATGCTCGGCCGCGACGGCGCCGACGACGCCTTCCAGGAGACCTTTCTGCGCGCGCTGCGCGCCTACCCGACGCTGAAGCACGGGCGACACCTACGCGCCTGGACGCTCCAGATCGCGCACAACGTGGCGATCGACGCGCTGCGGCGCCGGCGCGTGACCTCCGCCGAGATCCCGGATCTGGAGTCCGTCGACGAGCCTCTGCCCTACGAGGAGCTCCGCCGTCTAACCGCCGAGCTGCCACAGAAGGAGCGCGCCGCGGTCTTCCTCCGCTACGGCTACGACCTCAGCTACGAGGAGATCGGATCGGCACTCGGCTCGTCGTCCGAGGCCGCTCGACAGGCTGCGTCGTCCGGCGTGCGTCGCCTCCGACGAAAGGAATCCCCATGACCGTTTCCGCCGAGCTCGACCGCCGTTTCCGCGATGCGGCCGCCGAAGAGGGGCTGCTCGACGTCGCCTACGAGCAGCACGACACGCCGGTCGGGCGGCTCTTCGTGGCCGTCACCGACCGCGGCGTGTGCGAGATCCACTACGACGCGGACCCGGACACGGAGGCCGAGCGGCTCGCCCGGCTCTTCGGCTCTCGCGTGCTGCGCTCGCCCCGGCCGACCGACGAGGCTCGCCGCCAGCTCGACGAGTACTTCGCCGGCACGCGGCGCGACTTTGAGCTCGAGGTCGATCTGCGCCCGGCACGCGAGTTCGGCCGGGCGGTGCTCGACCAGCTCGCTCGCGTGCCCTACGGCGAGGTGACGACGTATGGCGCACTCGCGGCAAAGGCCGGCCGCCCCCGCGCCGCTCGCGCCGTCGGGACGGTGATGAACCGGAACCCGGTGCCGATCGTCCTTCCGTGCCACCGCGTCGTCGGCTCGACGGGCTCACTCGTCGGCTATGCAGGCGGGCTCGATCGCAAGCGGCTGCTGCTCGAGCTGGAGGGCGCGATCAACCCTTCGCTGAAGTGACCTTGGCGTGGATCTCGCGCGTCAGCGCGGCGATCTGCTCGGTCAGCTCCTTGTCCTGCTGCGTGAGCTTCGTATTCGAGTCGAGCAGGCGCTCGAGCTTGCTCGTCTCCGTCCTCAGGGCCGCGATGCGCTCGGCGGCCCGGCGCTCGGCCTCTTCGTGCCTCCGCTCGGCCTTGTCGACCGCGACTTTGTCGCGCTCGGCCTGACGCGTCTGGGCGAGCAGGATCAGCGGCGCAGCGTAGGCCGCCTGGGTCGAGAACGCGAGGTTGAGCAGGATGAACGGGTACGGATCCCAGCGAAAGCTGACCGCGGCCGCATTGAGGGCGACCCAGATGATGACCATGATCGTCTGCCCGACGATGTACTTCGGCGTGCCGAAGAAGCGGGCCGCGTGCTCGGCCCCGCGCCCGAAGGCGTCCTGGCCGAAGGTGCCGTGGTGCTCCATGTGTTCTCGGGGCGGCGCCACGCCGCTTCACGGTAGGCGCCGCGGCGGACGGTTACTGCTCGTTCAGGAGCTCGCGCGCCCGTTCGAGATCGGCAGGACGCACGAGGATCTCGCGTATACCGCCCTCCCCGCCGAAGTTCTCGAACGCCGAGTCCTCCTCAGGCGTGAGCCGGTGCGCGCACTCGATCCCGTTCTGGCGCAGGAGCTGGCAGTAGGCCTCGGCCTCCGGCTCCCCGGGAGCGGTCGTCACGCGGACGGCGTCGTCCATGCCGCGAGGGTAACGCCTCGGCTCAGGCCGTGCGACGCACCTCCTCGTAGGCGGCGAGCAGGCGGTAGCCGACCCCCCAGACGTTGAGGACGCAGTCCTCCGCCCCGGCGTGGCCGAGCTTGCGGCGCAGGCGAGAGGCGTGCGAGTCGAGCGTCCTCGTTCGTCCAACCGACCGGAAGCCCCAGACGTCGCGCAGCAGCTCGTCCTTCGTGAAGACCCGCGTCGGCTGGGTGGCGAGCTTCACCAGCAGCTCGTACTCCTTCGCGGCGAGCGCAACCGGGAGGCCGTGGACGGTGACGCGGCGCGTTGCTCGATCGACCGCGAGCGGACCGGCCGCCAGCCGCTCCCGGAGCCCGGGCTGCGTTCGCCTCAGGACCGCGTGGATCCGCGCGACGAGCTCCTCGTAGTGGAACGGCCGCGGAAGGAAGTCGTCGCAGCCGCGCTCGAAGGCGTGGACGCGGTCGACGGCGTCGGCCCGCGCCTCGCCGAGCACGATCACGGGCACGTCTCGGTCCCACGAGCGACCCGGCTCGCCCTCGCGCAGGACGCGGCAGACCTCGAGCGCCGGCGCATCGGGCAGACCGCCGACGAGCACGAGGTCGGGCCGCTCCCGCTCGACGAGCTCGAGCGCCTCGCGCCCCGCATCGACGCCAACCACGGCGAAGCCGTCGCTCGCCAGGTGCCGCTCGAGAAACTCCCGAGTTCCCGGCTCGGCCTCGGCGAGTAGCAGCGCCTGCGACATGAGACGAAGCTATCCCGGTCTCCGGCGTCGCGCCAGATGTCCTTTCGCGCGGAACTGCGACGAGGTGTCTACAGGCGACCGGACCGCAACACGCCCCACAGCAGCCAGAGACCCAGAATCGCCGAGAGCACGAACCCGACGAACGACAGGAAGTTCACGCCGGCGATCTGTGGGCCCTTCGTCGAGAAGATCCCGATCAGACTCGAACCGATCAGGCCGCCCACGGTGACCAGCGCGATCACGAGCCGGTTGAAGGCCACGTCGAGCTTGCGCATGAACTCGTCGAGGCCCTTGTGCACGAAGCCGACCTCGATCTGGCCGTCGCGGGCCTCTTCCAGGAAATCGTGGATCTGGTACGGCATGTCGCGCGCGATCCGAGCGAGCTCCATCCCCTCCGCCTGCGCTCGCTTGAACACCCGCTGCGGCGTATATCGCTCGAGCATCAGGCCGCGCGCGTACGGCTTCGCCACCTCGAAGACGTTGAAGTCCGGGTAGAGCTCGACGCCGACCGAGCCCAGGGTCGCGATCGCCTTGTCGAGCATCACGAACCGCGCTGGGAGACGCAGGTTGAGCCGGTAGATCAGCTGGAAGCCCTCGCGGATCACCTGCAGCGGGTCGATCTCCGAAAGGCTCGCGCCGTAGTAGCGCGCGTACATCTCGCGTAGCTCGTGGACGAACTCGTCCTCGCGCTCCTTCGGGTAGCGGACGCCGAGCTCGGCGAGCCGCCGGGGCAGGACCTCGATGCGCTGGCTCGCGGCATCGATGAAGAGCCGCGTCAGCTTCGACATGTCCTCGTCGGTCAGCTTCCCGACCTGGCCGAAGTCGACGAGCCCTATGTGGTCGGCATCGCCGAGGACGAAGATGTTCGCCGGGTGGGGGTCGCCGTGGAAGAACCCGTGGCGGAAGATCATCGCCATCCACGTCTCGGCCATCAGGTAGGCGAGCCGGCGTCGCTCCTCCATCTCCCATGCTTCAAGCGGGACGTCTGCCAGCTGAACGCCCTCGAGCAGCTCGAGCGTGAGCACGCGCGTCCGCGTGTAGCTCCAGTAAACGCGCGGGATGCGGACGTGCGGGTGGCCCGAGAAGCGGTGGTGGAAGGCCTCCGCGTTGCGCGCCTCGAGGCGGTAGTCGAGCTCCTGGCGGATCGAGCGCGCGAACTCGTCGACGAGCTGGCGCGGGTCGATGAACTCGAGCGCGCGGACACGCTCTTTGATCAGGCGCGCGGCCTGGTAGAGGAGCGCGAGGTCGGCCTCGATCTGGCGGGGCGCGTTCGGGCGCTGGACCTTGACCGCGACGTGGCGCCCGTTTGGCAGCGTGGCCCGGTGCACCTGGCCGATCGAAGCGGCCGCGATCGGGATCGGGTCGAACTCGGTGAAGAGCTGCTCGACCGAGAGCTCGAGCTCCTCGCGGATCACCCGCTCGACGTTCTCGTACGGGACCGAGCGCACGTCGTCCTGCAGCTTCTGCAGCTCGAGCACGATGTCGGGCGGGACAACGTCGGGCCTCGTCGAGAGGAGCTGCCCGAACTTGACGAAGGTCGGGCCGAGCTCGTCGAGCATCTCACGCAGGTGCTGGCCGCGCTGCGACGACGGCGTGGCGTCGGTATCGAGCTTCGGCCGCCCGGGCAGGAGGTCGGTCAGCCGGTGGGTCTCGAAGAAGTAGCCGAAGCCGTGCCTGACCGCGACCTGGGCGATCTCCGAGATCCGGCCGAGGTTCCGAGTTGCCGTGCCCGCCATGCGTTCAGTGTTGCATCAGGCGCGCGTTTGCGCCCAGGGGCGACCGGTCAGGGCGGCGATGGCAGAAAGCCGGATCCGCAGCCGCGACTGACGTCGAGGATCGCATCGTCACACGGCCGCTGGGCGATCGGGGGACAACTTGGCGCACTTCCGTGACATTCGCCAGCGTCCCTTTGGCCACCGCCCAGGGACTGTCCCTCGCCTTGACCCACGGTCACGCGCGCGGGTTGATCCCGCTGCGCCTGGCTCCGTCCGGTAGCTCCGGCGGCAGGCCTGCCGCGCTCGCCTCGGCCGCAAGCCGCCAGAGACGGACGATCTCCGCCCCGACGCGCTCAGCCGCCTCGGCGTAGCCCTTCCGGTTGCGCGGCAGGTCGTCGACCCGCATCGGCTCGCCCCACACGACCGCGCACTTGCGGCGGTTCGTCGGCGACCAGCCGAACGTGTCGAGCCCGCAGGGGATCACCGGCGCGCCCTCCTGCATCGCGATCATCAACGCCCCGGGCTGGATCTCCCCCGGATGCCCGAACCGCTGCCGTGTTCCCTCGACGTGGACACATACGAGCTCGCCGTCGCGCACCAGGCCCCGCGCCCGCCGGAGCGCCTCGCGATCGCCCTCGCCGCGCCGCACGCCGAAGACGCCGAGCCAGCGCAGCACCGGCCCGAACACGGCGACGTCGAGCAGCTCGGCCTTGGCGAGGAAATAGATGACGCGCGGCGAGAACGCGCCGATCAGCGGGTGGTCGATCGCCGAGAAATGGTTCGCCGCGATCACGGCACCGCCCTCGAGCGGGATGCGATCGACTCCGTAGCCGGCGGCCGGCGCCATCGTGACCGCCACGCGTGGAGCGATCTTGCGGCCGACCCACCACCCCGCCTCGGCGCTGCCCAGCCGGTCGAGCAGGCTCACGGCTCGAGCAGCCGCAGCCGGTGCTCGAGCTGCGCGACCCGGAGCTCGAGCTCCTCGAGCTCGCCCCGCGTCACGAGCCCGAGCTCGCGGAAGACGCCCGTCAGACCGGTACCGGTCCGCTCGCCGAGCCGAACGCCTTCGCTGCGCCAGCGGCCAACGAGCTCGTCGACGAGCCGGCGAGCCTCCTCGCGCCCGATCCCGCCGCGGGCGGCGAGCTCCTCGGCCAGCGAGTCGGCTCGCTCGGCGGTCAGCGCGACCGCGCCGACCCCGGCGAGCACGACCTTCTCGGCCAGCTCGCGAAGCTCAGCGGGCGCGGCCATGTGGCCTCGCGCGGCGCCGTTGCCGCCGTCGTTCTCGCTTCGCCTGGTTCGCGCCGGCTGCCCGCTCGACGGCGCCGACCGGCGAGAGGTCGGGCGTGGGCTGCGCGGCCGCGGCCTGCTCTGCGGCCTCGAGCGTCGCGGTACCATCGCCGCTCGGCGGCTCCTGCCCGATGCGTCGCGCGTACTCCGGCTCGCGCTCCTTCCAGATCGTCAACAGCGGCGCGGCAATGAAGATCGAGGAGTACGCGCCCGAGACGATCCCGACGATCAGCGCGAAGGCGAAGTCCTTCAGCGTCGTGCCGCCGAAGATGAGCAGCGAGACGATCGGCAGCAGCGTGATGAAGGTCGTCGCCAGCGAGCGGCGGATGGTTTCCCAAAGCGAGATGTTCGCAATCGTGGCGAACGGCGCCCGCCGCATCAGCGGCACGTTCTCGCGGATGCGGTCGAAGATGATGATCGTGTCGTAGATCGAGTAGCCGAGCACGGTCAGCACCGCGGCCACGGTCGAGTTCGACACCTCTCTCCCGAGCAGGGCGTAGACGCCGACGGTGATCACGATGTCGTGGACCAGCGCGACGATCACCGGCACCGCGAACTTGAAGTCGAACCTGATCGCGATGTAGAGGATGATCAGGAGCAGCGAGACGAGGATCGCGGTGATCGCCCCTCGCGCGATCTGTTTCCCAAAGCTCGCCGACACCGTCTGGATCTGGATCGAGCTGCTGTTGAAGCGCGTCTGGATGTCGTTCTTGAGCGCGCTCGTCTGCGGCCCCTTCAGCGCGCGCAGGCGAATCTGGAAGCTCTTGAACTGATCCGCACCGACGGTCTTGCCGCGGCCCTGGACGACAGGCTCCTGGCCGAACTTGGCCGCCTGCGTGCGGATGTTCGAGATCGAGACCGGCTTCGGCGTCGTGAACGTGACCTGTGTGCCGCCCTTGAAATCGATGCCGAGGTTCAGGCCCTTGATCGCGAGAGCACCGATCCCGATCACGACGACGGCCCCGGAGATCGCGAACCAGAGGAAGCGGCGGCGCATGAAGTCGATCTGGAGCCACTTCGCCCCCTGCTGGCCGGCGGCGCCCATGAAGCGCGGGTTCTCGAACCACCGGAAGCCGGCGAGCAAGCCGAGCATCGCGCGCGTCGCCCCAACGGCGGTGACCAGCGAGATCACCGTGCCGATCATCAGCATCAGCGCGAAGCCCTTCACGCCGGCGGTCGCGACGGCGAAGAGCACCATCGCCGTGATCACGGTGACGACGTTGGCGTCGATGATCGTGTGGAAACCCTTCGAGTAGCCCGCCGAGATGGCGGCGCGCACGGACTTCCCGGCGCGCACTTCTTCCTTGATCCGTTCGAAGATGACGACGTTCGCGTCGGCCGCGACGCCAATCGTCAGGATCAGGCCCGCGAAGCCCGGCAGCGTCAGCGTGACGCCGAAGAGCAGGATCGCCGCGTAGAGGAAGGCGGCGTAGATGCCGAGGCCGACGACCGCGACCACGCCGAGGAAGCGGTAGAGCACGAGCAGGAAGGCAGCGACGACGAGCAGGCCGATCAGCGCTGCGGTCCTTGCCTGCTTGAGCGAGTCCTTGCCGAGCGTCGCCGAGACGTCTGTGCGCTCGATCGGCTCGAATTTCACCGGCAGCGCGCCGGTCTGGAGCACGAGCGCGAGATTCTTCGCCTCGCTGAAGCTGTTGATGTTCGAGATCTCCGCGCCGCCCGTCCCTGAGCTCGGGTCGATGCCGTCCGGGTTCTGCTTGTAGTCGATGTACGGCGTCGAGCGAAGCTGATTGTCGAGCACGATCGCGAAGTGCTGGGCGAACCGCGTGACCGTGGCCAGGTCACTGCCCGTTTGTCCGGCCGCATTGGCCGCAATCGAGCCGCGCACCGCCTCCGCGCGCGTGATGTCGTGGAACTTCTTGGCACCCTCGCCGGTGAAGGCGAGCTGAACGATGTTGCCTTGCCCTTGCGTGCTGATGTCCGCCCGAATCCCAGAAAGCTTCAGGTCGCCGCCCGTCGCCTCGGGGACCGGGTGCCTCTGGTTGGTCGGATCGAACTTGAAGAGGTAAAAGAATGTCGATGCCGCGGCCTGCGCCTGCTGTACGCCCGGGCAGCCGTCGACAGCGTCGCAGCTGATCACCGTCGTCTTCTGCGGTGCGGCGAGCAGCACCGCCCCCGCGGGCACCTTGCCTTTCAGCTTCGGCGTGTCGAGCAGCTTCCCGCGCGTGGCCTCTGGCCCTGCGATGACGCGGCGCTTCGCGTTGAACAGGTAGTACTGGGTCGGCGTCCCCTTCTTCGCGTCGCTCTGAACCTTGTTGAGCAACTGGAAGAGACGCGTCGAGGCCACCACGTTTCCGCTGCCATCGGTCGAGGGGCCGGTGACGTCGTTCTCCAGGTCATAGAACTGCAGCTGCGCGGTAGTGCCGATGATCTTTGCGGCCTCGTTGACGTTGCGGACGCCGGCCAGCTGGATCACGATCTGGTTGGAGCCCTGCTTGCGGATCTCGGGCTCGGAGACGCCGAGCTTGTCGATGCGGCTGCGCATGATCGAGATCGAGCGGTCCATGCAGGCCGCATCACAGGTCTTGTGCCGCGGCGGCACCGCCTTCAGGACGACCTCGAGGCCGCCCTGCAGGTCGAGGCCGAGAATGATCTTCTTGTGCGCCGGCGATCCGGGCACCCCGAGCACGGCCACCCCGGCGAGGGCGGCCACGATCAGGCCAATCAGAATCAGGTGAGATCGTCGATTTGCCACGCGAAGACTCGGGACAGATTAGCTTTCGTTGCCGGAAACGGGACTCTCCTGCTCGGCCTCGATTTCCGGTTCGGGCTCCGATTCCTGCGCCACGGCGGCGACCGCGCGGCGGTCGAGGCGCACCGTCGTGCCCGGCGCTATCTCGACGTGGACGATCTCGCCCTCGATCTCCCGCACGGTGCCGTGGATCCCGCCGGCGGTCAGGATCGGGTCGCCGGGCGAGATTGTGTCCTGCATCTGCGCCTGCTGGTTCTGGCGCTTCTTCTGGGGCCGGATCAGCAGCAGCCACATCAGGCCGAACAGCGCGACGAGAATGATCAGGTAGCCCACGTGGTTGCCTCTCCGGAGGGCTGGAGCCGAGCCAGAGCCTCCTCCTTGTACGACCGCAGCTCCCCTCGCTCGATCGCGGTGCGCGCGCCGGCGACGAGGTCGAGCACGAAGCGGAGATTATGCAGGCTCAGTAGCCGCAGCCCGAGGATCTCCTGCTGGTTGAGCAGGTGCCGGAGGTAGGCGCGCGAGAACCGCGTGCAGGCGGGGCAGCCGCAGCCCTCGACGAGCGGACCGGGGTCGCGGGCGAAGCGGGCGCCCTTGATGTTCAGCTGGCCCTCCCAGGTGAGGGCCGAGCCGGTGCGGGCGTTGCGGGTCGGGAGCACGCAGTCGAACATGTCGATCCCGCGCTCGATCACCTCGAGGATGCCGACGGGGTCGCCGATGCCCATGAAGTAGCGCGGCCGATCGGCTGGCAGGAGCTGCGTCGCCCAGGCGGTGTTTTCGAGCATCTCGTCCCGCTCCTCGCCGATCGCGAGCCCGCCGAGCGCGTTACCGTCGAAGCCGAGCTCGGCGATCTCCTCGACGCTGCGGCGGCGTAGCTCGGGGTCGACGCCGCCCTGGGCGACGCCGAACAGGAGCTGCCCCGGCGCGCGCTCGGCTTCCTGTTGTCGCTTGGCCCAGAGCGTCGTCCGGCGAACGGCCTCCTCGAGCTCGCGCTTAGGCACCCCCGGCGGCGGGACAACGTCGAGGCACATCGCGATGTCGGAGCCAAGCTGCGCCTGAAGCTGCGCCGCGAGCTCGGGCGTGAAGCGCGCCTCGTCACCGTCGTAGACCGAGCGGAAGGTGACGCCCTCGTCGTCCTGTCGGAGGATCGTGTGCCGCAGCGAGAAGACCTGGAAGCCGCCGGAGTCGGTCAGGATCGGTCCGTCCCAGGCCATGAACCCGTGCAGGCCGCCGAGGTCCGCGATCAGGTCGGCACCGGGCCGGAAGTGCAGGTGATAGGTGTTGCAGAGGAGGATCTCGGCGCCGAGGCCCGCGAGCTCCTCCGGGTCGACGGCCTTGACCGTCGCCTTCGTGCCGACCGGCATGAACGCGGGCGTGCGGAGCTCGCCGTGCGCGGTGCGGAGAACGCCGGTGCGGGCCTCGCCGTCGGTGGCGCCGAGCTCGAAGACGGTCACGCGCGCGCAGCCTCGAACCAGGCGGCGATTCGCTCGGCTGCGCGCGCGTCGTCTCCGGGGGCCGCATCGACTCCGAGCTCGTCGCGGCGGATCCGGCCGAGCTCGTCGGCAATGGCCGAGCGGGACGCGCGGCTGCCGAGCAGCGACGCGATCCGAAAGGCGCAGGCGTCGCGCTCGCGCTGCGAGGCGGTACCGAGCGCGTCCCACGCATCGACGAGCAGGAGGCGGAGCTCCCGCATGCCTTGCTCACCCCAGAACCTCCGCCAATCGGCGGCGCTCATCGCGCTCACGGGGTGGCCTCCAGGCATCCCCCGCCCTTTTGGGTGGGGTTGGCGGTCCACCCTCGCTCCCGCTGCGAGCGTAGTCCAGACATGCGCACATGTCTGTGACGGCTGTGCACCGGAGGTGCAGCGATTCGTGCACACGCGAGTGGCTCGGTCACAGGAGCAGCATCGCGTCGCCGAACGAGTAGAAGCGGTAGCGCTCCTCGATCGCTCGCCGGTACAGGCGGCGCGTCGTCTCGACGCCGGCGAACGCCATCACCAGCGCCAGCAGGGTCGAGCGCGGCAGGTGGAAGTTCGTCAGGAGTGCGTCGACGCGGCGGAAGTCGAAGCCCGGCGTGATGAAGAGCTCGGTGCGCCCGGAGAGAGCAGCGCCCCGAGCGAGCGATTCCAGCACGCGCACCGTCGTGGTCCCGACGGCGAGCACGCGCTCTGCGGAGCGGATCCGCTCCCACGCCTCAGGCCTGACCTCGTAGCCCTCGCTGTGGATCTCGTGCGCCTCGAGCAAGTCCGCCGCGACCGGCCGGAAGGTGTCGAGCCCGACGTGCAGCGTCACGCGCTCGACGTCCAGCCGCGCCAGCAGCTCGGGCGTGAAGTGCAGACCTGCCGTCGGCGCGGCGGCCGAGCCGTCCTGGTCGGCGTAGACCGTCTGGTAGCGCTCCGGATCCGCCAACGGCTCGCGGATATACGGCGGCAGCGGCGTCTCCCCCGCCGGACGGCCGTCGAGCCGGAGCCTCCAGCGCCCTTCACCGAGCGGCTCGAGCAACTCCACGGGACCGAGCCTCTGGCCCGGCCGCAGCTTGCGCGACGGGCGCGCGAGCCCCTCCCACGTGCCGTTCTCGCCGAGCCGCTCGAGGAGCAAAATCTCCGCCGCCCCGCCGCCGGGGCGCTCGAGCCGCAGGCGCGCGGGCAGCACGCGCGTGTCGTTGACGACCACGAGCGTGTCCTCCGGCAACTCGCCGGGCAGCTCGTCGAATCGGCGGTGCCGGGTCTGCCGGCTCACGCGCTCGTGGACGAGGAGCCGCGAGCCGTCACGCCGCTCGAGCGGGTGCTGCGCGATCAGCTCCGGCGGCAGCTCGTACTCAAGCTCGGCCGATTTCATCCGACGGGAACGCTATCGTTGCCGCCATGACCGACGACGCCATCGACAGAGCACGCGAGCGGCTCCGTGAGGCCGCCGAGGGCCGCCCCGACGCAGCCGCGGTCGACGCGGCGTTGGAACGCGCCCGTGCGCAAGTCGAAGCGCTCGCCCAAACCGCGGCCGAGCTCGAGGCGACGATCCCGGCGAAGGTCGAGGACGCGGTCACCGACGGTCTCCGCGAGCAGGTGCGGCCGGTCGGGCGCAACCTTGCCGAGATCCGCGGGCTCATGAACCAGGTGATCCGCCGGCTCGAACGGGTCGAGGGCGACCTGCTCTCGGAGCGGCACGCGCGGGTGGACGACCTGGGGCTACTCGTCGACCTGATCACGTCGAGCTGGAAGTCCGTGGAGCGCAGGCTGACGGCGCTCGAGCGGAAGATCGAGTCCGGCGAAGGCGCGATGGTCTACCGCATGGAAGAGCGCCGCACCGGCTGAGCCCGGGCGAGCCGCTCCTCCACCGCCAGCCCAATCAATCCGAGCAAGACCGCGAACCAGAGCGTCGCGAGCCTGATCAGCACGGTCGCCGCGGCCGCAGCGGCCTTCGGCGCATCCCCGAGCACCCGGATCAGGCCAGTCATGCTCGTCTCGGCAACCCCGAGGCCGCCGGGCAGGAACGACAACGCCCCGGCCAGGCTGCCGAGCGAGAACACCACGATCGTGTCCGGGAGCGAGAGGCCGAGCCGCAGCCCGCGCACGCAGACGTAGGCGGCGAGGCACTCGCAGAGCCACGACGCAGCTGAGAGCAGCGTCATGCCCGCGAGCAAGCCGGGCCCGAGCAGCGCGCGAGCCGCGCCCGGAGCCTCGCCCAGGCGCGCGAACCGCTCGAGCAGCGGGCTGCGGACGAGGGCCACAATTCCCGCGACAGCGACGAGGGCGATCAGCAGCAGCGGCCAGCTACGCGTGCCGGCACCGCCCGCCACCGCGAGCACGACCACACCGGTCGCGTCCGTGATCCGCTCCGCCAGCACGACCGGCGCCGAGCGGCGCACGGGCACCGCGAAGGACCGGCGCAGCAGGCCGCACTTGAGCAGCTCCCCGAGCTTCGCAGGCGTGATCGTCATCGTCAGGCCCGCGACGAAGATCGCGAAGCTCCGACCCACGGGCACCTCGATCTCCAGCCGCGCGAGGTAGCGCTGCCAGCGCCAGAAGCGCAGCAAGTAGTTCAGCGCCGTCAGCGCGAGGGCGAGCGGGAACAGCTCCCAGCGGAAGCTCGCGAGCTCGTCGCCGAGCTTGCCGAAGTCGGCGTACAGCCCGAGCCCGAGCACAACGGCCGCCGCGAGGGCGACGACGAGGACGACTCCGCGCTTCAGGTCAGCGCGAGGATCGCGGCCGCCGTCGCGATCCAGCCGGCCACGGCGAGTAGGATCGGCACGTCGGTGAGCAGCACCTGCTCCGGCTCTTCCCCGATGTCGTCGCGGTGCATCAGCAGCAGGTAGCGGAAGACTCCGAAGACGACGAACGGCACCGTCGCGAGCAGGGCGCGCGAGTGGTCGCCGGTGAGGGTGTAGATCGCGTAGACGATGACCGTCGCCGAGGCGACGATTCCGGTCAGTTGGTCGACGAGCTCGAGCGAGTACCCCTCGAGCACCGCCCGGCCGGGGGTTCGCTGCGCACCGACGAGGACGAGCTCGCCGCGGCGCTTCGCGAGCGCGAGGAAGAGCGCGAGCAGGGCCGTGCAGAGCAGCAGCCACCCGGAGATCGGCACGCGGACGGCCTCGGCGCCCGCGGCCGCGCGCACCAGGAAGAGCGCTGCGATCGCGGAGACGTCGAGCAGCACCACGTGCTTGAGCCGCAGCGTGTACGCGGCCTGGAGCACCGCGAAGGCGGCGACGAGCAGCAGCGACACGAGTCCCCGCGGCGCGGCCAGTGCGAGCGCGAGCACGGCGAGCCCCGCGGTCATCGTCAGCGCGGCGCGACGCGACAGCTCCCCCCGCGCGATCGGCCGCGAACGCTTCACGGGGTGCAAACGGTCGTCGTCCCGGTCACGGAGGTCGTTCGCCAGGTAGGCCGCGCTCGAGATCGAACAGTAGGCGACGAAGCAGAGACAGGTGTCGAGCCAGCGACCCGCGTCACCGAGCTTGGCCGCGAAGACGAGCCCGGCGAACACGAGCAGGTTCTTCGACCACTGCCGCGGGCGCAGCGCCACGAGAGCGGCGCGGGCGGGCGAGCGCCGGCGCGGCAGCTCGACGAGCTCGGGGGCGGCGACCACGGGCGGAGGCTACCGGGGGCGCACGGGCAGAAGGAGCTCGAAGCGGCTGCCGCGGGTGGGCGAGCTGTCGAGGCTGATACGGCCGCCGAGGGCGCTCGCGAGCTCGCGGGCGATCGCGAGCCCGAGCCCGGTCCCCCCTCCGCCGCGCGACCAGAACGGCCGGAAGATCCGCTCACGCTCGGACGGCGGGATCCCGGGACCGCTATCGGCCACCACGACGTAGACCGTGCCGTCGGTCGCGGTCAGCTCGAGGCCGACGCGCCCGCCGTCCGGTGTCCAGCGGAAGGCATTCGCGAGCAGGTTGGAGATGATCTGGAGGACGCGGTCGCCGTCGGAGATGATCACCGGCTTCGCTTCGAGGTTGCAGTCGTAGTCGATCCCGCGGCGGCGAGCCTCCTCGCTGAACGCGCTGTACGCGCGATCGGCGAGCGCCTGCATGTCGACCTCCTCGCTCATCACGGTGAAGCGATGCGCATCGAGCTTCGCCAGGTCGAGCACGTCTCCGACCAGGCGCTCGAGCCGCGCGGCCTCGGCAGCGATCACGGTCAGCGATGCGACCCGCGACTCCTCGTCGGTGACAAGGCCCTCGCGCAGAGCTTCGACGTGCCCGCGGATCGCGGTCAGCGGCGTGCGCAGCTCGTGCGTGACCGTCATCAGGAAGTTCCGCTCCAGCTCCTCGGCCTCGCCGAGACGTGACGCCATCTCGCGGAAGCGGTCGGCGAGCATCCCGATCTCGCCGCCGCCGCCGCTCGGTACGTCGACGTCGTAGCTCCCGCGCGCGACCTCGTCCGCCGCGGCGGAGAGCTGGAGCACCGGCGTCGTGATTCGGCGCGAGAGGTACCAGGCGAACGCCCCAGCGACCAGCACGCCCCCGGCGAACGCGAGCAAGAGGCGCTCGATCAACGCAAGCCAGCGTTGCGCGAGCACCGCCTCCGGCTTGGCGACGACGATCGTCCCCCAGAACTTCCGGCCGACCTTCAAGGGACGCGCCGCCGCGAGTAGCTTGGTTCGGGCATCCGGCGGGTGGAACACGAACAGCACCAACTCCCGCCGCCTCACACGTCCGGAGTCGACGGCCTTCGCGGGCAGCAACCGGAAGGCAGGGCCCTGCCCCGGGAACAGGTCGAGGCCGCGGTAGTAGATCCGGTCGCCCGTGGCGAGCTCCAGGCGCTTCGCGGACAGGAGCTTCCGGCCCGCTTGCTGCCCGTACAGCTGAACCAGACCGCCGGACTCTTTCTTCAGCTCCGCGTAGGCCTGCTCCCGCGATTGGCTCTGCGCATACCCGCGGAAGAGCCGCAACGCGATCGCCGCCGAGACAAGCCCGGCCACGAGCACGCCGAGCAGGAAGAGGGCCGGAAGCTGGAAGCGCAGCGACCGCAGCATCGCGGCCGGCCGCCTAGGCGCTGACCGCCGCGTCCCGCGCGGGAGCGACCTTGTAGCCGACCCCCCAGACCGTGACGATCGGCGATGCCTGCCCGAGCTTGCGGCGCAGCTGGCGCACATGGACGTCCACCGTGCGGGTATCGCCGGCGAAGGTGTAGCCCCAGACGCGCTCGAGCAACTGGTCCCGCGTCAGCACGAGGCCCTTGTGGTCGAGCAGCTCCCAGAGCAGGTCGAACTCCTTCGGGGCAAGCTGGACCTCCTCCCCGGAGACCCGCGCCTCGCGGCGACCGGCGTCGATGTCGAGGTCGCCGTGCTTGATCTGCTTCGACTCGACGTCGCGGCGGTCGGGAACCGAACGGCGCAGGATGGACTTGACGCGCGCGACCAGCTCGCGCGGGTTGAACGGCTTGGTCAGGTAGTCGTCGGCGCCGACCTCGAGCCCGATGATCTTGTCGACGTCTTCGTCACGCGCGGTGAGCATCAGGATCGGCACGTCCGAGTTCTGACGAAGGCGGCGGCAGACCTCGATCCCGTCCACGTCCGGGAGCATCAAGTCGAGGATGATCAGGTCGGGCTTCTCGGCCTCGGCCTGGATCAGCGCCTCGCCGCCGGTGGCGACGGTGCGGACTCCGTAGCCCGCGTTCTTCAAATAGAGCGCGACGAACGAGGCGATCGAGGACTCGTCCTCGACCACCAACACCGTCTGCGCCTGGGCTCCCATGACGTCAGGATGCCAGAGACGGCCGTCAGCCCCCGGCCGGCGGCGTCCCGAGGAAGATCGTCGTCGGCTCGTCCGGAAGCGACTCGTACGGCGCGGAGTCGACCGACAACACGCCGTCGTTGACGCCGGTGTCGCCCACCCCGTCGACGGTAACCGGCCCGCGGCCGACCGCAGAGATCGAGATTCCGGCGCCGCGGACGTTGACGTTGAAGCGCCCGTCGTCGACGCGGAAGCCGATATTGCGTCCCTTGCAGAGCCAGGTGCCGGCGCCGATGCGGCGGACGTGCGGCCGGCACGTGAGCTGCGGGTCGTTGCCGTCGAACGGCCGGAAATCGTGCACCTGGACGCGCCCGTTCCTCGCCACGCGCCCGATCACGGTGCCCTTGAGCTTGAGCACGACCGAGCCGCGGCCGCGCTTCACCGAGAGCGTGCCGTCGCCGGGGATGGCGACCGCCAGCGCGAGCGGTACCGTGAACGCTGCGAGGACCGCGGTCACAATGAGTAAACGCCGCATACGTTCGACAGTATCGGCACCCTTGATGTGTTGGGGATAAGCGGGTTGTAAGGAATGCGTAAACGAGGACGAGGAGCGGGGCTCTTTGCGGTGGCGGCAGCCGTCGTGGGCCTCGCCGCGTCCGCGTCCGCGCCCGCTCAGTCCGGCCCGCCGCGATTGCTCGGCCTGCGGATCTCAAACGGCGGCACGCCGTTCGCGGGTGACACGCCCTGGCTCGCGACGGTCAGCCCGAACGGCGACGGCTTTCGCGACCGCGCGCTGATCCGCTTCAAGCTCGACCGCGAGGCAACCGTCGAGGTGCGCGTGGTCGCGACCGACGAGGTGCGCCGCCCTGTGCAGACGATCTGGACCACGCGCCGCCGCCTGTCGGGGGGGGCGCACGTCATCGCCTGGCGGCCACGGCGCTCGACGCCCGACCGCACGTACCTCGTCCGCTTCGCCGTCACGGGCGCGAGCGGCGGCCGGCGCGTCTACGGCTACGAGCCGCCGCGTCGACACCACCTCACGAGCGGCCTGGTCGTGCGCGTGCAGGGGCTCGAGGCGGGTTTCCTGGCGAGGAGCTATCCGATCGGAGGCGAGGCGACCGTCGGGATCACCACCGACGCGCGGCGCGTGCGACTGCAGCTCTTCTCGTTCGCGAGCGTCCCGCGTCCGACCGTGCGCGATCTGCGCACCGGCGGCGTCGCCGTCTCTCCGGCGGTGCGGCTCGACTGGCAGCGTCACGGGAGCGCAACGCACTACGTGCAGATCAGTCACGCGGGCGTCCCGCAGAGCGGCCTCTACTTCCTGCGCGTGACCGCGTCCGATGGGCGGGTCGGGTACGCGCCGTTGATCCTCCGGCCACGCGTGCTCGGCGAGCACCGGGTCGCGGTTGTCCTCTCGACGAACACTTGGCAGGCCTACAACTTCTTCGATGTGAACGGCGACGGCTGGGGCGATAGCTGGTACGTCGGCGGCGCGAGCCCCACCGTCGATCTGCGCCGGCCGTATCTGGATTTCGGCGTCCCCTTCCGCTTCCGCGACTGGGACCTCAGCTTCATCTCCTGGCTCAACCGGACAGGCAAAGCCGTCGACTACCTCTCCGACGACGACCTCGAGCACGTTCGCACCGGCGACGCCCTCAGGCGCGCGTACGACGTGGTCGTCTTCCCCGGGCATGAGGAGTACGTGAGCTCGCATGCGTACGACGTCGTCCGTCGCTTCCGCGACCTCGGCGGGCGGCTGATGTTCCTCTCGGCGAACAACTTCTTCTGGAAGGTCAAGCGCGGCGGCCAGGTGCTGCGACGCATCCAGGTGTGGCGCAGGCTCGGGCGCCCCGAGGCGTCGCTCGTCGGCGTCCAGTGGTCCGCGAGCAA
This sequence comes from Gaiellales bacterium, assembly GCA_038237925.1. Classification (GTDB taxonomy): domain Bacteria; phylum Actinomycetota; class Thermoleophilia; order Gaiellales; family Gaiellaceae; genus AC-32. The sequence continues at coordinate 299,883 of JBBRYF010000001.1, read as the reverse complement.
CTACGGCTCCGCTCAGGCGCCCTACCTCGCGCAGGGAGTGGCCGGGACGGCGTGGGCCTTCGCCGGAACGGGCCTGCGGAGCGGCTCGTCCTTCGGGCGGTACGGGATCGAGATCGACGCGCGGGCGCCTAGCTCGCCGCCCGGCACGCGCGTGCTCGCGCGGATTCCACACTTGATCGGCCAACACGACGCGGAGATGACCTATTACGACACGCCTTCGGGCGCGCGGGTCTTCGCCGCCGGGGTCGTCAACTTCGCGGCGTCGATCAACGAGCCCGCCGTGTCGCGCCTGGTCGAGAACGTCTGGGCGCGCCTGGTGCGCTAGGACCGGTAGTCGTAGAAGCCGAGGCCGCTCTTGCGGCCGAGCCGGCCCTCGCGCTGCATGTTGAGGAGGCGCTCAGGCGGCGCCATCCGTTCCTCGCCGAGCCTACCGTGCAGCGCCTCGGAGGCGTGCACGTGGACGTCGATGCCGATCAGATCGATCAGCGCGCAGGGCCCGATCGGCCAGTTGACGCCGAAGCGCATCGCCCGGTCGACGTCTTCCGGACTCACGCGGGCCTCGTCGAGGACGCGCACGCAGTCGTTCAGGAGCGGGATCAGGATCCGGTTGACGATGAAGCCGGGTGTGTCGTTGCAGGCGACCGGCTCCTTGCCGATCCGCTGTGCGAAGCCGTACGCCGCGTCGAAAGCTTCGTCGCTGGTGCGGGCCGTGCGCACGACCTCGACGAGTGGGAGCACGGGCGCGGGGTTGAAGAAGTGCAGGCCTACGACGCGCTCGGGTTGGGCGGTCGCGTTCGCGATCTGGGTGATCGACAGCGCGGACGTGTTCGTCGCCAGGAGCGCCGGAGGCGGGACTAGCCGGTCGAGCTCGCCGAACAGCTCGCGCTTGACGCCGAGATCCTCGAACGCGGCCTCGATCACGAGTTGGCACGAGCTGAGGTCACCGAGCTCGGTCGTGAGGGTGAGACGCCCAAGCGCAGCGTCCTTCTCGTCCTGTGTCAGACGCTCCTTCTCGACACCGCGGGTCAGGTAATGGTCGATCCGCTCGCGCGCCCGCTCGCCGAGCTCGGGTTCGACCTCGCGGCCGACCACCTCGAGCCCAGCCTGGAGGCAGACCTGGGCGATCCCGGCACCCATCGTGCCGAGCCCGACCACGCCGACGCGGGAGATCTCCACGGCGCGCGATCCTATGCGTTACGCGCTCGGAGGACCACGTGCGTGCGTGAAACCAATTCCCCCGGGGCCTTCGGCCCCTAGCCCCCGTTTTTGAGAGTACCGGCGAATTCGTCACGTGTCTGTGACGGCTTCGCGGCGGAAGTGTGACTTCGCGAGGGTCGTCAGACGCGCTCGATCACCGCGGCGATCGCTTGGCCGAAGCCGATGCACATCGTCGCGACGCCGTAGCGAGCATCGCGCCGCTCGAGCTCGTTCAGGAGCGTCGCGGTGATGCGCGCCCCGGTGGCACCAAGCGGGTGGCCGAGGGAGATTCCGCCGCCGTTCGGGTTGACGTCGGCCCAGCGCTCCTCGAGGCCGGTGTCGCGCATGAACTGGAGCGCGACCGATGCGAACGCCTCGTTCACCTCCACCACGGCGACATCGTCCCAGCCGATGCCGGCCCGCGCGAGTGCGCGGTCACACGCCTGCGGGTTCCCGTGCAGCATCAGCCGCGGATCGACGCCGACGACGCCGAACGAGACGAAGCGGCCACGAGGCTCCAGACCGAGCCGCGCGCACGCGGCCTCGCTCGCGACGAGCACCGCGGCGGCGCCGTCGCAGATCTGGCTCGAGTTCCCCGCGGTCACCTTCCCGTCCGGCATGAAGGCGGGCCGAAGCGCGGCGAGTGCCTCCAACGACGTTTCCGCCCGCGGCGTCTCGTCCACGGCGAAGAGCACCCCCGCGTGCGGGTTCGAGACCTCAACCGGGACGAGCTCGCGCTCGAAGCGGCCTTCCTCGATCGCGGCGAGAGCGCGCCGGTGGGACTCGTAGGAGTACGCGTCGAGCTCCTCACGCGAGAGCTCCCACTCCTCCGCGATCAGCTCTGCCGAGATCCCCTGCGGCACGATCTCCCAGCGCTCGAGCAGCGAGTCGGCGATGTCGCCGCCGCTCGAGCCCATCGGCACGCGCGACATCGACTCGACTCCCGCTGCGACGACAACGTCGAGCTGGCCCGACCGCACAGCGGCCGCGGCGTTGAAGGCTGCCTGCAGCGATGATCCGCACTGCCGGTCGACGGTCGTGCCTGCGACCGACTCTGGCCAGCCCGCCACGAGGGCCGCCATCCGCGCGAGGTTCCAGCCCTGCTCGCCGACCTGCGAGACGCAGCCCATCTGCACGTCCTCGACCTCGGCCGGATCAAGGCCGTTCCGCTCTACGAGCCCGTTCAACACCTGACCGGCGAGCTCGTCCGCGCGCAGCGACGCGAGCGTCCCGTTCCGCTTCCCGATCGGCGAGCGGACGGAGTCGACGATCAGCGCGTCGTTCACGCTCACAGTCTAGGAATCAGGACCGGGCCGACCGCGCGTGCGCGCTGACGTCCGCGACCGAGTAGAGCCGCCAGTTCCCGGGCACGCCTTTCAGCTCGTGCTCGCCGCGTTCCTCGAACTCGATTCCCGCGCCGGCGACAAGGTCCCTGACCGTCTGCGAGACCAGCACCTCTCCGCCATGCGCCGCCGCGGAAACCCGGGACGCGATCACGACGGCGAGACCGGCGACCTTTCCTTCGTGCACCTCGCACTCACCGGTGTGCACGCCCGCGCGGATCGCAAGCCCGAGCTCATGCAAGCCGTCAACGATCGCGTGCGCGCACCGGATCGCCCGGGCCGGGCCGTCGAAGGTCGCAAAGAACCCGTCGCCCGCGGTGTCTTTCTCCTCTCCGCGAAAACGCGCCAGCTCCCGGCGCACGAGCGCATGGTGCCGCTGCAGCAGCTCGCGCCAGCCCCGGTCGCCGAGCTCAGCCGCGCGCTCCGTCGAGGCGACGATGTCGGTGAAGAGAATCGTCGCCAGCACGGTCTCGGGAACGACCGGCAGCTGCTCGCCAGCGACGAAGCGCTCGATCTCGTCGGGAACCTCCGGCGAGAGGTCGACTTCGAACATCTCGTCCCCGGAGATACGCAACGCCCGGGCACTTGGAATCTGCTCCCCGACCTCCACGGCGAAGCCCTCGAACCAACCGGGGCGGTAAAGGACGAGGGTCGGCACGCGAACGGCCGGCAGGATCTCGCGCAGGTCGGTCTCGTAGAACGCCCGGTTGAGCGCGTACGCGACGGAAGGGCTCGCTCCGACGCGCAGCAGATTCGCGAACCATTCGCGCTCGACGGGGTCGGCGTACAGGCTCGGCGCCCCTTCGCGCAGCAGCTCGTCGCAGAACTCCTGCGTGCCCCACCGCTCCCGGAGGTCCGCCAGCTCGGCACGAACTTGCTCGGTCTGTGCATCCGGGTTGTAGGCGACCGGGTGGAAGAGCACCAGCGCCTGGGTCCGCTCGGGGTACGTGGCTGCATACAGCGTCGCCATCCCGCAGCCGTCCTGCGCGCCGAGGAGCACCGCTCGCGAAGAGCCAGCGGCGTCGAGCACGGCACGCACGTCGTCCATGCGCGTCTCGAGCGACGGGAAGTGGCCACCCAGGTCGGAGAGGCCCGTTCCGCGCTTGTCGAACAGGATCAACCGGAACGACTGCGCAAGCCGCTCGTAGAAGGCCCGGAGGCGTGGGGACTCCCAGCCATACACGAGGTTGGAGACCCAGTCGGGCACGTAGAGGAGATCCGTCTCTCCGTCGCCGACCACCTGGTAGGCGATCGAGACTCCACCGCTGCGCGCGTAGCGGATGTCGAGGCCCACGCGCCGCAGTCTCCTAGACTTGGTTGATGGCCACAACCGCCACCGAGCGCAAGCTCTTCATCGCCGGTGAATGGGTCGAGACCGGCGACTGGATCGAAGTGCGCTCGCCGTTCTCGGGAGACGTCGTGAGCCGAGTCGCCAAGGGCGGCGCCGACGAGACGCGCCGGGCGATCGACGCCGCCGAGCAGGCGATGCTCGAGCCGCTCCCCGCGCACAAGCGCGCCGAGATTCTGGTCAAGGTCGTGGCGGGCATCGCGCGCCGCCACGACGAGATCGCGCGCCAGATCTCGGACGAAGCGGGCAAACCGCTCAAGGCGGCGCGCGTCGAAGCATCGCGCGCGATGTCGACCTACACCTTCGCGGCGGTCGAGGCCCGCAAGCTCGCCGGCGAGATGGTGCCGATGGACGCGGCGCAGGCGGGTGAGGGGAAGCTCGCGTTCACCCTGCGGCGCCCAGTCGGGATCGTCGGCGCGATCTCACCGTTCAACTTCCCGCTCAACCTCGTCGCCCACAAGCTCGCGCCCGCCCTCGCCGCCGGCTGCGCGGTCGTGCTCAAGCCGGCGACCCAGACGCCGCTCTCCGCGCTGCTGCTGGCGGAGCTCGAGGAAGAGGCGGGCCTGCCGCCGGGCTGGCTGAGCGTCGTGGTCGGCCCCTCCGCCGAGATCGGCGACGTTCTCGTGGAGGACGAGCGCGTGAAGGCGATCACGTTCACCGGCTCGGGTCCCGTCGGCTGGGGCATCAAGGAGCGGGCCGCGAAGAAGAAGGTGAGCCTCGAGCTCGGCAACGCGACGCCGGTGATCGTCATGGCCGACTCCGACGTCGAGGCCGCCGCCGCCGCGATGGCGGCCAACGCCTTCGCGTTCGCCGGCCAGAGCTGCATTTCCGTCCAGCGGCTGTACGTCGAGCGCCCGGCCTACGACCGGTTCGTGGAGGCCTTCGTGCCGCGGGTGCAGGCACTGAAGCTCGGCGACCCCGCCGACGAGGAAACGGACGTCGGGCCCGTGATCGACCAGGACGCTCGCGAGCGGATCCTGGAGTGGATCGCCGAGGCCCGCGACGGCGGCGCCGAGATCCTCGCGGGCGGCGACGAGCAGGACGGCCTGATCGCTCCGACCGTGATCGCGAACGCCTCGCCCGAGCTGAAGGTCAGCTGCGAGGAGGTCTTCGGCCCGGTCGTGACGCTGAGCGCGGTCGGCTCCCTCGACGAGGCGATCGCCCTTGCCAACTCGACCCGCTTCGGCCTCCAGGCCGGGATCTTCACGAGCCGGCTCGACACCGCGATGCGCGCCGGGCAGGAGCTCGAGTTCGGCGGTGTGATCGTCAACGAGGCGCCGACCTTCCGCGCCGACCAGATGCCCTACGGCGGCGTCAAGGACTCTGGCAACACGCGCGAAGGGCCTGCCTATGCCGTGCGCGAGCTCACCGAAGACCGGCTCGTCGTGATCGATCTCTAGTTTCGGACCGGGTCGCGCGGGAACTGAGGGCACATGATCGGTCTCGCCATGGCATTGATCGTGATCGGGCTCGTGTTCGGGTTCGTGATCCCGTGGGTCGGCATCGTCATCGGCATCGTCGGGATCCTCCTGTTCATCGTGTTCGTAGCCGGCTTCGGCCGCCGCGCCGCGGACGAGCACCGCTTCTAGGAGCCGGTCCAGCCGGTGCTAGACTCGCGCCCCTCGTGGCGCGTTTTTCCCTGCTAAATCGCATTCGCAGCCGGTCGCACGGTGCCGCCGCGACAGGCCCTCAGCCGATGCTCCGGCGCGCGCCCTCTCCGGGTGCGCTCCGGCGCGAGCGGCGGGCGCTCGTGAAGGCGCGAGAAGACCGGATCCAGCACCTCGGCGGCCTCACGCTCGAGATGTACCGGCGCTCGAGCTTTCGCGATCACCTCCTGATCGAGCAGTGCCGGGAGGTCATCGCCCTCGAGGAGCGGCTCGGCGAGCTGGACTCGATGATCGCCGCAGTCGCGACTGCGCGCCGCGCGCCGACGACCTGCGAGTGCGGCGCGCCTGTTCCCTGGGGTGCGCACTTCTGCGGCAACTGCGGGCGACCGGTGGGCGTCGAGCCGGTCGTCGCCTGCGAGGGCTGCGGGCATCCGCTGCCCGCCGACGCCGGCTTCTGCGCCCACTGCGGGCGGGCCGTCGAGACGAGCGAGGAAGCCGAGCCGGAATCAGAGGCCGAGGCCGAGGCCGAGGTCGAGCCTGAGCCGCAGGCCGAACCGGAGCCTGAGCCCGAGCCGCCGGTGGCCGAGTCGATCGCCCCCACCGCCGATCCTTGGGAGCGCTAGTGGCGCGCCCGGAGGACGAGCGGCGCTGCCCGCGCTGCGCGACGCCTTACGGCGAGGGGCAGGAGTACTGCCTCGAGTGCGGCGAGCGCCTTCCCGCAGCCCCCAGCCTCGCGACCAGGCTCGGAACGCACTGGCGCCGCCGGCTCGGCTGGTATCCCGGCGACTGGATCTGGCCGGCACTGCTCGCGCTGGTCATCGCCACAGCGGCCGGCGTCGTCTCCGCGGTGTTCCTAGCCGACTCGTCACGCTCGGCCAGCGGCACGCTCGTCCGCACCGAGCCCGGGGGCTCCACGCTGCCGCAGACGGAGACGCCGCCGGAGCCGACCACGAGCACACCGACGACTACGACGACGGCCACGGGCACCACGCGCGCGGCTCCGCCTCCTCCGCCGCCCCCGAAGCCCGCGCCTGTCGCCTGGCCGGCCGGCAAGAGCGGCTGGACGATCGTCCTCGACTCGGTTCCGACCACGAACGGCCGCGCGGGCGCCCTCGCTGAGGCGAAACAGGCTCTGCGGCTCGGCATGAAACAGGTCGGCGTGCTCGACTCGGCGGGCTTCTCGAGTCTCCACCCGGGGTACTTCGTCGTCTTCTCCGGGATCTATGACACAGAGGCCGAAGCGCAGAGCCACGTGATTGAAGCGCACAGCCACGGCTACCGCGGTCCGTACCCCCGTCGCATCATTCCCTGACGTTTACCGTGAAGCCAACAGGAAACCCGACTTTGTAACAGGGCCCGGGGATGGTTAGACTCGTCCCCGCAGCCCAGCGTGCGATCGAGGTTAACTCCCCATTAACAAAGCTTTGCCGGAGATTAATAGGAGCCGGAGATACTGATCATGGACGAGCGGATGCTTCAGATTCAGGCCTGTATGTATCAGTACTCACGTGCGATCTACCGGTCGATCAAGGACCTGGTCGACCCATACGTCGTGCCCGAGACCCGCATCCAGTACCGGCGAGACGTCCTCGAGGCTTGCGAGCAGACGATGGAGCGCCTCGCCAAGGACCCGCTCTACTTCGCCAAGCCCGACCAGGCGCTCTTCCAGGACATCCGGCGCTACTTCCCGATCACGTGCCAGGCGCAGGTCGCCTGGGCCGTGCGCGAGGGCGTGGCAGCGGCGGTCGCGTTCATCGAGGGCCAGATCGAGGCCGGTGCGTTCGACGGTGGCGTCGCGCGCTGTCGCGCGACCACGCGGAAGGGCAAGCCGTGCCAGCGCACGCCGCTGCCGAACCGCGACTACTGCCCGTCGCACCAGCATCTCGAGCGGTCGAAGGTCGCGGCCTGAGGCGCCGCCTCGGCGGCGCCGGCCATGGAGGTCGTGCCGGCTTTGCCCGTGCGGCCGTTCGTTAGCTCAGACCCCCGCTAGGCGATAGGCTCGCTACCGGGTGTCGCATGACACGGACAAGCTGATCCGTCAGCTCTCGCTCGTCGCCTTCCTGATGGCGGAGCGGCGGGCGGTGACCGCGCGCGACATCAAGGGGCAGGTCGAGGGCTACCAGGAGATGTCGGACGAGGCGTTCGCTCGACGTTTCTACTCTGACCGCGCGGAGCTGATCGCGCTCGGCGTCCCGCTCCACTCGCAGCGTGACGAATACACGGGCGAGGAGCTCTACAACATGCGCTCCGAGAGCTACTTCCTGCCACCGCTCGAGCTGACCGACGACGAGCTCGCGGCGCTCCAGACCTGCCTCTACCTGCTCGAGGGCAAGTTCGCCTACGCGGAGCCGCTACGGCTCGCGCTGCAGAACCTCGCGCTCGGCCGACCGGGCTTCGCCGAGGCACCGACCGATACGGCGATGCGGGTCGAGGTGCTCGATCCGGAGTACTCGGTCGAGATGCAGGGCCGGCTCGGCAAGCTGGAGGCGGCGATCTCGAAGCAACGGACGGTGAAGTTTCCGTACTGGTCGATCTCGCGCGACGAGGAGCGCGAGCGGACGGTCAACCCGTACGCGCTCTTCCAGGACGGCGGCGCCTGGTACGTCGTTGCGCTCGACCTCGAAGCGGAGGACGAGCGGACGTTCCGCGTCACGCGGATTCGCGGCGAGATCCGCTTCGCGACGCGCCGCGAGCGCGACTTCCGGCTTCCGGCCGAGTTCGACGTCGACCGCTACCGCGGGCGCCCGCCGTGGCAGATCGGCGACGCGGCCGGCGAGGCGCGCATCGAGGTCGCCGGCGACACCGCCTGGTGGGTCGAGCGCACCTTCGGCACGAAGGTCGACGACGGCGTGTTCGTGACCGCGTACTCGAGCCTGCCGCTGCTCGCCTCGTGGGTGCTGCGCCAGGACGGGCGGGCCCTCCCCCAGGCTCCTGACGAGCTGCGCCGCGAGGTCGCGCGCGCGCTCAAGCTCGTCCGCGAGCGACACGAGGGAGCGCCCGAGGAGCTCGCAGCGGAGACGGCCGCTCTCGTCGAGGAAGAAGCCGCCGAGCGACCCACGGCACCGGTTCACCCTGAGCGCTTCGCCGTGCTGCAGGCGCTACTGGCGTACCTGCTCGACCGTTGCGGCGAGGATTCGCAGGCCGAGCTCCCGGCGCAGGAGCTGGTCGACCGCTTCCACATCCCGGCCGAGGCGCTCGAGGAGCACCTCTCGCTGCTGAACCTCGTCAACTTCGGCGGCGGCTGCTACGCCGTCTACGCCGAGCTCGACGGCGACACGATCCGCGTCGACAAGGAGCTCTTCGGCGACACCTTCCGGGCGCCACCGCGGCTGACGCCGCTCGAGGCCCGCGCCATCCGGCTCGCGCTCGAGTTCGTCGGGCCGATGATCGCCGCGGACGCGCGGTCGCCGCTCGAGCGCGTCCGCGCAAAGCTCGAGGAGACCTTCGGCGAGTTCGAGCTCGCGCAGACCCCTGAGCCGCACGTGCGGCGCGCCGAGGAGGACCTCGTCGGCACCCTCAGCCGCGGCCTCCGCGAGCGACGGCTGGTCGAGGTCGACTACCTGAAGGAGGGCGAGGAGGAGGTCTCGACCCACCTTGTCGAGCCGTACTCGCTCGAGCGCCGGCTGCCGTACTGGTACGTCCACACCTGGGATCGCACGCGTGACGGCGAGCGCTCGTTCCGGCTCGACCGGATGCGCAGCGCGCGGCTGCAGCGCCCGCACTTCGAGATCCGGGAAGGGTTCGACCCGCACGAGTTCCGCGACGCTCGGCCGGCCCGCATCTGGTACTCGCCCGAGATCGCGCGCTGGGAGATCGAGAAGGGCGCGCGACGGCTCGCGGACGGCTCGGCGGTCGCGGAGCGGCCGGTCGGGAGCCCCGAGTGGCTCGTCGGCGAGATCCTTTCGTACCGCGGCGAGGCCGTCGTGCTCGAGCCGTCGGAGCTCCGCCGCGAGATCGTCGATCGAGCCCGCGGAGTCCAGCGCGAGCTCGGCCTCTCGCGCGTGCGCGTCGCCTAGCTCACGCCGGCGAGCGGCAGCTCGAGCGTGAACGTCGCGCCCTGCTCGGGCGTCGAGTGCACCTCCAGCACGCCGCCGTGGGCCTCGGCGATCGAGCGCGCAATGAAGAGCCCGAGGCCGGTGCCCGGGCGCGTCGCACCCGTGCCGGTGACCCGTCCGAACTTCTCGAAGATCAGCTTCTGATCCTCCTTCGCGATCCCGGGACCGCGGTCGCGGACGTCGATGCGCACGCGGCCGTCCTCCGGGTACGCCCGCACCTCGACCGCTCCGCCGGCAGGGGAGTACTTGATCGCGTTGTCGATCAAGTTCGTCAGCACCTGACGCAGGCGCTCCGCGTCGCCACGGATATCCGGCAGGAGGTCGTGAACGTCCGTGCGCAGCTCCACCTCGTCCTGGCCGAGCTGCGCCGTGGCGACAGCGTCGCGGATGAGTTGGCCGAGATCGACGTCGCGGAAGCGGAAGTTGAAGGTCCCGGCCTCGATGCGGGACGTGTCGAGCACGTCGCTGATCAGTTCGGCGAGGCGGTTCGTCTCGCCCGCGATCAGCTCGAGGAACGACTCGCGCTGGTCGGCCGAGAGCTCGCGCCAGCGCTGCTGGAGCGTCCGCGCCGACCCGATCACGGCCGCCATCGGCGTGCGCAGCTCGTGCGAGACGAGCGAGACGAAGTCCGCGCGGAGCGCCGAGAGCCGCCGCAGCTCCTCGACGGTCTTGCGCTCCGTCTCGTAGGCACGGATGTTCTGGACGGCGCTCGCCACGAGCCGGCCGAGCAGTCCTGCGAGCTCGATCTCTTCGGTCGTGAACGCGTCGGGCTCGCGACGGACGAGCGACAGCATTCCGATCGAGCGCGTTCCCTGGAGCAGCGGCGTCGCGAGCCGGCAGTGGAGCCCGAGCGCGAGGAACTCGTCCTCCTCCGGGTAGTCCGCACCCATGTCGCGGCGGTAGACGGTTTGGTTCGTGCGCAGCAGCTCCTCGAGCAGTGTGCCGTGGATCGGCCGGCCCGAGCCCGGCGGGAGGACGTCGTCGGCACCCGCCCCGGCGACGGCCATCACCTTTGCGACGCCGTTCTCGCTGAGGACGATCGCAATGCGGTCGAACGGCATCAGCCCGCGGACCTCGCGGATGAACGCGTCGAAAGTTTGGTCGAGCTCGAGCGACGAGCTGAGCGCGCGGGCACAGCGGTTCGCCGCTTCGAGCACGTCGGCCCGTCTTCCGAGCTGGTCTCGCAGGCGCTCGGCCTCGGCGGCTCGAGACTCGGCCACAGTGCTCTGGCCGAGTAGGCGGAGCATCAGCCAGCCGACGATCAAACCCAGCAGCACTTCGAGGCCAAGCTGCAGGGTGACGTAGTCGAGGTGGTAACTTCGCGGAGCGACGCGCCGTTCGCGCAGCCACTCGAAGATGCCCATCACCGGAGCGCTCGCGACCACGACGATCAGCGCACCCCGGATCCCAAAGCGTAGGGCTGCCTCGACGAGCGGCAGGTACAGCAGCTGGCGGATGGGCGAGCTTGCCTCGAAGCTGTAGATCAACGTATATGCCGAGGCGATCGCCAAGTCGAAGCTCAGCACCGCGAGCCCGAGCCGCTTGATGGCGGTCTTCGACCAGTCGCGCCGCGCGAGCCAGAAGACGAGCAGGGTGCCGCCCGCGAAGACCGCGGTCGTAATCCATGCCCAGAGGCGGTAGTCGTCGGGGTAGTTGCTCCCGATCGCGACCTGGAAAATCGCGAACGGCACGCCGCCGAGACGGACCCAGCTGATCCAGCGCTCGACGTCGCGCAGGCGCTTGAGCTCACCGTTCACGTGGGCTCCCCCAGGCGCTCGAGCGCCCATTCGGCATGCTCTTGCAGGAGCGGGTCGTCGCCGGCCGCGTAGCGCTCGGCCACGCTACGCGTTCTGGGATCGCCGGAGTTTCCGAGCGCGACGAGCGCGTTGCGGCGCAGATAGCGGGGATCGTTGCGCGGCACGAACAGGCGCTCGTAGCGCGCGGCCAACTCGTCGTCGCCGGTCTCGAGCCAGTCGACGAGCGAGACGTGCGGCTCGGCGCCATGTGCCGCGTGACCGGCCCGCCGCTTCTCGATCCCACGGTTCCACGGGCAGACGTCCTGGCAGATGTCGCACCCGTAGACGCGATCGCCGAGCGCCTCGCGGTACTCCTCGGGGAAGGGCTCGGCGGATTGCGTCCAGTAGGAGAGGCAGCGCGTCGCGTCGAGCACGCCCGGCTCGTCGAGCGCATCGGTCGGGCACGCGTCGATGCAGAGCGTGCAGGAGCCGCAGCCGGCGTCGAGCGGCGGGGTCGGCGCCAGCTCGGCGGTCGTGAGCAGGGTCCCGAGCACGACCCAGGAGCCGAAACGGCGCGTGATCAGCATCGTGTTCTTGCCGTAGAACCCCACGCCCGAGCGCGCCCCCGCCTCGCGATCGACGTGCTGGTTGGCGTCGACGAGCACGCGGTAGTCGCCGCCGAGCCGCCGGCCGAGCTCGTCGAGCCGCTCGCGCAAGGCGGTGTACGCGTCGAACCAGGTGTAGCGTGGCAGGCGGCCGTGGTCCGGTGGCGGCTCCTCGCAGTCGCTCCAGTAGCAGAGCGCGGCCGAGACGACCGCCCGCGCTCCAGGCAGCAACGTCTCCGGGTGGCACGAGACCTCGGGGCGCGCCATCGTGAAGCGCATGTCCCCGAAGAGGCCGCGTTCGCGCCGCTCGCGGATGTGCTGCTCGGTCTCCACGTAGGGCGCGACCGGGGCAGCCCCGACCACGTCGAGCCCGAGCTCCTCGCCCAGCAGCGCCAGCTCTCCTTCCTGCATGTGGGAGATTGTGCCCGCATGAAGGCCATTCGGATCCACGAAGACGGCGGCCCCGAGGTCCTGCGCTACGAGGACGCGCCCGATCCCGAGCCGGGCCCGGGCGAGGTGCTCGTCCGTGTCCGCGCCGCGTCGCTCAACCATCTCGACCTCTGGATTCGCAAGGGGCTTCCTTCGGTGCGAAAGCCGCGGATCCTCGGCGCCGACGGGGCGGGCACGCGCGAGGACACCGGCGAGCGGGTGGTGATCAACCCCGGGATCGAGCACGGCGGCGGGATCAGCGTCGTCGGCGAGCACATGGACGGGACGCACGCCGAGCTCGTGGCCGTGCCCGAGGCGAACGTCTACCCGCTCCCGGACGAGCTCTCCTTCGAGGAGGCCGCGGCCTTCCCGCTCGTCTTCGAGACCGCCTACCGGCTCCTCGTCACCAAGGCGCAGCTGCAGGAGGGCGAGTGGGTGCTCCTCTGGGGAATCGGCAGCGGCGTCGCTAGCGCCGGTCTCGCGATTGCGAAGGCGCTCGGAGCGCGGGCGCTCGTCACGTCGTCGAGCGACGAGAAGCTCGAGCGCGCCCGGGAGCTCGGCGCCGACGCGGTCGTCAACCACGCGAGCGGCGACGTGAAGGCCGCGGTCGCGGAGGCCACCGGCGGCGCCGGCGTGGACGTCGTGCTCGAGCACGTGGGCGAGGCGACCTGGCAGGCCTCGCTCCAGGCGGCGCGCGCCGGGGGCCGCATCGCGGTCTGCGGCGCGACCAGCGGGCCGAACCCGCCTGCGGCACTCCACCGCATCTGGTGGAAGCAGCTCACGATCTACGGCTCGACGATGGGGACGCGCGAGGACTTCGAGGCCGCGTACGAGCTCGTCAAGAGCGGGCGCGCGAAGCCCGTGATCGACTCGGTCTACCCGCTCACCGAGGCTCGGGCCGCACACGAGCGCATGGAAGCGGGCGCGCAGTTCGGCAAGATCGTGCTCACGGTCCCGTGACCTAGTGGTGTAGCGCCCGGCGCGCCTCGAGCCGCTCTTCAAAACACCGGCGCAGATAGTCGCCCGGCAGGTGCGGCAGCACGCGCGGTGCCGGCGGCGGCTTCGGCGTCACCACGATCTCGGTCACGCGCTCGCCGTGACAGCGCTCGTACGCGTCGCGCTCGCCCAGGATCGGCTGCTGCGGCGTGCGCCGAAGCCAGCCGAATAGCCGGGCGAGAAAGGCCATGGGCCGTTCTACCACGTTCGGCGCCTCCGACCAAAGCCCGCTCAGCGAAGCTCGAGCAGGATCTCCTCGACGATCACGCCGAGCCGTTCGTCGTGCTCGGCGCGCGAGTCGACCGCTTCGAAGCCGCACTTCTCGAGCACGCGGATCGAAGCCGGGTTGCTGCGCGCGACCCAGGCATAGAGCGGCCGCGCCTCCAGCTCCTCCGTCAACTGCGCGAGTGCTGCGGTCGCGACGCCCCTGCCCCAGAACTCTCGTCCGACCCAGTAGCCCACGAGCTGCCGCCCGTCCTGCGACCAGGAGACGACGTTGCCGGCGACCTGTCCCTCGTGAACGATCGTCTTCTTCGTAGCGGTGTCGTCCGCGAGCGTGCGACGCCAGTGCGCGTCGAACGCGTCGCGGTCCCGAGCCGGGAAGAGCGCCATCGCCGCTGCCTGGGGATCGCGCTGATGGTCGTAGAACGCGTCGAGGTCGCCCTCGACCACATCACGGAGCACTAGCCGAAGCCGAGGATGAACTTCGCGTCGTCGGACATCTTCTCCGGCGTCCACGGGGGATCCCACGTCAGCTCGGTCTCGACGTCCTCGACCTCGGGCAGAGCCCGCACGACCTCCTCGATGTTCTGCTGGATCAGCGGGCCGGCGGGGCAGCCCATCGAGGTGAGGCTGTACATGACCTTCACCTTCGGGCCGGTCACCTCGGCATCGTAGACCAGGCCGAGCTCGACGATGTCCATCCCGAGCTCAGGATCCTCGACGGAGCGGAGCGCCTCGATTACGTCGTCGCGTGTCACGGGGAACCAGCGTACCGGGGCAGCCCGTCCTCCGGGAGCTCGTCCCACGGCGCGCGGGAGTCGACGAACGAGTGGTACTGCGGCCGGATCTCGGGATCGCCGTCGAGGGAGCCAAGCCGGATCGAGACCTCGTCGCCGTCGGGCCAGTGGCCGCCGAAAACCGAGGAGCCGCACTCGGTGCAGAAGACCTTGACCGCGGTGCCGCCCTCCGGCCGGAAGACGCGAAGCAACTTCTCCCCTGCGAGCAGCCGGAAGCGCTGGCGCGGCACGCGCCCCTGCGTCAGGCCGAACGTGCCCGAGTGCTTGCGGCAGAACGAGCAGTGGCAGTGGTTCGCCCGCAGGAACGGGAGCTGGACCTCGAACCGCACGCCCCCGCACAGGCAGCTGCCCTGCAGAGCCATCAGTAGCCGAGCAGGCGCACTTCCTCGCGCCGCTCGCGGGCGAAGAAGTGGATGCCGTCCACGAAGCGCACCCAGTTGCAGCGCGTGCACATCACGAGCGAGTGCGTGCGGGCGCTGTCGGCCAGGAAGCGCACCCCGCGCAGCAGGTCGCCGTTCGAGACACCGGTCGCGACGACGATCACCTCGCCCGGGGCCAGGTCGTCGATCGTGAACAGCCGCTCCAGGTCGTCGACCCCCGCCGCGCGCGCCGCCTCGACCTCACTGCGCGAGGTCGGCCAGAGCTGCGCCTGCACCTCGCCGCCGAGACAGCGCAGGGCCGCGGCCGTCAGCACGGCCTGCCGCGTGCCGCCGATCCCGATCGCGAGGTGGTCGTTCGTGCCGCGAATCGCTGCCGAGATCGAGGCCGTCACGTCGCCGTCCTGGATCAGCTTGATCCGCGCACCGGCCGCGCGGATCTCCTCGATCAGATCGTGGTGGCGCGGCCGGTCGAGGACGATCGTCGTCACGTCGTTCACCATCCGGCCGAACGCGTCGGCGATCGCGACGATGTTCTCGCCGACGGGCTGGCCCAGGTCGATCCGACCACGCGCCTTCGGACCGACCGCCATCTTGCGCATGTACATGTCCGGGAGCTGCTGGAACGAGCCGGGATCGCCGACCGCGACCATCGACATCGCTCCGTAGCCGCCGCGCGCGACGACGCCGCGGCCCTCGAGCGGGTCGAGCGCGAGGTCGACTTCGGTCCCCCCGGCACCGACCCGCGCTCCGCCGGCGAGCTGACCGCCCTCATCGCCGGCGCCGATCACGACGCGGCCGTCGATCGGGAGCTGCTCGAGCGCGAGTCGCATCGCCGTCGACGCGTCCTCCTCCGCGGTCTCCTGCTCGGCGCGGCCAAGCCAGCGGGCGCCGGCCAGCGCCGCGCGCTCCGTCACGCGCGCGTAACTCTCGCAGAGGCAGAACCGCGCTCCTTCGCCGATCGTGCCGCCGCGGCTCTCGGGCTGGGTCTGCGTCACGGGGTCACCTGCAGCGGCTCGGCCGCGTTCAGCACGAGCTCCATCACCTCGCCGATCGCATCCTCGATGTTGCCGTTCTCGATCACCGGTACGTCGTGCTTGCTCGCGCGTCCCAGGATGTATCCCTGCACGAGCCTGATGTCGTCAAAGGCGTCGAGGTACTTCTCGTAAGGCCTGACGCCGTCGGAGTCGGTGTCGCGGATCCAGAAGTGACTCGCGTGCGCCTCGGCGTCGGTGATCGCGAGCACGCACTGGACGACGAGCGCGCCCTCGATCGGTGGCAGCATCCCCGGCACGAGGTGCACGCCCTCGAGCACGATCGACCAGCCCTCCTCGAGCGCGCGGTCGATTGCGGCCCTGACGCCGACGAGCACGTCGCGCGTCTGCTCGAGGAAGCCGTTCAGCACAGCGTCGTTGCCGTCGTCCTCGTCGTCGGCGGTTGCGCGGCCGGCCTCGAAGCTCGAGTGGTGGATCGCCGGCATGAACTCCTGCGAGAAGAACGCGCGCATCGTCTGCCGGACGAAATCGGTCGAGGTGACGCGCGTGATCCCGAGACGGTAGGCGACGTCGGTCGCGACGCTCGACTTCCCGGTGCCGGTCGCGCCCCCGACGAGCAGGATGATCGGCAGGTCGAGGTCGTAGAGGTCCTGATAGCGGCGCAGCCGGCGCATCGCAGCCGCGCCGTCTTCCGCGCCGAGGGCTTCGCGCGCGAGCTCCTCGAGCCGCTCGATCGACACCGATTCGCGGCCGCTCTTGGCGAGGTCGGCCTCCAGCGCGAGCGCGAGCTCGTACGCCCGGTCGGCCGAGAGGCCGGCTGCGATCAGCGCCCGCGCCATCAGGCCCTTGGAGAAGGGCAGCCCGTCGATGCCGCCGAGCGGCAGCGGCTGCCGGTAGCGCCGGTCGGTCATCGCGGCACCGCCTCCCGCGCGGCGGCGGCGTCGGCGAGGCGGATCAGCTCGACGTCGAGGTCGTGCTCGCCGACCGGTACGAGCTCGTTATCGGCGAAGACGACCTCCACCCCACGCTCGAGCGCGACCTCGGCGACGACGTCGATCGCGGCGGCTTTGATCTCGACCAGATAGATCTCAGCGCCGCCGGCCCTCGCGAGGTCGTCACGCAGCTCGTCGCGTCGCGCGAGGTTGCCGGAGACGAGGACGACGTCGGCGCCCCACTCCTCACGCAGGTGCCGTTCGATCGCCGCGTGCGCGTCAGCCGGCGCGGTCGAGAAGTACGCCACCCGCTTTCCGATCACCGGCTGCGCCGGGCGGGGCCGCAGCTCGACCGGGACGACTGGCACGTCCTTCACGTCGTGAATCGCGTCCACGAGCGCGTCGCCGCGCCCGCCGGTGACGACCACCAGGTCGGAGACGAGGATCCGGTAGGCGTTCAGGTACCCGGTCGAGACCTCGGGCGGCTGCGCGGTGCTCGTCACCAGCATGCGCGCGCCGGTGTCGACCGGCGGGATCGCCGCGCCGCTGCCGTCGAAGATCACGAGATCGGGCTCGCGCTCGGCGGCGAGCGCGGCGCCCGCGAGGACGTTCGACTCGCCTGGTGAGCCGGCTAGGCCACCGCCGCAACGCCGGCAGCCGACGGTCACTACGCCCGCGAGCGCCGCGGTCTCGAGGTAGTCCGAGGCCGCGTGGCGCCCGGCCCGCGAGAGCTCCACCAGCTGCTCGAGCGTCGGCTGCACCTCGGCGACCTCCGGCTCCGCCGGGCCTCCGCGTCCCATCGCGACGACCACGACCTCGCGGTCGCGCGCGAGCAGGCGCGCAAGGTGGCCGGTGACCGCCGTCTTGCCCACGCGTTTGCCGGTCCCGACGACCGAGACCGACGGCCGAGGAAACGGCGCGAACTCCGGCGGGTCGAAGCGGAAGTCGGGCCCGACGTACGGCAGCCCGAGCGCGAGCACCCGGCTCGCGAGACGCAAACGCTCGCGCGGCCCGAGCACCGGTTCGTCCGAGAGGTCGATCACGACCTCCGGCTCGAGCTCCGCGATCGCGGGCTCGAGCTGGTCGACCAGCGGAACGCCGTAGTCCTCGCCGCCGCGTAGCTTCTCGGTGCCGCCGGCGAGCCAGACCGCCGCGACCTCGTACGGCAACGCCGCGACGGCGTCCCGCACCACTGGCGCGTAATGCTCGCCGTCGGCAATGACGAGAGCCCTCACGCCCCTGACCGCCTTTCGCTCACGCCCGGCGGAGCCGGGCCCCGCGAAAGGCTAACGGCGCGATGCTCTCCGGGCCCGTGCTCCGTAACACTGTGCCCTCCGGCATCGCACCGCCAGCGGCGGGTCAGGAACGTGAGATGCATCAGGTCCTCGCCGTGACCTCGTCCTCGATCCGCGTCGTGTACTTCTCGAACGCGCGGGTCTCCGTCGAGAACTGGATGATCCGTTCCTGCCCGTAGAACGGGTACTTGCGCCAGACGTCGACGTGGCGGTCGGTAACCTCGATCACGTTGTAACAGGGCCGCGTCTTGCCGCGCAGGCGCTGTGACGAGACGGTCCCCGCGTTGACGACGAACAGGTTTTCGAGCCTCCAGGCGTAGGGCACGTGCTTGTGGCCGGAGAGGACGAGGTCGACCCCGGCACGCTGGAGACACTCGATGCAGTCGCCCGCGTCGTAGACGACGTTGCGCTCGCGTCCCGTGCCCGGGACCGGTAGCAGGTGGTGGTGCAGGACGAAGATCTTCAGGTCGGCCTCGCCCGTGAATTGCTCCTCGATCCAGCGGTATCGCCCACGCCCGATCTGGCCGTGATCGAGGTCGGGCTCGGTCGAGTCGACGGCGACGACGGTGACGCCGCCGAGCCGCATCACCGAGTTGCGCTCGCCGAACAGATCCTCGAAGTGGACGTAGCCGACGTTGCGCGAGTCGTGGTTGCCCGGGATCACGACGAGCGAGTCGCACTCGATCCGGTCGAGGTAGCCCTTCGCCAGCGCGTACTCGTGCCGAAAGCCGAACGTCGTCAGGTCGCCGGAGCAGATGACCAGGTCTGGGCCGAGGTCGTTGATCTCCTGCACCGCCCGCTCCATCAGGTTCGGGACGAAGTCGGGCCCCCCACAGTGGATGTCGGAGATCTGCGCGATCGTGAACGCACCTCCGTTACGGCCCTGCGGCATGCTCGAAGTCTAGAGGCCGATTAGAAGATGCCCTGCACCGGCCAGTACAGCGCCGCGGCCACGAGCCCGGCGGCCGGGATCGTGAGGATCCAGGCGAAGACGATGTTGCCGGCGACGCCCCAGCGCACCGCCGAGAGGCGCTTCGTCGCGCCCGCGCCCATCACGGAGCCGGAGATCACGTGCGTCGTCGAGAGCGGGTAGCCGAGCCGCGTCGCCATGTAGATCGTCACCCCGGCCGTGATCTGCGCCGCGAAGCCGCTCGCCGGCTCCAGGTTGATCACGCGCTGGCCGAGCGTGCGCATGATCCGCCAGCCGCCGACGTAGGTGCCGCCGGCGATCGCCAGGGCCGCGGCGACGATCACCCAGGTCGGGATGTAGAAGTGCGAAAGGTGGCCGGTCTCGAAGAGCGCGAGGGCGATCACGCCCATGGTCTTCTGTGCGTCGTTGGCGCCGTGGGTGAACGCGACCCAGGTCCCGGAGGCGAGCTGCCCGAGCCGGAAGGTCCGATTCGCGACCCCGGGCGTCATCCAGCGGAACGCCCAGTAGATCGCCAGCAGCAGCACGAAGGCCCCGATGAACGCGATCGTCGGCGCAGCGAGCGCGGGGATCGCGACGTTGTGCGCGAGCCCGTGCCACTGCACACCCTTGAAGCCCGACTGCGCCATGGCCGCCCCGACGAGCCCGCCGATGAGCGCGTGCGAAGAGCTCGACGGCAGACCGAGGCGCCACGTGATCAGGTTCCAGACGATCGCGCCGATCAGTGCCGCGAGCACCGTCTTCTCATTCGCCAGGCCGGTGTCGATGATCCCCTTGCCGACGGTCTTCGCGACCGCCGTCGTGACGAAGGCTCCGGCGAGGTTCGCGATTGCCGCGACGGCGACGGCCAGTCTCGGCGAGAGCGCCCGGGTCGACACGGAGGTCGCGACCGCGTTGGCCGTATCGTGGAAGCCGTTGGTGAAATCGAAGCCGAGCGCGACGAGCACCACGACGACGAGCAGCACGTCGTTCATCGCTCGCTACCGGTTCTTGACGATGATTCCCTCGAGGACGTCGGCCGCGTTCTCGAGCGCGTCGACTGCCTCCTCGAGCCGCTCATGGATGTCCTTCCAGCGGATGATCACCTTCGCGTCGTCGGTCGACGAGAAAAGCTCAGCGACCGCGTCGCGCTCGAGCTGGTCGCCCTCTTCCTCGAGCTCGCGCAGAGCCGCGAGCTGGTCGCTCGAGTCCTTGAAGCCGTCGAGGCGGTTGACTGCCTCGTCGAGCTTCGTCGCCGCCTTCAGAATCACCTCGGCCTGGCTGCGGGCCTTGGCCGGGACGCGATCGACACCCCAGGAGCCCAGGTTGTCTGCGGCTTCGTCGACGTGGTCGCAAATGTCGTCGATCGCGCCCGCGAGGCGGTACATGTCGTCGCGGTCGAACGGTGTCACGAAGGTGCTGTTCAGCAGGAGAACGACCTCGTGCGTGAGCCGGTCGCCGTCGTGCTCGCGCTCCTTGATCCGGCCGATCAGCGTGTCGCCTTCGTCGGGGAAGCGCTCGAGCAGCTCGACGAGCAGGCGGGCGATCTCGACGGTGTTGGCCGAGGCCTGCGCGTAGAGCCCGAAGAACTCTCGCTTCTGCGGTGTGAGCCGGAGCCGCGACATTCCGGAAGCGGCTTGTATCACGTCTGCCGCGACGGGCCGCGTCCGCACCCGCTGCTACTCTGCCTGAGGGGTGGAGGAAATCGGCGATTTCCAGGGAGAACGCGGCAAGAAGTCGCCGCGGTTCGTCAACGACGCCGAGCGGGAGTGCGCGAAGGTACTCGACTTCTACGGCGTGCCCTGGGAGTACGAGCCGCGCACGTTCGTGCTCGAAGAGGACGCCGATGGCCGCATCGTTGAGGCGTTCACGCCCGACTTTTTCCTCCCCGAGCAGAACCTCTACCTCGAGATCACGGTAATGAAGCAGCGCCTCGTGACGCGCAAGAACCGGAAGCTGCGCAAGCTGCGCGAGCGCTATCCGGAGGTACGCGTGAAGCTCTTCTACAAGCGTGACATTGAGCGGCTGGCCCAGCACTACCGGCTCGATCTGGCGTCATAGGAAGCGGCCGCAGCGTGCAGGCAATCGCATCGACCGGTCATTTCAGACGGACGCACGAGCGGAGCTCGCACGTCCTGAGGTCGGCATCGCAAGGGACGCCTTAGCTGACCCCCGCGTCGGTGACGTCTTCCTCTCCGCCGAGGAGCTCCAGGCGCGCGTCGACGAGCTCGGCGCCGAGATCGCAGGGGACTACGCCGACCGGGACCTGCTGCTCGTGTCGCTGCTGAAGGCGAGCGTCGTCTTCCTCACCGACCTCTCCCGCGCGATTCCGATCGCGCACCAGATCGACTTCGTCGAGCTCGCCGGCTACAACGGCGCCGACACAGGCGGCCACTCGCGCGTGCGGCTGCTCAAAGACTGCGCGATCCCGGTCACCGGGCTCGACGTGCTGCTCGTCGAGGACGTCGTCGACACCGGCCTCACGCTCAACTACCTGCGCAAGCTCTTCGACCTGCGACAGCCGGCGAGCCTCGGCATCGCAGCGCTCCTCGACCGGCCCTACCGGCGTCTCGTCGACGACCTGCCGGTCGACTACGTCGGCTTCACCGTCCCGGACGAGTTCTTCGTCGGCTACGGCTTCGACGTCGACGGCCGCTGGCGCAACCTGCCCGACCTGCGGCTCGCAAAAGTTTAGACACGCCTAAACTTTTGGCTACACTCGGGCCGTGATGTCGACACGGCCAGCGGCCGTCGCGGAGGGCAACGTGCAGGCCGCAGAGGATGCACTGCGCGGCATCACCCGCGGCTGGCGGATCCTGCCCTTCCTCGGCCCCGCGTTCGTCGCCTGCGTCGCCTACATCGACCCGGGCAACTTCGCCACGAACATCGCCGGCGGCTCGAAGTTCGGCTACACACTCTGCTGGGTGATCCTCGCCTCGAACCTGATGGCGATGCTGATCCAGACGCTCTCGGCGAAGCTCGGGATCGCCACCGGGCGCAACCTGCCCGAGGTCTGCCGCGACCGGTTCTCACGCCGGACCTCGTTCGGCCTCTGGGTCCAGGCCGAGCTGATCGCGATGGCGACCGATCTCGCGGAGTTCCTCGGCGCCGCGCTCGGCTTTCATCTGCTGTTCGGGATGCCCCTCTTCGCGGCCGCGGTGCTCACCGGCGTCGTCACCTTCGCGATCCTCGGGCTGCAGCGGTTCGGGTTGAGGCCGTTCGAGGCTGTGATCGCAGCCTTCGTGGCGACGATTGGCGCGTGCTACCTAGCTGAGCTCTACTTCGCGCACCCGCCGCTCGGGACGGTCGCGCTCCACTCGATCAAGCCGGACTTCGCGGGCAGCGACTCCGTGCTGCTAGCCGTGGGGATCCTCGGCGCGACCGTGATGCCGCACGTGATCTACCTCCATTCGGCGCTGACCCAGAATCGCGTCGTCCCGCGCGACGAGGCGGAGGCAAAGCGCCTGTACCGCTACACGAAGATCGACGTCGTGATCGCGATGACGATCGCCGGCGTGATCAACATGGCGATGCTCGTAATGGCCGCGAGCGTCTTCTTCAAGTCCGGGCTGCTGCACGTCGACTCGCTCGAGAACGCCCACAGGACGCTGGAGCCGGTGCTCGGCGGCGCCTCGAGCACGCTCTTCGCGCTCGCGCTGCTCGCGTCCGGGCTCTCGAGCTCAACGGTGGGCACGCTCGCCGGCCAGGTCGTGATGCAGGGCTTCGTCGACCGTAAGATCCCAATCTTCGTCCGCCGGCTCGTGACGATGCTGCCGGCGCTCGTGGTGGCGGGGATCGGGCTCGACCCGTCGCGCACGCTCGTGATCAGCCAGGTCGTGCTCTCGTTCGGGATCCCGTTCGCGCTGATCCCACTCGTCTGGTTCACGAGCCGCCGGGAACTGATGGGCACCCTCGTGAACAGAAAAGCGACGACGGCCCTCGCGGGGGCCGTCGCCGCGGTGATCTCCGGCCTCAACGTCTTTCTGCTGGGCCAGACCCTCGGTGCGTTTTAGCCGGCTACCAGCGGTACCAGGTTGCTTCCGCGCCACGGGCGAGGAAGCCGACCAGCCAGAGCGCGAGCAGGATGAGCAATAGAGCCAGCATCTAGATCTCCTCAGAGGTAACCGAGCGGATCGACCGGATTCCCGTTGATTCGCACCTCGAAGTGCAGGTGTGGGCCGAAGCAGTGGCCCGTGCAGCCGACGTAGCCGACCGTCTGGCCTTGCGAGACGAGCTGGCCGTTACTGACGGCGATCCGGGACTGGTGGCCGTACGCGGTCGAGATCCCGCGGCCGTGGTCGATCGCGACGAGGTTCCCATAGCCATCCATCCAGCCGGCGTAGACGACGCGGCCCGAGGCCGCTGCGTGGATGGGCGTTCCGGACCCGACGCCGATGTCGATCCCCGCGTGCAGCCGGCCCCAGCGCCCGCCGAACGGGCTCGTGACCGGCCCGTTCACCGGCCAGATGAACCCCGCCGAGGACGGCGTGACGTCCCCCGGCGGCGAGTACGCGGACCCGGACGACTGTGCCGTGCGGATCTGTCCGGCGAGGGTCGCGCTCGCCTGCTGTAGGCCGGCCGCCTCGTGGAGGAACTCGGCCTTCGACTCCTTGACGTTCTGGAGCGTGTTGCGCTTGGCGGCGCGCGCGGCGGCAAGCCGGTTCTTGCTCGCGAGCAACTCGTCGCGAAGCCTGATCACCTGGCTCGTTCGAATCGCGATCGTGCGCACCTCGGCCGCGACAAGCGAGCGGAAGCGCTTCGTGTGCTCGCGCTGGGCGTGAACGCGCTCCTTCGCAGTCCCGACCTGGCCGGCGATCGACCGGTCCTGCGCCCCGAGCGAGTCGACCACCTGTGCCTGGTCGATCAGATCGGTGAAGCTCTTCGATTGGAATAGCACTTCGAGCGTGCTCGGCTCTCCTTGCTCGTAGAGGTCGACCAGGCGGTTGCCCAGCCGCTCGAGGAGCGCCCGGTACTCGCCGCGGTAAAAGTGGTACCGGCTCGTCTGGAGCTGGAAGAGCTCGTTCAGCCGGTTGAGCTTCTCGCGGTGGAGATCGAGGTCACGCTGCAGCGGTTCGAGCCGCGTCGAGACGACGCCCACCTGCGCGGCGAGCCCGTGGATCTGGCTGTCGACCGACGAGATCTCGGTGGCAAGCACGCGCTCGCGTTGCTGAGCCCAGGCGATCTTCGCCTGCACCTGCTGGAGCCGCGTGTCGATCGCCTGCTTGCGGCTCGCGACGTCGCCGCTCGCGGGCGCCGCGGCAACGGCCACGAGGAGCACAACGAGAGGTAGCAGTCTGCGAAGACGCATGGCGCGAGATTTCGTCGGTTCGGCGGGCGTCCCTGCCCGCGGAGGGCTACTCCGGGCCGGGCGGCGGGCTCGGCACGGGACTTGGCTCGGGCACGTGCGCCGGCCCGGGTGGCTCCGAAGGCTCAGGCGTCGGCTCGGGCACCGGCACCGGCCCCGGGATCGGGCTCGGCTCCGGATACGGCTCCGGGGCGGGGGCCGGCGGCTCGATCGCGGTAGGCTGCACCTGGAGCTGTGCGCGCTGGATCCGCTCCATCGCGTCTGCGGCTGTCTGCTCCATCTCTTCCTCCTTTGCGCTGACCAGCCCGTCGAGCTCTGCCATCTGCGCGCGGGCCGATTCGGTCCCTTCCTCGTCACCAGCGTACACCGCTTCCCCGAGAGCACGGGCAGATTCGGCCCTGCGCGCCAAAAGCTCCGAGAGCTCGCGCCGCCGGCGGAAGAGCTCCACGCGTGCGCTCGAATGGACGGCCAGCGCCTCGAAGACCGACCCCGCGCGCTCCCGCACCGCGTGGACAGCCTCGCCGGAGAGCCTCGAGACGGCGGAGTCCGGAAGGCGCTGGGCGAGGCTCGCGAAGAAGAGGCCGAGGACGACGGCGACGCCCAGAAGCGCACCGCCCACGACCGGGTGACCGGTGACGAGCATTGCGATCCCGACTCCGAAGAACGCCGCCGTGAGCGCGAGGATCGCCGCAGGCGGCGTCACGCCGAAGAAGCGCGGTGTCGCTGTCGCGAGCTCGACGGGGACCGGCCCCGTCTCGTCCGGCGGCAGCTCCTGCACCGCGGTCTCGCCCGGTCCCGCGCCGACGCGGCTCCCGCACTCCGGGCAGAAGCGGCTGCCCTTCGGCAGCCGGGCGCCGCAGTTGGCGCAGCTAGCGGCCGGCACGCACCCGCTCCTTCCGCGGCTCGGGGTCGAGCGCTCGCAGCGCCTCGGCCGCACGGCGGCGCAGCGGCCCGACCTGTGCCCGGTAGTCCTCGTCCGAGACCTTGCCGGTGCGGTGATCGAACTCGAGCTCCTTCAGGGCGGCCAGCGCTCGGTCGCGCTCCTCAACCAGGGCAATTCGCTCCTGCTCGCCGTCCGCGGGGAGGTCGAGACTGTCGTCCGCGGGCTGCGGGTCACGGAGGAACGGCCGCGCGACGAGCAGCACGCAGGCGACGGCCAACAGAACCCCGACGCCGAGCCACATCGCCGTCAGCGTACCGCGGTGAGAGCGAGGCGGATCACTCGCGCGGTCGGGCGCGGCAGAAGGCCGAGCAGGGTCTGGCGGTCGGCAGGCGTGCGTGTCGGACAGCCGAGCCGCTCGAAGCCCTGGAGGCTGCCCTGAAGCCCGACTAGCGCCACATCAGTCGGGTAGACGGTGCCGCCGCGGAAGTGGAGCACCATCGAGCCCGCGTGCTCTGCCAAGCGGCTCGCCTGCGCGGCGCACGCAGGATTCGCGTGCTTCGAGCCCTCGCCGCAGCCCACGAGCACCAGAACCACGGCAAGCGCCGCGAGAGAGCTAGGTCTTCTTGGCAGGCGCGTACTTGGACGGGCACTTCGTCACTAGCGAGTCCTGCTTCGCCACGAACGTGCCGTGGGCGTAGCGACCGCTGACGACGACGTGCCGCCCGAGCTTGAACTGATCCGGGACGCTGCCGTGGTAGACGATCGGCACGGCCGTGCTGCCGCCGATGTCGCCGACTTTGAAGCGGAGGCCGTCCTTGTCGTAGCCCGCCCCGCGAACTGGCCCGACAACCTTGCCGACGAGCGAGACGGTGCCCGCGTGCCCCGCGAGCTGGCTCGGCTTCAGCTGGAGGGTCCGGCCTCCCGCGATCGAGACGTAGAGCAGGAAGACCGCGAGGACAGCAGCGACGGACAGCGCGATGACGAGACGAACCGAGCGCGGGTTCCGGGCCACGCCGCGATTGTACGTCCGGCTACTGGATCTCGCGAGCCGGCTCGGTGCGGCGCGACGGGATCCGGTAGCCGTGCTCCTCGCAGAGGCTGCCCGGGTTGTCCTCGGTGAGCGCGTCGCAGTAGCCCTTGCCGTAGGCCGCGCGCATGAAGGCCGCGACGACCTCGAGGTTCCACTCGCCGATGTCCGCGGCCTCGCGCCAGAGGTCGGCGAGGCGAAGATCGATGTCGAGCTCCAGCAGGTCGATACGGGAAGGACGCTTGGCCATGGCGCGAAGGTAGCTGGGGCACCGGACGGCATTCCCGGCCGGTCGCCCGGGTCGTGTCATTCGTGCCAAAACTGCAACAACTGCGCCCAATCAGGGACAGTCCCCGCGCGTCGGGCTACGGTTCCTGGAGAAACACCGCCGTGCGCTAGCTTGCGCTTGGATGGGACGTGTCCGTTTCGGCCCTGCCCGGGTGCCTTCACGCGAGAGCCCGGAAGCGGCGATCGCGCTGTTGCAGGAGCGCGGCTTCGACGCCTGCGAGATCGACTTCGAGGGCAAGTTCTGGATGGACTACGACTGGGCCGCGGAGTTCGGCAAGCTCGCGCGCAAGGCCAAGATCGTCCTCTCCGTCCACGCGCCGATCGCCGGGTTCATGGGCCACGTCGAGCGCGACAAGAAGCAGCGGATGGCGGTGGGGATGCTCGACCACTCCGCCGGGATCGCCAAGGCCGCGGGCGCCGAGCTCGTCGTCTTCCATCCCGGCTTCCTGCTCGGCCGCGCGCGCGCGGCCGCGATCGACTCGATCTGCGAGCAGCTCGCCGAGCTGCGCGAGCGGCTGGAGGGCAAGGACCGCGCCGTCCCGTTCGGCGTCGAGGTGATGGGCCGCGTGCGGGAGATCGGCAGCCTCGACGACGTGATCGAGATCTCGCGCCGGCTCGGCTGGGTCCGCCCAGTGCTCGACTTCGCGCACATGCACGCGACGAGCGACGGCGCCTTCACGGACGCCGAGCCGTTCGCGACCGCGCTGGAAGCCGCCTACGAGGTGCTCGAGCCGGGCGCGCCTTTCCACATCCACTTCTCCGACATCGCCTACGCGAACCGGAACGAGACAAAGCACCTGCCCTACGGCGAGGGCACGCTCCGCGCCGATCCGCTCAAGCAGGCGCTACGGAAGTTCCGTCGGACAGCGACCGTGATCTCCGAGTCGCCGGACCTCGAGTCGACCCACGCGATTCAGGCGGTGCTGGCCGCTGCGGCGAGGACGCCGTCGCGGCGCGCCTCGAGCTCGTCCGCCTCGTCGTCACGGCCGCGCTCGCGCAAGAACTGAACGAGCGCCTGGAGCGTCTCGCACTGAGTCAGCCGGTGCTGGGTCGGCTCGATCGTGTCGTAGGCCTGCCGCAACAGCTCCTCTGCCTCCCCGTCTTGCCCCTGAGCGGCGCGCACGAGGCCGAGCGCCATCGTGGTCGTCGCCAGCGAGCTGAGGTCGTGCGGGCCGACGGTCTCGCGTGAAGCGAGGGCAAAGCGCTCGGCCTCGTCCACGCGGCCCTGCGCGAGCAGCAGCTCGGCGAGCGAACGCTGCGTCTCGCAGAGCGTGGCGCGATCCTCGAGCGGCGCGAGGATGCGGATCGACTCGCGGAAGAGCCGCTCCGCCCGGGCAAGGTCGCCCTTGTGCCGGGCCGTCCAGGCGGCGAAGTTGAGCGTGCGGCCGAGCATCCACGCTGCGCCGGCCTCGGCGAGGTGCTCACGCGCGGCTTCGAGCGCGGTCTCGGCCTCGTCGAGCTCCCGGCGCTGCAGGTGGAGCTGGCCGGCGAAGCGCAACGCCCGCCCTCGCGCCTCCGCGCTGCCGCTCTCCTCGGCGAGCAGGATCGCCTGTTCGATCAGGGGCGCCGCGCGGTCGAGCTCGAGCCGGGCGAGGTAGACGCTCGCGAGCTCGTCCGCGGCCTCGCTCTCGAACCCCTTGTGCTCGGTTGCCCGCGCCAGCTCGAGCGCCTCGAGCATCACCTGCTCCTCCTTGGCGAGATCGCCGCGCATCCAGGCGATCGTTGCCCGCGCCCGAAGCGCGCGATACCGGCCGGTGTGGTCGTCGGGCTCGAGCACTGCGAGGGCGTTCTCGATCATCTCCTCCGCGGCGCTCACGTCCGCCTCGCGCAAGACGGCCGCCTCGGCCAGCGTCACCAGTGCCCGGCCCTGCGTCCAGCCGTCGCCCTCCTGGATCGCGGTCGCGAGCACCTCCTCCATCTCGCGCGAGACGGCCGGAAGGTCGCTGAGCCGGTCGGCTGCGCGCGCGGCGAGGTAGCGCCGTCGCAGCGTCGGCTCGAGCTCGACCGCGCGCACGAAATGCTGCCGTGCGGTGCGGTTGGCCTCGCGGGCGAAAGCGCGCAGGCCGGCCTCGGCCAGAGCCTCCGCGGCTTCGCGTTGCAGCTCCACCGGCGCGGCGCCGTCGAGCTCGGCGAGCAACGCGGTTGCACGGTCGAGATGGAAGGCGCGGATCTCGAGCAATTCCTCGCCGGCGCGCTCCTTCAGCCACTCGGCGAAGCGCGCATGATGCTCGGCCCGGGCCGACTTCGAAAGCCCACCGTAGGCGACTTCGCGGATCAGCACGTGCTTGAACTTGTAGGCCTTCTCGCCGCGGATCGAGGAGCGCTCCTCGTCGAGCACGAACTCGCGCAGCCTCAGATCCGCGAGTGGTTCCTCGAGCGACTCCAGCTCAGGTGAGAGGCGCTCGACCGCGCCCTCCCAGAAGGTGCGGCCGATCACCGCCGCCCGCTGCAGGAGCGCCTTCGCGTCGGGCGCGAGGCGGTCGATGCGCGCGGCGATGAGCGCCTGCAGCGTGTCCGGGATCCGGCCGATCCCCTCTGCCCCGTCCTCCGCGAGCATGCGCACGGTCTCTTCGAGGTAGAGCGGGTTGCCCTCGGTCTTGGCAAGCACCTCGCGGCGCTCCTCAGCGCTGAGGCTGCCCTCGATGAGCGCGTCCACGAGCTGCTCGCTCTCGCTGTCTCCGAGCGGCTCGAGCTCGATCGCGGTCGCGCGCACGCGCCCGCCGCCCCAGCCGGGACGGATGTCGAGCAGCTCGGGCCGGGCGAGGGAGATGACGAGGAGCGGTGCCTCGCGAACCCAGGTCACGAGGTGCTCGATCAGCTCGAGCAGCGGCTCCTCCGCCCAGTGGATGTCCTCGAAGATCAGGACGAGCGGCTGTTCCTGCGCGAGCCGCTGCGCCCACTCGCGCGCGGCCCACGCGATCTCCTGCTGGCTGCGCTCGGCCTGCACCGCCTCGAGCACGCCCGATGCGAGGCCGAGCAGGTCGGCGACCACCTCGTCCTCGCAAAAAGAGCGCAACTTCTCGATCGCCACGTCGAGCGGGTCGTCGTCGACGATCCCGGCAGCGCACTTGACCATCTCGGCCAGCGGCCAGTAGGTCACGCCCTCGCCGTAGGGCAGGCTGCGGCCGGAGAGCACGGTCGCGCCCTCGAGCACCTGGCTGAACTCGTCGGCGAGCCGGCTCTTTCCGACACCGGGGTCGCCGTAGACCGTGAAGAGGTGTGCACGGCGGTCTCGCAGCGCTCGCTCGTAGGTGTTCTGCAGCAGGTCGAGCTCGGAGTCGCGGCCGACGAGCGGCGCCCGCTGCGTGCGCGGGCGGTCAGCGCGAGCGGTGGCGCTGAGCGCGCGCCAGGCCCAGACCTGCTGGTCGAGCCCCTTCAGGTCGATCGGTCCGACGTCCTCGGCCTCGACGAGTCCGAGTGTCAGGCGGTGGGCGCCGGGACCGATCAGGAGCTGGCCCGGCTCGGCTGCCTGCTGGAGCCGCGCGGCCACGTTGACGGCCTCGCCGGTGGCGAAGGTCGAGTCGGAGTCGTCGGCGACCACCTCGCCGGACTCGACGCCGATCCGCGCTTCCAGCTCGAGCTCGTGGACGGCGTCGAGGATGCTCAGAGCAGCGCGAACGGCACGCTCGGCGTCGTCCTCGTGCGCCCGCGGGATCCCGAAGGCGGCCATCACCGCGTCACCGGCGAACTTCTCGACGATGCCGCCGTGCGTCGTGATGCAGTGCGAGACGCGCTCGAAGTACCTCTGGACACGCCGCCGGACGACCTCGGGGTCCGCCCGCGTGACGAGCGAAGTGGAGTCGACGAGATCGACGAACAGGACCGTTGCGAGCTTGCGTTCCATGACTCAAGTGTAGAAACGACAGGCGCCGCTCACGACTTCCTCTCCGCGAACTGACTGACTCGTCAATCGGGTTTCGATCCAAAGTCGGAGGCATATGACTCAGAAGTCATAAGAAAACCGTCCTCACAAAGGGGGAGAGGAATGGCACGACGTATCGTATTCACGGCCGCGTCCGCCGCAGTGGCCATCGGCCTGCTCGCCTGCGGCGTGGCCGCCGCCGCGCCCGATTCGGCTTCGATTACCGGCCTCACCAGTCCGTCGGTGCTGTCGATGATCGCGGCGACCGGCGACGACGCATTCTCGACGATGGCCCTCAGCCCGGTCGATCCGTCCGGCACGCCTACGCAGCACTACGGCCCGTATGCGAGCGGCTCGCCTGACTCGGGTACCTGCGGGAACGACTGGGCGGAGGACACGTTCGATCGCGACTTCACAGTCCGAACGACGCCGGCCGGCACCACGGTCGTCCAGCAGTTCAAGAACGGAAGCTTCGCCACGAACGCGGGTGCAAGCCCTGGCGCCTGCGACACGTCGGACGGCTACGGGCCCGGCACCCTCGCCACCGGCCACTCCGGCAGCATGCACGGCTACTTCATCATCTCGGGCACGCTGACCCGGACGTCGAGCAGCCCCTACTGCGACGCGATGGGGATGACGAACGCCGGCTGCACGACCGCGACCTTCATCAACACGCATTTCATGCCGTGCTACCCAGCCACATGCACGGTGACGACGTTCTTCGACCACTACAGCGCGGGAGATCAGGGCCTCGCCGGGCACGAGTGGAAGAACGCATCCTGCAACCGCGGTGGCAATCACGGCGACATCGCAGATGTCGTCATGCCGCAGACGCTCACGACGGCCTGCGTGGACTGACACAGCCTCCTGCGTTGGCGCGAAGGCGCGAAGGAGGCACCTGAGGGTGCCTCCTTCGCGTTGCCGTAGCATCCTGCGACCGTGCTCGACCCGAAAGTCTTCAAGGCGTACGACGTGCGCGGGCTCTACGAGAACGAGCTCGACGAGGAGGGCGCGCGTGCGATCGGCCGGGCCTTCGTCGAGGTCTTCGAGCCCACGCAGATCGCGGTCGGGCACGACATGCGGGTCTCCTCGCCCACGATGGCCGACGCGGTGATCGCGGGCGCGTCCGGCGCCGGCGCAGAGGTGCTCGAGCTCGGGCTCGTCGGCACCGAGATGGTCTATTTCGCCGTCGGCCGGCTCGGCCTCGACGGCGGCATCGCCGTCACCGCCTCGCACAACCCGAAGGAGTACACCGGCATGAAGATCGTCCGCGCCGGCGCGCTCCCGGTCGGCGGCGAATCCGGCCTGCTGGACATCCGCGACCGCGTCCTGTCCGAACCGGACACGAGCGAGGGACTGTCCCCGGGGCAGGTTCGGAAGTACGACGTCTGGCCCGCGTACGTCGAGCGGGTGCTCTCGTTCGTGGACGTTGACGCGATCGCGCCGCTCAAGGTCGTGATCGACGCGGCGAACGGCATGGGCGGGGCGATGCTCCCGCCGGTGCTCGAGCACGTGCCACAGCTCGAGGTCGTCCGCTGCTTCTTCGAGCCCGACGGCAGCTTTCCGAACCACGAGCCGAACCCGCTCCTCCCGGAGAACCGCGAGTTCATCGTGCGGAAGACGCTCGAGGAGGGCGCCGACTTCGGCGTGGCGTTCGACGGCGACGCCGACCGCTGCTTCTTCGTCGACGACTCGGGGGAGTTCGTGCCCGGCGACTTCGTCACCGCGCTCTTCGCACAGACCTTCCTGGAGAAGGAGCCCGGCGCGAAGATCATCTACGACGTGCGCGCGAGCTGGGCCGTTCCCGAGACGATCGAGAACGCGAGCGGCGTGCCGCTCGTGAACCGCGTCGGCCATGCGTTCATCAAGCACCGCATGCGCGAGGAAGGCGCGGCCTTCGGCGGCGAGGTCTCGGGCCACTACTACTTCCGCGACTTCACGCAGGCCGACTCCGGCGTCATTCCGTTTCTGCTCATGCTCGAGCGCATCTCGAAGGAAGGCCGCAAGCTCGCGGAGATCCTGCGGCCGTTCCGTGAGCGCTACTTCATCACCGGCGAGCTGAACACGCCGGTCCCGGACGTCGCGGCCAAGCTGCAGGAGCTGGAGGAGCACTTTGGCAGCGAGGGCCGCGTCAGCCACCTCGACGGCGTCTCGATCGACGCCGAGGACTGGCACATGAACGTACGGCCCTCGAACACCGAGCCGCTGCTACGCCTGAATCTCGAGGCACGGACACCCGAGCTGATGGAGCGCAAGCGGGACGAGGTCCTTGCCGTGATCTCCGGCGAGGCTTGATCGGCTACACCGATCGGTTAGGCTGCGTGTGGCCGTGTCGGTCGATCACGCATCGGGGATCGAGATTCGCCACCTCGCGGCGCTCGAAGCCGTTGCCGAGGAGGGCTCCTTCCGTCGCGCGGCCACGCGGCTGGGCTACGTCCAGTCGGCGATCAGCGAGCAGATCGCGGCGCTCGAGCGGATCGTCGGGCAGCGGCTCGTCGAGCGCTCGCGCGGCGCCACGCCGGTCGCGTTGACGGAAGCCGGCGAGGTCCTGCTCGGCCACGCGCAGGCGATCGTCGCCCGGATCAAAGCCGCCGAGGCCGACCTCGGCGCGCTGACGGACAGCTCCGCCGGCTCGCTGCGGCTCGGCATCTACCAGAGCGTCGGCGCGCGCATCGTCCCGCGGCTGCTGCCGCGCTACGCGCGCGACTGGCCGGACGTGCGCGTCCTGCCGCGAGAGGCTCCAACCGACGCCGGCCTGTTCGAGCTCGTCGAGCGCGGCGAGCTCGAGCTCAGCTTCGCCGACCTGCCGCTCCACCCCGGGCCGTTCGATTCCGTCGAGCTGCTCAGCGACCCGTACGTGCTCCTCGTCGCCGCGGAGTCACCGCTCGCGGACGGCGGCCCGGTCGGACTCGACGCCGTTGCGGAGCTGCCCCTCATCGGGCACTGGACGTGCCGCGTCCTGCCACGGGTCGAGGCCGAGCTCCGCGCGCAGGGAATGGAGCCGAACTTCGTCTTCCGCTCGGACATCCTGACCACGGTGCAGGCGCTCGTCGGCGCCGGAGTCGGGAGCGCGATCATCCCGCGCCTCGGGATCGACACCGCCGACGCGCTGACCGCTGTGGTCGAGCTCGCCGACGACATGCCCGTGCAGCCGCGCGTGATCTCGCTGTTCTGGCACCGCGACCGCTACCGCTCGCCCGCCGCGCTCGGGTTCGTCGAGGCCGCGCGCGAGGTCTGCGCCCAGGTCACGGCGGAGCTCGACGGCACCGTTCGCCCACTCGTTCGCCGCTCCCGATCAGCGTGATCGGCAACCTGCGTCATCGCCGGTCGACGTGACGGCTACCGTTTGCCCATGAAGCTCTTCGCCGTAGCAGCCGTAGCGCTGGCGCTCGCCGCGCCGGCGGCAGCCGCGCCCAAGCTGAGCAAGGCCGACCGCGCCGCGATCACCCGCTCGATCGACGTCTTCGTCAACCATGCGGTCAAGCGCGTCGGCACGGCGGCGGCCTACGACGTCGTCGCACCCGAGTTGCGCCCTGGCATCAACCGCAAGGAATGGGCGCGCGGCGACATCCCGGTCTATCCGCTTCACGCCGCGGGACGCACCCACCCGTGGAACATCCTCTACGTCACGCGCGAGGAAGTGGGCCTGGAGCTCGAGCTGATCCCGAAGGCGCACAGCGACGGCGGCCCGATCATCTTCCACATCTACCTCCGCCCCGCGCACGGGCGCTGGCTCGTGGACTCCTTCATGCCCGTCGCGACACTGGCGCCGCTCGACTCCGGGAAGTCGAAGGTGAGGTCGGTCCGGGACTTCGCGCCTCAGGCGGCAGGCGGCGTCTCGCTCGGCGGCGGCAGCCACGGCCAGATCAGCCGCGTCTACATCCTCATCCCGTTCGTGGGCATCGGGCTCGTGCTGCTCGGGCTCGCGGCCTGGGGAACGACGCGAGCCCTCCGCAACCGGCGGCTCCACGGCACTCGGCGCGGCTCCCTGCCGCCGCTCCCGCGCAGCGACGCGTAAGACGGCCGCACCGGCAAATCCGGCACCGCCTCTCTGGTCGGCGTCGCAAGCGACGCGTAAGACGGCCGCACCGGCAAATCCGGCACCGCCTCTCTGGTCGGCGTCGCAAGCGACGCCTTAGCATTCCGCGCATGGCGCTCGAGCTCGGTCGCCCGACCGACCGCAAGCCCCCGTTCAAGTACTCGTCCCTGACTCGGGTCGGCTTCTCCGACACCGACGCGCAGGGGATCGTCTACTACGGGCGCTACCTCCCCTACTTCGACAGCGCTCGCGTCGAGTACCACCGGCACCTCGGCCTGCTCCAGACGCAGGCCGGCAACAACGAGTTCGTGATGCGCGCGAACACGATCGAGTACCACGCGCCCGCGCGCTTCGACGACCTGATCGAGGTCTTCATCCGGGTCTCCCGCATCGGCCGCACGAGCGTGACGTACGAGTGCGCCGCCTACCGCGAGGACGACGTCCTGATGGTGACAGCGCAGCAGACGCTCGTGCTCGTCGACCTCGACGAGCGCCGCGCGCGGGCGATCCCGGACGACTATCGCGAGCAGCTGGCGTCGTTCGAAGGCGAGGATCTCGAGCGATGAGCCACCAGGACGCGCTCGAGGCAATCGACCGGATCGTGAATCGCGCCGGCGACGACAGCGAGCTGCTGGCCGCGGTCGTGCAGGCCCTGCGCGATCGCTTCGAGCACTACTCCTGGGTCGGCATCTACCTCGTCGAGGGGGACGACCTCGTGCTCGGGCCGTGGCAAGGCCCCGAGGCGACCGAGCACGTGCGCATCCCGATCGGGCAGGGCGTCTGCGGCGCAGCTGCCGCGAGCGGCCGGACGGAGATCGTCGACGATGTGAACGCCGACCCGCGCTACCTGGCTTGTTTTCCCTCGACGCGCTCGGAGATCGTCGTCCCGATCGCCCAGGACGGGAAGGTCGTCGGCGAGATCGACATCGACTCCGACCGGCCGGCCGCCTTCGACGATGAGCATTGCGTCTTCCTCGAGCGAGTCGCGCTCGTGATCTCGCCCCATTGCAACGCCGA
Source organism: Gaiellales bacterium (assembly GCA_038237925.1). Taxonomy (GTDB): domain Bacteria; phylum Actinomycetota; class Thermoleophilia; order Gaiellales; family Gaiellaceae; genus AC-32. The sequence goes on along the minus strand of JBBRYF010000001.1, from coordinate 264,621 downwards.
GCGGAACGTTCACTAAGATCCCGGCATGGCACCGCTCAACTACCTCGACGCCGGCTCGGGGAGCATGCTGCTCCAGATCATCCTCGGCGGCGCGGCGGCCGTCGGGGTGACCGCGAAGCTGACGTGGCGGCGCTTCCTGCGGGCTCTGCGCATCCGCAGGGATGACGACGACACCCACAACTAGGACTCCGGAGCCCGCCTCCTTTCGCGATCCCGAGGCTCGAGTCGTGTACTCGGCCGAGGGCGAGGTGCTGCGCGAGCTCTCCCCGCGCGGCCGAGAGGACTGGTCGGCGCTCGAGAGCGCGCGCTTCTTCCGTCGCGCGCTCGAGGACGGCCGCATCGTCGCGACCGAGGAGATCGAGCCCGGCGTCCTGCGCCACGAGCGGCTGCCGTTCGTCTCGTACCCGTACGAGTGGCCGTTCGAGATGTTGCGCGAAGCGGCGCTGCTCCAGCTCGGACTGTTAGACGAGGCTCTGGCCGAGGGGTTCGTGCTCAAGGACGGCTCGCCGTACAACACCCAGTGGCGCGGCACGCAGCCGGTGTTCGTCGACGTCGGCTCGTTCGAGCGGTTGCGCGACGGCGAGCCCTGGGCCGGCTACCGGCAGTTCTGCGCGCTCTTCCTCTATCCGCTGATGCTGCAGGCGTACCGCGGCATCGCGCCGCAGCCGTGGTTGCGCGGGAGCCTCGAGGGGATCGAGCCCTCGCAGGCGCGCGCGCTCCTGCCGCGCTTCCGCCGCGGCGTCCTCACGCATGTCGTCCTCCACGACCGGCTAGAGGCGAAGCACGCCGACCGTGAGCGCGACGTCCGCTCCGAGCTCAAGGCAGCGGGGTTCAAGAAGGAGCTGATCCAGGCGAACGTGCGGCGGCTGCGCAAGCTCGTCGAGCGGCTCTCGCCGAAGCGCGGCCGCTCCGAGTGGGCCGGCTACCGCGAGGCCGCGCCGTACACCGACGACGACGCCGAGCGGAAGGAGCAGTTTGTCCGCGAGGCCGGCTCGGCCCGGCTTGCCTGGGACCTCGGCGCCAACGACGGCCGCTTTTCGCGCGCCCTCGACGCGGAGTACGTGCTCGCGGTGGACGGGGACGAACGCGTCGTCGCCGAGCTGTACACAAAGCTCCGCGGCGAAAAGTCGAAGACGATCCTGCCGCTCGTGGTCGACCTGGCGGACGCCTCGCCGGCCCGTGGCTGGCGCGGCGTCGAGCGGCAGCGGCTCGAGCAGCGCGGCCGGCCCGACCTTGTCCTCTGCCTCGCGCTCGTCCACCACCTCGCGATCGGTCGCAACGTGCCCTTTGCCGAGCTCGCCGGCTGGCTACGGAGCCTCGGGGCGCGACTCGTGATCGAGTTCGCCGACCGTGGCGACCCGATGGTCACGCGGCTGCTCGCCGCCAAGCGCGCCGAGACCCACGCGTCCTACGGCCGCGAGGAGTTCGAGCGTGCGCTGGCCCACGGCTTCGAGGTCGAGCGGCAAGAGCAGCTCGGCTCGGGCACGCGCACGCTCTACCTCGCCAAGCCCCGCTCGTGACCCGCCCCCCGGCCCCGCCGTTGCGGCTGGCCGGCCTGCACCTGCTCGTGCTCTGGTCGTTCGCGGTCGCGCAGCCGCTCTTCGACCTGCTGGGCAAGAACGGCGAGTTCTTCGGCGCCAGAGGCTCGACCCGCTGGGATGTGATCCTGTTCGCGCTGGCCGTTGCGCTGATTGCACCGGCCGTGCTGTTGGCGCTGGAAGCAATGCTCCCGCGGTCGGCCCGGTTCCCGGTGCACCTCGTCGTCGTGGCGGCGCTCGTGGGGGCGTTCGCGCTCGAGGTGATCGGCGGCGCGAGCGAATCGGGGACGGTGCTCGCGCTGGTCGCCGGGCTAGTAGGGGTCGCGGCCGCCATGCTCTACGCCTGGCAGCCCGGCGCGCGGCTCGTCCTGACGGTGCTGGCGCCCGCACCGCTGCTCTTTCTCGCCCTGTTCCTAGGTCATTCCGATGCGTCGCGACTGACCCTCTCCGGGACCCCGATCGCCTACGCCGCCGCAGGACACCCACGCGCTTCGGCGATCGTCGTCGTCTTCGACGAGTTGCCGACGAATTCGCTGCTCGATCGGCGCGGAGTTGTCGACCCCGTGCGCTTCCCGCACTTCACTGCCCTCCAGCGCCACTCGGACTGGTTCGCGAACGAGAGCGTCGTCTCGGAAGGAACCTTGCACGGGGTCCCCTCCTTGCTCACCGGGCGCTACCCGCGACCCGAGGAGCTACCGGTCTATGACGACCACCCGCGGAACCTCTTCACGCTTCTCGGCGGCGGCGATGCTCAGCTCCACGTCGTCGAGACCGAGACACACCTCTGCCCGCCGAAGCTGTGCGCCCCAAGCGGCAACTCGCTCGGCGCGCGGATGGGATCGCTCTTCGCCGACACCGCCATCGTCTACCTACACACACTGCTCCCGGACGACCTTGCCCATGGAATCCCCTCCGTCTCGGACAGCTGGGAGGACTTCTGGCACAACGGACGCGGCAGCTCGGACCCCAAAGACCGGTTCGAGCGGTTCCTGCCGACCATCGCCCCAACCAGTCGCCCGGCACTCTGGTATCTCCACCTGCTCCTGCCGCACAGCCCGTGGCGGTATCTGCCTTCGGGCCTGCAGTACACGCTCCGACCCGCGCCGGGCTGGAGCTCCGCAGAGGTCTGGACGAAGAACCAGGCCGCGGTCGACCAGTACTGGCAGCGCCACCTGCTCCAGCTCGGCTACGCCGACAGACTGCTCGGCACGCTCGTCGCCCGGCTGCGCTCCGCCGGCCTCTACGACGGCTCGTTGCTCGTCGTCACGGCCGACGAGGGCTTGAGTTTCCGCGCCGGCGAGAAGCGGCGGCCGGCCTCGGACGTGAATCTTCCCGACATCGCGTATGTGCCGCTGTTCGTGAAGCTGCCCCACGAGCAGCGAGGCCGAGTCATCCGAACGCCGACGCAGTCGGTTGACGTGTTGCCCACGATCGCAGGCGCGCTCGGTGTCCGGCTGCCTTGGGGAGTGGACGGGCAGAACGCGCTCTCGCCGCAATACCGCGCTCGAAAGGTCGACGTCGCGAAGGACCGCGGCAAGCACCTCATCGTCCCCTCCGTGGAGCTCCTCGCACGTCGACAGCAGGCCCTTAGGCGCCAGCTTTCACTCCTCGGATCGGACGAGCCGCTCTCGACGCTCTACGCCGTCGGCCCCGACCGCGGGCTTCTCGGTCACTCGATCGAGGGAGGCCGCCGCGTGACGAAGCTCGACGCGATCGACCGCTCGAGCCCCCTGCTCCAGATCAGCGGCCGCATCACGGGCGCGCGCTCGGTCGTGGTGGTGGCGAAGGGTCGAGTCGTCGCGGTGGTCCCGGTCGCGGACGGGCAGTTCTGGGCGCTCGTGCCGCGCAAAGCGCTCAACCATGCGGTTCCCCGCGTCTACGCCGTGCACTGAGGCGACCGGCGCGCCCGGACGGCCGCCACCGGCCGGGCGCGCCGGGCGCCCGCCCGCTGTCCTCAAGACGAACGGGCGCCGCAGCTCTCTTTCGAGATGCCCCCCTCCCCTACATCACGTTGTAGTCAGGCGCGCGAAAAGCGCCATCCCTTGTTCGAGGTACCCCGCTCGTTCGAGGGACGATCCCTCGTTCGAGGGTTCGTCGAAAAGGATCTACGAGGGCGTGACGCGGTAGGCGTCGAAGACGGCGTCGACGTTGCGCAGCGCGGTCAGCAGGCTCCTTAGCGCCTTCACGTCTCCCACCTCGGCGACGTACCAGTTCTTCGCAAGCTGGTCCTCGACGTGACCGCCGTACTCGACGATGTTCGCGCCGTGCTCGGCGAAGGTGCGGGCCACGTCCTCGAGTAGTCGCGGCCGGTCCCACGAGTCCACCGAGATCTGAACCCGGAAGCTCTGAGTCGCGCCGCCGTCCCACGAGACTTTCGTGAACCGCTCCGGGTTCCGCTTCAGGGCCTTGACGTTCGAGCAGTCCTCGCGGTGGATCGTGATCCCTTTGCCAAGCGAGACGTAGCCGACGATCGGGTCGCCGGGGAGCGGTGTGCAGCACTTCGCCAGCCGCACGAGCACGTCGTCGATCCCGCGCACGGCGATGCCGAAGTTCTCGCTCGCCGTGGCGTGGCGCGCCTTCGGCGCCTTGAGCGGCACGGCCTCCTCCTGCGCGACCTCCTCGGTCTTCAGCCGCTGGATCACCTTGTTGACGATCTGGCCCGGCTGGAGCTTCCCGGAGCCGAGCGCCAGGTAGAAGTCCTCCGCCTTCTTGAAGCCGAGCTCCCGGATCACCTGCGCCAGCACCGCGGAGCCCTGGAGCTTGCGATAAGGCAGGTTCTGCTTCTTCAGCGCCGTCTCGAGGGTCTCGCGGCCCTTCTGCTCGGTCTCCTCACGCGTCTCGCGCGAGTACCACTGGCGGATCTTGTTGCGGGCCCGCGAGGAGGCCGCGAGCGACATCCAGTCGCGCGACGGGCCGCGCCCGCTCTTCGTGGTCAGGATCTCGACGAAGTCGCCGCTCTTGAGGCGGTAGTGCAGCGGGACGATGCGCCCGTTGATCTTCGCGCCGACGGTCCGGTGGCCGACGTCGGTGTGCACGGCGTAGGCGAAGTCGATCGGCGTCGAGCCGGCGGGCAGCACCTTGACCTCGCCCTTCGGCGTGAAGACGTAGACCTCGTCGTCGAAGAGATCGGTGCGGAAGGTCTTGATGAACTCGCGCGGATCTGTCTCGTCCTCCTGCCAGTCCATCAGCTGCCGGACCCACGCGACCCACTCGTCGTCACGCGTCTTGCCGGCGCGGCCGTGCTTGTAGAGCCAGTGCGCGGCGACTCCGAACTCCGCGGTCTCGTGCATCTCGCGCGTGCGAACCTGGATCTCGAGCGGTCGTCCCTCGGGACCGATCACCGTCGTGTGCAGCGCCTGGTAGCCGTTCAGCTTCGGCATCGCGACGTAGTCCTTGAAGCGGCCGGGCATCGGCTTCCAAAGAGAGTGGATCAGGCCGAGCGCGCCGTAGCAGTCGCGCGTCCCTTCCTCACCGCCGCGCTCCGCGATCACGCGCATCGCGGTGAGGTCGTAGATCTCGTTGAACTCGCGGCCCTTCTTGGCCATCTTGTCGTAGATCGAATAGAAGTGCTTCGCGCGCCCCGAGATGTCGGCCGGGATGTCGACCTTCTCGAGCTCGCGCTGCAGGGTCATCGCCGCCTCGCGCACGTGCTCTTCGCGATCGGTACGGCGCTCGCTCACCATCGCCTTGATCTCGTCGTACTTACGGGGGTGCAGCGCCGAGAACGCGAGGTCCTCGAGCTCCCACTTCAGCTTGTTGATCCCGAGCCGGTGGGCAAGCGGCGCGTAGACCTCGATCGTCTCCTTCGCCTTCTGCACCTGCTTCTGCTTGCCGAGGTACTCGATCGTGCGCATGTTGTGCAGCCGGTCGGCGAGCTTGATCAGGATCACGCGCACGTCCTGCGCCATCGCCACGATCATCTTCCGGTAGTTCTCGGCCTCGGCCTGCTCGCGGCTCTGGAACCGAATCCGCGTCAGCTTCGTCACGCCCTCGACGAGCTGCGCGATCTCGTCGCCGAACTCCGCGCGCACCTCCTTGATCTCCGTGCTCGTGTCCTCGACCACGTCGTGCAGAAGCGCGGCCGCGATGGTCTGCTCGTCCAGGCGGAGGTCGGCGCAGATCTTCGCCGCGCCCCACGGGTGGTGGATGAAGTCCTCGCCAGAGCGCCGCTGCTGGCCTTCATGAGCCGCTGCGGCGAAGCGGAACGCTCGCGTCAGGAGATCGCGGTCGACGTCCTTGTTGTAGGCAGCGACGGTCCCGATCAGCTCGTCGATGAGCTCCTGATGCCGTTCTGCAGACTCGATGACCGTCATGAGGAAATTGTACTCCCGGCCTTTTCCCTGGCCGCTGCGAGTAATTCCCTGCGCAGGAGGGAACTCATCCGAAGCGAACGATGGCCCTCATGCGCAGAAGACGGAAAGAGCGAAAGGCCGCGCGGTTGGCGCGGTTGCTCGTGACGCTCGACAACACGGCGCGAGCATCGCGGCCCTGGCGGCCGCGGCAGGCTCAGCTGGCGGCGATCAGTGCCGCGGGCGGCCGTCGTCCGTCTTGACGTAGCCCGGCGGGAACCGTAGTCCCGCTAGGCGGCGCGGGCGAGCTCGGGCTCCGCGAGCAACGCGAGGAAGCTCTCGGACTCGAGTAGGTGCCTCCTGGTGCCACCCTCGGCCAGGCCGAGCTCCTCGAAGATCGCCGCGGCGGCAGGGTCGCGCTGCTCCTTCCGCCACTCGCCCTTGAGCCATTCGCGCTTGTCCAGGTAGCGCTCGTCCGCCTCGAGCACGTGCCGCACGTTCAGCTGCGGCGCGACCGTGCCGTTCCACTGGTTGGCCTCGAGCTGGAACGCGACGTCGTAATGACCGGGCCGGCGGAGGCTGTCGAGCCGCCGCCCAAGCCGGAAGGCGATCGCGCTGCCTGAGTCGCGTCCGTCCTCGCGCACGCGGAACTTCAGGTGCTTCCCCTCGCCCACCGCGCTGAGGTCGACGAGCTCGCAGCCCGCGAGCAGCAGCGTGACGTTCGGGTTGCCGAGACCGAACGGCGCGAGCTGCGCCAGCTCCGTGCAGAGGTCGAGCGTCAGGTCGGGTCCGTGAACGAGCGCGTCGACGAGTTCCGGCGGGCGCAGGTCGTCGTCGGCGAGCCGCTCGTCGCCGATCGCGGCGAACGCGTCGGCGAAGGCCGGCACGTTGTCCGGCTTGATCGAGAGCCCAGCCGCGGCCGCGTGACCGCCCCAGCGCTCGAGGTGCGCGGCGCACCGGCGCAGCCCGTCATGCAGGTCGAATCCGGGGATCGAGCGGCCCGAGCCCTTCCAGTCGCGATCGGTTCCGGCGATCAGGACGACGGGACGCGCGTAGCGCTCCACGAGCCGCGAGGCCACGATCCCGATCACGCCCTCGTGCCAGTCGGCCCCGGCGACCACGAACGCACGACGCTGGCGCTTCGAGTCGGGCCATGACTCGATCTCCTCGACGGCGTCGCGCAGGATCCGTTCCTCGACGGCCTGCCGGTCTCGATTGAGCTCCTCGAGCTGTGCGGCGAGCTGTGCGGCGGGCTCCCGCTCCTCACTCAGGAGCAGCTCGAGCGCGGCTTCCGGCCGGCCGAGCCGTCCGGCTGCGTTGAGACGCGGAGCGAGCCGGAAGCCGATCGCGGCTGCGTCGACGGCCGCCGCGTCGACGCGCGCCGAGCGCATCAGCTCCTGCAGGCCCGGCTTCTGGGTTCGCGCCAGCTGCCGCAGCCCGGCGACCGCGAGCCCGCGGTTCTCGTCGACCAGCGGCACGACATCGGCCACTGTTGCGACGGCGACGAGGTCGAGGTGCCGCTTTAGCGCCTCGGAGTCGGCGCCGAGCAACGCCTGGCCGAGCTTCCAGACGACACCCGTCCCGCAGAGGTCGCGGAACGGATACTCGCCGCGGTAGGGTCCGACGACCGGGCAATCCGGCAACTCGTCGCCGGGGCGGTGGTGGTCGGTCACGACGACGTCGAGCCCGAGCTCGCGCGCGTGTGCAACCTCCGCGACCGCGGTCACGCCACAGTCGACGGTAAGGACGAGGCCGACCCCTTCGGCGGCCAGGCGGTCGAGCGTCTCGCCGGCGACGCCGTAACCCTCGTCGAAGCGGCTTGGCAGGTGGAACGACACGTCCGCGCCGAGCTCGCGGAGGACGAGGACGGCGAGCGCCGTGGCGCAGATGCCGTCGGCGTCGTAGTCGCCGTGGACGCAGATGCGCTTCCGTGCCTCGACCGCGGCGCGGATCGCCGCGCACGCCTCGCGCATGTCTCCGAGCTCGAACGGGTCGTGCTCGGGAAGCTCCGCGTCGAGGAACGCGCGGGCTGCCTCGACCTTCGCGTAGCCGCGCCGGACGAGCACCGCTGCGAGCACCTCGCTGACGCCGAGCGCCGAGGACAGCGCCTCGACCTCGACCCTCTCGCACCCGTTTCGCAGCTGCCATGACATGGGCAGTCCACGGTACGGGGACCTCCGGACGGCGCTACTCGCGGGGGAGGTTGACCCCGAGCAGCGACAGGACCGCGATCAGCCCCAGGACCCCGACGGAGATCCCAACCATGAGCCAGGGCCGCCGCTGCCGCTTCAGGGCCTCCCAGCCGACCTTCGCCCAGAGCACCACCACGCCGGCGGCAGCGCCGACCGCGACCACGATCACGGGCGCCAGCACGGCTGCCCGCTCGAGCGAGACCTCGAAGACCCAGACGACAGCCAGCACGAGCACGGCCGTGACCAGACCTGACGCGAGTGCGGCCTTCATGCTCACGCGGTCAGTCTAGGAGGGTTTGTCGGAGTAGCGCTCGTCGCCGGGGCGAGCAGCGCGTTCCGGCGGCTCAGCGGTATTTCGTCAAGCCCTCCTACAGCCGGGGCTATTCTCCACCCGTGGACGCGGACAACTACTCGTCGGGCGACGACATCGTCGTCGAGTTCCTCCGCCTTCGCTTCAGCTTCAACGCCCCCGACTTCGCACAGCGCGTGTGCGCGGCCGCGTTCAGGCTCGGCCTCGTCGACGAGAACGAGCTCGACGAGGAGGAAACCGACGACCTCGTCGAGCTGACCGCCGACGGTGTGATCGAGGAGCCGCGGAGCGAGCTCGGGCGGTATCTCGTGCGGCACTGGGAGCGACTCTCGCTCGTGGACGGCGAGTCGCTCGTGTACTGGCTCCGGAAGCTGGTCTTCCGCGGAGCCTGGCTCGACCACCGCGTGAAGGACGGCCGCCTCGACGTGACGTGGGACGAGGCCGCGTCCGAGTTCGCGTACCTCGAGCCGGGAGGCGAGCGAGCGCTGCTGGAGCTTGCGCCGACCCCGTCCTGGCACGAACTCCAGTTCAGGCGCTAGCGACGCGGTCGCCGCTCGAGCTGATACCGCCCAGCGCAGTTGCTGGCAGTTCGCCAGCTAGCCGCTCCTTGACGCAGCGTTTATGTAAGCTTAGACTTACGTAAGTCATGGCTAACCGAAGCGCCATGGATGCGCTGGGCGACCGGACTCGACGGGCGATCTTCGAGCAGCTGCGTTCGGGCCCGCGGGCGGTCGGCGAGATAGCGGACGAGCTGCCGGTCAGTCGCCCCGCCGTCTCGCAGCACCTGCGCGTCTTGAAGGAGGCGGGGCTCGTGACCGAGCGACGCAACGGCACGCGGCGGCTCTACCGGCTCGACCCGGACGGGCTGGGCGAGCTACGCGACTACTTCGACGATTTCTGGAACGAGGCCCTCGCCGCGTTCAAGGCGGCGGCCGAGGACGAGAGGAGGAAAGGATGAGCACGCAGGCAACGGAGACCGAGGCGATCAAGCGGTCGATCATGGTCGACTGCCCGATCGAGCACGCGTTTGCGACCTTCACCGAGCGGATTCACGACTGGTGGCCGCTCGGCAAGCACTCGATCGACGCCTACGAGTCGGGCTCACCCGCGGAGACGGTCGTCTTCCAGGGCGGCGGGGGCGGTCAGATCTACGAGCGCACGAAGAACGGCGAGGAGCTGAAGTGGGCGGACGTGATCGCGTACGAGCCGCCCCATCGGTTCGTGCTCGCCTGGAACCCGAGCCGCAAGCAGGACCGGCCGCAGACGGTGATCGAGGTCACCTTCACCGAGGAGGGCGGCAAGACGCGCGTCGACCTCGAGCACCGCGGCTGGGAGCGGCTCGGCGAGCGGGCAGCCGAAGCGCGGCAGGGCTACAGCGAAGGCTGGGAGCACGTCCTCGCCTCGTACGCGGAGACCGCGACGAGCTAACGGCCGGCTGACGAGAAGCCGAAGGGCTCGCGCTCCTCGGCCTTGCGCATCGTGATGCGCGCGACGGCGGCGATCGGAAGGATCCACTCCTGGTCGTCGCCGTCGTCGCCGTCGTCGCCGAACGGGACGAGCGTGACGAACCCGAAGCCCGGATCCGCGTCGAGCGAACGCAGCAGGGCGGTCGAGCCGTCGCGAAGCTCGACTTCGACCACGGGCGGCGCCCCGGTCCGCTCGGCGAATGCCTCGATCCGCAATCGGATGCGCGCGACCAGGTCGTCCAGCGGGCCGGAGGCGCCGGGGATCCAGAGGTCCGACACTAGAAGAGCGCGCCGTCGTCGGCCGGCGCGCCGACGTGAGCCCTGCCCAGCTTCGTGACGATCCGCCCGCGCGGCGTGCGCTGCAGGAACCCGAGCTGGAGCAGATACGGCTCGTAGACGTCCTCGATCGTGTCGGTCTCCTCGCCCAGCGCGACCGCAAGGGTCGACAGGCCTACGGGGCCGCCTTCGAACTTCTCGACGATCGTCCTCAGCAGCGCGCGGTCGGTGCGCTCGAGACCTCGTCCGTCGACCTCCAGCAGCTCGAGCGCCTCGCGCGAGATCTCGGTCGTGATCGCGCCCTGGTGGCGCACCTCCGCGACGTCGCGAACGCGGCGCAGGATGCGGTTCGCGATTCGCGGGGTTCCGCGCGAGCGGCGCGAAATCTCCTCGGCGGCTTCGTCGGAGATCTCGACCTCGAGGATCCGAGCGGAGCGGCGCACGATGCGCGCGAGCTCCTCGGGCTCGTAGTGCTCGAGCCGGAAGGTCAGGCCGAACCGGTCGCGCAGCGGCGTCGTCAGCAGCCCGGTGCGCGTTGTGGCGCCGATCAGCGTGAACGGCGGCAGGTCGAGCGTCAGCGTCCGTGCCGCCGGCCCCTGGCCGACGACGATGTCGAGCCGGAAGTCCTCGAGCGCCGGGTAGAGGATCTCCTCGACCGACCGGCTGAGGCGATGGATCTCGTCGATGAAGAGGATGTCGCGCTCACCGAGCCCGGTGAGGATCGCGGCGACGTCGCCCTTCCGCTCGAGCGCCGGGCCGGCTGCGGAGCGCAGCCCGACGCCGAGCTCTTCGCGCACGATGAAGGCGAGGCTCGTCTTGCCGAGGCCGGGCGGCCCGATCAGAAGGAGGTGGTCGAGCGCCTCGCCGCGCGAGCGCGTCGCCTCGAGCGCGATCGCGAGCTGCTCCTTGACGCGCTCCTGGCCGACGAACTCGTCGAGGCTGCCGGGACGGAGCGAGCGCTCGAGCTCGTCGTCCTCGGCCTGAACTGCGGGCGCAAGAAACTGGGTCTCGGTCTCCGTCACGCCGCCCTCAGTGCCTGGCGCACGCGCTCCTCGGGCGGCAGGTCGGGATCGGTCGCGGCCAGCGCCTCCTCGGCTTCCGTCGGCGACCAGCCGAGCTCGACGAGCGCATCACGGGCGACCGCGTGCGGCTTGCCCGCGATCGGGGTCGGCTCGTCCATCGTGCCGAGCTTCTCCTTCAGCTCGAGCACTACTCGCTGCGCGGTTTTCTTGCCGATCCCCGGGATCGCCTCGAACCGCGCCGTGTCCTCGAGCGCGATCGCGCGGCGCAGGTCCGCCGGCGGCGAGCCGGAGACGATCGCGAGCGCGACCTTCGGCCCAACCCCGGAGACGGCGAGCAGGTGTTCGAAGAGCTCGCGCTCGGCGGGCTCGCCGAAGCCGTAGAGCTGCAGCACGTCCTCACGCACGTGCAGGTAGGTGTCGAGCGAGACCTCTCCCCCGCGCTCGGCGAGGCGAGCGGCGGTCGGCGTCACGGCCAGCGCGTAGCCGACGCCGCCGACGTCGAGCACAATCCGCTCGCCGGCGCGCGCGACGGCAGTTCCCCGCAGACGCGAGATCACACCGAGAGGTTAGGCACGAGCACGGACGTTCCTGCGCGAAGCTAGCTCGCCTGGGCGCGCATCAGCGGCGGCGCCATCGCATGGCAGATCGCCACGGCGAGCGCGTCGGCTGCGTGGTGCGGCGTCGGCGGTTTCTTGAGCCCGAGGATCGCCGCGACCATCCGCTGCACCTGCGCCTTCTCGGCGCGGCCGTAGCCGCAGACGGCCTGCTTCACGTGCGAGGGCGCGTACTCAGCGCACTCGATCCCGTACGAAGCGGCCGCGACGAGCACGGCGCCGCGCGCCTGGCCGACTGAGAGCGCGGTGCGGGCGTCGACGCCGACGAACGACTCTTCGAGGACGACCGCAACCGGCTCGAACTCCTCGATCAACTCCACCACGCCGTCGAAGATCGTCTTGAGGCGCAGCTCGGGGCGCTGCCTGGCGGACGTCTGCCACCAGCCGAACTCCACCGCCTTCAGGCGGTTTCCTCTTTCGCGGACTATGCCGAACCCGCATGCAGCCGTTCCTGGGTCGATTCCGAGGACCTTCACGCTGAGAGGTTAGGGACGCGAGCGGACGTTCCTGCCAGGCCCGCGCTAGCCTCGCGCGTGCGAATCGCGATCGCAGAGGCCTCGGCGGAGACGCGTCTACGCCTGGCCGAATGGCTGACGATGACCGAGGATCTCACCCTCGTGAGGCGCGAGAGATGATGGTGCGCGCTCGTGCAGTAGCGGGTCAGCTTCGATCATCCTCCCCTCGCGTGTCCTACTGCATGGCTGCATGGGGCCTGCTACTTCGACGTGACGAGAATCGTTCCCGCGGCGTATGTTCATTGTGCTGCGCACCTTGGCCCTACTCGCCCTTCTGGTCATCGTCGCTGGATGCCAGGAGAGCACAAAGCCCAAGGCCACGCCGACGCCAGCTTCGTCTTCACCGACCGCCTCACAGCCATCGTCTCCCGCGCCGAAGATCACGGGCGTCTCAGCCGGGCCGCCCCCCGCCTGGCTCGAGACCGAAAGAGGAGATTTCTGGCTCGGCTATTCCTCCTACTGCTGGGGGAGGGCGTGCGTCGATTTCATCCCGCCTCTCTGTGGCAACCGGAAGCAGACACCGCGAATTAACCTTCGCCGCGGCGAGCGAGTGACGGCTCACCTCGCCTTCAAGCCAACCGAGCTCGGACTCACGCTCATGCGCCCGCGACAGGCGGAAAGAGCAATGACACGGAAGAGGTTCCGAGTGAGTAGCGAGCCATCGTGGGTCGTCAGCCAGGCCGAAGTGTTTTCGTTGTTCGCTCGAGCCAAAGGCGGTGACGCGAGTTACGTCGCGTGCGTTGTGTTCGACTAGGCCCAGGCGATACCCAACCGAGCACACAGCGCCGGAGCCCTGCGCGGGCTCCGGCGCTGTGATCGTGACTTCCTACAGGCTCGCGTGAAGCGGTGTCGCCCAGCTCACGTAGGTAATCCGCGTGAGCCCGTTGGCGAGACGTGTGACGTACCTTGACTCGCCAACTTGGCCGATTGGCACGAAGCGCGACGTCGTCGAGCCGATGGTTGTCGAAGAGTCGAGGTGACTGTAGATCGTGCTCAGTTCGGCGTAGTCGTGCTGATTCGGATGCGTGCTCTTCGTATCCGAAGCCGAGGTGTTGTGGTAGTAGTCCATGCAGGTATTGAGCGACGTGCCGTCGGTGCTCTGATGGTCGAGCCCGAAGGTGTGCCCGATCTCCTGGCAGATCACGTGCTGCATCTCGGCCGTGTTGTTGTACTGGTAGCTCGAGCTGCCGAAGTAGTAGTCGTTGTTCTTAACCGTGCCCTGGACGATGTGGGTCGTGCCCGACTGCAGCCAGACGGTCGCAACCCCGAGCCAGCCGGTGTTGCCATAGCTCGCGCTGCAGACCTCGACTCGCCCCGACGTCGCCTTGCAGGACCTCGGCCTCGTACCACCGGTGACGACGGTCGTGTTGAGCACGCTCGACGCTGACCAGTCTGACGATGCCGTGCCGAGCATTCGGTCCCAGAGCCCGCTGACATTGTCGCCGAGCTTGATCGTGAACGGGTTGGACGTGCGTGCCCAGTGGTAGCCGTTCCACGAGTGATTCGCCGATGCGGCCGGCACCGAGACGGCGGCGGTCACAGCGAACACAAGTGCGGCGAGAAGAATTCGACTCCTCATGTACCCCCTCCTAGTGATAGTCAACTGCGGCAGGCCGATAGTGAGCACCAGTCCCCGGCATGTCAAGGAACGCGACCGTCTTACACGCGTAGGCTGGGCCTAGCTCGCAACGCCCTCCATCACGCGCTCGGGGATGTCGAAGTTCGCGTAAACCTCCTGGACATCGTCGTTCTCCTCGAGCGTGTCGATCAGGCGCAGGGTCTTCTTCGCCGCGCTCTCGTCCTCGAGGCTGACGGTCGTCTTCGGAACCATCGTCAGCTCGGCCGAGTCGACTTCCATCCCCGCCGCCTCGATCGCCTCGCGTACCGCCGTCAGCGCCTCGGGCGGCGAGATGACGCGGAAGCTCGAGCCGTCGCGCTCGACGTCCTCCGCCCCGCCCTCCGCGGCCGCCAGCGTCAGCTCGTCCTCGTCTGCGCGCTCGGCGTCGACGATGATCAGCCCGCGGCGCTCGAACAGCCACGCGACGGCGCCCGAGCCGCCGAGGTTGCCGTCGTGCTTCGCAAAGGCGGCGCGCACGTCGGCGGCGGTGCGGTTGCGGTTGTCGGTCAGCGCCTCGACGATCACGGCCACGCCGTTCGGTCCGTAGCCCTCGTAGCTGACCTGCTCGAAGGTGTCGGCGTCCGCGTCGGCTCCCGAGCCGCGGGCAATCGCGCGCTCGATGTTGTCCTTCGGCATGGAGTAGGAGCGCGCCTTCTCGATCGCGTTCGCGAGCGCGAGGTTCGAGGCCGGGTCGCCCCCACCCTCACGCGCCGCTACGATCAGCGCGCGCGACAGCTTCGAGAAGAGCTTGCCCCGCTTGGCGTCGGCTGCGCCCTTCTTGTGCTTGATCGAGCTCCATTTGCTATGCCCGGACATTCGTCTCCTCCCGAACGAGGTCGAGGAACCGCTCGTGCACACGCGTGTCGTCCGTCAGCTCCGGATGGAAGGACGCGACGAGCACGCGCCCCTCGCGCAGTAGCACCGGCTCGCCGTCGAGCTCGGCCAGCACCTCGACGCCCGCGCCGACGTCGGCGACGCGCGGCGCGCGGATGAACACACCGCGCAGCGGCTCGTCATCGCCGGCGAGCCGGAGATCGGCCTCGAAGCTCGCGACCTGACGGCCGAAGGCGTTGCGCGCCACTTCGAGATCGAGCACGCCGAGGTGGTTGCGATCGAGCAGGATCATCCCGGCACAGGTGCCGAAGAGTGGCCCTGCGAACTCACGGATCGCGTCCTCGAGCCCGTACAGGCGGACGAGCCGCATGATCGCCGTCGACTCGCCGCCAGGGATCACGAGCCCGTCGAGCCCCTCGAGCTGCTCGGGCTTGCGCACCTCGATCGGCTCCACGCCGAGCCGCCGCAGCATCGCCGCGTGCTCGCGGAAGTTCCCCTGCACCGCCAGGACGCCGATCTTCACGGTGGAGATTGTAGTTGCGGCCCAGAGGAGCCCCGCGCCCGCGATCGCCTCGAGCGCGGACATTTGGGGTCGTCGCCAAAGAGCCGTAGAATCCGCCGACCGAGTGAGAGCCGAGGTTTCGCATCCGATTCGCTCAGCTCCGCTTCGCCGAGTCGGGGGGTCTGTCGGGCGGCGGCAGCTGTGGCGTTGTGAGTCCGGCCCCCGCGTGCCCGGGGATCCGCAGTCGCGCGGGAAGGCTTCGAGCCGGTTCGCCGCCGGAACCGCGCGCCGGGTGCTCGTCGCCGACGACGAGCGCGCCATCCGGCTGCTCTGCCGCGTCAACCTCGCCGCCTCCGGGATGGACGTCCTCGAGGCCGGCGACGGCCGTGAGGCCCTGGAGCTGGCGCGGAAGGAACGGCCGGACCTCGTGCTGCTCGACGTGATGATGCCGGAGGTCGACGGCTGGACGGTCGCGCGGGAGCTGGCGAAGGACGAGCAGACCCGAGACATCCCGATCGTCTTCCTGACGGCGCGCGCCGAGGCCGCCGACAAGCGGCTCGGCGAGCAGCTCGGCGGGGTCGGATACCTGGTCAAGCCGTTCGACCCGGTGACGATCGGCGACTTCGTCGAGAACGTGCTCGGCCGCATCGAGCGCGGTGAGCGCGAGCAGCTCAGGCGGGGCATCTCCTCCAGTCCGGAGCGGTGAGCACGCACGACAACGAAGCGGCGGATCGCGCACGGCGACTTCAGCGTGTCGCCGAGCTGCTCGCCGAGGCGGTCACACCGCAGGAAGTGCTGGACGCGATCCTCACCGAAGGCGTGCGCGCCGCCGAGGCGCGCGCAGGCGCGATCGGTGTCCTGAGCGAAGACGGAACGAGCATCGAGCTCCTCGCCGAGCGCGGCTACGACGCAACCGCGATGAGCGGGTGGACCGCTTTTCCGGTCGACGCCGAGCTGCCGATGTCGGAGGTGGTCCGAACCGGCGAGCCGGTCTTCATCGCCAGCCTCCAGGAGCGAAACCGTGACTACCCGGCCCTCGCGCATCAGGCTCAGGACGCGCACGCACTCGTCGTCGTGCCGCTCACGGTCGAAGGGCGCGTCTTCGGGGCGATGTCGCTCTCGTTCGACGAGGACATCGAGTTCGATTCCGAACGGCGCGAGATGAAGATCGCGCTCGCACGCCAGGCCGCGCAGGCACTCGCGCGCTCGCGCCTCTACGCCGCCGAGCAGACGATGCGCGAGCGGATGACCTTTCTCGCCGAGGCGAGCGAGCTGCTCGGCTCCTCGCTCGACTACAACCGGACCCTGCGTCAGGTCGCACAGCTGAGCGTCCCGGGCCTGGCCGACTGGTGCGCGATCGACATGGTCGGCCCGAACGGCGAGATCGAGCGGCTGGCGGTTGCGCACCAGGACCCCGAGAAGGTGAGCTGGGCCTACGAGCTGCAGGAGATGTACCCGCCGGACCCCGACGCGCCGACCGGCGTGCCCCAGGTGCTGCGCAGCGGCGAGCCCGAGTTCTTCCCGTATTTCCCCCAGGAGGTGCTCGACGAGGCGATCGGCGACGACGAGGAGCTCCGCGAGATCGTGGATCAGCTCGGCCTGAAGTCCTCCATCACCGTCCCGCTGATCGCGCGCAACCGCACGCTCGGCGTTCTCACGCTGATCGCGGCCGAGCAGCATCCGCCCTACACCGAGACCGACTTCGAGCTGGCCATCGAGCTGGGACGTCATGCCGCGATCGCCGTCGATAACGCCCGTCTCTTCCGCGAGGCCGAGCGCGGAGCCAATGCCGCCCGCGCGCTCGCCTACGTGGCCGACGGCGTCGTCCTGCTCGACGCAACGGGTCACGTACGGCACTGGAACCCGGCCGCGGCGGCGATCACGGGAGTCTCCGAGGAGGATGCGATCGGCTGCCCCGTCGGCGATGTCGTGCCCGCGTGGGACGCGCTCACCTCGCACGTCCCGCTGCTCGCTCCGGGAAGCGCGCCTCGCCCGGTGACGGTGCCGCTCGTGCTCGGCGGCCACGAGCGCTGGGTCGCCGTCTCAGGCGTCGAGTTCGGACAGGGAACGGTCTACGCGCTCCAGGATGTGACGGAAGAGCACGCGCTCGAGAAGACGCGTAGCGACTTCGTCGCCACAGCGTCCCATGAGCTGCGCACCCCGCTCGCCGCTGTCTACGGCGCGGTCCGGACGCTTCGCCGCGAGGACGTCGAGCTCAGCGACGACGACCGGACGCAGTTCCTGGAGATGATCGAGTCCGAGGCCACGCGGCTGGCAAGAATCGTCGACCAGATCCTGCTCGCCGGCCAGCTCGACGCGGGCGCGATCGAGGTCGAGCTCGCAGATTGCAATCCGGTCGAGGTCGCCTCGCGCGTGATCGAGTCTGCGGAGATGCACCTGCCGGAGAACATCTCCCTCGGCCTCGAAGCGGACGAGGCGCGGACGATTTCGTGCGACGAGAACAAGCTGCGGCAGGTGCTCGTCAACCTCGTCGACAACGCCGTCAAGTACTCGCCCGACGGCGGTCGCGTCGACCTCCACGTGCGCAACGGCAACGGCGCCTGCGTGATCGACGTGATCGACCAGGGCCTCGGGATCCCGCCGAGCGAGCGCGAGCGGATCTTCGAGAAGTTCTACCGGCTCGACCCGCAGCAGACCCACGGCGTCGGCGGAAGCGGGCTCGGGCTCTACATCTGCCGCGAGCTCGTGGAGCGGATGAACGGGCTCCTGAGCGTCGAGTCGGAGCCCGGCAACGGCTCGCGCTTCACGCTCGAGCTGCCCGTGCGCAGCTAACCGAGCGGCTTCTCCCAGACCGAGACGTGTTTGCGGCTCTCGCTCGTGAAGGGCTCGCGCTCCCACCCGCCCCAGCGGTCGCGCAGGGTCATCCCGGCGAGCTGCGCCATCAGGTCGAGCTCCGCCGGCCAGGTGGAACGGAACGGCATCGAGACGCGCTCGTACTTCCCGTCGACGAGCGTGAAGTGATGCGACCACGAGCGCTGCGTCGCCAGATCGAACTCGTCGATGCCCACGTGCTCGTCGCTCACGTGGAACGGCCGAAATCTCTCGCCCGGCGGGAGCCGCTGCAGCTGCGGGATCCCGACCTCGATCAGGAAACAGCCGCCGGGCTCGAGGTGCGCCGAGACATTGCGGAAGCACTCGACCTGCTCTTCCTGCGTCGTCAGGTTCGAGATCGTGTTGAAGACAAGGTACGCGAGCGAGAACGTGCCGTCGACAGTCGCGGTCGCGAAGTCGCCGATCGTGACGCCGATCGCCTCAGAGCCCGGCTTCTCGCGGAGCTTCGCGGCCATCGCCTTCGACAGCTCGATCCCGTGAACCGGCACCCGGCGCGCTGCGAGCGGCAACGCGATCCGGCCCGTCCCGATCCCGAGCTCCAGCGCGCGTCCTCCCGCGGCGAGCTCCTCGAGCAGGTCGACCGCCGGGTCGACGACCGCAGGTTCGAACATCTCCGCTGAGGACTCCTCGTAGCGGGCGGCGATGCGCTCGTCGAAGTAACCGTCGTCGCCCTGCACGGCGCGAATCTACTCTAGGAAGCGTCGACCAGAAGGAGGACAGATGGCGTCATCCGATCGCTTGCTCCAGGGCAAGTGCCGGTGCGGTGCGGTTCGTTACCACGTCTCCGACGAGTTCCGCTACGCGGCGAACTGCCACTGCTCTGAATGCCGGGCGGCGACCGGCTCGGCCTTCAAGGCATTCGCCGGCATCGAGCGCGAGAAGCTGACCGTCACCGACGGCCTGGACCAGCTCGCCGTCTTCGGGGAAGACGATCTCAACGATACGCGCTGTGCCGCGTGCGGCTCGTTCCTCTTCTCGGTCGTCCGCGACGGCGCGTACGTCCACGTCGCGATGGGGTCGCTCGTGGACGGCCCGACGATCCGCCCGACGGAGCACATCTACGTCGGCTCCAAGGCGCCGTGGTTCGAGATCACGGACGACCTGCCGCAGCACGACGAGCTCGAATGATCCGTCGCGCGACGCGCCACGACGTCGCGGCGATCGGCGAGCTCTTCCTGCGCGCGCGTGACGCGATGATCTACCTACCGCCTGTGCCGGACGACGTTCGGGCGCGTCTCGGCGGCTTGATCTTCGAGCGGACCGAGGTGTGGGTGGCGGAGGACGATGACCGCGTGGTCGGGTTCGCCGGGCTCAGCGGCGACGAGCTCACCCACCTCTACACCGATCCGCCGGCCCAGAACCGCGGGATCGGCGGCGCATTACTCGACCACGCGAAGACCCTCCGGCCCGAGCGGCTCGGGCTCTGGGTGTTCCAGCAGAACGACGGTGCCCGGAGGCTCTACGAGCGGCACGGTTTCCGGCTCGTGAAGCTCACCGACGGCAACGGAAACATGGAGCAAGAGCCCGACGCGCTCTATGAGTGGCGTCCGCCCCAATCGCGGTAGCGAGTCGCCAAACACGGTATGTTCGCTCTTAGGCAACGACCTGGATCGCTGATGCCCTCAGACGTGACCCGTCTTCGTGTGCTCGTGGCCAACGAGCGTCAAGACCGCCTCGCTCAAGTCGCGGCGCTCGTCGCCGACCTCGGGCACGACGTGATCGCGCCGCAGATCGAGGTGACGGAGGTCGGGCCGGTGACCGCTCGAGAGCAGCCGGACGTCGCGTTCGTCGGGCTCGGCGAGAGCTCGCAGCATGCGCTCGAGCTGATCGAGCAGATCGTCCACGAGGCGGCGTGTCCGGTAGTGGCGCTCTTGCACGCGCCCGACCCTGGATTCGTGGTCGAGGCGGCGAGACGCGGCATCTTCGCCCACATCACCGACGGCGATCCGCAGGAGTGGCAGAACTCGATCGAGATCGTCCTGCGCCGCTTTGCCGAGTTCCGCGACCTCGAATGAGCGTTCAAGCGGCGCACGATCACCGAGCGTGCCAAGGGCATCCTGATGGAGCGCCACTCGATCGGCGAAGAGCGCGCGTTCCAGATGCTCCGCGAGCAGGCACGCAGGAAGGAAAGCCTGCTTGTCGACATCGCCCAGTCGATCATCGACGGGACGCCGACGACGACCCGAACCGGCTGAGCTACACGAGCGCCGTCGGCCGGAAGGCCGGCTTGGTGCCGCAGTCCGGGCAGATCGTGTGCGACAGCGTGTAGCGCGAGTCGATCGCAGTCAGCGCTGCGTGTGGCGCAAGGAGCCACTCGCCGTCGAACTCGACGCGCCTGCACCAGGCGCACGTGGTGATCAGGTCACCGGCTTCGTAGCTCGACAGAATGCGCTTCGTGACGTCGCTGGCAACCACCGTGTAGCGACCATACTCCTAAACGGAAGGAATGTGCGAGAGCGCACAAATGTCAGTGTTGCGCCGGGAGACTGTGCGCCATCCGCAATTCAGGCGGGTCCCATGGACTTGCTGATTCAGCGCGATCGCGTTGCGCACGCGGTGCTCATCGGGACGGTCGTGGCCGCGGTCGGCGGCGAGGTCGCGGCCACCTATCTCGGCCAGGCGCGCGACGGCCGCCGGCGAATCGGCGGCAGCGTCCTCGAGTCGCTGCTGCTGATCCGCCGCCGCGATGACGCAGAGTCCGAGGACCGCTGGACGAAGCAGTTCCTGATCGGCGCGCTGCTCGCGGGGCTGATCGGCGCGTACCTGCTCGCGGAGCACGTGCCCTCGCTCCGGGCGGGCGCCGACACCTGGTGGACGCTCGGCTTCGGCGTCGCCGTGGCGCTGGCCGGGATCGCCCTCCGCTCGTGGGCGGTCTGGACGCTCGGCCGCTACTTTCGGCGCGAGGTCACGATCGAGGCGGGCCAGCGGGTCATTCGGAGCGGTCCGTACCGCCGGGTGCGACACCCGGCCTACGCAGGGAATCTCCTCACGTACGTGGGGATCGGCCTCGCTCTCGGCAGCTGGGTCAGCCTCGCGATTCTGCTCGTGGCCACGGTCGTCGGCATGCTCCCCCGCATTCGCGTGGAAGAGCAAGCACTCGAGCGCAGCTTCGGCCAGGACTACGCGGACTACCGTCAGGCGACGGCGCGCTTGATCCCACACGTCTGGTAGGTCGCTCGCAGCTAGGGTCGCGGAGATGGCCACGCGAGAAGCCGCCTGTAGTTGTGGGCAACTGCGTCTGACGGCTGAGGGCGATCCGATCCGGATCTCCATGTGCCACTGCCTGGCCTGTCAGCGCCGAACCGGAAGTGCCTTCGCGATCCAGGCCCGGTTCACGTCGGACCACGTACGTGTCGAGGGTCACCACAGCGACTACGTGCGGATCTCTGACGAGACCGAGGAGCGAACCTTCAGCTTCTGCCCCGACTGCGGCGCGACCGTCTTCTACACGCTTGCGACCGCGCCAGATGTCGTCGCGGTTCCGATCGGCGCCTTCGCCGACCCGAGCTTCCCGCCGCCGAAGGTCTCTGTCTTCGAGTCGCGACGCCACCCCTGGGTGGCCGTTCCGCCGGCGGCGGAACAGCACGACTGAAAGTGATCCAGGTTCCGGAGGTGGTGCGCCAGAAGGCGCTCGCCGTAGGCGCGCGTGCATGGCTGGACGACTTGGCGGTGCTCGTCGCAAGCGTGGAGCGCGACTGGGGCATCGCGGTGGGCCAGGCGTACGCAGACTCGACCGAGGCGTTCGTCGCGAAGGCGTCCTACGAAGACGGCACCGCCGCCGTGCTGAAGCTGATCGTGCCCCGAGGAGGTGACGCCGCCGAGCACGAGATCACCGTCTTGAAGCTCACCAACGGAGAAGGGTGCGCGCGACTGCTGCGAGCCGACGCCGAGCGCGGTGCGCTCCTAGTCGAACGTCTCGGCCGGTCGCTTTACGAGCTGGCACTGCCGATCCGCAAACGCCACGAGATCCTTTGCGCGACGGCGGCCCGCATCTGGCGACCTGCACCTGGATGCGGTCTGCCGACCGGCGCGGCGAAGGGCCGCTGGCTCGCCGACTTCATCACGACGACCTGGGAGGAGCTGGATCACCCCTGCTCCGAACGCGCCATCGAGCACGGGCTCGTGTGCGCCGCGCGCCGGGGCGACGCGCATCGCGACGAGCGTGCCGTCCTCGTCCACGGCGACGTCCATCAGTGGAACGCGTTGGAAGCGGCGGACGGATTCAAGCTGGTCGACCCCGACGGCCTCCTCGCGGAACCGGAGTACGACCTCGGGATCCTCATGCGCGAGGACCCGCTCGACCTGCCCGATGACGATCCCCACAAGCGTGCGCGCTGGCTTGCAGCGCGCACGGGGCTCAATGCGACGAGCATCTGGGAATGGGGCGTCGTCGAGCGAGTGTCAACCGGCCTGCTCGGCACGAAGGTGGGCCTGCAGCCTGTCGCCCGGCAGATGCTCGCAGTCGCCGATCGACTGGCCGCTTAGGCGGGGGCTCCTAGAAGCGTCCCCGGAAGAGGAGCAGCAGGAGGAGCAGGAGGAGCACCAAGAAGAGGAACTTGCTGATGAAGATGCCTCCGGCCAGCGCAATTATCAGGATGATGATGAGAAGCGCAACGAGCATTCAGGCTCCAATCGGTCGTTGAGGGGGGCGAACCCTATATGCCGCGTCGCGGCCGGGATTACTCCTCGACGAAGGGGTTGCGCTAACCGCCGACCAGTTCCTTGAACGCCGGCTCTTCGCGGATCGGATCGAAGTCGGAGTCCTCGGCGGCCATCGAGCGGAACTGCTCGCGCCGGTCGAGCGCGAGCCGCAGGTGCTCGATCGCGTCGTCTGTCCGCCCCGCGAGGCTTTCGCAGCAGGCGAGGTTGTACATCGGCCCGGCGTATTCAGGATGGGCTTCGATCAGCTCGCGTCCCTGAGCGATCACCTCGTCGTACTTGCCCGCTTCGTGGAGGTGGTGGAGCGGCATCCAGACCTCTCCGCCGTGGGGCTCGTACGCCTTCCCCGGGGTGCCGCCGAGCGCGAGCAGCGTCGTCCCCGGCTCCTCTGCGAAGGCCGTGCGCTTGACGTCGGGCCGGGCGAAGACGAGCGTGCCGACGGGCGCGTCCACACGCTCGCCGTCGAGCTCGAAGGTCGCGTGGCCCCGATGGACGAGGTAGAGCTCCTCCTGCAGGTCGTTCTCCTGCGACTCGTCGTGCTCGTTGATCAGCCGGTCGCCGGCGTTGGCGGCCGTGAACGCGTTGACGCCGAAGGACGCGATCCCGAAGTGGTGCCGCACCGGGCGCCACGGACACCGGCCGTCGCTGATCTCGTCGATCTCGTCGATTTGGGCTACTGCGTAGTTGCTCATCGGACCTCCTCCAGGTCGGTGGCTTTGGGCGCCTCGGTCTTGACGCTACCGCAGAGACCTAACCCTCCGAATCTCTGCGAGCATCCGCCGGGCGATGGCTGACGCCGCCTTCGAGGATCCCAGGCTGGCAGCTCTCTACGACGTCTTCGATGACGACCGCCGCGATCTCGACGCCTACCTGGCGATCGCCGACGAGGTGCGCGCCCGCCGCGTGCTCGATGTCGGCTGCGGGACGGGAACGTTCGCCCTGCTCCTCGCGGAGCGCGGCTTCGAGGTGACCGCACTCGACCCCGCTCAAGCTTCTCTCGACGTGGCCCGCGCCAAGCTCGGTGCGGACCGCGTCAGCTGGGTTCACGGCGACGCCTCGGCCCTGCCTCGCCTCGAGGTCGACCTCGCCACGATGACCGGGAACGTCGCCCAGGCGATCCTGCCTCCAGAGGCCTGGCAGCGAACGCTGCACGCGACCTATGAGGCCTTGCGTCCCCGCGGGTATCTCGTCTTCGAGACCCGCGACCCGGCCTATCGAGGCTGGGAGCAATGGACTCGAGCCGCGACCCGCCGCATCGTCGACGTCGACCGCGTCGGCCGTATCGAGCACTGGGTCGAGCTGACCGACGTGAGCCTTCCCCTCGTCAGCTTCAGAGCGACCTTCGTCTTTCCCGTCGCCGGCGAGACGCTGACGTCCGACTCAACGCTGCGATTCCGGCAGCGCGACGAGCTCGAGGCGGATCTGGGGTCGCTTGGATACGTCGTCGAGGACGTACGAGCGGCGCCCGACCGGCCCGGCCGGGAGCTCGTCTTCGTCGCCCGCCGCCCGTGAATCTCCTCAGCACATGGCCATCACGTTGAAGCCGTAGTCGTTGGGTGTCTTTCCGTCGGGCAAGAAGGTCCTGACCACGAGGACGTTCGATGCGCCGGCGGCAATGAGCGGATAAGCCTGAATCGTGCCGTTGGCGCCGAACTCGAGCTTCGCGGGGTCGCTGATCGTCGCGAACGCAGCGCAGTTCCGGATGCTGCTGCGATCGAACGTGACCAGGTACACGCCGGGCCCCGTTCGGTTGACCGCGGTGACTCGGTTGGCCGCATCCACCGTCCCGCCGCCGCGTACCTGTGCCCACAACCTCGTCGCGTACTCGACCGCCGCGACGTGCCGAGCTGAGCAGCGTTCGTCGCCGTGTCGGCAAGAGCGGCCGTGTGAGCTCTGGGGACCGGGCCGAGCGTCGCCTCTGCCACATCCGCGCCTCTCACCTGCCCGTTCTTGATCTTGCTGCTGGTGACCGCGTTCTTCTTTAGCTGCTTGGTCCCGACGCTGTTCCTTGGCAGCGTGATCGCCGCGTAGCTGGTGCCGCCGAGCGCGACCGCGAGCGCGATGCACGCGACGACCATCGCGGGCGACGGCCGTGTTCTCGCGATGCGTTTCATCTCGTTCCTCCTGCTTCGTTTCGCCTGGAGCTTTGCACGGCCCTGTAAGGAACCTGTGAGCCGGGGCTGGCGCCGACAGTCCGGAATACTTCGATCGTGCCGAGCGAGCAGAGCCGGGAGTTGCAAGACCTCGCCCAACGCGTCGCCGACGCGCTCCCACCCGAGGTGGCGGAGGAGGTTGTGCTGACCGGCAGCGTGTCCCGAGGGGTCGCTGACGAGCTCTCCGACATCGAGATGCTGATCGTCACGCCGGAGCCGCTCGAATTGGCGGCTTGCTTCGACCACGCTCGTGCCGCAGGCCTCGAGGAGCTCGACACCTGGGGCCCACAGGGCACCCCGACGCAGCGCGTCTCCGGCGTCCGTGAAGGCGTGCCTTTCGAGCTCGTCTGGTGGTCGCGGGACCACGCCGAGTCCTCCATCGACGCGATCCTCCGCGGCGAGGGCTTGTCGGCCGCTGACGCGATCGCCAACGGCATCGCACTACGGACGTCCGGCTTGCTGTCGCGTTGGAAAGCGCAACTCAGCGACTACCCGGAAGAGGTCGCGAGTGCGCAGATCGAAGACGCCGCGCTGACCTGGGGCGGTTTCGCGCCGGCAGGATTGCTCACCCTCGTCCGCCCCGGCGAGCAACTCGCGCGCACGGAGCGAATGGTGGATGACGCCTCGCGCGTCATGCAGATGGTCTATGCGCTGAACCGGGTGTGGCCGCCGACGCACAAGCGGCTCGCAGCCCGGGTTGCATCGCTCGCAGTGAAACCCGACCGCCTCGCCGAGCGAATCGAAGACGCGTTCTCAGAGCCAGACCCGCGGCGGGCGCTGCTGGTCATCGCCGAGCTGCAAGCGGATACCGTCGCGCTGGCACCGGACGGCCCGAACGTGAACCGGGCTCGCCGGTGGCTAGCGGCGGGGACGAAACTGCTGTCCTCCGACCGATGAATTGCTCTCCCGAAGTCGGTCTAAGCAGCGGCCCTCCGGGGCCGAACGTGACCGCCGGCGGCAAGGACACCGGCATCTCGCTCCAGACCGACATCCACGCCTACCACTCACAGCTGAGATCGCGGCGTCGACGTCGACGCCGAGATCAGCCGCTTCGGGGATCCGGTGCCGCCACTGTTCTGGTTGCGGGACCCCGAGGCGAACACGCTGATGGTCGTCGAGGTTCGTGAACGGTACGCTCGCGGCGTGCCCGAGGCACCGCTCAAGGACTCCGGCTCAGGCCTCGCACCGGCCGGCGACGGCTGGTTCGTCGTGAACGTGCGGGACGCCCAGTGGTCGACGGCGGAGAACAGCGAGCAGAAGCCGCCCGGTTCGGACTGCCGTTTCGAGAGCCGGGAGTTCCCGTTCCCACAGCTCGGCATCAAGCTCCGCGTCCTCGAGCCGGGCCAGCCGAACGGCCTCTACCACTCCGAGAACCAGCAGGAGGCGTTCCTCGTGCTCTCCGGCGAGTGCAGGCTGCTCGTCGAGGGCGAGGAGCGGCTCCTTCGGCCGTGGGACTTCTTCCACAGTCCCCCGGGAACCGAGCACATCTTCGTGGGCGCCGGCGACGGGCCGTGCGTGATCCTGATGGCCGGTGCAAGGTTGGAGAACGAAGAGTTGCACTACGCAGTGTCGGAGCGCGCGGCGCGCTACAGGGCGAGCGTGGACGAGGAGACGTCCGACTTCGAGCAGGTGTACGTGCGGTTCGAGCCGTCTCGGCAGGAGCGGCCCTCGTTCTGGGATCAGCTTCCCTGGGCTAGCTGAACGTTCGTTGCGGGCCGTTGCCGGGTAGTGGCGAGATGACTGGAACGGCAACGTGGTCAGGCTCGGGAGAGGGCGAGCAGCTCTGGTTCCTCGGCACGCTCGCAACGATCAGGGTGCCCGGTGAGGCGAATGAGGGGCGTTTTGCGTTGATCGAATTCCTCTTTCCGCGGCCATGCATCTCCGCCGCTTCATACCCATCCACAGGACGAGAGTTACATCGTGCTGGAGGGAAGGCTGACGGTGCAGGCCTGTGAGCAGCGGTTCGAACTGGTGCCAGGTGCGGCGGCCGTCGTGCCGATGGGGGTTGCGCACACGTTCCGCGTCGAGAGCGACACTGCGCGTGTCCTTGTCCTCAGTACCCCAGCCGGCCTAGAGAGCATGGTGCGGGACGGGTCCGTGAGGGCGACAAGCCCAATACTCCGCCGAGAGAGACGCCACGACCGTCGCCTGAGCAGCTGGAAGGCATCTTCAGGGCACACGGTCAAGTCAACGTGGGACCTCCCCTCCCGCCGGATGACTAGAACGATCGCCGGATAAGGATCGTGCCGTGAGCCGGACTCGGGTCGCCGGCGCGCTCGCCGCGTTTGTCGTCGCATCAGTCGAATCCGGCGAGCAGCATCCGTAGGCGGACCCCGACGCCCTGGAGATGCTCTTCCCGGTACGGCGCCGGGAGGCCCAACGCAAAGCGGTGGACATTCAGCGCCCGGCAGATCCAGCCGAGACGGAGGCCGATCTCGTGGGCGGCCTGGAGCTCCGACCGCACTGCGAAGCCGCGGAACGCCTCGAGGTAGGCGTCCCGGTAGAGAGCGATGTCCTCCGAGCCCTCGACGTCGTCGAGCCCCCAAGCGAGCCCGCCCTCGAGCGTCACGGACATGCTGAAGAAGGGGTGCGAGACGCAGGCGTCGCCCCAGTCGAAGAAGAGATAGCGGCCGTCGCGGACGAAGACCTGGCCGTCGTGAAGGTCGTCGTGCTGGATCGTCTCGGGCACGCCTGCGGACGCCAGCCGCTCGCAGAGCTCGGCGATCGCCGGAACGAGCGCGCGTAGCCGGCGGCTCTCGTCGTCCGTCACCGTGTCGACACGGCCGATCAGCTCTTCGTAACGACTCGCGAGCGTCTCGAGGCGGCGGTCGGGAAGGCCGAGCCCGAGGAGTCGATCGATGTCCTCCGCCATGTCGATCTGGAGCCGGCCGTAGCGCGGTAGGACGTCCAGCCAGCGGCTGAGGTCGCGTTCGCGCTCGACGATCTCGCGCAGACGCTCGCCGCCATCCGCCATCAGCATCCAACCGCGGTCGACGTCGGTCGCGAGCAGCCCGGGAACGAAGTCCGGTCGCCGTGCGGCGAGAAGGGACACGACGGCGGCCTCGTACGCCAGCAGCGGGATATTGGCCTTGAACCAGACGTCTCCACCTGTCGTCGGGATTCGCAGCACCGTCGACCACGGCCGGACGTGCGGCTGCTCCACGGCACCGGTCGACTGAAGGCCGAGCTTCTCGAGCTGCCGATGGAGCCAGCCCTCGACACCGACGAGCCAGCGAGCATCGGTCCAGACGTCCACCTGGCCGAGCGTACTACCCGTCTAGCGGGTCCAGCATGCTGGCCCGGAGGCGCTACCAGCCGCGGGTTTCGAGCAGCTCTTCAGGCCGCAGCGAGCCGGCCGCGAGGCCGCTCATCGCGTCGCCCAGGCCGCTCGACACGCGGGCCAGGATCTCGGGATCCTGGAAATGCGTCGTCGCCTCGACGATCGCCCTCGCACGCGGCGAGGGCTCGTCGGACTTGAAGATTCCCGAGCCGACGAAGACGCCGTCGGCGCCGAGCTGCATGCACAGCGCGGCGTCGGCCGGGGTCGCGATCCCGCCGGCGGTGAACGTCACGACCGGAAGCTTGCCGTTCTCGGCGACCCACTTGACGAGCTCGTACGGTGCGCGGGCCTCCTTCGCCTCGGCGTACAGCTCCTCGTCGCGAAGCGAGCCGAGCCGGCGGATGTGGCCGAAGACCGAGCGCATGTGCGTGACCGCGTTGACGATGTCGCCCGTACCGGCCTCGCCCTTGGTGCGGATCATCGCCGCGCCCTCGCCGATCCGCCGCAACGCTTCGCCAAGGTTCGTGCACCCGCAGACGAACGGCACCGTGAACGCCCACTTGTCGACGTGGTGCGCGGTGTCGGCCGGCGTCAGGACCTCGCTCTCGTCGATGTAGTCGACCTCCAGCGCCTCGAGCACCTGCGCCTCGACGAAGTGGCCGATGCGGCACTTGGCCATCACCGGGATGGAGACGGCCTCCTGGATCTCGCGGATCTTGTCGGGGTCGGCCATGCGGGCCACGCCGCCCTCGCGACGGATGTCGGCCGGAACGCGCTCGAGCGCCATCACCGCGACGGCGCCGGCGTCTTCGGCGATGCGCGCCTGCTCGGCGTCGGTGACGTCCATGATCACCCCGCCCTTCAGCATCTCGGCGAGGCCACTCTTGACCCTCATCGTCCCGGTTTCGGCCATCGCGGCCATTCTAGCCTCGCGCCCACCCCCTCTTGCCAAACCGCCGCTGTCGGCGTACCGTCGAGGTGCGGCCCAGCCTCTGGGAAGAGGAGGGCAGGATGAACGCAGCGGCAGCACCAACCGTCGAGGCTCGAGCCACGAAGAGCCTGCGCAGCATCTTCCGGCGAAGGCGAGCCGGGCGCACCGTGTCGTTTCCGGAGCTCGTGTGCCTCCACCATCTCCGGCAGCAGGAGCTCGATGAGGGCAAGCACGACCCGTACTCGGGACCGGCCGAGGACCGCTACCGAAAGTTCGTCGAGCGCTTCGAAGCCGAGCACGGTCGGATCGTCGACGCCTACTGGTGCCGGGAGGAAGCCTCGGCCGTCGCGCTCACGGTGAAGCGGCGTCCGTTGATGCTCCCCGATGTCGTACGCCTGCACTGGGCGACCGACTGGGCGACGAAGGAGAGCCCGCGCCTGATGAACCTGCTCTACCGCTGCGAGAGCATCGCCGTGCGCGTGCAGGAAGTGCTGCGCGACACGAGCCAGCGCCTCGCCATGCAGTCGCTCTTCACGGTGATCAGCTACCTGCTCGGCTTCAACGAGACGGGACGCGCGCACAACGACCGCGCGGTGGCAGAGATCGATCGCACGACGCGCGAGGAGCTGAAGGGGATCGAGAGCTACTACCGGCGAGCCGCTGTGCGATCGGGCCAGATCGTCTACGTCGGCGGGATGCTGCTCGGGATGCTGCCGCTAGCGCTGCTGATCGTGCTCGCGCTGGTGCTGAAGCTCGCGGACTCGCACAACTCGGCGGTGCGGATCGGGATCCTCTGCTTCGCGGCCGGCGGCGTCGGGGCGCTGATGAGCGTGATGTCGCGCATGACCTCTGGGCGCGTGCACGTCGACTGGGAATTCGGCAAGGACACGCTGCGAACGCTCGGCGCGTTGCGTCCGTTCGTCGGCGGGGTGTTCGGGTTGATGACGTTCTTCGCGCTGAAGAGCGGCGTCGTCGCGCTCGACATCGCCAACAACTCGCGCAGCACCTACTTCTACGTCCTGTTCGCGTTCGCCGCCGGCTTCAGCGAGCGGCTCGCGCAGGACATGCTCCTCGGGCCGACCGTTCAGGCGGCCGCCGCGCGCGGAAAGCGGCAGCAGCCCGTCGAGCCGCACCCGGACGCCGACGAGCTTGAGGCGGTTCCCGCGTCGGGGGCCTGAGCCGTGGCCGCGCTGACCCAATCCGCTCGCCGCAACTACGACCTGCTCTACGCCTCGCTGCTGATCCGGCCGAATCGCCGGGCGGCGGTCGACCAGCTCGTCCGCAGGATGACGGCGAACCGCGCCCGCTACCAGAAGGTCGCCAAGGCGCTCGGGATGCCCTGGTACGTCGTCGCGATCATCCACTCGCTCGAGGCCGGCAGCGATTTCACCAGACACCTGCACAACGGCGACCCCCTGAACGCGCGGACGACGCACGTGCCCGCCGGTCGCCCGAAGAACGGCCGGCCGCCGTTCTCATGGGAGACGAGCGCGATCGACGCGCTCACCTACCAGGGGTTCGGCAACTGGAAGGACTGGAGCGTGCCGGGGACGCTCTACAAGCTCGAGGGCTACAACGGATTCGGCTACCGCGACCATCATCCCGGCGTCCCCTCGCCGTACCTCTGGAGCTTCTCCAACCACTACGCCAAAGGGAAGTACGTCGCCGACGGGCGCTTCTCCCCCACCGCCGTCTCGCAGCAGTGCGGCGCGGCGGTGCTGCTCAAGCGGCTGGCCACCGGCGGCAAGGCTGCCGTCGAGACCGGGCCGCGGATCCTCCAGCTCGCGAACCCGCATGTCACCGGCCCTGATGTCGAGGAGGCTCAGAAGCTCCTGCTGAAGAACCCGTTCGGCTCGTTCGATCCCGGCGACACCGACGGCGAGTACGGCGAGCTGACCGCCGGCGCGGTCCAGCGCGCGAAGTGGGAGCTCGGCTACCCGGCGACCGCGCGCGACAGCACCTTCGGGCCGCAGCTGAGGGCCTTTCTCTCCAGGAAGAAGCCGCTGCCCGCCGCCTTCAAGGCGCGGCGTGCGAAGCGGCAGAAGGAATCGGGCTCGCAGCAGGGGATCCGCAAGCGGATCGTCGAGTGGGCCGTCTGGGGCTGCAAGAACACCTCGAAGATCGCGTACTCGCAGGACGGGAACGTCCGCCTGGGCGCGCTCGGCAAGAAGGCGACGCTCCCGCTCGCGACGGACTGCTCGGCGTTCGCGACGCTCTGCTACTGCTGGGCCGGCGCGCCGAACCCGAACGGGCCTGGCGCCTTCGACTCGCGCCAGCCGGCGTTCACCGGCTCGATGCTCGACCACTGCCGCCGCATCCCGCGAAGCGCGGCGCAGCCGGGCGACCTGGTGGTGTGGACGCCACCGAGCCGCGGCCAGCACGTGTGCATCGTCGTCTCGCGCGGACCGGACCCGATGCTCATCTCGCACGGCGACGACACGGGCCCGAAGAAGCTGCGCTTCTCGGCCGAGGACGGCTACCAGCGGCGAAATGGGCACGGCACCGCCGTCTGGCTCAGCGCCTTCTAGTAGAAACCGCACATGAGCATCGCCGAGACGCTGGGCCAGCTGGCCCTCTTCGCCGACCTCACCCCGTCGCAGCTCGAGGCGGTCGCCCACTCGCACGAGGAGGATGTCTTCGCCGCCGGCGAGCGCGTGCTACGGCGCGGGCTCAGCGGCGGCAACTTCTACGTCATCCTCGACGGCGAGGCGGCGGTCGAGATTGCCGGCGAGGAGCGCCACCAACTCGCGCGCGGCGACTTCTTCGGCGAGATCTCGGCGCTCACGGGCGAGCCGCCCACCGCGGACGTCGCCGCGGTCTCCGTGCTCCGCTGCCTGGTCATCCCCGGCGCGCAGCTCGAGCGCCTGCTGCTCGATCGCCCGGAGTTCATGCTGCGCCTGCTGCGCATGGAGGCCCGGCGCCTCCAGAGCACGGTCGAGTGGCGGCCGTAGAGCGGGCGTTCCCGCCCGGCGACTACGACGTCGTCGTCGTCGGCAGCGGCCCCGGCGGGCTGCAGACGAGCTACTGCCTGCGCCGACTCGGCGTCCGGCACGCGGTGATCTCGCGTGACGAGAAGCCGGGCGGGATGTTCCAGCGCTTCCCGATCTTCCAGCGGCTGATCACGTGGACGAAGCCTGACGCGCCGGTCGAGCGGACCTCGCGCGAGTACGAGTGGTACGACCACAACAGCCTGCTCGCGGACGAGCCGGAGCTGAAGGCGCTCGTGCCGGACCTGATGGACCGGGCGTTCGACCTCCCGTCGCGGGCCGAGATGGAGTCCGGTCTCGCCGCGTTCGCCGAGCGCGCGGAGCTCGAGGTGCGGTACGGCTGCACCTGGGAGTCGGCGCGGCAGGAAGGCGACCCGGCTCGTGCTGGAGACGAGCGACGGCGAGTACCGCTGCCGCGCGGCCGTCTTCGCGCTCGGCGTGACCGAGCCGTGGCGCGCCGAGGTGCCGGGCCTCGAGCACGCGGCACACTACGTCGACACGCTCCAGCCCAAGCGCTACGCCGGCCGCGACGTCTTCGTCGTCGGCAAGCGCAACTCCGGCTTCGAGGTCGCGCAGGGGATCCTGCCGTGGGCGCGGTCGATCGTGCTCGGCTCGCCGCGGCCGGTGCAGACCGACGCGCTGGCGCTCTCGGCTCTCCGAGTCCACTACCTCCACCCCTACGACGAGTACGCGCGCGGCGGGCCCGGCACGTACGTCATCGACGTGACGATCGAGCGGATCGAGCGCGTGGCCGAGCGATTCCGCGTCGTCACGCACGGGACGACCTGGGACGGGACGCTCGAGTTCGAGGTCGACGACGTGATCGCGGCGACGGGCTTCCAGACGCCGCTGCAGAACCTGCCCGAGCTCGGGCTCGTGACCGTCGCCGACGGGCGCATCCCCGCGCTGACGCCGTTCTGGGAGAGCGTCTCGCTGCCGGGCGTTTTCTTCGCCGGGAACGCCTCGCAGGGAGCGCGCGGGCTCGGGAAACGCGGCGCGGGCGCGAGCTCGAGCTCCGTGAACGGCTTCCGCTACAACGCCCGCGTCCTCGCGCGGCATCTCGCGCAGCGGCTGGAGGACCACGTGCCGCCGCGGGAGCCGGTGGACGACGTCGTCCCGTTCCTGCTCCATGAGCTGACGAGCGCGCCCGAGCTCTGGGTGCAGAAGGGCTACCTCTGCCGCTTCGTCTCGTCGGCGGACGGCCGGCACGTCGACGAGGGCGTCGTCCCGCTCGCGCACTTCCTCGACTCGAGCGACGCCGACGGCGCGGCCGCGAGCGTGGAGGTCGACGAATCCGGCACGATCGTCCCGACCCTCTACGTCCGCCGCCGAGGCGAGATCCGCGAGCACCAGCTCGAGCCGCACCCGCTGCACGAGTACGAGGGCGAGCCGTACCGGAAGCAGGTCGCGGCGCTTCTGGATTGATCGGGAATGCAACGTTGCTCCTTCCAACTACGCCTGTCTGGATCGGGAAAGCGCCAGGTGCAGCAACTTCCGAAGTGGGCCCGCCTGGATTCGAACCAGGGACCAACGGATTATGAGTCCCGACCGAGAGGTTGCAGCTAGACGCGGCTAAGGGCGATTAGCCTGGAAATCGCCCCCTTCGCTCTGCAACGAGTTACAGCAAACCGCGGCCTGTAGAGACAAGTCTGTACGCGCAAACGTACGCTCAGCTCTCGCGCCGACTGGCGCTGGAGTCGCGCGGGAGTACCCCGCTCTGACTTAGACTTAGCCCGTGGAAGCGGCGGGCAGCGAGCCGAACGCCCGCCCAATCTTCGGCGCGGGCACCGTCGAAATGCCTGATCTCTCGGCGGCTGTCGGAAAGAATATCCCCTCTCTTCTTACCTACACCCTCACCCAGAAGCAAGCAGCCGGCTCGTAAGCGCAGCGAGACGGGTTATCCAGCGACCAATCGCGACATATGTCGGCCGCGTTCCTGGCCGTGCAGTCGATGTGATCTCGGCTCAGCGCACGAGCCAGTCCAGCGGATCGCCGGCGCCGTAGAGACGCGGGAGCGAGCGCAGCCCGCTGCCGTCGGACTTGATCAAGTACCAGTGCGGCAGAGGCTCCGAGCCGCGGAAGTGCGCGAAGACGATCCGCCCGTCGGGCAGCCAGCCGTTTGGGCTGTCGTCGCCGCGCCAGTGCGTGATGCGCCGCTTGCCCGACCCGTCCGCGTTCCTCACGTAGAGCTCGCGGTCGCCCCGGGCCTCCGAGCTGTAGAGGATCCGCGAGCCGTCCGGCGACCAGGCGGCAGGGTAGTCGCCGTGGGCACCGGCCGGCGGCCGCAGCAGGGGGTGTGTCAGCTGCCGTGGATCGCCCCCGTCGCGGCGCATCGTCCACACGGCCCAGTTGCCGTCCCCGGAATGGGAGGCGAAGGCGATCGTCTTCCCATCCGGCGACCACGTGGCCACCTCGCCCGGCATGCCGAGGTCGGCGACGCCGCTCCCGTCTGGCCGCATCAGCTGGATCGTGTCGACTGACGCGCCGTCAAAGCGCAGTCCGCTGAACGCGATCGCGGCGCCGTCGGGCGACCACGCCGGGAAGAGGCCGCCGGTGCGCGGCTGGATCTGCCGCTGCCGCCGCGTGCGCGCGTCGACGACGCGGATCGCCTCAAGCCCGATGCCGTAGCGGTCGGGCTCGTAGCGCCCGCGCGAGCTGCGGAAGACGATGCGCCTCCCGTCCGGAGAGAAGTCCGGATCAAAGTCGATCCCGCGCCCGGAGCGCGTCAGCCGCCGCCGGTGGCTCCCATCGGCACGCATTGCCCAGATATCGCCGCCGCTCGTGCTGTAGGCGATCAGTCCGTGCAGGCCTGCGCGCGGCGCCGGTGGGATCTGGCGAGTCGCCGGCGCGCTACCTGCGCCGCCGCCCGCCACCAGCACCGCGAGCGCGAACAAGAGGCTCGGGCGGTTCTTCAAGACATCTACTTCTACACCGGCTGAGGGGCTGTGGTTCCCGAGCGATTGCGGTCAGCTCGAAGCGAGAGTCGCGGCTGCGGTGACGCCTCGCGTCGACAAGGCATAGTCGGCCCGAACTGCAGCGCGTAGAAATCTGGCACAACCCTCGACTGGGCCAGCGTTCAGGAATGTCCCCTGAGCCGGGAGCGAGGATCTAGTCTTTGTCCAGGCTCACAGGAGGTTGGATGAACCTCGTTCCGCAGATTGCTCGGCGCTCAGATGGATGGGGCTGGTTCTTCGTGTGGGCGCTACTTGGATCGGCTGGGGCACTGGGCGCCGTTTCGCTCGGGCCGCTGCTGCTCTTGCTGGTTGCCTTGTTCGGCGTGTTCCTTTGGACTCGACGAGGAGTCCGTCGCTCAGCCTTCGGCCTGCTTACGGGGGCGGGGACACTTCTCCTCTACGTGGCGTGGGTGCAGCGCGATGGTCCCGGCACAACCTGCTGGCATACGGCGACCGGCTCCGGCTGTGACCAGCATCTGAATCCGCTGCCGTGGCTCGTCGCGGGTGCCGGCCTGATTGTCGCTGGCTTCGTCGCGCACTCGCGCCGAACCTGAGCAGACTCGGGTGGGCCAGTGCTCGGGAATGTCACCCGAAGCGGCTCAGGCGTGGTGCTCGAGTGCGGTCGGCAACTCGACCCACAAATGCCGACGGGACTCCCAGACAGAGACCCGCGGCGTGGGAAACGCGGGATCAGCGAACGCTCCGGCTGGAACACCGACGATGTCTGGCGCCGATTTGGTTTGGAAGAAACCGTGCTCCCGCAGTCAGGACAGAAGCGGAACGTTCTCTCCTCATCGCCGTCAGATATGCGCACGTACTCGGTCCACTGTCCTTCGATCTGAACCTGGCTCACATCGAATCGGGCCTGTACGCCGAAACGCTGCCGGTTCGCCGCTGGCAGGCGAGGCAGTGACAGATCGAGACCCGGACAGAATCACCCTCGGCAGTAAGGCGAAGCTGGCCGCAGCTACACGCCGCGTGGTGAGTTGCCATCGATCCAGGATCATACGACGGCTGCTCGGGTCGGCCAGCGTGCCTCGACGGGACGGCGTTTCTGGGTGACGTACGACCGTTGGTCACGCATCATTGAGGGGTGCCTCAGCTTCCGTCCGGTACCGTCACCTTCCTCTTCACCGACATCGAAGGATCGACGCGCCTCCTCGAGGAGCTGGGCGAGCGTTATGTGGACGCGCTGGCCGAGCAGCGCCGCATCGTTCGCGAGGCACTCGCTCGCCACGGTGGCGTCGAGGTGGACACCCAGGGCGACGCCTTCTTCATCGCCTTCCCGGATGCCCGCGGGGCCGCGCATGCCGCGGCTGAGACGCAGGCAGAGCTGGCCACAGGCCCGGTACGCGTGCGCATGGGCCTTCACACAGGCGAGCCGATCGTGTGGGCGGAGGGGTATGCCGGCATGGACGTGCATCGGGCCGCGCGCATTTGCGCCGCTGCGCACGGCGGCCAGGTCGTCGTGTCGGAGCGCGCAGCGTCCTTCCTCGACGCCGACGAGTTACGGCCGCTAGGCTCCCACCGGCTCAAGGACTTGTCCGCGCCCCAGCCGCTCTTCCAGCTCGGTGACGGCCAGTTTCCGCCGCTGCGCACGCTGAACGCCACGAACCTGCCTGCCCAGCCTAGCCCGCTGATCGGGCGACGGCGGGAGCTCGACGAGACCACAGCGCTGCTCGGCAACGGGACGCGGCTCCTGACGCTGACAGGGCCCGGGGGCAGCGGTAAGACGAGGCTTGCCTTGCAGGTAGCTGCCGAGCTCGCCGAGTCGTTCGCGGACGGCGTTTTCTGGGTGCCGCTGGCTGGCGTGAGCGAGAGCGAGCTGGTCGTTCCCACCATCGCCGGCACCATCGGCGCGAAGGACGGGCTTGGCGATCACGTGGAGTCCAAACATCTGCTGCTCGTGCTGGATAACTTCGAGCAGGTGCTGGATGCGGCGCGGGAACTGGGCCAGCTGCTACGCCGCTGTGCGAACCTCAAGCTGCTCGTGACGAGCCGTGCGCCGCTGCGAGTCTCTGGGGAGCGGGAGTACCAGGTCGATCCGCTACCCGAGACCGACGCGGGCGAGCTGTTCACGGAGCGGGCGCGGGCGGTGCGCGCGAGCTTCCAGCCAGACCCCGCCGTGGTGGAGCTCTGCCGGCGCCTGGACGGGCTGCCCCTGGCGATCGAGCTGGCCGCCGCGCGAGTGAGGATCCTTTCCCCCGAGCAGCTGCTCGCCCGTCTCGAGCAGCGGCTGCCGCTCCTGACGGGAGGCGCACATGACGCGCCCGAGCGTCAGCGCACGCTGCGGGCCACCATCGAGTGGAGCCACGACCTGCTCGACGCGGAGGCGCAGGGTCTGTTCGCCCGCCTGGCCGTCTTCGCTGGCAGCTTCGACCTCGAAGCGGCCGAGGTCGTCTGCGCCGCCTCGCTCGACCAGGTAGAAGCGCTTGTCGAGCAGAGCCTTATTCGCCGTTGGGCAAGCGGCCGGCTCGGCATGCTCGAGACGATCAGGGAGTTCGCGCTCGAGCGCCTCGCCGTGAGTGGCGAGCTGGAAGCGGTCGCCCGCGTCCACGCGGAGCACTTTCTGGCGCTGGTCGAATCCGGAGAGAAGAGGGGCGCGAACTACCCCCCGGAGTGGCGCAGCCGCTTCGAAGCGGAGCGCGACAACTGCCGCGCGGCGATGCGCTGGGCGCTCGACGGCGGCAAGCCATTGCTTGCGCTGCGGATGACGATCGCTCTAGGTCCCTTCTGGGTTGTCCGCAGCGCCCACCAGGAGGCCAATGGCTGGTTGACGGAAGCGATCGAGGCCACGCCGGACGCTCCCAAGGACATGCGCGCAAGGGCTCTCAGAGAGCTGAGCACCGCTCCTTTCCTGGCGGGCGATTACGCGCGCGCAGCCGCGCTTGCGGAGGAAGCCCTCGCGGTCTTCCGCGAGCTGGGAGACAAGCCGGAGGTCGCCTTGACGCTCCGAATGCTCGCGGCCTCGGTGCTGATCCTGGGCGACCCGGCACGGGCCAGGGCGCTGACGGACGAGAGCCTCGCCCTCTGTCGCGAACTCGGCGATCGCGATCGCTCGCTCTACCCGCTGTCCATGGTCGCGTTGGACGAGTGGCAGCGCGGCGACCGTGAGTTGGCCATCGCTCTCACGGAGCAGACCATCGAGCTCGCCCGCGAGGTTGGCGACACGTGGTGGGAAGCGGGGCAGGTCTTCAATCTGGCCGACATGCTCTGGGAGCAGGGGGAGCTCTCGCGCGCAGCCGTGTTGGCGCGCGAGAGCCTCTCGTTCACCCACGAGCGCAGCTCGTTCCACCTGATCTACCTGCTCGGGTTGCTGGCCGCGCTGGCCGCAGCCGACGGCGACGCGGCGCGAGCCGGCCGCCTCTGGGGCGCCGCCGAGACGCTCGAGGAGTCGGGAGAGGCCGTCTTCCAGCCCGGCGACCGCGACCGCTACGCACAGCCAGTCTTTGCGTTCCCGGGCGCCGAGCTCGAGGCCAGCCTCGCCGAGGGCCGCGCGATGACGCTCGACGAGGCGGTCGCTCTCGCCCTGGACTCACTCGGCTGACGGAAATCGCGACGCTCGACGCGACCTGCCAACACTCCATCAAGGAAGGTATCCAGGAGCGCTCGCGCTCGGATTCTTCGCCGGGGGGCGTACCCCGGCGTCG
The DNA here is from genome assembly GCA_038237925.1 of Gaiellales bacterium. Lineage (GTDB taxonomy): Bacteria > Actinomycetota > Thermoleophilia > Gaiellales > Gaiellaceae > AC-32. Next base: position 225,978 of record JBBRYF010000001.1, on the reverse strand, counting down.
ATTCTTTCCACGGTCTCGCCATTGACCTTGATCGCGCCATCCGCGACGGTGACGAGGCCGGTCTGGACAGCGACGGAGACGACATCGGCGAGACCAGCAGGCGCCCCGCCCTTGGACGCGTAGCCGCGCGGCTCGGACGCCGGACACCAGGCGCCCGGGTTGGACGTGCAGGTGCAGGCGGTCGCGGTGGCGCGGCTGTTGGCGTGCAGCTCAGACAGGACGAGCTTGGCGACGTCGAGCCGCTCACGCAACGTCGCCGGCAGCTGCTTGCCGCCCATGCCCGGCCGCGTGCGCGCCTGCCCGCCGCGCCGGCCGATCGCCTTCGCATCGGTGAGCCCGCCGTGCATAGCGCAGAGCCCCTCGGCGGTCACAGCACGCGCTCCGCACGGCTCTCCTTTTCGCTTGTTGTGACTTCTGCAAGTGCGCTTAGCTGCGCTCGACATAGCGCAAAGAATACACGCTTCTCCCGGGACGCCGTTGCCCGCGCTAAAGGCAACGGACGGCGAAAAACGGCTTGAAATGGCGGAATAGCCCTAGCCCAGATGCCTAGAGGCGCGCCTCTAGAGCGTGACCACCGTCGGCTCGTCGAGGATCGGAAGCGCCGCGGCCACGGCGTGGTATGCACGTTACTGGCGAGCTTAGCTTCGCCTGCGCTACGCCGAGGGCTGCTGGTCGGTGTCGTCCGAACCGCCGCCGGTGACCGACCTCTCGGGCATGTCGGGAGCGGGGAAGTCGACGCTCACGGTCTCGTCCTGGCGTCGTTCTTCGACCTTGCCGCGCTGCGTTAGGGCGCGCTTGTCGGCTTGAGTCGCGGGCTGCTCGATCATGAGCGAGAAGCTGCGCGGCCACAGCCTCCTGGCCGCGACGACGTTTCCCTCGGCTGCGAGCAGGGTGATGTGGGCGGACACGTAGATCCAGGAGAGCAGGCCGATGACGAGGCCGAAGGTGCCGTAGACGTTGCTGGCATGCTTGAGCGTGTGGCCGACGTAGTAGCCGCCGAGTGTTTGCAGCAGCTCGTAGAGGATCCCGGCGGCGATCGCGCCGCCGCGCAGCTGCCGCCAGCTCACCTCGCGTGCCGTGAGTACGCGGAAGCCGAGCCAGAAGAGGCCGACGTTGAGCACGGTCGAGAGCGCGACCGAGCCGAGCTTCCAGGAGAGGCCGAAGTGGGCGCCGACCGTCGCGAGCGCGGCGAGGATCGTCGTCGCGAGGGCGCCGCCGCCGAGCAGGAGCAACAGGAGGAGCGCGCGCCCGCGCGCGTGGAGGGGGTCGGGCCGGCGCTTGAAGGGGACGCCCCAGAGGTGGTTCATCGCGTTCTGGGCGGCGAGGAAGACGCCCATCCCGGCCCAGAGCGCTGCGGCGAGGCCGAGGCCGAGCGCGAGCGCGCTCCCGTGCAGCGAACCGCGGCTGAGCTGAGGCCCGATGACGGGGAACTGGCCCAGCGCGGAGTTGACGATCCGGTGCTCGAGGTGACGGTGCCCCTGCAACACGAAGCCGAGTACGGTCGTCAGCACGAGTAGGAGCGGGAAGATTGCGAAGAAGCCATAGTAGGTGATCGTCGCCGCCAGGTAACCGCCCTGGTCGTCGGCGTACTTCAGGAACACGGCGAGCGGGAAGCCGAGCCAGCGGTGCCGCTGCTGGAAGCGATCGAAGGCGCTGTATCTCTTGCCGAAGCCGCTCATCTCCCTCGCCTTACCCGGCTCTCGCAGACGCTCATCCGGTCAGAGGCTGGAAGCCAGCCTATCCGCCCATCGACTGAACGAGCGCCTCGATCGCGTGCGCGCGCGAATAAGAGATCGACCCCGGCTTCGCAGCCGATTTCAGCGCCGGCGCAGGAAGAACAGGATCGCCGCGATGACGAGAATGACCACGAGGATCGTTCCAATGATGCCGATGCCGAGTGCTGCGACCACGATCGCGCCTCCTTGTTCAAGTCCGCGCAGACGCGCGGACGATCAGTGATGCGCTGATGATGACTCTCTTGTCGGCTTGGCGGGTGCCTAAATTCGGTCGTTGCGTTGCAGCCAGCACAAGTACTGCCACAACGGGGGCATGGCCTTCGCCCTCATCCACCGCGCCTAGACCGTGACCACGGGCAACTGCTGGGGATCCATGATCGGCACCCATGGCCCCCACCGCGGCACCCCCAGAAGTTGCCGCTGTGCAGGAGAAACGAACTAAATGCTGGGGGCCGACGCTCTGGGGGCCGACATGAGCTCGAGTGCCTTCACAAGTACTGCCACAACGGGGGCATGACCTTCCCCACCAGCTCGGCGCACAGGCAGTCACCACCGGCAGCCACCCATAAGGGGAGCAGGAGCCAGAGGAAGTCCGCGGGGTTAGAGCTCGGTCGCTCGCTACGCACGGCCTGCCTAACTCCCGCTCAGCCTGCGGATCGACTCGATGGCCAGCTCCATCCGCCTGACCGCCCCCAGGTTGCCCGAGTGCACCGCCATCACGGCCGGCGGCCGCGCGCGACCGGCGGCGACCTCCCGCTCGAGCGGGACGGACGAGGTGGTCATCCCGGTCGTCGGCGAGTGCGACGACAGCCACCTGAGCGACGCGTACCCGGTCCAGGTCGAGGCGGCAGACGCCGGCCGCGCGGTCGCCGCCGCGTCCGAATGGCCGATCGCCGAGGGCGCTGTCGGAGCCGGGACCGGCATGAGCTGCCTCGGCTGGAAGGGCCTCGGCGCTTTCGTGCTGGCGAACTTCGGCACCGCGCGCCAGCTCCGGGTCGCAAGCGTACCGGTGGGTCGTTTCCTCGGCGGCGATGACGGGGCGGCGACCCCGGCCGGGAGCTGCATCGTCGTAATCGCGACCGATGCGCCGCTCGCACCGGCTCAGCTCGAGCGCGTGGCCCGCCGCGCCGGCCTCGGTCTCGCGCGAACCGCTCGGTCGCCCACCACGGCAGTGGCGAAATCTTCCTCGCCTTCGCCACCTCGACCGAGCGCTCGTTCCCCGACACCGAGCTCGACGACCTCTTCGAAGCGGCCGTGGACGCGACGGAGGAGGCGGTGTTGAACGCGCTTTGGGCGGCGCCCGACGTCGAGGGCCGCAAAGGCCGGGTCAAACGCGGGCTCCCGCACGACGAGGTGCTGGAGCTGTTGCAGCGCCACGGCGCGCTCGCCTAGGCGCGCACTCGCTCGCCCGCCGGGTCGAAGAGCGGCTCCGCCGCGACCTCGCCCGGCACCCACTCGCCGAAGATCTCCACCTCGACCGCTCGGCCCGGCTCCACCGCCCCGGCAGGCAGGTACGCGTACGCGATCGAGCGCTCGACGGTGTAGCCGTAGCCGCCGCTCGTCACGCGGCCGGTGATCTCGCCGTCCACGCGTACCGGCTCCGAGCCGAGCGCGACCGAACGCGGATCGGCCAGCACGAGGCAGGCGAGCTTCCGCTCCGGCTCCTGCGCGCCGAGTAGCGCCTCCTTACCGATGAACTCCTTGTCGAGCTTGACCGCGAAGCCGAGCCCGGCCTCGTAGGGCGTGTCGTCCGGCGTGATGTCGGTGCCCCACACGCGGTAGCCCTTCTCGAGCCGCATCGAGTCGATCGCCTTGTAGCCGCCCGCGACGAGCCCGTGCGCGCAGCCCGCTTCCCAGAGTGCGTCCCAGAGCTCGAGCCCGCGCTCCATCGGGCAGTAGAGCTCCCAGCCGAACTCGCCCACGTAGGTGACGCGCAGCGCGAGGCACGGGATCTCGCCGACCTCCAGCTCCCACGAGCGCATGTACCCGAAGGAAAGCTCCTCCGAGGCGACGGGCTGCAGGATCTCCCGCGCGGCAGGCCCCCAGAGCCCGAGGCACGCGAGCTCGTCGGTGACGTCGTCCACCCGCACGCCCTCCCCCGCGTGCGAGGCGATCCAGGCGAGGTCGTGGCGGCCGAACGCGGTCCCGGTGACGATCCGGAAGCGATCCTCGGCGAGTCGCGTAACGGTGAAGTCGCACTCGATCCCGCCGCGCGGGTTGAGCATCTGCGTGTAGGTGATCGCGCCCACGCCGCGGGCGACGCGGTTGTCGCAGAGGCTCTCGAGGAACTCGGCCGCGCCCTCACCGGAGACCTCGATCTTGGCGAACGACGTCTCGTCGAAGAGCGCGGCCCGCTCGCGGCAGGCAACGTGCTCGGCGCCGATCGCGGGTGACCAGAGCTTGCCCGCCCAGCCTCGCGGGCGCAGCGACTCGTCGCCGGCCGCGGCGTTCGACTCGAACCAGTTGGCCCGCTCCCAGCCGGACTTCTCGCCGAAGGCGGCGCCCAGCTCCTGCAGGCGGCCGTAGGCGGGCGAGACCTTCAGCGGCCGCCCGGCCTGCCGCTCGTGGCCCGGGTACTTGACGTCGTAATAGGTCGAATAGACCTCCACGGTGCGCGCGAGCGTGTAGCCGGGGTCCTCGTAGTTGCCCCCGAAGCGCCGCGAGTCCATCTCCCAGACGTCAAGGCTCGGCGTGCCCTCGACGAGCCACTCCGCCACGAGCTGCCCCATCCCGCCCGCACCCGCGAGGCCGTGCGCGCAGAAGCCGGCGGCAACCCAGAAGCCTGGCACCTCCGAGGGGCCGAGGATGAACTCGCCGTCCGGGGTGAACGCCTCCGGCCCGTTGATCAGGCGCACGACCTCCGCGTCTGCCAGGGACGGCACCCGCTCGACCGCGTTCTCCATCAGCTCCTCGAAGCGCTCCCAGTCCTCGGCCAGGAGCTTGCCGTTGAAGTCGGCGGGGATGCCCTCGAGCCCCCACGGCGCGGGGTTTCGCTCGTAGCCACCCATCACGAGACCCCCGGACTCGCCGCGGAAGTAAACGAGCAGCGACGGGTCGCGCATCGTCGGCAGGTCGAGCGGCAGGCCGAGCGGCCGCGTGACGAGGTACTCGTGCGCCATCGGCACGGTCGGCACCGTGACGCCGGCGAGCGCCCCGAGCTCCGCGGCGAACATGCCACCCGCGTTGACCACGAGCTCGGTCGCGATCTCTCCCCTGTCGGTCTCGACCCCGGCGACACGGCCGTTTTCGAGCCGGATCCCGGTGACGCGCGTCGAGGTGCGAACCTCCGCGCCCCGTCGCCGCGCCCCCTCGGCGAGCGCGAAGGTCAGCTGGCTCGGGTCCACGTACCCGTCGCTCGGCAGGAAGGCGGCGCCGAGGACGCTCTCGGTGGACATCGCCGGGAAGAGCCGCTGGGCCTCCTCGGCAGAGACGAGCTCCAGCGGGAGCCCGAAGGTTTTCGCCCAGCCCGCCTGGCGCGCCAGCTCCTCCATCCGCTCCTGCGAGGAAGCGAGCCGGAGCGAGCCGACCTCGCGCCATCCCGTCTCGAGCCCGACCTCGTCGCCTAGGGTGCGGTAGAGCTCGACAGAGCTCATCATCATCCGCGTCAGGCTGAGTGAGCCGCGTAGCTGGCCGACGAGCCCCGCGGAGTGGAAGGTCGAGCCGCTGGTCAGGTCGGCGCGCTCGAGCAGCACGACGTCGTCCCAGCCGAGCCGCGTCAACCAGTAGGCGATCGAGCAGCCGCCGACGCCCCCGCCGATGACGACGGCGCGGGCGTCAGAGGCAGGCACTCGTTACGTCGCCGGCGCCGTGGGCGTGTCTTCGGCAAAGACCTCGCCCTCCGGCGCCTGGAGATGCGCAGGCTTCCGCCGCTGGACAAGCGCGAAGTAGACCGCGCCGACTAGCACGATTGTGATCACCGTCGTCCAGAACACCGGCCTCCCGTTCAGCCAGTGCCAGTGGAAGTTGAGCGTCCCCGGGAGCTCCGTCGGCCGCGGGTTCGTCGCCGCGCGGGGCCAGGCGAAGTTGATCAGCATGCCGCCGCCCCAGGCTAGCGCGACCAGGTTGATCGGGATCGCCCAGCGGCCGAGCGAGAACGGCGCCTTCGTCTTCGGCCAGCCGCGCAGGCGCGCCCGCAGGAGCGCGAGGTTGCCGAGGAAGTAGCTCAGGTAGATCATCCCCGTCGCCGCGATCGCGATGATCCCGGCCCCCGCGTACTGGAGCATCGGGATGAACGCGAGCGCGCCGACCGCAATGCACGAGCCGATCGGCGTGTGCAGCCTCGGATGCACCCAGCTGAGCGCCTTCGCCGCGGGCAGCGCCTGGTCGCGGGACATGCCGAAACAGAGGCGAACCGTCGAGGTCATGATCGAGAGGCAGCAGACGTAGATCGCCGCCGACACGACGAGCAGGAACACCGTCGAGAAGGCGTTGCCGAAGTTCGCGTCGATGATCTGCGCCGGCCCGAAGGCGCCCTTGATCCCGCCCTTCAGGTCGGGGATCGCGAGCAGCATCGCGTACAGGAAGATCCCGCCGATGATGAACGCGCCGGCGATCGAGCCGAGGATCGCCTTTGGCGCCTCCTTCCGCGGGTCCTTCGTCTCCTCAGAGAGCGTGCCGGCCGTGTCGAAGCCGTAGATCACAAACAGCGACATAAACATCGCGATCAGGAACGTTCCCACCGTGAGGCTCTGGCCGCCGGTGTGGAAGATGACCGCGCCGCTCTGGTGGTGGTGGAAGAGCGCCAGGACGAACGCGAAGACCACCATCCCGAGGATCTCGAACATGACGCCCGTGTTGTTGATGATCGCCACCAGACGGACGCCGAAGATGTTCAGGATCGTGATCGAGATCAGGGTGACGATCGCGAAGATCCGCTGGTTGTGGAGGCTGTTCGCGAGATTCCAGCCCATGTTGTTGAAGGCGGGGATCAGCGCCAGCGGCAGCGTCACGCAGACCGCCGTCACGGTGAGGATTCCGGCAAAGAGGTAGATCCAGCCGGCGAACCACGCGTACGTCTTGCCCGCGAGGTACTTCGTCCACTGGAAGACGGAGCCCGCCACGGGATAGTGGCTCGAAAGCTCCGCGAAGCCGAGCGCGATCATGAACTGCCCGAGCGCGACGATCGGCCAGCTCCAGATGAAGACGCCGCCGATCGTGGTCAGGCCCAGCGCGAAGAGCGTGAAGATGCCGGTGGAAGGCGAGATGTAGGAGAACGCGACGGCGAACGAGCTGAAGACCCCGAGGGTCCGCCTCAGCTCCTGCTTGTAACCGAACCGTCCTAGGTCGGCCTCGTCACGTTGCTCATCGGCGGGTGACTGCTCGCCAATGTCCATGCTCGCCTCCAAACTCGGGAATTGACGGTCGATTTACCCACGGCTACCGCCGCAGTGTCAAATAGGGTTACGCGAGCGCCAAACGGAACCGTTCTTCGGACGCCGTTTTTCGCATCCGCTCGAAGTGCTGCTCGGCATAGGCGGCGAAGTCGAACTCGAGCTCCGAGATCGCCTGCTGCACGACTCCCCACATCGCCTCCCGGAAGTCCGACATGAAGCGCATCAGCGTCAGCGCGGCCAGATCCTCCTCGCGCTCGTCACCGAAGTACGCGCGCAGGAGCAGGCCGTCCTCGGCCGGCCCGAGCTCCTGGTTGACGGCGAAGTTGGCGAGGTCGAAGAAGCGGTCGCCCATGCCTGCGTACTCCCAGTCCACGAGCCAGAGTCGCTCCCCGTCGTCGATGAAGTTCGCGTTTAGGAGATCGTTGTGGCAGGGACAGAGGGCGGCGCCGGCGCGCCTGCGCTCGATCTCGCCGGCCAGCTCCTTCGCCTCGGCATAGGCGGCCGGCGTCTCGACGCGGTGCGCGGCGGCTTCGTCACGGTAGGCCTCCACCACCCGGAAGCTGTCGAAGCGCGCCGGGATCAGCTCGCCCTCGTGGACGGTGCGCAGCAGCCGCGCCGCCCGCTCGAGGTTCTGCGGCCGCCGCAGCTCCTCGGGCGGGACCGACCGGGCCCCGAGGAAGCGCGTGACGAGGTAGCCCTCGGGCTCGACAAAGCGCACGACCTCCGGCGCCACCCCCGCCCGCCCGGCGACCAGCGAGGCCTGGTGCTCGTCGTTGCGGTCGATCCCGAGCAGCGCCGTGTCCCTGCCGCCGATGCGCAGCACGAAGGCCTCGCCACCCACGACGACCTTGAAGTTGTGGTTGGTGATCCCGCCGCCGAGCGGCTCGACGACGGCGTCCTCGCCGGGCCACAGCCGCTCCACCACCGCCGTCGGCTCCACCGCGCGATCCTAGACTGCTCCGCACGATGCCTTCACGCACGGTGCTCTTCGACTTCAACGGGACGCTCTCGGACGACGAGCGGATCATGTGCGAGATCTTCCAGGAGCTCTTCGCGGAGCGAGGCCGTCCGCTGACCGAGGAAAAGTACTTCGGCGAGCTGGCCGGCTACTCGGATCCAGAGGTCGTGCGAGCCTGGCTCGACGAGGATGACCCCGCGCTCGTCGGCCAGAAGATCGCGCGTTACCGCAAGCGGGTCGCAGACGGCTCGACGGTCACCGAGGGCGCTCGCGAAGCGGTGCGCGTAGCTGCCGAGGGCGCAGCGGTGGCGGTGGTCTCGGGCGCCGCGCGCTCGGAGATCGAGCCCGTCCTGGACGCGGCCGGGATCGCCGGCCTGGTCGCCGCAACGGTCACGGCCGAGGACGTGACGCACGGCAAGCCCGATCCGGAGGGCTATCTGCTGGCGCTCGATCTCCTCGGCGCCGAGGCCGGCGACGCGGTCGCCTTCGAGGACAGCGAGCCCGGCGTGGACGCGGCCCGTGCTGCCGGGATCCGCTGCGTGGCAGTCCTCGGGACGATGCCGCCGGCGCGGCTCGCGCGCGCGGACGCCATCATCGAGCGGCTGAGCGCGGACGCCGTGCGAGAGGCACTCGCGTGAAGGTCATCGTCGTCGGCACCGGCGGAGTCCGCGCAGCGGTGGCAGTGGTCGCCGCAGCCGGTGCGGGGTCAGTCCGCGATGCCTGCCCGCATCACCGACCCGGCGCACCAGAAGCTATCCATCCGGATCGTGGACGAAGGCGCCGTAATAGCCGGGGTGGTAGCGCTCGCGCAGGCCGGGCGCGCCGTTGTCCTCGCCTCCCGCGCCGATCGCCGCCGCGTAGAACGCAGCGACGGTTGCAGTGTCGGGCGCGGCGAAGGCGAGGTGGACGCCGGCCGCCGGCTCACCCTCGCGGAGCCAGAAGAACGGCTTGCCGTCGCGGCGAACCCGCCGATGCGCCCGTCGAACTCCCGCAACAGCTCGCAGCCGAGGGGTCCCAGCGCCGCGAGGTAGAAGTCCTTGCTGCGCCGGTAGTCGCTTACGTCGAGCCCGAGGTGGTCGATCATCCCGCCTCCTTCCGGTCATGGAAGACCGCTTCGATGTTGTTGCCGTCCGGGTCGCGGATGAGGCCCGAGGCGATGAACCTATGGAAGAAGAGGCCCGCCAGCAGGACGGGCAGCGGCGGTTCGACCGCCAGCGACCAGAAGCCCCGCGCGTCCGGGTCGACGAGAGGGAGGCGATTCGACGCCATCCTGGCCCGAGCCGCGGGAGGCGAACCGCCTCAGAAACCGGGTGATGCAGCTGGGAGGTCAAATCGGACACTCTCGGGACGCGGGTTCGGGACACGCCTCGCCTGAGCCGCGTAGCCATGCGACTCCCGAGCCCTAACCCCCGGTTCTCCCACCCGGTGCGCCCTCGCCAACCCGTTCGAGGCGGAGGCGATGGTCGCAAGCGGGAGGGCGGCAGGCGGTGGTCGCGAGCGGCGGAGCAGCCTGCTTGCCCGCGACCGCGACACGTGGGAGACTTGCTCTCACTGCGGCAAACGAATGGAGGCAACACGATGCGCTGGAAAGTCGTTCTCGTAGCGCTCGCCGTGCTGACGATGTCCGGCGTAGGAGCCGGTGTCGCTCGCGCAAACCAGCCACCTCTCGACCTGGCGGGTCAACCGTTCTACTTCAGCGCGACCTGCACGGGGATCGGCGACGTCGTCCTCTTCAACCAGTCGCTTGCGCCAAGGCCGTCACTGGTCGTCGTCGTGGGCCCGGCGGGCGTCGTGATTCCGTCGTACGACAACCCACACTTCCGGACGAACGGGACGTGCACGATCACCGGAGGCGGCTTCTCGATCGCCACCATCGCGCCGTTCGACGTGCCGTTCACGCTCGACGTCTTGATAGTTCCCTGACTCGTTCGGTGAGGGAGGGGTCCGATCCCTCAATCGAGGAGGACGCGAATGGGCTTCTTCACCTGGCGCAACACGAAGAAGATCAAGAAGGACGTCAAGACGATCCGACGGCAGCAGCAGATCGAGCAGCGAGTGGAGCAGGGAGAGCAGAGCTTTGACCGCGACGTCCGCATGTGGCAAGAGGCGGAGAAGCTGCCGCCGGAGGGGAAGAAGGAGTGGGACGAGGTGACGCGCTGGTTCTCGTCGCTCAGCTCCGTTCGCCAGGGCATGAACCTCGACAAGGTGCGGCGAAGCGGGCCCGGATCCTGCTCAAGTACGGCGAGCAGAACAAACCGAGGTTCCTGTCCGACGAGGCGGAGAGGCAGGAGTAGCCTCGTACGAACGTGTGGTCGGCTACGGGGAGCTGCGCGAGGCGTTCGTGCCGACGCTCACCGCTCAACCTCGACCAGCACGCCCTCGGGCTCGATACGAACCTCACGGGCTCGCGCCGCGGCCGCGCCCGTTCGCGCCTTCGACCTTCACCGGCGGCCCTCCCCGACGGCGTAGGCCCATGCCGCGTGCTCGCCGCAGGGAATCTCGCCAACCTTCTCCAGCACCCCCGCCGCGCGCAGTGCCTCGATCCCCGCGCGGGAGCCGTCGAGCGAGAGGCCGCACCAGTCGGCGACGAAGCGGCGCGCGAAGGTGAACGGCTCGTCGGGCGGATCGGTCAGCAAGCGCACCTGGACGAGCAGGCGGAGGCCCTCGTAGACCGCGAGCGTATTCGGGATCGGGTTCAGCAGCGGCGGCAGGTAGACGGGCCGCGCCTCCAGCGCCCCCGCTTCGATCGCCAGGCGCACCTTCCAGCGGACGAACTCGGGCAGGCGGCTGCTCGTACTGCGGCTCCGGCACCTTCTCCATGCCCGCCATGCCGTAGTCGGGATTCCCGGAGGCGTTGCCGGGCAGGGCCGATTCGCCGTACTTCTCCAGCATGCCTGCGTGGTAACGCTCGGCGGCGTCGCTCATCGCTGATCCTTCTCTAGTGAGTCCATCAAGTCCATCGCCACTGCTCGCTCGTGACGCTGCCGTAGCGGCGCGTCATCTTCTCGCGCTCGTCGAACTCGGCCTCCGTAACGTCCTCAGGGCGAGGAGCGGCGGGCTCGGGGGGCGGCTGAGGTGAGTTATTCGCAGGCGGGGACAGGATCCAGCTAGCGCTCGCGCTCGGATTCTTCGCCGGGGGGCGTACCCCGGGGTCGATTGTCTCCACCCGCTCGCCATCGACCACGATCGCGCCAGCCACGACCTCGACGAGGCCGCACGAGACGGCGACGCGGACTACATCGACGAGACCAACGGACTTGCCCGCCCTGCCCTCGTCGGTCACGGCGGCGTCGGCCGGGGGCACGGCAGGACGGAAGGCGAACAGGCTGCGCGCGGCGTCAAGCCGCTGCTTGTCGACCTGTTCGCCGGCCAGCGCCCGCGAGAGAACGTCGCGCGCCTGCTCGCGCAAGCCGTCGTCTTGGCCGGTGGCGGCCTTGCGCAACGCCGTCATCTTTGGTGTCGATCCCCCACGGCGGCCGAGCTCTCTCATGTCCTGGCCTACCTCCGGGTGATGTACGGGGCAGTAACCGTCTTTGACGGCACGCCGCGCGCAACGCTCTCCGCGAGCGTTCGACGCTGAGCAGCGGGAGCCGTTGGACGGTTGAGCGACGCTCGACATGGCGCGCATCCTACCTGCGCCTGCGGATGATGAATCCGTTGGCGCTATCGCAACACCGCTTGTGATAAGGGCTGAGCGTACATGAGCGTACAGAACGCGTTGAACCTGAGCGCGCTCGCCTGGTCACAACCGTGGGCCCGTTCACCAGTTTCACGGGCTAAAGAGAATTTGGGCTATCCGTTACGCGCCGAGTCCTCAAGCGGGAGGGAGATCGCGTGATTTGCCCCTTTTAGGAAGTCATGCGTCGCGCGCCGTGCGGAGCTCAAGCACTCGACGAAGGATCGCGACCGCCGCCTCCAGAACGTGGAGGTCCCCACTTTCGAGCGAGGCGAGTTCGTGGGGGAGGACCCCGCCGCCCTTCTGATACGTGCGCGCAATGCTGCGCCCAATCGGTGTCAGAAAGACGAAGACATGCGAGCCTCGGCGATGTCGCGTGACGGACCCATCCTCCTCGAGGTACTTGACCGTGTGGCTCATCGCGGACGCCGTGACGCGGTCAAGCTTGGCGAGCTCCGAGATTGACGCACCGTCTTGCTTTAGCAGTGATACGAGCGCACGCCTCCAGCCCCGCGGGATTCCAGAGTTACGCTTGTCGATAGCCACTGCGATCTCCCTGAGATCGCTCGCGAGACGCCTGTGTCGTCTGGTGGTGCGTAGGGCTTTCGCCATGTCGGGTTCATAATGCGACAGGCGGGCGGGCTTCGCTAGGTCCGCTAAAAGCCGCGGGGGAGCCACACGCCGCGCGGACAGCGCGAAACGTCTTATTCCGCGGGAGGTCGCGCTGCTCGGTTACGACTCGCAGGACGTGCTCGCTCACGCCGAAGGCATCTCCCTGAGCAGACTCGCCGCGAGCTCCCCCACGTTCCAGTGGGCCTCCGTCCTGTGGCGCTCGAGTGCGCGCTCGCTCTCAAAGGTCGACCCGCAGACCTCGCCAAACTTCAGCGGCACGTCACAAGTCCATTCAATTATTCCGGGCCGGGCCGGGCCGGGTTCTGTGGTCTTACTACCGCTACGGCCCGGCAGGGTTTTGATTTCTTCTCGGGACCCTTCTCGGGTGTCGGACGCCCGTATAGCCGCTTTACGGTCGTCCGGTTTTCTCTCGTCCTCGCCCCTGAAAGCCGGACGACTAGGCGTCCCCTTTTCCCGCGTAGGAATCTGGACGACCGTGGGGCCACCTTTCCCGCTCGGCGGCAAACTAAGTAGCGACGGCTTCCCACGTCCGCGGCCGGGCTCCCATTCGATCACGCCGAAGGCCGCAAGCCGACGTAGTGACTCTCCCGCCCGGCGCTCGCTGAGCCCGGCAAGCCGGACGACCTGGGCGACGTAGATGAAGTCGACGGTGCGTGAGTAGCTCGCGGTGAGGTAGATCGCGGCGCCGAGGACACGCCAGTCACTCCTGCTCAAGTCGTTGACGCCTGCTCGCTGCAGCGCCCTCCGCATCGCGGCGCCGGCCTCGGCGTAGGAGGCGCGCGGGGCGCGTGTCGGCTTCACTTGACCCGCTCCTCGACCGCGTCGACGAGCTCCACAAAGGCGCGACCTGCCGCGTTCATCTTCTCGACCAGCTTCTCCCGCCGCTCGCGCTCGAGCAGCTGAGCGGCGTCGAGCTTGTCCTGCGACTCGGTCAAGCGCTCGCTCGCCTCGCGCAGCAGGTCGGTGACAGTCGGTTGCTCGCTCACGCTGCCCCACCGACCTCAGTCGCGAGGCGCACCACCACACCGCCCCGCTCACCCTCCACGACCTCGAGCGGGATCGTGCCGCCCGCATCGACCCAGGCCAGGACCTCCGCTTCCACGAAGAGGCAGCGGCGTGTGCCCGGGATGCGGCGGAAGGGGATCTCGCGCCGGCGCGTCCGCTCGTGCACGGAGCGCGTCGAGCAGCCGAGCAGCTCGGCGACCCGCTCGACGTGCAGCAGGGGACGTGCCCGGTGAGGCTGAGTTAGTACACCGCGGTCATTGTGTCCAGCGGCCCAGCACTACTCGCTGTCACCTGTCCGGCTGACTTGGCCATACACGCCGGCTCCGCAAGATGCGGTTGTGTTCCCGAGCGCCAGCTTGGATCCGACTCGGGGTTCAGCAGATCAGGCATGTTCGAGTCAGGTAGTTCATTGCACTCAGCACTCTAGAGAGGCGATAGGACGGCATCGGCCGCAGAACGAGAAACGGCCGCTGCTTGCGGCCGCTCCCCGGCAATGAACGTCGGCGGCATAGCGCCACCGATCACCTACTCGACGACCGCATCCTAGCGGCGCGGTCGGCTTGCAAAACAGTCGGGGCGGCGCGGGCCCGAAGGTTCCACGCCTCGAGGGCGCCGCCCCTGCCGGCGCATCGTAGCGTCCGTCAGTTGTAGTGGTACGCGAGGACGTCGGCCAAGATGAAGAGCAGCAGCGCAGCGATCCACGCGACGTGGATCGGCGGCAGCCAAGACCAGCCACCGATCGCTCGCAACGGCCGGTCGAACCGACTCCATAAGTCGTTCCGCTGCAAAGAGAGGGAGGGTAGCCCGTCGGGCCGAGGGTCGGAGATGCCCAGCGTGTTCAGGTAGTAGGCGATCGCTTCGCTGTACCGGACTTCGCGCTGTCGCAGCCGCAAGAGAGAGATCACTGCCGCGGCACAAGCCGCGATCCCTGCCACGAGCACGAATTTCCGAGCGGTCGCGTCGATGGCCGAGCCCGTCAACACGAACAGCAGGAACGCCTGCGCCGCGATGGTGAGCGTCGGTGCCTGCCACATCGCCTGCTCCAGGACACCCCTGCGCCGCTCGAGATGATCGAGCAGCGTCAGCGTCCGCTCATGTTCGGCCATGCCTTGCACTAGACCGGAAACGCTGCCCCGAGCTTCTCGGCCTGCGCCTTCTCCGCGGAGCGTGCCCAGGCGCCGTAGAGATCGACCGTGAGGGTGATCGACGAGTGCCCGAGCTGCCGCTGCACCCAAGTGATCTCGGCTCCGTGCTCGAGCGCGATCCGCGCGAAGGTACTCCTAAACGAGTGAAAATCGCGCTTGCGGCCGCGCTCGCCGACCCGCGAGATGCCGGCCCTCTCAAGCGCCGGGTAGAGCACGTGGCGAGTCAGATAGCGCGGCTCAACGTAGCCGCCGTCCTCGCGCTCGAACACGAGCCCCTTGCCGCCCGACTCGGCGAACCACGACTCGAACAGCGCGGCCGCCTGCGGAGTCAGGTCGACGGTCCTCGGCTCGCCCGACTTCGGCGTCCCGAGCCCGATCCCGGACGTGTACGTCTGCCGGACGTGCAGCTCACGTTGGAGCAGGTCGACGTCGCTCCACCCGAGCGCGGCCAGCTCACCGAAGCGGAGGCCGGTCAGTACCGCCGCCTTGCAGAGCGCGGCGTAGACGGGCCGGTAGGCGAGCTCCGGCCAGAGCCGCGCGAGCTCGTCACCGGTGTAGTAGGCGGGCCGCGACTTGGCCACCTTCGGCCGCGCCGTCTTGTGCAGCTCGCGGACGGGGTTGCGCTCGGCGTACCCCTCGGCGATCGCGGCCTCGAGGCAGGCGCCGAGCTGCCGCAGGTGCTTCGCCAACGTCGCCGGCGCGACCTCGCCCTCGCGTAGCGCCTCGTCCTTCGAGCGGGCATGGCGGCGCTTGTGCTCCTCGCGGATGTGGTCGAGCAGGCGGCGCACGTCGGCAGGGGTCAGGTCACGAACCTTCGTCTTGCCGAACACGACTTTGGCGTAGTCGATCGTCCACGAGTAGACACGGCGCGTGTTCTCCTTGCCGGTGAATCCAGCGAGCCAGCGCTCGGCCCAAGCGTCAAAGCGAATCTCCTCGAGCACGCGGTAGCGGCGGCGGGCGACGTCGCCGCGGAGCGCGTCGAGCGCACGCTCGGCCTCTTTCCGATTGTGGCCGACGATCTCGCGCACGACCTTTCCCTCGGCGCGGACGTGCGTGTAGTAGAGCGGCGAGCACTTGCAACCCTTCGCCTTCGTCGCTTTGGCGTACGGCGTCCAGGGGTAAAGCGGGCAACTTCGCTGGTGACGGGCTTGGAGCGATGCCACTCTGGGCCTCCTCTTTTGGCGTGGAACCTAGGTTCGAGTGTACGTGCTCCTGTACGCTCATTGCAAGTCTCGTGTCAGTCGAGCAAACAAAAACCCCGCCTGAGCGGGGATTTTGTGATGGGCCCGCCTGGATTCGAACCAGGGACCAACGGATTATGAGTCCGCTGCTCTGACCAGCTGAGCTACGGGCCCGGCGGCAAGCGTATCGCCGTCGGCGGTGGGTTCACTACACAGCCGCCGCCGGAGCCGGGCTTCGCCCGGCGGGAGGCTCACGCCGGCCAAAACGTCGGAATCATCCGAGCAAGAGGCGGCTCCTGAAACCCGACGAACAGCGTCACCGCTCGCAAGGAGGGGGCTCACGGGGGAACCAGGGGTTCACCCGTGCGGCTTGGACTCGACGGGAGCGCCTCGAACCCTCACAATAGACCGCGTTGTCCGCGCTCCAGCGGCCGTCCACGAAGGAGGGTGGCGAACGGTGAAGGTCTTCCAGCACGAGCGACAGCTTCGAACGACCGGCGGCCTGGCCGTCCGGGATATCACGGAGGAGGTCACCGAGGCCGTCCGGGAGAGCGGCGTCGTCGACGGCATTGCCTGCGTCTACTCCCCGCACACGACCTGCTGCGTGCGCGTGAACGAGTTCGAGAGCGGCTTCCTGGACGACTTCGCCAACATGCTGAAGCGGCTCGTGCCGAGCGAGACCTACTACGCGCACGACGACTGGGAGCGCCGCACCGAGAACATCTGCGAGGAGGACATGGACTTCGGCAACGGCCACTCGCACTGCATGGCGATGCTGCTCGGAACGGCGGGCGAGTCGATCCCGGTGCGCGAGGGCGAGCTCTGCCTCGGCACGTGGCAGCGGGTGCTCTTCCTGGAGCTGGACCGCGAGCGCGACCGTCGCTGGATCGTGCAAGTAGTCGGCACCTAGCTACTCGGGCGACAGGGCTTCGACCAGCTGCTCCTGGATCCAGGAGAGGTAGCCATAGACGGCCAGCGCGGGCGCGCGCGGGTCGTCGGGGCGCAGCTCTTCCGCAAACGTGTCCTCTTGGACGTCGAGCCGCGTGCCGAGGACGAGACGCAGGTCGTTGAGCGCCCGCAGCCACGCGTCGGCCTCCTCGGCGCTCAGCCGCTCGCGGTCGGTTGTCTTCGCAAGCAGCGCGAGCGCCTCGCGCCGGCCGTCCAGCAGTCCTTCGCCGGTCAGCTCGCGGTAGCCGCGCTCGTCGTCTTCGTCCTCGTACGCTGGCGGGAAGAGCCGCCGCAGCGAGGGATCGCCCGGGTCCCCATCGAGCACGGCGCGTAGCTCGGTGGCAAAACCGGCGAGCAGCGCGCGCTCGTCGCGTGCGAGCCGCAGCTCGAGCTCTCCTCCGGCGCCGCGCTCGAACACGTCAGTCCTGCCGCATGGTCGCCCAGAGGCCGTGCGCGTGCAGCCGGGCCACGTCGTGCTCCGCCTTCTCGCGGGTGCCGCTCGAGACGACCGCCTTGCCGTCGTTGTGCACCTGAAGCATCAGCTGCGTCGCCTTCGCGCTGCTGTAGCCGAAGAGCTTCTGGAAGACGAGCGTGACGTAGGACATCAGGTTGATCGGGTCGTTCCAGACGATCACGATCCACGGAAGGTCGCGCTCGGCGTGATCCGCCTCGCGGGTCTGCTCGAGCTCGATCGTCGAGGTCATGCGGCGCGGACCGCCGAGCCGTCGAGCTCGAAGACGAAGAAGTCGGCGCCGAGCACGGGGACGGCGACGTTGTACACCGGCACTTCGCCGATCGCGCCCTGGAACGCGCCGGCGTGCGCGTGCCCGTGCAGCACCACGTGCGGGCGATGCTCGAGGATCGGCTCGGCTAGGCGGTCCGTGCCGAGGAAGGGCCAGATCCCGCGCGGCTCGCCCTCGAGGGTCGTCGAGGTCGGTGCGTAGTGGAGGAGCGCGATGCGGTGGTCGCAGTCCGCGACCGCCTCGAGCCCCGCCGCGAGCGCATCGACCTCGGCCGTCGTCTCCGCGTACACCTTCCGCAGCAGCGGTTCCCCGAAGTCGGGCAGCTGCGAGTCGGGAAAGCCGCCGACGAAGCCCTTCGTCCCAGCAATCCCGAGGCGCGCGCCCTCGATCTCCTGAACCGCCCAGGCGCGATCGACCATCTCGACGCCTGCGTCAGTGAGTGGGGCCAGGAGCTGCTCGACCGCGTTGCAGTGCCAGTCGTGGTTGCCGAGCACGGCGTACACGGGCGTCTGTAGCGGCCGGCAGATCTCGGCCAGCAGCTCGGCCTGCTCGACCTCGCCGTAGGTCGTGAGGTCACCGGCGAGCAGGATCGCGTCGACCTCGCCGTCGACGCGCCCGAATGCGCGCTCGAGCGGGTCCCGGTTGACCTCGTCACAGTGCACGTCGCCCGCCGCGGCGACGCGGATCGGCCTTGCCATGCGGCGGATTCAACCGATTGAGGCTCCTGCGTGCCGGGTACGACCGCGCCGTGACCGAGTCGAGCTCGACCTTCGAGGAGCTGCTGGAGACGCTCAAGCACGCGGCTGCCGGGCTGCGGGATGCCGACGTCCCCTTCGTGCTCGGCGGCGGCCTCGCCGTCTGGGCGCGCGGCGGGCCGGAGACGGAGCACGATGTCGACCTGTTCGTCAAGCCCTCCGACTCCGAGCGCGGACTGGAGGCGCTCGAGGACGCGGGCTTCCGCACCGAGAGGCCGCCCGAGGACTGGCTCTACAAGGGCTGGCGCGGCGAGACGATGGTCGACCTGATCTTCGCGCCGAACGGCGTGACGATCGACGACGACTTTCTCGCGCGGGCCGAGGTGCTCGAGGTCCACGCCGTGCGGATGCCGGTGATGCGGGCCGAGGACGTCTTGGTGGCCAAGCTCCTCGCCCTGCGCGAGCACGAGGTGGACTACGACCGAGCGCTCGAGATCGCGCGCACCGTGCGCGAGCAAATCGACTGGGACGAGGTGCGCGAGCGGACGGAGTCCTCGCCGTACGCGAAGGCGTTCTTCACGCTCGTCGACGAGCTCGGCGTGAGCGCCTGACACACGATCGGCACGAATCCGGCACACACTCGTGCGCCGGGCCGCGATACCGTCCCTAAGTCCCACCCACCGAGGGGCGCGCGTGAACAAGAACAACCGCTCGCCGGAGCGCGGCTACGCGACCTTCAGGGCTTCGATCTCGCGGTTCACGGCCAGCTGCTCGAGCGCATTCGCCTCGATCTGGCGCACGCGCTCGCGCGTCAGACCGAGCTCACGGCCGATCGCCTCGAGCGAGGCCGGGTCTCGATCGCCGTCGAGGCCGTAGCGCCGCTTGACGACCTCCCGCTCGCGGTCGGGTAGCTGCGCGACCGCGCGATGCAGAACGTCCTGCTCGAGGCTGACGGTCAGCTCCTCCTCCGGAGGAGCGTCGTCCGAGGCGAAGAGGTCCCGGAACGCACCTTCGTTCTCCGAGCCGATCGGCCGGTCGAGGCTCGTAATCGCGCGCGCCGCCTGTCGCACCTCCCGCACCTGCTTCAGCGGCAGCTTCGCCTGCTGCGCGATCTCCTCCTCGGTAGGCTGCCGGCCGAGCTTCGCGGCCAGCGCGCGCTCGGCGCGCACCATTCGCTGCTCGCGGTCGGCGATGTGCACCGGCAGCCGGATCGTCCGTGACTTGTTCGCCACGCCGCGCTGCACAGCCTGGCGGATCCACCACGTCGCGTAGGTCGAGAACTTGAAGCCGCGGCGCCAGTCGAACTTTTCGACGGCTCGGATCAGCCCGATGATCCCTTCCTGGATCAGGTCGAGCAGCGAGAGCCCGTGGCCCTGGTAGCGCTTCGCGATCGAGACGACCAGGCGGAGGTTCGAGTTGATCATCCGCTCCTTGGCCTCGGCGTCGCCGCGCTCGACGAGCTTGGCGAGCTCAACCTCCTCTTCCTTGGTCAACAGCGGCCAGCGGCCGGCCTCGTTCAGGAAGAGCTGGAGCGCGTCGGTCGTCGCCAGGGCGAGGTTTCCGTTGACGTAGGTGCTGTCGTCGGCCACGCGCCCGCAGTCGTCCGTCAGCTCGATCCCGCGCTCGTCGAATTCCTCGCACAGGCGCGCGACGTCGTCGTCGGAGAGCTCGTGCTCAGCGACGAGCTCGTTGAACTGCGAGAGGTTAATGCAGCCCTCCCGCTCGCCACGCACGACCAGCGCCTGGATCTGATCCCTCGTGATCTCGGTCATACGGAGAGCTTTCCCCGTTCGGCGAGGTCTAACGCGCGCGGCAGAACGGCTAGACCAAGCCGCAGTAGCGAGCCGTGTTCGGCCACGGCCAGTAACCGCGACCGCTGCGGTGCGCACGCTCGGCGACCCACATCTGCTCGAGCGGGGTCCAGCGGTTCGCCCAGCCGCGTCGCAGCAGGACGCGCGGCGCGTAGGTGCGCATGAAGCCGCGATCCATCTGCAGCCCGCCCCAGTACGGATCGCCGGAATCGCTCCAGCTGCCCTCGTGGTGGTGGATGCAGAGCCAGCCGCCCTTGTGCGGCGGATGCGCTGCGAGCCGGGTGATGTACCTGACCTGGTTTCGCCAGTAGCGCAGTGCGCGCGGCGTCTCGAGGGGCGCGGCCGAGAACGAGTGGCGCCGGACGCCGATCACGACCTGCCAGCGCAACACCGTGCTGCGGAGCCTGAGGACCAGGCTAACGTCGACGTGGCGCGGCTTGTGGACCGGTCTCGGTGAGATCGCCGTCCTGATCGGAAACGCCCGCCTCGGTGGTGCCGACGCCGCCGCCAGGGTCGAGGCGACAGCCGCCACGATCACCAGGGCAGCGAGCACAGGCAGAAGCAAACGCTTTGGATTCACCGCAGAAACCCCTCCTCAGGAGCCCGACACTGATCGGCTCGACTGCAACGCGTCCGCGGGCGGCGCGGGACACACGCTCATTGGCCTGGTCGGTTCGACCTTGTTCGAGACGTGGGACTCCTAAACGCGATAGCGGTTAGTCGATGTCGTGCTCACCGGCACGATCTGTGCCGCAAACCCGCTTGCTACCGTCGCGATTAATGCGTTCCCGCGTCGTCCTCCTGAGCTCGATCGTCGCGCTCGACATCATGTTCTTCGCCGCGCTCGCGCCGCTACTGCCCCACTTCGCGGCGACGTACGGCCTCTCGAAAGGCGCCGCCGGACTGCTGTCGGCCACCTACGCGGCGGGCGTGCTGGCGGCGTCGCTGCCGAGCGGTCTCGTGGCGGCGCGGTTCGGCCCGAAGCGGGCCGCGCTGGCCGGCGTCGCGCTCACGGCGGCGGCGAGCCTCGGGTTCGCGCTCGCAGGCAGCGTGTGGGCGCTCGGCGCCGCGCGGCTGCTCCAGGGTGTCGGCAGCGCCCTCTCGTGGTCGGGCGCGCTGGCCTGGCTCGTCGCGGCGGCGCCCCGGGAGCGGCGCGGCGAGCTGATCGGGACGACGATGGGCGCTGCGGTCTTCGGTGCGCTGTTCGGGCCGGTGCTCGGCGCGATCGCGACGGTGGCGGGCGTGAGGGCGACGTTCCTCGGCGTGAGCGTGCTCGGTGTCGCACTCGCGGTCTGGGTCGCAGCGACCCCCGGCGTCGCCGCACAGCCGCAGGCCGCGATCGAGCTCCTGCGTCGCGGCGACCGTCGCCTCCTCGGAGGGATGTGGCTGCTCGTCCTCCCCGCGCTCCTGTTCGGCGTGCTCGCGGTGCTCGTGCCCCTGAAGCTCCACGCGCACGGCTGGGGCGGCGTCGCGATCGGCGCGGTCTTCCTCGTCACGGCAGGGGTCGAGACGCTGCTGAACCCGCTGCTCGGCCGCTTCACGGACCGCCGCGGCCGCCTGCTCCCCGTGCGGGTGGCGCTCGCAGCGTCCGTCCTCGTCTCACTCGCGTTCGCCTGGGCCGGCTCGGCGCCGCTCGTGGCCGCGCTCGTGGTCGTGGCCGGAGTCGCCTACGGCGGCTTCTACACGCCCGGGATGTCGCTGCTCACCGATGCGGCCGAGCAGCGCGGGATCGCCGCCGCGCTCGTCTTCGGCGCGATGAACGGCGCCTGGGCAGCAGGGAACGTCGTCGGCCCGGCGGTCGGCGGCTGGCTCGCGGAGATCGCGGGCGACTCGCTGCCGTACCTGCTGCTCGCGGCGGTCTGCCTCGCGACGCTCGCGCTCACGATCGTCCGCCCCGCGCTACCCCCAGCCGAGATCGCGGTCGAGTAGCTCGTAGAGGCGGCGGTTCGGCTCGTCGAACTCGGCCGCGAGCCGCGCACGCGTCTCCGGCTGCATCGGCTCGTACTCGCGCTCGTAGACGCGCGGATAGGAGTCCAGCCGGTGCGCCGGCGCCCCGAGGAACTCGAGCACCCGCGCGTGAGCCGCTTCCGGGTCCGCGCCGAGGTCCCCGCTCGGCAGGATCAACAGCCGGTCGCGCGGGAACACGTCGAGCCAGCGCTCGAGTTGCTCCGTGTAGCGCCCTCGCGCCTTGTAGGTGTGACTCCACCACTCGCGGCTGAAGTAGCGCGGGTCGGCGACGAGCCGCTCCTCCTCGCCGCGCAGCCGCTCCTCCTCGGCGTCGAGCGCCTCTTCGAACGAGAGCTGCTCGCGGCCGAGCACCATCTCGTGGTGGTAGTGCGAGAGCGCGCGGTCGACCGGATTGCGGACGAGCGCCACCAGGCGCACCTCCGGGACGAGCGTCCTCACGCGTTCCGGCGCGAGCGGATGGAAGAGGTAGCTCGGGCTCGCCTCGCCGACGAGCTTCCCACGCGTGCGCGCGAGGTTCGGGAAGTTGCCGCGGTACCACCCTTCGCCGCGCGCGTAGTGGCGGTCGAAGTAGCTGACCTCTTTCCAGGACGGCCCGGTGATCTGCGGGTGGCGGCGGAGGTAGGCGTAGAGCGCGGTCGTCCCGGCCTTCTGCGCGCCGAGGACGAGGAAGTCCGGAAGCGGGCGAAGCGCCGAGGTCGCGCGGCCGTAGGCCCAGATGGCGTTGCGGGCGACGGCTCGCGCCGGCTCCGGGATCGTCGGGATCCGCTCAGCGAGCTGGCGCCCCACGGCCTTACTCGGGCGTCACGTAGGCCGCGGTAAGCCCGCCGTCGACGAGGAACGTCGTCCCCGTCACGTACGACGACTCATCGGAGGCGAGGAAGAGCGCGCCGAGTGCGATCTCCTTCGCGTTGGCAAGCCGCCCCATCGGCAGGTGGACGCGCCGGCGCTCGTAGGCCGCCGGATCGTCCTCGAAGAGGCGAAGCAGAAGCGGCGTCTCGACCGGGCCTGGGCACAGCGCGTTCACGCGTACTCCCCGGCGCGCGAACTCGACCGCGAGCTCCCGCGTCAGCGACAGCACCGCGCCCTTCGACGCCGTGTACGCGATCTGCGAGGTCGCCGCGCCGACGAGCGCGACGAACGAGGCGACGTTGATCACCGAGCCGCCCCCACGCTCGAGCAGGTGCGGGATCCCGTGCCGGCAGCAGAGGAAGACGCCCTTCGCGTTCACGTCGAGGACGCGGTCCCACGCCTCGGGCTCCGTCTCGAGAACCGACGCATCGTCCCGCGGCATGATCCCGGCGTTGTTGTAGAGCACGTCGACGCCGCCGTAGCGCTCGACTGCCGCCGCGTACATCGCCTCGACGCTGGCGGGATCGGTCACGTCCACCTGCTGGAAGAACGCCTCCCGGCAAGCGGCCGCGGCCGCCTCGCCCTGCTCGGCGCTGACGTCGGCAACGCAGACCGACGCGCCTTCCTCGGAGAAGAGAACCCCCGCCTCGCGTCCGATCCCGCCGGCCGCGCCGGTGATCACCACGACCTTTCCGTCGAGCCGGCCCATCAGTCGGTGGAGACGAACACGTTCTTGATCTCCGAGTAGCCCTGGAGCGCGTGCATCCCGAGCTCGCGGCCGAAGCCGGACTGCTTGAAGCCGCCGAAGGGTGTCGAGGGCCGAACCGACGTGTTCGTGTTGACGGAGAGGGCGCCCGTCTCGAGCGCGCGGGCAACCCGCATCGCACGGGCGCCGTTCTCGGTCCAGATCGATCCAGACAGCCCGTAGGGTGTGTCGTTCGCGATCCGGATCGCGTCCGCTTCGTCCTCGAAGGGGATCACCGCGGCGACCGGGCCGAACACCTCCTCGCGCGCCACGCGATCGTCGTTCGACGCCTCGACCAGCGTGCACGGGAACCAGAAGCCTGCACCTTCGGGTGCGTCTCCGCGATAGAGGGCCCCGTCGTCGGCATAGGACGACACGCTCTCGCGCTGGGCGGCCGAGATCAGCGGCCCCATCTCGGTTGCGTCGTCCTCGGGGTCGCCGACGCGCACGGCGGCGGTGGCGTCGACCAGCAGCGACACGAAGCGGTCGTACGCCGAGCCCTCTACGAGGATCCGGGAGCGTGCGCAGCAGTCCTGGCCGGCGTTGCCGAATACGGCGGACGGCGCCGCCGCGGCTGCCCGCTCGAGGTCGGCGTCGGCGAACACGACGTTCGCGGACTTGCCGCCGAGCTCGAGCGTGACGCGCTTGATCGTCCCGGCGGCCGCCTGCATCACGCCGCGGCCGACCTCCGTCGACCCCGTGAATCCGATCTTCGCGACGTCTGGGTGCTCGGCCAGCCGCTGCCCGACCACGCGACCAGGCCCGGCGAGGACGTTGACGACGCCCTCCGGGATCCCGGCTTCCAGCACCAGCTCCGCCAGCCTGAGCGCCGAGAGCGGGGTCAGCTCGGCGGGCTTCAGCACGACCGTGTTCCCGCAGGCGAGCGCGGGCCCGAGCTTCCAGCTCGAGATGTTGAGCGGGAAGTTCCACGGCACGATCAGGCCGACCACGCCGAGCGGCTCATGGAAGGTGAGATCGACGCCACCGGCCACGGGGATCGTCTCGCCGTGGTGCTTGTCGACGGCGCCCGCGTAGAAGTGGAAGACCTCCGCGACCATCCCGACCTCTCCGCGGGAGTCCGAGATCGGCTTCCCGACGTTGCGCGTCTCGAGCAGCGCGAGCTCTTCGGCATGCTCCTCGACGAGGGTCGCCAGGCGTCTCAGCAGCCGCGCGCGATCGGCCGGTGCGACCGCTCGCCAGGCCGGGAAGGCGTCTCGCGCGCGCGCAACCGCCGCGTCGGTTTCGTCGACACCCGCCTCCTCGAGCTCGGCGATCGGCTCCTCGGTGGCGGGATTGACGACCGTGATGCTCACGGCCGCTCCTCACGGTAGCGGCGCGCCTCCTCGACGAGCGCCTCGAAGAGCCGCATGTCCTCGCCCGCCTCGGGATGCCAGAGCACGCCGAGCGCGAAGCGGCGCGAGGGATCCTCCAGCCCCTCGATCGTCCCGTCGTCGGCGCGCGCGGACTCGCGCAGGCCCGAGCCCAGCCGCCCGAAGCCCTGGTGATGGTGCGACTTGACCGGCGCGCGGTCGCCGAGCAGCGCGCCGAGCCGCGTCTCGGGCAGGACGTCAACTTCGTGGTCGGCGTACTCGCCCGGCGTGTGCTTGTGCTTCTCGTCTCCGACCACGTCGGGCAAGTGCTGGACGAGGTCGCCGCCGAGGGCGACGTTCAGCACCTGCGACCCGCGACAGACGGCGAGCACGGGCATGTCTCGCGCGAGGGCGGCTTGGAGGAGGGCGAGCTCCGCGCGGTCCCGCCCCTCGACGACGCCCTTCGTCTCCGGGTGCGCCTCCTGGCCGTACGTCTCGGGGTCTAGGTCGGAGCCGCCGGAGAAGATCAGCGCGTCGAGCGCCTCGAGCGTCTCCTCGACACCGTCGTCGCTCGGCGGGACGAGCAACGCGCGGCCGCCGGCGCGCTCGACCGCGCGCACGTAGTCGGCCGGCACGAGCGCCGTCAGCTCCTCCCACGACCCGAACTTGGCCGGCGTGACGTACGTCGTGATCCCGACGAGCGGTCTCATCCGCGTTCGAAAAGCCGTTCGCGTTCCCAGCAGGTCACGGCCTCGTCGAAGAGCCGCTGCTCGACGCGGCCGTAGTTGAGGTAGTGGTCGACGACCGCGTCGCCGAGTGCGGCCCGCGCCATCGTTCCGTTCTCGAGCGCGTCGATCGCCTCGCGAAGCGTGCTCGGGAACCGTTCGGCGTCGGACTCGTACGCGTTGCCCTCGAGCGCCGGAGGCGGCTCCAACTCGTGCTCGATCCCGTAGAGCCCGGCCGCGATCAGGGCCGCGAAGGCGAGATACGGGTTGGCGTCGCCGCCGGGGATACGGGTCTCGACCCGCCGCGAGCCGCCGTGCCCCACGATGCGGAATCCGCACGTGCGGTTGTCGCGGCCCCAAGCGAGCGACGTCGGCGCCCAGGAGCCGGCGGCATACCGCTTGTAGGAGTTGATCGTCGGCGCCAGGAACAGCGCGAGCTCCTTCGTGCACGCGATCCAGCCGGCCAGGAAGCGGTCGAAGAGCTCGCCCTCGCCGGCGAACACGTTCTCGCCGTCACGCCAGAGGCTCGCGTGAACGTGGCAAGAGCTGCCGATCCACGAGTGGTCGGGCTTGGCCATGAACGTGATCGAGCAGCCGTTCTGCTGCGCGATCTCCTTGGCTCCGTTCTTGTAGATCGCGTGGTTGTCGGCCATCGTCAGCGCGTCGGCGTAGCGGAAGTTGATCTCTTGCTGGCCCGGCCACGCCTCGCCTTTCGAGCTCTCGACCTTGATCCCGGCCGCTTGCATGTGGTTGCGGATCTCGCGGATCAGCGGCTCGTCGAAGCTCGTCGCGAGGATGTGGTAGTCGAGGATGTACGGCACCGACGGGGTCAGATCACGGTAGTGCTTCGCGTGCGCCTCTTCGTAGCTCTCCTTGAGGAGGTAGAACTCGAGCTCCGAGCCCATCATCGGTTCGTAGCCCGCCGCCCGCGCCCGCTCGACCTGGGCGCGCAGCACCTGACGCGGCGAGGCCAGGACCGGCGAGCCGTCGGCCCAGCCGACATCGCAGAGCACGAACGCCGTCCCCTCCAGCCACGGCACGCGACGCAGCGTCGAGAGATCCGGCGTGAGCACGAAGTCGCCGTAGCCCTGCTCCCAGCTGGCCATCTCGTAGCCGGCCTGCGGGTCCATCTCCATGTCGAGCGCCAGCAGGTAGTTGCAGCCCTCGAGGCCGTGCTCGGCGGACTCCTCGAGGAAGAACTCCGCGTGCTCGCGCTTGCCCAGCAGGCGGCCCTGCATGTCGGTGAACGCGACGACGACGGTGTCGATCTCGCCCCGCTCGACTTCGGCTCTCAGCTCCTCGACGCTCAGCATCGCTCTCTCCCGAAGACCGAGGGAGCCGGCGCGAACCGGCTCCCTCTGCGATTCCAGTCCTGACGCGAGTCTACGACGCGGGGACGGGGTCGGCCCCCCTCTGGTCGCCGTACTGCGCCTCGATTCGCGCCAGCTCCTCCTCGGAGCCCTGCGCGATCGGGCCCGTGAACCACTTCCGGGCCGACAGGAGCCACCACGAGCCCACGAGCAGGATCGTCCCGCCAACAGCTATCGGGGCGTAGTTGAAGGAAAGCCACGTGAAGTCCTTGTTCCAGGGGACTCCTGTTGGCACCGTCGGCATGATGAAGAGCACCGAGATGAACGCCACCCAGAGGCAGGCAACTATCCCGATCGGTCTGTACCAACGTCCTAGCGTCCACTCGCCGGGCTCCCAGGAATCGCCCGCGCGAAGCCGAAGGAAGATCGGAATCGCGTACGCGATGTAGAGCGCGATGACGGCGATCGACGTCACCGCGAGGTAGGCGACATAGCCGGCTCCGGCGGCGACGCCGTTTGAGAAGTACGCGGGGAACGCTGCCAGGAACGCCAGCACCGCGATCGCCCAGATCGCGAAGATCGGAACGCGCTGAGCATTCAGACGCCGCCAGAGCTGGTGTCCCGGCGTCGCCCGGTCCCTCGAGAAGGCATAGAGCATGCGAGAGGCCGATGTAATCGACGACATGCCACAGAAGAACTGGGCCAGACAGGTGATGAAGAGAACGAGCTCTGCAGCCTTGCGGCCCAACGAGTCGAGAAAGATCGTCTTGACGGCGAAGATCCCCGATCCCGTGACGTTGTCGATCTTCTGGATCGCAAACGTAACGCCGAGCGCGAGGATGTAGCCGAAGATCGCCGACACGACGATCGACATCACGATCCCGCGTGCGGCGGCGCGCGAAGCACCCTGCGTCTCCTCGCTCATATGCGCGGATGCGTCGTAGCCCGTGTACGTGTACTGGGCCTGCAGGAGTCCCAGCAAGAGCACGAACCAGAGCCAGCTGTGCGAGAACCCGCTGGCGTTCACCGTCTTCGTGAACACGGTGGAGAACGACTGATGATGATCCGGCTTGAAGATCAGGACGCCGACGATTATCAGCACCCCCAGCACATGCCACCACACCGAGATGTCGTTCAGCATCGCAACGAGCCGCACGCCGAAGGTGTTCATCACCGCGTGCAGGCCGAGGATCACCGCATAGACGTAGATGATCTCGTGTGCGCTGGAATGGAAGGTGCCTGGCCAGAGCAGGTTCAGGAGCGCGTCGGTGAAGATCGCAGCGCCGTAGTCGATCCCGGCGGTAATCGCGATCTGGCCGACGAGGTTGAACCAGCCAGTGAACCACGCCCAGACCGGGCCCCCCATCTTGGCGGCCCAGTAGTAAAGCCCGCCTGCAGTCGGGTACTTGGAAGCTATTTCGGCCATCCCGAGGCCGACGATCAGCACGAAGACCGACACGATCGGCCAGCCGTACGCTTCCATGACGAACCCGCCGTAGTCGATCCCTGCGTAGTAGAGCGTGAGGGTCCCCGACAGGATCGAGATGATCGTGAACGAGATGGCGAAGTTCGAGAACCCCGACATCCCGCGCCGCAGCTCCTGCGCATACCCGAGCGCATGGAGGACGCTACGGTCCTTGCCGTCGTCGTGCATGTGATCCGCCAACACTCCCCCTCTCGATTCTTGACGCGCGGGATTCTCTCGCGTCGGGGGCGCTAACTCAATAGTGGAGGGCTTGACGAAACACCGCGAGGCCCTCGGGGTGCGAGCGGCGTTCCGCCAATCCCTCCTACTACTAGGCGGGGCGGTACTGCGCGATCAGCAGGCGGCCCATCGCCTGCGCGCGCCGGGCGGCGTCGTGGTCGCCTTCACCTGCGGCGACGATCGAGCCCTTCATCAGGATGTGCCAGGAATGCGCGAACTGCTCCGGGTCGCGAAGGCCGGCCTCGGTCGCGAGCGTGCGGATGATCGAGCGGATGTTCGACAGGTGGACCGCGCTCGCCTTGCCGATCGGAGTGGCCCGGTCGTTCATCTCGAGCAGGATGTTGATGAACGAGCAGCCCTCGAAGTCGTCGCGGCGGAACCACTCGTCGAAGATGTCGAAGATTGAGAGCAACTGCTCCTCCGGCGTCTCGCCGCGGCGCCGTGCCTCGGCCTCGACCCACTCCTTCGTCCAGAGTTGCTCGCGCTGCTGGAGGAAGGCGAGCACGAGGTCGTCCTTCGACGCGAAATGCCGGTAGAGCGTCGCCTTGGCCACATCGGCTCGCTTGATCACCTCGTCGACGCCGACAGCGCGAACACCGTGGCGGGCGAAGAGCTCGTACGCGCTCGTGAGAATCCGGTCGCGCGCGTTGACGGGGATGGATGCGACCGCTTGCGTCATGCGGGAAGCGTAGCGCCTCTACCCCTTGACAGACAAGTCTGTCTCGTGGTCGATACGTGCTCCCCGCCGCCGCGACCATTTGAGACCGGAGATAGCTACGACAACCCCCAATCGCTCGCGTGCGCGTGAGCCCTGACCGTTTTCTCGTCGTCGCAGGGCACGAGCACGCCGACCGGCTCGTCGCCGGCAGCGATGCCTACAGCGTCGTCGCGGCCGCCGCGGCCGTGGCACCGGTCTCCGCCGCGAGCTGAGCGTTGTCACTGGGCTCGAGGGTGTCGAGGCCGTGTGCGCCGTCCCGAGGGATCAGGCAAGCGCCGCGATCCACTCCGCGAAGAGCGGGTCGACGATCGCCTGCCTGCGTCCGTCCGCCTCGATCTCCGCACGCGCGCCCAGCCGCTGCAGCGCCTTCTGCGCGCTCGTCTTCGTCAGAGCGACCCGCTCCAGCACCGCGGCCCGATACGGCGAGCCCTCGCCGGCGATGATCGCGCGCAGCGTCCTTTGCTCGGAGGTGTCGAGGCTGCGCCACTGAGCCTCGAACTCCGGCTGCAGCTCACCGAGCGCCGCCGCGTGCGCCCGTTCCCAGTCCTCGAGCGTCGCGGCTCCCTTCCGCTCGATCTCCTCCCACAGCCTGTGCGCGAGCAGCATCGCCCGCTGCGGATGGCCCTTGGCCGAGGCCAGCAGCGGGTTCAGCGCCTCGCCGACGGTGCGCTTGCTCTCACGGAAGCGATCGGCGACGTAGCCCGCGAGATCCTCGTCGCGCAGCCGGCCGAGCCTTACCGGCACGGCCGAGCCGTACAGCGGCGCCTCCTTGTGCTCGAAGAGCTGCTTCATCAGCCCCGGCTCCGAGCCGGCG
This sequence comes from Gaiellales bacterium, assembly GCA_038237925.1. Classification (GTDB taxonomy): domain Bacteria; phylum Actinomycetota; class Thermoleophilia; order Gaiellales; family Gaiellaceae; genus AC-32. The sequence continues at coordinate 195,970 of JBBRYF010000001.1, read as the reverse complement.
AAGACGTACGAGGCCACGTCGCCCTGAAACTGGATGTGGCTGCGCAGGATCCCGTCGAGGCTCGGGACCTTGCGCACGTCCTGGAACTCGTCGAGGGCGATGTACGCGCGAAAGCCGCCGGACTCCTCGAGCCGCAACGGCAGGTCGAGCAGCGCGTGGAGCGCCGGCAACGGGTCGCTCTTCGGCTCGAGCTGGAGCCTTGCGCTGATTCCGAAAGCGCCCAGCGAGAGGCCCAGGCCGGTCTTTTGCAGGAACTCCTCGACGCGACTGCGGATCGCGCCGCGCAGTTCCTTCGCGTACGCACGCTCGAACCGAACGGCCACGTCGGCGAGCGAGACGATGCCGTAGAGGTCGACGAGCACGGGCACGAGGCCCTCCTGCCGCTCGCCGTCGGCGAGAGCGCGGCGCAGCAGGCTCGTCTTGCCGTACTTGCGCGGTGCGTAGAGGCGGACGTAGTGGCCGCCGACCGCGTTCTTGAGCAGCAGCTGCGTCTCCTCGTCGCGGTCGACGATCTGCTCGGGAGCGATCGGGCGCGAGTAGACGAACGGGTTGACGTCGGTGATCATCAGTCCCGCAGGATACCAGTGAGTAGTCTCGTAAGATACTTCTCGGTATCCTCAACGACTACCCGCCCACGGTGTCGACGGCTTCGCTCAGGTCCGCGAAGACGTAATCGGCGACGAAGACCGTCCACGGGTGCGCGGGCGTCCCGCCGGTGTAGGCGACCACCGGGATCCCGCGCGTGTGCGCGTGCCAGGCCTCCATCGCCGTCCCCTCGTCCGGCGACGTGAACGCCGCGAGCACGGCGTCGCAGGACTCGATCTCCTGGAGGTCGCCTTCCACGATCTCGGCCTCGTTGCCCTCCGTGCGCCCGCGGAAGTCGCGGCGCATCGGGTCGACGGGCTCGCAGCCGCGCGCCTGCAGCAGCTCGGTGGCCCGGCGGCGGTACTCCTCCGCGAACGGCGGCCCGGCGAGGTAGACGCGCCTCACGTCGGCGTACAGTACGCCCCATGAACGAGCGCACCACCGAGTTCGTCGCCCTCGGTCACCCCGGCTCCGACCACTACGCCGGGCTCGAGACCTTCCCGAACCCCGGCGTGGCCCGCGTGGAGCTGACCAGTGACGAGCTGGTCGCGATGTGTCCGATCACGAGTCAGCCCGACATGTACGTGGTCACGATCGCCTACCAGCCGGGCGGCCTGTGCCTCGAGTCGAAGTCGCTCAAGCTCTACCTGGCGTCCTTCCGCAACGAAGGCGCGTTCTGCGAGGCGCTGGCCGTCCGGATCCGGAACGACGTCGCCGCCGCGCTCGAGCTGGCGGCCGAGAAGGTCGAGGTCACGCTGCGGCAGAAGGCCCGCGGCGGCATCACGATCACCGCGGCCACCTGACCGGATTCGACCCGACCAGCGCGGCCTTTCTCGACGATTCTTACCCGCAGCTCGCGGCGCTGCGGGAGGAGACGCCGCTCCTCTACGACGACCGGCTCGGCCGCTGGTTCGTCACCCGCCACGCCGACGTGCGTGCCTGCCTGCGCGACCGGCGGCTCGGTCGCAACTTCCGCCACGTCGCGTCCGAGCGCGAGTTCGCCGCCGCCAACCTACTCGACCCGCGCTGGCAGGCGTTCTGGGAGACCGAGCGCTGGAGCCTCCTCTGGCTCGAGCCGCCGGAGCACACGCGGATCAGGAAGCTCGTCGCTGCCGCGTTCACGCCGCGCTCCGTCGAGAGTCTGCGCGGCCCCGTGGCCAAGCTGGCGCGGGATCTCCTCCCGGACGGCGACTTCGAGCTCCTGCGCGACTACGCCCAGCCCTATTCGATTGCCGTCGTCTGCCGGCTGCTCGGCGTCCCGACCGACCGCGCGCGCGACCTACTCGACTGGTCCCACGCGATGGTGAAGATGTACGAGCTCGACACCACGCGCGAGCAAGCCGAAGCGGCCACGCAGGCGGCGGGCGAGTTCAGCGACTACGTCCTGAGCCTCGTCGCCGAACGACGGCGCGAGCCCCAGGACGACCTCGCCACCCGGCTCGTCGAGGCCCGAGAGAAGGGCCGCTGCCTGAGCGATCCGGAGATCGTCTCAACGGTGATCGTTTTGCTGAACGCTGGCCACGAGGCCACCGTGAACACCCTCGGCAACGGCGTCCTCGCCCTGCTCCGCCATCCAGAGCAGTGGGGGCGGCTGGTGAGCGGCGAGGTCACCGTCGCCCCGGCTGTCGAGGAGCTGATCCGCTGGGATCCCCCACTCCAGCTCTTCGAGCGCTGGGTGCTCGAAGACGGCGCCGAGATCGCCGGGGAGCCGGTGCCGCGGGGCGAAAAGGTCGCGCTGCTCTTCGGCGCGGCCAACCGCGATCCGCGGGTGTTCCCCGACCCTGACGCTTTCGACGTCGTCTGCGGGAACGCCGCCGAGCACATCGGCTTCGGCGGCGGCATCCACGTCTGCATCGGCGCGGCGCTCGCACGGATCGAGCTCGAGGCGAGCCTGCGCGCGCTGGTGGAGCGGGCGCCGCGGCTCTCCCTCACGGAGGAGCCCCGGCGCAACCGCGCCTTCGTGATCTGGGGTATCGAGGCGCTGAACGTAACCGCCTAGGGCAGCGTGACGAACTGCCCGAGGAACGACCGCGCCGACTGCGTGTCGAGCCGGTAGTCCACGTTCGTGGACCGGCACGGCGTGTCGCCCGTGATTAGCCCGAGAACGTCCAGAGGTCTATATCGGCCACGCCCTCGTAGCCGATGCGCTGGTAGATGCTGTTCGAGGTCGGGTTGGCAAGGTCGGTGAAGAGGAAGCAGAACCGCCGCCCGCCGTCGAGTAGCCGCTGGGTCAGCGCCGCCGTCAGCGCGCTCGCGTAGCCGCGGCCGCGCAGCTCCAGCGGCGTGTAGACGGGTCCGATGCGGATCCCGTTCGGCGTGAGGCCACCGAAGCCGGCCATCGACACCGTGCGGCCTTCGTCGTCCCAGAACACGATCCCGCCGTCGGAATCCTCCTCCCGGCGGTCGATGAACTCCCCGCTCGACTCAGGCGGCGGCGCGTGCAGCGCCTCGGCCACGAAGGCGTCCATCAAGCGGCTCCCGAGCTCGCGGTCGCGACGCTCGTAGTCGCGCATCGCGCCCGACACGCCCTGCGGCGGGTCGACGTGGTCCGCGGAGAACACGCGCTGCGCGATCTCGAGCCGGACGGTCGCACCCGTCGCCGCGCCCCACGCCGCCGCGAACCGGGCTACCCGCTCCTTCGGACCGGACACGCCCGGCAGTGAGCCGAACGCTGATCGCGCGTCGTCGAGGAGCGGCTCGAGCGCAGCCTCGTCGTCAAGCTCGGAAAGGATGTGGTTGTGCGGCGGCGTGCGCATCGCCGCGCCCACGATCGTGCCGCCGTCGTCGACGACCGCGAAGTAGGGAGCCTCGCCGTAGATGCGCGGGGCCACGCGCAGGCGGGAGCTGAGCCCGAGGATCAGGTTGTGCTCGGCTTCTCGCGCGACGAGAAAGTCGCCTGCGTGCGCGAGAAACGACTCGGCGTCGTCGTAGCGGGTGAGGCGCATCGCGCCCGCGTTACTTTCGCCAGCAGCTGACGCCGCTGTGGCTCGCGATCTCGAAGCCGGTCTGCTGCCACGCGCACACCTTTGCGTTGATCAGCGTGCGGGAGCCCTCCTTGAGCACGATCCCGAGGTGCAGCGGATGAATGTTGCCCCGCCTGCCGCCGAGGCGGAATTCGCCTCCGAACTTGACGAGGAGGCCGCCCGCGCCGGTCTCAGCGTTGCCACCGAGGATCACCGAAAGCGTCGCGTTCTTCGCCAGACGCTTCTTGGTGAAGCCGCCGACCTGGTGGCCGTCGCACGGGTCTGCCGTCGACGCCCTGAGCGTCTTGGCGCGCTTCGAGAGCCTGAACGGCGGGTTGCCGCCGCGGAAGAACAACGGCAGCTCACGCTTGTCGACTTCCCACTTGATCGTCAGCGACCGCGGAATCGGGTCCGAGTCGGGTAGGCAGTGCCACTTCCAGATGATCGGGTCGTCCCATTGGTGCTTCCCAGTGCTCAACGGCTGCCTGAGCGCGAGCGGACGACCCTTCTCGGCGTCCAGCGTCAGGACTCCGCTCGCGTCGCAGGTCCAGACGACCCCGAGGTCATCCTTGTACTGGGCCGTCCAGGTCGCATGCGCATCGAATGGCCCGGCGTGCTGCGCTTCGAAGCGCAGCACGTACACTTTCGCGCCCGGCACATGCGTCGCGCCGTACTCGGCCGGGGCGGTCACCTGCAAGTTGCTGATCGTGACGATGTAGCCCTGTTGGTGAACCCGCGGATCGCCGAGACCCCGATCGGAACGATCGTGCGGCTGATCGTCGTGAAGACACCCGGTGCATCGGGCCCGCAGGCCGGGTTGGCCGCTCCCGCGTGCTGGGTCAGGCCTAGCGGCAGCGCCGCGGTGCCAAGGCCGGCGAGGACGAGCAGTCGCAGGGCAGGACGCACCGCTCCACCCTACGACAGGTTGAGCGGTTACTAGGCCGCCGCGTAGCGCTTCGCGGATCGCTCGCGCTTCCGCTCCGCTTCGACCTCGCGGTCCTTCGGCGGCGCGTTCGTCACGAGCTCCTCGAGCAGGCGGCTCGACGCGGCGGCGACCTCGGCGACGGCGCGCTCGAAGGCGGCTTCGTTCGCCTGCGACGGCTTGGTGAAGCCGCTGATCTTGCGCACGTACTGCAGCGCGCCACCCTGCACCTCGTCTTGGGTAGCGGGCGGCTCGAAGTTGAAGAGCGTATGGATGTTCCGGCACATGCCGCTGATCTTACCGTCCACTTCAGGGGCGGCGATTTAGCGTTTCCGAGGAACAGGGTTAGGATCGCAAGCATGATTACTCGTGCACTACTCACACTCGTAGCGGCTGCCGGGCTCGCGCTTGCCGCCAGCGCTCCCGCCTTCGCCGCACAGCCGTACCCGCTCAACTTCAAGACGTTCTCGTTCAACGCCGCCGACTCGACGAAGAGCGGCACCGTCCTCTCCGGCAGCTCGCTCACGCTCGCCTCGAGCGGCCTCGCCAGCCCGATCGCGTACGCCGACCCGTTCAACAACTACTCGGGCGACGGGGTCGACGGCTCGGGCAATTACCTCTACGGAACATGGACCTCGGGGGTCACCACGCTCTTCCCGTTCAACGAGCTCGTCTCGTCCTGGAACGCGAACACCCCGGCCGGCACCTGGATCCAGGTCGAGGTGCAGCCGCAGATCGACGACGGCCACTGGGCGAAGTGGTACATCCTCGGCCGCTGGTCCTCCAGCGACTCGACCTTCCACCGCACCTCGGTCGGCGGCCAGGGCGACGCCGACGGCTACGTCTCGATCGACACCCTCTTCGCGAAGGATCACCTCGCAATCGCGTACCGGCTGCGGGCGACGCTCTACCGCCTGGCCACGTCGAGCAGGAGCCCGACGCTGAGCCGCCTGAGCGCAATCGCGTCCGGCCTGACCAATCAGAAGATGACCTTCCCGAGCTCGTCGACGATGACTAGCGCGATCGACCTCCAAGTGCCGAAGTACTCGCAGGAGACGCATCACGGCGAGTTCCCGCAGTACGACAACGGCGGCGAGGCGTGGTGCAGCCCGACGTCGACGTCGATGGTCGTCTCGTACTGGTCGCAGGTCACCGGCACGAACTACAACCCGACGGCGGCCGAGATGTCGTGGGTCCCGTACGCGGACCCGCAGGTCGACTACACCGCCAGGGCGGTCTACGACTACCACTACAACGGAGCCGGCAACTGGCCGTTCAACGCGGCCTACGCGGCCTCTCGAGGGCTCGTCGCCGACGTCACGCAGCTCCACAACCTGCGTGAGGCCGAGCCGTTCATCCGGGCGCGCATCCCGCTGGTCGCGTCGGTTGCGTGGAACTCGAACAAGCTCGACGGTGGCATCAAGAGCACGAACGGCCACCTGCTCGTGATCGAGGGCTTCAGCGCCGACCGGTCGAAGGTGATCGTCAACGACCCGGCCTCGCCCGACGACGCAAGCGTCAAGCACTTCTACGACCGCGAGCAGTTCGAGCGCGCATGGATCCCGGCGAGTGGCGGGATCGTGTACCTGATCCGCCCGGCCGGCTGGTCGACGCCGTCGCTGACCGCGAACAACTCCTAGCCCGAATCGAGGAGGGCGCGGTTTCGGCCACGCCCTCCTCGACGTACCATCTTCCGATGGGCACGAGGATCGGACGGCAGGGGCTCGCTGCGGCCCTGGCGCTCGTGCCGGTTGCGCTCGTGCTCTCGAGGGCGAACGCGGCGGTGCCCGCGCCCCGCTGCCACCTCGGCGACCTCAGGAGCTATCTCACCCACGGCGGGGCCGCGGCCGGGAGCGTTGCTCTCGACGTCGTTTTCAAGAACCTCAGCGGCCACGCGTGCTTCGTCTACGGCTACGCTGGCTTCGGGCTCGAGAACGCCCACCACCGACCGAAGCCGACACGCGTCGTCTGGGGCAGCACCTTTGCCCGGCGCGATCCGCGTCCCCACCGCATCGTGTTACGGCCCGGCCGTGCCGCCTACGCGAACCTCGCCTGGAACGACGTGCAGGTCGGCACCGAGCACTGCACGCCCTCGACGTGGCTCGAGGTGACGCCGCCCGACGAGCGCAGTCATCGCACGATCCGCTTCGGCGGCCTCGTCTGCAACCACGGCCGGCTGACCTCGACAGCTCTCAGCCGGACCCCGACGCCGCGCGGCTGAACCACTCGTCGAGCGGGAGCCTTGCCGCCAGCGCCGAGAAATCACCGGTGTCGCGGATGGTGGTCGCGGCGTCCGCGAACGCCTTCGCCGCCACCCATGTGAGCGCGCCGCCGACGCTGACGCGCTGCGCACCGGCGTCCGCGAGCTGCGCGAACGAGAGCCCTGGAACAGCGAGCACGTTCACCGGCTTCGAGACCGCGTCGCACACCGTCCTGATCTCCTCGACCGTGTGCAGACCCGGGGCGTAGAGCACGTCGGCGCCCGCCTCCTCGTAGGCAGTGAGCCGCGCAATCGTGTCAGCGAGGTCGGGATTCCCGCGGATCTGGTTCTCGGCGCGCGCGGTGAGCGTGAAGGGGTAGCCGAGGCGGCCCGCGGCTTCGGCAGCCGCGCGGATTCTCTCCGTCGCGTGACCGGGGTCGTAGAGGCGCCCGCCGCGGTCGTAGTCCTCGATCGAGCCGCCGACGGCTCCCGCCTCCGCTGCGCGCGTGATCGCAAGCGCGGCGTCCTCCGGCTCCGGGCCGAAGCCGTCCTCGAGGTCGACCGAGACCGGCAGCTCGGTGGCCGCGGCAAGCGACTCGACATGCGCGACCACTTCGTCGAGCGTCACGTCACCGTCTAGTCGCCCGAGCGTGAACGCGAAGCCGGAGCTCGTCGTCGCGAGCGCACGGAATCCAAGCGCCTCGAGCACCCGGGCCGAGCCAGCGTCCCACGGGTTCGGGATCACGAACGGCTCGCCTTCGTGCAGCGCCCGAAAGGCCTCCGCCTTGCGCAACTGCGTCTCGGTCGGCACTGGTCACAACTCTGCCACGTATCACGCGGAGGCCGCCCGCGACCCGCTCGGCCAGGAGCGGGTCGCGCACTGCTTGGTGACAGGCTCTCGCCGTTTGCAATTCGCCGCGCCGGGCCCAGCGGTTGGCCCTTCGCTCGGCCGGCTCGGATCTTCTATCCGGAGACGACGCCGGCGACGTTTCTGCCGAACCTGAAGAAGATCACGCGCCAGCTGAACCAGCATCTTCCGCCGATCCGGTTCGGCGAGGCTCCCCGCGCCACGCTCAAAGCTCCGGCCGGCGCGGTCGTAATCATTCGAAAATGAACCGGGAAGTTCCGGCAGGCGAATACCACCTGCGGACGGTTCACAACTAACTCGGCCACCCGGTCGGACTGACGCCGTCTCGAGAGGAGTCTGTATGTCATTTCTTCCCTCGTTGGAAGAGCTAGATCAGGACGGCGCAATTCGTGAGTACGCTGAGAAGGTCGACGGCAACACTCGCGCGGCGTTCCTGAAGAAGGCCGGCGTCGGCGCCGGAGCAATTGCCGGTTCGAGCGCGTTTCTCGGCGCGTTCCCGGCGATCGCCGGTGCCGGTGTCACGAAGGGCGACGTCGCGATTCTCAACTTCGCGCTGACGCTCGAGTACCTGGAGGCAGCGTTCTACAGCGAGGCTGTCGCCAAGGGCAAGTTCGGCGGCGAGGTCGGCAAGTTCGCGAGTGTCGTCAAGGCCCACGAGGTCGCACACGTGGCCTTCCTGAAGGGTGCTCTCGGCAGCGCCGCTGTAAAGAAGCCGAAGTTCAACTTCAGGGGCACCACCACCGACCAGGCCAAGTTCCAGGCCACCGCGCAGGCGCTCGAGGACACCGGCGTCTCCGCGTACCTGGGCCAGGTCGGGAACATCCGGTCGAGGAAGATCCTCGCCGCGGCGGGCTCGATCCTGCCGATCGAGGCTCGTCACGCCGGCTGGATCCGCAACATCAATCACGTCAAGGGCGCTCCCAAGGCGTTCGAGGGGCCGCGCACCAAACGCCAGGTCCTCGCTGTCGTGAGGGCGACCAAGTTCATCGTCGGCTAGCTCGCTCTGCCCGGGGCGGCCCACTGCGGCCGCTCCGGGACCTACTTCCACCACTGAAAACTAAGGAGCCTCATGCCCGGATTCATCGGTTTCCCTGAAATTCTTTTGCTCGGCCTCGTCGTCCTGCTGGTCTTCGGCCCGAAGCGACTCCCCGAGATGGGTCGTTCGCTCGGACACGGCCTGCGTGAGTTCAAGGACTCGGTCACGAACAGCCACGACAAGCAGCTCGACGACGTCTCGCAGGCGATCGCCGAGCCGGTCAGCTTCGAGCACCTCGACCACGACGCAGCTGTTGAGCCTGTGGCCACGCTCGAGCCAGTCGAGAGCAAGAAGATCGTCGCCTGATGCGACTCCCGAAGCGGCTGCAGCCCGGCGAGTCGGCGGAGCTCGTCGAGCACCTCGGCGAGCTCCGCGGCCGCCTGGTAATCGTCCTTGTCGCGCTGGCGGGCGGCTTCGCGGTTGCCTACGGCTTCCACCACGAGCTGATCGGCTGGCTCAACCAGCCGCTCCCGGCCGGTCGTAGGCACCCGGTCACCTTCGGCGTCGCAGAGCCGTTCATGACCTCGATCAAGGTCAGCCTCTACGCGGGCTTCGCCCTCGCTCTGCCGGTCATTCTCTGGCAGCTCTGGGGCTTCCTGGCCCCGGCGGTCGACAAGAACACACAGCGCACGATCCTCGGCTTCGTGATCTTCGCGACCGGGCTCTTCGTGATCGGCGTCGGCTTCGCATACAGGATCGCGCTGCCGGCGGCAGTCCACTTCCTGACCAACTACGACAAGGGCATCTATGACATCCAGATTCGCGCGAGCAGCTACTACTCGTTCGCCCTGTTGTCGCTGATCGCGGTGGGCCTTGTCTACGAGCTTCCGATCTTCGTGCTCGCGCTCGTACGCCTGAAGGTTCTCACTTCCTCGAAGCTCCGCCGCAATCGCAAGATCGGATACGTCGCGATGGCCGCTCTCGCGGTCGCCCTCCCAGGAGTCGATCCGGTCACGACAGCATTCGAGATGCTGCCGCTGATGGCTCTCTTCGAGCTGTCGATCTGGCTCTCCGTTGTGTTCGAGCGGCGCTGGCTCGTCCAGGCCGACCTACGGGCAGCGACGGAGCAGTGAGGTGGCTGTTCCCACGACTGACGAGCGGCTGACGCTCTACGCCGTGGACGCGCTCGGCCAGCGTGATCGCCGTGCGGTGGAGAACCATCTTCCGCACTGTCCACGCTGCCGGGCGCGGCTCGTCGAGCTCGGCGAGTCTGGAGTGATGCTCGAGCGAGATCGCGGCGTGATCGAAAGCGAAGCAGTCGACCCGCCACAGGCCTTGCTATCCAGAATCCTCGACCAGGCAGAGGTTCAGCAGCAGCCGCCACAGCGGTTGCGGCGGGTCCGCCGCTGGCTGGTCGGGGCCGTCAGCCTCGCCCTTCTCCTTGCTGCTTGCACGGCCTCGCTCTGGGCGGTGGGCGATGGTGCGTGGAACGCGCGCGCCTACGGCCTCCAGGGCGCCGAAGGGCTCCTCAGGGTCGACCCGCACGGGCACGCGGTGTTGATCGTGAGGGAACTGAAGCCCGCTACCAAGGGCCGAGAGTACAAAGCGTGGCTGCTACATAAGGGCCGGAGCACGTTGGCCGCCGTCTTTGCAGGAGGCGCACCGGTCTCTGTCGTCCCCCTGTCGCGGGCCCTGTCGTCCATTGCCGTCGTCGCGGTCTAGCTCGAGGCCACGCGAGACTCCCGAAGACCTCGCAGCCGGCTCCTGTTCGCCACCGCGGCGCCCTGACGGCGCCAGCGGGGCCGACGACGGCTCGACCCCGCTACACCTGCGCCGTTAGGCGCGGACTTCGGCGCGCTGGAAGGCCCGCGAGAGGCGGCCGGCCGCGTACTGCACAGCGTCCTTCGCCTTGTCTACCGCCGCACCCATCCCAAAGAATTCGTGCGTCACGCCGTCGAAGTGCTTGTGCTCGACCTCGACGCCCGCGGCGCGCAGACGCTCCGCGAGGGCCGGGCCGTCGTCGCGGAGCGGGTCGACCTCGGCATTCACGATCGTCGTCGGCGGCAGGCCGGAAAGATCGGCCTTGGTCAGCGCGAACCGGGGATCGTTCGCGTCCGGGCTGTACTGCTCCGTGAACCACTCCATCGTCGCCGCGTTCAACGGCTTTGCCCCGGCGTGTTCCGTGAACGCGGGCTTCGAGGAATCGCCGTCGGCGATCGGGTACACGAGCAGTTGGTGGACGGGCAGCTCGAGCCCCTCCTCCTTCGCGCGCAGGCTCACGGATGCCCCGAGGTTGCCGCCCGCACTCTCCCCGGCGACTGCAAGCCGGCCATCGCCGCCGATCTCGTCCATGTTCTCGATCACCCAGCGGTAGGCGGCCAGTGCGTCGTCGTGGGCCGCCGGATAAGGATCCTCCGGCCCCTGCCGGTAATGCGCGGAGACCACGATGCAACCAGCAGCGTTGGCGAGCGCACGGGGCGAAGAGTCGTACGTATCGAGGTCGGCGATCACGAAGCCGCCGCCGTGAAAGTAGAGCAACACCGGGAACAGCCCCTTGCCGTTGAGCGGTACGTAGATCCGGATCGGATTCGTCCCGACTAGCGGAAGCGGCGATCCGTCTGCAGTGTCGATCTTCCGTTCCTCGACATTGCCGACAGCTTCCGGATCGGTCGAGTCCCCACGCTTCTCCAGCACGTGCCTCACAGCGTCGGCAGGCGTGGGTTGCTTTCGCGCCTCCTTCGCATCGAGCTGTTCGATCGGCTTCGGGCCAAGCTCGGCGAGTGCATCCAGCATCGCTTGCATCTGCGGATCGATCTGCGCCACGTAGTCCCTTCTCGTTCGTTTTCGCGTTAGTCTCGCTCGCGCAGAAGGTCGCGCAGGCGTGAAAGGCCGACGTACATCCGACTCTTGATCGTGCCGACCGGCAGGCCGAGCAGCCCGGCGATCTCGCTCTGCGAGTAGCCACCGTAGTAAGCGAGCTCGAGCGCCTGCCGCTGTCTGGCAGGCAGACCCTCGAGTGCAGTCTGGACTCTTCGTCGTTCGTCGCGCACGCCCGCTGCCTCCGCAGCGGACCCGGCGGGTTGCTCCGGCGGTGCGTCCGTCGGGTCCTCGGGCCGGCGCGCGGAGCGCTTGACGAGATCGACGGCCCGGCGGTGGACGAGCGTTAGCAGCCAGGTCCGGGCCGAACCACGGCGCCGATCGAATCTTGCGGCTGATCGCCACACGGACAGAAACGCGTCCTGAACCGCCTCCTCGGCGAGAGACGGATCACGGGCAACCCTCAGGCTCAATCCGTAGGCGATCGCTCCGAGCCTCTCGTAGAGCTCTGCGAGCGCGAGTTGGTCGCCAGCCGCGATCGAGTGGATCAGGGCCTGATCGTCGAGAGCCGGGAGCGCTTCCGCCCTTGTTCGTGGCGCTCTGACAGCACGGACGCGGGCAGTGAAGACGGATTCCGCGGACGACTGCTGGAAGGAGCGGCTGCTCATGCCAACGCAGCCGGGCCGGCGGGGTAGGCCGCGTCGCCGACGAGCGTGTACGAGCGGGCCTCGAGCCGAACCTGTGCGGTCGGGACGCCGCCCTCGTCAAGCCAGTCGGAGACGGTCCGCAAGACCTGGACGACCGCCTGCGTCGTCGTGCGCTCAGCCTGAACGAGCACTTCGGTGCCGCCTTTGTCGACCGAGACCGACGCCTCATCGAAGACGCTCAGCAGTCGCTGGACAAGGGTCTGGGCACTTGCCCGGTCCGGTACAGCGATTCCAACCTCAACCATCCGAGCCCTCCAAGCATCTGAGCTTCAGGCACCGACGGATGGCGCTCGGTCGGTCCAACTGTTCGCCCCTGTTTGCTGAGGGTCGATCGGCGCGGGTCAGGTTAGATCTGCCCGCCGCGTGAGTATACAGACCGGTGGGTCCACAGACGCGCAAAGCGTTTGTTGTCCACACTTTAAGGTTTACACATCATTTACGACTAGCTTTGAACCAATATTCATCGCTCTGCGAATGAACCTCGCGGGGCAGCCAAACCTTCGAGTGCGACAACCCACCCGACGGGGCGGCTGTCCCGCATGACCGTGCGCGCAGACCAAACGGTGTGATTGGATGAGATTTCTCTCGGGTGGGTTGTCAGAGGGAGGAAGTACATGCTCGGCCTGCTGATGACCGCCGGTCAGGCGCCGCTGACAAGCCGCGATGCGCTACTCCACCACACTGCGTACGCGGACCCGCGGCTGACGAGAGCTTGCTGTCAATGACAGGTAGAGAGACGCAGCATCTCCGAATCCTGATCGCGAACGAACGCCGCGACCGGCTGGAGCTGCTCGCGCAGGTCGTGACGGGGCTCGGGCACGAAGTGATCGCGCGCGAGATCGACGTGAGCGAGGTGGCTGCTGCGACGGCGCGGGAACAGCCCGACGTCGCCTTCGTGGGGCTCGGCCTGAGCTCCGATCACGCACTAGACCTGATCGCGGAGATCGTCCATGAAGCCGCCTGCCCGGTCATCGCACTCCTCCACGAAGCCGATCCCGCCTACGTCAGCGAGGCCGCGAAAGCCGGCGTCTACGCGTACATCGTCGACGGCGACCCGAGGGAGCTGCAGAGCGCGATCGACATCACGCTGCGCCGCTTCGGCGAGTACCACCGGCTGCAGGGGGCCTTCGACCGCCGGGCCGCGATCGAGCAGGCGAAGGGCGTTCTGATGGCGCGACACGCGCTCGACGGGGACGCGGCCTTCGAGATGCTGCGCACCCACTCGCGGAACAGCGGGCGCAAGCTCGTCGGCATCGCTCAAGGCGTGATCGACAGCCACCTGTTGCTGCTGCCGCCGAGCTGACTGCTAGCGTCGGCCCGTGAACAGCGGTCGCAAGCTCGCGAAGCTCGTGCTCGCCGCGCTCGCCTTCGGCGTCGTCGTGGCCGCGATCAAGGGGCAGAACACGGGAGCCCGCGACGCCCTCGGCAACACGAGCGCGGTCTGGGTGATCGTCCCCTTCCTCGCGGGCACGCGCTACACGCGCGTGTGGCAGGCGACGCTGGTCGGCCTGGCGACGACGCTGGTCGCCTTCTTCGGCTTCTACCTCGCGGAGGCAGCGATCCTCGACCTCGGGACGCACTCGTGGGGGACCCGCCTCTCGTTGACCCTTGGCTCGGGCCACTTCTGGGAGGCCTGGGGCCTGATCAGCGGCTCGGTCTACGGAACCCTCGGCGGCATCTGGAAGTCACGCTCGGTGCTGGCCGCGCCGATCGCCGTCGGGCTCGCATTCGTCTGCGAGCCGCTGATCGTCCTCCTCCTCGCCCGCTCCGGAGTCTGGGGCGGCAGCGGCGGGTTGCTGCACTACCCGTCGATCTGGGTGACCGAAGTGCTCATGGGTCTCGCCGGAATCGCGCTCGTGCTCGCGAGAACGCAGAGGACGCGCTGAGCATGGGCTTCCGCGCAATCAGACCGGACGAGCTCGCGTGGAAGACGCGTCCGCACGAACCGGATGAGCCGGCCCGCCACGTCGCCGAGCTGAGCGAGCGCGCCGGCTTCGCGCACACGCGCGCGAACCTCTGGCGCTACGAGCACGGCGCAAAGGGCCGCCGCCACCGGCACCCGCTCCAAGAGGAAACTTTCGTCGTCATCGAGGGAACGCTGACGATGTATCTCGGCGAGCCGCCCGAGCGGGTCGACGTCTCGACCGGCGGCCTGATCCACGTGGAGCCAGGCACGGAGCTGCAGACCGCAAACCACGGCGACGGCGAGCTGCTGCTCTACGTCTACGGGACTCCGCCCGAGACCGAGCACGCAGAGCTGCTCGACTCCGCGCTCTAAACGCGCGGACTGCTCCGGAGCCTACTCGGGCAGCCAGCCCTCGCGGTACGCGGACGGCTCGCGCTTCGGGAAGCGCGCGTACGCCTCGTCCGGTTCGGTCGTCTCCTCGAGGACGCTCGCGTCGTACCGCTGCGCGGTCTCGTCGACCGTGTAGCCGCCCCAGTCCGGCCCGACCGAGCGGTCGCGCGCGCCGATCGCGACGACGAGGCAGTTCCCGTCGCCCGAGCCGACGATCACATGCTTGGCCTTCGGCGGGCAGTGCACGAAGTCCCACTGCTTGAGCGGCCGCTCCTCACCCTCGACGATCAGCACCGCCTCGCCGGCGAGGACGAGGAAGTCCTCCTGGTCTTCCTCCCAGTGGTACATCGCCATTCGCTCCCCGGGCGCGAGGGCGACGAGGTGGACGCCGAGCTGGTCGAACTCCTTGTCTCCCTCGAAGCGCGAGTACGCGCCGCGCCCCTCGCCAGGCCACCATTCGCTCGCGCGCGCGTTGACGACGTACCAACCCTCGCCCTTCGGGACGAGCCCGTGGTCGGTCTGCTCGAGCGGCGCCTCGGGAACCATCGGCGGGAGCCTATAGTCGCCGTCGTGGCGACGATGGCCGACCTCGACGCACTTGCGCTGGCGTTGCCGGAGGTGAGGAAGGAGGTCTCCGACGACGGCCGGCCCACCTACCGCGTGCACGGCAAGCTCTTCTGTCTCCAGCGCGGCAGGAGGCCCGACGCGCTCGATCCCGTCACGGGCGAGCGGCTCGACGACGTGCTGATGTTCCGCGTCGCCGACGACGACGTGAAGGAGCTGCTGCTCGCCGACGACCGCGGCTTGTACTTCACGACGCCGCACTTCGACGGGTATCCCGCGGTGCTGATCCGCATCGCGCAGCTCGAACGGCTCGACCGCGACGAGCTCGCCGACTTGGTTGCGGAGGCGTGGATGACGCGGGCGCAGAAGCGCGTGGCGAAGGCCTGGCTGAAGGAAAACGCGGGCGCAGACTGAATTTGCAAATGACAACTCTTGTGACAGTCGTTACACTTAGAGACGGCCTGCAACCGGCGATCGCGCCGAGCGCAGCTAGAGACTCAGGACGACCTTTCCCCGGGCGTGACCGTCGCCGAGGTAGGCGAACGCCTCCGCCGCCTGGCCCAGCGCGTACTGCCGGTCGATCACCGGCTTGACGCTCCCTTCCTCGAGGAGCTTGGCCAGAAAGCTCAGGTCCTCGTTGTTCAGCTTCGCCAGGAACATCGCGACGCGGCGATCGCCCCGGGTCGCGGCCACCTTCTTCCGCAGCGCACGGCCCATTGGCCCGATCCAGCGGTTCGTCTTGGGGCCGCCGACGAAGACGAGCGTGCCCTCGGGCTGAAGGACGCGCTTGTACTCCCGCCAGGAGCGATTGCCTGCGATGTCGAGCAGCACGTCGTAGCGCTCGCCGCGGCGGGTGAAGTCCTCGCCGGTGTAGTCGACCACGTGGTCGGCACCGAGCGCCCGAGTCTGCTCCACGTTGCGCGTGCTGCAGACAGCGGTGACCTCCGCGCCGAGAGCCTTGGCGATCTGCACCGCGAACGTGCCGACGCCACCCGACGCACCGTTGACCATGACCTTCTGGCGCGGCTGGAGGCCGCCCTTGTCGCGAAGGCCTTGCAGCGCCGTGATCCCGGCGATCGGCACGGCCGCCGCTTGCTCGAAGCTCACGTTGGCCGGCTTCTTCACGACGGCGTCGCGAGCGCAGACGTACTCGGCGAAGGCGCCGCTCTTCCCGCCGAAGACCTCGTCGCCGGGCTCGAGCCGCGTAACGTCCGCGCCGACCGCCTCCACCGTCCCGGCGAAGTCGACCCCGAGCCGTGGGCTCTTCGGGCCGCGCAGCCCCTCCTGCAGGCGCAACAGATACGGTGTGCCAGTCAGCGTGTGCCAGTCGAGCGGGTTCACCGAGACGGCACGGGCTCGAACCAGCACCTGATCGGCTGCGGGCACGGGCTTGTCGACCTCCGCCAGCTCGAGAACCTCCGGCGGGCCGTACGTCTTGCGGACGATCGCTTCCATCAACACTCCTTTCTCGCCAGAGACGACCTATCACGCCTACCACGTCCTCGACGGCCACATCTTCGGCTTCTCGCTCTGGGAGGCAGCCCACACCTTCAGCGACGAGGACGCCGCCGAGATGAAGGACTCGTTCGACCGGATCGTCCCAGCCGCCGAGTTCCCGCACCGCCGTGAGCACGGCGAGCAGCACTTCGCCGATGGCCCGCACCAGGTGAGCGCCTTCGAGTTCGGCCTCGACCTGATCCTCGACGGGCTCAGGAAGATCCGCGCGCGCTAGTGCGGTAGCGGAGGAAGACGACGCCGTTCCCGAAGCGGCGCTCGTCCAACAGCTCCAGCTCAACGTGGACGCCGTCCGGGAAGGCCTTCCTCCCGCCTCCGACCACGACCGGCGTGACGAACAGCTGGCACTCGTCCACGAGCCCCGCCTCCATCGCCTGACCGGCGAGCTCCGGGCCGCCCACGGTGAGGTCGCGCTCCGCCGACGCCTTCAGCTCGCGAACCGCTTCGGGATCGAAGGCTCGCTCGATCCGCGTACGAGACTCGGGGGCGGTTTCGAGCATCCTGGAGTACACGATCTTGTCGGCGGCCTGCCAGAGGTTCGCGAAGTCCTGCACGAACCTCGGCTTCCCCGCGAGGTCGGGCACGTCCGCCCAGTAGCGCATCACCTCGTACATGCGACGGCCGTAGAGGTACGTGCCGACCGGTCGCTCGAGCTCGTTGACGAACTCGTGCACCTCCTCGTCCGGCTCGGCCCAGTCGAAGATGCCGTCCCGGTCCGCGACGTAGCCGTCGAGCGACGCGATCGCCGAGTAGATCAGCTTGGCCACGGCCCGTATCCTGACCACCGGCACGCGATGGTGACGATCGACGAGGTCCGTGCGGTTGCGAGCACGCTGCCCCGCAGCAGCGAGGGGTTCGTCCGCGGGCGCGTGAAGTTCCGGATCGGGCGCATCGTCTACCTGTCGCTCTCACGCGACGGCTCGACGATGGGCTTCGCGTTCCCAAAGCAGCTGCGGGAGGCGCTCGTCGAGTCGGTGCCGGAGAAGTTCTCGCTGCCGAGCCAGGGTGACCTGCGCTACCACTGGGTCCACGTACACCTCGCCGCGATTGACTCGGAGGAGATGCGCGAGCTCGTCGAGGACGCCTGGGCCTTCTGCGTTCCGAAGCGCGTGGCCGAGGAATACGCCGCGTCGCGCGGCTACGCGTCGTAGCAGAACCGTTACGCGACAGTGACGTGCGCGTCGCAGGCCGGCCGCAGGATCGAGCCCTGTGGTCGGGCCGAACCTTCCGCGTTGGACGCTGCCGCTCGCAGTGGCAGCCTGCGCGGTAGCCGCGAGCCTTCCGGGCGCCTTGGACCACGCGCTCTACGGCGACGAGGTGGCGTCGGCCCGGATCGTGTCGGAGCCTGGCCTTGGGCGCGTCATCACGCACGTCCGCCGGACCGAGTCGACCCCGCCGGCCTGGTACGTGCTCGCCTGGGGCGTGAGGAAGGCCGGCGGAGGAGACGTCGAGTCGTTGCGTCTGCTCTCGGTGCTCTTCGCGGCCGGGGCGGCGGCACTTACCGCGATCTGGGCCCTGCGGCTGCTCGACGACCGGCTGGCGGCGGCACTGGCGGGTCTGCTCGTCGCCCTCGGCTCCGTGCCCGTCCAGTACGCCGAGCAGCTCCGCGCCTATGCGCTGGTCGTGCTGATGGCCGTCGTGTTCGGGATGGTGCTGGTGGAGGCGGCGCTGCGGCCGAAGCCCTTGCTGCTCGTCGGCCTGGCCGCCGGTGCCTGGATCGGCGCGCTGACGCACTACTTCTTCTTCTTCTTCGTCGTCGGTGCCGGGCTCGTGTGGCTCTGGACCGCGCGCCCGCGGCCGGTCGCCGCCGGCCGGGCGACGGTCGCGATCGGCGTGGCGATGCTCGCGTTCGCGCCCTGGTTGGCTGCGTTTCACGAGCAAGAGGCGCACGACCGCTATCTCTGGATCGGTGGCTTCGACCCGACCGCCGTGGTCAAGCTTCCGGGTGAGCTCTTCTTCGGGCCGGACGGACTCCTCTTCGGCATCGCCCGCCCCGCGGTCACCGTTGCGCTGATCGGCGGAGTAGTGGTGCTGCGGCGGCAGCGCGAAGGGAGCGCAGTCGTCGCGCTCGGTCTGCTCCCGATCGTGGCAGCGGCCGGGCTCTGGGCGGCCGGGGCGCCGATCTTCAACGAGCGGAACATGCTCCCGGTCGTGCCGTTCCTGGCGATCGCCATCGCAGCCACGCTCAAAGAGCTCCCGCCACGGCTGCTGACGACCGGCGCGGCGGTGGGCATCGCGGCGACCGTCGCCGGCGCCGCCTACGCGCAGGCGACCCTGGGCCGGGTCGCGTACGACTCTGTCGCCCGGACGATCACCGACTTCGGCTGTGGATCCCGACTCCTCTTCGGTCGCCGGCCGGGGGTGGGATATCACCGGTTGGCAGCGCCGCTCCGGCACCTGACCTTCCGGCCGAGGGCGTAGAAGAAGGCGCCTGGAACCCGGGTCGGGCTGCGGAAGCGGGCAACGACGACCTTGCCGCGTGGTCGCCCGAGGATCGGGTGGTCGTAGTAGGTGAAGACGCGCGCCGCGGACACGCGGCCGTCGTAGCGTGCGAGCCACGTCCGCGGGTCCCGTACCTGCTCGACCGCAAAGCGGACTGGGCAGCCGCGACGCGCGGGTGACCAGACCAGGTCCGGGCGGCCGGGGAGGTACCAGCCCATCGGTGAGGCGATCTGTGCCGGTTCTGTGACGAGTTGTCCAGGTGCCGGCCGGTCAACCGCGCTACGTCGTACCCGGTGCTTCGTCGGTACGTGGCGCGGCGTAGTCCTCTGGCACGAACCGGTGTCCGAGACCGTTGAGCACGAGCTTCGTCCGGCCGCGACGATCGGTGAGCTTGGACGGCTCACGACGCCGTGGTCGTCGGCTACAAAGACCACTTGACGAAAAATCGGTGTCTGACACCGTTCGTCCCCCGCTTCGCCTTTCCCACCGAGTGGAGGCGGCCGGAATCGAACCCGCGCAAGGTTCCGCCGGCTACGTCGCAGAACCAGCGGGGGGTTGAGGCTTCGAAGCCCATAGATACGCCACAGCCATCCGCCATGTGCCTTTGCCTTCCTCGACAAGCGGCCGGAGGTGCCGGATGAGTCGATCCGCCTCGTCCGAAGTCAGGGCCTGCGTCATAGCCTCTGCGAGTGTCGGAATACGAGGATTGCCCGCTCTGTTCACAAATCCCTCCCAGCTCTCTGCCTCGGAGGGAACGACCTCGGCCTCTAGCCGTAAGTGGATCGGGAACAGCCCCGCAAGCTCAGCGAGATCGAGAAGGTCACGCTCGTCGAAGTCGAGCATTGGATCCCCGTCCGGTGGCTGGATGGCGTCGTAGACGGCACGGATCTTCTTCGAGATCTCCCGGACGTTGCTGAGGTCGTAACCGGCCCAAAAATCGTCGGTGCGCTGAGCAAACCTGTTGATCGGCTCGAACACCGAGATCCGACCACCGGGCCGAAGGACACGCACGAACTCGCCAAATGCGGACTCCTTGTCGTCCACGTAGATCAGCACTGAGCGCGTCGTCACGATGTCGACGGATTCCGCGTCGATCGCCGCCAGATCGTCTGCAACCGCACGGACGAATCGGCAACGATCAGAGACTCCGAGGTCCGAGGCCGCCTCCTCGCACAGTTCGAGCAGCTCGTGCGAGATGTCGCTGAAGATGACTTGGCTGGCACCACGATCGAGGGCGCCGAAGCCGATCAGACCCTCCCCACACCCAACGTCGAGCAGCGTTTCACCGCCGGCAAGCTCTGCGTTATCGAGTACAGCATCCCGCACGCGAGCAAGCTGCTCGGAGAATCGACGGCGCACCTCAGGATCCCCACCGAAGCGCCGCTTCGCAAGCCACTCTGCCCACTCGTCAGCGGCCATCGTCTTCAACCTACTGAAGCTCGTGCTCAACGGTGTCGGACACCGGCTCGTGTCAAGTCGAGGGTGCGCCGAATCTGTGACCACTTCTCTCCTCGCCGCCGATGCCGGCTTGGCCGGGATCGGCTTACCGGCACTCTCGGAG
The DNA here is from genome assembly GCA_038237925.1 of Gaiellales bacterium. Taxonomy (GTDB): domain Bacteria; phylum Actinomycetota; class Thermoleophilia; order Gaiellales; family Gaiellaceae; genus AC-32. The sequence continues at coordinate 175,554 of JBBRYF010000001.1, read as the reverse complement.
AAAGGCGAGGGAGGCGGAATTCGACCGGGAGTGAAATCCCTTAGGCCCCGGCGACCGTCAGAGGTACGGTCCACGTGGAACGTACCCACAACTCTGCCGGGAGGCCAAGGATGCCATCTCCGTTCATCACCGTGTCGCGTAGGCGTTCGCGCATACGTCAGGCGAGTCGTCTCAAGACGTTCGCCCTGGTCGCCGTGCTCGTCATGGTCGTGCTCCTTGGCATCGTCGTGCCCGCGGTGGCCGCTCCGCACGCGTTCTCCTCGGTGAGCCCGATCGCCGTCGCGAAGAGGGCGCTCAGGGTGGCCACGGGTGCGAACAAGACGGCAAAGAAGGCCCTGAAGGTTGCGAAGCTGGCACCGGCCGACAACAGCGTGACGTCGAACAAGATCGCCGACGCCAACGTGACCAACGCGGACCTGGCGCCCGGCGCGGTCGGCTCCGGCAAGATCGCCAACGGCGCGATCAAGACCGCTGACATCGGCGACGGTCAGGTTGCGGGCATCAAGATCACCAACGGTTCTGTCTCGACGGCCGATTTCTCCGGGGCCGACATCGCCGGCACGATCCATGGGGACGCCGGTGCGGTTGCCGCGAACAGCTGCACGACGGCGGCGATCACCTTGGGAGGTGCCCAGGTTGGCGATGCGGCCTTCCTCACCTTCGTCGGCAGCGTCCCGGCGCCCCCGGGTCTGACGTTCGAGATCATCAAGATCTCGTCGCCGGGCCAAGGGACGATCCGGTTTTGCAACCCGACGAACGTTGCCTCCCCGGCATTCGACAACGTCGGCATACGGGTCATCACGTTCCACTGAGCGATAAATCGCGAGCACCTCGGGTTTCTTCGCGGGGAGCGCGTCAACACAACGAGGGGGCTCACGGGGGAAACCGGGTTTCCCCCGTGAAGCGAGCAGCCGGGCTTTGCCCGGCTGCGAAGCGAGGTGGAGGCGGCGGGAATCGAACCCGCGTCCGCGGACGCACCGGACAGAGCGTCTACAAGCTTAGGCTGCCGTTGCGTTTCGCCCGGCGGCCGGTTGGCAGCCGACCAACCTCCGGGCTAGCCATCCTTTAGCGTCGCGCTTCGGGCGATTGGCTTTCCCTACGCGCCTAGCCCGTTTCTGACGCCGCTACCCGAGCCACGGGCCGAGCTCGGAGCGACGCGCGTCACTGCTGTTTAGGCAGCGACAGCGAGTGCGTTGTTGTTCGCACTTGCGTTGTTTCCCGGTTGTTTTAGGAGGCCGACCGGGGACCTCCGCTTGCAGCTCTGCCGGAGAACCGACCACGTCGAAGCCAGGTCGCCCCCGTATGTTGTCGTCGTATTGTAGCTGCGTGACCCCGGAAACCGTCCTTTCCGAGCGGCTCGAGCTCGTCTGGCTCTCGCCCGAGTGGATCGACGTGCTGCTCAACGGCCGGCGGGACGAGGCCGAGCGCATCGGCGGCTTCGCGATCCCGGAGGACTGGCCCGACGAGCACGACCGGCGCTTCCTCGGCTTCCGTTTGCGCCAGGCCCGCGACGACGAGGCGCAGGCGCCGTGGCTCGTCCGCGCGATCGTGCTCCGCGGTGAGATGATCGGCCACATCGGCTTCCACGGCTCGCCCGGGCGCAACGCGCGCAAGGATCAGGACGCGGTCGAGGTCGGCTACACGATCTTCCCGGAGCACCGGCGGAACGGCTACGCGACAGAAGCGGTCATCGCGCTACTCGACTGGGGCCGGACGCAGAGCATCGACCGCTTCATCGCGTCGGTCGGGCCTGAGAACGAGCCGTCGCTCGCCATCGTGCGCCGGCTGGGCTTCCGCGAGGTCGGCCGCCACTGGGACGAGGAGGACGGCGAGGAGCTCGAGTTCGTGCTGGAACCGGTCGCGTGAGCGGCTCGGCTCCCCCGGTCCAGTACGCGTCGAGCGGCGAGGTCGACGTCGCCTACCAGATGCTCGGAGACGGGCCTTTCGACCTCGAGTTCCAGGATCGCGGTGCCGCCTCGCTCAAGGGCGTCTCGGGCGAGTGGCGGCTGTTCGCGCTCAGCGGCGCCGGCCCTTGAGCTCGCGCTCGATGCGGCGTTTCGTCTCGCGCTCGGCGATGTCGCTGCGCTTGTCGCGGCCTTCTTTGCCGCGGCCGACCGCGATCTCCACCTTCGCGCGCCCGTCCTTGAAGTAGAGCCTCGTCGGGACGAGGGTCAGGCCCTTCTCGGCGACCTGCGAGGTCAGCCGTTCGATCTCGCGGCGGTGCAGGAGCAGCTTGCGGCTGCGGTCGGGATCATGCGGCTCGACCGACGCCTGGTCGTACGGCGGGATGTGCAGGCCGACGAGCCAGAGCTCGCCGTCGCGCGCGTCGGCGTAGGCGCGCTGCAGGATCACGTGGCCCTGGCGCAGCGACTTGACCTCGCTCCCGCTCAGGACGAGGCCCGCCTCGACGCGGTCGAGCAGGTTGTAGTCGTGCCGCGCGCGGCGGTTCTCGGCGATCAGCTTCTCGGCCATCAGCCAAGTCTAGGGTCGGCCAGCGCGAGCTCGACCTTGCCCTCGCTGCGGCGAATGTCGCGCACGCGCACCTCGATCTTGTCGCCGAGCCGGTAGGTGCGGCCGCCGCGCCGGCCGATGAGCGCCGTCGCGAGCTCGTTCAGCTCGAAGTAGTCGCCGGGCAGCCGCCGCGCCGGGATGTAGCCCTCGAACACGTCGCCGAAGCGGGCGAAGAGCCCGGACGGAATCACGCCGGTGATCTCGCCCTCGAAGGTCTCCTCCCAGCCGAGCTCGAAGAGCCGCTGCTCGAGCAGCCAGCACAGGCAGAGCTCGTCGGCGCGGTACTCGAGCTTCGACGCATGGCGCTCGCGCACAGAGGCGTGCTCGGCGTACTCGGGTAGATCTTCCGGCAGCGGCTCGTCCGAGACGCCGAGCTCGCGCAGTAAGGCGCGGTGGACGACCAGGTCGGGGTAGCGGCGGATCGGCGAGGTGAAGTGGCAATAGGCGGTGCTCGCGAGGCCCATGTGGCCGAGGTTCTGCGGGTCGTAGCGCGCCTGCTTGAGCGACTGGAGGACGAGCGGCGGGAACGCGTCGCGGCCGCGGCCGCTGTGCTTGACGTACTCGGCGACGGTCTCGCTTGCCGCGCCGGCGATCTGCGCCGCCTCGGACGGCCCCATCGTGTCGGGCGCCGGTGGCGTCGGGACTCCGAGGTCGGCCAGGCGCGCGAGCAGCAGGGCGACGGATTGCGGCTCGGGGCGGTCGTGGACGCGGAAGAGCGCTTCCCGCCGACGGCCTGCGAGCAACTCGGCGACGAGCTCGTTCGCGAGAATCATCAGCTCCTCGACCAGCATGTGCGCGCGCGGCTCGGACTCGCGCCACGCGCGCTCGACGCCGCCCTTGCCGTCGAAGGCGAAGACGACCTCCGGAGTCTCGACGCGCAGCGCGCCGCGGGCGAAGCGTCGGTCGCGCAGCCTCGTCGCGAGTGCCTCGGCTCGCCGCAGGGCAGCCGTCAGTTCGGCATCGGCTTGCTCATGCCCCCGCAGAATCGCCTGCGCGCGCCCGTAGGTGAGCCGCTCGCGGCTGCGGATCACCGAGCGGTAGAAGCTCGGATCGCCCGCGGGCAGCCCGTGGGCGAGCGGCACCTCGACGGTCACGCAGAGCCGGTCGGTGTTCGGCCGCAGCGAGCAGAGCTCCTCCGAGAGCTCCGGCGGCAGCATCGGCGAGACGAGGCCGGGCAAGTAGACGGAGAAGGCGCGTTCCATCGCGCCGCGGTCGAGCGGGGAGCCGGCGGCGACGAACCACGAGACGTCGGCGATGTGCACGAACGCGCAGTCGTCGCGGACGGTGAGCGCGTCGTCGAAGTCTTTCGCTGTATCGGGGTCGATCGTGAAGGTGAGCTCGTCGCGCAGGTCGACGCGGCCCTCGAGGTCGATCGCGGGTGGATCGTAGGGCTCGAAGCCGCGCAGCTCGCCCTCCTCCACGAGCAGGCCCTCGAGCACGACGTCGATCGAGCTCGCCGGCCCGAGCACGCGCTCGACTCGCGCGCGGCCACGGCCTTTCCGAATCACGGCAAGGTCGCCCGGCCGCACGTCCCCGGCGCCCTTTCGCTCCAGGAGGACCGGCGTGCCGGGCACGAAGTACGGCTCGCCCACGAGGTGCTTCCCCCGCGTTGCGAGCTCTACGACGAGCGGCGTGGGGTCAGACCTGGAGGAAACGGCGAATGGTGAGCCCTGAGCCCATCGCGCCCAGTGCGAGGCCGGCGCCGAGCACGATCAGGATGTGCAGCCCGAACGGCCACGCGTGGATGTCGGAGGCGTTGGTCAGGTGGATCAGCGGCATGAACAGCGTCCGGCCGAGCACGAGCAAGATCACCGCCGCGACCGCGCCACCGAAACCGCAGAGCAGACCTTCGATCATGAACGGGCCGCGGACGAACCAGTTCGTCGCGCCGACGAGCTTCATCACCTCGATCTCGCGTCGCCGCGAGAAGATCGAGAGGCGAATCGTGTTCGCCACCAGGAGCGTGGACGACACGAGCAGGACGACGAATGCAATCAGCACCACCAGCCATAGGTAGCGCGCCACCGAGAGCACGCGGTGCGAGATACGGCTACAGCTCTCTCCCGTCGTGCTCTTGGCCGCCTTCGAGCCCGGAGGCGGCGGGCAGATGCTCTCGATGCCGTTCAGGTTTGAGCTCGCGAGCTGCGTCGCGATCGTGTCGATCTGCTCGGCCTGTTTCGGGTAGACCTTGAACGCGTTCGGGAACGGGTTGTACGCCAGGCTGTTCACCATCGCAGGGTGCTTCTTGCGCTCCTGCACCAGGGCCTCCTGCTTGGAGACGAAGCGGACGGTCCGCACCTGCGGCATTGCCTTCAGCGTCGCCTGCACGGCGTTTATCTGCGTGTTGCTCGCCTCGTTGCCGCAGCGTGAGTCGGTACACAAATAGACGTTGACGAGGAGCTGCTTCTTGTAGTGGTCGCTCAGCGAGAGCGCCCAGCTGCCGAGGCCGACCACGAGTCCGAGCATGAACATCCCGATCAGGACCGTCGTTGTCGCGGCGAAGGTCGTCGAGAGGTTGGCGCCGAGCGAACGGACCGCCTCGCCGACGACGACACGGAAGCGGCTCATTCGGTCGTGTACCCGCCACGGCGCTCGTCGCGCAGGAGCTTGCCGCCCTCGAGCGCGATCACGCGCTTGCGCATCTTGTCGACCATCTCGCGGTCGTGAGTCGCCATCAGGATCGTCGTCCCCGAGCGGTTGATCCGGTAGAGGAGCTGCATGATCCCGACGCTCGTGTCGGGGTCGAGATTGCCCGTCGGCTCGTCGCAGATCAGGAGCGGCGGATGGTTCACGAACGCACGCGCGATCGAGACGCGCTGCTGCTCGCCGCCGGAGAGCTCGTCGGGCAGCGACGACATCTTGTGCGCCAGGCCGACGAGGTTCAGCACCTCGGGCACCTTGCGCCGGATGTTCGTCGAGTTCTCGCCCTGCACCTTGAGCGCGTAAGCGACGTTCTCTGCGGCAGAGCGGTTCGGCAGCAGCTTGAAGTCCTGGAAGACGCAGCCGACGTTGCGCCGCAGGAGCGGCACCTTGCCGCGCTTGAGCCGGCCGAGGTCGCGGCCGCCGACGACGATCTTGCCCTGCGTCGGCTCGATCTCCTTGAGCACGAGCCGGATCACCGTGGACTTGCCCGAGCCAGAGGCGCCGACGATGAAGACGAACTCGCCCTTGTCGATCATGAACGAGATGTCACGCAGCGCGGCGACGTCGGGCTCGTAGATCTTCGTCACGTTCTCGAACGTGACCATCTCCGAGCTCGACGGAGCAGGCGGCGGCGCGGCAGGCTCCTGATCGAGGACCGCCGTCCCTACGTCTGTGTGCTGGAGATCCGGTTCCTGCACGGCAAAAAGAGCGACACGGCGCGGGCTCGCGCCGGGTGGGCTAAGGGGGTGAACTGTAGCTGGACCGACGGCTAGAGGACGTTACCGGCCGCCTTCGCGAGCAGGTACTCGTGGACAAAATCATCGAGCGCGCCGTCGAGAACTGCCTGCGTGTTGCCGGTTTCGTAGTCCGTGCGGTGATCCTTGACGAGCTGGTATGGGTGGAGGACGTAGCTGCGGATCTGGCTGCCGAAGTCGGCCTGCTGTGCCGCGCCGCGTTCTTTCGCCAGCTCCTCCTCCCGCCTCTCCTGCTCCTGCTCCAGCAGGCGCGACTTGAGGATGCGGAGCGCGGTCTGCTTGTTCGAGCTCTGCGAGCGCTCGTTCTGGCACTGGACGACGATCCCGGTCGGAAGGTGCGTGATTCGGACGGCGGAGTCGGTCTTGTTCACGTGCTGACCGCCCGCGCCGCTCGCGCGGTAGGTGTCGATGCGCAGGTCGCTCTCGTCGATGTCGACGTCGCCGTCCTCGGGTAGGAGCGGCGCGACGATCACCTGCGCGAAGCTCGTGTGCCTGCGGTGCGCCTGGTCGAACGGGCTCTGCCGGACGAGGCGGTGGACGCCGCGCTCCGCCTTCAGAATCCCGTAGGCGTTCTCGCCCTTGACGCTGAAGGTCGCGGACTTGAGGCCCGCCTCCTCGCCCGGGCTCGCCTCGAGCAGGTCGGTCTGGAAGCCGCGGTTCTGCGCCCAGCGGAGGTACATGCGCAGCAGGATCTCCGCCCAGTCCTGGGCGTCCGTCCCACCGGTTCCGGCGTGGATCGTGACGAGCGCGTCACCGCCGTCGTACTCGCCCGAGAAGAGGGCATCCTCCTGGAGCCGGTTCAGCTCCTGGCGCAGTGGCGCGATCGACGTCTCGATCTCCTTGGCCATCTCGCCGTCCATGCCGAGAAGCTCGCGGGCATCCTCGTAGTCCTGGGTGAGGCGGCGGTAGCGGTCGAGCCGCTTGGTCAGGCGTGCGTGCTCGGCTGAGACCTGGGCCGCGTGCTGTGGGTCATCCCAAAAGCCGGGAGCGCCGAGCTCTTCCTCGAGCTCGGCGAGGCGGCTCCCGAGCCGTTCGGGGTCAAAGGTAATCACGGACCCAGGCGAGCTGGGCCCCGATCTCCTGGAGCTGCTGGTCGAGCGAAACGGTGGGCGTCTGGTCTGCCATCGCGGGTCGATCGTAGCCAAGCGCTACGCGAAGCACCCGGTGGGCGGTCGCCCGGCCTGAAATTTGCCCAGGGGCGGCCAGACGTCGCGAGCAGGCATTTCGTGCCCTCGCAGCGCCGCTGATCCGATCACGATGCCCGAGAGTGCGAAGCAATGCCGCCCTGGGGACAAATCGTCACGCGCTCGTCTCACCTCCGCCGTGTCCGCCCCGGCCAACGGCAGGGACAGTCCCTAACAACGCGACGCGCAGCCGGTGCCGGACTTCGCGACGCTAAGCGCCGTGGCAGCGCTTGAACTTCTTGCCGCTGCCGCACCAGCACGGGTCGTTGCGGCCGGTGTTCTTCTCGCGGTCGCTCGTCACTCGCTGCTGGGTCGCGACCGAGCCTCCGCCGCCGACGATTCCGCCCGCGCTCACTGACGAGGAGCCGTCGCCGGCCAGCATCAGGCCCTCAGCCCCTCCTGCCGCAGCAATCGCCTGCGCACCCGCGAGCGACTCGTGCTCGTAGGCGAACGCGCCGCCGTCGAGCGCCTGGGCCTGCTGCGCCTGCTGGAGCTGGTCGACCTCCTCGACTTCGATCTCCGCGTGGAAGAGCGTCCGCACGACCTCGTCGCGGATTTCGAGATTCAGCTCCTGGAACATGCGGTGGCCCTCGGAGGTGTACTCGACCAGCGGATCCTTCTGCGCCATCGAGCGCAGGTGGACGCCCTCGCGGAGGTAGTCCATGTTCTCGAGGTGCTCACGCCAGCGGTGGTCGACGACCTGGAGGATCACGAAGCGCTCGACGTCGCGCAGCAGCGGCTGCTTCGTGTCGGGGTTCTCACCGAGCCCCTTCTCCTTCTCGGCGTAGGTGTCGCGCGCATCCTCCTGGAACTCGTCGACGAGCGCAGCGCGGTCGAGCCCGACCTCCTCGCGCAGCTCCTCGGGCGTGATCGGATCGTCGGTCGCGTAGAGGTCGACCATGGCCTTGCAGAGCGCGTCGAGATCCCACTCCTCGGAGAAGTCGCCGGTCGTGTACTGGTCGACCGTCTGCTCGACCACCTCGTCGATCCAGAGCCCGACCTCGTCGGAGAGATCCTCGCCCTCGAGCACGCGCCGGCGCTGCTCGTAGATCACGGTGCGCTGCTTGTTCATCACGTCGTCGTACTTGAGGACGTTCTTGCGCATGACGAAGTTCTGCTCCTCGACCTTCTTCTGCGCGTTCTCGATCTGGTTCGAGAGGATCTTCGCCTCCATGGGCTGGTCGTCCGGGACCTTGAAGCGCTCCATGATGTTGTAGATCCGGTCGCCGGCGAACAGGCGCACGAGGTCGTCCTGGCCGGAGAGGTAGAAGCGCGACTCGCCGGGGTCGCCCTGGCGGCCCGAGCGGCCGCGGAGCTGGTTGTCGATGCGGCGCGCCTCATGGCGCTCGGTGCCGAGCACGTAGAGGCCGCCGAGCTCCTTGATCCCGTCGGCGAGCTTGATGTCGACACCGCGGCCGGCCATGTTCGTCGCGATCGTGACCGCGCCCTTCTGGCCCGCCTCCACGATGATCGCGGCCTCCTTCTCGTGCTGCTTCGCGTTCAGGACGGCGTGCGGGATCCCGGCGCGGTCGAGCAGCTGCGAGAGGTGCTCCGAGACCTCGACCGAGATCGAACCGACGAGGACGGGCTGCCCAATGGCGTGGCGCTCCTTGATGTCGTCGATCACCGCGTTGTACTTGGCTTCCTTCGTTTTGAAGATCATGTCGTTCTTGTCGTCGCGGGCCACGTCGACGTTGGTCGGGATCTCGACGACGTGCAGGTCGTAGATCTCGACGAACTCCTTCTCCTCGGTCTTCGCGGTACCGGTCATGCCGGCGAGCTTGTCGTAGAGCCGGAAGTAGTTCTGGAGGGTGATCGTGGCGAGCGTCTGGTGCTCCTCCTGGATCCGCACACCCTCCTTCGCCTCGACCGCCTGGTGGAGGCCCTCCGACCAGCGGCGGCCTTCCATGATCCGGCCCGTGAACTCGTCGACGATCTTCACCTCGCCGTCCTGCACGACGTAGTCGACGTCGCTGTGGAAGAGCGCCTCGGCCTTGAGCGCCTGGTTGAGGTGGTTGACGAGCTGCCCGTTGCGCGGGTCGTAGAGGTTGTCCATTCCGAGCATGCGCTCGACGGCCTCGATCGAGCCCTGCATCGGCGAGGTCGTCTTGTGCTTCTCGTCGTACTCGTAGTCGGCGCCCGAGGCCTCGGCCGCGCCCTTTGGGTCGCCCGGCTTCGCGGCGTAGCCGTTGAGGGTCTTCGCGATGCGCGCGAAGTCGTAGTAGACCTGGGCCGCGGTCTCGGGCTCACCCGAGATGATCAGCGGGGTGCGCGCCTCGTCGATCAGGATCGAGTCGACCTCGTCCACGATCGCGTAGTCGTGGCCGCGCTGGACTAGCCCGTCGAGGCTGACGGCCATGTTGTCGCGCAGGTAGTCGAAGCCGAACTCGGAGTTAGTCCCGTAGACGACGTCGGCGGCGTAGGCCTCGTGCCGCTCGTCGAACGGCATCATGTTCTGGATCGACGACGCGCGCATCCCGAGCGCCTCCCACACCGGCTGCGTCCACTCCGGGTCGCGCTTCGCGAGGTAGTCGTTGACCGTGACGAGGTGGACGCTCTTGCCGCTGAGCGCGTTCAGGTACAGCGGCTGGACGGCAACGAAGGTCTTGCCCTCACCCGTCCTCATCTCGGCGATGTCGCCCTCGTGGAGGACGATGCCGCCCATCTGCTGGACGTCGAAGAGCCGAATCTCCATCGTGCGCTTGAAGGCCTCGCGGACGGCGGCGAACGCCTCGAAGACGAGCTCGTCGACGGGCTCGCCGCTCTCGATTCGCTGCTTGAACTCGGCGGTCTTGCCGGCGAGCTCCGCGTCGCTCAGCGCCTCGAAGTCGGGCTCGAGCGTGCCGATGTAGGCCGCCTGTTCGGCGAGCCGCTTGATCCGGCGGCCCTCGCCGAAGCGGAGGACCTTCTCGAGCGATCCGAGTTGCTGAGCCATTCCCCTAAGGGTAGCGGCCCTATAAGGGGTCGGCCTCGACCTCCCAGAGGTTGCCGTCGAGTCGGCGCGCGCGGACGACAGACTGCTCGCCCGCGTCGCGGCCGATGCGGTCCAGCTCCGGGACAGTGCCAAAGGCGCGCGTGCCGTCGACCGTGAGCGTGTGACCGCCCTCGACTGTGACCAGCTCGAGCTCGTCCCCGTTTGCCTCGAACTCGGCGACGCGCACGCGGCGGGCTGCGACCGCCCAGACGTCGCCGCGCTGGCGCACGGCCTCGGCGCGGTACGGCGCCTCGATGCTCTGCTCGATCGCATCGGCCAGCGGCCCGACGGTGTCCTCGGGCTCGTCCTCGTCGATGACCACGTCGCCGTTCGGGAGCGCGACGAAGTGGAGCTCGTCGCCCGATAAGCCCGGCGCCTCGGCCGACGCGACGGCGTCCCAGCGGCGCGGTCGTGGGACACCGTGAATGCCGACCGCTCCCCAGTGCGGCCCGGGGTCGACGAAGGGCGGCTCGTCCTGTTGCTCGAGATGTGCCTCTCGCGCGAGCTTCTTGTGGATCGGCTCTCGCCGGAAGATCACTGCGGCTCGATGAGCCCGTAGCCGACGTCGACGCGGCGATAGACGACGTTCACGTCGCCGGAGTCGGCGTTGCGGAAGACGAAGAAGTCGTGCCCGATCAGCTCGAGTTGGAGCACGGCCTCCTCGGCGCTCATCGGCTTGAGCGAGAACTGCTTGGTCTTGACGATCTGGGGCTCGGTCTCTTCGGACACGGACGACATCGTGTCAGGCGCGGGCCCGTTCGCGCGTGCGGCGCGGCGGCGGCGGGAGCGTCCCCGGGTTCGGTAGCGGTCGATCTGGCGCTCGAGCTTCTCGACGAGCTGGTCGATCGACGCGTGCATGTCGCCCGATGCCTCACGCGCGCGCAGGACAGGACCGCTCGTCCAGACGGTGGCCTCGGCGACGTGGTTCTGCGCGATCGACGGGTTCTTCTCGAGCATGAGCTCGAGCTCGATACGCGGGTCGGTGAGCTGCCGTTCGAGCTTGCCGAGCTTCGCCTCCGCGTAGCTCCGGATCGCGTCGCTGATCTCGAGGTTCCTGCCTTTTACCTGGAACTGCATCGGCACTCCTTCGACGCTGGGCTCCTGGCTCGGAATCTAGCGGACGACTCGCGCGAACGTGATCACGTCGACCCGTCGGGCGCCGGCCTTGCGAAGCGCGCTCGCTGCGGCGCTCACCGTAGAGCCGCTCGTGTAGACGTCATCGAGGAGAGCGACTCGGGCCGGGGACTCCCGCGCAGGGGTGAACGCACCGGCGACGTTGCGCCGGCGGGCGGTGAGTGACAGCCCGCGCTGCCGCGGGAGCGGCCGCGTTCGCCCGAGCAGCGGGAGCACCGGAATCGACCAGCGCTCACCTAGCTCGCGTGAGAGCCGCTCGGCCGGGTGGTGGCCGCGCTCGAGGCCGCGCGCTCGGTCGGCAGGGACGAACGTGAGCGCGATCACGTCGGACGGCGGCGGGAGCGCGTCGGTGACGGCATCGGCGATCGGCTCCGCCAGCTTGCGGAGGCCACGCTCCTTCCACGAGCGGACGAGCCGGCGCACGGCGTCGTCGTACGCGACCGCGGCCCGCGCCGAGGCGAATGCGAGACGGCGGCCGGAGCACTCCCGGCAGCGCGCTACCGGCCACGCGGTCGGGGCACCGCACCGATCGCAGAGCGGCGGGGCCAGCCGCGGGAGAGCTCCGCGACAAGCCCGACAGAGCTGCTCGCCTGCGGCGTCGCAGACGACGCAACGCATGGGCAGGATCAGGTCTAGGAGCTTCACGTCACACCACACTCACCTCCCGGTGCCTCTCCAGGTGATGCTGTCTAGCTTCTGGGCCGCGAGCACCAAGCCAGGGCTCGCGGATCAGAAGCGGGCGTGTGTCGCCTGGAGAGGCACTGACGAGCGTAGGGGCGAAAACGTCACGTGTCTGTGACGCCTATGTGACGAATGTGTGCCGGATCAGGAGGCCGCGCTGAACGCGCGGTCGGCCTCGGCAAGCGTCTTCTTCGAGCCCACGTCGTACCAGCGGCCAGGCACGCGCCACGCGTACACCGGCACGCGCGGGTAGAGCCACTCGACGAGGCGGCCGGGCTGATCGGGGTTCTGGCCCGCGTCAAGGTACTCACGCACGAGGCCCAGCGCGGAGCGCGGATAGAAGTACAGCGCGATCCCGGTCAGCGTGCTGCGAGGCCGCTCCGGCTTCTCCTCGAAGAAGGTCACGCGCTCGTCCTCGTCGAGCTCGATCGCGTTGTACCGCCGGATCGCCTCCAGATTGCCCACGTCGTAGACGCCGAGCGCCGGCGCGCCCTTGGAGCGGCCGAACTCCGCAAACGGCGCCAGGCTCTCGCTGAACAGGTTGTCGCCGGCGAGCACCAGCAGGTCGTCGTCGATCGCGCCTGCGCGGATCGTCAGGTCGAGGTCGCCGATCGCCCCCAGCTTCGAATTCTCGTCGCTCGTCCCGTCGTCAACGATCTGCACCGGTGCACCTCCTCGCCCCGCCGCCCACTCGCGGAAGGCCCCGGCGAACTTCGTGTTCGTGACGAGAAAGATGCCGTCGAGCTGCTCGACTTCGGCCAGCCGCTCCAGCAGATGCTCGACCATCGGCCGCCCGCCCACGGACAGCAGGGCCTTCGGCCGGTCGAGGGTCAACGGATAGAGCCGCGTCGCGTACCCGGCTGCGAGGATGACCGCCTTCACGCGGCTCCGAGGAAGTGCGCGACCGTCTGCCGCACTACCGGCGAGCGCACGAGGTCCCAATGGTCGAGCCCCGGCAGGTCCACGAGCTCTGATCCGTAAAGCCCGGCCACCGGCGCTCCGCGCTCCTCACGGAACTCATCGCCGACAACGACGAGCGACCGGCACGGCAACGCGGGCACAGAGATCCCGCGCTTCCGCTCGCCGCGCGCGAGCGACGACTCCGGCCGGGCCCTCGTGCCAGCGGGGAACGGGCCGTAGACTGCCTCCGGATCGAAAGTGCTTGCGACCGGCTCGACCGAGTCGTCGAATCCCTGAGCCTCCGCAGGCGGGCTCGGCTCGAGCAGCACGACGCTGTGCGGCGCCGGCTCGAGGCGATGTGCCGCCTCGAGCACGACCAGGCCGCCCATGCTCCAGCCGCAGAGGGCAACCGGCGGCTCCAACCCCCGGGCGCGCAAAACGACTTGGTTGGCGTATTGGGCGTGCCCAGCCCGCGCCACGTCGAGCCCTTCGTGCAAGTCGACGGCCGCCACCTGGACGCCGTCGAACGAGTCCGGCCAGGCGGCGAACACGTCAGGCCCGCTGCCGGCGCCGTGCACGAGGACGAGCGAAGCCGGAGCGCCTAGGTGCCTTCGTCCCAAGAAGCCAGGTACTTGGCCTGCTCCTCGGTGAGCTCGTCGATCGCGACGCCCATCGTCTCGAGCTTGAGGCGCGCGATCTCCTTGTCGATCTCCTCGGGCACCGGGTAGACCTTGCGCTCGAGCGTGGCCGCGTTCGCGACCACGTGCTCTGCCGAGAGGGCCTGGTTCGCGAACGACATGTCCATCACCTGAGCCGGGTGCCCCTCGGCCACGGAGAGGTTCACGAGCCGGCCGTCGGCGATCAGGTAGATCCGGCGCCCGTCCTCGAGCTTGAACTCGTCGACAAACTGCCGCAGCGTCTGCGTCTCCGTCGCCAGCGCGCGCAGCGCCGGGATCTCGATCTCGACGTTGAAGTGCCCGGTGTTGGCGAGGATCGCGCCGTCCTTCATCTGCAGGATGTGCTCGCGCGTGATCACGGACTTGTCGCCGGTGGCGGTGACGAAGATGTCGCCGACCTGTGCCGCCTGCTCCATCGTCAGGACCTGGAAGCCGTCCATCACGGCCTCGAGCGCGCGCAGCGGGTCGACCTCGGTGACGATCACGTGCGCACCCATCCCGTTCGCGCGCATCGCCACGCCCTTGCCGCACCAGCCGTAGCCGGCGACCACGAACGCGCGGCCCGCGAGCAGGATGTTCGTCGCGCGCACGATCCCGTCGATCGTCGACTGGCCCGTGCCGTAGCGGTTGTCGAACATGTGCTTGGTGAGCGCGTCGTTGACCGCGATCACCGGGAAGCCGAGCGCGCCGTCACGCTCCAAGGCCTTCAGCCGGATGACGCCGGTCGTCGTCTCCTCGGTCCCGCCGAGGATGTCGCCGAGCTGCTCGCGGCGGTGCGAGTGGAGGACGCCGATCACGTCGGCGCCGTCGTCCATCGTGATCTGCGGCTTGTGGTCAACCGCGGCCTCGATGTGCTCGTAGTAGGTGTCGTTGTCCTCGCCCTTGATCGCGAAGGTCGAGATGTCGAAGTCCTCGACGAGCGAGGCAGCCACGTCGTCCTGGGTCGAGAGCGGGTTCGAGGCGCAGAGGACGACATCGGCGCCGCCGTCCTTGAGCGTCCGCATCAGGTTCGCGGTCTCGCTCGTGACGTGGAGGCAGGCGGCAATGCGGTAGCCGGCGAGGGGCTGCTCGCGCTCGAAGCGGTCGCGAATCGCGGCGAGCACCGGCATCTGCCGGTCGGCCCACTCGATCCGGCTGCGCCCTTCGGCCGCGAGCGCAAGGTCCTTGACGTCGAATCGCTTCGTCGTCGCCACGGGCCGCAGTCTAGTCAGACTCGGGGCGGCCGTACCGGTCTTCGAGCCGCACGACGTCGTCGAGCTGCGGGGTCGAGACCTCGAGGATGGTCGTGTCCTCGACCGCGGTCACCCGGTGCACGGTTCCCGGCGGGAAATGGAAGGCGGCGCCCGGCCCGACGACCTCCCTGTTCAGCATGCTCTCGCCGGGAGCGCCGAGCTCGAGCTGCGCGCGCCCGTCGAGCACGTACCAGGCTTCGTCCTTCGTGTTGTGGAACTGGAGGCTGAGCGACTGGCCGGCCTTGATGAAAAGGATCTTGCCGGCATAATGCTCGGTCACCGACCAGATGAGCTCGTGACCCCAGGGCTTGTCCACCTTCTCGGGCTCGGTCGCAAACCTGTCGAGCCCGCCGAGGTTCGGAGAGGTCAAATGATCGTGCCCGGCCACGAGCCGCGCGAACCTACCACCCTGGGCTCACGCGGGCCACCCCGGGTGGTCGGCGAGGTACTCGCTCGCCACCCGTAGGTCCTTCGGCGTGTTGACGGTGAGCCAGATGCCTTCGTGCTTCAGCGCGCGCAGCCGGCCCTCGGCGGCGAGCTCGGGGAACGTCGTCGTCTCGTGATCGCCGCGCTCCGGGAAGCGCGCCACTGCGTCCTCGCCGAGCACATAGATCCCGCAGCTGACCCACTGGTCGAGGCGCGGCGCCTCGCGGAAGCCGGTGACGCGGTCGTCGTCGAGGTCGACGACGCCGAACGGAGAGCGCAACGGGACGACCGTGATCGTCGCGGCAGCCTCGCGCTCGCGATGCAGTCCTAGTAGCCGCGTCAGGTCGGCACCCACCAACTCGTCGCCGTTCAAGACGAAGAGGTCGCCCTCCTCACGCCGCTGCTTCGCCGCGAAACGGATCCCACCGCCGCGCCCGAGCGGCTCGCGCTCGGGAACGGCGACGATCTCGGGGCCGATCCCGCCGAGCGCCGCCTCGAAGAGCTCCTCCTGGCCGGCCGCGCAACTGACGAGCACGCGATCGACGCCCGCCGCCGCGAGTTGCGCCACTTGGTATGCGCCGAGCGGCCGGCCGCCGAGCTCGACGAGCGCCTTCGGCCGCGCGCCCGCGGCCTCACCGAGGCGCTCGGCCTTCCCGCCCGCCAGGATGACCGCTTCCACTAGAGCTGCTGCTCGTGCTGGTGATCGCGCTCGTCGGTCTCGGGCAATGCCGCCAGCGGGGAGGCGGCACGGCCGATGCCCTCGTACGTGAATCCGGCGCTGCGAGCCTGCTCGGGGTCGAGCAGATTGCGGCCGTCGAGGATCAGCGGCCGGCGCATCGCTTGGCGCACGTCGTCGGCCGCGAGCTCGCGGAGCTCGTCCCACTCGGTCACGATCACCGCGGCGTCGGCGCCGCTGACGGCGTCGAGCACGCTGTCGCAGAACGTCACGCCCTGGAGCAGCGGGCTCGCGTCTGCGACGGGATCCCACGCGCGCACGTCGGCGCCCTCCGCGAGGAGCCGCGAGGCGAGCACGAGCGACGGCGCCTCGCGCAGGTCGTCCGTGTTCGGCTTGAACGCGAGGCCGAGCAGGGCAACGGTCTTGCCACGCAGCTTGCCGAGGTGCTTCTCGAGCTTCCCGATGACGCGCCGCTTCTGAAGCTCGTTGACCTCGATGACCGCGTTCAGCAGCTGGAAGTGGTAGCCGGAGTTCGACGCGAGCTGCTTCAGCGCGACGCCGTCCTTCGGGAAGCAGGAGCCCCCCCAGCCGATTCCGGCGCGGAGGAAGTGTGGCCCGAGTCGATGGTCGAGCCCGACGCCCTCGGCGACCTTGACCACGTCCGCCCCGGTCGCCTCGCAAACGTTGGCGATCTCGTTGATGAAGCTGATGCGCGTCATCAGGAACGCATTCGCGGCGAGCTTGATCATCTCGGCGGACGCGACGTCTGCGCGCACGACGGTGGCATCGAGCGGGTCGTAGAGCGACGAGACGGTCGCGGCGTCGGCCTCGGTGAACGCGCCGACGACGACGCGGTCCGGGTGCATGAAGTCGTGGACGGCGCTGCCCTCGGCGAGAAACTCGGGGTTCGAGACGTAGCCCACGTGCGCGAGGCCGCGCGCGTCGAGCGCGGCGCGCACCTTCTCGCCGGTCCCGACCGGCACCGTGCTCTTCATCACGAGGATCGCGCGCTCCTCGAGCGCCGGCAGCTGGTCGACGACCGTCCACACGGCCGAGAGGTCGGCGTCGCCGGAGTATGTCGGAGGCGTGCCGACGCAGACGAACATCACATCGGCCGAGACGACGTCGTCGAGCTCGAGCGTGAACCTCAGGCGCTGACGGTTGCGCTCGAGCAGCTCTGTCAGGTCCGGCTCGTGCAGCGGGACCCGGCCCGCCTGGAGGGCCGCGATCCGCTCCGGCAACAAGTCGCGCACGACGACCTCGTGCCCGAGCTCCGCCAGGCACGCGCCCGTGACGAGGCCGACCCAGCCGGCCCCGAAGATGCCGATTTTCGGCTTTACGGCGCCCATCACGGGCCTGAGCCTATCGAGGCAGCGGCCGCAGCCCGCGGGCGATCGCGAGCATCGTCTCGTTCGAAAGCTCGTTCAGCAGCGTGTTCGTGACCCAGTAGGTCGCGCCGTTATCCCGGAGCACGACCATATGCAGGCTCGCGCCGGAGTAGTAGAGGTCGAACTCCCGCCCACCGACCCGCTGGGTGAGATTCTTGTCGGCGAGCGTCGGCGCGTCGGCCCAATTCGTCTCCTGGATCCCCCAGTACGAGTTGTAGCCCGTGCGGAAGGTGAGCCGGAGCGCCGGCTTGCCCTCGAGCGGGTAGATCCGCAGCGGCGTCTCGCCGTAGCCGGTGTCGAGGGACGAGCCGCGCTCGAGGAACGTCGGGTACTCGAGCGTGAAGGGCAGGCGCTTGCGCACCTTGAAGAGCGTCGAGCGCGTTGCGGCCGGGTCGCGCCTGACGTTCGGCGGTTGCCGGGTCGGCCTCTGCGGCACGACGATCTGCGCGAGCTGGCCGTGGAAGGTCGAGCCCACGACGACGGCCAGGAGCGCAGCGTTGGAGAGCGGCTTGATCAGCGGCGGCATCGGCTCGACATCCGCGCTGCCGACGAGGCGCGCGACCTGCTCCGCCGCAAGCTTCCCGTTCGCCGCGCGCGCCGGGTCGAAGTAGATCTTCGAGTGGAAGTAGTTCCAGTTCGGCGCGTTCGCGGGCGTGTTCCCCGGCGGCAGCACCGTCGTGTAGCCCTTCCGGGCGAGCTGGAAGCTGGCGTTCGACGCCGAGCCGGAGACGCCGTTGCCGTTCAGCACGGTCAGCGTCACCTGCTTCGGCGGGATCGTCCGCTTGTGCTTTCGGATCTTCCTTCCGAGCGCGACCTCCGTGGCCGTCGTCGGCGCCGAGACGTCCGGGTTGAGGAAGCTCTGTACCGCGTCGCTGATGTTCGACTGGTTGGTCGAGAGCTCGTTCTGCCCGACGATGTTGTGGATCTTCACCTGGAAGACGTGGCCGTGCGGCAGGCCGTAGGCGAAGGTCGCGTAGCGGTAGATGTCGGAGAGGTTGAGCGCACGGCCGCCGCGGGCGACCTCGATGTAGTGGTGGTGCGTGATCGTGTTGATCACCCCGGGGATGCTGGTAGGCCCGAGCGACTTCGCCATCTGCTGGCGCGCGGCGCTGACGAACTCCTGCTGGCGCGCGAGCCGGTAGAGGTCGGAGTCGGTGTGGCGGAAGCGGACGAAGTCGAGCGCCTGTTTCCCCGTCAGGTGCTGGTAGCCGGGCTGCAGGTTGATGTTGGCGAAGTCGGTCGAGCCCGTGCCGACGTTCTTGTTGTAGTAGCGGCGGTCGATGTCCATCCACACGCCGCCGAGCTTGTTCACCACACCGATGAAGCCGAGGAAGTTGACGCTGATTAGGTAGTTGACGGGCAGGTTCGTCAAGTGCCGCACGGTCTCGAGCGAGCCGCTCTGGCCGCAGTAGGCGTAGGCGCTGTTGATCCGGCCGGAGCCTTGAGCCACTGCCGCTCCGCCGCCCTTGGCGGGGCAGTAGAGCGGGACGATCAGGTCACGCGGGAACGAGAGCAGCGAGATCGTGTGCGTGACCGGGTCGGCCCGGATCAGCATCATCGTGTCGGAGCGCGACGGCGCCGAGCCGTCGCCCGCGCGGTGGTCGTAGCCGATCACGAGTGCGACCGCAGCCGACTTGGGCACATCCAGGCGAGCCTGCGCGGCCCTCGCCCCGGCCGACTGCGGCCTGACAGCGGCGACGCTCTCGTGGATCCAGAGGTAGAAGCCTCCGACGAGCCCGCACGCGAGCACGAGCACCGTCACGGTCAGCCAAAGGAAGAAGCGGCCGATCTGCGCCGCGAGCGAGCGCTGCGGCGGCGGTGGTTGCCGGTAGAGCGTCACAGGCGTGAGCGCCCCCGGCGGGAGGACCGACCGCCCGTTGCCGTTGACCTCGGCGCCCCGGCCGATTCCTCTTTTCAGCGTGGTCCGCATCGAAAAACAGAGAACGCCCCTGCCAGGCGTTCGCCGCGATCAGGATAGCCGACACCCCGGCGGCTACACGCCGGTGACCGTCTGCTCGGTGAGCCACTTGGCGACTGCGAGCAGGTTTCCCTCGTCCTCCCGCACGCGGCGCTGCTCCTCGGCCCCGCTCCCGCGGGCGCACAACCGCTCGATCTCGTCCAGCTCCGCCTCGGAGCCGAGCCGCCGCGCGCTCGGGAGCGCAAGCTCGACGAGCTCGAGGACGGCCTCGCGCGCCTGCCGCACCTCGTCGCGGGAGAGGTCGATCAACTCCGCGTCGAGGCCGTAGCGAGAGGCTCGCCACTTGTTTTCCTCGACCAGCGTCCGCGGCTGGATCGGCAGCGCGCCGTCGGACTCGTAGCGCTCGGCCAGAGTCGCCGCGAGCGACTGGATCAGCGCCACGATCCCGCTCAGGTTCTCGAGCCGCGTCTGACCGTCGCAGATGCGGACCTCGATCGTGCCGAGCTTCGGGTGCGGCCGCAGGTCCCACCAGATGAACGTGTAGTCCTCGAAGGAGCCGGTTTTGACGCCGCGCTCGACGAGCAGCTCGAACTCCTCGAACGACGAGAACGCCGGCGGCAGCCCGCTGCGCGGGAAGGCCTCGAAGACCTTGACGCGCGTGGACGCGAGGCCGGTGTCGCGCCCCTGCCAGAACGGCGAGTTGACCGAGAGCGCGAGCAGCTCCGGGAGCCACGTGCGCAGGCCGTTCGCGACGGCGATCGCCTGTTGCGCCGTCTCGAGCCCGACGTGCACGTGCAGCCCGAAGATCAGCTCGCGCTCGGCGATCCACTGCATCGACTCGACGAGCTTCCGGTAGCGAGGCTCGTCGGTGATCTCCTGGTGCTCGTAGCGCGAGAACGGGTGCGTGCCGGCCGAGGCGATCAGCGCGCCGCTCTCGGCCGCCGCGTCGCGCAGCTGCGCGCGCAGCGAGCGCGCCTCCTCGACCGCCTCGGCGACGCTGCCTGCGACGTGCGTCGCGACCTCGATCGTCGACTGCATCAACTCGGCCTTGAGGCGCGGGTCGCTGCCCGCCGCCTCGAAGACCTCGTCGAAACGCGAGGTCAGCTCGTACGACTCGGAGCTGAGGAGCTGGAACTCCTCCTCCACGCCGAGGCTGAACGGCCGGCTCTTGCCGAAGTTGACCTCCATGCGGCTCGGGCGCTACGCCGAGGCGTGGGCGCGGTTGAGCGCCTCTTCGGCGAGCCGCGTGCCCTCGACCATCGCGCGCAGCTTGTCGTACGCGACATCCCAGCTGCGCGTGCGCAGGCCGCAGTCCGGGCAGACGTGGATCCGCTCCGGGTCGCCGAAGACGTCGACCGCGTACAGGATCCGGTCGCGCACGAGCTCGGGCGGCTCCACGAAGTCGGTGTGGATGTCGAGCACGCCGAGCCCGAGGATCGGGTCGTAGGGCAGGTCGCGGAACTTCGAGATCACCTCGTATCCGGGGCGGTCGGCGCCAGAGGTGCCAAGCTCGGTCCGGTCGTAGTTGGCGAAGCCGACGCAGTACTGGCGGCAGCCGCCCATGCCCTCGATCGCCGGGAAGAAGAGGTCGTAGTCCGAGAAGCAAAGATGTGTCGAGAAGAAGCATTCGAGCCCCTCGACGCTGACGTTGAAGCTCTCGACGAAGAGGTCGAGCTCGTCCTCCTCGGTGGACGCGCCGGGCTCGTCGATCTGGATCCAGTCGGCACCGAGGCCGATCAGCGCCTCGAGGTTCGGCCGGATCACGTTGCGCGCGATGTCGAGCGTCAGCTCACGCCGCGCCTCGATCTCCTGCTTGCGCCCGTAGCCGGCGCCGAGCCGCCCTTCCTTGGGCGTGTGGTGCTCGTCGTACGACCAGATCGCGAGCGTGTACGCGCCGGTGATCGGGATCTTCAGGCGGTGCTTCGCGACCGACTTGAGGAACGCGAACTCGTCGTTGTGGTACGGCTCGCGCAGCCCGACCGGGCCGACCGCGGCGGACTTGTTGTAGTACTTGTTGTCGAAGCTGCGGACCGTGCCGCGCGACTCGAAGCCGGTCGCGTGCTCGATCGCCCAGGCGTACATCTCGCTGCGGAGCTGCTCCCCGTCCCAGATCACCTCGACGCCGGCCGACTCCTGCAGCCGGACGCAGTAGCGGCTCGACCAGCGCGCGAGCTCGTCGAGCTCGGCGCCGCCCTGCTGCAGCGACTCGACGAGTTCCTCGTAGCCCTCGACGCCAACCTTCTCGCCCCAGCTGCGGGCGTGCTCGATGTCGTTCTCGTCGAGCTCGCGACCCAGCGCGCTCTTGGTCAGCCAGGGCGGCTTCGCGAGAGAGCCGATCTCGTGGGTGAGGAACCGGTGGTCACTCATGCGGCCTCGACGCTAGCGGTCCGTGCCTGGGCGAGGCGCGCCAGCTTCTCGCGCGCGATCGGCTCCGAGACGTACTGCAAGTCGCCGTTCGGCACGAGCGCGATCCGCTCCGCCCGCTCGCCGAGCCGCTGGGCGAACTCGGCCAGCTCACGCGGGTCCTCGAGCAGCGAGTTGCGCGCGTCGACGACACCGGCGAGCAGGAGCTTCGAGAACCCTTCGGGGAGGTCGGCGAGGTGCGTGGCGTAGAAGTCGATCCCGATCGCCTCGACCGGGAGGTCGGCGACACCGGCCTCGAGCAGGGCGCTGGCGTCGCCGAAGCTGAACCAGACAGCGAGCTTCGAGCCGCCCGCGAGCGCCTCGAGCGCTTCGGCGAGGTCGGGGAGCCCGGCTGCGTCGTCGCGCGCGAGGAACGGCTCGGCCAGTACGACGAGCTCGGCTTCGAGCGCGTCGAGCTGCGGCTTGAGCACGGCCTGTGCGATCGTCTTCGCGGGAACGCCGGTGCCGCGCGCGAGCGCATGCGGCGAGGGGAGCGTCACGAGCTGCGGGCCCGGGAGCGACGGTACGAAGCGCTCTTCGAGCGGCGCCTCCAAGGACGGCGTGGCGGTCGTCGCGCTCGGGGCGCGGAAGAAGGTGTTGGTGTCGAGGAAGCGTGTTAGCGCCCCAGTTTCAAGACCCTCCGCCGCCTCGAGCAGCGGGCGGAAGTGATCCTGCCAGCGCAGCATGCCGCTCGCGAGCAGATCGAAGCCGGCGTCCTGCTGAGCCGAGACGAGCTCGGCCTGGTCGCGCTCGACCTGCTGCTCGACCTCCTCGGCGCTCGTGCGGCCGCGATCGAGGTCGCGCGTCGCCTGGACGAGCGCGTCGGAGCGAGCGTAGAGCCCGGGGACGAATGCCTGCAGCTCAGCCATGGCCGACGACCTCGAGCTGGTTCTCGGCGTGCCGGATCCGCTGCTCCAGCTGCCAACGGTCGGCGGTCGACTCGCCGCTCTCGACCCGCTCGAGCTCGGCGCGGGCGGTTTCCAGCTGCTCCGTCGCGCGGGCGGAGTCGATTTCCTTCGCCTCGACCGCGTCGTCGACGAGCGCGAGCGCGCGGTCCTGCTCGACCTTGAAGAAGCCGGGGCCGGTCGCGAACTCGATCACGTCACCCGAGGCCCGGTCGCGGAAGATCCGCGTCGACCCCGCCTTGAGCATCGCGACGAGCGGCGCGTGCCGCGCGAGCACGCCGATCTCCCCCGCATCGCCGGGAACGATCACCATCTCGACCTCGCCCTCGAAGGCCGCCCCCTCGGGCGTGACGAGGGAGACCTCGAACGTCTTCCCAGGCACTACGCGGGGACCGGCTCGGCGGCCTCTTCGGCTTCGGCTTCGGCCTCGGCGTCGGCCGACTCCTCGGCTTCGGGAGCCTCGTCGCCGCGGCCCTTCGCGACGGCCTCGTCGATCGTGCCGACCATGTAGAAGGCCTGCTCGGAGAGGTCGTCGTGCTTGCCGTCGAGGATCTCGGTGAAGCCGGCGATCGTGTCCTCGAGACGCACGAACTTGCCCGGCTGGCCGGTGAACGTCTCCGCGACGAACATCGGCTGAGACAGGAACCGCTCGATCTTGCGCGCCCGCTGGACGATGATCCGGTCCTCGTCGGAGAGCTCGTCCATGCCGAGGATCGCGATGATGTCCTGCAGGTCCTTGTAGCGCTGCAGCACCTCCTGCACGCGCGTCGCCGTCTCGTAGTGCTCCGGCGAGACGACGTCCCGCGTCAGCGCGCGGGACGACGAGTCGAGCGGGTCGATCGCCGGGTAGATCCCCATCTCCGAGATCGGCCGCGAAAGCGTGATGAAGGCATCGAGGTGGGCGAAGGTGTTGGCGGGAGCGGGGTCGGTGAGGTCGTCGGCGGGCACGTAGATCGCCTGTACCGACGTGACCGAGCCCTTGTTCGTCGAGGTGATGCGCTCCTGCAGCTTGCCCATCTCGGTCGCGAGCGTCGGCTGGTAGCCGACGGCGCTCGGCATGCGGCCGAGGAGCGCCGAGACCTCGGAGCCCGCCTGGACGAAGCGGAAGATGTTGTCGATGAACAGCAGGACGTCGGCGCCCTCGTCGCGGAAGTACTCGGCCATCGTCAGGCCAGTGAGCGCCACCCGCAGCCGCGCCCCCGGCGGCTCGTTCATCTGGCCGAACACGAGCGCGGTGTCCTCGAGCACGCCCGACTCGCTCATCTCGATCCAGAGGTCGTTGCCCTCGCGCGTCCGCTCGCCCACGCCCGCGAAGACCGAGTTGCCCTGGTGCTCGCGGGCCACGTTGCGGATCAGCTCCTGAATCAGCACGGTCTTGCCGAGGCCGGCGCCGCCGAAGAGGCCGACCTTGCCGCCGCGCACGAACGGCGCGACGAGGTCGATCACCTTGATGCCGGTCTCGAAGATCTCCATCGTCGGCTGCAGCGAGTCGAACGACGGCGGGGCGCGGTGGATCGGCCAGCGCTCGGCGTCGGCCGCCAGCTCCTCACCGTGGTCGATGGTGTCGCCGAGCACGTTGAACAAGCGGCCGAGCGTCTGCTTGCCGACGGGCACGGTGATCGGCGATCCGGTGTCGATCACGTCGACCCCGCGCGGAATGCCGTCGGTGGCGTCCATGGCGACCGCGCGGACGCGGTCGTCGCCCAAGTGCTGCTGCACCTCGGCGATCAGCTCGACCGCCGGCTGGCCGTCGCGCTCGGGCATCTCGATTCGCAGGGCGGTGTTGATCTCGGGGAGCCCGTCGGTGAAGACAGCGTCGATCACGACGCCCTTGATCTCGATCACCTTGCCGACGTTCTGGCCATTTTTCTGGTCAGGCATGTGTCTCCTGGAGAGGTGGATCGGGTGCGCTTTCGAGGCCGTGGCCGTGCCGCCGGCCCAGGTTTCGGAGTCTAGCGAAGCGCCGCTCCGACCGATCCGGCTTGGGGTACGCCTTTCCGTCCTCTGTCATCGCCGCCACCCGGGAGGCGTGATCGAGGCTTCAGACGTACGAGGTTACGAGCGACGGAAACATCGATGAACAGTATCCGCCGGAGGCCCGGCGTTACCGTTCGCGAAGAACCGGCCCGCCGCGGAGCGAGCGCTTTGCGTTCGTGGCGCGAATCTGCTGGAAGGCGTTCAGACGCTCGAGCGCCGTCGAGGTGCTGAGGTTGATCGTGTCGAGCCCCGCGACGGCGTTGCTCACCACCGGCACCCGGGACGGACCCGCGGCAACCGAGCCGGAGCGGAGCGCTGAGGACGCGAGGATGCTGCCGAGCCCGACGGCGGCCACGGCGACCGCAGCTACGGCCGGAGCGAGGCGCAGCCGGCGGCGCGGACGGCGGAACCGATTGATCTCGATCATGCCGGGGTACGGCTCCAGCGGCTCCGAGCGAAAGATCTCCGTCGTTCCCTTGATCGCGCTACGGAACTCCCGGCACGAGGAGCAACCGGTCAGATGCGCGCGCAGCAGAACGCGCTCGAAGGTCGACAATTCGTCGTCGAGCTCGATCGACGCCCACTGCCGGGCGCGGTCACAGTCACCGTTCATGGGACTCACAGTAGCTTCGACGGCGGCGGGGTCGAGAAGTTAGACCCTCAGATGAGGGAGTGACGCGCGTCGACGATCACTCCGATCACCACGAGGATCAGGCCGAGCACGATGAACACGGCCGAGTTGCCGATCGTCTCGTTCTGCTCCTCGGGGGTCGCCCAGCGCAGCCTGCGCGCGCCGAACCCGGGCAGCGGGAGCATCGAAGGGCCCGCGGGCTCCGATTTCACGCGCGCGGGGCCGCGGTTCCCGACGAAGAACCCGGAGACCATCAGGAAGCAGCCCACGCCGTAGAAGCCGAGCGAGATGGCGCGGTCGAGGGAGGCGTGGACCAAGAGGCCGAGCAGCGCCGAGATGCCGGCGGTCAAGCCCGAGGTGAGAGCGACGAGGAACACGAGACGGCGCAGCGCCGCGACCATGCGCGCCTACGCCGGTAGCTGCTCGGACTGCTCGCGCTCTTGCGTCGTGCTGGAGCCCGCGCGCCGCATCTCGCTCGCGGTCATCGGCCAGCGCTCGAGGGCGTAGTGGCACGCAGCGATGTGGCCGGGGCCGAACGAGTACAGCGGTGGCTCCTCGACGTCGCAGTGGCCCTCGACGAACCGCGGGCAGCGAGGATGGAAGTTGCAGGCGCTCGGCGGGTTGACCGGGCTCGGCACGTCGCCCTCGAGCACGATCGCCTCCCGCTTGCGCCCGGTGTCCGGGTTCGCGATCGGCACCGCCGAGAGCAGCGCGCCGGTGTAGGGATGCTTCGGCTCGCGGTAGAGCACCTCGCGCGAGGCGATCTCGGCGACCTTGCCGAGGTACATCACCATCACGCGGTCGGAGATGTGGCGGACGACGTTGAGGTCATGCGCGATGAAGATGTACGTCAGGCCGAAGTCGTCCTGCAGGTCCTTGAGCAGGTTGAGGATCTGCGCCTGCACCGAGACGTCGAGCGCCGAGACGGGCTCGTCGCAGACGATCAGCTTGGGGTTGACCGCGAGCGCGCGCGCGACGCCGATGCGCTGGCGCTGGCCGCCCGAGAACTCGTGAGGGAAGCGGTTGTAGTGCTCCGGATTGAGGCCGACGACCTCGAGCAGCTCCTGGACACGCCGCTTGATCTCGCTCGAACTCCCGAGGCCGTGCACCTCGAGCGGCTCGCCGATGATGAAGCCGACGCGCTTGCGCGGGTTCAGCGACGCGTACGGATCCTGGAAGATCATCGTCATCTCGCGGCGGATCGGACGCATCGCGGGGCGCGACAGACGCGTGATGTCGCGACCCTCGAAGGTGATCTTCCCGTCCGTGCTCTCGAGGAGCTTGATGATGCAGCGGGCGAGCGTCGACTTGCCGCAGCCTGACTCGCCGACGATGCCCAGCGTCTCGCCGGGCTTGATGCTGAAGGAGACCCCGTCGACCGCCTTCACCGAGGCGATCTCCTTCTGGAAGATGATCCCGCGGGTGATCGGGAAGTACTTCTTGACGTTCTCGACGACGAGCAGCTCGTCGCCGGAAATCGGGTTCGCCGCGGGGGCCGTCTCCACCTAGCCGGCCTCCGCCATCGTCGCCGCCAGGAGCTTCGCCGCCTCGCGATCCTTCGTCTCCTGGTCGAGGTGGCACTTCTGCAGGTGGTCCGCGTCGTGCGCCGTGGGCTCGAGCGCCGGGACCGTGGTCTTGCAGACCTCCATCACGTACGGGCAGCGCGGGTGGAACCGGCAGCCGCTCGGCGGACGCAAAAGCGACGGCGGCTGGCCCGGGATCTGCGTGAGCCGCTCGACGTCGGCGTCCAGCCGGGGCAGCGAGCCCATCAGGCCCCACGTGTACGGGTGCTGCGGATGGTTGAAGAGGTCGTGGACCTCGGCCTGCTCGACGACGTTGGCCGCGTACATCACGAGCACGTCGTCCGCGATCTCGGCGACGACGCCGAGATCGTGCGTGATCATGATTATCGCGCTGCCGAAGTCCTCCTGGAGGCGCTTCATCAGCGAGAGGATCTGGGCCTGCGTGGTCACGTCGAGCGCGGTCGTCGGCTCGTCCGCGATCAGCAGGTCGGGGTCGTTGATCAGCGCCATGGCGATCATCACGCGCTGGCGCATGCCGCCCGAGAACTGGTGCGGGTAGTCGTCGATCCGGTTCTCGGCCTTCGGAATCCCGACTGCCTTCAGGAGCTCGAGCGCGCGTGCGCGCGCGATCCGCTTGGTGACGTCGCGGTGCAACATCACGGCCTCGACGAGCTGCCGGCCGATCGTGTGCACCGGGTTCAGCGAGGTCATCGGGTCCTGGAAGATCATCGAGATCTCGTCGCCGCGGATCTCGCGCAGCTCCCGCGGGCTCGAGGTGAGCAGGTCCTTGCCCTTCCAGAGCGCCTCGCCGCTCGACACCGTGTTCCGCTTCGGGTTGAGCCCCATGATCGTCAGGCAGGTGACGCTCTTGCCGCAGCCGGACTCGCCGACGATCCCGAGCGTCTGGCCCTTCTCGACGGAGAAGTTGACACCCTGGACGGCCTTGACGACGCCGTCCTCGGTCCGGAAGGACGTGCTCAGATCTCTGATGTCGAGAAGAGCCAAGGCGGTGGTTAGGTTAGCCGGATCCTCGGGTCGATCCAGGCGTACAGGAGATCGACCAGCAGGTTGAAGATGATGATCGCGACCGTCGCGAACACGATCACTCCCTGCACGATCGCGAGGTCCTGGTTGCTGATCCCGATGATCGCGGTCTGGCCGAGACCCGGGAGCTGGTAGACCGTCTCCGTGAAGATCGCGCCGCCGAGCGCGATCCCGATGTCCATTCCGAGCATCGTCACGACGGGCAGCAGCGCGTTCCGCAGGACGTGGGAGATGAGCACCTGCCGCTCTGGCGCGCCCTTGGCGCGGGCCGTGCGGACGAAGTCCTCGTTGAGCGTCTCCATCACGTTGGCGCGAATCATCCGCACGTAGAGCGCGGCAAACAGGAGCGCGAACGTGCACCACGGAAGGATCAGGTGGTAGAACCACTGCCACGGCCCGCCGGGCAGCCCGGAGTCACCGGGCGCACCGAAGAAGTTGGCGTAGTTCGCAATGGGCGTCCACCCCAGCTTCACGCCGAACACGTACTCGAAGATCAGGCCGATCCAGACCGGGTGCGCGGAGACCCCGATCAGGACGAACACCATTGCCGCTCTGTCTAACAGCGACCGTGGCTTGAGGGCCGAGAAGATCCCGACGGACAGGCCGATGATCATCCACAGGACGGCGCCTCCCAACACGAGCGACGCTGTCACGGGAGCGGCTTCCTTGATGCGCTGGTTCACGCTCTGGCTCGTAGCGAAGGAGGTGCCGAGATCCTGGTGGATCACGAGCTTCTTGAGGAAGCGGTAGTACTGCACCGGCATCGGCTTGTTGAGCCCGAGCTTCCGGGTCGCCTGAACCAGGCACGCCCGCTTCGCCTGCTCGCCGCCACAGACCGCGCGCGCCGGGTTGTTCGGGCCTACGTAGAAGATCACGAACGTGACGAACGTGATCACGAGGAAGAGCAGCATTGCCCAGAGGATTCGTCTGACGAGGTATCGGAACACGCGCTCTCTCTC
Source organism: Gaiellales bacterium (assembly GCA_038237925.1). GTDB lineage: Bacteria > Actinomycetota > Thermoleophilia > Gaiellales > Gaiellaceae > AC-32. The sequence goes on along the minus strand of JBBRYF010000001.1, from coordinate 147,013 downwards.
CTCTAGAAAGTCGGGGCGTCTCCGCCGGTGGGGTCGGATGTTACTCGGTTAAAAGCACGAGAGGCGCCGGACTAGCCGGCGCCTCTCGCGTAGTGCCTTACGTCGTCGAATCTCCTACCTCAGCGCCGCCGTAGCCCAGTCCCAGTCCTGGTAAATGCCCTGGTAGACGAGGCCCTTCGGGTTGACGCGGTTCGAGAAGATGTAGCGGTTGTTGTACGTCCGCTCCACGGCCATCGGAGCCGCCTGGTTCATGACGTCCAGGTCGAGCTGTCCGTAGACCTTGAGCCGCTGCGGGCCGACGAGCTTGGCCGCGGCCTGCATCTTCTTGTTCCACTTCGAATCGTTGAAGTACGAGTAGTTGACGTTGTTCTCCGCCTGAATCCCGCCGCCGTACAGCAGGATGTTGATCCAGTCGTACGGATCCGGGTAGTCCGAGCACCAACCCATGCTGGAGCCCATGTCGAGGTCGGTATTCCTCTTGCCCATCGCGTCGTAGAGATCCGCGCCTGAGAACGGCTTCATCGTGATGTTGCCGGACTTGAAGCCGAGCCGGATCAGGTCACGCCGGACGATCTGAGACTGCGCGATGTTCGAGGCGCTGTTCGTCCGGTAGCCGACGTTGATCTTGCCGCTCTTGAAGTGGCCCTTGGCGAGCTTCTTCGCAGTCGACAGGTTCGACTTGTACAGGGAGACATCGCGCCATCCCGGGACGCCGGGATTGAAGATGTGCGTCCACGGCTGACCCGCGTACGGGCCGGCCTGGCTGACGTAGTCCCTGCGGTTGATCACGTAGTTGACCGCCCTGCGCAGGTTCGTGTTGCCCTTGAACAGCGAGCGCGAGACGTTCATCGGGAGGTACCCGGTGCAGTTGACCGGCATGCTCCAGAAGCGGCCCTTGTTGAGGCCGTACTTCGCCTTGACACCCTGAACCTCGGCCGACGGCAGCGGGCCCTCGTCGAGCTGATTCGCGATCGTCTGGTTGAACGCGGTCTGCTCGTTGAGGTTCCAGGTGACGTCGACGCCCTTGAGGTTGTGCGGGCGCGTGCGCCCGGGGCCCTTCTTGTAGAAGGGATTGAGCCGGAGCTGCGTGAGGCGGTCCGGGTTATTCCGGACCATGTAGTACGGACCTGCCGACGGCAGGTTCGTCTTCGAGACGTTGACGACTTCCTTCGTCAGCGGAACCTTGAAGGAGGTGGCCTGGAAGAACGGCATGGTGATCTTCGCCATGAACGTTCCGTCAGCCTTCGACAGCTTGATGGTCAGCTTGTTGCCCTTCGCGACCACGCCGCTGGCGCTCGTCGCGTTGCCGTCATTGACCTTCTTGGCACCGAGGATGTTCGTCCCGGCGGGGTCCGTGATGAACGGAGCGCCCGGCGAGGCGAGATCGTGGTTGGCCGTCCGGTCGATTGCCCGCTTGAAGTTCTTTGCGGTCACCTTTGAGCCGTCGCTGAAGCGGAAGCCCGGCCGGATCGTGAACGTGTAGACCCTGCCGTTCCTCGAGACGGTGAACTTCGAAGCGACCTCCGGGATCAGCTTGCTGCCCGCGGGCCCCTTCTTGTCCGGATAGTTGTAGAGCTTCGCGGCGGTCGCGTACTCGAGCGACCACGCGGTGGTGACGTAGGCGAGCTGCTGATCGACCTGGACGGAAGCGCCGACGTTGCCGTACCGCCAGATACCGCCCTTCTTGAGTGCGTGGCTGCTGCCGGTGCCGGCACTCGCAAAGCTCGCTGCGATCAGAAGGCTTGCCCCGGCCACGAGCATCGTGACCGCGAGCCATTGCCGTCTGTGCATGTCTCTCCTTTCCGTGAATTCGAGCCAAAAGAAGCTTGACTCCGAACGGGCGCCTGCCCCGTCCTAAGCACTTGAGACGCCCAAGTTACGAGTTGGTTAGTGGAGTTACTGCTGGCTGGAGCGCGGGTCGAACGCGTCCCGCAGCCCGTCGCCCATCAGATTGAACGCGAGCGTCGTCAGCAGCACGGCAAACCCGGGCCACAGCATCAGCAGCGGGCGCGTCGTGTAGTAGCTCGGCGCGTCGGAGAGGAGGTTCCCCCAGCTCGCCGTCGGCGGCTTGATCCCGAGGCCGAGGAACGAGAGGCCCGCCTCGAAGAGCACGTAGCTCGCGACGATCAGCGTCGAGTACACGATCATCGGCGCGATCAGGTGAGGCAGGACGTGCGAGCGGATGATCCGCGCGTCGCTCGCCCCGATCATCCGGGCCGCCTCGATGTACTCCTTCTCGCGGATCGACAGCACCTGCGCGCGGATGATCCTCGCGGGATAGAACCAGCCGAACATGACGAAGATCAGGACCAGCGTCACGACCCCGTTGGGGAAGAGCCCGCCGAGCGTGACCGCATCGAGCTGCGGGCCGATCGTCGCAGCGAGCGCAACGATGAAGAGCAGGAGCGGGAAGGCCATCGTCACCTCGGTGATCCGCGAGATGATCGTGTCCACCCAGCCACGGAAGTAGCCGGCGATCGAGCCGAGGATCACCCCGATCACCATCACCCCGAGCGTGGAGAGCAACGCGACCTCGAGCGAGACGCGCGCGCCGTAGAGCAGCCGCAGGAACTCATCCTGGCCGAGTCGGTTGGCGCCTCCGAGGACGAGGATGTCCTTGTGATTCGTGTAGTAGTTGTCGAAGTGCGTCCACGGGTTCGCGGGCAGCAGGCTGACGCTGTCGACCGCCGCTGTCCCCGTGAAGATGTCGTCGGGCCCGTGGCCGACGTAGTGCTTCGCGATCGGAGCACCGGCGAAGGCGACGAGGAGCAGGAGGATGATCATGAACCCGCTCACGATTGCGATCTTGTCGCGTCGGAAGCGGCGCCAGACAAGCTCCCAGTAGCCACGCGCTCGGACCGCTTCGGTCTCGCCGAGCTCCGAGCCGCTCTCGACACCGATCGCCGCGCCTAGGCCGGCGCCGCTGGAGACGAGAACTTCGTGGTCTTTCTGGGCCATGTGTAAGGGAGCCGTAAAGGGCTGTCGGGACTATAGACGAGCGATCGCCGCGGGAGTTTGTGGGCTGCGCCTAGCCCGTGAGCGCGTCGGCGCCTGCCACGACCTCCAGGATCTCCTGGGTGATCTCGGCCTGGCGGGCCCGGTTCATGTCCAGCGTGAGACTCGAGATCAGATCGGCAGCGTTGCCCGAGGCGTTGCGCATCGCGGTCATGCGGGCGCCCTGCTCCGAGGCGGCGGACTCGAGCAGCGCCCGGTAGAGCTCCGTCTCGACGTACACGGGCAGCAGCCGTCGCAGGATCTCCTCCGGCTCGGGCTCGTAGATGAAGTCGCCGAGGAGCGCCGACTCCTGCGCCTCGTCTTCGTCGCGCTCCAGGAGCTGCTCCGGGATCGGCAGCACGTCGCACTCGGCGACGCGCTGGACGAGCGCCGAGACGAACTCGTTGTAGACGAGCACGACCCGGTCGACCTCGCCGCTCTCGTAGAGCTCGGCCGCGCGGTGCGCGATCGCCTGGGCGTCCGCGTAGGCAGGGCGGTCGCTGAAACCGATCCAGTCCGTGTCGACGTCGTAGCCGCGGAAGCGCAGCGTCGAGCGTCCCTTCTTGCCCGCGACGAGCCAGCGGACCTCGACGCCATCGCCGCGCAGCTCCCGCTCGAGCCCGAACGCGTGCCGCAGGACCTGCGCGTTGAACGCGCCGGCGAGCCCGCGGTCGCCCGTGAGCGGGACGATCGCCGCCGTCTTGACCTCGCGACGCTCCAGCAGCGTCAGGCCCTGGAACGAAGTGGTCGCGCGGGCCGTGCCGATCATCAGCTCCGTCATCCGGTCGGCGTAGGGCCGCATCGCCTCGATGCGGGCCTGCGCCCGCCGCAGCCGCGCGGAGGCGACGAGCTCCATCGCCTTCGTGATCTTGCGCGTGTTGCGGATCGAGCGGATCCGCCGCTTGAGGTCTTGAACGGTCGCCATCAGTGCCCCTTCCGGTGATGACGCCCGACCTCTCGGTCGCTAGCACCAAGCCACAGGGCGCACTCGTTCGCGGCCCAGGCTGGTTGCCTGGGCAAGGGCGAGGGTGCGCTGTGGCGCCGCGTGATAGCGGGCGAGAGACGGGTCGTCATTGCTGGAAGAGGCACGATTAGGCCGCGGCCGGTGTCTCTTCCGAGGCCTTGAAGCCTTTCGCGAACTTCTGCATTTCCTGATCGAGCCGCTCCCGCAGCTCGTCCGGCAGGTCACCGTTCTCGCGGATCTCCTTCAGCACCGTTTCCTCCGCCTTCAGGTGGTCGCGCAGCTCCTGGAGGAAGCGAGGGACGTCGACGACCGGGATCGCGTCGAGATAGCCTTTCACGCCAGCGTAGACGCCGGCGACCTGCTCCTCGACCGGCCACGGGTCGTACTGCGGCTGGTTGAGCAACGCGACCAGGCGCTCGCCGCGGGCGAGGATCTTCTGCGTGGCCTGGTCGAGCTCGGAGCCGAACTGGGCGAACGCCTCCAGCTCGCGGTACTGCGAAAGGTCGAGCTTGAGACTGCCTGCGACCTTGTTCATGGCCTTGATCCGCGCCGAGCCGCCGACCCGCGAGACCGAGATGCCCACGTTGATCGCCGGCCGCACGCCGGAGAAGAAGAGCTCCGACTCGAGGAAGATCTGGCCGTCGGTGATCGAGATCACGTTCGTCGGGATATAGGCGGAGACGTCGCCGGCCTGCGTCTCGACGACCGGCAGCGCGGTGAGCGAGCCGCCGCCGAGCTCGTCCGAGAGCTTGCACGCGCGCTCGAGCAATCGCGAGTGGAGGTAGAAAACGTCACCCGGGTAGGCCTCGCGGCCGGGTGGGCGGCGCAGCAGCAGCGACATCTGCCGGTAGGCATCCGCGTGCTTGGAGAGGTCGTCGTACATGACGAGCGCGTGCTGCCCCTTGAACATGAAGTACTCGCCCATCGCGCAGCCCGCGTACGGTGCCATCCACTTGATCGGGGCGGCTTCGGAGGCGGCGGCGTTGACGATGATCGTGTACTCCATCGCCCCCTCCTCCTTGAGCTTCTCGTGCACCTGGGCGACGGTCGAAGCCTTCTGGCCGATCGCGACGTAGACGCAGATCAGGTCCTGGTCGCGCTGGTTCAAGATCGTGTCGACGAGGATCGCGGTCTTGCCGGTGGTGCGGTCGCCGATGATCAGCTCGCGCTGGCCCCGGCCGATCGGGATCATCGAGTCGATCGCCTTCAGCCCGGTCTGCACCGGCTCCTTCACCGGCTGGCGCTCGATCACCCCGGGGGCCTTGAACTCGAGCAGGCGGCGCTCGCTGGCCTGGATCGGGCCGGCGCCGTCGAGGGGCTGGCCGAGCGGGTCGACGATCCGGCCGATCAGCTCCGGGCCGACCGGCACGCTCGCGACCCTGCCCGTGCGCTTCACGGGCTCGCCCTCCTTCACGTGCTCCCACTCGCCGAAGAGCGCGGCGCCGACGTTGTCCTCCTCGAGGTTGAAAGCGAGGCCGGTGACGCCGTGCTCGAGCTCGAGCATCTCCATCGAGACGCAGTTCTCGAGGCCGTAGGCGCGGGCGATTCCGTCGCCGACCTGCAGGACGGTCCCGACCTCGGCGAGGTCGGTTTCGACGTCGTACTCCTCGATCCGCTGCTTCAGGATCGAGGTGATCTCTTCGGGGCGAAGCTTCACTGGTTCTCCTCTCGAGTTCTCATGCCGTTGCCAGCTCGCGGCGGAGCCGCTCCAGGCGGCCGCGCACGCTCGCGTCGAGCCGGTACGACCCGACCTGGAGGACAATGCCGCCGATCAGGTCGGCGTCGACGCTGCGGCTCGCCTCGACCTTCCGGCCGGACGCCTTTTCGATCTGCTTCAGCAGGCGCTGCGCCTCGTCGTCGGAGAGCTCGACCGCGGTTGTCAGCTCGGCGTGCACGAGACCCTCGTGCTCGGCGATCAGGCGCTCGAACTCGCGTCCGATCTCCTCGAGGGCCGAGGTGCGGCCCTTGTCGACGAGCACGAGGAGGAAGTTGCGCAGCAGCTCCTCGCCGCCGCCGAGCACGTCCTCGAGCGCGGCGGCGCGGGCGCGCGGGTCGAGCTGCGGGTTGCGCAGCAGCTCGCGCAGCTCGGGAACCTCGGCCTCGGCCGCAACGACCTGCGCGAGCTCGTCGCGAACCTGCTCCAGCCGGCCCTTCTCCTCGGCCGCCTCGAACAGCGCCTGCGCGTAGACGCGGTCTACAACCGACATCGGGCAAGCTCCTCACGGGCATCGGATCGACCGGTCTTTTCAGACGGCCCCACGAGCAAAGCCCGTGTGGCCTGAAATCGACATCGCAAGCGACGTCTCACTCGTTGCGCTCCAGCACCGAGAAGTCGAGCTCGCCGACGGCCTCGTCGATCAGGCGCTTGTGGTCGGCGTCGTCGAGGGACTTCTTCGTCACCTTCGTCGCCGCGAGCAGGCTGAGGTCGACCACCTCGAGGCGGATCTGCTCGAGCGCGCGGCGGGTCTCGGCGTCGATCTGCTTGCGGGTCTCCTCGAGGCGCCGCTGCCGGTCCTGTTCGAGCTCCTCGCGCATCCGGCGCTCGTTGGCGTCGGCGATCCGGCGGGCCTCGCTCAGGATCTGCTCCGCGTCGGTCTGCGCGCTCGCGAACAGCTTGCGGTGCTCCTCGAGCAACCGCTTGGCCTCCTCACGCGCGTGGTCGGCCTCTTCGAGGGACTTCCGGACGCGCTCGCGCCGCTCGTCGATCGCCGTCTGGATCGGTCCGAACGCGAACCGCTTCAGGACGTAGAGCGTGATCAGGAAGCAGACGATCGTCCAGATCATCAGCCCCGGCGTGACCTGGATCAGTGGGTTCGAGGCGAGCGGCATCCGGATCAGACGAGGACGAAGGCGAGGATCGAGCCGAGCAGGCCGTAGAAGACGACCGCCTCAGTGAGGGCGAAGCCGAGCCACTGGATGCCCTGGAGCTCGCCGCGGAGCTCGGGCTGGCGGGCGACGGACTGGATCATGGCGGCGAAGATGTTGCCGATGCCGACTCCGGCGCCGAGCGCGCCGAGACCGACGCCGAGCGCCAGGCCGATCGCTTTGCCGGCCTTCGTAACGTCGCCGGTCGTGGCGGCGAGAACGGTTCCAAGCACGGTTCCTCCTTTAATCGGCCGCACCGGCAGAGCCGGTACGGCTCTGCTGGTCGGCATTGCAAGCAAAGCCTTAGTGCTCCGGCTCGATCGCCGAGCCGATGTAGATAGCTGACAGGGCCGCGAAGATGAACGCCTGGATGCCGACGACGATGATCACTTCGAAGAGGTAGAAGATCGTCGCGAAGGCGAGGACGGGGATCAGCTTCAGGGACTGGAAGATGAAGATCAGGCCGAGGAAGGTCAGGATCAGGATGTGCCCGGCGAGCATGTTGGCGAAGAGTCGGACGCTGAGCGAGATCAGGCGCATGAACTGGCCGAGGATCTCAAGCGGGACGATCAGCCCGAGCAACAGCTTCGGCGCCTCGGGGATCCAGCTCTTGAAGTAGCGGACGGGGCCGTTCCAGCGGACGCCCTCGAAATGGGTGAAGACGAACGTCAGCAGCGCGAGCGCGAGCGTGACCGAGAGCGACGAGGTCGCCGCGTAAATCCCCCACGTCGGCACGCCGTGCCAGGTCTCGCCGGTGAGCGGCAGCGGGATGAAGCCGATCAGGTTGACGACGAAGATGAAGAGCAGGAGCGAGGCCACGTACGGGAACCAGCGGCCGATCGCCTTCGACGGCAGCCCTTGCTCGGCGATCTGGATCTGCGCGATCTCGTAGATCTGCTCGCCGACCGTCTGGCGGCGGTTCAGCGTCTTGCCGCGCATCAGCACCAGGCCGAGCAGGATCGTCAGCACGGTGCCGAGCAGCAGGTAGGCGACCGCCTTAGTGATCGACAGGTTCAACGGCCCAAGGTGGATGGAGACCCACTCGTGCTGCTCGAACTCCTTCGTGGGGTCGAACTTGCCGCGCGCGAAGGCCTGGGTCGGCAGCGAGAGCGCGAACAGCGTGACCGCGAGGAGCGCGCGCTTCATGCCCGCGGCTCCTGCGCGTAGTAGCCGAGCAGCGACAGGGCGAGCTCGGCGGTGTAGGCGGCGCCGTAGACGAGCGCGGCCGCCAGCCCTGCGTTCCGGTTCGAGGCCACGAGCGCGAGCAGGACGGCCAGGATCGCGAGGAGCCGGAACATCATCCCGAAGGCGAGCACGCCGGAGGCGGCGACGTTTTCGGCAGATGGCTTCACGCGCGCGAGGAGCAGCCCGAGCGCCTGCGCGCCGACCCAGAGCAGCGCAGCCGCAGCCCAGCCGGTGAGCGACCAGCCCGCGACGAGGAAGAGCGGCAGCGCGAGCGCGATCACGAGCGCGCCGGCGGCTGCGCCAAGCCACCGCTGCGTCGGCATCGGCCGCGGCGCTCCCAGGATCCCTACGCGCGTCAAAAGGCGTTCCTGTACCGCTTGTAGACGGCGAAGACACCCGCGGGGACGCCGACGAAGGCGCCGCCGAGAATGCCGAGCCCGAGCGAGCCCGCGGCCCAGCCGACGAGCGCCCCCACGCCCACGCTCGCGGCGGTCATGCCCCCCAGCAGCGCGCCGGCTCCGGCCGGCTCGAACGTCGAACGGGGGCTGGGCTCCATCGTGGCGAGCATAACAAACCTTGTGACACCGAAATTCCGCTCCGCAGCCGCGTTTTCCGGCGACTTTGTTCACGTACGATCCGGCGGTGCGGGTGATGCTGATCCACGGCAGCGGCGGGAACGCCCGCTCCGCCTGGGTTTCGGTGCAGTCCCTTGCGCGTCGCTTCGATCTCGTGACGCCGGACCGGAGCGGCTACCCGCCGAACCCGCCGCTCGAGCGGATCGACTTCGAGCTCCAGGCGGACGAGCTCGCGCCGCTGCTCGACGGTGGCGCCCACCTTGTCGGCCACTCCTACGGCGGCGTGATCGCGCTGCTGATGGCGGCCCGGCGGCCGGACGACGTGCGCTCGCTCGTCGTCAGCGAGCCGCCGGCCTTCGCACTCGCGCGCGGGAACCCGGAGGTGGACGCGCTCGTCGAGCAACTCGACCGGCACTTCACCCGGGGCCCGCGTGACCCGCGCGAGTTCGCGGAGGGCTTCCTCGCACTCGTGGGCACCGGCGCGCAGCTGCCCGATCCGCTGCCGCCGGAGCTCGAACAGAGCATCCGCGCCACGATGACCGAACGCCCTCCGTGGGAGGCCGAGATCCCGCTGGACGAGCTGGCGGCGACCGGGTTTTCGAAGCTCGTGATCTCGGGCGGCCACCACCCCGCCTTCGACGCCGTCTGCGACGTGCTCGAGGTGCGCCTGCCGGCAGAGCGCGCGGTCCTTCCCGGTGCGGGGCACGGGATTCCGCGCGCACCGGGCTACGTCGAGCTGCTCGAGCGGTTCCTCTAGGCGGTGCGGCGCTCGGCCGCCGCGCGCGCTTCCTGCTCGCGGCGCCGGATCCGGGGATTCGCGAGCTTGACGATCTCCAGCAGATACACCATGTAGACCGACGCGCCGAGCGCGACCGCGCCGATCGCCGCCACCGCGATCGTCGGGCCGACGCGCCAGTCGCCGTGCGCGTGCGGGTGGAGGAAGCGGGTCGCGAGCGCCGCGGCGGCGAGCAGGGCACACCAGGCCCACATCGTCAGCGCCGCGCGCCGCTGCGAGTAGCCGATGTTCAGGAAGCGGTGGTGCAGGTGGGTGCGGTCGGCGCCGTAGACCGGCTGGCCGTACTTGATCCGCTTGGCGACGACGAAGGACGTGTCGAGGATCGGGACCGCGAGCACGAGCAGCGGGAAGAGCAGGGTCGCGACGGCGGCCGTCTTCAAGAGGCCCTGGATCGCGAGCGCGCCCAGCGTGAACCCGAGCAGGAGGGCCCCCGAGTCGCCCATGAAGATCCGGGCCGGATAGAAGTTGTGCCGCAGGAAGCCGAGGCAGGCTCCGAGGACGACCGCCGCGAGGATCGCGGGCTCCGGCCGGCCGAGCGAGAGCGCGATCACACAGAACGTGAAGCCGGAGATCGCGCAGACCCCGGCCGCGAGACCGTCGAGCCCGTCGAGGAAGTTGACCATGTTCATGATCGCCACGATCCAGAGCACGGTCAGCGGGATCCCGACCCATTCGGGCAGCTGATGCACGCCGACGAGCGGGAACGTGAAGCGGTGCACCCAGATCCCGAACCCGGTCGGGATCGCGGCCGCTGCAACCTGGCCGCCGAGCTTTTCCCACCAGACGAGGCCGCGGAAGTCGTCGATCGCGCCGACGGTCGTCGCGACGGCGGCTCCTAGCAGCAGGCCCTTCGTCTCGCGGCCGAGCGGCAGGAACGCGAGCGCCGGCACGAAGATCCCGAAGAAGAGCGCGAGCCCGCCGAGGCGCGGGACGGTGCCGCGGTTCACGCGGCGGGCGCCGGGCACGTCGACGGCTCCGATCAGGCGGGCCATCCCTCCGACCGCGGGCGTCAGCAGCACGACGATCACGAGCGCGGCGACGGCGCCATAAGCGACCTCGGGGTTATCCGTGAGCGTGTGCCACATGGCTAGACGCTATCTCCGCGCGCCGACAATCGACGGCCGCACGGGCAAGGCCCGCACGGCCTCTATGGTCGGCGCCGCCAAGTCGGCGCCTTACTTCGTCCCGTAGAGCCGGTCGCCCGCGTCGCCCAGGCCGGGGACGATGTAACCCCGCTCGTTCAGGCCGCGGTCGACCGACGCGGTGACGATGCGCACGTCGGGGTGTTCGCCGTGGAGGTGCTCGATCCCCTCCGGCGCGGCGACGAGGCAGACGAGCGTCACCGACCGCGCCCCGGCCTTTTTCACCGCAGAGACGGCCGCCGCGCTCGAGCGGCCGGTGGCGAGCATCGGGTCGAGCACGATCGCGTCGCGCTCGCCGTCGCCGAGCTCCGGCAGCTTCACGTAGTACTCGACCGGGTGCAGCGTCTCCTCGTCGCGGTAGAGGCCGATGAACCCGACCCGGGCGCTCGAGACCAGGGAGAGGACGCCGTCGAGCATCCCGAGCCCTGCGCGCAGCACCGGGCAGACGGCCACCTTCTTGCCGGCGATCCGCTGCACCTCCGTGCGTTCGAGCGGCGTTTCCACCTCGTCGGTCTCGGTCGGGAAGTCCTTCGTCGCCTCGTAGGTGAGCAGCAACGTCAGCTCGTTGGCGAGCTTGCGAAAATGGACCGTCGGCGTGTCCTTGTCGCGCAGGTACGAGAGCTTGTGCTGGACGAGCGGGTGCGTAACCACCGTCACGCCGCTGAGCGTCTCGGTCATGTGACGTACGTGGTGAACCCGCGGAAGCCCGGGTACAGCGGCCGCCGCTCGCACAGGGCCTCGCTGCGCGCAGCCAGCGCGGACACGTCACCGTCGCCGAGGGCGTCGGCGATGATCCGGCCGACCTCGCGGAAGTCGTCCTCGTCGAAGCCGCGCATCGTCGCCGCGGGCGTGCCGATCCGGATCCCGGACGCAACCGTCGGCGGCCGCTCGTCGAAGGGAACCGTGTTGCGGTTGACGGTCAGCTTCACCTGGGCGAGCCGTTCCTCGGCGTCCTTGCCGCTCCAGTCGGTCGAGCGCAGATCGACCTGCAACAGGTGCGTGTCGGTGCCGCCCGTGAGCACGTCGAGCCCGCCCTCCTGCAGCGTTGCCGCGAGCGTGTCGGCATTCGCGCGCACCTGCGTCTGGTACTCGTGGAAGGCCTCGGTCGCGGCGATCTTGAAGCAGGTCGCCTTGGCCGCGATGGTGTGCTCGAGCGGCCCGCCCTGCATCCCGGGGAAGACCGCGCGGTCGATCGCCTGGGCGTGCTCCTCCCCGCAGAGGATGAAGCCGGCGCGCGGTCCGGCCAGCGTCTTGTGCGTGGTCGAGGTGACGAAGTGGCAGTCCTTGACGGGATTCGGGTGCAGCCCGGCCGCGACGAGGCCCGCGAAGTGCGCCATGTCGCAGAGCAGCAGCGCGCCGACCTCGTCCGCGATCTCGCGGAAGCGGTCGGTCTCGACCGTGCGGGGATACGCCGAGCCGCCGCAGACGATCAGCTTCGGCTTGTGCTGCTTCGCGAGCGCGAGCACCTCGTCGTAGTCGACGCGGTTCGTCTCCCGCGAGACGCCGTAGTGGACGATCGTGTAGAGCCGCCCAGAGAAGTTGACCTTGAGCCCGTGCGTCAGGTGGCCGCCGTGCGAAAGCTCGAGCGAGAGGATCGTGTCTCCGGGCTGGAGGGCGGCCATGTAGACGGCCATGTTCGTCTGAGCCCCCGCGTGCGGCTGCACGTTTGCGTGTTCGGCGCCGAAGAGCTCCTTCGCGCGGTCGATCGCAGTCTGCTCGATCTCGTCGACGATCTCGCAGCCGCCGTAGTAGCGGCGGCCCGGGTAGCCCTCGGCGTACTTGTTCGTCGGCACCGAGCCGACGGCCTCGAGCACGGAGGGCCAGGTGAAGTTCTCGGAGGCGATCAGCTCAATCTGGTTGCGCTGCCGCTCGAGCTCTCGCCCCAGCAGCTCCCCGATCGCGGGGTCGATCTCCGCGAGACCCGCGGTGCGGAGGTGCTGCACGGTCTCCTGCGCGATCGCCACTTCCGTGGATGGTACTGCGGCTACCTGATGAAGGCGGCGGCGGCGCGCTCAAGCGCCTCGACAGCCGGAACCGCACCCTCGCGGACGATCGCCGGCTCCGGTCCGGTCAGGTCGATCACGGTGGACGGCGTGCCCGGGAGCTCCCCTCCCTCGACGATCGCTGCGGCACCGGCGCGGATCTCGACCGGCACGTCCTCGAGCATGCGCGGCTCGGGGCCACCGTGCAGGTTGGCGCTGGTGGCGGCCACTGCGCCCACCTGCTCGATCACCTCGGCGCCCGGCCCCGACAGCTCGGGGACGCGCACGCCGATCGTCTCCGGGGAGGATCCTGTCAGCCAGCGGTAGCGCTTGGCCGGGTTCGGGAGGATCAGCGTGTACTGCCCCGGCAGCAGCGCACGCACGAGTGTGCCCGCGCGGCCGCGCAGCTCGGGGACGAGCTCGAGGAGGAGCTCGACATCCCCGGCCAGGAGGGCGATCGGCTGCTCGACCGGCCGGTGCTTCATACGGTAGATCTCGCGCGCCGGCGCCTCGCGGTGCGGATCGGCGCAGAGGCCGTAGACCGTGTCGGTGGGCAGCACCACCGGCCGGCCCTCGCGGAGGGCCTCGACGGCCTGCTCGATCAGGCCGAGGCTCCGAGGAACGACAGCACCGCTGCACGGAACGCCTCGGGTGCCTCGACGAAGATCATGTGCCCGGCTCCGGGGAGCACGACCGTCTCCGGCGCGGGAATCCCGTCGACCAGCTCGGCCGCACACGCGGGGCCGGTGATGAAGTCCAGCTCGCCGCTGATCACGAGCGTCGGCATCGTCAGGCTCGGCAGCTTCGGGCGCAGGTCGAAGTGCTCGAAGACCTCCTTCTCCCAGAGCCTCGTCGCGTCGGCGCAGAGCTCCTCGCCGCTCATCCCCTCGATGTACGCGCGCTCGGCAGCGCCGTAGCGGGCGAAGTAGAGCGGCATCATGCGCTGCACGAGCTCCATCAGCTCCCGGCCGTCGACGAACGTGCCCTCGAGCTCCGTCTTGAGCGCCGCGACGGCGTCCTCGTACCACGGCTCGCCGGCCCGCGCCTCGACCGCCGCCTGCATCACGGCCTCTTGCTCCGGCCCGTGTCGCGGCAGCGTGCTGGCCAGGATCAGGCGCTCGACACGCTCGGGATGCTGCGACGCATAGGCGATCGCCGCGACGCCGCCGTGCGAGTGGCCGAGGAGGAGCATCCGCTCGAGGCCGAGGTGCTCGCGCAGCTCCTCGAGATCCGAGGCGTAGTCGTCGATCGCGTAGGCCGAGGGGTCATGGGCCGGATCGGAACCGCCGGTCCCGCGAGGATCGAGCAGAACGAGCTCGAGCTCCTCGTCCAGGCCGGCGAGGTCGGCGAGGTAGCTCGACGAGAACCCCGGCCCGCCTGGGTGGCAGACGAGCAGCGGCCCGCTGCCCCTACGCGTGTAGGCGAGCGTTCGTCCGTCTTGTGTCGTCAACCCTGCCACCGACCCTCCGCAACCCGGTCCCTGCCGGCCAGATCCGGAGTGATCGTAACGTCCTCGAAGCCGATTTCCGAGAGCAGACGCTCGACCCGCTCCCCCGCGTTGGCCGCGGTCTCGAGCACGAGCCACCCGCCGGGCCGTAGCGCCTCGGTCGCCGCGAGCGCGAGCTTCTCGGTCGCGCCCGAGGCGACGAGCGCGATGTGGGGCTCCCAGTCGCGTACCTCCGGCTGCAGCCCGGGGAGCTCGTCCGGCTCGACGTAGGGCGGGTTCGAGACGACGAGGTCGAACTCGGCGTGGCCGAGGCCGCTCGTCAGGTCGTGCTCGACGAGCCGCACACGGCCGTTGATGCCGGTCAAGGCCAGGTTCTCGCGCGCGAGAGCCAGCGCGTCGTGGGAAACGTCCACCGCCGTGACGAGCGCCGTCGGCACCTCGTCCGCAATCGCGAGCGCGATCGCGCCGGTGCCCGTGCCCACGTCGAGCACCTTCGGCTCCTCGAGGCCGCGGATGTGGTCGAGCGCGCGCTCGACCACGATCTCCGTCTCCGGACGCGGGATCAACGCGCGCCGGTCGGTCTTGAGCGTCAGCCGCCTGAAGCCCCACTCGCCGAGGATGTAGGCGAGCGGCTCGCGCTGCTCGCGCCGCACGATGTTGGCGTCGAACGCGGCCTCCTGCTCGGCGTTCAGCTCGCGGTCGAGCTCGGCGTAGAGGAGCGCCCGGGCGCAGTCGTCGCAGGCCTTCGCCAACAGGAGCTCGGACTCCAGGCGCGCGGACTCGACGCCTGCCTCGACGAGGCGGGCCGTCGCGCGAGCGAGCGCGTCGCCGAGGGTCACGCGGGTGCCGAGGCGCCGCTTGTCGGCGCCGCTCTCAGGCTGCGCGGCTCGGCCGCGCGGCCGTCTGCACCGACCGGTCGACACCCAGGGATCGTGGTCACGCCGAGGTAGACTCGAGCGCGCGCCGCCGCTCCTCGGCCGCGAGCGCCTCGGTGAACTCCTCCAGCTCCCCTTCGAGGGTCTTGTCGAGCCGGTGCACGGTCAGGTGTACGCGGTGATCGGTCACCCGGTTCTCGGCGAAGTTGTAGGTGCGGATCTTCTCGGCGCGCCGGCCGGACCCGATCTGGGTCCGCCGGGCCTCCGCCTGCTCGGCCTGCTGCTTCTCACGCTCGGCCTCGAAGAGCCGGGCGCGCAGGACGCGGAGCGCCTTCGTCTTGTTCTGGAGCTGCGACTTCTCGTCCTGCATCGCCACGACGATCCCGGTCGGGACGTGGGTGATCCGGACGGCCGAGTCGGTCGTGTTCACGCTCTGCCCGCCTGGGCCGGTCGAGCGGTAGACGTCGATCTTGAGGTCGTTCGGGTCGAGCTCGACCTCGACCTCCTCGGCCTCCGGCATGAC
The DNA here is from genome assembly GCA_038237925.1 of Gaiellales bacterium. Taxonomy (GTDB): domain Bacteria; phylum Actinomycetota; class Thermoleophilia; order Gaiellales; family Gaiellaceae; genus AC-32. Next base: position 131,665 of record JBBRYF010000001.1, on the reverse strand, counting down.
CGCGACCGTCGCCGTCGAGGTGTGGGTGCGCCCCTGCGACTCGGTCTCCGGCACGCGCTGGACGCGGTGCGTTCCGGCCTCCCACTTGTAGACGGAGTAGGCGCCGTCGCCCTTGACCGCGAAGACGACCTCCTTGAACCCGCCAGACTCGTTGCCGCTCGCCCCGAGCTGTTCGACGCCGTACCCGCGGCGCTCCGCGTAGCGCGTGAGCATCCGGTAGAGGTCAGCCGCCCAGTTCGCCGCCTCGTCCCCGCCCACGCCCTGGCGGATCTCGACGATCACGTCCTTGCGGTCGGCGGGATCGGTCTCGACGAGGGCGAGCTTGAGCTCCTCCTCGAGCGCGGCGAGCTGCCGCTCGAGCTCTGGCACCATCTCCTTCAGGTCGCCGTCGTTGCTCGCAGCGTCGAGGTCGTCGCGCACGTCGCGCCACTGCTGAGCGAGCTTCGCGGGCTCCTCGAGCTCCTTCACGCGCCGCCCGACCTCCGCCGCTTCGCGGTGGTCGTTGTAGACGGCGGGGTCGCTCAGGCGGCCTTGCGCCTCGCGGTAGGAGCGCTCGAGCTCGTCGACCAGATCCCGGAAGTCAGGCATGGGGCAAGGTTAGTCGCCGCCCAGCCGCGGGCCCTAGGCCATGATCTCGACCCGCTCCGCCGCAGGCCCGGTGTCGCGCGCTTCGAGCGCGAGCACCTCCCGCAGAGCGCGGATCGAGACTTCGAGCTGGTCGAGCGTGGGCTCGCGCGTGGTCAACCGCTGGAGCCAGAGACCCGGCGCGAGCAGTGTCATCAGCGCGCGATTCTTCGTGTGCTTGCCCGCGAAGCGGATCAGCTCGTACGCGATCCCGGCGATCACCGGCAGCAGCAGAATCCGAGTGGCGATCAGCCAGTACCAGGCGGGGCGGCCGAAGAAGGCGAAGACGAAGATCGCGATCACCATCACCCAGAGCAGGAAGGCGGTGCCGCAGCGCGGGTGGATCAGGCTGTAGCGCTGAACGGTCTGCGGCTCCAGCTCCTCGCCGGCCTCGTAGGCGTTGATCGCCTTGTGCTCGGCAGCGTGGTACTGGAAGACCCGCCGGAGGTCGGGGAGCAGCGAGATCAGGCCGAGGTAGGCGACGAAGAGCGTCACGCGGATCGCGCCCTCGACGATCACGAACCAGCCGGTCGTGTGGATCGGGAGCCAGTTGGTGATCAGCGCCGGCGTGACCTTGAAAAGCAGGACCGCGAACGCGATCGCCACGGCAAAGGCGAAGAAGAGCGCGCCGCGTGAGAGCTCCGTCTCCACCTCTTCCGCGTCCGCGCCTTCCTCTTGGGCCGCGTACTGCGCCGAGATCGAGAGGGCGCGGAAGCCGATCGCGAGCGACTCGCCGAGCGCGATCACGCCGCGGATCACCGGCAGCCGGAAGACCCAGTGCCGCTTCATCACGGACTCGATCGGCCGGCAGACCTCGGCGATCTGGCCGTTCGGCTTGCGGACCGCGACCGCCCAGTTCGAGGGGCCGCGCATCATCACACCCTCGAGGACGGCTTGCCCGCCGATCGGGGCGCTCATGCTGTTCTAGGCCTTGCGGCCGCCGGCCTTCTCGAGCCGGCGCTGGAAGCGCTCGACGCGGCCGCCGGAGTCCATCAGCTTCTGCTTGCCCGTGTAGAACGGGTGGCAGTTCGAGCACACCTCGACGTGCAGCTCGGACTTGGTCGAGCGCGTCTGGAACTCGTTGCCGCAGGCGCAGCGAACGGTCGCGAGGGCGTACTCAGGATGGATCTCGGTCTTCATCGTCCGGCCAGGATAGCAACCGCGGTATCGGTGGCCACGTTGCCGCCAGAGACCACGGAGACCACGGTCTCGCCTGGTTCCAGCGGCACTTTCCCGGCCAGCAGCGCCGCCGTTGCGGCCGCGCCGGCAGGCTCGCAGGCGAGCTTCGCACTGGCGTACAGGAACCGCATTCCCTCCTCGATCTCCGCCTCGGTCACGAGCACTACCCGCTCGACGCGCTCGCGGACGATCTCGAAGGTGTTCGCGCCCGCGAACGGGGCGCCGAGGCCGTCGGCGATCGAGCGCGGCGAGACCGGGACGGGAGCGCCCGCGGCGAGCGCGTCGTGCATGGCCGGCGAGAGCTCCGGCTCCACGCCGACAACCCGCGCCTTCCCGGCGACCGCGGTCGCGATTCCGGAGATCAGCCCTCCCCCACCCACCGGCACGACGACGACGTCCACATCCGGGACCTCCTCGAGCAGCTCGAGCCCGACCGTTCCCTGGCCGGCGATCGTGAGCGGGTGGTCGAAGGGGTGCACCGTCGTGCGGCCGGTCCGCTCGATCAGATCGTCAAGACGCGCGAACGCTTCCGTCGGATCGGCCGCCTCGAGGTCGACCTCGGCCCCGTAGCCGCGCGTTGCGTCGATCTTCGCCTGGCTCGCGCCCTGCCACATCACGAGTAGGGCGTCGAGGCCCTCGGAGGCTGCTCCCCAGGCGAGCGCCTGCGCGTGGTTGCCTGCCGAGATCCCGATCACGCCGCGCTCGCGCTCCTCGGCAGTGAGCGTCGCGAGGTTGTTCAGCACCCCGCGCGGCTTGAACGAGCCCGTCTTCTGGAACAGCTCGGCCTTGTGGAACACGCGCGCGCCCGCGAGGTCGCTCAGCGTGGCGGAGGGAAAGGTCGGCGTCCGGTGGAGCCGGCCCGCGATCCGCTCGCGGGCGGCCTCGAGGTCGGCGAGCTCGACCACGAGCTAGGTGAGCTTGTACTCGGGGCCGGCGCCGCCCTCGGGTGGGGTCAGGCGACCGCCCTTGGCGGTGATCGCGCCACACTGGACGCAATTGGACGGCGTCACCTCGACCCTCTTCTCCGCGACCTCGTAGACGGCGGCGGGGCACATCCGCGTCCAGAGCTCGGCCAGCTCCTGCGGGACCTCGCGCTGCACGCGCAGGTGGCTCGGCGCGTCGTCGCGCGTCGCGTTCCCTGAGAGGAAGACGGACGAGAGTTTGTCGAAGGTGAGCTTCCCGTCCGCATTCGGGTAGCTCGCAGCGCGATTCGTGCGTAGCAGCTCCTGGTCGGCGTCCGGCTCGGTGCGCGCGTCGCCGGGCGGAAAGGCGCCGCGACTGACCGTCATCGCGCCGGCCAGCGCGCCGCCGAGCCAGAAGCCGCGGCCGAACGCCTGGCGCATGTTCCGTACCTGCCGCAGATCGTTCCAGACGAAGCTGTCCTGCAGCGCCGCGTCGTAGCCCGCGAGAGCGCCGCGCCGGCCGGGCGACTCCCCGCGCTGCAGCGCCGAGAAGGCCGCCTCGGCGGCGAGCCTCCCCGACTCGATCGCGTAGTGGATCCCTTTCAGCGCGGGCACGTTGACGAGCCCCGCGCCGTCGCCGCAGATCAGCATCCCCGGCGCGTGCAGCCGCTTCGGCAGCGCGACGAAGCCGCCTTCCGGAATCGTCTTCGCCCCCCACGCCACGCGCTCGCCGCCGTCGAGCAGCTTCCGCACGAGCGGGTGCGTCTTCAGCTCCTGCAGCAAGTCGTGCACGGACAGCTCGACGTCGCGGTAGTCGAGGCCGACCACCATCCCGATCGTGACCATGTCGTCGCCCATCGGGTAGATGAACGAGCCGCCGACCTCACGGTACTTCGCGGCGGCGCGGAGCGGCCAGCCCATCGTGTGGATCACGTGATCGAGCGGCTTCGCGACCTTCCAGACCTCCTTCACGCCGAGCGCCCAGACCTGCGGGTTCTCGCCGTGCAGCCCGAACCGGTCGAGCGCCACGCCGGTCAGGTGGCCCTGCGTCCCCTCCGCGAGCACGGTCACGCGCGCGTGGACATCGGACCCCGGCTCGAAGTTGCCGAGCTCCCCGCCGTCCTTGCCGCGGCCACGGTCGCCAGTGCGCACACCGCGGACGCGCCCGTCGCCGACGAGCAGCGCGTGCCCGGTCGTTTCCGGCAGGACGGTCGCCCCCGCCTCCTCCGCCCGCTCGGCGAGCCAACGCCCGAGCTGCGAGAGCGAGGCGACGTAATTCCCGCCGTTGCGCATCGTCGGCGGCGCGGGGATCCGTAGCGCGCGCTTCGGAGTAAGGAAGTAGACCGACTCGTGCTCGACGCGCCCGTAGAACGGCATCTCGCTCGTTTTCACGCGTCCGTCGAAGAGCCGCCGCAGCGAGCGCGGGTTGACGACGGCCCCAGAGAGCAGGTGCGAGCCGGGCTGCTTGCCCTTCTCCAGCACCGCGACCGGCACCTCGCCGAGCCGCTCCGCCAGCTCCGGCGCTCCTTCGAGCAGCTGCCCAAGGCGGATCGCGCACGCGAGCCCCGCGGGGCCGGCGCCGACGATCAGCACGCCGACCTCGATCTCCGCCTCTCCCGGCGCGGCGGTGAACTCGTTCGGGTCGAAGGGAGGAGGAAAATCCGAGGGGCGCAGCACTGTCATCCGCGCACCCGAGGAAGCCGTTTGCGTGAAGCTGGAACGTGGAGCGTGTTCATCCGGCCTTGCGCGCCCGGACCAGCTCGGTCAGCTTCGGGACGATCTCGTGCAGGTCGCCGACGACGCCGAGATCGGCGTACTCGAAGATCGGCGCGTTCGGATCCTTGTTGATCGCGACGATCAGCCCGGAGCCCTGCATCCCGACCTTGTGCTGGATCGCGCCGGAGATGCCGACCGCGACGTAGAGCTTCGGTGCCACGGTCTTGCCGGTCTGGCCGACCTGGGTCGAGTACGGGTACCAGCCCGCGTCCACGACCGCGCGCGTCGCCGCGACGGCGCCGCCCAACGCCTTCGCGAGCTCCTCGACGAGGGCGAAGTTCTCCGGCCCGCCGAGGCCGCGGCCGCCCGCGACGATCACGTCCGCGTCCTCGATCGACGGCCCCTCGCTCTCCTCGTGGGCCTGCTCGACCATCGTCGCGGCGAGCGAGAAGTCCTTGAGCCGCGACTCGAAGCTCTGAACTTCGGCGCTCCCGCCGGTCTCGGCCGGCTCGAAGGTGCCCGAGCGGGCGAGGGCGAGGCGCGGCTCGGAGCTCCAGCCGACGTCGACGTAGACCGAGTCGCCGAGCGCGGGGCGCTTGCCGACTAGCTTCCCGTCCTCGACGACGAGATCGGTGAGGTCGTAGTTGAGTCCGGCGCCGAGGCGTGCGGCGAGCCCAGCGGCAACATCCGCCGAGAGCACCGACGCCGCGAACAGCACCGCGTCGAAGCCGCCCTCGCCGACGAGCGTCTCGAGCGCGTCCACGCGCGGCTGCGGCATCGGCTTGTCGAGCAGCACGTCGTCCATCACGTGCACGCGCTTGGCCCCGAAGCGGCCCGCGTCGGCGGCCAGACCCTCGACCCCGGAACCGAGCAGCACGGCCTCCGCGTCGCCGAGCGAGGCGGCCTTGGCGAGTAGGCCGAGCGCGTCCTTTTGCAGCTTGCCCTCGTGGTGCTCTAGGAAGACCAAGAACTTCATAGAGCCTTCCGCTCCTGCAGGAACGCGATGATCTTCTCGGCCGCGGAGCCGTCGTCCTCGATCTTCACCGTGTCGCCGCGCGCGGGCGGGTCGCCGAGCCCCTCGACGGTCGTCCGCGAGCCGTCCTCGCCGGCCTCTTCGGCGGGCACTCCGAGGTCCGCGAGCGAGACGGTCTCCTGCGGCTTCTTCTTCGCGCCCATGATCCCCTTGAGCGATGGGTAGCGCGGCTCGTTGATCGCGTCTGAGACGGCGATCACCGCCGGCAGAGGAGCCTCGATCACGTCGTAGCCGTACTCGGTCTGGCGCTTCCCGCGCGCCTTGCCGGCCTCGAGCGAGAGCTCCGCGACCTGTGAGATCAGCGGCCGCTGCAGCCGGTCGGCGACGGCTGCCCAGAGCACCGCGCCGTCGGCGTCGTTCGCCTGCTGGCCGAAGAGCACGAGGTCAGGGCTCTCGCGCTCGAGCGCGGCAGCGAGCACGCGGCTCGTCGCGACGAGATCCGAGCCGGCGGCGGCCTCGTCCGCGATCAGTACGACCCGGTCGGCGCCCATCGCGAGCGCGCGGCGCATCGCCTCCAGCGCGCGCTCCGGGCCGAGCGAGACGATCACCACTTCACCCTCGCCGGACGCGTCGCGCAGCTTCAGCGCCTCCTCGACCGCGTTCACGTCGAAGGCGTTCAGCGCCCCTTCGCCGGAGCGGTCCAGGCGCTTCGTCTGCGGGTCGATCCGCCGCGTGGCGGCGGCGTCCGGGACGTATTTGGCGCACACGGCGATCTTCATGCCGCGCGGGACTCTACCGAGGGGGCCTTTGTTAGGGTCCGGCCCTTCGGAGCGACCGGAGCCCCCTGATCAGCCACCGGACTATGGCCCGAGGAACCCTCCTTCTCACCGTTACCGCCCTGCTCACCCTTGCCGCGGGAGCGGGCGCCGCTGCGCCGCCGCAGAAGATCGTCTTCCCGGTACTCGGCTCGGTCACCTACACCGACGACTTCGGCGATCCGCGAGCCGGAGGCCCGCACCAGGGGATCGACATCGTGGCCCCCAAGCGCAGCCTCGCCCTCGCGGCCGAGGCGGGGAAGGTCGAGTTCTGGACCCACTCCGCAAGCGCCGGCTGCATGCTCTACCTCCACGGCCAGACCGGCACCGACTACTACTACATCCACCTGAACAACGACCGCACACTGCGGAACGACAACCGCGGCAAGTGCGTCGCCGGCACGGCGTACGCGAAGCGTCTGAAGGACGGCGCGAAGGTCGTGGCCGGCCAACCGGTCGGCTACGTGGGCGACTCCGGCGATGCGAACGGGATCCACCCGCACCTGCACTTCGAGCTCCACCCTGGGCGGAAGTCCGCGGTCGATCCGTACCCCTGGCTCCAGCGCGCGACGCGCCTGCTCTTCTCGGCGCCGCGCGGAGCGCCATTCACGCTCGAGCTCCGCGGCAGCCTCGCGGCGGTCTCGGAGGACGCAGTGCAGATGCGGCTCACGGCCGTCAACGCATGGCCGATGAACCAGCGGCAGTCGAAGCTCAAGCGGCGGCTGCTCGTGACCGTCCCTGCCGGTGCAACCGTCCAACGCGTGCCTCGCGCCGGCGCACGCGGCGCGCCCATGGCGCTCACCTCGGCGAAGGCCGGTCAGCGGCTAGACGTCTGGACGGCGGCAGCCCCGACGACGCTGCGCGCGGAGCGAGGCGACGACCTCGCGCTGAGCGCGTCGCTCGTCTCCGTGATTACTCCTTAGCGACCGACGAACTTCGGCTCACGCTTCTGAGCGAAGGCGGTCAGGCCCTCCTTCGCGTCCTCGCTCGCAAAGAGGCCGCCGAACTCGTCTGCTTCGCGCTGGAGGTTCTCGACGTGGTCGCCCTGCAGCGAGTGGTTCAGCGCGCGTTTCGCGGCGGCGAGCGCGAGGGCGCTCTTCGACGCGAGCAGGTTCGCGATCTCGCGAGCCTTGTCGAGCACCGGGTCGTGGACGCCGTTCACAAGGCCGATGCGCAGCGCCTCGTCGGCGTCGACGAGGCGGCCGGAATAGATCAGGTCCTTCGCGACACCGAGGCCACAGACGCGAGCGAGCCGCTGCGTCCCGCCCCAGCCCGGGATGATCCCGAGGTTGATCTCGGGCTGACCGAGCTTCGCGCTCGACGCCGCATAGCGAAGGTCGCACGCGAGCGCGAGCTCGCAGCCGCCGCCCAGCGCGAAACCGTTGACCGCGGCGATGGTCGGCTTCGACATCGTCTCGAGCAGCTGGCCGCAGTTGTGGCCGAGCTCCCCCCAGCCCTTCGCCTCCTCGACGTCGAGGCCGCTCATGTACTTGATGTCGGCGCCGGCAACGAACGCCTTCTCGCCCGAGCCGGTCAACACGACCGCGCGCGCATCGGCGTCCTCGGCCAGCTCGGCCAGCCGGTCGCGCAACTCCTCGAGCGTTGGCCGGTCGAGCGCGTTCATCGCGTCAGGCCGGTCGACGGCGACGATGGCGACCGCGCCTTCGCGGTCGACCCGGACGGCTATGCCGGGACCTTCCCGCGCAGAAACTCGACGATCTCGCTAGTCGGCGCGCCCGGAGTGAAGACCGCCGCGACGCCCTGGCGCTGCAGCTCGGCCGCATCCTCGTTCGGGATCGTCCCGCCGAGGACGACGAGCACGTCCTCGGCCCCGTTCTCGCGCAGGCCGTCGAGGATCTTCGGCACGAGCGTCATGTGCGCACCCGAGAGGATCGAGATGCCGACGGCGTCCGCGTCTTCCTGGATCGCGGTCTCGACGATCTGCTCCGGCGTCTGGTGCAATCCGGTGTAGATAACTTCCATACCCGCGTCACGGAGTGCGCGTGCGATGATCTTCGCCCCCCGGTCGTGTCCGTCCAGACCGGGTTTTGCTATGACGACACGGATCTTGCCGGCCACGAGAATGAGTATATGAGCGTCGCGAGTCTCCAACTCGCTCCCGCGGAGGCAACCATGTTTCCACTGCGTGCCCCCTTCTTCTCCCGTGTTCGCCTCGGCTCCGCCGAGGAGATCGACCGGTGGAACCTCCCGGTTCCCCCCAAGCCCCTTCCCCACGCTCATCGGCTGAGAAGCGGCCGATGAGCGTGAAACTCACGGTCGTCGGCTGCTCTCCCGCCTGGCCCAACCCGGGCGGAGCGCAGTCGGGCTACCTGCTGGAAGGCCCCGGGCGGCTGTTGCTCGACTGCGGCCCGGGCGTGCTCGCGAAGCTGCGCGAGCGCGAGGCGTGGCCGCGGATCAACGCGATCGCGATCACGCACTGGCACCTCGACCACTGGGGCGATCTCGTCCCGTGGGTCTGGGGCGCGACGGTCGGGCCGGGCGACGGAGTCGAGGCGCCGGAGCTCTGGGTCCCGCCCGAGGGCCGCGAGATGCTGAGCGCCATCGGCGGGCGGCTTGGGCGGCCCGAGATGTTCGAGGAGGCCTTCCGGATGCAGGAGTACGCGGAGGGCGAGCCGTTCACCGCAGCCGGCTTCGAGGTGGTCCCCCACCGGGTCCTTCACTACCAGCTGCTCGCGTTCGGCTTCCGCGCCTCGGCAAACGGCACGGTCGTCGCCTACTCGGGCGACTCGGGGCCCAGCGACAGCCTCGCCGAGATCGCGCGCTCTGCCGACCTGTTCGTCTGCGAGGCGACGCTCCTGAAGATGAACCCCGAGGGCGGCACGCGCGGGCACCTCAGCGCCGCGGAGGCCGTCGAGGCATTCGAGGCCTCGGGCGCGAAGCGACTGCTGATCACGCACCGGCCGTTCGAGCGCCCGCTCGAAGACTCCCTCGAGCTCGCGCACGACGGGCTCGAGATCGAGCTCTAGAGGTTCTCGGCCTCGGCTACTGCCCGGTGGGAACCGGCGGCGTCCAGCGCGGCATCCAGTAGTCCACGAGCCACTTCTGGCCGGCGCCCTTGCCGACCGGCACGAGCCCGAGCTGGAAGGTGACGGGCCGCGTGCTAATGCCGGGCTTCCCGGCGAGGCCGACCTCGATCAGGATCTCGGTCGTCGAGGCGTAGTCGAGGTAGTACTGGACGTGCTTGGTGTCCACGCCCGGGTACGGGATCACCGGCAGCTGGTCCCCGCGCGTCCAGCTGGCCCGGGTGTAGCCGGCGCGGAGCTGCGGGGAGACGACCGCCCACGAGTTCTCCAGGTGCTTGCGCGCGACCGCGGTGCTGATGAACGTGTCGATCGCCGAGCGCACCTGCGGGTTGAGCTGCGAAAACGTCTTGATCGTGACGCCGTCGGAGTTCTTCAGCGCGACGCTCTTCGCAGGTAGCGTCGGGTGGAATCCCTTGTCCGGCTTCGCGCTCGTCTTGTCGCTGCCGCCCACGAGGGTCATCGTCAGCGTCAGCGCACCTGCGGCCAGCACGACGACACCGAGCCAGAGCAGGTAACGGTGAAAGCGAGGTGAGTTGAGCGCGGTCTCTACTGCGTTCATCGGGTCGAAGAGAGTAGACGCTCAGAGTAGCCCGATTGTTAGAACGTCGCCGGAAGCCACGTAACGATCGACCGGTCATTTCAGACGGGCCTGCGGGCGAAGCCCACACGCCCTGACGACGGCATCGCAAGCGACGCCTTAGAAGACGGGTGTCTCGCGCCACGTGCCCCACGTCTCGCGAAGCGCGTCGCACATCTCGCCCATGGTCACGTACGCGCGCGAGGCCTCGATCAGGAGCGGCATCAGGTTCTCGTTCTCCCGCGCCGCGGCTTCCTTGAGACGTGCGAGCGAGGCCTCGGCGGCAGCGGAGTCTCGGCGGTCGCGCACGCCCTGAACGCGCTCGATCTGCTGCTGCTCTAGCGCAGGGTCGATGCGCAGGAGCTCGATCTCCTCCTCGCCCTCGAGCTCGTAACGGTTGACGCCGACGACCACGCGCTGCTTCGCCTCGACCTCGGCCTGGTAGCGGAACGAGGCCTCGGCGATCTCGCGCTGGAAGAAGTTCTCCTTGATCGCGGGGATCACGCCTCCGAGCTTCTCGATTCGGTCGAAGTACTCGTAGGCCTCGGTCTCGAGGCGGTTGGTCAGGTCCTCGACGTAGTAGGAGCCGCCGAGCGGGTCGATCGTGTTCACGACGCCGGTCTCGTGCGCGATCACCTGCTGGGTGCGGAGCGCAAGCCGTACCGCGTTCTCGGTCGGCAGCGCGAGCGCCTCGTCGAACGAGTTCGTGTGCAGCGACTGCGTGCCGCCGAGCACCGCGGCGAGCGCCTCCAGCGCTGTGCGCACGATGTTCACCTCGGGCTGCTGCGCGGTCAGCGAGACGCCGGCGGTCTGCGTGTGGAAGCGCATCAGCCACGAGCGCGGGTTCTTCGCTCCGTAACGGTCGCGCAGCTCGCGCGCCCAGATCCGGCGCGCGGCGCGGTACTTCGCGATCTCCTCGAAGAAGTCGAGGTGCGCGTTGAAGAAGAACGACAGCCTCGGCGCGAAGTCGTCGACGTCGAGCCCCCGCTCGATCGCGGCGTCGACGTAGGCGAAGCCGTTCGCGAGCGTGAAGGCGAGCTCCTGGATCGCGTTCGAGCCGGCCTCGCGGATGTGGTAACCGGAGATCGAGATCGGGTGCCAGCGCGGCAGCTCGCGCGCGCAGAACTCGACCATGTCGGTGACGAGCCGCATCGACGGCTCCGGCGGGAAGATCCACTCCTTCTGCGCGATGTACTCCTTGAGGATGTCCGTCTGGATCGTCCCGCGCAGCTGGTCGCGTGCGACGCCCTGCTGCTCGGCGACGCAGACGTAGAACGCCAGCAGCATCGCCGCCGGCCCGTTGATCGTCATCGACGTCGAGACCTCGCCGAGCGGGATCCCGTGGAAGAGCGTCTCCGCGTCGGCGAGCGAGTCCACCGCCACACCCTCGCGGCCGACCTCGCCGATCGAGCGCGGGTGGTCGGAGTCGTAGCCCATCAGGGTCGGCATGTCGAAGGCCGTCGAGAGCCCGGTCTGCCCGTGCTCGAGGAGGTACCGGAAGCGCTCGTTGGTCTCCGCCGCGGTGCCGAAGCCGGCGAACTGCCGCATCGTCCAGAGCCGCCCGCGGTACATCGACGGGTAGACGCCGCGCGTGAAGGGATAGGCGCCCGGGTAGCCGAGGTCGCGGTCGTAGACGACGTCGACGCGCTCAGGGGTGTAGAGCGGCTCGTTCTCGACGCCTGAGATCGTGCTGAAGAGCTCGCCCTGACGCTCGGGCGCCGCGTCGTAGAGCTCGCGCCGCCAGTCGTCGCCGCCGAGCTCCCGGCGGTTGTCAGTCGTCGCCATGCCCGGATTGTGCCCGTTCGTCCCCGCTTCGGCGCGCGCTCGCAACCCCGAAACGAGCGAGCTGACTCCCTCAAAGGGGGGATTTCCCCTCGCCCAACCCCAATTGCAACCAAGAAAGCCCTGACGCGCGGCCCTCAGCCTGCCGATTGCTGCAGCGGCGAGCAAGATGGTTGATTTCCCCATTTCGGCGCAGCCCGCTGCGTCTCCGAACACGCTAGAGCCCCGCCCTCGACTGGTGCTCCGCTTCGCCCTGTACGCGGGCGCGGTGCTTCTCGCGGCAGGGCTCGCGATCGCGTGGCTCGTCGACCGCGAAGTCGCCAACCGCGCGCAGCGCACGATCGAGAGCCAGGCGCGCGCGGTCGTCGCCGAGAACCTCCGGAGTCACCTTCGCTCGAGCGACTTCAACGCAGCGCCGTCAGTCCAGCGCCGCGCAGCGCTCGACAAGCTTTTCCGCAAGAGCATCCTCCTCCCCGGGGTCGTCGACGGACGGCTGATCGGCCGCAGCGGCACGATCACCTACGCCGCCCGGCACGCACTGATCGGGACCAAGCTGCAGAACCGGACGGAGCTCGTGCGGGCGCTCGACGGTTCCGCGACGCGCCACGTCGCGCGCGTGACGACCTGGCGCGGCCAGACGGACCTGAAGGTCCTTCGCGTGATGGTTCCTGTTCGGCTGAAGGGACAGGGGCGGTCGATCGGCGCCGTCGAGCTCGATCAGGACTACCGCGCCGTCGCCGTCGGCATCGGCGACGCACAGCGCCGGCTCGCGCTGATCCTGGCGCTGGCGCTCCTCGCGCTCTACCTCGCGCTCTTTCCGATCCTCCGGCGCGTGACGCGTCAGCTCCAGGCGCACAACGAGCGCTTGCGCGAGCACGCGTTGGCCGAGCGCTCGGCCAACGCCCGGCTGCTCGAGCTCGACGCGCTCAAGGACGAGTTCATCTCGCTCGTCTCGCACGAGCTGCGAACGCCGCTGACCTCGATCCGCGGATACGTCGAGCTGCTGCTGGAGGAGAAGACGCTGGACGACGAGCAGCGGCGCTTCCTCGCGGTCGTCGACCGAAACTCGGAGCGGCTGCTCGACCTCGTCGCCGACCTGCTCTTCCTCGCGCAAGTGGACGCGGGCAGGCTCGCGCTCGAGCTCGGGCCGGTTGACCTGGAGGCACTCGCCGGCGAGTGCGTCGAGAGCTCGCTCCCCGAGGCCGCGGCGAAGGGGATCGACCTCACTTCGAGCGCCGAGCCCGTGCCGATGGTCAGGGGAGACCGGACCCGGCTGGCGCAGGTCCTCGACAACCTGATCTCGAACGCGCTCAAGTTCACGCCGGCCGGCGGTCACGTCGACGTGCGGGTAAGGGCCACCGGCGGTGCCGCCGTGCTCGAGGTGCAGGATACGGGGCTCGGGCTGGCCGAGGACGAGCGTGAGCACCTGTTCGAGCGCTTCTTCCGCAGCGCGCGAGCGACGGAGAGCGCGATCCAGGGAACGGGCCTGGGCCTCCCGATCGCGAAGGCGATCGTCGAGCGCCACGGCGGCCGGATCGACCTCGAGAGCGCGCTCGACAGCGGGACGACGGTTCGCGTCGAGCTGCCTCTCCCGCAGCACGGGGTCCAGCGCTCGACGCACGAGATCGCAGCCTGATGCAGCAGCTGTCCCTCATTGGGGTGAGCTTCGGGGTGCTCATACCGATTTCACACCGGACTCTTCTCGTTCCCACTCCATCCGGGCCGATGACGTGATCGTGGCGAGCGTGCGCACCATCCTGCGTGGCCTTCGGGCATCCGGTTTTCTGCGGCGACTGTCGGCAGTGCCGTTTGTCGCCCTAATCCCGCTCGCCTTGGCCGTCGGCGCGGGCGCACTCGTCGTCCACGGCGCGATTGCCCCGGCGCCGCTCGACTCGCGTGCCGCGGGGGCACCGCTCTCCGCCGTTGTGCTGCAGCCGCAGTCTGGCTCGCGCGCGACTAGCCGAAGGCACTCGACGGGCTCGAACTCCAAGGGGCGGATCGCCTACGCGCCTCCCTTCTCTTCGATCGTCCCGCCCAGCGACGGTTCCGCGAGCCTGGCAAGCGTTTCACCTGGACCCCGCGGCCGGCGCGGCGCGACGGGCCCTCATGGCACCCGCGGGTTTGTCGGCCCTCCGGGGCTCGGCGGCCCGATCGGCCCTGCAGGCATCCCCGGCGCCACCGGTCCGAGCGGCCCGACCGGGCCTGCCGGCGCGACCGGCCCCCAGGGACCGCAGGGCATTCCGGGAACCGCGGTAGCTCGGGGCGCAACTGGGCCCCAGGGCCCGCAGGGGCCGAAGGGTGACCGCGGCGCCACAGGGGCCAACGGCGCGAAGGGCGCGACCGGAGCTCAGGGCTTGCAAGGCGCCAAGGGCAGCACCGGCGCCCGCGGCGCCACCGGGAAGCGCGGCACGACCGGCGTTCAGGGTGTCAAGGGAGCAACCGGCGCTCAGGGACCTGGAGGCGCGAAGGGACCGACCGGCGCCAAGGGCTCGACAGGCAGCAAGGGCACGACCGGAAGCAAGGGTGCGACCGGTGGAAAGGGCACGACAGGATCGAAAGGTGCGACCGGCGCGAAGGGCGCGACCGGCTCCAAGGGTGCAACGGGAGCCAAGGGCGTGACCGGATCCAAGGGCGCAACCGGCGCTCTGGGCGTCGCCGGGCCGGCCGGTGCTCGGGGGCCGACGGGCGCCAAGGGCGCGACCGGCGCCAAGGGCGTCACGGGCTCGAAGGGCGCCACGGGTGCCAAGGGCACGACTGGATCGAAGGGCGCGACCGGTACCAAGGGAGCAACCGGCTCCAAGGGTGCAACGGGCGCCAAGGGCTCGACCGGCTCAAAGGGCGTGACCGGCGCGAAGGGCGCAACCGGTTCGAAGGGTGCCACGGGCACCAAGGGTTCCACCGGGGCCAAGGGCGCGACCGGAGCTCAGGGCGTCGCGGGACCCGCGGGCGCCGTCGGCCCCACGGGCGCGACCGGCCCGAAGGGCTCTACTGGTTCCAAGGGCGTCACCGGATCGAAGGGCGTCACCGGCTCGAAGGGCGCTACCGGCGCTCAGGGCCCTGCGGGCGCAGTCGGCCCCACTGGCGCGAAGGGCGCGACCGGAGCCAAGGGCGTTACAGGTTCGAAGGGTGCGACGGGGGCCAAGGGCGCGACTGGGGCCAAGGGCACGACTGGCGCGAAGGGTGCGACGGGAGCCAAGGGTGTCACCGGCTCGAAGGGCGCGACCGGATCGAAGGGCGCGACCGGATCGAAGGGTGTGACCGGCGCCAAGGGAACTACCGGCGCCAAGGGCGTCACAGGTGCCAAGGGCGTCACCGGCTCCAAGGGCGCGACCGGCGCCAAGGGCGTCACGGGCGCGAAGGGCACGACCGGCGCCAAGGGTGTCACGGGCTCGAAGGGCGCCACCGGCGCTCAGGGCCCCGCGGGCGCCGTCGGTCCCACGGGCGCGAAAGGCGCGACCGGAGCCAAGGGCGTTACCGGCTCGAAGGGTGCCACTGGCGCCAAGGGCTCCACTGGGGCCAAGGGCACGACGGGCGCAAAGGGAACGACTGGTTCCAAAGGCGTGACCGGCTCGAAGGGCGTGACTGGCTCAAAGGGCGTCACCGGATCGAAGGGTGTCACCGGCTCGAAGGGCGCAACCGGATCGAAGGGTGTGACCGGCGCCAAGGGCACCACGGGCTCCAAGGGCGCCACCGGCGCGAAGGGCGTCACGGGATCCAAGGGCGTCACGGGCGCGAAGGGCACGACCGGTGCCAAGGGCGTGACCGGATCCAAAGGCGTCACCGGCAGCAAGGGCGCGACCGGCTCCAAGGGCGCAACCGGCGCTCAGGGCGTCGCCGGGCCGGCCGGTGCTCGGGGGCCGACGGGCGCCAAAGGCGTGACCGGGGCCAAGGGCGTCACGGGCTCCCAGGGCTCGGCCGGCGCACAGGGCCCGGCGGGCTCGAAGGGCGTCACCGGATCGAAGGGCGTCACCGGCTCTAAGGGAGTCACAGGGTCGAAGGGCGTCACCGGCGCCAAGGGCCCGACGGGCGCCAAGGGTCCAACTGGCTCGAAGGGTGTGACCGGAGCCAAGGGCGTGACTGGCTCGAGCGGCACCTCCGGGACCGACGGCGCGACGGTCGCTACATCCCAGACCACCGCCAGCACGACGTTCGTGGACCTGGCCACCGCAGGCCCTGCAGTCACCGTGACGATTCCCGCTTCCGGCAAGGCGCTTGTAACCGTGACCGGCTCGCTGACGAACAGCGGCAACGGCGACCAGAGCGTGATGGGCTTCGCCGTCTCCGGCGGGACAACGCGCGCCGCGTCCGACACCCAAGCGCTGATCGTCAAAAACGGCGGGGCTCAGAGCATCCTCGCCCAGGGCAGCGCGACGTTCTTCGTCACGGGACTGACGGCCGGAAGCAACACCTTCACCGCGAAGTACCACGTCGACGCTGGCACGGCGACGTTTGTGAATCGGACGATCATCGTCATCCCGCTTCCCTAGATGAGCCTCTCGAAGGAGATGCCGAGTGGGGTCGGAACTCGGCCGTCGATGAGCGGTCTCGGCGAGAGCACGCACGGCGCACACCGCGCCCAGCTGTGGCAGCTCGCCGTGCTCGCGGCAGCGGTCGCGTTCGCCGCCTCCGTGGTCGGGTGGCTCCTTGTCCGCTCGGACGGCGACATGCCCTCGTTCGCGAGTGCCGTCAGCCCGGTGCTCGTCTCGCAGGCAAGGCTCGAGCAACTGGCGTCGTCGTCGGCCGGGCCGATCTACTGGGCGGGGCCGCGCAAGGGCTTTTCGTACGAGCTGACACGGACAGCAGACGGCCGCACGTACGTGCGCTACCTCCCGCGGGGTGTACGCGCCGGCAACCGCCGTGCGGAGTTTCTCGTCGTCGGGACCTACGAGCGTCCACACGCGTTTGCCGACCTCAAACGGGCCGGCACGCGCTCGAGCGCACTCTCCGTGAAGCTCGCTCGCGGCGGCGTCCTCGTCTTCGCGAAGGAGCTACCGCACAGCGTGTACATCGGCTACCCGGGCGCGAGCGACCAGGTCGAGGTCTACGCGCCGTCCGGTCAGACCGCCCGCGGGCTCGTGCTGCACGGCAAGATCACTCCGATTCGCTAGAGCCCGAGCCGCCGGGTCGCCAGAGCTGCTCGCCCACTTCCGCGTTTGCCTCCCGGGCGACGATGAACAGCAGATCCGAGAGTCGGTTCAGGTACACGGGTGCGAGCGGGTTGATTGCCGTCTTCTGCTCCGCAGCTAGCGCGACGAGCTCGGCACGCCTGCACACCGCGCGTGCGAGGTGCAGTCGCGCAGCGGCCTCGCTGCCGCCCGGGAGCACGAAGCTCTTCAGCTCGGGGAGGCGTTCGTTGTGCTCATCGCAGAGGCGCTCGAGCTCGTCGATCTGGGGTTGCGTGATGCGCAGGCGCTCGCCCCCGGGCTCGTACGGGACGGAGAGGTCGGCGCCCAGGTCGAAGAGGTCGTTCTGAATGTGGGCAAGCGACTCGCGCAGCGCCGGGTCGAGGTCGCTGAGCGCGAGCACGAAGCCGAGCTGCGAGTTGAGCTCGTCGACTGCGCCGTACGCGACGACTCGCGAGTCGAGCTTCGACACGCGCGAGCCGTCGCCGAGGCTCGTCTCACCGCGGTCGCCCCCACGCGTGTAGATCTTCGTCAGCCGGACCGGCTCGTTGCGTTCGCGCGGGCTCATCGATGACAGCGCGGCCGCGCTCGCGGCGGAACGGATGAGACTCTTTCGGCACGGTCCTGTGACTCACCCGCGACATTTCCGTCCATAGGCTGTCGGTGGGTGGGGGCGGTGGGAACCCAGGTCTCGGGCGTCAACATCAAGCTCATCCCTGCGCGAGCTCTCGCTCGCGGAGGCCGAGGATCGAACGGGCGATCACGAGCCGCTGGATCTCGCTCGTGCCCTCATAGATCTCGGTGATCTTCGCATCGCGGTAGTAGCGCTCGACGGGGAACTCCTTCGTGTACCCGTAGCCGCCGAGCACCTGGATCGCCTCCGCCGTCTGCCGCCGCGCCATCTCCGACGCGAACAGCTTCGCCTTCGCGCCCTCCTCGGTGTGCGGGCGACCCTCCTGCTTCAGCCAGGCGGCGCGGTACACGAGCAGCCGTGCGGCGTCGATCTCCGTCGCCATGTCGGCGAGCTTCCACTGGATCGCCTGGAAGTCCGCGATCGCCTTCCCGAACTGGCGGCGCTCGAGCGCGTACGCCCGCGCCACGTCATACGCGGCCTGGGCGATTCCGAGTGCCTGCGCGGCAATCCCGATGCGGCCGCCGTCGAGTGTCGCCATCGCAACGGAGAATCCCTTGCCCTCCTCGTGCAGCAGCCGGTCGCGCTCGGCCCGCGCCCCGTCGATCGCGAGGTCGACCGTCGACGACGAGTTCAGCCCGAGCTTCTCCTCCTCGCGCGTCACCCGCACCTGATCGCCGTCGAGCACGAACGCCGAGACGCCCTTTGCGCCCGCCGTGTCGGGATCCGTTCGTGCGAACAGCAGGATGGTCCCGCCAAAACCGCCGTTCGTGATCCACTGCTTGGATCCGGTGATCGACCACCCGTCACCGTCTGGGGACGCGGCCGTGCGCAGCGCGCCGGCGTCCGATCCCGCTTCAGGCTCAGTGAGCGCGAACGCGCCGATCGCCTCGCCCCGCACGAGCGGAGGCACGAAGCGGCTGCGCTGCTCGTCGGTGCCGAAGGTCAAGATCGGCAGCGTGACCGCGCTCGTGTGCACCGCGACCGTCACCCCCACTCCCGCGTCCGCCTTCGAGAGCTCCTCCAGCACGAGGATGTACGAGAGGAAGTCGGCACCTGCCCCGCCGTACTCCTCTGGGATGCAGACACCGAGCAACCCGAGCTCCGCGAGCTTGCCGAACAGCTCCTGCGGGAAGCCGTGCTTCCGATCCCAGGCCGCGGCGTTGGGCTCGATCTCCGACTGCGCGAACTCCCGCGCCAGCGCCTGGATCTCCCGCTGGTCGGCGGAAAGCTCGAACACCATCGGGCCGCGAGTATAGTCGTGGCCGGTTTGGTTCAGTCCGGCGTCACGGCCTCTGTACCAAGCCATGATCCCCTCTCCCAGAAGGGCAAGGCGCAGCTCCTCTGAGTCGGACGAAAGGATTCGTCAAGTGATCGGCTACATCGTGTTCGGAGTAGCCGCGGCCGTCGCCGCTGGGTTGTTGCTGTACTGGGGGCTCGCGCGAAGGGCGAGGCTGCGTTCCAACGGCGGCCGCCGTTGGTAGTCGTCGAGCGCTCACTCACGGCCTAGCGGCTCGTCTAAAGAGCGGCCCTGCCCCAGGCGCCTCGCGCGCCGGGGGCAGGCCACAGAAAAGCCGCCTCAGCAGGACTCTCCCCCTAGGCCCTGCCAAGAACATTGTTCCCGATTGACGAATCAATCAAACCGCGCCGCATGAACTCGGGGCGCGAGGGCAAGGACAGAGGAAGCCGGGCGGCTCCTACTCTCCCCATGTCCCCTGGGGGTCGCCCGGCCTCCTCCTGGTCAATAGATGCACCGAGTAGCTCGGACTTGTTTCGCGCCGATCTGAGCTATCGCACCGACAGGGCTGCGCCCGCTCCGTCACCTCACACTGGGCGGCGGGATAGCTGATCTTTGGCGATCGCCCTGTAGAGTCATGGCCGGTTTGGCTTCAGGGACCGCGCAGGGCACGCTGCCGTGGAGCTGGTACTCCGACCCCGAGCTGTTGCGGCTCGAGCAGGAGCGCATCTTTCGGCACGGCTGGCAGTACGCCGGGCCGGCTGAGCAGGCTACCGCTCCGGGGGACTTCTTCACCTGCAGCGTCGGCGACGTGCCGGTGGTGGTGACACGCGACCGCGACGGTGAGCTGCACGCGCTGCTGAACGTCTGCCGCCACCGCGGCTCGATCGTCGCTACCGGCCGAGGCAACCGCGAGACGCTTCAGTGCCCCTACCACGCGTGGACGTACGGCCTCGACGGCCTCCTCCGCGCCGCTCCGCGGGCCAAGCACGAGCTTAACGTCGAGGAGATCGCGCTGCGCGAGCTGACGGTCGAGGCCTGGGGCCCGCTGCTCTTCGTGCACACCGACGTGAACCCGCCCCCGCTCGCCGAGACCCTCGGCCCGCTGCCCGAGCTCGTGGCCGCGGGCGGGATCGGGATCGACCGCCTTCGCTTCCGGCGGCGGAGTGACTTCGAGCTCAACTGCAACTGGAAGATCGCGGTGGAGAACTACCTCGAGTGCTACCACTGCGCCGTGGCCCATCCCGGCTTCAGCGCCGTGGTAGACGTCTCGCCGGACGCGTACCGGCTGGAGACTCACACCCTCGGCTCGAGCCAGTTCGGGCCGACGAAGAACGGTCGCGGGCCGGTCGAGGCGCAGTTCCACTGGCTCTGGCCGGTGACGAAGCTCTACGCGCTTCCCGGGCCGCCGAACCTGGCGGTCGGGCCGGTGGCGCCGCTCGGGCCGGAGCGGACGACCGGCTTCCTCGACTACTTCTTCCCCGAAGAGGTGCCGGACGCCGAGGTCGATGAGCTGCTCGCCTTCGACGACCAGGTCGGGCTCGAAGACCGAGCGCTCGTCGAATCGGTCCAGGCCGGCGTGCGCTCGGGCCTCCTCGACGAGGGCCGCCTGATGCCCGAGAGCGAGCGGTTGCTCGCCCACTTCCAGCGGCTCGTCCGCGAGGCGCTCGCATGAGGAGCGGAGCGCTGCTCGGCGTTGTGCTCGTCGCGATCCTGGCCGGCTGCGGTGGCAGCTCACCGTCGGCAGAGAGCGTGGTGCGTGCGTGGAGCCAGGCGTTGAACAGCGACGACAACGAGACCGCAGCCAACCTCTTCGCCCTCGGCGCACAGGTCGTGCAGGGCAACACCGTCCTGCGACTGAAAACGCATGGCCAGGCGCTTGCCTGGAATTCGCAGCTGCCTTGCTCGGGCCGCATCGTCTCGATCGAGAGCAAGGGGAAGACGGCGACCGCGACCTTCGTCCTCGGCGACCGCACGCACAGCCGCTGCGACGGGCCGGGTCAGAAGGCGACGGCGATCTTCCGGGTCGTGAAGGGCAAGATCGTGCTCTGGCACCAGACCGGCACCAGCCTCACGCCGGTGATCACGGCGTCGGCCTAGCCGACAGAGGCGAGCGGCACGCCGCCCTTGAGGGTGCGGCGAATCCGGCGCAGCGATCGCTCGCGCGAGCGGAAGGCGTCGATCACGGTCGGGTCGAACTGCTTGCCCGACTGCGAGACGAGCTCGCGTCCGGCGGCGGCCCAGGTCATGGCGGCGCGGTAGGGCCGGTCGCTCGTCATCGCGTCGAGCGCGTCGGCCACGGCGAAGATCCGCGCCGCGACCGGGATGTCCTTGGCCACCAACCCGTCCGGATAGCCGTCGCCGTCCCAGCGCTCGTGATGCGAGCGGACGACGCGAAGCCCGCTGCCCTGCAAGAACGAGACGCCGCGCAGGAGCTGCTCGCCGAGGACTGTGTGCGTCTCCATCAGCCGCCGCTCCGCAGGGGTCAGCGCGCCAGGCTTCTGGAGGATGTGGTCGGGGATCCCGATCTTCCCGACGTCGTGGAGCATGAAGCCGTAGGCGACGCTCTCGTCCTCGGCGACCTCGGGAGCGGTCCCCTGGGCGAGCTCGAGCGCGTAGTGGTGCACGCGCTGGGAGTGCTGGCCGGTTCCGCTGTCCTTCGACTCGAGCGCGCTCGCGAGCGCGGTGACGGTCTCGTGGTAGGCCGATTCAAGGAGGCGCCGCTGGCCACGTTCGAGCTCGAGTAGGTGGCGCAGGTCCCGCGCGTAGAGCAGCAGCTGCTCGCCCGGCTGCTTCTTGCCGCTCGCGCGGAAGGGCATCGCGTGCAGACCGGCGGCGACGCGCTCGACGACCGCGAGCAGCTCGAGGGGGCTGAACGGCTTCAACAGCAGTGCGTCGGCTCCGACCTCCTGCGCGGTCGCCTCCATGGTCATGTCAGACCCCGTGAGCAGCACGATGGGGATGTCCCGCGTTGCGCGCGAGCCCTTCAGCCGAGCACAGAGGGCGGCGCCGTCGAGCCCGGGCATGCTGACGTCGAGCACGATCGCGTCCGGCCGGGTGGCGGCAATCCGCTCCTGTGCGGCGGCGGCGTCGGCGGCCTCATCGACCTCCACGTCGACAGCCTCGAACGTCGTGCGCAGCAGCGCCCGGAAACCGTCGTCGTCGTCAACCAGCAAGAGGCGCAGGGCGGTGTCCTCCTTCGCGGTCGCGGTGTTCCGCGTAGTCCTATCGGTCGTTACTGCGAATAGATGAAGAAACCGGCCCCAGACTTGCGGCCCAGTTTCCCTGCACTCAGGAGCTCTTCGAGCAGCGGGCAGGGCGCATAGCGCTTGTCTCCAAGCCCTTCTCGCAGCACTTCCATGATTGCAACGCAGGTATCAAGGCCGATCAGGTCGGCGAGCGCGAGCGGTCCGAGCGGGTGCGCGAACCCGAGTTTGGCGATCGTGTCGATCGCCTCCGCCTCGGCGACACCGTCGTGCAGCGCCCACACGGCCTCGTTGATAAAGGGCATCAGGATCCGGTTTGAGACGAAGCCCGGGAAGTCGTTCGCTACCGCCGGAGTCTTGCCCAGATCGCGAGCCAGCTCGGTGATCGCCTCCGCCGTCTCGTCCGAGGTATCGCGGCCGCGCACGACCTCGACGAGCTTCAGCACCGGCACCGGGTTGAAGAAGTGCATGCCGATCACTCGATCGGGTCGGTTCGTGGCAGCCGCGAGGGAGCTGATCGGGATCGAGGAGGTGTTCGACGCGAGCACGGCCTCAGCGGGCAGCATTTGGTCCGCGCGCCGGAAGACGTTTTCCTTGACGGCCGCGTCCTCGACGACGGCCTCGATCAGCAGGTCGGCCGGGACGAGATCGTCCACGGCCTCGACGCGGGCGAGCACCTCGTCCGGGTCGGGCCCACCCTTTTCGGCGAGCTTGGTCAGGCTCTTGCGCATCGTTGCGAGCGCGCGCTCGACGGCCCCCGGAGCCGCATCGTAGAGCGAGACCCGCCGCCCCGACGCGGCCACGACCTGCGCGATCCCGCCGCCCATCTGGCCGGCCCCGACGACGACGACGTGTTCGGACTTCACACTAGACCTCAAGCAGCAGCGCGTCGCCCTGTCCGCCGCCGGAGCAGATCGCGGCGAGGCCGAGGCCGCCGCCGTTGCGGCGTAGCTCGTGGATCATCGTCGCGAGGATGCGGCCGCCCGAGGCGCCGATCGGGTGGCCGAGCGCCACCGCGCCACCGTTGACGTTCACCTTCTCCGGGTCGGCGCCGAGCAGCTTCGTCGAGTTGAGCACGACCGACGAGAACGCCTCGTTCAGCTCGACGCGCCCGACGTCGTCGATCGTCTTCCCCGCCTTCTCCAGCGCGATCGCGCCTGCCTTGGCCGGAGTTCGCGCGAGGTAGGCGAACTCGTCGGCGACGTAGCCCTGCGCGACGATCGTCGCCAGCACCTCGAGGCCGCGCTTCTTGGCGAACTCCTCGCTCGTGACGACGAGGGCGGCAGCGCCGTCGTTCACGCCGGGCGCGTTGCCGGCGGTCGTCGTGCCTTCCGGGTCGAAGACCGGCTTCAAGCGCGCAAGCTTCTCGATCGACGTGTCGCGGCGTGGCCCCTCGTCGACGGCGACGTCGCCGACAGGGACGATCTCGGACTCGAACTTGCCCTCGTCGATCGCCTTCACCGCGCGCTCGTGCGAGCGCAGCGCCCAGAGGTCCTGGTCCTCGCGCGAGATGCCGAGCTCCCGCGAGACGAACGAGGCCTGCTCGACCATGTGCTTGTTGTCGAAGCTCGAGGTGAGCCCGTCGTGGGTCATCAGGTCGATCAGCGTGCCGTCGCCGAGCCGGTAGCCGAAGCGAGCGTTCTTCAGGACGTACGGCGCGTTCGACATCGACTCCATGCCGCCGGCGACGACGACCTGCACGTCGCCCGAGCGAATCATCTGATCGGCGATCTCGACGGCGCGGATCGAGGACGCACAGACCTTGTTGATCGTGTCCGAGGGCAGCTCTACGGGCAGGCCGGCGCCGACGGTCGCCTGCCGCGACGGGGCCTGGCCCGCGCCGCCTTGGAGCACCTGGCCCATGACCGCGTACTCGACCTCCTCGTTCTCGACCCCGGAACGGTCGAGCGCGCCACGGATTGCGACCGCGCCGAGCTCGGTCGCCTGGTGCTCGGCCAGCGCGCCGCCGAGCCTCCCGAAGGGCGTGCGAACGGCCGAGACGATCACCGAGCGAGTCATCGCGAAAACTTTAGCGAGTGAAGTCGAGGCCGGGCTCGAGCCGCTGCGCAAAGGCGGCGACGAGCCGTACCGCCGCCTCGACGTCGTCCAGCGAGACGATCTCGGTCGGCGAGTGGATGTACCGCGTCGCGAGCGAGATCAGCCCTGTCGCGACGCCTGCCCGACTCGCGTAGGCGGCGTCCATGTCGGTGTGCGTGTCACCCGCGGAGACGTTGACCGTGTAGCGGATGCCCTCCGCCTCGGCCGTGGCGACGAGCAAGTCGAACACTTTCGGGTTGACCGTAGAGCCGCGGTTGATGATCGGGCCGCCGCCGAGCTTCGCCTCGCCGTCGGTCTTCGGGTCGCCCTCGGGGATGTCGGTCGCGCCGGTCACGTCGACGGCGAGCGCGACCTGCGGCTGGAGCGCGAACACCGTCGTGCGGGCACCGCCGAAGTCGCCGACCTCCTCCTGCACTGCCGCAACGGCCGCAACGTCGCCTGGGGCGCCGCCGGCCTCCGCGACCAGCCTGGCGGCCTCGAGCGCGACATAGGCGCCGAGCCGGTTGTCGAGCGCGCGCGAGGCCAGGCGGCCTCCCGCGAGCTCCACCGGCTCGCCGGCGAGCACCGCGACGTCGCCGATCTGTAGCAGCCCGAGGGCTTCCTCGCGAGTGGCGGCGCCGATGTCGATGTGCAGGTCGGTCAGCTGGACCTGCTCGGGCTTCTCGCCCGGCTTGAGGCGCTTGCCACCCTTGCGCCCGATGACGCCCGGCACCGTGCCTCCCCGCGTGCCGATTTCGACGCGCTGGGCCAGCAGCACGTCGGGACGCTGGCCGCCGACAGCCAGTAAGTACACGAAGCCCTCGTCGTCGACGTGCGTGACCATCAAGCCGATCTCGTCGATGTGACCGAGCACGGCGAGGAGCGGACCGTCCCCGGTTCCCGCGACGCGCGCGACCGTCGAGCCCATCGCATCGCTCGTCACCTCCGCGAAGCCCGACGCCGCCTCTCGCCAGACCGCCGCGGCCGCGGTCTCGTACCCCGACGGGCCGGGAGACGTGAGCAATCGGCGCAGAAACTCTGGAGCGGCCACGACCGGAGCCTATTTGGCCGTTTGACGTTCCCGCGTCCGGGAAGCGGTGAAAAGTCCGATGAAAGGAGCAGACGTGCCAACGTGGGGATGGATCGCAATCGTGGTCGCCGCCGTCGTGATCGGAGCGGTGATCGCTTGGAGCGCCTACAACACGCGCCGCCGCAAGGGTCTGCAGGACCGCTTCGGCAGCGAGTACGACCGCACCGTCTCGGACGCGCCGAGCCGGCGCGAGGCCGAGTCGGAGCTCACCGAGCGCCAGAAGCGGCGCGACGAGCTCGAGATCCGGCCGCTCGAGGATCAGGCTCGCGACCGCTACGCCAGCGAGTGGCACAACACGCAGGCGAAGTTCGTCGACGATCCCGAGGCGGCCGTCGGCGACGCCGATCGGCTGATCCAGCAGGTGATGCGCGACCGCGGCTACCCGGTCGACGACTTCGACCAGCGCGCCGCCGACCTGTCGGTGGACCACCCGGAGGTGATCTCGAACTACCGGGCGGCCCACGGGATCTCCGCCGCGAACGAGCGCGGCAAGGCCTCGACCGAGGATCTGCGCACGGCGATGGTCCACTACCGCGCGCTCTTCGTCGAGCTGCTCGAGACGGAACCGGCCGAGACGGCCAACGCCTAGTCCGCGAATGACGCTTGACGCCCGGCCCCGGCTGCGCCTACCCTGCGGGAGATGACTCTCGCATCGCGCATCTGGGGCTGGGCTTGGCGCCACGAGCGGTGCGGGAGCGTCGGCTGACCTGATCTAGACGCATCTCGTTCCGCTCGCAGACCTTCCGGATGGAGGGTCTTTTTGTTGCCATGAACGCACTCACCGTCATCTCAACCGATCTCCTGACCCCGCTCGGGGCCTACCTCCGGCTGCGCGAGGGCGGGCGCGCGAGCTTCCTGCTCGAGTCGGTCGAGAAGGGCCGGCTCGGGCGGCATTCGTTCGTCGGGTGCGGCTCGCGGATCGTCGACGTCAACGAGGCGGAGGCGTGTGGGCTGCCGGTCGTGGGCTACGTCGGATACGACCATGTCGCCCGGCTCGAGCCCACGGTGCCGCTGCCCGCCGAGGGATCCGACCTGCCCGAGAGCCGATTCGTCGTCGCCGAGACGCTCGTCCGCTTCGACCACGGGCTCGGGATGGCCGAGGTGCTCGCCGGCGATCCCGCCGCCGTGGCCGGGCTGCTCGAGGGACCGCAGCCGTCAACCGAGCCCTCGTCGCGCTCGCGCTCCGGGTCGATGCGGCGCCTGCCCTCGCGCCACGAGTACGAGCGCGCGGTCGTGAAGGCAAAGGAGCACATCCGCGCCGGCGACTCCTTCCAGATCGTGCTTTCGCAGCGCGCCGAGCGGCCGACCTCGGCGAGCGCCCTCGAGCTCTACCGCTCGCTGCGCCGGGTCAACCCCTCGCCGTACCTGTTCCTGCTCGAGCTCGACGGTCTCGCGCTCGTCGGCTCCTCGCCGGAGACACTCGTGAAAGCCGAGGGGCGCAGCGCCTCGCTGAACCCGATCGCAGGGACGACCCGACCGGGCGAGGGCGACGCCGAGCGGCTGCTCGGGTCGGAGAAGGATCGCGCCGAGCACGTGATGCTCGTCGACCTCGGGCGCAACGACCTTTCGCGCGTCTGCCGGCCCGGGTCGGTGCGCGTGGCCCGCTTCCTGGAGCCGGAGCGCTTCTCGCACGTGACGCACCTCGTCTCCGAGGTCGTCGGCGAGCTGCAACCGGAGGTCTCGCACTTCGACCTGCTGCGCGCCTGCTTCCCGGCCGGCACGGTTTCGGGCGCGCCGAAGGTGCGGGCGATGCAGCTCATCTCGGAGCTCGAGCGCCACCGCCGCGGCCCGTATGCCGGTGCCGTGCTCTACGCGCTCCCGGGCGAGGCGCTCGACGCGTGCATCGCGATCCGCACCATCGTGCTGCACGACGGCGTCGCACTGCTCCAGGCCGGCGCCGGGATCGTGGCCGACTCCGACCCGGCGGCCGAGCACGACGAGTGCCTGCGCAAGCTGGCCGCGCTCGAGACGGCGATCGAGCTGGCGGAGGCGCGGGCATGATCCTCCTGATCGACAACTACGACTCCTTCACCTACAACCTCGCGCACCTGTTCGGCGAGCTGGGCGCGGAGGTCGTCGTGCGGCGCAACGACGCGATCGACGCCGACGAGGCCGAGCGGCTCGCGCCGTCGCACCTCGTCGTCTCTCCCGGCCCCGGCCGCCCGGCGGACGCGGGCGCGTCGGTGGCGATCGTGCAGCGGCTCGCGCCGCGCGTGCCGACGCTCGGAGTCTGCCTCGGCCATCAGGCGATCGTCGAGGCGTTCGGCGGCGATGTCGGCCCCGCGCAGCGGCTCGTGCACGGCAAGTCGAGCCCGATCGACCACGACGGGCGCGGGCTCTTCAAGGGCTTGCCGGAGGGGTTCGAGGCCGGCCGCTACCACTCGCTCACCGCGACGACCGTGCCCGAGTGTCTCGAGATCTCGGCCACGTGCGCCGAGGGCGAGGTGATGGCCGTTCGCCACCGCGAGCTGCCCGTGGACGGCGTGCAGTTCCATCCGGAGTCGGTGCTGACGCCGCTCGGGCCGGAGCTCGCGCGCAACTTCCTGGAGGGCGCGGCGTGAAGGCGCAGGAAGCGCTCGCGCGGCTGCTCGACGGCCACGACCTCTCGCGCGCGGAGGCGCGGGCGGTGATGAACGAGGTGATGGAGGGCGAGGCGACCCCGGCGCAGATCGGCGCGCTGCTCGTCGCGCTGCGGCTGAAGGGCGAGACCACCGACGAGATCGCCGGGTGCGCAGAGGCGATGCGTGAGCACGTGCTCTCGGTTCGACCGCAGCGCGACGACCTCGTCGACACCGCCGGCACGGGCGGCGACGGTGCGCGCACGATCAACATCTCGACGGCAGCGGCACTCGTCGCGGCCGCAGCCGGGGCCGGGGTGGCCAAGCACGGCAATCGCGCCGTGTCGTCGGCGTCCGGCTCGGCCGACGTGCTGGAGGCGCTCGGCTTCCGGCTGGAGCTGACCCCGGCGCAGATCGAGCGCTCGATCGACGAGCTCGGCTTCGGGTTCCTGTTCGCGCCGACCCACCACCCCGCGATGCGGCACGCGGCGCCGGTTCGCCGCGAGCTAGCCGCGCGGACGGTCTTCAACGTGCTCGGGCCGCTGACGAACCCCGCGGGCGCGCGGGCACAGGTGGTCGGCGTCTACGCGCCCTCGCTCGTGCGCACGATCGCCGAGGTGCTCGCGCAGCTGGGAGCGCGGCGCGCGTTCGTCGTCCACGGCGCGGGCGGGATCGACGAGCTTTCGCCCGCCGGGCCGAATCTCGTCTGCGAGGTCGTGAATGGTGAGGTGCACGAGCGCGAGATCGACCCGCTCGAGCTCGGCGTCCCGCGGTGCGCCACCGAGGACCTGCGCGGAGGGTCGCCGGCCGAGAACGCGGCAGCGATCCGCGCGGTCTTCGAGGGCGAGCACGGCGGAAAGCGCTCGGCGATCCTGCTCAACGCGGCGGGCGCGATCGCAGCGGCGGGCCACGCGGCCGACCTGCGCGAGGGGCTGGAGCTCGCGCGAGAGGCGATCGACTCCGGCGCTGCGGGCGCACGGCTCGATGCGCTCGTCGAGTTCTCACAGTCCGCTGAGGTGAGCGCCTGATGGGCCGCTTGCGCGACGCTCTCGCCGCCGACGGGCTGGCCGCGATCGCCGAGGTCAAGCGCCGCTCGCCCTCGGCCGGCGACCTCCGGCCCGATGCCGACCCGGCGGCGCTGGCCGCGGGCTTCGAGCGCGCGGGCGCCGCCGCCGTCTCGATCCTCGTGGACGAGCGTTTCGGTGGCTCGACCGCCGATCTGGCCGCCGCTCGCCAGGCGAGTCGGGTGCCACTGCTCGCGAAGGGTTTCTTCTCCGAGCGCGACCAGCTGGAAGAGCTGCGCGAGCTCGGAGCCGACGCGGTGCTGCTGCTGCTGCGTGATCTGGACAACGGGAAGATGCGTGAGCTGCTCGGCGCGGCCGAAGAGCTCGGGCTCGACGCGCTCGTCGAGGCGCACGACGCGGAGGAGCTTGAACGCGCGGTGGAGCTCGGGGCGAACCCGATCGGGATCAACGCGCGCGACCTCTCCACCTTCGCGATCGACCGCCGGGCGCAGCTCGAGCTAGTCGACAGTGCGCCCGGCGACCGCGTGATCGTCGCCGAGAGCGCCATCGTGGCACGGGCCCACGCGGCCGAGGCGGAGCTCGCCGGCGCAGACGCTGTGCTCGTCGGCTCGACGCTGATGCGCGCGTCCGACCCGGCCGCGAAACTCGCGGAGCTGATCTCGAGGCCCCTCGTGAAGGTGTGCGGCCTGACCCGCGAGGAGGACGTCGCCGCCGCAGCAGAGGCAGGCGCCGACCTCGCCGGCTTCGTGCTCGCGAAGGAGACGCCACGGCGCGCACCGGGGGTGCTGCCGGTCCCCGACACGATGCTCTCGGTAGCGGTTCACGTCGGCGAGATCACCGACG
Source organism: Gaiellales bacterium (assembly GCA_038237925.1). Taxonomy (GTDB): domain Bacteria; phylum Actinomycetota; class Thermoleophilia; order Gaiellales; family Gaiellaceae; genus AC-32. The sequence continues at coordinate 102,303 of JBBRYF010000001.1, read as the reverse complement.
CCGCCGCCGATCTCGTCCAGCTCTACGAGCGCGAGAACGGGCACCGCTCGCGCGAAGGCGTGCTTCTGCGCCGCGGGCGGGAGGTCGCGAGGGTCGTCGATCGCGCGTGGAAGGCGGACGACCCGGGCCATCTCGACCGAGCGCGGGAGGCGCAGGGCCGCGTCGTGCTCGCCGGCGGCCTCTCGCCCGAGAACGTGCGCGAGGCGATCGAGCGGGTGCGGCCGTGGGCGGTCGACGCGAGCTCGAGCCTCGAGACGGAGCCCGGCGTCAAGGATCATGCGCGCGTGCGCGCATACGTGGAGGCGGCGCGGTGGAGCTGACGTACGGCGAGTACGGCGGCCGGTTCGTACCCGAGACGCTGATCCCGGCCCTCGACGAGCTCGAGGCGGGCTGGCGCCAGGCGTGGGAGGACCCGCAGTTTCATGCGGAGGTCGACGAGCTCGGCCGCAGCTACGCGGGCCGGCCGACGCCGCTCACGCTCGCGGAGCGGTTCGCTCCGGGTAAGCGCCTCTATCTGAAGCGCGAGGACCTGCTGCACACGGGCGCGCACAAGCTGAACAACGCGCTCGGCCAGGCGCTGCTCGCGCTGCGGCTCGGCAAGCGGCGGATCGTCGCCGAGACCGGCGCGGGCCAGCACGGCGTCGCAACGGCGACCGTCTGCGCGCGCTTCGGGCTCGACTGTGTCGTCTACATGGGCTCCGAGGACATGCGCCGCCAACGGCCGAACCTCGAGCGGATGGCCCTGCTCGGCGCGGAGGTGCGCCCGGTCGAGTTCGGGACGCGGACGCTGAAGGAGGCGACGAGCGAGGCGATCCGCGACTGGATCACGAACGTCCAGGACACGCACTACCTGATCGGCTCCTGCGTCGGCCCCGCGCCGTATCCCGAGATCGTGCGCGAGCTGCAGTCCGTGATCGGGCGCGAGGCGCGGGAGCAGATGCTCACAGCAGAAGGACGGCTACCCGAGGTTGCGGTCGCGTGCGTCGGCGGCGGCTCGAACGCGATCGGGCTCTTCGCCGGGTTCGTCGACGACGCCGAGGTGCGACTGGTCGGCGTCGAGGCGGGCGGCGCGGCGAGCCTCGGCTCCGGCCGTCCGGCGGTGCTGCACGGATCGCGGTCGTCCGTGCTCGCGGACGAGGACGGCCAGGTTCTGGACGCGGAGTCGATCTCCGCCGGGCTCGACTACCCCGGCGTCGGTCCCGAGCACGCGTTCCTGCGCGACAGCGGCCGGGCGGAGTACGTGCGCACGACCGACGAGGAGGCCGTGGCGGCGTTCCGTCGCCTCGCGCGCACCGAGGGCATCCTCCCCGCGCTCGAGCCGGCGCACGCGCTTGCCCGTGTCGCGGAGCTCGACGAAGAGCTCGTGCTCGTGTGCCTCTCCGGCCGTGGCGACAAGGACCTGGCCGAGGTCGCCGCCCGGTGAGGGCGCAGCGCGAGGCCGCGGGACCCATCCCTAACCCCCTCCCACCCGGGGTTGTTCACGGTAGCGGGGGAAAGCGCGTGGATGTGTCACGGGAAGGTGCCGAAGGTGTGTCGATCCGTCCCGCGGTAGACCCGCCGGCGCTTGTCGCGCTCGCGCAGGTGTCCGAATGACCGATCGCCTCGCCTGGGATCCCGAGCGGGCAGCATCGTTCTACGACGACTACGGGGAGAGTGAATGGACGCGCTTCGAGGACGGCCGCACGCCCGCGCCCAGCCTCGACGTCCACCTCGACCAGCTCCGACGGTTCGTAAACGCGGGCGACCGCGTGCTCGAGGTCGGCGCAGGTCCCGGGCGTTTCACGATCGAGCTCGCGCGGCTGGGCGCGGAAGTCACCGTGTCCGACCTCTCGCTGGGGCAGCTCGAGCTCAACCGCGCGCACGTCGCAGCGGAGGGGCTCGACGAGCGAATCGCCGAGCGCGCCGTCGCCGACGTGCTCGATCTCTCGCGCTGGGACGACGCTAGCTTCGACGCCTCGATCTGCTTCGGAGGCCCGCTCAGCTACGTCGTCGACCAGGCCCACCAAGGCGTCGCGGAGCTCGTGCGGGTCACGCGGCCGGGTGGGCACGTGCTCGTCTCGGTGATGTCGCTCGTCGGCACGATCGTCCACTTCCTCCCGGTGCTGCTCGACCTCGTCCGCCGCGACGGCGTCCCGAAGAACGACGCGATCGTTCGCACCGGGCTGTTGCCCGACGAGCCCGACTACGGCCACTTGGCGATGAAGCTCTTCCGCTGGAGCGAGCTCGAGGCGCTCCTCGCGCCGCACGGCACGATCGTCGGCGCCTCCGCGGCCGGTCTCCTCCCGGCCGCCCAGCCCGAGGAGCCGGAGCTGCGCGAGTTTCTGGCGCGCACGGAGCTCGCGCTGGCGAGCGAGCCCGGAGCTCTCTCGTGCGGGCAGCACATCGTCGCCGTCCTCCGCCGCGACGCGTGAAGAAGCTCGCGATCTACCTGATGTGTGGGCCGGACACGCCCGCGCTCGCCGAGGCCGCCGTCCGGGGCGGCGCCGATCTCGTCGAGCTCGGCTTCCCGTTCTCCGATCCGCTCGCCGACGGGCCGGTGATCCGCCGCGCGGCGGAGCGCGCGCTCCGGCAGGGCATGCGCACGGCCGCGTGCCTCGACTGCCTCGCCGAGACGCGCGCCCGGCTCCCGGAGACGCCGCTGGTGCCGATGACCTACTCCTCGCTGCTCGAGGCGCACGGCTGGGAGCGCTTCGCCACCGACGCCGAGACTGCGGGCGCCACGAGCCTGATCGTCGCGGACCTGCCGGCGGGGGAGCGCCCGAACCTGCGCCGCGTGCAGCTGGTGGCGCCGACCTCGACGGACGAGCGAGTCGCGCTTGCCGCAGCGCAGACCGACGGCTGGCTCTACCTGGTCACCCTGGCGGGCACGACGGGCGCCCGCGACGATCTCTCCCCCGCGCTCGCCGGCCTCGCCGCGCGCGCTCGCGCCGTGACCGCGCTGCCGCTCTTCGCCGGCTTTGGCATCTCGACGCCGGAGCACGCTGGCGCAGCAGCCGCCCTCGCCGACGGGATCGTCGTCGGCTCTCGCGCGGTCGAGGTCGCGGAGTACGGGCCGGACGCACTCGCCGCCTACGTCAGGTCGCTCAGGCAGGCGCTCGACGGAGCTGCCGATGCGGCTTGAGAGCGGCCGGGCACGGGCGGCGGCGGCCGGAGCCGTGGCTGCTGTCGTCTGGGGACTGGCGGAGCCACTCGACCAGCGGCTGCTGCGCTACGACTACTCCGACGTAGCGGTCCTCGGGAAGGCGGTCACGCGTGGCCCGCACTGGCGGCTCGCCGGCTTCGCGCTCCACGCCGTCAACGGCGCGGTGTTCGGCCTCGTGTTCGACGAGCTCCGCACGAACGTCCCCGTCCGCCCGCGCCGCCTCGCGGTGGCGATGGCGCTCGCGGAGCACACGGCGCTGTACCCGCTCTGCGCCGTCATCGACCGCCACCACCCCGCGCGGGGCGAGCCCGGTGTGCCGCCGCTACTGACCAGCCCGCGCGCATTCGCCCAGGCGACGTGGCGCCACCTCCTCTTCGGCCTCGTGCTCGGAAGACTCGCCGCGTGAAGGCACTCGCCCTCACGCTCGCGGTCGGGATCGCGCTCGCCGCGCCCGCGGCCGGCGCGCCGACTCGAGCCTGGCAGTCAAAAGTCGGCGCAGCCGTCCGCTACGTCTCTCAGCGGCACGGAAGCATCGCCTTCGCCGTCCGTGCGGGCGCGAGCGCTCGGGCCGCGCGAGCGGACGCTGCTCGATCCGATGATCCGTCGCTCGGACAACGCCGCAGCGGGAACCGTGCTCGGGCGCGCTCCTTCGAGGCCTAGCCATCTCGCAGCGACCAGTCGAACGGGATCTCGCCCGGCTCCCGTCGAGACGACGGCCGTCGGCCGTCGGCGCCGACGGTTGGCTGGCCGGCAGCCTCCTTTGGCTGACCTCCATCACCCGCCCGTCGCCGAGAAGTGCTGGTAATCCGGCGAGCCGGCCCAGCGCCCGCCCCATTGCCAACCGACCGACGCGAACGCGCGCACCAGCACGCGGCCGCGAACCGCCATCCCACGGCGCACCCGCGAGCGGTCGAGATACGCACGGCCGGACCGCGGATGGACGCGCCCGCCCTCAACGTACGGGTTCTCGACTGGATCGACGTCGACGGCGAGGCCGTATGCATGGACGGACCACCGCTTCGGGCCGGCTGCCACGGCGTAGCGGCAGTTGAAGGCGGCGGTGTTGTCGGCGTCGAGCGAGCGCTCGTCGCTCCCGCCGTAGGCGTCGATCGGGCGCACTCGGCGGATCGCGAAGCGCACGGAGTAAAGCTGGGAGAAGACGCGCGTGAGCGACCGCACGGCTCTCGTGTTCACCACCAGCGCCCCGGTGTGCGCGCGCCGGTCGAAGCCCCAGTACGAGATGCGCAGGCGGCGCAGCTGCGCGGCAGCGACGGGGCAGCCGCGATGCCAGGAATGCGGCAGGTCGGCCGCGGTCACGCGCGAGACGGAATGCGTGAAGGGCGGAGCCTGGAGCGCGAACGCCACGAGCAGGAGCGCGGTCATCGCCCGTAGTCTGAAGGTCGATGAGGTGGGTCGTCCTCCCGCTCGCCGCGCTCGCTGTCGCGGCTTCGGCCTCTGCCCACGGCGAGAGAGCAACCGCCTGCGCGCCCACGCTCGCCAACCGGCTCGAGACGGGGCCCTCGACCCAGCTCGTCACCGCGATCGCGCGCAGCCGCTCCTCGACACAGGCGACGCTCCGGCTGTGGGTCAAGCGAGCCGGGTGCTGGCGACCGGCTGCGAGCCCGGCGACCGCGTGGCTGGGCGGAACCGGCACCTCGCCGGACAAACGCGAAGGCGACCGCCGCGCACCGGCAGGCGTCTTCGGGTTCCTGCCGAGGATGTACGGCATCGCACGGAGCCCCGGGGTCCATTTCCGCTACCGCCGCCTCGTCTGCGGCGACTGGTGGGTCGAGGACCCGGCCTCGCCGTACTACAACCGCTTCCGCCACGTGCGCTGCGGCTCGAAACCCCCGTTTCGCACCAAGAGCGAGGACATGTCGCGCTCGCCGACGGCCTACCGGCACCTCGCGGTGATCGCCTACAACGCGCACCCGGTGGTCCCGGGCCGCGGCTCCGGGATCTTCCTCCACGCGAGCACCGGCAGGCCGACGCTCGGCTGCGTGAGCCTGCCTCTGCCGCGACTCGTCGCCACGCTCCGCTGGCTCCGGCCGGCCGCTCACCCGCTGATCGCGATCGGCACCGTCGCCGACCTGCGGGCGGCTGCGGGTTTCCCGTAGCCGCGCTGCGCGCACTCCCGATGCGACCCGGCGCCGCGCGCCACAGACTGAGGGCATGTACACGAGCTACGGCGTGGTCTGGCGCGAAGGCGTCTCGCCGCTCGCGCGCGGGAAGCTGGAGCTCCTCGCCGGGGCGCTCAAGCTGACGGGCATCGCCGGCTCGGAGGACATCGCGCGCGAGATCCCCTTCGGGGAGCTGGCCGCTGTCCACGTCGGGCGCTCGAGCGCAGACCGGTTGAACGGACTAGCGAGCCTCGTGGTTCAACCGATCGCGGGCGAGCGAGTGACCCTCAGCCTGGTCGGCCAGCCCGGCGCACTCGGCGAACTGGCCCACCGACTCGCGGGCCTGATCGCCGTCGGCGCCTAGCTCGGCGCGCGCCCGAGTACGCTGGCTCCGTGGAGTCGACGACGCCCAGCGAGCCCCGGCTGCGGGCCCTGCTGGAGGCCGGGATCGCACTCGCCTCGGAGTTGTCGCTCGACAGCCTCCTCCAACGCCTGACCGAGCTCGCGGCCGAGCTGACGGGTGCGCGCTACGCCGCGCTCGGCGTGATCGATCCGAGCGGCGAGCGTCTCGAACGGTTCGTCACCCATGGCCTCGACGAGCAGACGCGCGTGGCGATCGGCGACCCGCCTCACGGCCGCGGGATCCTGGGCGCATTGATCACCGACGCGCGCCCGCTGCGCCTGCACGCGATCGCCGACGACCCGCGCTCGGTCGGGTTCCCACCGAACCACCCGCCGATGGGCACCTTCCTCGGCGTCCCGGTCGTGCTGCGCGGGGTCGCCTACGGCAACCTCTATCTCACCGAGAAAGAGGGCGGCGGCGACTTCTCGGCGGAGGACCAGGAGCTCGTGGGCCTTCTCGCCGCGCAGGCCGCTGTCGCGATCGAGAACGCTCGACTGTACGAGTCGGCCACGCGCTGGTCCCGGCAGCTCGAGTCGCTGATCGAGGTCAGCGGCACGCTCGCGAGGGAGACAGATGTCGACCGCTTGCTCGAGCTGATCGCGCGCAGGCTGCAGGAGCTGCTCGAAGCCCGCCTGGTCACGGTCACCCTGCCGGCCGGGGAAGGCGAGCTCCGGGTCGTCACCGCCGCGGGCGAGGGCGGGCCCGAGCTGGTCGGCCAGCGGTTGCCGAGGGGCGACTCGAAGGCGGGCCGGGTGCTCGAGCGGCTGCGCAGCGAGCGGGTCGACTCGGTCGGCGACGACCCCGAGGTGGACCACGTCTTCACCCAGCTCGCCGGCGCACGAGCAGGTCTCTGGGTGCCGCTGCTCGTCCACAACAAGCCGATCGGCGTGATCAGCGCCTACGACAAGCTCGACTCTCCGGACGGCCACTTCACCGACGACGACGTCCGGCTCGCGGAGACGTTCGCGACCCGCGCGGCCGTGGCGGTCGAGCTCTCCGAGCGCGTCGAGCGCGACGCCCTGCGACGCGTGGTCGCCGCGCAGGAGCTCGAGCGGCGGCGGCTCGCACGCGAGCTCCACGACGAGACGGGGCAGGCGCTGACCTCGATCCTGCTCGGCCTGAAGCAGCTCGAGGGCGCGGAGCCGGAGTCGGTCGCGGCCCTGCGGGAGCTGGTCGTCGCGACGCTGCAGGACGTACGCCGGCTCGCGGTCGAGCTGCGGCCCAAGGTCCTGGACGACTTCGGCCTGGTGCCCGCGCTCGAGCGGCTGGCTGAGGGCTTCGCCGAGCAGACCGGCATCGCGGTCGACCTCGAGGCCGGGGCGATCGCGGAGCGCTTGTCCACCGAGGTCGAGACCGCGATCTACCGGATCGTGCAGGAGTCGCTCACGAACGTCGTCAAGCACGCACATGCGCGGCGGGTGAGCGTCGTGCTGACGCGGTCGGGTGGCAGGATCAAGGCGATGATCGAGGACGACGGCCAGGGCTTCGACCCGCAGGCACCGGGCGCCGGCATCGGCCTGATCGGGATGCGCGAGCGAATCGAGCTGCTCGACGGGACGCTCTCGGTCGAATCGACGACGACCGGCGGCACCGCCGTGGCGATCGAGGTACCCGCGTGACAGACATCCGCGTGCTCGTCGTCGACGACCATGCCGTCGTTCGGTCGGGCCTCAAGCTCGTGCTCGAGAGCGAGGACGGGATCGAGCCCGTCGGCGAAGCCGGCTCGGCGCGCGAGGCGATCTTCGAGGCGCGCTCGCTGAAGCCGGACGTGATCCTGCTCGACGTCGTGCTGCCCGACCGGAGCGGCCTCGAGATCATCCCGACGCTGCTGAAGGAGACCCCCGAGGCGAAGGTGCTCGTGCTCTCGATGCAGGACGACCCGCAGTACGTGCGCGAGGCCTTTTCGGCCGGCGCCAGCGGCTACGTGCTGAAGGAGGCGGCGGACACCGAGGTGGTGGCCGCCGTGCGCGAGGTCGCCGGCGGCGGGCGCTACGTCCACCCCGAGCTCGGAGCACGCCTCGTCGCCGCCGACACCGAGGAGCGCCGTCGCGCGGACGAGGATCCCCTCTCGGAGCGCGAGGCGGAGGTGCTGCGGCTGCTCGCGCTCGGCCACACGAACCAGGAGATCGCGCAGCAGCTGTTCGTCTCGGTGCGCACCGCCGAGACGCACCGCGCGCACATCCTGCAGAAGCTCCGCCTCTCGAGTCGCGCTGAGCTCGTTCGTTACGCGCTCGACCAGGGCCTGCTCGACGACCGCCCCCAGGGATGACGAAGGGCCGCCCGGAGGCGGCCCTTGTCGAGCGACGGAGGAGCTTTTACGCCTTGGCGGCGACTGCGGCGGGCTTGCTGCCGCGAAGGAAGCCGAAGCGCGATCCCTCGGTCCGCAGCGCCCCGCCGATCGTCAGGATCCCGAAGCCGATCCCGGCGAGCAGCAGCGCCACGCCCATCGCGATACCGAAGAGCGAGACCTGCTCGGCCATGTAGCTCGTGTTGAGCGCCGTAGTCAATGCGGTCTCGGTCACCCAGAGATTCCTGGCGCCGTTGTCCACCGGCTGCTTGGTCGTCGAGTCGACGAGCGCGTACTTCGGGTCGTTCGTCGCGCCGTGACCGTCGGTGAAGCTCGCCGGCGTGCCGGGCTTGGCCATGAAGCGCCCCATCTGGGAGTACGTCAGGCCGCCGGAGGCCTCCAGCGCGTGGATGCGCATGTAGCTGGCGAACGCTTGGGCGCGTGCGCCGGTGTCGATCGCCTTGCCGGCCACGGGGACGGTCGGCAGATCGATCGTGTTCGGGAGGCCGGCCTTCTTGGCCTCCGCGGCGATCGCCGACGGCGTCATGTCGGGCGAGCCGACGATTTGCTCCTGGCTGAGGCTCGTGCGAACGGTGCTGCGGCCGTTGAGGCCGACCACGATCGACGTGATGCCGAACGCGATCAGGATCGCAGCGGCGGCGATTCCGCCAATCTCGAAGAACTTCCTCATGGTGCTCCTTCCGTCGCGGCCGAGGCACTTGAGCTGCCTGGCCTTTCGCAAGGAGTCTCGGCTCGATCGCTCGCGGCGCCATCGGTAGGGAGCCGGGCGTTGCCTGCGGATTTCCCGCAGGCTCAGTAGCCGCTGAAGCGGTCGGGGAGCACCTGCCCCTCCGGCACGCCTTGAGACGCAAGCGCCTCGACCGCCGTCTCCACCATCGGCGGCGGGCCTGCGATCAGGTACGAGTAGTCGCCGAGCTCGCCGTCGAGGTGCTCGTTCAGCAGGTCGGCGCCGATGTAGCGGCTCTCGCCCTCCCAGCCCTCGTCCTGCGTCATCGTCAGCACGAGCTTGAAGCCCGGCAGCGTCCGCTCGAGCTCCTGGAGCTCGTCGAGGAACGGCGTCGACTCGCGGTCGCGGTTCGAGTAGACGAGCGTCACGCGGTACGGCCCGCCCCTGTCGGCGATGTAGCGCAACATCGAGCGGAAGACGGTGATCCCGATCCCGCCGGCGACGAAGACGTACGGCCGGCTTGTGTCCTCCGGGAGGACGAAGTCGCCCTTCGGCTCCTCGACCTCGACCTCGTCGCCGACCTCGAGCTCGGCGAGTGTCTTCTTGAAGGCGGTGTCGCGCAGTCGCGTGCAGAGCCCGAGCACCCCGCGCTCGGTCGGCGACGTGACGACGGAGATGTGGCGGCGCAGGCCCTTCTCGTCCTCGTAGGGCGAGTCGAGCAGCTCGACCCAGAAGTACTGGCCCGCGCGGAAGTCGAGCTCGGCACCCTGGAGGTCGAAGACGACGAGCAGCGTCCCCTTGGCGACCTCCCGCTTCTCCTTGACGAGCGCGCGCATGTCAGTCGGCCTGGGAGGCGGCCAACGCGGGTGCGCCCTCGGCGTGGCCCTCCAGCTCGGGCTCCCGCAGGAGCGTGACCGCGACGAGCGAGGCGAGCAGCGCGAACGCCGCTCCGATGATGAACGCGAGGTGGTAGCCGGCGTTCAACGCGGTAACTGCGGACTCCGAGCCCTCGAGGCTCGACGTGCGCCAGGCCGCGAGGCTCGCGAGCACGGCCAGCCCGAGCGCGCCGCCCATCATGAACGCCGTATTCATCACGCCTGAGGCGAGCCCCGACTCGCTCGGCTCGACCTCGCTCATCGCGGCCATCAGCACCGGGTTCATCGCCATCCCGATCCCGATCCCGAGCAGGATCATCATCGGCAGCACGTCGACCAGGAACTTACCGTTCACGGGCGCGCGCGCGAAGAGCACGAGACCGACCGCCACCAGCGCCATTCCGATGCCGATGGGAGCGCGCACGCCGAAGCGCATCACGATCCGCGCCGAGAGACCGAGCGAGAACGCGCCCATGATGATGTTCGCGGGCAGGAACGCGAGCCCGACGTGCAGCGGGTTGTACCCGAGCACGCGCTGGAGGTAGAGGGCCGCGAGGAAGAAAAGCGCGAACATCGCCGCCGACCAGAGGATCCCGACGACGTTCGCGACGGCGACGTTCCGCAGCTTGAAGAGCCGCAGCGGCACGAGCGGCGCGCGGACTCGCGACTCGAGCGCGATGAAGATCCCGAACAACACGACGGCGGCCGCGAGCAGGCCGAGGGTCTGGCCCGAGAGCCAGCCCTTGTCGTTGCCGTTCACGATCGCGTAGACCGCGAGCATCAGCGCCGCCGTCACGGTCAGCGCGCCGGCCACGTCGACCCGGCCGGTGGCGGCCTCGCCGTTGCCGCTCGGCAGGAGCGGCAGGCTCAGCGCGAACACGAGCACGCCGACGGGCAGGTTGACGAGGAAGATCCAGTGCCAGCTCAGCAGGTCGGTCAGCACACCCCCGAGCAGGACTCCGATACTCCCGCCGCCGGCCATCACGAAGCCGAAGAAGCCCATCGCCTTCGCGCGCTCGGCGGGCTCCTGGAAGAGCGTCATGATCAGCGAGAACGCGACGGCGGAGACGACCGCACCGCCGACGCCCTGCACCGAGCGCGCCGCGATCAGGAAGCCCTGCGAGCCCGAGAGCCCACACGCGAGCGAGGCGACGGTGAAGAGCGCGATCCCGCCGAGGAAAAGCCGCCGGTGCCCGAACAGATCGCCGAGCCGCCCGCCGAGGAGCAGGAAACCGCCGAAGGTCAGCAGGTACGCGTTCACCACCCATGCGAGCGAAGCCGAGGTGAACCCGAGATCCGCGCGAATCGATGGCAGCGCGACGTTCACGATCGTCGCGTCGAGCACGATCATCAAGTCCCCCAGGCAGAGGACGTAGAGCGCAACCCAGCGGGTGCGGCGGTCGAGTTTCATCGTCTCCCCATGAACGTCTTCACGCTACTTCGACTTCCGCGAATCGCAAAATTCATCGGGCCGGGCGATGAGTTCCTGCGCGCGAGACCGTCTTGTCTCCACGATGCGGAGATTGTCCTGCGACGTCCGCGCGCTGCCCGCCGATGCGGCGGCCGTGGACGCGCTCGCGCGACTCCAGCTCGCCGCGAAGCGCGTGGGCCTGGAGCTGCGGCTGCGCCACGCGTCGGCCGAGCTGTGCTGCCTGATCGAGTGCACCGGGCTCGAGGAGGTGCTACGCGTCGAGCCGGAGCGGCAGGCCGAAGAGCGGGAAGAGCGTCTCGGTGTCGAGGAAGAAGGTCAGCTCGGCGACCCCGCCGCCTGAGAGCTCGAGCACCTGCAGCGCCCACGGCTCGTAGCCCTCGCCGGACTCCGCGGGCTTGTACTGGCCGAACGCGGGCGAGCCGTTCGCCGACACCGTCGGGATCACGCGCGAGCCCTTGCAGCCGATTCCCGGGCCGAACCACCAGGTGAAGATGTCGTCGCGGCCGGTCAGCCAGAGGTCGTACGGCGGCATCGACTGGGTCGCGTCCTCGTGGATCAGCGACGTGAGCGCCTCGAGGTCGTAGCGCTCGAAGGCCTGGACGTAGCGGTCGAGCAGGTCCCGGTCGGGCTCGTCGAAGGAGGTCTCCGGCGAAAGATCGGTCTGTTCGAGCGTCGCGCGCGCCCGCTGGAGTGCGCTGTTCACCGAGGCGACGCTCGTCTCGAGCAGCTCGGCGACCTCGGCCGCCTTCCAGCGCAGCACCTCGCAGAGGATCAGCACCGCGCGCTGCCGCGGCGGCAGGTGCTGCAGCGCGGCCACGAACGCGAGCCGGATCGTGTCGCGCGAGGCGACCGTCTCGGCCGGGTCGGCGACGAGGCTGTCCGGCACCGGCTGGAGCCATGACACCTCCGGCGTGCGCAGGTTCTCGACGATCGGCTCGCCCGCCGGCCCGAGATCCATCGGCCGCGCGCGGCGCTGGCTGCCGTCGAGCATGTCCAGGCAGACGTTCGTCGCGATCCGGTAGAGCCACGAACGCAGCGCGGAGCGGCCCTCGAAGCGGTCGAGGCTCTTCCACGCGCGGAGCAGCGTCTCCTGGACGGCGTCCTCGGCCTCGAACGGCGAGCCGAGCATGCGGTAGCAGTGCGCCGTCAGCTCGCGGCGATGCTGCTCCAGCTCCCCGAAGGCCGGGGTCGGGGCGAGTGTCGATCCTTCCACGACCGCCATCGTAGGCACAGACCGGACGGCCGTCGAAAACTCATCGTTCGCTGCGACTTAGTACCCGTTGCCGCCGTTGGTCGTCGTCCCGCCTCCGGTGCCCGTCATGCCGCCGCTGCCGGCAACCGCCAGCGCGCCGGCCATCCCCGAGCTCCTGTGGTAGCGGCAGTAGAACGAGACCGCCCCTGTCTTTGGGACCGTGACCGTGACGGTCGCCTTCGCGCCGGGGTCGAGGTTCTTGTCGATCCCCTGCGCGTCGATCGTGAACGTGTGGGCGACCTGGCCCTCGTTCTTGAGCTGGAGCGTGATCTTCGCGCCGGGCTTGGCCTCGATCACGGTGGGCTTGAAGTAGTAGTCGCCCAGCACGACCGCGGTCTTGCCGCTGACCGACTTCGTGCCGTGGTCGTTCACGTTGACGCCGGCGATCGATTTCTGCCCGCCCCCGCTGCTGCTCTTCGTAGTCGAGCTCTGGGACTTGCTCGAGCTCCCGTATTTCCCGCCGCACCCGGCCGCTGCCAGCAACAGCAGGCCGAACACCACGATCACTACGCCTCGTTTCATGGTTCTCCTCTTCGTATTCGCCAAGATGTACGCCGCGTCGGCCGTGCCGGATTCCCGGTGAGCGTTAGGCTCGGCCCGTGCGAACGCCGTTGTGCGATCTCGTCGGCATCGAGGCCCCCGTCGTCCTCGCTCCGATGGGCGGCGCCGTGACGACGGAACTGGCAGCCGCGGTCTCGAATGCGGGTGCACTCGGGGTGCTTCCGCTGAGCTGGAGCTCGCCGGACGAGATAGCGACGCTCGTCGCCGACCTGCGCGGGCGCACGACGCGGCCGTTCGGGATCAACTTGGGCCTGGAGTGGGATCAGCGTGAGCGGCTCGCAGCCGCGCTCGAAGCCGGCGTCCCCGTCGTCTCGTTCTTCTGGGGCGACGCCAGCCCCGTCATCGAGGAAGCCCGTGCGGCGGGGGCGATCGTCTTCGTCACCGTCGGCACTGCCGAGGAGGGACGGGCCGCGGCCGCCGCGGGCGCAGACGTCGTCGTGGCGCAGGGCTGGGAGGCCGGCGGACACGTCTGGGGAACCGTGGCCACGCTCGCGCTCGTCCCGCGCGTGGTCGATGCCGTCGCCCCGGTTCCGGTCGTCGCGGCGGGCGGGATCGCGGACGGGCGAGGGCTCGCCGCCGTCCTCGCGCTCGGCGCCGCCGGCGCGTGGGTCGGCACGCGATTCCTGGCTGCGTCGGAGGCCGGGATTCACGACGACTACCGCCGACGCATCCTCGCTGCGGCCGAGAGCGACACGTTCTACGGCACCCTCTTCGATCGCGGCTGGCCCGACGCGCCGCACAGGGCGCTTCGCAACTCGACCGTCGAGGCCTGGGAGCAAGCCGGCCGCCCGCCGTCGGGCTCGAGGCCCGGTGAGGACGACGAGCCCGCGACAAGGCCCGACGGCACGCCGATCAACCGCTACGCATCGTCGACGCCCGCGGCCACGATGGGAGGCGACGTCGAGCCGCTCCCGCACTGGGCCGGACAGGGTGTCGGGCTCGTAACCCGCGAGGAGCCTGCCGGCGACATCGTCCGAAGCCTCGTCTCCGAAGCGGAGGCCGTCATCGCTTCGCTGTAACGGGAGCTACGCGCGCGGCAGGACCCAGAACGCGACGGCCACGTACTGACAGGCGGCCGCGGCGACCGTGAGCACGTGGAAGAGCTCGTGGTACCCGAACACCTGCGGGTACGGGTTCGGCCGCCGCCGCGCGTAGACAATCGCGCCGACGCTGTAGAGGACCCCGCCGGCGACCACTAGCGCGAGCGCCACCGCGGGGAGCTTGAGCAGTTGCGAGAACGCGGCGGCCGCAACCCACCCGAGCGACAGGCCGATCGCGGCGGAGAGCCGCTTCGGCGCTTTCACCCAGAACAGCTTCAGCAGGATCGCCGCGAGCGCACCGCCCCAGACGATCGCGAGAATCGGGATCGCCCAGCCCTTCGACATCACGATCAACCCGAACGGCGCATAGCTGCCGGCGATCAGGAGGTAGATCCCTGCGTGGTCGAGCCGGGCGAGCCACGCGCGCGCCCGTGGGCGCCAGGTCGGGCGGTGGTAGACGGCGCTCGCCCCGAAGCAGGCGGCGACGCCGGCCGCGAAGATCGCCGCGGCCAGCCTGCCTCTGCCCGGCTCGGCGGTGAGGACGAGCACGACGCCGACAACCGCCGCAACATAGAAAGCGAGCTCGTGAAAGACGCCGCGGAGCTTCGGTTTCACGAGGTGCTCCACCGTGTCCACAGCTTCAATCGTAAATGCGGCCCGCCGCTACGCGCTCGTCGAGACGGCGTCCTCCTTGGAAGCAGGCGACACGAAGCGCTTGATGAAGCTCAGCGCCTGGTCGGCGACCTCGCGCCAGCCGCTGTCGATCGTGAGCGCATGGCCGCGGTTCGGCACTTCGACGATCTCGGTCACGCCCTCGTTGCGCTCCTGCTTTTTGTAGGAGGCGTTCGCGATCGCCCACGGCACGGTGTGATCCTTCTCGCCGGAGATGATCAGCAGCGGGCCGCGCTCGGGATTCTCGGTGTCGACCTTCGCCTCCGTCCAGGGGTTGAGGTTGGCTGCGGCGGCCTGGAAGAGCGGGGCGCCGGAAGCGGGCACTGCGAAGGTCTCGTAGAGCTCCTTCGCCTCGTCCTCGCTGACGGCGTTCGCGAAGGCGTAGCGGAACTGCTCGTAGGTGAGCGGCACCGCGCGGTTGCGGTTGAGCGGATTGCCGAGCACGGGCGAGGCGGACTTGAGCGAGGAGATCGGCAGCGGCAACACGCCGCGGAACGGCGCCGGGTCGATCGCAACCGAGGCCGAGGCCAGGCCCCGCCCGGCGAGGATCTGCGTCAGCAAGCCGCCGAAGGAGTGCCCGATCACGACCGGCTTGCGGTTGAGTCGGCCGATCACCTCTCCGTAGTGGTCTGCGACCTGTCCGACGGTCTTGTGGGCGAAGACCTCGGGGTGGGCGTTCGCCTCGTCGACTGTGTAGGGGTCGTCCGGCCAGCCCGGCGTCAAGGCCGTGTAGCCGGCCTCCTCGAAGAGTGCCGCCCAGCGATCCCAGCTGCTTGGCAAGAGCCAGAGGCCGTGGATGAAGACGACAGGGGTGCGGTCGGTCTGGTTCGCGCGGTCGATCTGGTCCGCGGTGACCTCGGTGGTGATGGATGCGGACATGGAGTCCTTCCGTCCGGGTTTCACCAGCCGACCGAATATCTCAGAGCCCGTCGCCAGATGCGACTCGCGCGTCTCTTCCTTAAGAGGTCGTCGGCGACAAGCTGATCGAGGTCCCGGGCGGGCATTTCCCGATGCTCGAGGATCCGAAGGCGCTGGCCGAGCTACTTGACTGCCTCGCCCTTACCGCATGAGCTGATAGGGCACCGACGCGAGGATGACGCGGGGCTCGAACAGGAGCAAGCGCTTCAGGTAGAGCGCGCGTTGGTTGTGCAGGGCCCGGCTGAGCCCCCGGACGACAAGCTCCGGCATGACGACGACGACCTCGGTGCGGCCGTCGTCGGTCAGACCACGCAGGTAGGCGCGGAGAGGCGTGCCGATGTCGCGGTACGGCGCATCGTCGATTTCGAGCGGAATCCTCGGGCCATGTCGCGCCCACTCCGAGCGCATCGCATTGCCCTCGTCTTCACTGAAGGCGAAATTGACGGCGCGCGTGTCTTTGATCCCGAGCGTGCGTGCGTAGTTGACGGCACGCATCGACGACGCGTTGACGCCTGAGACGAGGACGCGAACGACAGCCCGCTTCGGCGGTGCCTGGTCGGTATTGTCGAGAGCGGGGACGTCGGCCACGACCACTCCCGGCTCCGCGAGCAACCGCAGCTTCAGAAGCAGCAAGCGCGGATGCCTGACCAGCTCGATCAGCGATGCGCGCCGGAAGAACTCGGGAATCACCACGGTCACGAAGCTCGACTCGCCTCTCGGCAGGCGCCAGACCTGCTCGAGCACGGCTTCTGTGACGCCGAGTGAACCGTCGAGTACTTCGAGGTGGGATCTTTCGTCGGAGAACCGGTACCAGCGTGGTTTGATGCCCGGGTCCGTCCCGCGAGTCGGCACGTGGAGGGCGCGGAAGTCGTCGTCGGCCGTCAGCCGCGTGAACCACAGCGCGTCGGCAGTCGCCTCGTCGATCGACTCGACCAAGAGCATGATCGAGTTCTTCGGCGGCGGCGCTGCAACGACTGCGGCGGCGCCGGCGTGCAGCCGCCGCGCAATCCCGCGGTAGTGACGGCGAATGCCGTAGCAGGCCAACACGAGGACGGGGATCGCGACCGTCACGATCCAGGCGCCTGCGGCGAACTTCGTCACGACCACGACGGCAGCAACGGTCCCGGTCGCTCCCGCCCCGATGCCGTTCACGAGCGCGCGGTAGCGCCAGCGAGCTCCGCGCACCCGCTTCCAGTACCGAACCATTCCGGCCTGGGAGAGCGTGAAGGCGGTGAAGACGCCGATCACGTACAGGTGAATCAACGAATTGACGTTCGCGCCGTAGAGCCAGAGCAGAAGGCCCGCCATCGTCGCGAGCACGAGCATTCCGTTCGAGAAGACGAGCCGGTCGCCGAGGTTCGTGAACTGTTGCGGCGCGAAGCCGTCCCGGGCCATCAGCGCCGCGAGGCGGGGGAAGCCCTGAAACGAGGTGTTCGCAGCGAGGACGAGGATCAACAGCGTCGTTCCCTGCACGGCGTAGTACATGAAGCTTGCGGCCGATCCCGCCGGGAAGGTCGCGCGTGCGATCTGCGAGACAACGGACGCGGTCGCACTCGGAAGCGCGTGCTCCTGAACGGCGAGGTAGGAGACGCCGATGAAGAGCGCGATCGCGATCACGCCGAGGATGGCGAGGGTCGTTGCGGCGTTCTTGCCGTGCGGGCGTCGAAAGGCGTTCACGCCGTTGGCAATCGCCTCGACTCCGGTGAGGGCGGTCGAACCCGAAGAGAAGGCGCGCAACAGGACGAACAGCGTCAGCCCTCCTGCCCCTGTCGCGACCGGATCAGGAACGGCTGCATGCGGGGCTGCGCCGAGCAGCACCTTGACCAGGCCGACGCCCACCAGTGCGAACATCACGGCCACGAAGGCGTAGGTGGGAAGTGCGAACGCAAGTCCCGACTCGCGCACCCCGCGCAAGTTGACGAACACGATCACACCGAGGCAGGCGAGCGAGAGCAAGACCTTGTGCCGCTCCAGCGACGGCGCGATCGACGTGATGGCGAAGATGCCTGCCGCGATCGAGACGGCGACCGTGAGCACGTAGTCGGTCAGCAGCGCCGCAGCGCCGACGAGGCTCGGGAACGTGCCCAGGTTCTCCTTGGCCACGACATAGGCCCCACCGCTCGTCTCGTAAGCCTGCACCGTCTGCCGGTAGGAAGCGATCACGATCGCGAGCAGTACCGCGATCGCAATCGCGATCGGAAACACGAAGTGCGCCGCAGCCGCAGAGGCCGCGACCAGGACGACGAGCGCAGACTCCGTCGCGTAGGCCACCGAGGACAGCGGGTCGGATGCGAAGATCGGCAAGGCCAGCGTCTTCGGAAGCAGCGTCTCCTCGAGCTCGTCGGTCGCCATCGGGCGACCGACGAGCGCCCGCTTCAACAAGCGGGTCGGATGCGGGGCAGCTACGACGCGGCTCATTCGACCGCCGCTCGCCCATTTCCGCAGCCGGTGCCGGTCGCAATCATCACCGGGCACGGGGAGTCGTTCAGCACCGACCAGACGTCGCGCGAGAAGGGACGTCTGAACCCCTGTTGTGAGTCGACCTGCGCGCCCAGCACCACCAGTGAGGCGCGCACGTCAGCTGCGGCTTCTGCGACGCCGCGGCCGAGCTGCCCAGGGCGGCCACGGACGACTTGGGTATGAACCCGAGCGCCGTAGCTCTCGGCAAGCGCGCGCGTGCGATCCAGCTCGACGCGTAACACGGCCTCCTCGGCCTTGAAATGGGCGTCGAGCGGTAGCTCCCACTCGACCGGCAAGGGTGCGAGGAGGAGTACGCGCGACCCGCGGTCGGAGGCCAGCCTGCAGGCCAGCTCGAGCGCATGCCGCGTGTGCGCCGGCTCGAGTAGTGGGACGACCACCATGTGCTGGCGGCCCGCGAGGAGATGGTTCACCCGGCGAAGACGGAGGCGGCCGCGGTCGAGCGTGTGCCCCGAAATGAACCGGCGTAGATGCGCCATGAAACGACCGTAGGTCGCGGTTCGTCAAGGCCGTCTAAAGACCCAGACGCCCTGCCTCAAGATTTGCTCAAGAGGGTCGAACGAGGCGATATCCGGCCCCGGCCTCGGTCAGCAGGAGGCGCGGGCGGGCCGGGTCCTCCTCGATCTTGCGGCGAAGCTGTGAGACGTAGACGTGGAGGTAGTGCGATTCGCTGCTGTAGGAGGGCCCCCAGACTTCTCGCAGGATCGTCTGGTGCGTCAGGAGCTTGCCCTCGTTTCGGACAAACAGCCGCAGCAGGCCGAATTCCGTCGGCGTCAAGGACAGCGGATCGCCCCGTAGTGTCACCAGGCGCCGCTCGAGATCCACCACGAGCGCCCCTAGCTCGACTCGCGGCGCGACCGGCGCCTCGCTCCGTCGGAGTGCTGCGCGCAGACGCGCGAGCAACTCCTCGACGCCGAACGGTTTCGTGACGTAGTCGTCCGCACCGGCGTCGAGCGCCGCCACCTTCTCCTGTTCGTCGCCGACCGCCGAGAGGACGAGCACCGGCACATCGGTCCAGCTGCGGAGCTCGCGACAGACGTCGATCCCGCTGCCGTCAGGGAGCACGAGGTCGAGGATCACGCCCGCCGGCGGCCGCATCGCCGCCTTGGCGAGCGCCTCCTGCGCCGAGGCGGCCGTGTCGACGTCGTAGCCGGAGCCCTGGAGGCTCGTCCGCAGCGCCCGGACGATCTGCGGCTCGTCGTCGACCACAAGGATCCGGGGCCGGCTCATCGCTGCACTGCGGAACTCTCTGCCACGCGCGGGAGCTCCAGCACGAACGTCGCGCCACCAGCGTTCGGGGCCCTCTGCGGCTCGACCCACACGCGGCCCCCGTTCGCTTCCGCGAAACCACGCGCGATCGCAAGGCCGAGCCCGCTACCGCGCCCGGCGGAGGCGCTGCCTCTCTCGAACGGCTCGAAGATCCTTTCGCGGTCAGCGTCCGCGACGCCCGGACCGCGATCGCGCACGCGGATCTGGACGTTGTCGCCTACGACTACGACTGCGACGAGGACGGGATCGCTCTGCGACGAGAGCTTCAGAGCGTTCTCGAGCAGGTTCACCAGCACCTGCGCGACGTTTGAGCCGTCGGCGCGCACGAGTCCGGCATCATCGTCGATGCTGAGCTCCACTCGATCTGCCTCCTCGCCCAACTGCTCCAGCGCGGCGGAGACCAGCCCCTCGACCGTCCACAACTCGGGTTCGCGGATCGCCGGGCCCGCTTCGAGCCTGGAGAGGTCGAGCAGATTATCGACTAGGCGCTCGAGACGACGCACCTCGATCCTGATCGTCGCGAACAACTCCTCGCGCTCGGTGAGCGCCAGGTCGAAGGCCGGGTTGTCGAGGCCTTCGCTCGCGGCGCGGATCGCGGTTAGAGGCGAGCGCAGGTCGTGGCTGACCGCCCGGAGCACCGCAGTCTTGACAGCGTCGCTCTGGCGGAGCGTCTCAGCCTCGACCGCGGAGCGCGCCAGCCGTCGCGAGCGCGTGGCCAGCTCGCCGACGACGATGCCGACGACGAGGTAGACGGCGAGCGCCACCCAGTTCTCCGACTCGCGGAGCGCGAAGGTGTGGACCGGGGCGAGGAAAAGGAAGTTGAACGTCAGCATCGAGGCCACTGAGGCCGGGATCGCATACGCCAGGCCGCAGACGACGGCGACCGCGACGACGGCGACCACATAGAGGACGCCGAGGCTCACCACGGGCGCCGCCGGGCGCAACGCGAACACGGCTGCCGTCACGACGGCGATCGCGGCGCCGGTGAACGCGAGGTATCCCAAGCGCGTCGGCCACCTCGAGCTGCTCTCCACGATGCCTTCCACGATACGCCGTCGAGCAGCGCCGCCCGCGGTGTCTAACGCCTTTTCGGCAGCCGCGGAGGTTAGGCTCGGCGCCGTATGCGCGGGCTACTGCTATCCGGCGACACGGAGCGTTCCGCCGCGCTACGCCACGAGATCCCGATCGCGATCATCGACTCGCTCCTGTTCGCGGAGGTCGCCGGGAAGCGTTACGTCCTCACCAGCCACCTCGAAGCCGCCCGCGTGAGGCGCGTGCTGCCCGACGCGGAGGTGCTCGACTTCTTCGAGCTCGGCTACAAGCAGCTTGTCGAAGGTGGGATGACGTTCGCTGAGGCCGGGCGCGAGATCGAGGCCCGCGCGGTGCGGCAGATCGGCATCGACGAGGCGACCGTCCCCGGTGACTTTCCTTTGGCGCTCGCCGACCGCCTGCGCGAGAACGGAGTCGTGCTGACCGTCGACGATGCCGCGGTCGAGCTGCGGCGGCGCGCGAAAGCTCCGGCAGAGCTCGACGGCATCCGTGCCGCACCGAGGCGGGGATGAGCGCGGCGTGCAAGCTGCTCTCACGCGCAGTGCCGGCCGCCGACGGGCAGCTGGAAGTGGACGGGAAGCCCCTCCTGGCCGAAGAGGTCAGGGCGACACTGCGCGCCGCGTGCGCGGAGCACGGAGCCCCTTGCCCGCCCGATGTGATCGTTGCGTCGGTGTGGCAGGGTGGTGGGCACGAGCCGGGCAGCGGGCCGCTTCCGGCCGGCCTGCCGATCCACATCGACATCTGGCCGCGCCACGAGGAGAGCGCCTGCTGGGCCGACATGGCGCGGACGTTCATGGTCGGCGATCCCACCGCCAAGCACGCCGACCTGATCGCCGAGCAGGTACGGCTCGCAGAGGAGGCGCTCACGCAGGCGAAGGTGGCCGTCCGCCCGGGCATCACCGGGCGCGAGCTCTACGACGCGACCTGTGACCTCTTCGAGGCAGCCGACCATCCGACGCAGCGAACCTCGGACGGAGAAGAGAACGGCTTCCAGTTCGCGCTCGGCCACGGCGTCGGCCTCGAGGTGCACGAGGCTCCATCGCTCGGTCTTGCCGGACACGATCCGCTCGTCGTCGGCGACGTGCTCGCACTGGAGCCGGGCCTCTGGGACAAGCGCGTCGGCGGAGTGACCTTCGAGGACCTCGTGCTCGTGACCGAGGACGGCTCCGAGCTGCTCACGCGGTTTCCGTACGACCTCACCCCGCGCAGCGAGTGACAGAGCCCGGCGACGCCCTAGTTGCTGCGCAGGATCTGCAGAGCCAGAGCTACGGCCGCACGAGGCAACGGCTTGCCCTTGTGCTCAAGAACGAGAGCCGCAAGCTCATCCGCTGGGTCAGCTTTGCCGGTCTCCAGCCACGCGACGGTCGTTTGGAGCTTCGGCGCGAGCTTTCGGAGCGCCTTCATCGACGGTGTCCGTAGGCCCGATTCGATTCGGCTGAGGTACGCATAGCTAATCCCGGGCTCGGCCAACTCGCGCTGTGAGAGGCCAAGCTCATCCCGCCGCGCGCGGATGCGATCTCCCACGGTCTGCGTCTCCGCGCTTGCTGGTCGAAGCATCACCGACCAAGCCTAAGAAGTTCAAGCGCTGCCCCGAGGGAACAGTCGCCTGGAGAGCGGCAGCCTGATGCCGCCTGACCAATCTTGACCACAGACGCGACTGAGGAGCTCAGCAGGGGCCTCTTTCCCGCCGGCGCCGGACGAGTAGGCACAGTGCGAGGAGCAGGCTCGAGGGGCTCAGCTCTGCTTCTGGATGAAACTGATCTGACCGGATTTCTCCAGGATCGCCCAGCTCACTTCGTCGAGCGAACCGATCTGCTGCATCCGCGCCTCTTCGGCGAGCTCCGCGCGCGTGAGCCGCTCGCGTTTGAGATTGCTCTCGAGCACCTTGCCGTCCTGGATCACGACAAGCGGTTCGCCTTCCAGGATCGGCCGGGCTCGAGGGAACCGGAATCCGACAAACGAGACGGTGACGACAAGCAGGGCGATCGTCCCGACGGCGAGCACCATTCCCGTCAGCGAGTAGTCGCTCTGAGTGACCCCCTGCTGAACCAGGTCGCCGAGGACCACGAGCAGGATCACATCGTACGGTTCGAGCGAGTTCAGCTCGCGCCGGCCCACGATCCGGGTCAGCAGGAAGATGAGGAAGAACGCACCCGCCGCGCGGAGGACGATGTCCATCTAGGGGTAGACCGTCAGCGACCGGTGGGCCGTAAGGATCTGCTTCGGGCCGTCGTCGAGCTCGACGTCTTGCCGCCTGCGACCGACCGTTGTGGGATTCACTTGGAACTCGATCCAGTACGTGACGAACCCGCCGGCTGGAATGTGGCCTAGGTCGAGCACGACCCGCCCGTTGCGGCTCGCCTCGTCGACGGGCTGGGGGTTGATGCTGTTCACCTGCATCCCGTCGATCCAGCCGGGGTCGAGGACGAGCGTTGCCTTCTTGAGCTCAGCGTGTGCTCGCACGGTGAAAGAGACGGTGTACAGCAGTCCCCCACGGACGCTCGAGGGCGCGTTGATGCTCAACGTTGCGGCCGGGGCTGAGGCAGACGCGGCGCTCTGATGCTGCCCAAAGATGTTCGCCAGCCCGAGGACGATCGGCACGCCCACGAGTGTGAGCAGCCCTCGGCGAACCCAAGGGTGCCATTGACGGCCGCTCAGGTCGCGATGACGAGCAAGAACAATCTCATCGGGCCTGTCTGCCATTCACGCAGATAAACGCGGCAGAGGTCGAAGCGGATACGACGCGCCTGCGCAGCCTCAAACCGTCAAGCTGTGCCTCGAGCTCGAAGCGCATCAAGCGACACACCGAGCACTTCGAGGAGCCGACCCCACTCGGTCAACTCGCTGTCGCGGATATACGCGCCGCCCATCCGTTCGTAGAAGCCGCGCGCATGCGGCTCGGCCTCCCATTCGAGGCGCTGCGCTCCGAGCTGGCGCGCTTCCGCGGCGGCATGCTCGAAGAGCAAACGGCCTACGCCGCGGCCGATCCATTGCGGCTCGAGCCAGAGATCCTCGAGCCAGCCGACCTCGCCCCGTGGGACGAGCGACGCCCAGCCGATCGGCTCGCCGTGCGCCTCGGCGACGTACACGAGTCGCCGGTCCAGGCTCTCCGGCTCGAAGCCGCCGGCCTCGGCCCATTCCCGTACCCGCGCGAGCTCGTAGCCCCAGTGGGCCTTCGCCGCGATCGCGATCTCGCGCAACCGCTCGAACTCCTCGCCGCGCCCTTGACGGACGTGGATTGGATGTCTCTCCAAGTGGGTTTCGCCCATGGTCTTCGAAACGAGAAAGGTCCCGTCTCCGAGGCCTTTCGAGTAGTGGGGCAGGATTCAACCCCATTAGTGACCGCGAGGTGACTGTGGAACACGGCTTTCCGTGGCCCGGACTGGGCCCAGCGATGAACGTGCAGAAATGCGCAGATGCTCTCGACTGATTAGGGCTCCGTGAGCGGCCGTATCTCGACAGCACCTCCCATGCAAGCGGCCGGGATCCGTGCGGCGAACGCGAGCACTGAGTCGTGGTCGTCGCTTTCGAGCAGGTAGAACGGGACGCGCAACCTCCGGCCCGCTGGCGGCAGCCGGCGCACCAGAATAGCCCACCAGACACGGGGAGGTATCGGGATGAGCACCGAAGAGCGCAACACAGAGCTGATGCAGACGCTGGACGACGCCTGGAACGCTCAGGGACGTCGACGTTTTCAGGGCGCGGCATAAGCCCGACGTGATCGTCCGCTGGCCGGGGCAGCCAAACCCGACCCTTGGGATCGAAGACCACACGGCCGAGTCGATCGCGTTCTGGAAGATGTCCCCCGACCAACACCTCGACAACAGGCCGTACAAGGTGTTCTTCGCCTCCGGTGACTGGACCTGCTCGATCGCGCGGTTCAAGGGCACGATGACCGGCCCGATGCAGGGCGCCGACGGCACGGAGATCCCGCCCACCGGCAAGTCGTTCGAGGTCGACTTCTACACGATCGCCAAATGGGACGACGGACAGATCGTCGAGGAGAACCTCATGTACGACCTCGTCACCTTTAGGCAGCAGCTCGAGCTCGGCGGCTAGGTCATGCGCGACGCGCTCATCGAGCCGAGGCGCTCACCGCCGTGACGCCGCGAGCATCGACACGAACGTCGAAGCACAAGACGAGGATCTGCGCGGCGCGCGCTTCTTCGATGTCGAGAACTTCCCCGCAATCACGTTCCGTGGTAGCGGAAGCTCGAAGGTCGTGGTGAATGTCTGGACGGTCAGCGGTGACCTCACGATTCGCCACGTCACGCACCCGATCACGCTCGAAGTGACCGTCCGAGGAGCAAAACTCGACGCGCACGGGCAGGTCAAGGTCGGCCTCACGGCGACCGGCCGCGCAACAAGGACCGATTTCGAGCTCACAACCGTCAGCTCCGAACCGCCGTTGAGATCACGAGGAGTCAGGCGTCCGTCGTAGTGCTCTGGCTGAGGAGCTGGTCAGCGACAATCCGGACGGCATCTGGCGCGCGCCGGCCTCAGCGCATCATCACGGCGAAAGGAGCAGAACATGAAGTGGGTGACACGCGCACGACCGAAGACCGACCGAATCGCCTGCCCGTGGCTGATCAAGAACTTCATCGACCCGGAGGCGCAGTTCCTCTACGTTCCAACCGACGAGGTGCTCGAGGTTGCCGAGCGCGAGGCCGCGCACTCCTATGACGCGCCCGATGCGGAGTACACGCACCGTGACGGGCTCTGCTCGTTCGAGGTGCTCGTAGAGGAGTACAACCTCGACGACCCAGCGCTGCACTTGCTCGCCCGCATCGTCCACGGCGCCGACGTCGCCGACGACCGCGACGCCACACCGCAGTCGCTCGGCCTGCTCGCTGTCGCCGAGGGCTTCCACCTGCTGAACCTCGGTGACCACCGGCAACTCGAGCTGTCGCTACCGGTCTACGACGCGCTCTACGCCTGGTGCAAGAACGAGGTTGGCAGCTCCGGCGAGACCCGCGTGACGTGACGCTCGTCCAAACGGGCTTCATCCCGATCCCGCCAGGCGCCAAGCCCGGCTTTGACCACGCTGACGTCTACCGGGATGGCAGGCGGCTCTACGTTGCCCACACGGGCACCGACCGGATCGACGTGCTCGACTGCAAGGCTCGCAGCTACCTGCGCGCCCTTCCTTTCGGAGCTGCCCGGCGTCGCCGGCGTCTTGATCGACGAGGAGCACGACCTGCTCTTTTCGAGCGACCGGAGCGCCGCCCGCGTCAGCGTCTTTCGCTGCTCCGACGAGCAGTTGCTGGGACAGACGGAGGTCGGGCCGCACCCGAACGGGCTCGCCTACGACCGCCAGCGGCGCCACCTCTACAGCTTCAACCTCGGCGAGCCGCTGGGCGAAAACTGCACCGCCTCGGTCGTCGAGTTGGACTCGCTGCGCGTGATTGCGGAGCTACCGCTGCGGCGAGGTCATCGCTAGCCTGCCGCTGGCCGGCGTGCCGGACGTCGTCATGCACGACTCCAACTTGCAGCGACTGTACGTGGCGATCGGCGACCCGGGGCTTGTCTGCAGCTTTGACAGCGAACGGCTCTCGCAGCTGGAGAGTGTCGAGACCGAGCAGGGGGCGCACACGGCCGGCTGGGATCCGATCGACCGCTGCCTTTACGTCTTCTGCCCGGCAAGCAGCCGCGCGGCCGTCTACGAGGAACAAGCCTGGGCCCGGACGCGCGTCGCATCGTCGCCGCGCAAGGCACGCGAGCCCTCGCGTACGGCCTCGGTTCCGTACTGATCGGCGTCACGCTCGCCCGCCGCGGTCTCTCCGACACCGCTGTCGGCGCCGTCCTCCGCCGCCCTCTTGGGCGGAATCGCCGCCGTCTCGGTGCTGATCGGCCGCTACGGCGACCGTTTCGGCCGGCGCCGCTCGTATCGGCTCCTGCTCGTCGTGATGGCCGTCGCCGGCACCGTCTTCGCGCTGACGAGTTGGCTGCCCGCGTTGATTCTCGCCGCCCTGAGCGGCACCGTATCGACCGACGTCGTTGAATCGGGACCGTTCACTTCGCTCGAGCAGGCGATGCTGCCCCACGCCGGTGGCGACTCCACCCGGCTGTTTGGCACCTACAACACCATCGCGACTCTCGCCGGCTCGCTCGGGGCGCTGGTCGCGCTCGTCGGCTCGTCGCCTCGCTGGCTGCTCGCCTATCCGCTCGCCGCGGCCGCCGGACTCGTTGCGACCCCCAGACTCTCGCCGGCGGTCGAGCGCGGCGAGGAGCTCGAGGCGGAGCCGCTGCCACCCCTTCATCAGTCCCGCGGGATCGTCATGCGGCTGTCCGCCCTCTTCGCGCTAGACAGCTTCGGCGGCGGCTTCATTCCGCAGACGTTCATCGCCTACCTGTTCACGCGCAAGTACGACGCATCGCCGCACACGCTCGCGATCGTCTTCTTCGCGATCGGCATCCTGCAGGCGCTCTCGTTCCAAGGGGCCGTCTGGCTCGCCGGCCGGATCGGGCTATTGCGGACGATGGTCTTCACCCACCTGCCTTCGAACCTGCTCCTCGCCGCAGTCGCCTTCGCCCCCGACCTTGCCACCGCGATCGCGCTCCTTCTCGCCCGCTTCCTGCTCTCGCAAGCGGACGTGCCGACTCGGCAGGCCTACATCGTCGCCGTCGTCGAGCCGAGCGAGTGCACCGCGGCTGCCGCCTACACGAACACCGCCCGCTACCTGGCCCGACCGGTCGCGCCGCTCCTCGCCGGCGCCGCGCTCCGCGGTGCCCTCGGCGCGCCCTTCGTGATCGCGGGCGCGCTCAAGAGCGTGTACGACGTCGGCCTCTACATCCTCTTCCGCAACGTCGAGGTCGAAGGCGAGGGCTCCAGAGAGCCGGCGACCACGGATTAGTGCTCGTGCGGCTCGACGAGCTCGCCAGGCTCCGTCGTCGAGACGGTCCGCCACGAGTCCCAGGTGATCTTGAGGATCACGAGCGTGATCAGCAGGCCGATGATCGGGTCGCCGATCGTTGCGCCGAGTGAGACGACGACTGCGCTCGCGGCGACGCCGAGAGAGACGAAGCCATCGATCCGTGCATGGTTGCCATCGGCGATGAGCGCCGGACTCGACAACCGTTTGCCTGCCCGCAGCCGCACCTGCGCGGCGAGCTCGTTGCCGACGAAACCGACGATCCCGGCGGCTGCGAGCACCCACAGGTGCGAGAGCTGCTGCGGATGGATCAGTCGCTGGATCGTCTCGTAGAGGGCGACGCACGCGGAGACGAAGATCGCGAGCACGACCGCTAGCCCGGCGGCCTTCTCGCCGCGGTAGCTGCGCAAGAAGAAGGCGATCCCGAGGGGCACCGCCGTCAGCGCGTCGCCGAAGTTGTGGATCAGGTCCGCGAGCAGCGCAACCGAACCGGAGAGGACGAAGATCACGACTTGCACGAGCGCGACTGCGCCCAGCAGCGCAAGGCTCAGCGAGACTGCCTTGACTCCTTCGCGCGACCGGACGATCGATGGGTCGACGAGGCCATGGGAATGGCCTTGGCTCTGCTCATGGTTGTGGCTGTGACCGTGCTTGGGCCCGTGCTCGAGCGCTACACGACCGAGCGGGGTCGACGCCCGTGGCGCGCAAGGCTATGACCGCCTCCTCGGCAGGCCCAATAATCGAGGGCGGCTCTCGCAGCCGCCCTCGCTCCCCAGACCCGCAGTCGGGCTTACGCCGCCTGCGGGGACTTGCGCGCAACGAGCACGGCGCCCGTGCCGGCGAGTGCGAGGCCGATGCCGACGGCGGCGCCGACCCCGCCTGCGGCCCAGTCGAAGCCGGCAGCGCCGTTTGAGACGACGACGGTCGCCGGCCGGGTGAACGGCAGCTCGTTCTTCGCCTCGCCCTGGATCGCCGGCTCGTGCCGTGCCGGGTGCGCGGCGGCCTGCGTCGAGCGCACGGTTGCCGGCCGCGTGAACGGCGGCTCATTCTTCGGCTCGCCCCCGGCGAACGCGGCCTGGCCGAGCACGGCTGCGCCTGCGAACGAGACCACGATCGTGCGTACGAGCCTTGAGAGTGTCACGGAAGTCCCTCCTGCGTCGCAACCGCCCGGTGCGGCCGATGCGAGGAGGTTGCCCCGCGGCGGTTGCTCCGCGGCTGCGGCCTGCTGCGCAGCGGTAAATCGCCCTGCAGTTGGTGGGATTTACCGCCCGCGATAGAGTCGCTCGAGATGGAGTTCCGGCTGCTCGGCTTGTTCGAGGTCGAGGACGATCACGGGCCTGTGCGCATCGCGCCAGGCCACGAGAGCGCGCTCCTCGCGCTGCTCCTCGTCCACCGGGGGAACGCGCTCGCTGCGGACCGCATCGTCGAGGAGCTGTGGCCGGAGGGGGCGCCCGAGACCGCGACGAAGAGTGTGCAGGTCTACGTCTCGCGGCTGCGGAAGGCGCTCGGCGCGGTGCGGATTGAGACGACGCCCGCTGGGTACCGGATCCGCCTCGAGCCGGGCGAGCTCGACGTCGAGCGGTTCGAGCACCTGGCCGAGGGCGGCGAGACGGACGAGGCGCTCGGGCTCTGGCGTGGAGAGGTGTTCGCGGACTTCCGCTACGCACCGTTCGCGGCCGCCGAGGCGCGGCGGCTGGAGGAGCTCCGCGACGAGCTGCTCCTGGGGCGGGTCGACGAGCGGCTCGCCCGCGGCGAGACGCCGATCGGCGAGCTCGAGGCGACGATCACGCGTGAGCCGCTGTGGGAGCGGCCGCGCGGGCAGCTGATGCGTGCGCTCTACCTCGCGGGGCGGCAGGCGGACGCGCTCGAGCTCTATCGCAAGACGCGCGAGCTGCTCTCCGACGAGCTCGGCGTCGAGCCCGGCCCCGAGCTCCAGCGCCTCGAGCGCGCGATCCTCAACCACGATCCCGCGCTCGGCCCCGCCCCGCCGCCGTCCGCGCTTGCCGCACGGCGCGGGCGGATCCTGCTTTCGGTCGGCGGCGTCCTCGTCGTCGGCGCCGCAGCGGGGTTGGTCGCGGTGCTGCTGTCGCGTGACAACGGGAGCGGCCGTTCGTCGGCTGCCGCGGCCGGTCAGGGCGAGGTCGTCGCCCTCGATGCCGCGACCGGGTCCGTACGAGAGCGCATCGCGGCGGGTCGGACGCCGAGCGCGATCGCGGTCGGCGACGGAGTCGTCTGGGTCGTCGATGCCGACGCGAGGACGGTGCTTCGGCTGTCGGAGTCGCTGCACGTCCTCGACGCCTTCTCGACGGGTGCCACTCCCACGGACGTCGCGGTCGGCGCACGCTCGATCTGGGTCGCGAGCGGCCGGCCGCTCGCGCGGGCCCAGTTTGCGGGCCCGGTCGCGACCGCCGTCGCGAGGCTCGACCCGACGACCGGGAACGGGCGCTCGAACATCCCGCTGCCCGCGCGCGGCGGTGCCGTGTCGAACCTCGTCGACAACCATGTTGCGGTCGAGCACGGCGCGGTGTGGGCGGTGGCGCCGGACTTCGGTGTCGTCAGGATCGACGCCGCGACGGGCAGGATCACCGCGCGCTCGCATGCTGTCCGGGCGGCTGCCGTCGCCGCGGGCCCGGGCGGCGTCTGGGTGCTGAGCGACGGCGGCGCCGTCGTGCGGCTCGACCCGCGCACGGCGCGGACGGTCGCGCGCGCGAACCTCCCCGCGTCGTCGGTCGGTTCGATCGCAGTCGGGAAGAGTGCCGCCTGGGTGACGTCGCCTGCAGACGGGACCCTCTGGCGGATCAGCGCCGGCTCGCGGCCCACCGTCGGCGCGGTCGCCCTGTCCCGCGGTATCTCCGATCTCGCCGTCGCGGCGGGCTCGGTCTGGGTCGCGAACCCGTTGGCCGGCACCGTCGAGAAGGTCGAGATCGGGTCTGCGCGGGTCGAGCGCACGATCCACCTCGGCAGCATCCCGCGGTCGATCGCGCTCGACGGCGACACCTTGTTCGTCGCCGCAGTCACGGACCCGCGCGCGTCCACGATCGAGGTCGCCGGCGTGCATCCGTTCCCCGCCTCGACCTGCGACCCCGTGGTCGCCGGCAGCGGCGGCGCCGACCTGCTGATCGTCTCCGACCTACCGCTGCAGGGCGGGGTCAACGTGACGACGACGCAGATGGCCAAGGCGGTCGAGTACGTGCTGCGAAGGAGGCAGTTCCGGGCCGGCCGCTTCCGAGTCGCCTACCAGTCCTGCGACGACTCGGTCGCCCAGACGGGGCTCTTCGATGAGTCGAAGTGTGCGGCGAACGCGCGGGCGTACGCTGCGAACCGCGACGTCGTCGCCGTGATCGGGACCTTCAACTCGCCCTGCGCGGTGGACGCGCTGCCCGAGCTCAACCGTGCCCAGGGCGGGCCGCTCGCGATGATCTCCCCGTCCAACTCGTTCGTCGGCCTGACCCGCGCCGGCCCGGGAATCGACCCCTCGCTGCCTGCCGCGTTGTACCCGACCGGCCGCCGCAACTTCCTCCGTGTCTCCCCGACGGACGACCTGCAGGGGGCGGCGCTCGCGCTGCTCGCGCGCGACCGGCATCGTCGCCGCGTCTACGTCCTCGACGACGGCGAAGGCTACGGGGTGCTGATGGCGACCGGCTTCGAGACCGCCGCGCGACGGCTCGGTCTCACGGTGGTCGGCCACTCGACCTGGGACCCCGGGTCGGCCGGCTACACGGCGCTCGCCGACCGGATCGCGCGCTCGAACGTCCAGGCGGTCTTCGTCGGCGGTCTCCTCGACACGAACGCCGCTGCCGTCGTCCGCGACCTCCGCGACCGCCTCGAACGGTCGGTCGACCTGCTCGCACCCGACGGGCTGACGCCGCTCGGGCTCCTCGTCCAGCAGGGCGGAAGTGGAGCGCTCGGCACGTACGTCAGCCTCGGCGGCGCGGTCACGGAGCGACTCCCAGCGCCCGGGGCGCGATTCGTCGAGCACTTCGCGCGAGCGCACGGCGGCGCCGAGGTCGAGCCTTCGACCGTCTACGCCGCGCAGGCGACCGAGGTCGTGCTCGCTGCGATCGCACGCTCGAACGGCAGCCGCAGCTCCGTGCTCGAACGGCTCTTCAGGACGCACGTGCGCGACGGGCTGCTCGGCACGTTCGCCTTCGACGCGAACGGCGACACCACCGAGTCTCCGATCACGATCCTGCGCGTCTCCCGCGGCGGCGGGAAGAACACGGTCCTCAGCGTGGAGGGCGGCGTGGTCGAACGGGTCGCGCGGCCGTCCGCGCGACTCGTCGCACCATGACTGCGGTGGCTCGAGGTCGATGAGCGAGGAGATCCGCACGTTGGCCTGCGGTCACCTAGCCCCAGGTCCTGGCGCCAGAGAGTAGGCGGTAATGCGACACACCCGCGTCGCTGGTGTGGGCCAATGTCCGGGGATGTCCCCCCGATGCTGGTGTAGAGGGGCCGGGCTAGGCGGCCGTCCGCGCCACCGCTCCCTCGCGTGCCGCCGCCAGCGTCGCGACGAGCGCGAGGATCGCCGTGACCACGACGACAGGCCACACCCAACGACCGGAATACGTCGGGACCTGACTGGACCACAGGCCGACGAAGGGCACAAGGTTCGCCAGGACCGCGAGCAGAGATTGACTCGGCATCGTCAGATTCGCCCTCTTTGTGTACCGCTAGGGTCGCGGAGCAGTAGCCAATGCTCGTTCAGCGGTGGGTGGCCGTATGCCGCGATACCCGCGTGGGCTAGTGTGCTCTCCCTCGAGAGCCCCACGCCCGACCGGGGTACGGTTTTTTTGCCGATGCCGGAGCGGCTAGAACGCGCCGCCCAAACGCTTCAATCTCCCAGTCTGGGAGAAATCGCGTCAAAGCCACGAATCCGGTCAGCAGCGCCGGTTCGGCCTCGCCGCAATGCCTTCGCGGGCTGGGAGGAATCTAGAGAGCCCTCGCACATAGACTCCCGGTGGTGAGTGTCGACGGGGTCGCTGTGAGCCCGCAGTGCACCTCGGCCGAGGAGCCATGGATAGAAAGTACACCGCTACTCGCCCTGCACTCTGGCGGTGGAGCCGTCTCTAGCGCGACCAAGCTCAAGAAGGGGACTGGCTACGCTCCGCCCCAGCCAAGCGTGGCAAAAGTTCGGGCAAAAGTTTGACGCCCAAGGGCATACAAAGAGAAGCGAAAGGCGCCGTTTCCGGCGCCTTTCGCAGTAGCGGGGGCAGGATTTGAACCTGCGACCCCCACCTAAACGCATGTTCCTAGCCAGATTGGCTCTCAGCGTTGTATTTAGGCGGAACAGAGTGGCATCGCTGCGGAAGCCCAATGCTTGCAGAACGCTTGCAGCTGGAGACGGCGGCGAAGGGCGCGACCTCCTCGCCTTGGCTAGGCGAGCGCGTGGCAGGATCTGCGTCCAATGGCGCACAGCCCAACGCGTTACGACGCCATCCTGGTCGGTGCCGGCCACAACGGGCTCGTGACTGCCTGCTACCTCGCCCGCGCCGGTTTGCGCGTGCTGGTGCTCGAGCGGCGCCACATCGTCGGCGGCGCCTGCGTCACCGAGGAGACCTTCCCCGGCTTCAAGGTCTCGACCGCCTCGTACGTCAACAGCCTCTTCCACACCGCGATCGTCCGCGACCTGAACCTCACGTCATACGGCTACGAAGTGCTCCCGCGCAACCCGTCGTCGTTCACGCCGTTCCCGGACGGGCGCTCGCTGATGATGGGCCCGGACGCGGAGATGACCCGCAACGAGATCGCGAAGTTCAGCAAGCGCGATGCCGAGCGGTACCCGCAATACGAGGCGATGCTCGAGCGGGTGGCGGCCGTGGTCGAGCCCACGCTCACCATGGCGCCGCCGGATCTGCGGAGGCCGCGGCTCGGGGATCTCCGGACGCTGCTCACGCTGGGGCGATCCTTCCGGCAGCTCGGTGACGCAACCGGGGAGGCGGTGGAGATCCTCACCGGAGCCGCGCGTCCGATCCTTGATCGCTGGTTCGAGTCCGAGGAGCTGAAGGGAACGCTGGCGACCGACGCGATCATCGGAGCGATGGCGAGCCCGTCGATGCCTGGGACCGCCTACGTGCTCTTCCACCACGTCATGGGCGAAGCCGGGGGGACCCGGGGCGTATGGGCGTATATGCGCGGAGGGATGGGCGGGATCACGCAGGCACTCGCTGGTGCCGCGCGCGACCTCGGCGCCGACATCCGCTGCGAGGCCGAGGTGGCCCGCATTCTCGTGCGCGACGGGCGGGTCGCCGGCGTCGCTCTCGTCTCAGGCGACGAGTTCCACGCCCCGATCGTGGCCAGCAATGCCGACGCGAATGTGACGTTCCTGCAGCTGCTCGAGCGGAGCGAGCTGCCCGAGGCGTTCGTGGCCGACGTCGAGCGGATCAGCTACGCGAGCGCCTCGTTGAAGATCAACGTGGCCCTGGAGGAGCTGCCGAACTTCAGCGCGCTGCCCGGGACGGAGCCGGGGCCTCAGCATCGGGGCACCATCCACCTCTGTCCCGACCAGGACTACATAGAGCGCGCGTTCGACGACGCCAAGTACGGGCGGCCTTCCGCGGACCCGGTGATCGAGTTCCAGCTTCCCTCGGTGGTGGATCCGACGGTGGCGCCGGCCGGGAAGCACCTGATGTCGATGTTCATCCAGTACGCGCCGTACGAGCTGCGCGACGGCTCCTGGGATGACCAGCGCGACGCGTTCGCCGATCGCTGCTTCGACGTAGTGAACGAGTACGCGCCGAACTTCAAGAGCGCGGTCATCGACCGCCAGGTGCTGGCGCCGCCCGACCTCGAGCGCGTCTTCAACCTCACCGGCGGAAACATCTTCCAGGGCGCGATGACCCCCGGCCAGCTCTTCGCGTTCCGTCCAGTGCCCGGATACGCGCGCTACCGGACGCCGATCCGCGGCCTCTACCTCTGCGGCTCGGCCGCCCACCCCGGCGGAGGCGTGATGGGCACCCCCGGCCTCAACGCCGCACGCGAGATCCTGGGCCGGCGAAAGCGACGCCGGGCCGTCTAGCACGAGAGGCGCCCTTTCGAGCGCCTCTCCCAATAGCGGGGGCAGGATTTGAACCTGCGACCTCCGGGTTATGAGCCCGGCGAGCTACCTGACTGCTCCACCCCGCGACGCTGGAGCGCAGTTTACCACGCTCTTTTGCACTGCCGTCAGTCGGAAAGCTTGAGCAGCGAGACGCACCCCTCGAGCACGCCGCTCGAGTCCGCGACCTCCGCGAGCAGCTCGAGCAGCTGCTTTCGCTGCGCTTCATCGAGGCCGACAAAGAGCGCGTCCTCGACCTTGCTCGCGGCCTGTCTCGCGGCCACCATCCGCGCGCGGCCTTCCTTCGAGAGCTCGACGATGTGACGCCGGCGATCGTCAGGGTCGCGGCGGCGGGCGATCAGGCCCTCGGCCTCGAGATCGTTGAGTAGGCCGACCAGCTTGCTCGGGTCGACGCCGATCGACTCGATCAATGCCTGCTGGCTCGTAGGGCAGGCGTCCACCTGGAACAGCACGCCCAGATGGCGCGGCGTCAGCCCCGTCGGCTTTAGCGCCTCCGTGAACCGGCGCTCCGCCGCACGGCCGATCTTCACGAGCAGCATGCCCGCCGTCGGCGTGTAGCTCAGCGCGACCTTGGGCCCTTCTTTGGTGACCGATTCAGTGGTTGTCATGCCTAAACCCTAGCAAATAATAGATATTTGACAAGTCAGGATCGTATGTCATAGTAAACGAATTGTACTCGACAAGAATTTGCAGGGGAGATGATTTCCATGTCGCTACGAAGTCAAACGATGCCCAGCGACCGCCGCTGGATCGCGCTCGCGATCCTCGTGGCCGCGCAGTTCATGGTCGTGCTCGACGTCGCGATCGTGAACGTCGCGCTGCCGTCGATCAAGACCGACCTGCACTTCACCCAGGCGAGCCTGCAGTGGGTGATCACCGCCTACGCGCTCGTCTTCGGCGGCTTCCTGCTGCTCGGCGGCCGCATGGCCGACCTACTCGGCCGCCGTCGGCTGTTCGTCGCCGGCGTAGCGCTCTTCACCGTCAGCTCGCTGCTCGCGGGCTTCGCCTGGTCGGAGAGCTCGCTGATCGCGTTCCGCGCGACCCAGGGACTCGGCGGCGCGCTGCTCGCGCCGGCGGCACTCTCGATTCTGACCACGATGTTCGCGGAAGGGCGCGAGCGCAATATCGCGCTCGGCGTCTGGGGCGCGGTCTCGGGTAGCGGCGCTGCCGCGGGCGTGCTCCTCGGCGGCCTGCTCACGAGCTCGCTCAACTGGTCCTGGATCTTCTTCATCAACGTGCCCGTCGGCCTCGGCGTCGTCGTGCTCACCCCGTTCCTGCTCCGCGAGAGCCGCGCGATGCTCGCGCACCGCCACTTCGACGTCGCGGGTGCCACATCGGTCACCGGCGGCCTGATGCTGCTCGTCTACGCGATGACCCGAGCGACGCAGATCGGCTGGGGAACCGCCGAGACGATCGGGCTCCTGGCGGGCGCTGCGGCACTGATCGCCGCCTTCCTCGTGATCGAGCTGCGTTCGTCGGCACCGCTCCTGCCGATGCGCATCTTCCGGCTCCGAACGCTCGCCGGCGCGAACGTGACCGCGTTCCTGCTCGGCACCTCCGTGTTCTCGCAGTTCTTCCTCGGGACGCTCTACATGCAGCAGGTGCTGCACTTCTCCGCGATCGAGACCGGTGTCGCCTACCTGCCGCTCACGCTGACGCTGATCCTGCTCGCGAACGTCTCGCAGGCCGTCGTCACCCGGGTCGGCGTCCGGCGCGTCCTGCCGGTCGGGCTCGCGCTCGCGGCCGGTGCGCTCGTCCTGCTCACCAGGCTCCCCGCCGACGGTCACTACTTCTTCGACCTCTTCCCCGCCTTCCTGCTGAGCGCGGTCGGGCTCGCCTTCACGTTCATCCCGATGACGATCGCCGCGCTGACGGGCGTCGAGGCCGCCGACGCGGGGATCGCATCCGGCCTGCTCAACACCAGCCAGCAGATCGGCGGCGCGGTCGGGCTCGCCGCGGCCTCGACGATCGCGACGACCTTCACGACCCGCTACGTGGTCGCGCACCCGGGCGCGTCACCACTCGGCGCCGCGGCCCTGACCCACGGCTTCCACATCGCGTTCTACGCGCTGACCGGCCTGGCCGCGCTCGCCGCGATCCTCGGTGCCTTGCTGATCGAGTCCCGCCCCACCGCTCCCGAAGAGGAAGCCGCATTCGACGCAGTTCCAATCCAGGAGGCCGCCTGATGGCATTGCACGAAATCGACCCGCTGCTGGAGAGAATTCGCACGCTCGTCGCCGAGACCCAGCAGCTCGAGGGCGACGGCGCCGACGAGACGGCGCTGTCGCAGCCCCGGCATGAGATTGCCCAGCTGAAGTCCCTGCTTGCGAAGGTCGTCAGCCACGACCCGGCGCACGACTACCACGCCGCGGCCTGACGCTTCGGCAGCTAGCCTCGGTGCGATGCGCGTCGGCGTTGTCGACCTCGGCACCAATTCGACCCGGCTGCTCATCGCGGACGTCCGCGATGAGCGGGTCGAGGAGGTATCCCGCCGCACGGTGATCACGCGGCTGGGCGAGGGCGTCGACGAGCGGCGCAAGCTGCTGCCGCTGCCCGTCGCACGGGTTCGCAGCGTGCTCTCCGACTATCGCCGCGAGCTCGAGGGGCTGGGCGCCGAACGGGTGCTTGCGATCGGCACGAGTGCCATTCGCGACGCGGAGAACGGCGAGGCCTTCCTCGGCGAGGTCGAGTGGAGCTACGGCTTCGCGACCCGCCTGCTGAGCGGCGACGAGGAAGGCGCGCTGACCCGCCGCGGCGTCATCAACGGCCGCGTGCTCGGCGGCGGGACGCTCGTGCTCGACGTCGGCGGTGGCTCGACCGAGCTGATCACCGCCGACGAGCGGACGAGCGTCGACGTCGGTTCGGTGCGGCTGACCGAGCGGTTACTTCACTCGGACCCGCCCACGCGCGAGGAGCTCGACGCCGCAGCCCGCGCGGTGCGCGAGCAGCTTCCGCCGCTCCAGGTCGACGACGCGATCGGCGTGGCCGGCACTGTCACGACGCTCGCCGCGCTGGAGCTCGGCCGCTACGACCCCGAGCTCGTTCACGGCCACCGGCTTTCCCGAGAGGCCGTCGAGGCGCAGCTGGAACTGCTCGCCTCCCTCCCACTCGCCGAGCGCCGCGAGCTTCCCGGCCTCGAGCGCGAGCGCGCCCCGGTGATCGTCGGCGGCGCGATCGTCGTCCGCGAGGTGCTCGACCGCTACGGGCTCGACGGGCTCGAGGTCAGCGAGCGCGACCTCCTGCACGGAGCGGCGCTCGAGGCCGCGGCGCTGCCCGAGCGCGAAGAGGGCGACGCGCCTCCCGGCGCCTATACCTGCTGCTAGAGCTCGACCGGGTCGACCGGCGGCTCGTCCTCGGCCAGCCGCCGCTGGAGAACGCTGCGCGACAGCACACCGACGAGCGAGCCGTTGTCGACGACCGGCACACGCTCGGCGTCCCATTCCTCGAGCAGGCCGAACGCCTCGTCGAGCGGGAGGTCCGGGTCGATCGTCCAGTTCGGCGGCTCCGCGATCTCGCCGACCGCAGTCGAGCGCGGATCGCGACCGGCCGCGACGACCTGCTCGACGAGCGTCTTGCGCGTGACGACGCCGACGAAGCGGCCGCCGTCGCAGACGTAGACGGCGCGCACGTCGGGCTGCACGAGGTGCCCCCCGGCCTCCTGCGCGGACGCGGCAGCTTCCAGCGTCTGCGGGTCCGGGATCATCGCCTCGCGAACGCGGCTCACGGGGCGGCCTCCGGCCCGTGAACCTGTGGAGGGGGCTTGGGGAAGAAGCGGGCTCGCGGGGGAAACATGGTTTCACCCGCGGGAGCGAGCCAGAGGCGAGCGAGGCTCACGGGTAGATCCCCCGCGCGCGCAAGGCGCCGGCGACCTCGCGGATCCCGGCGACGAGCGCGGCGCTCCGCAGCGTCAGGTCGTGGGACTCGGACAGCGACCACACCCGGTCGCACGCATCGCCGAGCTGCTCCGCCAGCTTCGCCCGAATCTCGCGCCGGTCCCAGAACAGCCGCCCGAGGTCCTGCACCCACTCGAAGTACGAGACCGTCACACCGCCAGCGTTCGTGAGCACGTCGGGCAGCACAGGGATCCCGCGGTCGGCGAGGATCGCGTCCGCTTCGAGCGAGGTCGGCCCATTGGCGCCCTCGGCGACCATCCGGCACTGCAGCCGCGGCGCGTTCACGGCGCTCACCTGGTCCTCGCGAGCGGCCAGCACGAGCACGTCGCACGAAAGCTCGAGCAGCTCCTCGTTCGTGAGGCGCTCGCCTACGGGCCAATCGGCGAGCGAGCCGTGCTCCTCCGCGAAGCGCTGGAGCGCAGTGACATCGAGGCCGCGCTCGTCGTACACCCCACCGGAGAGGTCGGAGACGGCGATCACGGTCGCGCCCCTCTCGTGCAGCTCAGAGGCCGCGATGCCGCCGACGTTGCCGAAGCCCTGAACGACGCAGCGCTGCTCGGCCAGGTTCCAGCCAAGGCGCCGGCACGCCTGCTCGATCACCATCACGACACCGGCTCCTGTCGCCTCGTGCCGGAAGAGTGAGCCTCCGAGCGAGATCGGCTTGCCGGTCACGACCTCGGGGACCGCGTAGCCGATCTCCATCGAGTAGGTGTCCATCATCCAGGCCATCGTCTGCTCGTTCGTGGCCATGTCGGGCGCGGGAATGTCCTTCTGCGGCCCGATGATCGGCAGCAGCTCCGAGGTGAAGCGGCGCGTGATCTTCTGTAGCTCGTTGCTCGACAGCTCACGAGGGGCGCAGCGGACGCCGCCCTTGGCACCGCCGTACGGGAGCCGCAGGAGCGCGCACTTCCAGGTCATCCACATCGCGAGCGCCGCGCACTCGCCCAGCGTTACCTCCGCGTCGTAGCGAATGCCGCCCTTCGTCGGGCCGAGCACCGTCGAGTGCTGCACGCGGTAGCCCGGGAAGACCGTCCAGCGCCCCGAGTCGAGCTTCACGGGGACGCTGACGACGAGCGAGCGCTCCGGGTACCGGAGCCGCTCGGCCACGAAGTCCTCGACGTCGGCGTACGGGAGCGCCTGCTCGAACTGCGCGAGCGCCGTCCGGTAGAGCGGCGTCTCCCATTCCAAATGCCCTTGCTCGGGCGAGACCTCCTGCACCTCGGCCACACCCGGAGTCTAGGCTCGCCGTTCCCTTTCCGGCGGCGCGGGTAGACCCGGGCAATGGCGAATCCGCTCTACGACCTTCTCCGCGGCTTCGACGTCCTGCGTGAGCAGGTGCGCCAGAGCATGGGCGCCGACGCCGACTGGCTCGATCGGCTCGACCCGCGGAAGCCGCAGGAGGACACGCGCACGCTCGAGGAGCTCCAAGACGAGCTCGACTCGCTCGTCGGCCTCGAGTCGGTGAAGGACCAGGTGCGTGCGCTCGTCGCGTTCCTCCAGGTTCAGGCGCAGCGGCTGGAACGCGGGTTGCCGGAGGTCGCGACCTCGCAGCACCTCGTCTTCCTCGGCAACCCGGGCACGGGCAAGACGACGGTCGCGCGCCTGCTCGCGCACATGTACCGCGCGATGGGCCTGCTCCAGAAGGGCCACCTCGTCGAGGTCGACCGCGCGGGCCTCGTCGGCGAGTACGTCGGCATGACCGCGATCAAGACCGAACGAGCGATCAGGCGGGCACTCGACGGGGTGCTCTTCATCGACGAGGCGTACGCGCTCGCTCGGCCCGCACAGCGCGGCGCCGACTTCGGCCAGGAGGCGATCGAGACGCTGCTGAAGCGGATGGAGGACCACCGTCACCGCCTGGTCGTGATCGTCGCCGGCTATCCGGCCCTGATGCACGAGTTCCTCGACTCGAACCCCGGCCTCCGCTCCCGCTTCGCGCGCGAGCTCACGTTTCCGGACTACTCGAGCGAGGAACTGGTCGCGATCACCGAGCGCTTCGCCGAGGAGAACGAGTACCGGGTGACGCCTGCCGCGGCCGAAGAGCTGCGCCGGATCTTCGACCGCGCCGTGCGCGGCGAGGGCTTCGGCAACGCGCGTTATGCGCGCACGCTTTTCGAGCAGGCGTTGAACGCGCAGGCGCTGCGTCTCTCGGCAGGAGCCGCGCTGGAGCACGTCGAGGCGGACGATCTCGTCGCTCTCACCGACGCGGACTTCGCGGCCGCTGCACGCGCGTTGGGCGACGGCGCCGAGGAGCCGCGCCGCCGGCGCTGGCGACGCGCTTCTTGAGACTCCGAGACATGCCGGGGAAGGGACTCGAACCCTTACGCCCCCAGCGGGGACACCTGATTTTAAGTCAGGCGCGTATAGCCAGTTTCGCCACCCCGGCGCGCGCAGGATAGCTTCGCGGCGCGGCTAGGAGGTTTGGCGGCACGCGGCTCGCTCTCGGGGTGCGATGACCGTTCCGAGGCAAGGACGCAGGGAGTGCCGATAGCAGCGCTATCGGTGCGACTGAGGACGCCGCCTCGGGGCGGGCAGCGCGGCCCGAGGGCATCGCCGGTGTTTCGTCAAGCCCTCCTA
This sequence comes from Gaiellales bacterium, assembly GCA_038237925.1. Lineage (GTDB taxonomy): Bacteria > Actinomycetota > Thermoleophilia > Gaiellales > Gaiellaceae > AC-32. Next base: position 61,720 of record JBBRYF010000001.1, on the reverse strand, counting down.
CCTAGAGGCCGGGCGGGAACTTGTACGACGACGGGATCTTCTTCGGCGGCGTCCCGATCACGAACGCGATCTCCTGGTGCGACTTCAGCACGAGCGCGCCCGGGTCCCCCGAGTAGCTCCGGCCGTTCACGTACACCGACCACGGCGTCACCTTCTGGCAGTAGCCGCCGACGCAGTCAGAGGTCAGCCGCACGCCCCACACGCCGAAGAACTGGCCGAGGTTGAAACTCCCGAGCTTCGGCGACTCGAGGTGCATGATCCCCGTCGGGTCGTGCGTGTGCAGCTCGGTCAGAAACTGGCCGTCGTAGATGCCGATGTTCGCCGGCACCGGCTCGTGCGTTCCGTTCACGAAGATGTCGAGGTGCTGGTGGATGTGCAGGACCTGGCCCTCGCCCGACAGCTCGTGGAGGCCGAGCGGCGTGACGCGGTCGGGCAACGTGTCGAGGCCCAGGTTCCACGGCGCGGACCCCACCTGAAGACCTACGAGCGGCGGCGCCGCGCTGCCCTTTCCGCCCGTGAACACAATCACCGCCGAGGCGATCGCGGCGGTCACGCCTAGCAACGCGAGGACCCCGAGCAGCACGTTGCGCCGCGCAGCGAGCCCGCCCAGCCCCACGGCGAGCTTGCTTGGCCCCTTCGGATCGCTGCGCCGCTGGGGCGCCTGGACCTTCCGCGGAGGTGCTGGAGTACGGGACTTCTTCGCCACCGGCGGGCGATGCTAGCAAGGCGCTTGACTCCCGCTCCCAGCCACGCTAGGGTCGTCCCGTCAGATCCGGAGGGCCGCAAGGTTTTCCGGATCTGGCGTTTTTTGTGGGCATTGCGGATACTCGTATCCTGGACAACCCGCAAGGAGGCTACGAATGAGTTTCCTCGACAAGATCCTCGGCCGCACCAAGAAGGCCGCGGGCGACATGAAGGGCGATAGTTCGATGACTCGTGACGGCATGCACCAGGAGCAGCAGGGCATGGCGTCGGAGCGCGCGGACGACGCCGAAGAGATGGCAAAGCAGGAGCGCGAGCGCGCCGCGGAGCATCGCGCCGAGCGCAAGGACACGCCGTAACGCGCGGCTGACCCGGCTGGAGAGGGCGGCGGGAGCCGCCCTCTCGCCGTCCGACGGCCACTCTAAAGTTCGTCGGCTCATGATCGTCGTCATCACATTGCTCGTCCTGCTCGTCGGCGGCGCCGCCCTCGCGCTGTGGCTGAGCCGCCGCCTCGCGGGCCACGGCGCCGAGACACTGCACGCGCTCGACCAGCTCCTTGCCGGCCGGAACAGCGACGTCGACGGCCGCCTCGAGGCGATCACGGCGACGATGGACCGGCGCCTCGGCGAGCTCGACACGAAGGTCGACCGCCGGATGGAGCACGCCGTCAAGCAGACGAACGCGATCCACAAGCAGCTCGGCGAGGTCGGCCAGGCGACGCTGCAGATGGCCGAGCAGGCGAAGGAGCTCAGTCAGCTCCAGGAGATCCTGCGCCCGCCCAAGGCGCGCGGCGGCTTCGGCGAGCTCCTGCTCGAGAACCTCCTTCGCGACCGGCTGCCGCCGCACGCGTACGAGTTCCAGTACGGGTTCGCGGGCGGCGAGCGCGTCGACGCCGTGATCAAGGTCGACCGGATCGTCCCGATCGACTCCAAGTTCCCGCTCGACAACTTCGAGCGGATGCTGCGCGCCGAGAACGACATCGAACGCCAGCAGTTCGAGAAGCTCTTCGCGCGCGACGTCAAGTCTCACGTCGACGCGATCGCCGGCAAGTACATCCGCCCGGACGAGGGCACCTACGACTTCGCCTTCATGTACCTCCCGTCGGAGGCGATCTACTACGAGCTCGCGTGCGGGCGCACGGGCGCGTTGCTCACGTACGCGAACGACAAGCGCGTCCTGCCGGTCTCGCCGACAACGCTGACGGCCTACCTGCAAGTCGTCGTGCTCGGGCTGAAGGGCCTCCAGATCGAGCAACACGCCCACGAGGTGATGGCCTACTGCGCGACCCTGCAGAAGGAGTTCGGGAAGTTCAAGGAAGACTTCGAGCTCGTCGGCACCCACCTCGGACGGGCCCAGAACAAGTTCCTCGAGTCCGAGAAGCACCTCGGCAAGTTCGAGACGAAGCTCGAGCAGGCGACCGATTCGCAGCCTGAGCTCGAGCCGGCCGAGGCCCACGAGCTCCCGCGCGCCGTCGACGCGGCCTAGAGAGAGCTTGACGAAGCAGCGGCTGAGCCGCCGGGGTGCAGCTACTCCGTCAAACCCTCTAGAAGCGCAGGAGCGCGCCGATGCCCTCGACGGGCTCGAGGTCCTGGCGCTCGCGCAGCGCCCGGACCGTGCCGCCGTGGGCGAGCGTCTGGCGAACCGCGAGGTCGACGCCTTCGTTCCGCTCCTCCATCTGCGTGACGTCGAGGGGACACGCGCCACCCTCGCTGCTGAGCCGGCCGCAGGCCGGACACTCCCACGCGCCGTGCTCGACACCGTCCTGGAAGAGCAGCAGCTCCACGCGCGCGTCCGAGGCCGCCTCGAGCGTCGGACCCCAGCCGGATGCAGCGCGACCGTTGCGGCCGGCCTCTTCACGCCACCGCTCGACGGCCTCGGTCTCCTGCTCGCCGCGCCACGACTCGAGCAGCGGCTCTACTTGCTCCAGCAGCTCGGCCGGGGTCGCGTGGGCCTCGGCGGTCGTCCAGCCGATCACGGCCTTGCGCACCTCGTTCGAGAGCTCGCTCTCGAATTCGGCCCGCGTCTCCTCGGAGGCGACCACGATCACCCGCGGACCGTGGAGCCGCCGGAGCTGGCGATCGACGAGCTCGGCGACCTCCTTGAAGTGCTCGTGCACGAGCTTCTCGATGTGGCGTCGGTAGCGCGACTGCGACCAGCCGCCCTGGTCGTGCCGGCCGGGCGTCTCGTCGAACTGCTCGTCGAGCTCTTCGAGCTTGCCGGCCCGGAGGCGGTAGAGGTCGCCGCGCTCGCGGCCGACGAAGACGACGAGGGCGCCCTCTCCGCGGCCCACCAGCGAGACCAGCGGCGCGAGGTACAGGCTGCTGCTCACCTTGACAACGTCGGGCACGGACGCGCTCAGCGGCACCGCCTGCCAGAGGCTGTCGAGGCCCCCACTGAAGACCGCGAAGCCGTGCGCGCCGTCGCGGTCGAACTCCTGGTCGAAGAACTCCCGCAGCCGCTGCACATCGCTGCGCAGCCCCTCCTTCTGCTCGTGCGTGAGCTCGGCCCGCCGCGCGGCCTCGGAGCGCTCGACCTCGTCGATGAGCGCGTTCACACGGGTCGCGGCGTCGGCAGCGGTCGGCGTCACGCTCGGGTCGAGATCGAGGTACAGGCTGATCGCGCACCCGTTCTGCGCCCGAAAGCCTGCAAGGTCACGCAGACCGTCCCATGTCACTGTCGAAGCCACGAAGAGTCCCTTCGCCGGAAGGCGGCGATTCTAGTCATAGCCTTCCGCGCCGTGAAGGTCGGCAGGCAAGCTGTATCTGCACCGCGCGTTCGTACCCTGATTCAGGAAGGTTCGGCCGACCCGATTCGTTTAATACTTCGAAGGCAGAAATGAACGGGGACACAAGAGAGCTGATCATCATCGGGGGCGGCCCCGCCGGGTACACGGCGGCGCTCTACGCTGCGCGCGCGAACCTGCAGCCGCTCGTGATCGAGGGCTTCGCCTGGGGCGGCCAGCTGATGATCACGAGCGACGTCGAGAATTATCCGGGCTATCCGGACGGGATCATGGGGCCGGCGATGATGCAGGACTTCCGCCGCCAGGCCGAGCGCTTCGGCGCGGAGTTCCTCACCGACGACGTGACGAAGGTCGAGCTCGGTGAGCATCCTTTGCGCGTCTGGGTCGGCGACCAGGAGTACTCGTCGGAGAGCGTGATCGTCTCGACCGGCGCGAGCGCGCGGCAGCTCGGGCTCGAGTCCGAGCGCTCCCTTCAGGGCCGCGGCGTTTCGTACTGCGCGGTCTGCGACGCGGCCTTCTTCCGCGAGAAGCAGGTCGTGGTCGTCGGCGGCGGCGACTCGGCGATGGAGGAGGCGATCTTCCTGACGAAGTTCGCGACCAAGGTCAGCCTCGTCCACCGGCGCAACGAGTTCCGCGCCTCGCAGATCATGATCGACCGCGCCCGCGCGAACGAGAAGATCGAGTTCGTGACGCCGGCAGCCGTCGACGAGGTGCTCGGCGAGAACGGCCAGACGAGCGGCGTCCGGATCCGCGACCTCGACACCGACGAGACGCGCGAGATGCCGGCAGACGGCGTGTTCGTCGCGATCGGGCACGACCCGAACACGAAGCTGTTCCTCGACCAGCTCGACCACGACGAGGCCGGGTATCTGGTGACGAAGCCCGGCTCGACGGAAACGAACATCGAGGGCGTCTTCGCGGCCGGCGATGTCGTCGACCACACCTACCGCCAGGCGGTCACGGCCGCCGGCAGCGGCGCCATGTCTGCGCTCGACGCAGAGCGCTGGCTCGCCGCGCGCGAAGGCCACCCGGCAACGGCCCTCGCGGCGGAACGGACCGGCTAGACGGCGCCGGCCGAGACGGGGGCTAGTCTCGGTTGGGATGGCCGAGTGGATCGACCTGCTCGACCCGACCGAGGCCGAGGTCAAGAAAGCGCTCCCACGCGAGGTGCACGACCGTGCGCTCGAGCAGCTCCTCCGCCCGGCCCAGCACGACGACGAACCACGCCCTCGCCTCGAAGGCCACGACCACTACGTCTTCGGGGTCTTCCTGATCCCGATCTGCGTCCGCGAGGAAGACCGGATCTACTACCAGGAGCTCGACTTCGTCGCGACCCGCGAGCAGCTCGTGACGGTGCGGAAGACGTCCGAGGGCGGAGAGCCCTTTGACCCCGCGCCGGCGCAGCAGTCGGTCGCCAAGGAGCACGAGCCGAGAGTCGGCCTGATGGTGTACCGGCTGGCCGACCTGATCGCGGAGTACTTCCTCGACCTGGTGGACGCGATCGACGACGAGATCGACGAGCTCGAAGAGGGGGTCGAGGTCTGGGCGGCGACCCAGATCCGTGGCCGAATCTCCGCGCTGCGGCACGACCTCCTGCACGTGCGCCGCACCGTCGCGCCGACGCGCGACGCGATCAGGCGCATCGTCGACCGGCGCCTCGACGTCGGTGAAGGCAGCGAGCTGCTGCCGCGCGAGATCGAGCTCGACTTCGCCGACGTCTACGACAAGCTCCTGCGCGCGACGGACGGCCTCGACCTCTCGCGCGACCTACTCTCGAGTGCCCGCGACTACCACCAGGCAAAGATCGCGAATGACCAGAACGAGGTGATGAAGCGGCTGACCGTGATCGCGGCGCTGCTGCTCCTGCCGACATTCATCGTCGGCCTCTACGGCCAGAACTTCCACCACATCCCGGAGCTCGGCTGGAGCTTCGGCTACTGGTGGAGCTGGGGCTGGATCGTCGCGACGACATTCATCCAGCTCGCGTTCTTCCGCTGGGCGGGCTGGATCGGCGGGCCGCCGATGGGCCGGCCGAAGCTGCCCCCGTTGCGCAGTCTCGACCCGCGCACCCTTGCGGGTCGGCGACAGCGAAGCCCCTAGCTACGATCGCCGCGTGCCGTACTTCATCTGCCCGAACTGCAAGGACCGCTCGATCGACCATGACCGGCGCGAAGGTCTGACACAGCAGGCCGTCGCCTGCCACCGCTGCGGCTTCGGGTTCCTGTTCGAGCTGCTCGAGGACTACTACCCGGCGCCGAGCACAGGCTTCGTCGTCTGCGACAAGGAGGCTCGCGTGCTCGCCTGCGGCCGCGACATCTTCGAGCTTTCCGGCTACCGCGAGCAGGACCTGATGGGCCGCGACGTCGTCGAAGCGCTCGGGCTCTCTGGCTACGAGGGCGACAGCCCGGCGAAGGTCGCGATCGAGTGGGGTGTTCGCCGGCTGGGACAGCAGCTCGAGCTGCGCTCCCGCGTCGGCAGCGTGAAACCGGTGACGGCGGACTTCTTCCCTGCCTACGACGAAGACGGCGGCCTGCTCGTCGCGGTCACGCCGCGGTAGCGGCGCCGAGCTCGGCCTCGACCCACGACTGCAGCTCCTCCAGGGCATCGAGCGACGCCTCGAGCTCGCGCAGCTCGGCGCGCGCGGCTGCCTCGTCGACCGCACCGAGCAGACCAAGCGACTCGAGCCTCTCCACCGCGACGGGCGTCAACTGGCCGCGAGCCCGCTTCTCGATCGCGGCCTGGCGAAGCCGCGAGCGGGCGCGCTCCGCCCGAGCGGCGACGCTCGCGGCCTCGCCCGCGAGCGCGTCCGCGTAGATCGCGAGGTCGACGCCGCGCATCCTTCGAGGTTACGCGTGCGCGTGTGACGGGTCTGTCGCAGCTTGGACCCGACTTGCAGGACACAGGTCGTTGAGCACGCAGGTCTCGCAGCGCGGCGCCCGCGCGATGCAGACGCGTCGGCCGTGCCAGATCAGCAGGTGCGGGAACGCGTTCCAGTACCGCCGTGGCACGAGCCGCATCAGGTCGCGCTCGATCTTGACCGGGTCCTCCTGGCGCGTGAGCCCGAGCCGCTGTGAGAGCCGGCGCACGTGCGTGTCGACCACGATGCCGACGGCCTCGCCGCGCTCGGCGACGACGACGTTCGCCGTCTTGCGCGCGACGCCCGGCAGGCGCAGCAACTCTTCGAGCCGGTCCGGCACGCGGCCATCGAACTCCTCGAGCAGCATCGTCATCGCCCCGCGAAGCGACCTCGTCTTCTGCCGGAAGAACCCAGTCGCACGGATGTCGTTCTCGAGCTCATCCTGCGGCACGGCGAGGTAGTCCTGCGGCCGCCGGTACTTCTCGAACAGCCGCTCGGTGACACGATTCACGTTCACGTCGGTCGTCTGCGCCGAGAGCATCACCGAGACGAGCAGCTCGAGGTCGTTGCGGAACCGCAGCGCGATCGTCGCGTCGGGGTGCTCGGCCAGCAGCCGCTCGACGATCGGCACGATCCGGTCGCGCTTCGGCCCCACGCGCCTGCGGGCTTCGGCGACGTAGCTCCTGGCCATCAGCCGCCGCGGAGCTTCGGGCCCGCGCAGACGAGATCGAGCGCGGGGCAGTCGGCGCACACGAACTCGCTCGGCGTCGGCCGGAACTCGTTGGCTTGGATCCGCGCGATCGCCTCGGAGAGCTCGTCCTCGAGCGCCGAGGCGTCCTCGAGCCTGTAACAGTCTGTTACCACCGCGTCCGGCCGCTCGAGGAAGTGGTAGACGACCTCGACCTCCTCGGCGCCGGCCCTGAAACACGCGAGAGCGTACACGAGTTGCTGGAGCCGGTAGTCGTTGGCCACGATCTCCTCCGGCTCACCCTCGGCGAGCGAGTTCGTCTTGTAGTCGAGCACCAAGGCGCGCGGGCCGTCTCGATACAGCACGTCGATGCGACCGTGGAGCAGCACGCCGTCGTGCTCGAACGCGAACGGGAGCTCGGCGGTCGCACCCTCGAGCGCCGCGATCCGCGCGGCCAGCTCGGAGCCGCAGTACGAGCCGACGAAGCCGCGGATCCGCTCCAGCTCGTCCTCGGTCACGGCCGGGTAGCGGGCGCGCACACGCTCGGCGAGATCCTCGGGCACGGACGGCGCCCGCAGGTCGACGTGCTCGAGCAGCATGTGCACCGCGTCGCCGATCTCCGTCGCGGCAAGGCCGGTGTGGCCCGGGACCGAGCCGGCCGCCTCGGCCGGCCGCAGGCCGATCACGCGCTCGGCGAAGTAGCGGTACGAGCAGCGCTCGAAGAGCGACAGCGCGCTGTAGGACAGGCGCCGCACACGGTGGAGCGGCGGAGCCGGCACCTCGGCCAGGGGAGCGAGCTCAGGCGCCTCGACTACTCCGCCGCCGTTCTCGGAGACCTGAAACAGCTCGAGCTGCTCGATGCTCGCCTTCGTGGTCGGCGCTGTCTCCGACTCCGGCGCGAAGCGATCGAGCCGGACGAGCACGCGCGCGCCGCCGCGCTCGATCTCGACCGGCGACTCCGCGGCCTCCACCCCGGCCTCCACGTTCGCCTCGAGCCGGTCGAGCACCCAGCCGATCGGCGTGCCCGCATCCGCCCCGCGCTCGCCGATCGCGCCCGAGACGATCAGGCGGTCGATCGCCCGCGTCATCGCCACGTAGTAGAGCCGCCGCCGCTCGGCCTCCTCGGCGTCCTGCTCTGCCGCCTTGACGGTCTCGTACTCCGCGGTCGTCAGGCGCTTGCCGGTCTCCGGGTCGGCGACGCGGAAGCCGAGTCGCCCGTCGGGGAGGCAGAGAATCTCGTCGGCATCCATGCGGGCGCGATCGCGACCCGCGTCGGCGACCACGACGACCTTGAACTCAAGGCCCTTTGCCGAGTGGATCGTGAGCAGCCGAATCACATCGGTGCCCTCTTCCTCGGCGACGGCTTCGAGCTCCGACGCGCCGACGGCGTCCTGCTCGGCGACGAAGCGCACGAACCCCTGCACGTCGGGCCCGCGGAGCTCCTCGTACGAGCGGGCTAGCCGCGCGAGCTTGCGCAGGTTCGCGTAGCGCCGCCGGCCGTCCCACTGCGCGAGCACGGCGAGGTCGTAGTCGTGCTCGGAGACGATCCGCTCGCAGAGCCGCTCGAGGCTCAACGACGAGGCCTGCGAGGCGAGCCGGTCGTAGCGCTGCTTGAACGCCTGGAACAACCGGACGTCGCGCTCCGACAGCCCTTCGGGCATGCCCTTCTCGAGCCCCGCGAAGAGCGGCCGTTTCGGGGCTGCGCGCCGCAGCAGCACGAGGCCGTCGTTCGACACGCCGACGAACGGCGAGGCGAGCACCGCGACCAGCGCCTCGTCGTCGTAGCGGTTGTGGAGCAAGCGAAGGTAGGCGAGCAGGTCGACGACCTGCTGCTGGTGGTAGTAGTCGCGCCCGGTCGCCCGGAAGGTCGGCAGCCCGAGGGCGCGCAGCTCCTCTTCGTAGATCCGCGCATCCGTCCCCGCGGCGAAGAGCAAGACGATCTCGCCGGGAGCGGCCTCGCCCGAGTCGACGAGGTCGCGTACGCGCCGGGCGATGTGCCGCGCCTCGGCCACGCGCCAGTGCGTGTCCGTCTCGGCGTAGCTCTCCTTGTCGGTCACCAGCAGCTCGACCGCGGGGCCGAAGGCAGGGTCGGGGAAGCGACCGGCCGCCGCCAGCGGCTGGAACGTATCGCCGAAGTCGGCGGCGAAGAGGTGGTTGATCACGTCGAGCACCTCGGGCCGAGAGCGGTAGTTCTGCGTCAGCGCGAGCACTCCGCCGACCTGATCGCGCCGCTCGCGGAAGACCTCGACGTCCGCGTGGCGGAAGCGGTAGATCGACTGGAACTCGTCGCCGACGAAGAAGATCTCGGCGTCCTGGTGCGCGAGCAGGTCGACCAGCTCGCACTGGAGCCGGTTCGTGTCCTGGAACTCGTCGACCATGATCGAGCGGAAGCGCCAGCTCTCGCGCTCGCGCACGTCCTCGTGGTCGCGCAACAGCTCGCGCGCGAGGAGCTGCAGGTCCTCGAAGTCGAGCGCCGACTCGCGGTCCTTGGTCTCGCGGTAGGCGGCGTCGTAGGCGAGCAGGAGCTCCTGGAGTTGCTCCCGGTCGCGGGCCGCGAGCGCCTCAAGCGCGGCCTGCTCGACCGCGCGCCTCGCCTCGTCGAGCTCCGCGCTCACCGCCAGATCGGAGAGGTCAAGCAGCCCATCCGGCCCAGGCGGCGTCTCGAGGAACCGCACCGCGGTCTCCTCGCCGGCCGCTCGCGCCGCCGCGAGCAGTGCCTCGATGTGCTCGTCGAGGTGCGGCTCGCCGGGAGCCTCGAGCCGCAGCTCGAGCCCGGACGAGCGCAGCGTCTCGTGCACGCCCGTCAGCATCCGCCGCAGCCGCCGGCCGCCGTACGACGCGAGCAGCCGCAGGCGCGCCTCGTCGTCGCCGCAGAACTCCTCGAGCGCCGCGCGGAAGGCCTCGCCGCGCAGCACGCGGCCCTGGCTGTCGTCGAGCACGCGGAAGCGCGGGTCGATTCCGGCCGCGAACGGGTGCGCCTTCAGCAGCCGGTGGCAGAAGCCGTGGATGGTCGAGATCCACGCCGCGTCGAGGTCGCGCGCGAGCTCGTGGCGACCGAGCTCCTGCAGGCGCTTGCGGATCCGGCCGCGCAGCTCGCCCGCGGCGCGCTCGGTGTAGGTGATGACGAGGATCGAGTCGACGCTGAACCCGCGCTCGCAGACGGCGCGGCAGAACCGCTCGACGATGACCGTCGTCTTGCCGGTGCCCGCGCCCGCGGAGACGAAGACGACGCCCGACTCCTCGATCGCGCGGAGCTGCTCCCGGTTCGGCGCCTCGACCGCGCTCATGACCGCCGCACCCGGCACATCGGCCACAGCTCGCACCACTGCGGGCACGTGCCGCGCTTCGGGTCGTGCTTCACGTCGCCCTCGCGGATGCGGCCGACGATCGTCCGCGCGTGCTCCTGCGCCCGCTCGATCTGGCCCCAGAACGCGTCCTCGTCGACGTAGTCGTTGCGCTGGAACCCCGGGAGGCCGTCCTCCTTGGCCTCGGCCCGCAGCAGGCCGCGCGCCTGCCCCTCGCCGGCGAGCGCGCGGTAGATCCCGCCGAGCGGCTCGACGCCGACGAGGTCGCGTAGGACGAGCATGTAGAGCGGGATCTGCAGGTGGAGCTCGCGCTCGATCTCGGCGGCGCTGTGGGCGCTGCGGCCCGACTTGTAGTCGACGACGACGCCGCGCGCGCCGAACGGATCGCGGTCGATCCGGTCGATCTTTCCCGAGACGCTGAAGCCGCCCAGCTCGAGCCCGCGCTGGAGCTCGGGCGCCGAGCGCTCCGAGCCGAACGAGACTTCGAAGCGGCTCGGGACCAGCGGCGAGGGCGACTCGGCCTCGCGACGGACGAGCTTCTCGAGGTCGCGCGCGAGGCCCTGCTCGAGCTCGCGGCGCTCGAGGTCGGGCACGTCGATCCGGACGTGCGCCTGCAACGCGTCGCTCAGGCACTCGCGCAGGAAGACGAGCGCGTCCTCGAGGTTCTCCGGCCGCGGCCGGTCGTCGCCGGTTCGCTTCGGCAGGCCCTTGAAGAACGAGAAGAGCGCCTGGTGCGCAACGGTGCCACGAAGGCGAGCGTCGACCTCGGCGTCGATGTTCCTCGGCGCGACCAGCCGGTCGACGAACCACATCGACGAGCAGTCGGCGAACCGCTCGAGATCGGTGACCGAGAACGTCGCCTTCTGGCGCAGCTGCTCGAGGACGGCCGGGTGCGTCAAGCGCGTCGGCCGCTGGAACGCCGTCAGCGCTCGCTCGAGCCGTCGCTCCCAGCCGTTGGCGCGGGCAAGCGAGGTGGCGGCTGAGCGGTCCGCGGACCCGAGCGAGGCCAGCGCGCGCAGACGCTCGCGCTGGCTAGGCGCAGCCTCGAGCGGCCACGTCAGCGCGGCGATAGGACGGCGCCGCGTCCAACGCTCGATCTCGTCGACGGCGAAGAGCTCGCGCGTCTCGTCCCAGAACGGGCTCGGCTGGCGGGCGGCGCCGTCGTCGGTTGCGGCCTCGCGAACCAGATAGAGCCGCCGGGTCGGCCGCGTGCAGGCCGTGTAGAAGAGGTAGCGGTCGCGCGAGACCGGGTCGGTGCGCAGCAGCCGGCCGCTGCGTGACGCGCGCTCGAGCTCGTCCTTCCGCTCCTCGTCGAGGAACGGAGAGCCCTGGGCGCGCCGGGGCAGGCGCCCTTCCTCCAGTCCGACTACGAACACGACCTCGAAACGCCGCGTGCGTGCGCGCATCAGGTCGAGGACCGCAACGCGACCGGCCTCGCCCGCGCCGCCCAGGCGTACGGGCGCGTCGGCGAGGAGAGCCGCGATCTCGTCGCGCCCGGCCTCGCCACCGAGGTCGCGCCAGCCCTCGAGCTCCGCAACCAGCTTCGCCGCCGTCTCGTGTGAGCGCAGGGCCAGTCGCGCGGGCTCGTGGATCGGCGGCGCGTCGAGGCCGTACGCGGTGCGGACCATCGCCCGGGCGAGCTCGCGGATCGCCTCCAGCGGATCGGATGCGCCACGAACGGCGTCGAGGTGCGGCAGCGGCTGGCCGCGCAGCTTGGCGACCTCCTCCTCGACCCTGGCCGGCGCGACCACGCCGCGGCCACGCAGCCGGCCTTCGAGGAAGTCGGCATGGGAGCGCGGCAGCCCCGAGTAGGGCGAGCGCAGGAATGAGAAGAGGTCGCGACGCTCGCCGTCGAGCCACGCGTACCGCAGCAGCGAGAGCAGCGCCTGGCCGAGCGGCGTCTGGCCGAGTCGCAGCCGGCCCTCGAGCGCGTACGGGACGCCGAGGGTCGCGAAGGCGGTGTCGAGCGGCACGCGCAAGCGATCGAGCGACGGGCAGACGACGGCGATCTCGTCCGCCGCGGTGCCCTCGCGCAGGAGGCCGAGGATCTCGTCGGCGACGAGCTCGAGTGTCCCGCGGATCCCGGCGCCCTCGAGGAACCGGACGGAGCCGTCGAGCTCCGGCGTGCGCTCAGGACCTTCGGCCCGGAAGAGGAAGCGCTCCAGGTGGGCGAGCACCGGCGTCCTTGCCTCGTTGCTCGGCGGCAGCTCCTCGATCCGGCCCTCGGCCAGGCGCGTCAGGTCCTCGGCCGTTCGCGAGAGCGACGCGAAGGCATCGCGGCCGGGCTCGTACGGCAGCGAGACCGTCACTTCGGCGCGGGCGGCGAGCGCCTCGAGCAGCGCCCACTCGGCGCCGGTCAGATCCTCGAATCCGTACGCGAAGACCGGCCGCGGGTCCCACGCAGAGAGATCACCCGCAGCGCGCTCGGCAGCGTGCCACCGCTCGAGCTCGCGGTCCCAGAGGCCGAGCCGGTCGAGCTCCTCGCGGTAGGCCGTATAGAGCTCGGCCAGCTCGCCGTCGAGGTCGGCCGGATCGAGCAGCGCAGACTCGAGCTCCGCGACGGTCGACGCAAGCGAGTCGGCGAAGCCGGAGAAGCGGGCGGAGGGGCCGGAACCGCGGCGCGCCACCACGCGACGGAGCAGCAGCGTGCGCTGAGCGTCGGTGATCACCGGCCGGTGCGCGGCGTTGCCCCGAGCGATCCGTTCGAAGAGGTCGGCAAAGGTGCCGATCGAGCCGCCGACAAGCGCACCGGTGCGGGTGAGCAGCGCGCGCTCGGCGCGGTCGACGTCCGGCCGGTTCGGCACGATCAAGATCGGATCGGAGTCGAGCGTGGCCAGGTAACGCTCGAGCAGGAGCGCGACTTTCCCCGCGTTGGCAGGGCCTGCGAGCAGGCTCAGCGGCACCGTCCCATCCTAGTCTCCGGATGGGACGGTTCAGGTCGCGCGAAAAGGGCTCGGGTTGCCCCGCCCGTAGTCCTAGGCCGCGGCGGTTGGGGACTTCGGCCGGCGGCCTCGCCGCGCGGCGGCGTGGCCCGGCATTCCGCCGGCGCAGCCATCGCAGAGATCGGCCTGCTTCGAGCCCCGGCGCGCGTCCGAGAAGTTCAGGCGCATTGTCGCGCCTCTTCCGTCGCCGACTTCCTTACCGCAGTTGTCACAGACGAGCACTGTCTTGCGCGCCAAATCGTCCTCCTGATGTCGTGGTGATTTTCGCCAGCCTAACGAAACAGCGGCGGCATAATCCTAGGCCACTTCGCGCGCCCGGCGAATCCGCCATGACCGCAGGAGACTGAGCAGCGCCTGCTCCTCCGGGTCGAGCTCGGAATTGCGCCCGCGCACGAGGCGCAAATGCCGCGGACGGAAATCGTCGACGGTTCTCCCGTCGAGATACTGCTCGACGACGGCCGGGCTGACGTAGAACGCACGCGCGACGGCAGGCGTATTGCCGAGCCGCTCGCCGACCGTGCGCATCACCGCCGCGACCACACGCTTCTGCTCGGTCGCGGTCTCGGCCTGCTCGCGCTCGGCCAGTGCGATCGCGGCCGTGAGCGTTCCGCCCCAGGTGCGGAAGTCCTTGGCGGTGAACTCGTCGCCCATGTACTGGCGGATGTAGTCGTTCAACCGTCGCGACCCGAGGTTGACCAGCTCGTCGTTGTACCGGTAGCGAAACAGCCGCCGGCCGCCCGACAGTGCGAGCAGCTCCTTCATGGCCGCGGCCAGCCCGGCGTCCACCAGGACGGTGCGGCAGAGGACTCGGTGCTTGGCGTGGAAGCGAAAAGCGATCTTGCTCCCGCGGACGCTCACGTGGCTCTTGCGCAGGGTTGTGATGCCAAATGTCTTGTGTGTCTTTGCGTACCGCTCGTCGCCGACCCGGAACCAGCCTTCGTTGATCAGCCGCACCGCAACGGCGGCCGTCCATTCGAAGGTGAGCGGCTCCAGCTCGAGGTGCTCGCCCATTGCCGCGCGCAACTCGGGAAGCCGCTCCGCAAATCGGACGAGCTTGTCGAATTTCGCCTGCTCCTGCGCGCGCGGAAATCCGGGTGGTAGAGGTACTGGCGCCGTCCCGCCTTGTCGACGCCGGTTGCCTGGAGCTTCGCGCCCACGCGCGGTGAGATCCAGACGTCCCTCCAGGCCGGTGGGATGCGGAGCGAGTCGCTCCGCTCGAGCGCGGCCGCGTCCGTGATCGGCCGGCCGCGGGCGTCCTCGTACCGGAACCGCCGCGAGCCGAGCCGCCTCCATCCGCCCCTTCGAGCCATAGAGTCTGCGATGTAGCCCGAGGCGCTCGGCGCTAATCCAAGGAGGCACATGGCAAGCACGACGATCGTGGTCCTGGAAGGCGACGAGACCGGCCAGGAGCTGCTCGAAGAGGCGCTGCGCGTGCTCGCCCCCGAGGTGATCGGGCTCGAGGTGGAGCTACTCCGCTACGACCTCTCGCTGGAGTCGCGGCAGAAGACCGAGAATCACGTCGTCCACGAGGCGGCGGCGGCTGTGCGGGAGGCCGGGCTCGGGTTGAAAGGCGCGACGATCACCCCGGAGGGCGCCGAAGACGTCGGCTCGCCAAACCGGATCCTGCGCGAGGAGATCGGCGGCCGCGTGATCGTTCGGACGGGCCGGCGCATCCCGGGAGTCGCTCCTTTCGGCGGCGTGCACGCGCCGATCTCCGTCGTGCGCATGGCGGTCGGCGACGCCTATGGCGCCAAGGAATGGCGCGAGGGCGAGGGCGAGGACGAAGCCGCCTTCCGCACGGAGAGGATCGAGCGGCGCATCTGCCACTCGGTAGCCGAGTTCGCGTTCCGCCTCGCCGAGGACACCGGCGCGAAGGTCTTCGGCGGCCCGAAGTTCACGGTCAGCCCGGTGTATGAAGGGATGCTCAAGGAGGAGATGGACGCCGCAGCCGCGCGCCACCCGGAGGTTCCCTACGAGCCGCAGCTGATCGACGCCACCTTCGCGCTGCTCATCTCGTCGAGCGGCGACCCGCTCGTGATCCCGGCGCTGAACCGCGACGGGGACATCCTCTCCGACCTCGTGCTGCCGCTCTTCGGCTCGATCGCAGGCTCGGAGTCCTTGCTCGTCGGCTTCGGCGACGACTACGTGCCGACGGTCGTGCTCGCCGAGGCGGCACACGGGACGGCGCCGTCGCTCCAGGGGAAGAACGTCGCGAACCCGATGGCGATGATCCTTGCCGCCGCCGCCGTGCTCGCGTACGCGGGCGAGCAGGGCGCGCGAGCCTCGAGCGCGATCCGCCAGGCCTGCCTCGAAGCGGTCGCGGCCGGAGTGCGAACCGCCGACCTCGGCGGCCACGCGGGGACCACGGAGTTCACCGACGAGGTGATTCGCCGGACGCGCTCGAAACTCTAAGAAGGAGGCCGTTCCGATGACTCACGAAAGCGCAGCCTTCAAACATTCGACTCCCGCGCTCTACGACCGCTACATGGGCCCGCTCCTGTTCGAGCCGTATGCGAGGCTCATCGCAGAGCGCTCGGCGATCCTCCAGCCGACCTGCATTCTGGAGACCGCCGCCGGTACGGGAATCGTCACCCGCGCACTGAACGAAGCGGTGCCGCAGGCGCAGATCGTCGCTACCGACCTACACCCGGGAATGATCGAATTCGCAGGGCGGGACGTCCGCTCCGAGCGGGTCACCTTCCAGTCCGCTGACGCGCAGGACCTACCGTTCGGCGACGGAAGTTTCGACCTCGTCGTGTGCCAGTTCGGCGTGATGTTCTTCCCTGACAAGATCCGTGCCGGCCGCGAAGCACGGCGCGTGCTTACGTCCGGTGGCCGCTACCTGCTCGTCAGCTTCGACCGGCTGGACCTCAACCCGGTGCCGAAAGCGGCGGAAGATGCGGTTGTCGCACTGTTCCCCGACGATCCCCCTCAATACATGGAACGCGGCCCGTTCAGCTATGCCGATCCGGCGGTCATCGAGCAGGATCTGCTCGAGGCCGGCTTCACGGACATCCAGCTTGAAACCGTCGCACTGTCGAGCCACGTCAGCGCCCGCGACGCCGCCCAGGGTCTGGTGCTCGGCTCGCCGTTCCGCGCGGAAATCGAGCTGCGCGATCCGTCCGCTCTCGACCGAGCGCTGAACGCAGTCACCGAGGCTCTTCGTCCGTGGGATGGCAAAGACGCGCCCAGCTCGGCTCATGTTGTGACCGCCGCTTAGGAGGCCGCCGCGTGCGGGAGCTCGGCTTCCGCGTACAACTCGAGGAAGACCTGCGCGATTCGCGGATCGAACTGCGTGCCCGCGCAGCGCTCGACCTCAGCCATCGCCTGCTCCCGCGTGAGCGCGCGGCGGTAGGGCCGGTTGCTCGTCATCGCGTCGAACGCGTCCGCGACGGCCAGCACGCGCGCCTCGAGCGGGATCTCGTCGCCGGCCTTGCCCGATGGGTAGCCGGTGCCGTCCCAGCGCTCGTGGTGGTAGAGCACGTACGGGATCGCCTCGCGCAGCGCGGAGACCTTCAGCAGGAGCTTCGCGCCGATCTTCGGGTGCTCGCGGATCTGGGCGAGCTCATGGTCGTCGAGGCGGCCTTCCTTGCGCAGCACCTCGTCGGAGACGGCGAGCTTGCCGATGTCGTGCAGCGGCCCGCCCACTCGCAGCGACTCGAGGCGCTCCTCGCTCCAGCCGAGCCTCCGCGCGATCGCCTCGGCAAGGGCCGTCACCCGCGCGGAGTGCCCGCGCGTATACGGGTCTCGGGCCTCGATCGCACCGCTCAGCACAGACAGCATCGCCACGAAACCGAAGTTTCAAGGCCGAGGCGCGGATCCCTCTTTCCCTCCTCGTCAGCGCCAGATGCCGGTGACCGCGGCCGCACCGGCCGAGCGGCCGAGCCGCGGGAGGCCGAAGCCGTCCTCGATCGTGCGCAGCAGACCGTAGTGCGAGATCCGCCGGCGGAAGCGCGAGCCGAGCCGCACGAGCGGGCCAAGCGCGAGTGCCGGGACGCCGGGATCGGCACCGTACGACTCGTCGAAGACGACGAAGACGGCGGTGTCCTGAAGCTTCAGAAGCGGCGGTAGGAAGCGGCGTAGCCACGCGTCCCCGTTCGCGACGCTGCAGTCGTGCATGTCGTGGCAGAGATCCGGCACGACGAGCGCGAAGTCTGGGAGCCGGCGCGCGGCCAGGTCGGACGAGAGCTGTGTGAGCGGCACCACGCGCCGCAGCCTGGCCGGACTCGAGACCACCCGCCGGAAGTAGAGGAACGGCACGTGCTTCTTCGCGAAGCGGCGCAGCCCCGGCCCCGTCCAGCCCGGGCGCGGCAGGCCCTCGGCGTACGTCTTCCAGGTTCGGCCGGACGCCTCGAGCGTGTCGGCGAGGCTCGCGCCGGCGACGGTGCAGCTCGTGCAGTCGGTCGTGATCCCGTGAGTCGAGCCGGAGACAAGCGCTAGGTAGTTCGGCAGGCTCGGGTGCGTGACGCCGCGGTAGCCCGCGAGCACGGCGCCGCGCCTCGCGAACGCGTTGAACGCGGGAGCGTGGGGATTGCCGAGCACGGCGTCGCGCGCCTTGTTCTCGAACACGACCACGACGACGTGGCCGAAGGCCGGCACCGGCCGCGGCGCCGCCTCCGCTCCCGTGCAGACGAGGAGCAGCCCCGCGAGCAGGAGCGTTCGCCTCACGGCGATCCCATCAGCCGCTTGCGCCAGAAGTGGAGCCCGACGACGCCAAGAAGCAGGAGCCCGACCAGCGCGCCGCCTCCGATCAGACCGTAGTGCGAGATGGCATTGGCGGCGGCCTGGCCGGCGTAGTAGGCGACCAGCCCAACGGCTGCCGCCCAGCAGATGCCACCGGCCGCATTCCAGAGGAAGAACGTCCACCAGTGCATCCGCGAGATCCCGGCCAGCCACGCGGCGGTCACACGCAGCACAGCGAAGAAGCGCGCGATGAAGATCGTCTTCGAGCCGTGACGCTTGAAGAACTTCTCGGACCATGGCAGGGCCTGTTCGAACCAGCGGCTCAGGAGCCGCGAGCGCTCGATCAGCTTCCGCCCGCCCGTCCGCCCGGCCCAGTAGCCGAGGTTGTCCCCGACGATCGCGGCCACCGCGGCCACGGCGACGACGCTCACGATGTTCAGTTGGCCGCGCGAGGCGAAGACGCCGGCTGTGACGAGCGCCGTCTCGCCGGGAAGCGGGATGCCGCCGGACTCGAGCATCACGACGAGGAAGAGCGCCACGAGCCCGTAGTGGTGGACGAGGCTGCTCATCCCGGAAGTGTGTCGAAGGCCATCAGGACGGCATCCACGTACTCGCCTTTGCGCTTGTAGTGGCGGCGGCGGTAGCCCTCGCGGTCGAAGCCGAAGGCCTCGTAGAGGGCGATCGCCGCCTCGTTGTGCGGGAAGACGTGCAGCTCGAGCTTCGCCACGCCGTTGGCGCGGGCCCACTCGACGGTCCGCTCGAGCAGGGCGCGGCCGATCCCGAGGCGGCGGTGACCGGCGGACACCATCAGCCCGAGATCGGCGACGTGGAAGCTCGCGGGATGCGGGTCGCGCGCGACCGAGAGCCGCCCGACGAGCCCTTCGGGCGTCTCGGCGACAAAGACGGCCGCGTGCCTCGACCGCCGCACCGCGCGCAGGTAGCGCCGTTCAGCCGCAACCGACCGCCACTCCTCTGAGCCCAGCAGCCAGCCTTCCCGCTCCGCGCCGACGGCACGCGCGAGCTCGACCAGGCTCGCCGCGTCCCCGGGCTCGGCCTCGCGAATCTCAAGCCGGGTCACTCGACCACGACGCCGTGGCCGCCCCGCCTGGGATCGCCCGTCGCAGCCAGAGTCCCGTCCTCGAGCAGCTCGACTCCCGCGACCCCGCCGAAGAAGAGGTTGCGCCGCCGCCAGCGCGCGAGCTCGTAGCCCCAGGACTCGAGCCGGTCGAGCTCGTCCGGCTCGTTCCCGCCCTCCGCGTGCACGTGGGTCTCCTCGAGGTGGATGCGCGGCCGCTCGATCGCCTCCTGCACGCCGAGACCGTGCGTGACCGCGTTGACGACGACCTGCATGATCGCGCCGCGCAAACGCAACGAGCCGGCGCTGCCGACGACGAGCCGCGGCCGTCCGTCGCGCAGCACGAGCGAGGGAGCCATCCCGCTCGTGAACCGCACCCCGGGCCGCGGAATGCCGCCCGTCGCCGCGAGGTCGAATTCGCCGAGCATGTTGTTCAGCTGGATCCCCGTGCCGGGGACGATCACGCCCGAGCCGGCACCGGTCGAGGCCGTCAGCGAGGCGGCGTTGCCGCGGCCATCGACCACCGAAATGTGCGTCGTCCCTTTCTGCAGCTCCGGGAGCCGGCCGCGCAGCCGGCGCGCAGCCGCGGCGAGCTGGCGCGGGTCATAGAGGCGCCGCGCGAGGCCGCCTCGGTAGAGCTCGCGCGCGAAGGGGCCGCCCCGCGCGGACTCCTGCTCGCGCATGATCTCGACGAGCTGCGCCATCGCCTCGGCGCTGCCCGCCCGGCCGGCGGGCCCGAGCCGGTCGAGCAACCGCAGCCCGAGCCCGATCAGCACCCCACCGGTCGAAGGCGGCGGGTTCGAGTGGAACTCGTGGCCGAGGAACGGCACTTTCACCGGCCGCCGCAGAATCACTCGGTAGTCGCGCAGGTCGCGGAGGGTGATGTCTCCCCCGCCCTCGCGCACGTGCTTGGAGAGCGCGCGGGCGAGCTCGCCGTCGTAGAGATCCGCGGCGCCTTTCTCCGCAAGTTGCTCGAGCGTCCCCGCGAGATCCGCGAGCACGAGGCTGTCCCCAGCGACCAGGCGGCTCCCGTTCGAGCCGTACATCGCGCGCCCCTCGCCGGTGTGGCGCAAGATCAGATCGAGGATCGCGTGCAGGTAGGCCTGCGGCTTCGTCAGCACGACGCCGGCGCGCGCGTGGGCGATCGCCGGCTCGAGCAGCGTGTGCCAGGGCAGCGAGGCGAAGCGGCGGTGCGCCTCCCCGAGCCCCGCGGCCGCGCCGGGGACCGCGCACGAGGCGGGGCCGATCCGGAAGACCTGTGACGACTCAGGTGTGAAGTCGACGTCTACCGCGTCCATTGCGTGCGCGCCCGGGTGGCGCAGCCCGAGGCCCGGCACCGCGACGAAGTGGTCGAGCACGCGAGTCGAGCGATCCGAGACGCGGTGGACGAGCATGAAGCCGCCTGCGCCCGGCCCCGTGAGCGGGCTTTCGGCCACCCACGAGACGAATGCGGCCGCGATGCAGGCATCGACCGCGTTTCCGCCTTCCTCCAGCACCTGCGCCCCCGCCTCGGCAGTGAGCGGGTGGCCTGCCGCAACCGCGCCTCGCATGCCGCAAGGGTAGATGGTACCGCCGGGCGGCTATCCTCGGTTCCTGACGTGACACGCGCGACCCCCGTCCTGCGCGAGGCGACCTTCGCCGCAGGTGCAGCCGCGGCGCTTGCCGCTGCGCTCGTGTGGCTCGGCCCTCCAGGGTCCGACCTCGCAGCCCACGCCTACCAGCGGACGCTCTTCCTGCACCACGGCTTCACGCTTTGGAACAACTTCTGGTACGCGGGGCGCTACAGCTTCGTCACCTACAGCGTCCTCTACTACCCGCTCGCGGCGCTGCTCGGGATCCGGCTGCTCGCGGTCGCGACCATCTCGACAGCGGCGCTCGCCTTCGCGGTCGTGGTCTCGCGCGAATGGGGCCCGACCGCGCGCTGGTCGAGCCGCACGTTCGCGGTGGTCTGGTGCGGAGTCGTCTTCTCGGCTGCCTTCCCGTTCGCGCTCGGCGCGGCGCTGGCGCTGCTCGCGATCTGGGCGGTGCAGGCCTGGCGACCGTGGCGCTTCGCGCTGCTGGCGGCGCTGACACTGGCGGCCAGCCCGCTGGCCTTCCTCCTGCTGACCTTGCTGCTCGTCGGCTTCGGCATCGCGCGCTGGAGCGAGCGGCGCGCGCTCCTCGCCCCGGCGCTGACGATCCTGGTCTTCGGCGGGATCGAGGTCGCACTCTGGCGCGCGTTCCCCGGCTCCGGCTGGTACCCGTTCTCGTGGCAGGAATTGCTGGCCGCGCTGCTGTTTTGTGGCATCGGCCTCGCGCTGTGCTGGCGCGTGGAGCGGGCCGGGCTGCTGTGGTGGATGTTCGTCGTCTACCTCGTCGCCGTGCTGGGGTCGTTCGCGATCCCGAGCGCGGTGGGCGAGAACGTGCTGCGACTGCGGTACGCGGCGATCCCGATCGCCGTGCTTACGCTCTCGCTGCGGCGCTGGCGGCCGCTGCCGGTCGCGCTCGCCGTGCTGGCGCTCGCGATCTCGTGGAACGTCTCGCCGATCGTGGGGAGCTACTTCAAGGGCCGCAACGACCCGGCGGCGACACGCGCCTACTGGGCGCCTGCGATCGGCTTCCTGCGCGGGCACCTCTCCCCGTCCTACCGCGTCGAGGTCGTGGACACGACCGGGCATTGGGCCGCGGTGTATCTCGCCGAAGCGCAGATCCCCATCGCGCGCGGCGGCTACCGGCAGGACGACTTTCCTCAGAACATGGTCCTCTACGACGAGCTCGGCGCGCGGTCTTACCGCGCGTGGCTGCGCGGGCTTGGGGTCCGCTATGTCGTGTTGACGAAGGCGCCGTCCGACTACAGCGCCCGCGGCGAGGCCGCCTTGCTGAGGGGCGACCACTCTGGGCTGCAGCGCGTCTTCTCGACCTCGCAGCTGGCGGTCTTCGCGGTGCCGAATCCGCGCTCGATCCTCACAGGCCCGGCCGCCGGCCGCGTGCTGCGCCTGACAGGGGCGAGGGTCGTGCTCGAGCTGCCGCGGCCGGGCCGCTACCGGCTGGCGATTCGCTACTCGCCGTACTGGGGCGCCGAGCACGCCTGCCTGATCCGCCGTGCGGACGACATGACGACGATCGACGCGACACGAGCGGGCCGCCTCGAGCTCCGCTTCCACGTGAGCGCCGGCCAGGCGCTCTCATCCGTGGTCACGGGCGAGCGCTCGCACGTTTGCGACCGCTAGCCAGCGTTACGTTTCTCCTCGGCGAACGAAATGCAGGTCGTGACCGACCCGAGCGAAGGTGCCTTCCGGCGCCACTACACCGAGATCTATCGGTACGTCCGCCGTCGTACGCGTAGCGAGCACGAGGCCGAAGAGCTCACCCAACAGGTGTTCGCAGACGCGGCCGCCTCGTTGCGCTGCGATGGCCGTCCGCCCATCGCGTGGCTCTACGCCGTCGCCAAGCGGCGCTTTGTAGACGCTGCCCGCCGGCCGCCTGCCCCGCTCGTGCTGGAGGAGATCGCTGCTCGCGAGCAGGAGTACGGACCGTCGGTCGTCGCGAGCCTGCGGGCGGCGTTCGAGCGGCTTCCGTCCTCGCAACGCGACGTCGTCGTGCTCAAGCTGCTCAGGGGAGCCTCGTTCGCCGAGGTCGCACGCTTGCTCGGCACGAGCGAGGAGGCGGCCCGCATGCGGTTCTCTCGCGCCTTGCGCTCGGTCCGAGCCGATCTGGAACAGGAGGGCATCGAGCCATGACCGTTCGCGATCTCGAATTGATGCTGGAGCTACGCGACGAGCCTGAGCTGCTGGCCGTCGCCGACGCGCTCTCGGACGCCCTCGAGGCCGGCGGCCTCGAGCGGAGGCGCCGCGGGAAGACCTGGCTCGCAGCCATCGCCGCGGCCGCCGTGACGGCCGCCGCGGTGGTCACCGGGGCGCTGCTGCTCGCTACGAACGGCGTACAGCCGAGCCTCGTCGACCGGGCGCTTGCGGCAGTGGGCGACGCGCCCGTCCTGCACGCCGTGATCCGGCAACAGGGGCCGTCGGACACCGCGCTGGTCGAGCTGTCGACGGGCCGCCGGATCGTCGAACAGCGAGTCACGCAGACCGAGATCTGGTTCGACAAGGAACGCAGCCTGGAGCACACGATCACGCACACGACCCACCTCCCGACCCAGGATTTCCTCTCGACACCCGCCGGCATCTTCTCCGAGAGCGGGCCCGTGTGGACATGCGCGTGGATCGCGGCCCACCCCGTCGAGGCGACGAGGGCAAGCGTGAGTTGCAACTTCAACGGCAACAACGGAACCAAGCCACGACACGTGCCCGAGCCTCCGCCGACACTCGACCCAGCGCTGGCCGGCTTCGTCGACGGCTATCGGAAGGCGCTCGCCGACGGAACGGCACACAAAATCGGAGAGGGGACGATCCGGGGGCAGCACGTCTACTGGCTCGAGCTCCGCCTCCCGAACGTCTATCAGGCCCCCCGCGAGCCTCCGCCAGATCTGCGTGAGCGGGTGGCGGTTGCGAGCGACACCTACCGGCCGCTGCTCGTCCGTCCGATCACGAACGGCGTCGCCGGCCGAGACTACGACGTCCTCGACATCGGCACCGTCTCCAGGGCCGACGCCGACTTCTCGAAGCCGAGGCTCGTGCCTCCGGGCCAGCACCCCACCTCGACCAGCGTGCGCGTCACCGACGAGCTCGACCTCGCCCAGGCCTCGCAGCTGCTGGGCACGCGCGCGCTGTGGGTCGGGCCCGAGTTGAACGGTCTGAAGCTCGCAGGCGTCCAGCGGCAGGAGGTCACGACCGGCTACGGAAAAGGCGTGCAGCCTCGCGTGACATCGGTGGTCGCGCTGATCTATGGCGGCATCGAGCGGCGGCACGCCACGTCCGGCTCGCTGGAGATCACGGAGTCGACCGTGCCGTACGACGTCTGGTCATTCGACGCGCCGCCCACGCGAGCTGGCTTCCTCAGCATCAACCGGATGGGCTGGGGCCTCGTGCGCCTGGGCGACGTGTACGTCGAGATCACGCACATCCCGTTTGCGGCAGGGGTCGACGACACGTTCGTCGCGGCGGCTCGGCGCCTGGTGCCTGTTCCACTCTCCCGCTGACGAATCAGACCAGAGGCGCGAGCTCGCGCATCAGCTCGCGGATGACCCGCGGCGAGCTGTTCTCGAAGCGGAAGTTGAACTCAGCGAAACCCGAGACGTGCGCCTCGGCCCTGGCGCGGAGGAAGGCGGCACGCCAGCGCTCGGCCTCGACGCGCGGCAGGCGGCGCGTGTTGCCGCCCAGACCGGGCACGAGCCGAAAGCCCGGTGTGAGCCCGCTGATGTACTTCCGGCCGAGTGCCCGCCGGACCGGGCCGCCGCGGAGCAACAGGTCGTGCGCAGCTCCAGCGCTCCGCGCGGCGGCACGCGGATCACCCGTGAACTCGGGGTACTCCTCGCCGATCAGCCCGAGGCAGGCCTGGTTCAGCATCCGCCAGAAGGTCGTCAGCTCCGGCGTGATGCGGCTCGAGGGCAGCACGAGGGCGGTCTTCGCCCACCAGACGAGGCCGCGGTTCGACCGGTCCCCGAGTGCAGGGCGACCGAGCGCGAGACCGCGGAGGACACCGCGCGTGAGCTCGCGGTAGGGGCGACCCCGAGGCCCCGCGCACTCGGCGACGATCTCGTCGAGCTGCCAGGTGTCCGCGACGTCGGCCGCTCGGAGCGTGTCTCGAAAGCGCGAGCCCAGCTCGACGCCCCAGGTGACCCTCGTCGCAGTCGGCAGGCGCAGGAGCTGGGGAAGCGCCGGCAGCGGGCCGGCCAGGCGGTCCGAGCGCGAGTTTCGCGCGAGCAGCTTGCGCGCGGCGGCCTTGTCGAGCCGCCGGCGCTCCCAGAACCAGCCCGGCTGGATCTGGAACATCGGCGCGTAGCGCGCGTCCGGCAGCTCGTGCACCTGCGCGGCGAGGTCGGCGGAGACGCCGTAGCTACCGACGAAGAGCGGCGTGTGCGGCGGCAGCCCGGCCTCCCGTACCGCGGCGACGATCGTCGACAGCTCCTCCGGCTCGAAGTACGAGATGACGAGTGAGCGTGGCAGCTACGACTGCAGGAAGCTCGGCGGCTCGAGCGGATCGTCCCCGCTCGACTCGGCACGCATCGTCACCCGCCGCTGCGCGCCGCGGGTACCGAAGCCGGTCGCGACGACCGTCACCCAAACCTGGCCAGTCAGCCGGTCGTCGACGCTGGCGCCGAAGATGATGTTCGTGTCGTCGGTCGCCGCGCCGCGCACGACCTCGGCAGCCTCGTTGACCTCGAAGAGCGAGAGGTCGTCTCCGCCCGCGATCGAGAGCAGGATGCCCTTGGCGCCGCCGACGTCGGTCTCGATCAGCGGCGAACGCAAGGCCCGCTCCGCTGCCTCGCGCGCGCGGTTCTCGCCTGTGGCGGAGAAGCCGATGCCCATCAGGGCGGTACCGGCGTCCTTCATAATCGTCCGCACGTCCGCGAAGTCGAGGTTGATCAGGCCCGGAAGCGTGATCAGGTCGCAGATGCCCTGGACGCCCTGGCGGAGGACGTCGTCGGCGATCCGGAACGCGTCCAGCATCGACGTCTCACGGTCGAGCACCTCGAGCAGCTTCTCGTTCGGGACGACGATGACCGTGTCGCAGTTCGCGCGCAACGTGTCGACACCGTCGGTGGCCTGCTTGTGGCGGCGCGTGCCCTCGAACGAGAACGGCGTCGTGACGATGCCGACCGTGAGCGCGCCGAGCTCCTTGGCGATACGCGCCACGACGGGCGCCGCACCGGACCCGGTGCCCCCGCCCTCGCCCGCGGTCACGAACACCATGTCCGAGCCGCGCAGCGCGCGCTTGATCTGATCGTAGGCCTCCTCGGCGGCGCGGCGGCCGATGTCGGGGTCGGCGCCTGAGCCGAGACCCTCGGTCAGCTCGCGGCCGACGTGGATCTTCACGGGCGCGTCGCTCGTCTGGAGCTGCTGGATGTCGGTGTTGACGGCGACGAACTCGACTTGCGAGATGTCGGCGTCGATCATGCGGTTGATCGCGTTCAGGCCGGCGCCGCCGACCCCGACCACGCGGATGACAGCGATGTAGGCGCCCGGCTCGGGAACGCGGTGGAGCCGCGGGGGCGGCTCGGGCAGCGGCTCGAGCTTCGGGCGCGGAGCCGCGCGCTTCGGCTTCGGCTCGGGAACACGCTCGGGCAAGCGGACCGGCTCCGGTGGCGGTGGAGGCGGGGCGGCCTCTTCCCACTCCGGCACGTGCTCGACGGTCTTCTCGGGCGGCTCGACGGGCCTCGGTGCCGGCTTCTCCTCGGACGCGGGCACCTCCACGGGCGCGGCCGCAGCCTGCTGATCGGGCTCGGCCTCGGGACGTCCTTCCTTCTCAGCCTGCCGCTGCGCCGCTTCCGTCGCGCGGAAGAGTTCCGCCAGCGGGCCTTCACGCATGCTCGCGCGCCTGCGCGCCATTGAGCACCTCCTTCGCGAGGTCGCGGTAGGCCTGGGCGGCGCTGCCGCTGGGTTCGTATTTGAGCACGGAGGTTCCCTTCACCGGGGCCTCCGCGTAGCGAACGGTCTTGCGGATCTTCGTGTCGAAGACCAGGTCGCCGAAGTTCTCCCGCAGGATCTCGACCGCCTCGCGCGCATGCAGCGTGCGGTTGTCGTACATCGTCGGGAGGATCCCCTCGATGCCCACCTCGGGGTTCAGGTTCTCCCGGATCATCGAAAGCGTGTTCTCGAGCTGCACGAGCCCGCGCAGCGAGAGGTATTCGCACTGGACGGGAACGATCACGCCGTTCGAAGCGACCAGAGCGTTGATCGTCAGCAGCCCGAGCGAGGGCGGCGTGTCGATCAGGATGTAGTCGTAGGCCTCCCGCACGGGCGCGAGTGCCTTCTCGAGCGCCCGCTCGCGGCCGATCATGCTCGAGAGCGCGAGCTCGGCGCCGGCGAGGTCGATCGACGAGACTGCGAGGTCGACCTCGGTGTGGTGAATGACCTCCTGGATCGGCAGCCGATGGACGAGCACGTCGAACATCGACCGCTCGATCGTGTCCGGGTTGAGGCCCTGGCTCATCGTCAGGTTTCCCTGGGGATCGAGGTCGCAGAGCAGCACCTTCAGGTTCTGCTCGGCCAGCGCGACGCCGAGGTTCAGCGTTGTCGTCGTCTTGGCGACGCCGCCCTTTTGGTTGGCGAAGGAGATCACCCGGCCCATCGGCGGCCCTTTGGCGATCTCGGTCCGGATTCCCGGTCGCGGAAGCAGGCGTGCGAGCCCCATCGAGCCCCTTTCTTCGCTCTCATGCTAGCGATACCTCCGCAGAACACTCGCGAGTTTTTCGCCGTGCTTCGTTGGGACGGTGCGTCTCGCGGAATGTATGCACAGGGCAGGACGACGCCTACGTGATAAGCCGCACCACTGCTGTTGTTGCCGCGGCCAGCACCACGACCAGCGGCAGAGGCGCCCGAGCCGCGACCGCGGCCGCCCCTGCTCCGACTCCCGCCAGTCGTGCGTCGAGGACGAGCTCGTTGTCGCCGCCGACTGCTTGCGTGAGGACGAGCGCCGTCAGCAGCACCGGCGCGAGCAGCGCGACCACGCTCGCGAGCGGCTCCGGCAGCTCGCGGCCGCCGAGCAGTAGCGGGCCGGTCGCCTTGAACGCGGCCGTTGCGACGCCGACAACGAACACCACGACCCAGACCGCGCTCACCCGCCCCTCCTGAGCCCCAGCAGGCACGCGGCGCTCGCGGCGACGATCGGCGTGCCCGCCGGCGTGACCTGGATCAGCGCGAGCGCGATCGCACCGCCGGCGAGTGCCGCCGCGGCCGCACGAGGCGCGCGCAGCTGCGGAGCGAGGAGGGCCAGGAAGAGCGCGGGAAACGCCCCGTCGAGGCCGAGGTCCTTCGGGTTACCGAGCGCGTGGCCCGCGAGAACGCCGACGGCGGTCCCGGAGAGCCAGGCGAGGTAGAGCAGGAGCCCGGCGCCGAGCAGGATGCGGCGATTGAAGCGTCCGCCGCGGCCGGCGAGCGCCCACGACTCGTCCACGATCAGTTGTGATTCCGCCAGCCGCCGCAGGCGGGGGCCGCGGAAGAGCCGCGCGACCGAGATCGAGATCGGGGCGTAGCGCGCGTTCAACAGCACCGCCGCCACGATCGCAGCAGCCGCGCTCCCGCTCGTGGCGAGGATCGAGGTGACCGCGATCTGAGCCGAGCCCGCGAACGTGGTCGCGGACATCACTAGCGGCGCGATGACTCCCATCCCGGCCGCGCGCGCCAAGAGCCCGAACGATGCGCCGAAGAACCACACCGTCGCCGCGACCGGTACCGCTACGCGCACGCCGTCGCGGTAGCGCGGCGCGGAGGCGGAGGCGACCGAGGGCACGGTCCATCATGCCCGCCGCACCGAGCCTCACCGCGCCGCCGGCTGCGCGAGCGCGTCGCGGCAGCGGTCGAGCGCTGCCTCGGCGGCGTCCGCACCACCCCGCTCCGCCGTGACCCACGCCTCGGCCTCCTCGAGCAGCGCGTGCACCTCCGCGAGCAGCGAGCGGGCCGGCGCGCCCTCGCGGTCGAGCGCCTCGATGCGGCTCAGCCGCCGCATGACCGCGCGTGCCTCGTCCATGCGACGACCGTAGCCGTGGCTTTCGCACGCGTGTGTGTCCGGACCGTGTCGAAAGGGATACGGTTCGTCCCCGCCGTGGCCTCGCATCCCGACCGTGACCTCGGCGAGGCACGTGCCGCGCTCGACCGCGGTGACAGCCCCGCCGCGCTCAAGAGCCTCGACCGGGCGCGCCGCGGCTACCTGAAGACGCACGACGCCGACGGCCTGGAGCACGTGCTCGACATGACCGCGCTGGTCGACGCGAGCGACGACCGGAGCCGCATCGGTCGCGACAACCTCGCGTACGCCGTCAAGCAGAACCTCCGCCAGGAGACCCGCCGCTCGGCCCAGCAGCGCGGTGAGTCGTGGGCCGATCCGTACCCTGACCTCCAGGCGCCAACCGAGCACACCGGCGTCGTTCTGACCCGGGGCGTCAAGATCGGGATCGGCGTCGGCGTCCTGATCGTGCTCGCGGTGATCGCCGCGGTGATCCTCGCGATCGCCCTGGCCGATTCCTCTCCGAAGAGCACCGTCACGCTGCGGCTCCTGAACGACACCGCGCGACCGATCACGGTGCGTGGCTGCAGCGACTCCGACTGCATATCTAGCTGGAGCCGCGAGGTCCGCGCCGGCCAGGAAACCGACACGGAGCTCGACGCGGACCTGCTCGTCGCCCAGTTCAAGCTCAAGCTGCCGGGACCGGACGAATGCCTGCCGGTGCGCGTCCACGACGGCTACCAGCGGCTTCATCGCAGCTCGGGCACGCTCGCGGTCAGGCTCTCGCGAGCGACGCCGTGCCCCGGGACGACGGTGCTGCCGTCACCGGCCGCGCCCACCGAACCGGCGCCACTCTAGGAGGCGATGGCGGCGAAGTAACCGGCCGGCCGCGGCCGGACGCCGAGGAGCGCATCGTCGAGCGCCGAGACGAGCGCCTCGCGGTGGCCGTGGACGAGCGTTTCGACGACGGCCTTCCGCACCGCCTCGGCGGCCGCGTGTCCCACCTGCTCGCCCCGCGCGAGCGCGCGCAGACGGTCGAGCTGGTCGGCACGGTCGCGACCAGTTTCCCCGAGCAGCACTGCGGCACGCACTGCCGCAGCCCAGAGACCGTCGGCGCCGCCGAGCAAGGCGGCCAGCGCCTCCCGCAGCTGCTCCGAGCGGAACGGCTCGTCGGCGAAGAGCGACAGCTCCCAGCGGTCGAGCGCCTCGGCGAGCTCCGGGTCCTCCTCGGCGCGGCCGAGCCGCACGAGCAGATCGGAGGCCAGGCGGGCGCGAAAGGCGTCAAGGCGCGTCGGCTCTCCCGGCGGCTCGGCCGCGGCGATCGGCAGCACCGACCTGATCGCGAGCGGCCGCCAGTCGAGCCGCTCGAAGAGCACCGGCCCGGCCGCCACGGGCGCAGCGGTGGCAAGCCTCAGCGCGCTGACCGCGTCGGCCAGCTCGCCCGGTGCGTCCGGCGGCTCCGGCGCGTTCGGCGCCAGCGACCGCTCGAGCTCGAGTACGCAGAGCTTGTCCGGCTCGCGGCCGAACCCTGCCGGCAGCAGGCCGTTCGCCTCCGGCCAGTGCGCCGCGAGCTCGCCTGCGGCAGCGATCCGCACCCGCAGCCCGTCCGCGAGCTCGACCTGAGTGCCGAGCGAGAGGCCAACCAGTGGCGCCACCGCCGCATACGTGCGCCGCTCGCCGAGCAGCGAGCGCTCGAGCTCCGCGTACGCGCGGTCGAACGCCTCGTCGCTCCAGTCGAAGCCACCGCACGCCTCCGCGACGTCCGCGAGCAGCGGCAGCACGATCGTCCGCAGCAACGGGTCGTCCCCGTTCTTGCCTGCGTGCGCGGCGGCGTAGATCGCAGCGGCCGGCTCGCGGCGAAGCTCCTCGATCGCGATCTCCGCGTCGGCGAGCGCCCCGAGGCGCTCGCCCCGCGCGTCCACGTAGGAGCGGACGAGCGGCCGGTACTCGTAGAGCGACGCGCGCCCGCGCGAGGCGTGCTCCTCGAACGCGAACGGGAGGTCGTCGCCGCTCGAGACGTCGCCCCCGAGCAGCGAGAAGCCCGCGAGGCAGAAGCAGCGAAGGCAGCGGTAGAGGTTCGGGGCGCGCACGGCCACACGTTGCTCCTACGCGCCGGGCGACTCCTCTCCTCTTTGGCAGCCTGCGCACCAGTAGGCGGTGCGGTTGTCGTCGCCCTGGCCGCGGGAGCGGATCCGCTCGCCGCAGCGGGGGCACTGGCGGCCGGCCCGCTTGTACGCGGCTCGCCGTTCGCTCCAGCTGTCGAGCGACGACCGCATCAGCCGCGCGGCCTCGCCGAGCACGCGCTCGAGCTCTTCATCGGTGACGTCGCCGAGCCGCAGCCACGGCGAGAGGTTCGCGTGCCAGAGCGACTCCGCCTTCCAGATGTTTCCGATCCCGGCGACCAGGCGCTGGTCGAGCAGGGCGTCGCCGAGCTCGCGGCTTGGATGCTCGCGCCGGAGGTTCGCGACCATTTTCGCGAAGTCGGGCGGCTCGCCGAGGATGTCCGGCCCGAGGCGCCGTGTCCCCCGCGACGAGAGCTCGAGCACCGGGCCGTTCCAGAGCACCGCCTCCCGCTCCCCGCCGGCGAGCACGAGCCACGGCTTCCCGTGCCTCGGCGCGCCGCGATCGAGCACCTGCCAGCGCCCGCTCATGCGCAGGTGGCTGCGGAGGACGAGGCCGCCCTCGAAGGTGAGCAGCAGGTTCTTGCCGACAGCCTGCACAGCCTCGAGGCGACGGCCGTCGAGCCGCTCGGCGACGCGCTCGGCAGCCGCGCGCGGGTGCGGCGTCTCGACCGCGACGCGCTCTCCGACCAGCACCTGCAGCTTGCGGGCGGCGCGGTGGAGCGAGTCTCCCTCGGGCATGGCGGAGCTACCCTAGCCGCAACGTGATCGCCCGCATCCTCCTCGTCCTCGCCGCCGGGTTCGCCCTGACCTCGTGCGGGTCGGCCGGCACGGTCGCGGCGGGCGGCAGCGGCCTCCACGGGACGGTTCGCATCGCTCCGGCGACGCCGGTCTGCAGCTCGGCGAGCTCCTGCAGCAAGCCCGCGCGCGGCTTCCGGCTCGTCTTCGCGGGAAACGGCCGAACGGTGACCGCGACGACCGACGCGCACGGCCGGTATCGCGTTCGGCTTCCCGGTGGGCACTACGCCGTTCGCGGGACGCGCGCCACGTTGCCGAAGAGCGGCCTCCAGCCGAAGGCCGTGACCGTGCCGGACGGCAAGCTGGCCAAGCGTGATTTCGTCTTCGACAGCGGGATTCGCTAAGGGCGTAGCACGGCGCGGCGAGGCCCGGCGACGAAGCCGGCCTCGAGCAGCAGCGGCATGATCTCGGTGTCAGCGACCGGCTGGCTGTCGAAGCGCTCGACCGCGAGCCGCTTCGCGCCGCCGCCCTTGACGTGCGCGACAAGTGCCTTGAGCGCCTCGCGCAGCCAGTCTCCCTCGGGCTCGCGCAACGGGACGAGCGAGCGGCCGCCCCGCTCGACGTAGAGCGCGGGTTCGCCGCCGAGCAGGATCACGTGCGCGCCCGCGACTCGCGCGGCGCGGGCACCGGCGCGCTTCGGCCACGGGAGCGCGGCGCCGTACGGCTGGGCCGGTTCGGCGGCTGCGAGCACGAGCGGCTCCGCTTCCTCCCCGTCCTTCGGCCGCAGCTCGCGCAGCCGCTCGACCGCGCCGCCGAGCGCGAACTGCGCGCCGCCGAGTCCTTCGACGAAGTAGCCGCGGCGACAGAGGCCGAGCGTCTCCAGCGCCTTCAGCTCTACGTAGACGGCGCCGTAGCCGCCCGGGATGCCCTCGCCGCGGACGCCGTCGCGGACGACGATGCCCTGCCGCTCGAGCAGCAGCTCGGCCAGCGCGCGCCGGTCGGGGCGGCCCGGGAACAACCGGCCGGTGAGCGACCAGCGGCCCTGCGTCGCGGTCACCTCGCTCGCGCGTCTGCGCGAGAAACGGCGCGGTCTCGGCCGTTGGGCCTGGGTCTTGTACCTACGCCCGGCGCGGAGCGGCGTCCACGCGTCGTTCGTCGCCTCGCCGGCCCAGACGAGATCCCAGAGCGCAGGCAGCGCCTCCTCGGCCTCGAGACCGGTGTCGGCGAGCAGGTCGTGCCAGAAGAGCGCGCTGCGGCCGAGCGCGGCGCGCAGCCGCTCGTGCACCTCACGCTCGGGCCGGTCGGCCGCGGGCGGCGGGCCGAGCGCCGGCGCGTCCTCGCGGAAGTAGAGCGCCACGCGGTCGAGCCCCGCGCCGACCCAGACCACCTCGCCGGAGGCGCAGAGCGCGTCGAGCTGTTCGGGCCGGTAACCCGGAACCCGCCGCGGGAGCACGTCGCTCTCCCAGAGCGCGACCGGCAGCGCGAGTCCCTGCAGCGGCACGAGCGCCTCACGCAGTGTCGCCCGGCGGTCGATCCCCTGCCAGCTCGGGAGGAAGCGCCCGAAGGCGCCCTGCTCGACCGGCTCCACCTCGCGGCGCAGCGCGGCCAGGGAGGCGCGCCGCAGCCGGCGCAGGACCTCGGGATCGCACCACTCGCGCTCGCTGCCGCCCGGGCGCAGCTCGCCGCGCACGAGCTGGTCGCGGCGCTCGAGCTCTCGCAGGGTCGGCTCCACGTCACGGCCGAAATGCTCGTTCGCCTGCGCGGTGGTGAAGGGGCCGCGCGAGCGGGCGAAGCGCCGGACCAATGACTCGAGCGGCGCGTCGTCGGCCTCGAGGAAGACTTCCGGGAGACCGCCCGGCGGCATCGCTCCGACGGCCTCGCGGTAACGGCCCGCGTCTTCGGCCGCAATCAGGCGCCGCTCGCCCGCGACGCGAACGTGGACGGCACGCCGCTCGGCCAAAAGGGGCTCGGCGAGATCTTCGGAGTACTCGCCGTCGCGCAGGTCGCCGCGACGCCGCAGCACGTCGTGCAGCTCGTCCGGCGTCCGCGCGTTCCCGCGCAGCTGGCGCTCGACCTCTTCCAGCGCGCCAGGGTCGATCAGCTCGCGCAGCTCCTCCTGGCCGAGCAGCTCGCGCAGCAGGTCGCGGTCGAGCGAGAGCGCCTGCGCCCGCCGCTCGGCCGCGGGCGTGTCGTCCTCGTACATGTAGTTCGCGACGTAGTCGAAGAGCAGCGAGGCCGCGTACGGCGACGCGGACGCCGTCTCGACGTCGACGAGGTCGATCTGCCGCGAGCGCAGTCCCTGCAGCAGGCGCTTCAGTGCCGGCACGTCGAAGACGTCCTGCAGGCACTCGCGATAGGTCTCGAGCACGATCGGGAAGGCCGGGTAGCGTCGTGCGACCTGCAGCAGCGACTGCGCTTTCAGGCGCTGCTGCCAGAGCGGCGTGCGCTCACCCGGCCGGCGGCGTGGGATCAGCAGCGCGCGGCCGGCGTTCTCGCGGAAGCGCGCGCCGAAGAGCGCGGTGTCGCCGAGCTCCTGGGTGACGAGCTCCTCGACCTGGCCGGGGTCGAGCAGCACGTCGTCGATGGGCGGCGGCGCGTCGGCGTCCGGGAGGTGGATCGCGATCCCGTCGTCCGACCAGATCGCCTGCGTCTCGAGACCGAGCGACTCGCGCAAGCGCGCGCCGAGCGCCAGCGCCCACGGCGCGTGAACGCGGCCGCCGAACGGCGTGAGGATGCAGAGCCGCCAGTCGCCGATCTCGTCGCGGAAGCGCTCGACCACGATCGTGCGGTCGGACGGGACCACGCCGGTCGCGGCCTGCTGCTCGCCGAGGAAGGTCATCAGGTTCTGCGCGGCGCGCTCGTCGAGCGTGAACTCGTCGCGCAGGCGGGCCAGCGCCTTCTCCTCGCTCAGTGCCACCAGCTCGCGCGAGGCCGCGCCGATCGCCTCGCCCAGCTCATACGGCCGGCCGACGCCCTCGCCCTTCCAGAACGGCACCGCGCCGGGCACACCCGGGGCCGGCGAGACGAGCACGCGGTCGCGCGTGATCTCCTCGATCCGCCAGGTGCTCGCGCCAAGCAGGAACGTCTGCCCCGCGCGCGCCTCGTAGACCATCTCCTCGTCGAGCTCGCCCACGCGGCCGCCGCCGTCGACGAGGTGCACGCCGAAGAGGCCGCGGTCCGGGATCGTGCCCGCGTTGGTGACCGCGAGCCGCCGAGCCCCTTGCCGGCCCTTGACGACGCCGGCGGTGCGATCCCAGACGATCCGCGCCCGCAGCTCGGCGAACTCGTCGGACGGGTAGCGCCCGTCGAGCATGTCGAGCACGTTCTCGAGCTGGACGCGCGAGAGGTCGGCGAACGGGTACGCGCCGCGCACGAGCGTGTGCAGCTCGCCTACCTCGATCTCCTCGTCGGCGCAGATCGCGACGATCTGCTGCGCGAGCACGTCGAGCGGATTGCGCGGGATCTTCGTCTCCTCGATCGCGCCGTCGAGCATCCGCCGCGCGACCACCGCCGACTCAAGCAGGTCGGCGCGGAACTTCGGGAAGATGCGGCCCTTCGAGACGGCACCCAGATCGTGGCCGGCGCGGCCAACGCGCTGCAGGCCGCGGGCGACCGACTTCGGCGACTCGACCTGGATCACGAGGTCGACCGCGCCCATGTCGATACCGAGCTCGAGGGACGAGGTGGCGACGAGGCACGGGACCTGGCCGCGCTTGAGCAGCTCCTCGACCTCGACGCGCTGCTCCCGTGCGAGCGAGCCGTGGTGGGCGCGCGCGATCTCCTCCTCGGCCAAGTCGTTGAGCCGCAGCGCGAGCCGTTCCGCGAGTCGGCGGTTGTTGACGAAGACGATCGTCGAGCGGTGCGCGCGGACGAGCTCGAGGATCTCGGGGTAGATCGAGGGCCAGATCGACTGCTGTTCCTCCGGCTCGCGCATGTCGTCGATCGGCACGACGACCTTCAGGTCGAGCTCCTTCGCCCGGCCGGCGTCGACGAGCTCGATCTCGCGGCCGCCGGAGACGAAGCGGCCGATCTCCTCGAGGGGGCGCTGGGTCGCCGAGAGGCCGATGCGCTGCACCGGCCCGCCGACTAGCCGCTCGAGCCGCTCGAGGCTGAGCGCCAGATGCGCCCCGCGCTTCGTGCCCGCGACCGCGTGCACCTCGTCGACGATCACCGTCTCTACGCCGCGCAGAGTCTCGCGCGCCTGCGAGGTGAGCAGCAGGAAGAGCGACTCCGGCGTGGTGATCAGGATGTCGGGCGGGCTGCGCACCATCGCGGCGCGCTCCTTCTGCGGGGTGTCGCCGGTGCGGACGCCGACGCGCAGCTCCGAGCGCAGGCCGGCGAGCGGCCCACGCAGGTTGCGCTCGATGTCGTAGTTCAGCGCCTTCAGCGGCGAGACGTAGAGCAGGCGCAGTCCCTCGCCGGGCCGCTCGTTGAGCCGGTCGATCCCGTAGAGGAAGGCCGCCAGCGTCTTGCCCGAGCCGGTCGGCGCCTGGATCAGCGTATGGCCGCCGCGCGCGATCGCCGGCCAGCCGAGCACCTGCGCGGGGGTCGGGCCTTCGAAGGCCTGCTCGAACCAGGAGCGAGTCTCGGCGGAGAACGGTGCGAGCGCCTCGCTCATGCGCGCAGCGCCTCCACGTCGGCGCGGAAGGTCTCCGGATCGGGCTTGCCGTGCTCTTCAGGATGCGGAAAGGGCCAGCCCGGGTGCGGGTCGAGCGCGTAGCGCGGCATCACGTGCGTGTGCAGGTGCGGCAGCGCGTTGCCGAGCACCTCGTAGTTCATCTTGACCGGCTCAAGGTGTCGCTCGATCCGGCGGCCCGCCTCGAGTACCTCGAGCCAGTACTGAGACGCCTCCTCAGCCGAAAGCTCGGTCGGCTCGACCACGTGGCGGCCGCGCCAGACCACGACCGAATACCCACGCTGGCGGTCGTCTCGTTGCAGGTATGCGTCGGAGACCTCGCCCGCGAAGAAACGGACGCCGTACGGCGTCTCGTCGGGCCGCCCCTGCGCGCACATCTCGCAGCCCTCTCCACGCTTGAGCTCGTAGAACTCCTTCGGCCACTCCACGGACGCCGACGTTAGCATCGGCCCGAGTGATGCCCGAGACGCCCGAGGAGTTCTATGCCCGCGCCAAGGACGCGCTCCGGATGCCGCCCGTCGAGGAGTGGGAGACGTTCCCGTTCGACGGCGAGATCCGTCTACGCGGCTTGCGGCCGCCCGCGGAGGACGAGAAGTCGCGCCATGGCGAGGGCGGGGTCGACTGCCACGCTTGCAGCAAGGTCGCGGACGACCTGATCTGGGACGACGAGCATTGGCAGCTGACGGCGATCGGGCCGACGGGGCTGCCGCTCGTCCTGATCCTCGAGCCGAAGGAGCACTACGACATCGAGACGCTGCCGGCCGAGCTGGCTACGGAGCTGGGACCGCTGATGCAGCGGATCGAGCGCGCCATCCGAGCGGCGGGCGACATCGGCCGAGTGCACATCGGGCGCTGGGGCGAGGGCAGCGAGCACCTGCACTGGTGGTTCATGGGCCGGCCCGCCCGGATGCGGCAGCTGAGCGACAGCTTCGCGGCGATCTGGGACGACATCCTCCCGCCGGTGCCCGACGACGTCTGGAGCGCGAGCGTCGCGAAAGTCATCGCCGCGCTGGGTTGAGGCGCGTCAACGTCAAGGGCACTGAGCGATTGCGCCGTGTGCGGGAGCAGCTGCTCGCGGACGGGAGAGTCGTCGGGCTGAACGGCGTCGAGCGCGAGCTGACGCCGATTGCAATCGGCAGGGCGGAAGGCGCGGCGCTCTGCGAATGGGTGCAGCGCGAGGACGCTCGGCAGACGCTCGAAACCGGGCTCGGCTTCGCCATCTCGACGCTCTTCATCTGCGAAGGACTGCTCATGAACCAGGGCGAGATCGGTCATCTCGCGATCGACCCGTTACACGACGGGACGTATGCCGGAACGGGCGTGGCCATCCTGGAGGAGGCGGGCGTACGCGACCTGGTGGAGTTGCTCGTCGAGCCGTCCGAAACGGCACTGCCGCGGCTACTGGCCGACGGCAGGAGCTTCGATCTTGCCTTCGTCGACGGCAACCATCGCTTCGAAGGCGTCCTCCTCGACCTGGTCTACTGCGGCCGGTTGCTGCGGCCGGGCGGGATCGTGTTCGCCGACGACGCGCAGCTCCCCGCGGTGCGAAAGGCGGCGGCGTTCTGCACCGCGAACCTCGGCTGGAGGCTCGAGCAGGAGGACGGCGACGCCGTGCGGGGCTGGCTCGTGCTGCGAGCCGGTTCCGCCGAGGGCTACCGCAGGCCGTACGACAGCTTCGTGGACTTCTAGGTGCAGCGCGTCAACGTCAAAGGCACGTCCGGCTCGGGCAAGACGACCTTCGGGATCGAGCTGGCCCGGCGGCTCGGGGTTCCCTACGTCGAGCTCGACGCGCTCCACCACGGCCCGAACTGGACCGAGGCGACACCCGAAGAGTTTCGCGCGCGCGTGCGCGAGGCGATGGACGCGGCGCCGGACGGCTGGGTGATCGACGGCAACTACGAGGTGAAGCTCGGCGACACGCTGATCGGCGCCGCCGACACGATCGTCTGGCTCGACCTCCCGCTCGGCGTGAAGCTGCGGCGGGTCTGGCGGCGGACGACCCAGCGGATCGGCGGCGACGTCGAGCTCTGGAACGGGAACCGTGAGACCTGGCGCAACGCGGTATGGGGCCGCGAGTCGCTCTTCGCC
The DNA here is from genome assembly GCA_038237925.1 of Gaiellales bacterium. Lineage (GTDB taxonomy): Bacteria > Actinomycetota > Thermoleophilia > Gaiellales > Gaiellaceae > AC-32. The sequence goes on along the minus strand of JBBRYF010000001.1, from coordinate 23,600 downwards.
TGGATGGTGCGCGGCCACTTCCGCCACCGGCGCGACTGGCCGCGCCGCTACGGCGGCGACCCGCGCTTCGTGCGGCTGCGCTCGGTCGCCGAGGCGCGCGACTGGCTCGAGGCGCAGGGGTAGGATCGGGGCCATGGCGCCAGACCGGCTCCACTTCACCGGCAACGACGAGGCGGACGAGCTGCTCGCCCGCGAGCCGTTCGCGCTCCTCGTCGGCTTCGCGCTCGACCAGCAGGTGACGGTGCCGACCGCGTTCCAGGGCCCGCTCAAGCTGCAGCAGCGGCTGGGCACGCTCGACCCGGGCGCGATCGCGGCGACCGACCCGGCGCGGCTCGAGGAGGTCTTCCGCGAGAAGCCCGCGATCCACCGCTTCCCGGGCGCGATGGCCTCGCGGGTGCAGGAGCTCGCGGCGGTCGTGGCCGACGAGTACGGCGGCGACGCCTCGCGCCTCTGGACCGAGGCCACCGACGGCGCAGAGCTGCGGAAGCGGATCTCGTCGCTCCCGGGCTTCGGGCAGATGAAGGTGAAGGCACTCGGCGCGGTCCTGTGGAAGCGCTTCGGCGTCGCGGCGGCCGAGGAGCTCGATCCCGGCCACCCGACTCTCGGTGACGTCGACTCGCCCGCGGCGCTCGAGGAGTACCAGGCGAAGAAGCGCGCGCACAAGGCGGCAATGCGCGCCGCCGGCTAGCGGAACGGCGGACGGCTGCCGATAGAGACGGCGTGAGCGCCCGCGCCGCAGCAGCCGTCGTCGCCGTGCTCGCGTTGACGTGCGCGGGCGGCTCGGCCTACGCGCTGCGCGTCCCCGGCACTCCTCACTGCACGGTCTTTCCGAAAACGAACCCGTGGAACCGGCGGGTCGACCGCCTGCCGGTCGCGAAGAACTCCGCCGCGGTGATCGCCTCGATCGGCGCGGGCACCGGCCTCCACGCCGACTTCGGCTCGGGCCTCTGGGAGGGCTCGCCGATCGGGATCCCGTTCGACGTCGCCTCCCGCACGACCAAGCGCTCGCGCGTCGGCTTCGAGTACGCCGACGAGAGCGACAAGGTCGGCTACCCGATCCCGAAGGGCGTCCACGTCGAGGGCGGCAGCGACCATCACGCGCTCCTGCTCGACCGCGACGCGTGCCGGCTCTACGAGCTCGGCGGCCTCGCGAAAGGCGGAGGCCGCTGGCACGCCTGGGCGGGCGCCACCTGGAGCCTCCGCTCGAACCGCGTGCGGCCTGCGGGCTGGACGTCCGCCGACGCGGCCGGCCTGCCGATCTTCCCGGGCCTCGCGCGCTACGACGAGGTGCGGCGCGGCCTGATCGACCACGCGCTGCGCTTCACCGTCCAGCGCAGCCGACGCGCCTACCTCTACCCCGCGCGCCACTACGCGAGCAATCTCACCGACCCGAGCCTGCCGCCGATGGGCCTGCGCGTGCGTCTGAAGGCGAGCTTCGACGTGCGGCCGTTCCCGCGCCAGGCGCGGATCGTGCTCGTCGCGCTGAAGCGCTACGGGATGCTCGTCGCCGACAACGGCTCGAACTGGTACATCAGCGGCGCGCCGAATACGGGCTGGTCGAACGACCAGCTGCACACGCTCGGGCGCGTCAAGGGCTACGACTTCGAGGTGGTCGACACCTCGAAGCTCCGCTAGCGCGGGTCCTCGCGGTCGATGTTCCAGTGGCGGCCCGCCGAGGCGATCCAGTGGTCCTCGCGCGGGCGCAGCGAGCAGCGAGCGCTCGGCCACGCGCGAGGCGCGGTTCGCGGACCGGACCGACGCGAAGGTCGCGAGCGCGAGCACGAGCGTCCCGCCCGCGGTCGCAAGCGCGGAGACCGTCACCCAGTCAGCGGCGAGCAGCACGGCGTGACTCTACGACGTCGGTTAGGTCGGGCCCGCGCTGCTTGGCCTTCTGCACGCCCGCGTCGGGATCGTCCAGCGGGTCACCGTGACCCGGCAGGAACCGCGCGACGCCGAGGCCGGAGAGCCGGTCGAGCGAGCCGAGCGCCTGCGAGACGTCGTGCGTGAACGCGCTCGGCAGCAGCTGCGGGCCACGCGCGCCCGTGAGCGGGTTGTAGCTGCACATCGCATCGCCGACGAACGCAACGTCCGCGGACGAGGAGACGAGCGCGCAGTGGCCGTCCGTGTGGCCCGGTGTGTACACCACGCGGAGGCCGCCGGGCACGTCGAGCTCGTCGCCGTCCCCAAAGGTCAGCAGCTCCTGAATCGGCCGCGGCTTCATCGCCCCGTTACGAGCAAGCTCCCACATCAGCTTCCACGCTGCGGGGTAGCGGAGGTACTTCGGCATCGAGCCCTCGTTCTTGCCCATCGACTTGGCGGTCGTCGCCAGCTGCTCGTCGGCCGCGTGCACGTAGACGGGCACACCGAGCTCAGCGCGCAGCAGCTCGGCGACGCCGACGTGGTCGGCGTGCGCGTGGGTCAGCACCACCGCCGCGACGTCGGACTCATCGCGGCCGAGCTCGCGGCAACCGGGGCCGAGCTGGTCGCGGTAGCCGGGCGCCCCCGCATCGACCACAGTCACGCGGCCATCGTCCTCGACGAGGAACCAGTTGACGAGCGGACTGCCGAGCCGCACGACTCGATCCGAGAGCTTCACGACCACCGGTTCAGAGCTTCCCCGAGGCCTTCAGCGCTACACGCGCAGCCGCGTAGCCGCACATCCCGTGAACGCCGCCGCCCGGTGGCGTGGAGGCCGAGCAGAGGAAGACGTTGTCGAGCGGCGTCCGGTACGGAGCGAACCGGAGCGCCGGTCTCGCGACCAGTTGGCCGAGGTCCATCGCGCCGCCGTTCAGGTCGCCGCCGACCAGGTTGCGGTTGCGGGCCTCGAACTCAGCCGGCCCAATCGTGTTGCGCGCGAGCACGAGCTCGCAGAACCCGGGCGCGAAGCGCTCGACCTGCGCCTCGATCCGCTCGGTCATGTCCTCCGTCGAGCCGTTCGGGACGTGGCAGTACGCCCATGCGCTGTGCTTGCCGGCGGGAGCCCGGGTGTCGTCGAACACCGTCTGCTGGACGAGCAGCACGAATGGCCGCTCGGCCGGGCGGCCGCTCCACGCGCCCCATTCGGAGTGCGAGATCTCGTCGAGCGTGCCGCCGAGGTGCACGGTTCCCGCGCGGCCGCACTCTTTCGCGCGCCACGGAATCGGGCCGTTCAGCGCCCAGTCGACCTTGAATGCGCCCGGCCCGTGGCGGTAGCTCCGCAGCTTCCGCTCGTATCGCTCCGGGAACCGGCCGTGCGCGAGCCGCGCGAGCTCGCGCGGCGAGACGTCTGCGAGCACAAGCCGGTCCCGCGGAAGCTCCTCCACCGGCGAGTCGGTCACGAGCGAGCCGCCGAGCTCGCGGACGCGTGCAGCCAGAGCGTCGGCGAGGTGCGAGGCGCCGCCGCGCACGAACGGCCAGCCCACCGCGTGCCCGAGCACCGCCAGGGTAAGACCGAAGCCCGCGCTCGGCCGGCGTTCGAGCGGGAGCATCGAATGCGCGCCGTGGCCCGCGAACCAGGCTCGCGCCCGCTCGGTCTCGAACAGCGACTCCGCGACCGAGCGCGCGTCGCCGAGCGCGGCCCGCGCGCCGGCCGTGAGGGCTCCGAGGCCGGTCGCGCGCACTGCGCGCAGCGTCCTTCGCGCCGGAGGCGGCAGGCTTCCGAGCACGATCGGCGCGAGCTCGTCCCACGCCTCGACCAGGGGCTCCACGAGCCGCCGGTAGGCGGGGCCGTCGCGGCCGATGCCCTCGGCGGTCTCGGCGACCCCGCGCTCGAGCACGACCGCCGTCCCGTCGTCGAGCGGATGCGCCGCGGGCGCGCCCGGGTGGACCCACTCGACGCCCAGGTCGAGACCGCGGAAGAACGGCGAGCCCACCGCGAGCGGCTGCACCGTGGCGCAAACGTCGTGCAGGAAGCCGGGCAGCGTCAGCTCCTCGGTGTGGAGCCCGCCGCCGATGTGGCCCGCCGCCTCGCGCACCTCGACCTCCACCCCGCCCTGCAGGAGCGCGATCGCGGCCGTGAGCCCGTTCGGCCCGGAGCCGACGACCAGGGCGCGGGTCACGCGCGCAGCCGCCGCAGCGCTTGTCCGAGCGCCTGCCCGCCGCGCAGGACGGGCTCGAAGAGGTCGCCGTGCTTCTCGACTCGTGCGAGCGCTTCCTTCATGCCGAAATCGCGCGGCCGCACCTTCTCGCCGAGCTCCTCCCAGCGCAGCGGCGTCGAGACCGGCGCGCCCGGCTTCGGCCGCACCGAGTACGCCGAGGCGATCGTCTTCCCGTGGCCGTTCTGCCGGTGGTCGACGAGCACGCCGCGCCGCTTCTTCTTCAGCCACTCGGTCGTGACGAGCCCTGGGTTCTCCGCCTCTAGCCCGCGCGAGACGCGCTCGGCCAGCTCGTAGGTGTCCTTGTACGTCCCCCGTCGAGCGATCGGCACGAGCACGTGGATCCCGTCGGCGCCGCTCGTCTTCACGTACGACCGCAGTTCGAGCTCCTCGAGAGCCTCGCGGACGAGATGCGCCACCTTGATCGCCTGCCCGAAGCCGTCGCGCGACTCGGGCGGGTCGAGGTCGAAGACGACGTAGTCCGGCCGGTCCGGCTTGTCGACGCGCGAGTACCAGGCGTTCATGTCGATGCAGTTCATCTGCACCATCCAGGCGAGCGCGGCGGGCTCGTTGACGAGCGTGAAGTCGACGAGCCGCGACTCGCCCTCGCGCGGCCAGGTGCGGAACTGCCGCGTCGGAAGCCACGACGGCTTGCCCTTCGGTGCCTGCTTGTGGAAGTACGCCTGACCGCGGATGCCGTACGGGTAGCGCTTGAGCGTGAACGGCCGGTTGCGCAGGTGCGGCACGATCGCCTCGCCGATCTCGGCGTAGTACTCGGCGAGGTCGCGCTTGGTGATGCCGTCCCCCGGGAAGAGGATCTTGTCCGGGCTCGTCAGCCGTACGCGGCGGCGGCCGACGTGCAGCTCGAGCTCAGACACGGCGCGTCCAGTGGAGGATGGTCGTGATCTCGAGCCGGTACGACGGCTGGAGCAGCGCCAGGAGCGACCGCTTCAGCTCTTTACGCTCGGCCGGCCGCAGTGAGGCGATCGAGCTGACCGTGGCGAAAAGGTCGACGATCTCGCGGCCGGACAGCTGAGTAGAGCGCCCGAAGGTCTCCTCGACGAGCGGCTCGAAGGGCCCTTCAGCGAACGCGTCGAGCGGATCCGCCATCGTTGTGCGCGCCGCGGCGCGGCCGGACCTGACGTAGACGTCGTCGAGCAACGCCTGCGCCTCCGCCGGGAGGGGCGGGTCGAGCGAGTTGACCATCCGGTCCTCGCCATCGCTCCACCAGTGGTTCCACAGCAACGCGACCCCGCCGTGCGGCGGGAGCACGCGCGCGAGCTCGGCGACTGCCGCCGGCCCGTCGAACCAGTGGAAGGCGTCGCCGACGAAGATCGCATCCGCGGACTCGTTTGGAAGCGGCATCCGCTCTGCTGTCCCGGCGAGCACCTTGACTCCCGCCGAGCGCCGCGCCAGGACAGCGCGCATCTCGTCGTTCGGCTCGATCGCGATCACTTCGCGGAATCGGCGGGCGAGGGGGCGCGTCAGCTTGCCCGACCCGGCAGCGAGGTCGACGACGCGCGCCGAGCCGGCGCTAAGGCCGAGCGCCTCCTCCGCCCGCCGCAGCGCCTCGATCGCGTACTCAGGCCGAACGTCGTCGTACTCCGTCGCGATCCGCCCGAAGCTGAACGCCAGCTCAGGCACGGCGCGTCCAGTAGGCGACGGTCTTTACGCGACTCCGGAGCTCGCCCGGCGGGACGAGCTCGCGCAGCCGGGCGGCGAAGACCGCACGCGACTCGTCCGACTGCGCCGCCATCGAGCTGACCGAGAGCAGGTTCGCGATCCAGCCCTCGCGGTCGGTGACGAGCTCCCGCTCGAGCGCTTCCTCCCGCAGCTCCTCGAAGCCGGCGGCCGCGATCGGCTTGCGCCACTCGCCGGAGAGGACCTTCGGGAGCCCCGGCACGCCGCCCTGCTCGAACGCCTCGTCGATCGCGGCGTCGGCCTCCTCGCCCACGTCCGCGTGCTCGAGCGGGATGTTCCAGATGATGACCAGCCCCCCGCCCGGCCGCAGCACACGCTCGATCTCGGCAACCGCTTGCGAGGTGGAGAACCAGTGGAACGCCTCCGCCGAGAAGACGGCGTCGACCTCGCCGTCGGCCAGTGGGACCGCCTCGGCGTGGCCCGCGAGCGACTCGGCGCCCGGCGCGACTTCCTCGAGCACGGCCCGCATCAAGTCGTCGGGCTCGACCGCGACGACGCGGGCGAAGCGCGGGATGAGCGCCCGCGTCAGCTTGCCGGTGCCGGCGCCGAGATCGAGCACCGTCGTCTCGGGCCCGAGCCCGAGCTCGGCGGCGACGCGGTCGAGCAGCTCGCCCGGCCACTCCGGCCGCCCGAGCTCGTACTCGCGGGCCGAGCGCCCGAAGGCATCCGGCGGAGCCTCGCGCCTAGCCAACGCCTGCGAGCGAAGAGGTGCGCTGCTCCTGAACCATCTCGCGCGCGATCACGAGGCGCTGGATCTGGTTCGTGCCCTCGTAGATCTGCGTGATCTTCGCGTCGCGCATCATGCGCTCGACCGGGTACTCCTGGATGTAGCCGTAGCCGCCGAGGATCTGCACGGCGTCGGTCGTGACCTCCATCGCCACATCCGTGCAGTAGAGCTTCGCCATCGCCGAGATCTTCGTCAGCTCCGAGCCGTCCGCGCCCTCGTCGATCAGTTGCCCGCACTTGTAGAGGAGCCCGCGCGCGGCCTCGCACTTCGTCTCCATGTCGGCGAGCGTGGCCGCGATCAGCTGGTGCTGCGCGATCGGCTTGCCCATCGTCTCGCGGCTCTTCGCGTACTCGAGCGCGTAGTCGGTCGCGCCCTGCGCGAGGCCGAGGCCCTGCGCGCCGATCCCAGGCCGCGAGCGGTCGAGGATCCGCATCGCGATCCGGAAGCCCTCGCCTTCCTCGCCGAGCAGGTTGTCAGCGGGAACGCGGCAATCGTTGAAGAAGATCTCGCCGGTCGTCGAGCCCTTGATCCCCATCTTCGGCTCGATCCGGCCGATCTCGAACCCCGGCGAGTCGGCCTCGACCACGAACGCCGAGATCCCGGCGTGACCGGCGTCGGGGTCGGTCTTCGCGAAAACGGTGTAGAGGTGCGCGACGCCTGCGTTCGTGATGAAGCGCTTGCCGCCGTTGAGCACGTACTCGTCGCCATCGCGGCGCGCCTCGGTGCGCATCGCCGCGGAGTCCGAGCCCGAGTCCGGCTCGGTCAATGCGTAGGCCCCGAGCCACTCGCCGCTCGCAAGGCGCGGCAGGAAGCGCTCCTTCTGCTCGTCGGTGCCCGCGAGCTTGAGCCCGAGCGAGCCGAGCTCCTGGACCGCGAGGATCAGGCCCGTCGTCGCGCAGACCTTCGAGAGCTCCTCGATCGCGACGAGCACCATCAGCGCGCCGGTTCCGGTGCCGCCGTACTGCTCCTCGAACGGCAGCCCGAGCAGGTCGTGCTCGCGCATCAGCTCGACCAGGTCCCAGGGGAACTCGGCCGACTTGTCGATCTCGGCCGCGCGCGGGGCGACGCGCTCGCGCGCCAGGTCGCGCACGAGGTCGCGGATCTCGCGCTGCTCGTCGCTCAGCGGATCGCTCGGCACGGGCCGGAGTCTAGCCCTGGCACTGCGGGAAGGGCTCGAGGCCGATCCGCGTTGGATTCACCATGACGAACGAGCAGTTCGAGCGAATGCGGCCCACCGCGGTCGCCTGGGTCCTCGCCGCAGCGCTGCCGCTGATCGGCCTCGTTTCGCTGCTGCTGCGCTCTCAGCTCGACCCCCACTTCGAGAACTACCGGCTCCATTTCGTGCTCTTCGGAGTGGTGGGTGCCGTGGCCTTCGCCCTCGGCTAAGCGGCCGGTGAGGCGGCCAACCGGCGCGGGGACGCGCGCGTCCTGCTCCTCTCGCTGGCGTTCATGGCCACCGGCGGGTTCATGGGGCTGCACGCGATCGGGACGGCCGGGGTTCTCTTCTCGAAGGACTACTCCGGCTTCAAGGTCGCGATCCCGGTCGGGTTGCTGGTCAGCGCCGCCTTCGCGGCGGGATCGGCGTTCGTGGACTTCCGGCCCCAGTTCGCGCCGCTCGTGATTCGTCACCGTAGGTTGCTGCGGGTCGGAGTGCTGATCGCGATGGCGCTGTGGTTCGTCTGGACGGTTGCGAGCCTGCCACCGCTACGCGGGCCCAACGGCGAGGCCGCAAGAGGCAGCCTGCTCACCGTCATGGCGATCGTTGGGACGGTCGTCTACGCCATCAGCGCCGTGCGCTACTGGAGCATCTTCCGCGACCGGCCGCAGCTACTCCCGGCCGCCGTCATCGCCTGCTTCGTGCTGCTCTCCGAGGCGCTGATCGGCGTCGCGCTCACCGGGGAGCGCAAGTGGCACGCGAGCTGGTGGGAATGGCACGGCTTGATCGTCGCGGCCTACCTGGTGATCGGCTTCGCAGCGCGGCGCGAGTGGCGCGACGAGCGGTTCCGCCATCTCTACCTGTCGTCGACGCGGGAACGCCACCAGAATGTGAGCGTCCTCTTCAGCGATCTCGTCGGCTTCACCACCTTCTCCGAGAGCTCGGCGCCGGCCGAGGTGGCCGCGGTGCTGAACACGTACTGGGGCATCGCCGCCCCGCTGATCACGCGGGACTTCGGCGGCGAGGTCGAGAAGTTCATCGGCGACGGCGTCGTGGCGATCTTCAACGGCCGTAACGACCAGCCCGACCACGCCCATCGAGCTGCGTGTGCGGCTCTGGCGCTCCAGCGCAGATTTGCCGGCCTTGCCGAAGAGCACCCGGACTGGCCGCGCATGCGCGTGGGCGTCAACAGCGGCGAGGCGGTCGTTCGCGAGATCGGGGGCGAGGGCCACGTGGCCTACCCCATGGTCGGCGACACGATCAACACCGGCGCGCGCCTGGAGGGCCTCGCGCCCGTCGGCGGCGTGCTCATCGGCTCGGAAACGTACGGGCAGCTGCCGGACGGAGCGGTGGTCGAACCCCGGGCCGGGTTGCGGGTCAAGGGCAAGGACGAAGCGGTCGACGCGTACGTCCTGCGCGAGGCTTCCCTGCTGATCGCTGGACTAGCCCGAGTAGGCGAAGTCGCTCTCGAACGCGCAGTTGTCGCGGAACGAGAAGTCGAGCTCGCCGTCGTGGACTTCGAGGCTCTCGGCGACGAGTTCCCGGCCGGTGCGCTCGTGGCCGGGGATTATGCAGGTCACGGTCTCCCCGCTCTCGACCGGTCGTGACGCCCGCACCTCGACGTAGCCGCGCGCGCGGAACCAGCCGCGGCCGGGAACGTGCTCGATCTCGATCTCCGCCGGGCGTACCGCGAGCTCCCGGCTCTCCTTCCACGCCCAGGGAAAGTGCTCGAGCTGCGAGCCCGGCAGCCGGCCGGTAAAGATCGACTCCAGCGCCGCGAGCTGCGCCTCGTCCGCACGCCGGTCGAGGTAGAGCACGAAGCTCCAGGGGGAGCCCTCCTCGTCATCGCTGTAGCGCGTGGCCAGCACGACCCCGAGCCCGGCCAGGTCGACGTCGCCGGCACTGCCCTCCGCGATCAGCCACGAGAGCGCCCCGAGACAGATCCCGTACGTCGAGCGGCCGCCCATGACGCCGTCGATCCGCCGGCATGGGCAGATCGCCTCGCAGTTGCAGCTCTCGAGATACGTGCCGCGGACGCGGAAGGCGGTCAGGGCGCCATCGGCGACTTCATCTTCTTCGCCGGCTTCTGCATCGGCTTCATCTTCGCAGGAGTCATCCCCATCATCCGCTGGCGGGCGCGGTCGGCCGCGGGCGAGTTCGGCTGGACGAGACCCGGCACGCTCGCGGGCGCGACGCCGACCCACACCCCGCCCGCGACGAGCGCGAGCGCGAAGGCCCGCGAGAGCTTTTCGCCGGCGGGCAGCGCCTTCTCGGCGAAGATCACGGCCGCGACGATCGCCATCCAGAAGAGGCTCATGACACCGAGCGCGAAGAGGGCGAGCATCAGCCCCCAGCAGCAGCCAACGCAGAAGGCGCCGTGCTCGACGCCCATCCGCAAGGCGCCGCCACGACCGTCCCGCCAGCCGTGCAGGACGAAATGCATCGGCCCGCGGCAGTGGCGCAGGCAGACGCGCTTGAGCGGGGTCAGCTGGTAGAGGCCGGCCGCAAGAAGCGCCGCTCCCGCGATCAATGGCCCTGCGCCGTCCCAGCTGAGCGATCCGCCTGCCGCCCAGCGCACCAGGCGGAAGAGGCCGTACGCGAGGAGCCCGTACGCCACCCAGGCGAGCAGGTAGCCCGCGAGGAACACCCAGGTCGGGACGAACCGCTGGCCGCGCCGGCCGCGGTCGCGGCTGATGCGGGCGAAGACGAGCACCATCGGCGCGACCGACGGCAGCATCATCGCCCCCATCATCGTCACCCAGACGCCGAGGAACCAGCCGAACGCGCCGAGGTCGGTGCCGGGCCCGGCGTCCATGCCGTGCATGCGCTCGAACGTCACGATCCAGAGGACGAGCGCAGCCGCGAGCAGCAGCGCGGCCGTGCTGGTCTGCCTAGATACGCGCACGAAGCTCAGCCCGTGAGCGGCGCGTAGTTCTCCTGGAAGCTGTTGCCGTGACGCACGAAGGCCATCGATGCGTGCGAGTTCTCGAGCGTGTACTCGATGTCGCCCTTCGTGACGAGCTTCGTCGCGACCGCCGTCTCGGCTTCCTCGTCCGGCCCGGTGTACTCGAACCCGCCGGGGATGCGAACGACGACGCGATACGGGTCCGGCGGATCGAAGCCGCGCAGCGTGTCGACCTCGGTCTCCATCACGTCGCCGGCCTTCACGCGGCCCATGCGCGAGTCGAGGTCGTGCTCGAATTCGAACGGGACGAACTGCGGCTCCTTCACGTTCGGGCAGACCGCGGCGACGATCTCGAAGAACGTGTCGCCCTGCTGCCCACTCATGATCTGCAGCAGCGCGTTTCGCTGGTCGTCGTCGGCGCGCTCGTCGATGATCGGCACGACGCTGCCGTTGCCCTCGTGCATCGCGCCGGGCCATTGCACGATCCCGGCCCAGTACAACCCTGCGAGATCGGTGTCGCCGAAGTTGCCCTTGTCGATCCGCATCGCGACGACTCCCTCGCAGTGGTCGTGCGTCGGGAACTGGTTGAAGTCGCACGGACAGCCCGGGTCGCAGTTGCAGTTCTTGAACCAGGGGCCTTCCATGTACCAATCGGTCGCCATCGCGCCTCCTTCGGCTGCTGGGGGTGAGGGAATGATGGTGTGCGGGGGGCCGACGGTCAACCCGCGTGGGGCGGACCGTGGAAGACGGCCTCGACGTTGTTGCCATCCGGATCGCGGACGAAGGCTCCGTAGTAGCCGGGGTGGTAGTGCGCACGCAGGCCGGGCGCGCCGTTGTCCTCGCCGCCCGCGCCGATCGCGGCGGCGTAGAACGCGTCGACGGTTGCGGTGTCGGGCGCACCGAAAGCGACGTGGACGCCGGCCGCTGGCTCACCCTCGCGGAGCCAGAAGAACGGCTTGCCGTCGCGACCGAAGCCGCCGATGCGCCCCTCGAACTCCCGCATCAGTTCGCAGCCGAGGGGTGCCAGCGCCGCGAGGTAGAAGTCCTTGCTGCGCCGGTAGTCGCGTACCTCGAGCCCGAGGTGGTCGATCATCCCGCCTCCTTCCGGTCGTGGAAGACCGCTTCGATGTTGTTGCCGTCCGGGTCGAGCACGAAGGCGCCGTAGTACCCGGGGTGGTAGCGCCGCTCGCCGGGTGGGCCGTTGTCGCGGAAGCCGGCCGCGAGGGCGGCGCGGTGGAACGCCTCCACGGTGGCGCGGTCGCTCACCGGAAAGGCGATGTGCACGTTCTCGGTCACCGGGTCGTCGCGGACGAGCGCGAACGAGCGGGCGCCGCTCGTGACGTGGAAGCGGTTCGCGTCGCCGTCGTGCACGCACAGGCCGACCACCGGCGCGACCGTCTCGTAGAAGAGCCTCGACTCGGCCAGGTCGCGCACGCGGATCCAGAGGTGGTCGAGCCGGTTCTCGCCGGTGCGCGGCTCACCGTGGTGGACGGCCTCGACGCTGTTGCCGTCGGGGTCGCGTACGAAGGCGCCGTAGTAGCTCGATGAGCACTGCGGGCGCGGGCCGGGCTCGCCGTCGTCGGGGTGGCCGTCCGCCGTCATCGCGCGCCACCACCCGTCCACCGCTTCCCGCGAGGACGCGAGCAGCGCGAGGTGCAGGTTGCGCGTGACGGGCCGCTCCTCGCTCGCTGCGGAGATCGAGAGGTCCTCCCACTCGAAGAAGTGATCGCCGCGGTAGGGCTCGCCGTAACCGAGTTGCGCGAGCCCGAGCTCGTAAAAGCGCTGCGAGGCCTCGAGGTCGCGGACGCGGATGGTGACGTGATCGAAGACGTCGAGCACGGCTAGATTCTCCCGCACGGTGATCCTCGAGAACGGCGTCGTCCGCACGATGGAGCCCTCGCTGCCGCTGGCTCGGGGCCTGGCGATCGCCGGCGAGCGGATCGCAGGCGGCGTCGGCACCCACGAGACCGCACTGCCCGGGCCCGATCGGATCGACCTCGGCGGCCGCTGCGTCGTCCCCGGGTTCACCGATTCGCACGTGCACTTCCCGACCTGGGCGATCGCGCAACGCGAGGTGCGGCTCGAGGGGACGCGGTCGCTGGAAGAGGCGGTCGCGCGGGTGCGCGATGCGCTCGAGAGCTCGACGGGCGCCTGGCTTCGCGGCCGCGGGTGGCGCAGCGGCGACTGGTCGCCGCCGGTCGAGCCGACGAGGCACGAGCTCGACGCGATCGCCCCCGACCGCCCGGTGGCGCTGATGGCGCGCGACTCGCACTCGGTCTGGCTGAACTCGGCCGCGCTCGCACAGGCGAGCGGCGACCTGCAGGTCCCGGGCGGCGTGGTCGAGCTCGACGAGCACGGCGAGCCGACGGGCGTGCTGCGGGAAGAGTCGTGCTGGAACTTCCGCGACCGCTACATCGAGACGAGCGACGATGAGTACGTCGACGCGATGCGCACCGGCGTGAAGCTCGCCGCCTCGCGCGGGGTCACCAGCGTGCACGACAAGGACGGTTGGCTCGGAGCGCTCAGGTTCTGGCAGCGACTCGAGGCTGACGGCGCGCTCTGCCTGCGCGTGTGGCAATCGCTGCCGGAACTTCGCGCCGGGGAGCTGGCCGACGTCGACGTGCGCGGCGGCTTCGGCGGCCCTCTGCTGCGGGTCGGCTACCTGAAGGCGTTCATGGACGGCACGCTCGGCTCGCAGACCGCCCGCATGCTCGACGGCTCCGGCGTCGAGATCACGAGCCGCGAGCAACTCGAGCAGTACATCCGTGACGCGACGCGAGCCGGCTTCCCGATCTCCGTCCACGCGATCGGCGATCTCGCGAACCGCGAGGCGCTCGACGCCTTCGAGGCGACGCGCGAGGAGTGGCAGCCGCTCGGCCTGCGCCAGCGGATCGAGCACGCGCAGCTGCTCGCGCCTGAGGACGTGGCCCGTTTCGCCGAGCTCGGCGTCGCCGCCTCGGTGCAGTTCAGCCACGCGCCCTCCGACCGCGACCTCGCCGACCGCTTCTGGAGCGAGCTCTCGAGCGAGCCCTACGCGTTTCGCTCGCTGCTCGACTCGGGCGCCGTGCTCGCGAACGGCTCCGACGCGCCGATCGAGGAGCTCGATCCGCTCGCCGGGATCCGGGCCGGCGTTCTCCGCACCCTCGACGAGCGCGAAGCCTGGCACCCGGAGCAGGCGCTGACCGTCGAGCAGGCCCTGCACGCAACCACCGTCGCCCCCGCGTGGCTCGCGCGCGACGAGCGGCGGCGCGGGAAGCTCGTCCCGGGGCACTACGCCGACCTCGTCGTGCTCGACCGCGACCCGCTCGCGTGCGAGCCTGATGAGCTGGTCGAGGTGAAGGTGGTCGCGACGATGCTCGGAGGGAGCTGGACGTACAACCCGCCACCGTGGTGAACGTTCTGTTAAGCCGCTAGCCGCGGCACCCCCGGAAGAGCCGCCGGCAGCCGGCGGCCGGTCACCGACAGCGCAACGAGACCGCAGCGCCGAGGAGTCGCGCTCTCAGGCGTGCTCCTCGGGGTGGGAGGCGTCGGTGAACTCGCGAAATTCAGCCGTCAGCAGATAGGAGATCTGCTCACCGATGTCGACAGCGTGGTCGCCGATTCGCTCCAGTGTCCTCGAGACGAGCACCATTCGCAGGACCCACTCCCGCAGCCCCGGCTCGCCCACGATCTCGACCACGCGCTCGACGAAGCGGCGGTTGGAGCGGTCGATCAGCTCGTCGAGGTCGACGAGCGATTCCGCGGCCTCGAGGTCGCGGTTCGCGAAGGCGTCGAGTGCAACGCGGATCATTTCCTCCGCCCGTTCGCCCATCTCCTGAAGGCTCTGCAACAGCATGGGGTCGCCCTCGACGTCCGCGACGAGCTTGGTGAGCTTCGCGATGGTGACGCTGTAGTCCGCCATCCGCTCGAGATGCAGGTTCATGTGCAGCATCGCGAGCACGAGGCGCAGGTCGGTGGCGACCGGTGTCTGCAGGGCGAGCAGCGACTCGATTGCCTGCTCGATCTGGACGTAGCGGAGATCGACGTCGTCGTCGAAGGCGATCACGTCGTCCGCGAGCTCGACATCGCGCTGGGCGAGCGCGTTCAGGGCGCCGCGCAGGACGCGAAGGACGAGCGCGCCCTCCTCCTGCAGGCTCGCCTCGAGCTGGTCGAGCTCCTCTTGGAAGCTGACGCGGACGTTCATCCGAACCGCCCGGTCACATAGTCCTCGGTGCGCCTGTCGGAGGGTGCGGTGAAGATCTTCGACGTCTCGTCGTACTCGATCAGCACGCCGTAGCGCTGAGCGTCCTCGACCTCGAGGCTGAAGAACGCGGTTCGGTCGGCGACGCGAGCGGCCTGCTGCATGTTGTGCGTGACGATCACGATCGTGTAGTCGCTCTTGAGCTCGTGCATCAGCTCCTCGATCTTCTGGGTCGCGATCGGGTCGAGCGCCGACGCCGGCTCGTCGAGGAGCAACACCTCGGGCTCGATCGCGATCGCGCGCGCGATGCACAGTCGCTGCTGCTGGCCGCCGGAGAGCGAGAGCGCGCTCTTCTTGAGCCGGTCCTTGACCTCATCCCAAAGCGCGGCACCCTGGAGCGCCTTCTCGACGCGGGCGTCGAGGTCGTGCTTGAGCCCCAGCACACGCGGCGCCCACGCAACGTTGTCGTAGATCGTCTTCGGGAACGGATTGGGCTTCTGGAAGACCATCCCGATCCGGCGCCGCACCTCGACCGGCTCGACGTCGTCGCCATAGAGATCGTGCCCGTGGTAGAGCACGCGCCCGTCGATCCCGAAGCTCGGAATCACGTCGTTCATCCGGTTCAGGCAGCGGATGAAGGTGCTCTTGCCGCAGCCCGACGGGCCGATCACTGCCGTGATCACGTTCTTGTCGACGTCGAGGTTGACGTCCTTGACCGCGACGTTCGAGCCGTAGCTCGCGGTCAGGCCGTCGATGTCGAAGACGGCCTCCGCGGCACTCGGCTCCGACCCCTGCCGCTCTGCGACGTCGACGGGCCTCATCGGCGGCATCGTAACCGTCTCGTTCACTGCCCCCTCCTCCTCGGTCATTGGCCCAGCTTCTTCCGGGTGCGCCCGAGCGCCGCACGTGCCAGCAGGCTCGTGGCCAGCACGAACAGCAGCAACACCAGCGCCGCCGCCCAGGCGCGCTTGTGGTCGTTGGGATCGGCCGACTCCGACCAGATGAAGATCTGGACCGGAATGTTCGGCAACGAGTGGCTCACGTCGGTCGAGAACGTGTTCGCGTAGATCGACGTCGTGAAGAGCAACGGCGCGGTCTCCCCCGCTCCCCTCGCAACCGCCAAGACGGTTCCGGTCAGGATCCCGCCGAGAGCGCTCGGCAGCACGATTCCGAGCACCGTGCGCCACCGGCTCGCGCCAAGGGCGAGCGCTCCTTCGCGCTGGGCGAGCGGAACCAGGCGCAGCACTTCCTGCGTCGAGCGGGCGATGAGCGGGAGCATCACGATCGAGAGCGCGAAGCCGGCCGCGTAGCCGCTCTGTGTGTGGCCGTAGACGAGCAGGCCGAAGACGAAGACGCCGATGATGATCGACGGCAGGCCGTTCATCAGGTCGAGCGTGAGCTGGATCGGGCTGGACAAGCGCGGGGAAGCGAACTCGCTCAGGAAGAGCGCGGTCAGCACGCCGAGCGGCAGTGCGATGGCCGTCGCGATCCCGACGAGGAGCGCCGAGCCCACGATCAGCGGCCCGATGCCGCCGCCGGGCTGGCCGTAGAGCGGAAGGTCCTTGGTCAGGAATCCCCAGCTGAGCTCGCCGCCTCCGCGCTGGGCGACCGAGAGGACGACGATCGCGAGGACGGCCACGGCCCCGATGGCAGCCACGGATGCCACACCCTCGGCGAACCGGTTCACGAGCCGCCGGCGCCTCGTGCGCCCACCGCCTCGCAGATCGAGGGCTGGCTCGAGCGCAGCCATCAGTCGCCTCCCGTCCGGTGGAACTCGAACCGCCTCACGATCACCTGCGCGGCCAGGTTCGTGACGAGGCCGATCACGAGCAGGATGGCGGCGAGGTAGAAGAGCGACGAGGTCTGCAGGTTGGTGCCCGCACCTTGGAACTGGGCCGCGATCCGGCTCGCCAGCGTGTCGCCCGGCTGGAACAGCGAGGCGTGAATCGCGGTCGCCGAGCCGATCACCTGGGTGACCGCGATCGCCTCGCCGAGCGCGCGGCCGAGGCCGAGGATCAGCGCTGCTGCGATCCCCGGTCGCGAGGAAAAGAGGATGACCCCGCGCACCATCTCCCAGCGGGTCGCCCCGAGCGCGAGTGCGCCTTCCTCGAGCTCGCGCGGAACGGCCAAGAAGAGCTCGCGGCAGATGCTGGCGACGATCGGCACGACCATGATCGCCAGTACGAGGCCGGCGACGAAGATACCGCTCGAACTGGGGTCGCCACTGAAGATCGGGATGAACCCGAGCGAGCGGTGCAGCCACGGCTCGAAATGGTTCGCGGCGAACGGGCCGAGCACGAGAATGCCCCAGAGGCCGAGCACGACGCTCGGGATCGCCGCCAGGGTTTCGACGAGCGACCCGACGACGCCGCGCACCCAGCGCGGCGCGAGCTCGCTCAAGAAGAGCGCGATGGCGATCGCCAGCGGCCCGGCGATCAGCAGCGCCATCAGCGAGCTCACGGCCGTGCCGTAGAGCAGCGTGCCCGCGCCGAACACGCCGTTCGTGGCGTCCCAGGTCGTCCCCGTGACAAACGAGAGCCCGAACGTGCTAAATGCCAGCTTGGACCCGCGCACGACCTTGTAGGCGATCGCGACCATGATCGCGATCGCGGCCAGCGACGCGAGCAGCGTCAGCGCGAACAACAAGCGGTCTCCGAGCCGGTCCCGGAGCCGTCGCGTCCCACCCAGCGCCTGCGTGGCAGGGATCGAGCTCATCGGCGGCCACGCTAACGGGTAATCCGGCTTGAGCAGACGCTTGTCACCGGACCGTTACCAGATCCGAACCGCCTTTCAGCCCACGAGCACCGGGCGGCACGGCACGCTCGTGCCAGGGAGTACCACCCAGGAGAGGAGAACTGGAAACGTGAACAGGAAACGAGCCACTGCGGCAGGTCTCGCCGCACTCGCACTCGCG
Organism: Gaiellales bacterium; assembly: GCA_038237925.1. GTDB lineage: Bacteria > Actinomycetota > Thermoleophilia > Gaiellales > Gaiellaceae > AC-32. The sequence continues at coordinate 5,944 of JBBRYF010000001.1, read as the reverse complement.
GCGACCACGCTCACTGCGTTTACGAGCTTCGCAGGCGCAGCCTCGACGAAGCAGTCGGGCACGCTCGTCGGCGCAGGCAGCACGTTCGTCGTCCCGCTCGTCACGAAGTGGACGCAGACCTACAAGGCTTCGAAGGTCGCCTACAGCGGGATCGGCAGCGGCGGCGGTATCGCCGCGATCACGGCCCGCACCGTCGACTTCGGCGCCAGCGACGCACCGCTCACGCCGGATCAGTTCTCGGCCTGCAAGGGCTGCGTCCAGATCCCCTGGGCCTTCTCGGCCACGTCGATTCCGTACAACGTGAGCGGCGTCAGCTACGGCTTGAAGCTCACGGGCACGATCCTCGCCGGCATCTACGGTGGGTCGATCAAGTACTGGGACAACCCGGCGATCAAGAAGCTCAACAAGGGCGTCAACCTGCCCCACGAGAAGGTCGTCCCCATCTACCGCAGCGACGGCAGCGGCACGAGCTACAACTTCACCGACTACCTCTCACACGTCAGCAAGGCCTGGAAGAACTCGATCGGCAAAGGCACGCAGCCGAACTTCCCGGCCGGGGTCGGCGCTCGCGGCAGCTCAGGCGTCGCGGCGAAGCTGAAGAGCACGAAGGGTGGCATCACCTACGTCGACGTCGCCTACTCGCTGAAGAACGGCTTCAAGATCGCGAAGGTCCAGAATCGCGCCGGCAAGTTCGAGCTGCCCAGCCTGATCAACATCCGCGCAGCGGCGAAGTCGCTCAAGCGGTTGCAGAGCAAGGACAACTCGATCACGGTCGTGAACCCGAACGCGAAAGCCACGTTCGCGTACCCGATCTGCACCTTCACCTACGTGATCCTGCCCCTGAAGACGGGCAAGGCAGCCGAGCTGAAGAAGTTCGTCGACTGGGCGGTCACCAAGGGCCAGTCCTACGGCCCGAAGCTCCGGTTCGTCGAGCTTCCGAAGATCGTGCAGCAGGCGGCCCGGAAGACGCTCGCCCGGGTCCATAGCTAGCTCAACTCGGAAAGACGCACCTGACGTCGAGCCCGCGGCCCTGCGCGCCGCGGGCTTCGACGCTCCCGCCCGCGGACTCGACCACGTGCTTGACGATCGCGAGGCCGAGGCCGGTACCGCGAGTCGTGCGGGCGCGATCCGAGCGGAAGAACCGCTCGAAGAGCCGCCCGACGTCTTCCTCGGGAACGCCGGTTCCGTCGTCGGTGACGCGGAGAACGACGCGGCCGTCCTCGCGTGCCAGCGTCACGGTGCACGTCGCCCCTTCGCCCGCGTACCGGAGCGCATTCTCGAGCAGGTTCTCGGCCACGAGGCGGAGCATCCGCCGGCGAAGCGGCACGTGGATCGTCTCGTCGTCGATTCGCAGGTCGAGCTTCAGGCCCGCCAGCTCCGCGCGCTCCGAGAGCTCGGCGACGAGGTCGCGCAGGACCGGTGCGGCCTCGGTGTCGCCGAGCGAGACTACCTCCCGTCCCTGCTCGAGCTCGCTCAGGAAGAGCACGTCGTCCACGAGCTCGGTCATCGCGACGACCTCCTCCTGCGCCCTGCGCAGCAGATCCTTCAGATCGGCTCCGGGGAGCTCGGCGTTGTCGAGCAGCGCCTGCAACCGCGCCAGGGGTGTCCGCAGCTCATGCGAGACGGACGCCGTGAACGCGGAGCGCAGCGCCTCGTAGTCCAGGTCAGGCATAGGCTGAGTATCGCGTGACGAAGGTCCTGATCGTCGAAGACGACGACACGATCGCGGAGGGAATGGCGCAGCACCTCGCCGCGGCCGGGGTCGACCCGGTTCGCGTGGGCGGCGGCGAGGTCGGCCTCGCCCGGCTTCGGCATGAGCGGCCCGACGTGCTCGTGCTCGACCTGATGCTGCCGGGCCTCGACGGCTGGGCACTGATCGAACAGGCGCGCGCGGAGGGCATCGGCACGCCGATCCTCGTCGTCAGCGCCCGCGGAACCGAGCACGACCGCGTGCACGCGCTCCAGATCGGCGCCGACGACTACCTCGTCAAGCCGTTCTCGATGAAGGAGCTGGTCGCACGGGTGCAGGCGGCGGCGCGGCGCGGAGTGCGCGCGCTGCAAGAGGATCGCGGCGAGGAGCTCGTGATCGAGGAGCTCCGCATCGACCCGCGCTCGGTGCAGGCGTTCATCGACGGTGAGAGCGCCGAGCTGACGCCGACCGAGTTCCGGCTTCTCTACGCGCTGGCGCTCGACCGCGGCCGGGTCGCGAGCCGCGATGAGCTGCTGCAGCGCATCTGGGGGCGTCGAGCAACGCACCGCGACCGCACGGTCGACGTCTGCGTGCGGCGCCTGCGCGAGAAGATCGACGCGCGAGCGCCGAAGCACACGTTCGTCCAGACGCGCTACGGCGTCGGCTACAGCCTCGAGCCTGTTCCCAAGACCTAGCCGATGACGTGTCGCTTTGGGCCAAGGCCCAGGGACAGTCCCTCGGCCGTGGCCGAGATGGACGCCGTACCCCAAGGCGTACAGCTTTGCCGGGCTTGGGGTCATGCCCGAGGGACTGTCCCTAGGGCATGGTCAGGAACGCCAGGTCCTTATTCGAGGCGGTACATCGGGACGAGGCTCTTCTCGGCCTCGTTCTCGATGCGGGCCACGACCTCGACGTACGGCTCCAGGCCCGAGCCGTGCAGCTTCGACTTCAGCAGCTCGTCGACCTGGTAGATCCCGGCCGAGTTGTTCATCTTGATCTCGACGGAGACCGGATGGTCCTTGCCCTCCGTGATGATCACCTCGTCGATCGCCGCCGCCGAGATCGAGTGGATCGAAACGCGGCCGCGCTCGAACGGGATCCGCGAGCGGCCCTCCTCGATGTCGAGCGCGTCGGCGACGCGGACGATCCCGGCCTCGAGCGTGAGCGGGTGGCCGGACTCGCGATGCGAAGTGATCGCCTGCAGCACCTCGCTGACCACGACAGTCAGCTCCGGCTCCTCGTAGATCCCGGTCACTAGCTGGCGCGCCTTCGGCCCGGCGAGGAAGAGGCTCCAGTCCTCGTGCCGGTCGCGGTGAACGGCCATGCCGACGCAGTGCAGCAGCGCACCGAGCAGGACGACGATCTCCGCGTCCTCCTGCTTCATGTCGTAGTCCTCGACCATCGCGGGCGAGACGCCGCGCTTCTCGAGGATCCGCAGGAGCCGCAACGCGATGTTCGCGACGATCTGGATGTGAACCCAGGAGTGGTCGTTGATCCCGAGCCGCTTGACGGCGTTCACGTTCGCGACGTGCCACCACGCCTTCAGCCCGTGGTCGGCGTTCACGCGCTCGAGCAGCGTGCGCAGCTTGCGGCTCCGCTGCGCCGGCACCTTGATTCGCATCTGCGCGACGGCGTCGGCAGGCGAGAGCCGGGCTTCGCGCTCGGCCTCGTCAGAGGCCGGCTCGTCGATGCGCTCCCGGAGCTCCTTGTCGAGCTGGGACATCTACGGCGACCGTATCAGGGTCGTTGGGCACGTCCTCGGCCAGCCAGTGCGCCAGGTCGGGCTCACCCACCGCGGCGCCCCGCGAGGACGTGCGAATGGAGGTCGATCAGGGCGCGGCGAGCGTACCCGTTACGATTCGTCCTGATGCGCACGATGAACCCGATCCACGACTCGACGTGCTCGGTGGCCGCGTGCGCTGAGATCCTGGGCGCGAAATGGACGGCCGTGCTCGTCCACGACCTCTCCGAAGGGGCGCGCCGCTTCACGCAGCTCGAGACCTCGTGCAAGGGGATCAGCCCGCGCACGCTTTCCGAGCGCCTGCGCGCACTCGAGCACGAGGGCATCGTCGTGCGCCACAGCTACCCGGAGTCGCCGCCGCGGGTCGAGTACGAGCTGACCGACAAGGGCGAGGCGCTCTTGCCGATCATCGACGAGATGCGCCGCTTCGGGCACGCCTGGCTCGTCGACTGCGAGCTACACGTCTAGCGCCGCAAAGCTGCGGTAGAGCTCGCGCGCCGTCTCGATCCCGAGCGGCATGTACTCCGCCAGCAACCGCTCGTTCGGCGAGTGGATGTTGCTCTCCGGCGTCCCGAAGCCGGTGACGATCGTCGGAATGCCCTTGTCCACGAGCGCCGGCACGATCGGCAGCGTGCCACCGGAGCGGACGAGCAGCGGGCGCTTCCCCATCGTCCGCTCGAACGCGTCCTGGGCGAGCTGCACTGCCTGGGCATCGGGCGGGACGAGGCCGGCCGCAGCTGAAGAGAGACGCTGGATCTCGAGCTCGGCGCCTGCGGGAGCCGCGTCGCGCAGCAGCCGCTCGACCGCGGCGCCGATCGTCTCGACGTCCTGGCCGGGCGCGAGCCGGATCGAGAGGTTCGCCTCCGCGAAGACCGGCAGCACCGTCTTCTGCAGGGTCGGCGAGCCGCCGGAGACGCCGTTGACGTCGAGCGCCGGCTCGGCGGTCGTGCGGAGGTAGAACTCCTCGGCGCTCTCCGCGTCGATCGGCTGCGCGCCCCCTTCCGCGAGCATCTGCGACCCCGGCACGAGCTCGGCCCACGCCGCCCGCTCCTCGTCGGTGGGCGGCGCAATCCCAGCGCGCAGCGGCTCGGGCAGGCGGCCGTCCTGCCGCTGGACCGCCGAGAGGATCTCGGTCAACGCGTGCACCGCGTTCAGCGCGGCGCCGCCGAAGAGACCGGAGTGCAGGTCGCGCTCACCGGTGCGGACGGTGACGTGGAAGTAGACAAGCCCGCGCGTCGCGACCGCGAACTCGGGCACGCCGCGCGTCGTCATGCCGCTGTCGAAGATCACCGCCGCGTCGGCGCCGCGCTCGTCGGCGGCGAGGAAGTCGACGATCTGGTGGCCGCCCGTCTCCTCCTCGCTGTCGCAGGCGAAGCGCACGTTGACGGGCAACTCGCCGGCGGCCGCGAGCTCGGCGGCGGCCTTCGCGAGCATGTAGAGCTGGCCCTTGTCGTCCACGACGCCGCGCGCGTACAGCCACTCGTCGCGCTGCTCGAGCGTGAACGGGTCGGACTCCCAGAGCTCAAGCGGATCGGGCGGCTGAACGTCGACGTGTCCGTAGACGAGCACCGTCGGCGCGGCGCCGTTCGAGGCTGCGAGATCGCCGACGATCAGTGGATGCGTGTCGGTCGCCACGACGCTGGCTTCGCCGCCGGCTCCCCGAATGAACGCGGCCAGCCACTCCGCCGCAGCCTCGACGTCACCGACGCGCGCGAGATCCGCGCTGACACTCGGGATGCGCAGCAGCTCGGAAAGCTCGTCGAACCAGGGCTCGGCCACGGCGGGCGAGTCTACGTGACCGCCTCTGGAAACCCAGAGGGGAGCCGCCCGGAGGCGGCCCCCCATGCCCGCTCGTTAAGCGACGTCGCGGAGTGCGACCGAGTCGCTCAGCGCGCGCAGCTTCTTCAGGCTCTGGTTCTCGATCTGCCGGATCCGCTCGCGTGTGACGTTGAACGTCTTGCCGACCTCGTCCAGCGTGCGCGGGTGCTCGCCGTTCAAGCCGTAGCGCAGCTCGAGCACGCGGCGCTCGCGGGCGCTGAGCGTCTCCAGCACGCGCGACAGCGTCGCCTTGCGGAGCTCCACCTCGGCGACCTCCTCAGGCAGCGGGTCGCTCTCGTCGGTGAGGAAGTGGCCGAACTCCGACTCCTCCTCGTCGCCGACGGGCTTCTCGAGCGAGATCGGCGCCTGCGAGCTGCGGCGGATCTGCTCGACCTCGTCGGTCGTCAGCTCGACGTCACGCGCGATCTCGAACGACATCGGCTCGCGACCGAGCTCGGCGCGCAGCTTCCGCTCAGAACGCACGATCTTGTTCAGCTTCTCGACGATGTGCACCGGCATGCGGATCGTCCGCGCCTTGTCCGCGAGCGCGCGGGCGACGGCCTGGCGGATCCACCAGGTCGCGTAGGTCGAGAACTTGAACCCCTTGCGGTGGTCGAACTTCTCGGCCGCGCGGACGAGCCCGATCGTTCCCTCCTGGATCAGATCGAGGAAGGGCAGGCCCTGGTTCCGGTACT